>NZ_KQ758616.1 GCF_001457025.1 Pseudarthrobacter enclensis | reverse complement strand
AAGTGACGGTACCTGCAGAAGAAGCGCCGGCTAACTACGTGCCAGCAGCCGCGGTAATACGTAGGGCGCAAGCGTTATCCGGAATTATTGGGCGTAAAGAGCTCGTAGGCGGTTTGTCGCGTCTGCCGTGAAAGTCCGGGGCTCAACTCCGGATCTGCGGTGGGTACGGGCAGACTAGAGTGATGTAGGGGAGACTGGAATTCCTGGTGTAGCGGTGAAATGCGCAGATATCAGGAGGAACACCGATGGCGAAGGCAGGTCTCTGGGCATTAACTGACGCTGAGGAGCGAAAGCATGGGGAGCGAACAGGATTAGATACCCTGGTAGTCCATGCCGTAAACGTTGGGCACTAGGTGTGGGGGACATTCCACGTTTTCCGCGCCGTAGCTAACGCATTAAGTGCCCCGCCTGGGGAGTACGGCCGCAAGGCTAAAACTCAAAGGAATTGACGGGGGCCCGCACAAGCGGCGGAGCATGCGGATTAATTCGATGCAACGCGAAGAACCTTACCAAGGCTTGACATGAACCGGACCGGGCTGGAAACAGTCTTTCCCCTTGTGGGCTGGTTTACAGGTGGTGCATGGTTGTCGTCAGCTCGTGTCGTGAGATGTTGGGTTAAGTCCCGCAACGAGCGCAACCCTCGTTCTATGTTGCCAGCACGTGATGGTGGGGACTCATAGGAGACTGCCGGGGTCAACTCGGAGGAAGGTGGGGACGACGTCAAATCATCATGCCCCTTATGTCTTGGGCTTCACGCATGCTACAATGGCCGGTACAAAGGGTTGCGATACTGTGAGGTGGAGCTAATCCCAAAAAGCCGGTCTCAGTTCGGATTGGGGTCTGCAACTCGACCCCATGAAGTCGGAGTCGCTAGTAATCGCAGATCAGCAACGCTGCGGTGAATACGTTCCCGGGCCTTGTACACACCGCCCGTCAAGTCACGAAAGTTGGTAACACCCGAAGCCGGTGGCCTAACCCCTTGTGGGAGGGAGCCGTCGAAGGTGGGACTGGCGATTGGGACTAAGTCGTAACAAGGTAGCCGTACCGGAAGGTGCGGCTGGATCACCTCCTTTCTAAGGAGCACCTACAAC
>NZ_KQ758615.1 GCF_001457025.1 Pseudarthrobacter enclensis | reverse complement strand
ACCTAGAATCCGAAGGACAGCAGCAAAAAACGTCGTAGACACAACAGGTGATGACGGGCCGGAGCTCTGCGACGGACCGGAAACACCCAACAGCCGGCCGCGCCAGCGGACGCCCATCTGGGGTGCGAGCCCTGCGAGCATGCCTTGCAAGCCACCACGGGTCGCCCTAAGAATCTGGTCACCCACGCAGGCCGCCGGTGACAGCCGCCTCGGCTGGGACTGGTGCGGAATTGGCGGTCCGCCGCCGGCGACCACCGACACAAGCCGGCCACGACGGCGGACCGCCCGCGGTGACCGGCCCAGAAAGACCGGCCACCCGGGGTGTCAGCTGGTGAGGGTTTCGATGGTGGAGGCTGTTGCTTCGGCGTGGCGGGTGAGGTGTATTACCTCCTGGTCCGCGGGGGTGGCAGTGATCCTGTCGATCAGGACCTGCCAGTGTTCCAGGGCCTCGAGCAGGGCTCGGGTGAAGCCGGAACGTGGATTGTCTCCCAGTCCGAAGTGGTGGATCGCGTCAGCGAGGTGCGGCTTTGCGATGGTTTCCGCCGTCGCGGCCGCGTGCCGACGCTGTTCTGCCTCATAGTGGACTTCGTAGTCGAAGTCGCCATCGCTGTCCCAAAAGCTTGTCATGATCGTGGCCTTTCCATCGGGGTGGCTTTTGGGCGGGTGGCCGGTGCGGGACCGGCCACCCGGTGCGGGGTTTAGCTGGCGAGCAGTTCGGCGAGTTCGGCCGCGTCTGTCACCAGCGCCGCAGTGCCTTCTTTGAGAAGGCGGTGGCATCCTGCCGAGTTGGCGCTGTAGACGCTTCCCGGAACTGCTGCGACGTGCCGGGCGATAGTTTCGGCATGGTGTGCGGTGTTCAATGCTCCGGAACGCCACCGGGCTTCCACAACACACGTCACTCCGGCCAGCGCCGCAATAATGCGTCCCCTGTCCAGGAATCTGGACCGTGTAGGGGCGCTTCCCGGGGGCTGCTCCGAGAGTGTCAGGCCATTGGCCCGGATCGCGGCCGCCAGGTCTGCATTTCCGGAGGGGTAGTCCCGGTCAAGTCCTCCGGCCAGCACCGCGATGGTTGCCGGTCCATCGCCTTGGACTCCGGCCAGCGCGGCCCGGTGGGCGTGAGCGTCGATGCCATAGGCGAGACCGGAAATCACGCAGATGCCGCGCTGGGCCAGCCCGTAGGCAATGTCGCCGGTGACGGCAGCGCCGTAGCTGGTGCTGTCCCGGGACCCGGTCAGGGCCACGCACCGGGACGGCGCGGGGATGCCGTTGTCGATGGTGCCGCGGTACCACAGCCCGTAGGGGGCGTCGGGAAGGTCGTTCAGGCCCGCGGGCCAGTGCCCGTCGTCGGGGGTAAGGAACCCTCCGCCCAACCCCTTGATGATGCCTAGGTCTGCTGCCGGGTCCAGCCCGGGTGCCCGTGGCGCCCAGCGGCGGAGGCCCTCGGCAAGGTCCTCGCTGGTGACGTCCCAGAACGGTTCGGCGCGGAGGGCGCCCGTGGCGATCTTCAGCGCGTCGGGGGCGCCGTGTTTGGCCACAAGGGCGCGGCCCACAGGATCGGCGGGTTCGAACAGGCGGGTCAGTGCAGCGCGTGCGGCGCGGTTGTCGTTGTTCATTGGTGGTGCTCCTTCTTGTCCGAGAAGTGGGTGGGTGGGGCGGCTCAGGTGACCGGCCAGCTCCCC
>NZ_KQ758614.1 GCF_001457025.1 Pseudarthrobacter enclensis | reverse complement strand
CCCCCCACGGGGTTCGGGTGCAAGGGTTACGGCGGTCATAGCGTGGGGGAAACGCCCGGTCCCATTCCGAACCCGGAAGCTAAGACCCACAGCGCCGATGGTACTGCACCCGGGAGGGTGTGGGAGAGTAGGACACCGCCGGACAACACATCACGGTCGAGGCCCCAACCACTGGTTGGGGCCTCCCGCACTTAAACACCACACACCAAACCCCCACACGCCCCCAGATGTGCCAGGGAAACCAGGGATGCCCTATCAGATCAGGCACCTACCACCCCCTGTTAGGTGCCCGATCTGATAGCGCAACACACGCCCCAGCCCAGCCATCGAGGCCCCCCACAGATGCCCTATCAGATAACGCACCTAACACCCCCAGTTAGGAACACCAACTGATAGCGCAACCCCACCCACGCCCACTCCTGACCGAGCACGCCGCACCCCCCAGTTTGCTCTATCAGATCGGGCACCTAACACCCCCTGTTAGGTGCCTGATCTGATAGCGCAACAGGCGTTGCTGTTGCAGCCGCATAGACTTACGGCCTATGAGCGCACGATCGTCGAGCCCGGGGCAACGCCGTGCCACCATCCTGGATGTTGCTGCCGCTGCCGGGGTGTCACGGCAAACGGTCACCCGGGCCATGAATGGCATGCCCGGCATCAGCCAGGCCACCCGGGAGCGGGTCCAGCGGTTGGCGGCCGAACTCGGTTATACGCCCAGCCGCTTCGCCCGGGGCCTGGTCCAGGGCGCCAATGTGTCTGTGGGCCTGGCCATCCCCGATCTCACGAATCCGTATTTCCCCGCCTTTGCCTCCAGCGTTGTGGAGGAAGCCACCCAGCGCGGCTGGAACGTGGTGGTGGACGACTACGGGCACGGCGCCGGCAGTGCCCTGGACTCCGCTGGCCGGCTGGCCCCCCAGGTGGATGCACTCATCGGCTACCTCGGGGAACATTCCCGCGCCGCCCAGGCCATCATGGGCCGGCGCCCGGTGGTGGGCCTTGATGACCCGCAAGCCGAGGCTGCCGGATCGATCTCCTTCGACTATGCGCACGCCGCCCGGCTGGGACTGGGGCACCTGGCCGAGGACCGGCGCCGCAGAGTTGTCTTTCTCGATTCCGACCAAGGCGGCATCGCCGCCGGCCGCGGGCACGCAGTGGAAGCTGCCGCCAGGGAACGGGACATCCGACTGCAGCAGATTGCCTCCGGCCCCTCAGCCGCCGAAGCCCGGCGCGCCGTGACTGACCTGCTGGCCGCAGCCCCTGACGTTGACGCGATCCTCGTGTTCAACGACCTCATGGCGGCAGGGGTCCTCAAAGCCCTCAGCGAAGGGAAGCGCGCGGTGCCCCGGGACGTGGCGGTCATCGGAATGGACGGCATACCCCTCGGGGAGCTGCTCACACCCGAACTGACCACCCTCTCACTGGACCTGCGCTCCGTGGGCCGTGCCGCCGTCGGACTCCTGGACGGGCTGCTTTCCGGAGCCGTAGAGGCCGGCAGCAGTGCGGCAGCGCTGACTTTGCGCCACGAGCTCGTGATCCGCCAGTCCGCCTGACCCACCAAAAAGCAGCCGGACCCCTACTCATCAAGACCAACACCAACTAGGCTTGACGCAAGACCGTGAACGTTCACGCAAACGTGCACGCCACCCCCACACCGAGGAATCACCATGCCAGTTCCGTCCACCCCGCCGGTCGCCGCTGACCTCTCCGCCACACGCTCCGACGCCGCCCCGCGCAGCCTGGACGTCGGCGGGGAAGGCGTCCTGGAGCTTTCGTCTTTCAGCCCGGGCAGGGGTTCGCTCCCGCCGCGCGCCTACCTGCACACAGACGCGCCGCGGCTTTCGCTCAACGGTGACTGGCAGTTCCGCCTCAGCCCCGGCATCCGCAGCGCGCCCGCGGACGGGTGGCAGGACGGCCGGGACCTCAGGGGCTTCGAAACGCTGCCCGTGCCGTCGAGCTGGCCGATGCACGGCCACGGCAAACCGGCCTACACCAACATCCAGTTCCCGTTTGCGGTGGAACCTCCCCATGTTCCGGACGCCAACCCCGTGGGTGACCACGTTCTTGCCTTCCACACCGGTCCGGAGTTCTTCCCCCATGCACTGCTGCGCTTCGACGGAATCGACTCCGCCGGCACCGTCTGGTTGAACGGCGTTGAACTGGGAACCACCCGCGGCAGCCGGCTGGCCCACGAGTTCGATGTCTCCGGAATCCTCGTGGAGGGCAACAACACCCTCGCCGTACGCGTGGCCCAGTTCTCGGCCGCCAGCTATGTGGAGGACCAGGACATGTGGTGGCTCCCGGGGATCTTCCGGGACGTCTCGCTGCAGGCGCGGCCCGCGGAGGGCATTGACGACGTCTTCGTCCACGCCGGCTACGACCCCCGCAGCGGCGAAGGCGTGCTGCGTATCGAGGCGAGCCGCGGCGGGCAGGCGATTGACGCCGTCGTCCGTGTCCCGGAGCTGGACCTGGAACTTCCGGCAGGGCAGGAGCAGCGCATCCCCGGCGTGGAGCCGTGGTCCGCGGAGGTACCCCGCCTCTATGAAGCCACCGTCAGTACCCCGGCTGAAACCGTGTCGCTGCAGCTGGGCTTCCGGAGCATCCACATCGAGGATGCGCAGTTCACGGTGAACGGACGGCGGATCCTCCTGCGCGGAGTGAACCGCCACGAGCACCACCCGCGGCTGGGCCGGGTTGTCCCGCGGGAGGTGATGGAGTCGGAGCTGAAGCTCATGAAGCAGCACAACATCAACGCGATCCGCACCTCGCACTACCCGCCGCACCCGGACTTCCTGTCCCTGGCCGACCAGCTGGGCTTCTACGTGGTGCTCGAATGCGACCTGGAAACGCACGGTTTCGAAAGTGCCGGCTGGGCGCAGAATCCCAGCGACGATCCCCGGTGGGAGGCCGCACTGCTGGACAGGATGCGCAGGACAGTGGAACGGGACAAGAACCACGCCTCGGTGATTATGTGGTCGCTGGGCAACGAGTCCGGGACCGGCCGGAACCTCGCAGCCATGTCCCGCTGGGTCAAGGACCGCGATCCGTCCCGGCCCATCCACTACGAGGGTGACTGGTCCTCGCCCTACGTGGACGTGTACTCCCGCATGTACGCCAGCCAGGCAGAAACTGCCCTGATCGGGCAGGGGATCGAGCCGCCCCTCGAGGACGCCGCCCTCGATGCACGCCGCCGGGCCATGCCCTTTGTGCTCTGCGAATACGTCCACGCCATGGGTAACGGTCCGGGAGGGATGACCGAGTACCAGGATCTCTTCGAACGCCATCCGCGGCTCATGGGCGGTTTCGTCTGGGAATGGCTGGAGCACGGGATCACGGTGCCCACCCCCGGGGGAGGGGAGCACTTTGCCTACGGCGGCGACTTCGGTGAGGAAATTCACGACGGCAACTTCGTCACGGACGGACTGGTGGACGCCAACCGCAAGCCGCGGCCCGGCCTGCTCGACTTCAAGCGCGTCGTGGCACCGCTCCGGATCCAGGTGGCCGGGGACTGGTCCGGCTTTACGGTCCACAGCGGGCAGGACTTCGCGGATACGTCCGCTTACAGTTTCCGATTCGCCGTGGCGGCCGACGGCGGAACGCCCGACGGCGGCACGGTGGAAGTGCCGCCGCTGGCAGCACAGGAGACGGCAACGGTTGCACTCCCCGCCGGCATCCGGCCCCAGGCAGGGCCCGCAGTGCTGACGGTCAGTGCAGTGCTCAACGCGGCCACTGCGTGGGCGGAAGCCGGCCACGAGGTCGCATGGGGACAGTCCGTGCACAGCGCCGGTCCCGCCGTGCCGCCGCCCGCTTCCGAAACCGTGCATGCAACGGACGCCGAACTGCGGCTTGGCCCGGCCGTCTTCAGCCGGCTGACCGGGATGCCGCTGGAGATCGGCGGCGTGCCCATCGAGCGCATGGGCCTCTCCCTGTGGTGGCCGCCCACTGACAACGACCTTGGCAGGGAATGGGGCGGTGACGATCCACGCCCCCTCGCCCTCCAATGGAAGGAGGCAGGGCTCGACCGGCTCCACAGCCGACTGCTGGGCATTACTGCCGGCGCCACATCGGATGGCGGCGAACAGCTCGTCATCCGCACCCGCGTCGGCGCCGCCGACAAGCAGTACGGCGTGCTGGTGGACTACAGCTGGACCAGCGACGGCGACGCGCTGGCACTCCGCACCCAGGTCAGGCCGCAAGGAACCTGGGTCAACGCCGGGTTCAACGTGGAGTGGGCCCGGATTGGACTTGAGCTTGTGCTGGGCGGAGAGGCATCCACCGTGAGCTGGTTCGGACAGGGCCCGCACCAGGCCTACCCGGACACCGGGCAGGGAACCCGCACCGGTTGGTTCTCCATGGCCCTTGATGAGCTGGACGTGGACTACGCGCGCCCGCAGGAATCCGGTGCCCGTGCAGGTGTTGGATCTGCCGCGCTCAAGCTGCAGGAAGGAGAGTTGGAAATCACCGGCGACCCCTTCTCCCTGACGGTCCGTCCGTACAGCCAGGCCGTACTCGACGCAGCGACCCACCGGCCCGACCTCAAACCCGATGGGCACACCTACGTGTACGTCGACCATGCCATGCGGGGCGTCGGCACTGCGGCTTGTGGTCCGGGCGTCCTTGAGGCTTACCGGCTGGCTCCCCGGGACGCCGACTTCACCATCGTGCTGCGGGTACGTCCGTAGGCCCCGACGCCATGTGAGCCACTGCATAGAGTGCAGTTTCGGCCGCTGGACCGGCTGGAGGAGTGCCATGGCCCCCGGAATCCCCGTGGTTGCGGGCTTTTTAGGGGCCATTGGCCGTCCGTGGGGCTGATTTGCGGTGGGGTTGGTGGGCGTGTATTGTTTTCTGAGTCGCCGCCGCTGATGCGGAAAGATAGCGGCAAAAACCCCTTCTGAACGGCCTGAAAAATGGTTCGCTTTTGAGTGTGCCTGATTGGGTGGGGCTGGTCCTTGAGTGCTTGGGGCCGCGGGTAACGCGGTTTGCAATGTGGTGGGGGATCGGGTAAGTTTGAAAAGTTGCTCCGGAGCGATCCTGAACGAGTGTTTGGGTGGTGCCGGGTGTGTCTGTTGTTTGAGAACTCAATAGTGTGCCAAGTTTGTTGATACCGATTATGTATGTAATTGGTTGAATGTGCTGTGCCGCCACCCCGTGGTGTGCATGGTGTTTTTGGCTGGTTTCAAATTTTGTGCAGCCTGGTTCCGCGTTGTTTCCGTGGTTCTTGGTTGTGTCTGTTTTTTCAACGGAGAGTTTGATCCTGGCTCAGGATGAACGCTGGCGGCGTGCTTAACACATGCAAGTCGAACGATGAAGGGAGCTTGCTCCTGGATTAGTGGCGAACGGGTGAGTAACACGTGAGTAACCTGCCCTTGACTCTGGGATAAGCCTGGGAAACTGGGTCTAATACCGGATATGACCTTCCATCGCATGGTGGTTGGTGGAAAGCTTTTGTGGTTTTGGATGGACTCGCGGCCTATCA
>NZ_KQ758613.1 GCF_001457025.1 Pseudarthrobacter enclensis | reverse complement strand
CGGATAATTCAACCGCCCCACAGCATTCTTCGACTTCGACACCACCCACACACCACCATCATTCAAATCCACCTCAGTGGTCCTGAACCCCGGATACAGCACGGCTCCAGTCACCACGACGGCCACTGCAGCGCCGAATGCGGTGCCGGTGACAATCTTCTTGTGGCGCCGTTTCAGCCCAAGTTTCCCCAGTAGACGTGTCACAGCGAAATGTATCCCTCAGTAGTGTGGCGGCCCCCCGGCCGAAATCCCCAAAAACCCGGTATCGGGCTCTCTGTTCCCCGCGCAAGCCTACCCAAGGGGGCAAGGGTCCGCGATGGGCAGTTGTCCCCCGGCGCCTGACCTGCGGCTTCATGGATTTGGCGTGTCAGCATGGGGGTGCTCCCAGCCCTGCGGGGTCCGGAAGATTGGTGTGCCCCGCGATGACATAACGGCCCACGTTACGGTAGGAGCCCGACTCGACCCGCCACCAGCGGATAATGCCGTTGCCGGACCAGTTGTCGTCCTGGTCGATGTAGCACTTGACCACGATCCGGCCCTGGTCGGCGGAGTAGAACCAAGGAGGGTTGTTGCCGCCGACCCGGTCGCAGTCGTTGTAGGGACTGGGCCGGTAGTTTGATCCGCCAAGCGTGTAGCTGCAGGAGCGCACCACCACGCCGGGATTCATCGTGGTCTCCCAGAGCCCTTGTTTTCCGGAGGTTGCCGTCGCAGTGGCGATGCCACTTGCGGTTCCCACGGAATTCAGGGTCTGGACCTCGATGGTGCGCCTCTGTTGCCAGCCACCGGTGTTGATGGTCCTGCTCCCGGAAGCTGCCACGTTCTCCCAGCCGCCGCCGTTGATCCTGATCTTGGTGCTCGCAACGTCGTTCGTCGCGGTGGACGGGGACGACCACCGCAGGGTCACCGATTGGTCATTGACGCCGCCGTCCTGTCCTGAAGCGGACGGCGTCCCCGGAGACCCGTAAGGCGTTGCCGACGCCGGGGCGCTCGCGTTGGAGCTCGGCGCCACGGTGGAGTTGGCAATGACGGTGATGCTCACCTGGGTGCCGTTGGCGAAGCCGCCGATGGTTTGCCCGGGGCTGATGGGGCCGCTGGCACCATTGCTGGCGTTGTAGCTGTAGCTGACCTCGTTCTCGGCAGAGCCGTTGCGTTCAGCTGCCGTCAGCCGGCGGAAGTCGACCGTGACCGACCGGCCGGCACCGCCGGTGTTGGCCGGCGTGGCGTTGACGCCGGACACCTGGCCGAGCTTTCCGGTGGCACGGCGGGGAGCCGACGGAGGGCTGACTGCACCCTTGCCCGCTTTGTTCTCCGCCTGCACGGTGAACGTGTACGCCACTTCGGAGTTGTCCGCCGTGAAGTTGGCGGAGCGGACCGTGCCTGGAATGGTCTGCGTTTGGTCCGGCCGGCCGCCGCCGGACATCGTGACGTAGTAGGCGCTGATGGCGTCACCGTTGGTATTGGGTTCAGCCCAGCTCACCCGCAGCTGGTTCTGGGTTCCCACTGACGACGCCACGGAGGAGGTGGGGGCGGCGGGGGCCGCCGGCACGCCGGCCGGGTTGTCTTCGGCGGAATAGGTACCCCAGTCGGAGGGCCCCAGCTCGTTGACCGCCTGCGCGCGCACCTTGTACTTCACGCCGTTGGTCAGCCCGGTCCACGTGTAGTTGAGGCCTGCCACCTCGTTTCTGACGGCGACGCCGTTGGCGGGCGGAGGCGAGATCTCCAGGTTGTAGTGCTTGACCGGGGAGCCTTCCGTCCGGGCGGCGGGCCAGTTGATGACCATGTTCTTGTCGCCGGCCTTGACACTTGGCGCTTCCGGCGGGGAGGGCTTCTCGTCGGGCCGGATCTCGTTCGACTGCGGTGACGGCTGCGACTCCCCCACCTCGTTGGTTGCCTTGACGGTGAAGACGTACTTCACGTTGTTGGTCAGGCCGGAGAGGGTGCAGGTGGTGGTGGGGCACTTCTGCTGGAACCCGTTGTTGGATTCCACCGTGTACTCGCTGATGGCGGCGCCGTTGTCCGACGGCGGCGCCCACTTGAGCACGGCGGTCCGGCTTCGGACGTCGGTCGCCGAGGGGGCGGACGGCGCGTCGGGCTCGCTGCGCACCGTGAGTCGCACCCGGCCGTCCACCTGGCGGGAAAGGTCACCGGTCTTGTCGGCGATGGTGTAGCGGACCACCATGACGCCTTTGAATCCGTCTGCCGGGGTGATGGTGAGGGAGTCGCCGTTGATGGTGGGCTGGCCCTGGGCGGAGCCGGTTTCGACGCTGGTGCCGACGATCTTCAGGGGCGTGTCGCTGAAGGGGTTGACGTCGTTGGCCAGGACGTTGACCGTCTCGGGCCGGCCAGCGTTGGCTTTCTCGACCACGTCGTCGTTGGCTATGGGCATGGGCCGGTTGGAGGCCACGTGCCGCACCTGGATGGTGGCCGTCACCGCGGGCGAGCGTCCGTCGGTCACGGTGGCCTGGATGTTGCCCGTCACGCCGACTCCCACGGAGTTTTCCGCGCTGACGCTGAGGACCGTGCCGTCGAGCTTCGCGCTGAAGCCCGGGGGCGGCGGGCCCTCAAGGGAGAACTTGAGGTTGCCCTGGTCCCGTTCGTCAACGTCGGCTGCGAGGGGGCCAAGGTCCAGGGTGGCGGTTTCCGTCTTGGGAATGTCCAGGGATGCGCCCCGGAACGTGGGCGGGGTGTTGGCCTCGTCCGGGTCCGGGATAACGTTGGTCATGATGACCAGGGTCGACTTCAGTCCGTCGGGATCGTCGGGCCCGGAGCCGTCGGTGACTTCGAAGGTGATGGAGCCCGGCCCCGCGTAACCGGGCCGCGCAGCGTAGCGGAGGCCTTCGCCTTCACCAATGATCACGTTATCCGGGGCGGCGCCCAGCACCTTGACGGAATCGGCCACGGTGATCCTGGGCCGGCGGCCATCCCGCACCCTGACGTAGTCGTCCAGGTCCAGGGTGATGTCCTTCCCGGCCATGACCTCCACAGTTTCGGTGTTGGACAGCGTTGGGTACTGTGCTCCCTGGCCCGGCACCCAGATCACGGCCGTTGCGGTGAGGCCGTCGGTGTCGGTCACCGTGTACGGAATCAGCTGGTCTTCGGGCGTCAGGTTGACCACCACGTTCCCGGCCCCGCCAACGCGTGCGTTGGGGTTGGCGTCCGGAAGGCTGATCTGCAGTTCGGAGGCCACGCCGTCGGGGTCGGAGTCGTTCTTCAGGACCGGTACGTCGATGGCCGTCTTACCCAGGGTTTCGGCCAGCGTGACCCTGTCGTCCTTGGCGATGGGTCGCTTCAGTTCGGCGTCCGCGCTGACCCGGACCCGGATCACGGCGCTGGCCTGGGCCTTCTTGTCATCCTGGATGCGGTAACGGATGCTCTCGTTGCCTTCCACTGCCGGGGCGGTGAAGAGCACCTTGGCGCCGTCAGCAACTTCTACGTTCAGCTCCGGCCGGGCTTCGAACCCGTCGGTCAGCAGGGAAATGGGGTCGCCGTCGGGGTCCGAGTCGTTGGCCAGGGCGTCTACGGCGACGTTCCTGCCCGGCCGAACGTCCACGGCGTCGTCCACGGCAATGGGGTTCTGGTTGATCGCTTCCGGCGGTGCAACGCCCACAATGACGGTGCCGGTGTTTTCGGCGCCAATCCGGTCACGGACTCGGTAGGTGAACGTGTCTGTGCCCGCCGCGTCACCGGCTGCGGTGTATTCGAGGTACCCGTCGCGGACCACGGCGGTACCCATCCCCGCGGCCTTGTCGATACCGATCAACTGGACAGAGTCCCCGTCAGAATCGATGCCGTCCAAGGGTACGGGGATCTTGACGGTCATGCCCGCCACCACGCGACCGGTGAGGTTGCGCGGTTCGGGGCGGCTGTTCCGTTCGTCGTCGCGCGCCAGGATGCGGATGGTGACCTGTTGGGAGTCCACCTGCCCGGACTCATTGCGGACTTTGTAGATGGCGTAGACCGTTTTGGCCTCGGACCCCGCGATGAACCGAAGCTGGTCCCCGGCCACGAAGGTCCGTCCGTCAGCTTCGTCCGGAACCTGGGCGAGCTCGGGCACGAGGGTCAGCTTTCCGCCGTTGGGGTCTGTGTCGTTGTCGAGGACCGGGATGGAGACGACGTCCCCGACCCGGACGGTGGCTTCGTCGGGCTTTGCCTGGGGCGCCTGGAGTTTCGTCGGCGCCGGGACCACGACGACGGCGATCTCGCCTGTAGCGGAAGATCGTCCGTTGGAAATGGTGTACTTCAGCGTCAGCTGGCCTTGGGCGCGAAGGTCGGTAATGCGGACCACCGAGTGGTCCAGGACGGACACGCTGACCGGCAGCGAATCGTCGGCTGTCACCGACTGGACTACCAGGACACCGCCGGAGGGATCGGAGTCGTTGCCGAGCACATCGACCAGGACGCTGCCACCGGTGGGCAGCAGGGCGATGTCCCGTACGGCGACGGGGGCTCCGGCGTCGTTGCCGGCCACGACGTCGACCCTGACCAGTTGCACTGCACTGGCGGGCCCGTTGGTCACCAGGTATTCAACGTAGTGCGCTCCCGGAACGTCGGACGTGAAGCTGAAGGTCTGCTGGTCGGCGCCAATGACCGCCCTGGACTGCTCGTCAGCACTCACCTGCGCGAGGCGGAGCGCGCCGCCTTGGGGGTCGATGTCGTTCTTGAGTGGTGCGATCACCGTCGGGGCACCGGCGACTGCCACCACATGGTCTGCGTTGGCGATGGGCGGGAGGGCCCCGGCGGGGCGGACGTCGACGGTGATCCGGCCTTCGGTGGTGGCCTGGCCATCGGAGATGCCCACGGTGAGGACCTTGCGGCCCGGCGATGTGCCGCTGTCCTGGAAGGAGAGCTGCCCGTCGGGGCGGATGCGGACCTGGTCGAGGGGGTCGGGACTGGAGACCGACGTGGCGTAGAGGTCGTCGCCGTCGGGGTCGATCCAGTCCGTAAGGATGTTCCGGGTGACCGATTTGCCCTGCTGGACCACCATGGTGGTGTCACGGTTCGGCTTTTGCGCCGGTGCCTTGTTTTCCGTCAGCGGGACAACGCGCAGCGAGACTTCGGCGGTGGCGGAAAGCCCTCGGCCGTCGTCCACCGTGTATTTGAACGTTTCGCTGCCGGTCTTGTCTGCGGGCACGGCGACCTGGAACCCTGTGCTGCCGTAGATCGTCGACAACGCGCCCAGGCGGATGTCGTCGGGCCGGCGCACTGTGAGGATGTCGCCGTCGGGGTCCGTGTCGTTATCCAGGACCGGGAGGACGGTGGTTTTTCCGGCCCGGACGCCGTAGCTGTCCGGCTGGGCGACGGGCGGGCTGTTGGGTTTGGTGCGGTCCGGGAGGACTGTCTGCTGGACTTCGTCCGCGGAGTCCTTGTCGGCGTCGTCCGAGGTTTCCTTAGGGGGAATGACGTCGTCCCAGTTGTTCACCAGCTGCATGTTCTGGTTCACCAGCCACACATTGCCCGAGTTCACATCATTAAGGACCACCAGGTCCCGGTTCA
>NZ_KQ758612.1 GCF_001457025.1 Pseudarthrobacter enclensis | reverse complement strand
AGACGCAACGGCAGCCGCTACCCCGGCCCCGCCACCCGCATCCACCACCAAACTGGTCTCCATGAACCAAGTCTCACAGGAGGGTCTGACATTCCGAGCCGCACCTGACCGGGACTCCCGACGGCGGAGGGGGTGCCGCGGTTTGGGCGTGGGAGTTGCCACCTTGGTCAGCGCAGGAGCAGGCGGCGGTCCAGGCTAAGTAGTTGACGGCATGCGCCGGTGGACTTGGCTACGTCGGTCCAGCCACTGTGAAGTGGTCACTGTTTCCGGTCCTCACGTCAACATGCGGACAGCCAGAGTGGGAAACGACCGTCAGCTACGCTGCCAGCGGCATGTCGAACAGTTGCTCGGCGAGCCTGATGAGATGGCGGGGTGCATCCGCTTGGCCACCGGAGGGTGCCCGCCCAATAAACGTTGCTGTTCCGTGGATGGTGCCCTCCACGTCCAGGCCGGCCTCTCGAATGAGGACCTCGGCCCGCAGGTTATGGAAGATCCTGCCGGACGCGTTGTCCAGGTAGGCATGCCAGTCGGCTCCCGCCAGCATTCCGACGTCCCCGGATGCCACGCGCAGCAGGGATGCTTCGTCCAGCATCAGGGACGTGATGTGTACCGGGTGGACCAGCCGTGCGGGCACCACCAGGGCGTTCAGGAAGGTGTTCATGGTTTGCGTCCTTGGCGCGGGCGGCCTGCCGGGCTAGGAGTCGGCGGGCCGCCCGCGGGCTTTTAGCGCTGGTTCTTGCGCGGCTTGATGAAATTCAGTTCGCTGTTCCCGTGCTTGGCCTTTTTCTCGGCCCGCTTTTCGAGAATGGACTTTCCGGCTTTTTTGTTAGCGCCGCCTCGTGGGGATTTTCCGGACATCGGAATCACGCCTTTCTGTGCTTGCGATACCCGATACCATACCTGCTTTTGTTTTTTATGCCAGTCGGCAGAATTCTCCGCAGAATCCGCCGCAGACGGCGCCGCAGGGCCCGCAGGAAGGCTGACTGAAGGAGTCACGCGGCATGACGGCTTTTTACCCTTCCGCAGTTTTCCGTCTTTTCCTGTCAATCTTCCAAAAGCGGAAAATTTCCTTGGGGCCGCCGCCCGCAGGAAATTCGACCGCTCAGCGGAGGTATCCGTAAAAGTGGAAATCAGCAGAGATCACGGCGGCGGATTACCCCGGGTCAGCTCCAGAATTTCCGGAGCTTTTCCGCCATGTCAAGGCCCTGCCGGTAACCGGCACTTGCGGCCGCGGGACGCAACGCGGGGTTCATTGCGGAGGCGCCGAAAAGGTGCTCCTCGTCCGCGGCGGGAAACACCGTTTCCACGCTGCTGCCGCCCGCACGCAGCGCGGCCGCCTGGACCGCCAGGTTCAGGCCCCATTCCGCAGGAGTCCGGGACCTGCCGCCGAACGGTGACAGCACGAGCACGCAGCGGCACCCGGCAGCGAGGTCTGCGTTTTCGGCACCCGCCCGGTAGCCGCCGTCGATATAGGCGTTGCCCCCGGCGCTGTAGGCGAACCCGCTGGAACAACTGGCGGCCACGGCGTCGGCCAGGTCCAGTCCGCTGTGGCGGTCGAAGACGACGGGTTCACCGGTACGGGCGTCCACCGCTGTGATGAAGGTGGCGCGTTCCGGCCAGTCCTGGCTGGGCAGGCGGGCGGCCACCGTGGCACGCCACCGCGGGGACGGATCGACGTCCGACGATAGGTCCAGCGCTGAAGCCCCCACCCGCCGGCGCATGTCAGCAGGGTCCTTTGCCACGGCAATGATCCGGTCGATCCGCTCCAGGTGGTTGGCTACCACCCCGTCCGGACGCCGGGAAGACCCGGGGCCGGATGCCGCCAGCGAAGTTGGCGGGCCGGCCTGCGCGGCCGGCAAGGCCGGTGAGCCCGCCGAAGTCTCCAGGATCGCGGCGAGCAGCGTGGCCGGATCCGCCCCGCCAATTTGGGCCGCGGCAGTGGATCCGGCGGAGGTTCCAATGACCAGGTCGGCATCGGTCACCGCCGCTCCGGCCTGCGCCAGGCCGGCAAGGACGCCGATCAGCCAGGCGTTGCCGGTGGATCCGCCGCCGCCCAGGACCAGGGCACGCCGGCCACCGGAGGGCATCCGGTCCGTGGCATCCAGGGGCGCGCGGCCCAGGGAAGGGCCGGAAGATGCCGCCGGCGGCGCAGCGGCCGAAGCGGCAGAAAAGGGTGAAGAGGTTGAGTCCATGGGAGTCGCCTTTCGCGAACAGGCCTGTGCGGCGCTCCCGGCGGCGGCTAGCTGAGCCGCGTGATCGTGGGCTGCAGGGGAGCGCCCATTACGGATACTGCGTTCATGGGTCTCACCTCCTGCGGCCGGGTCACGATCACCGGAATCGTCGCACACCAGGAGGCCCCGCGCAATGGCACAGCCGCTCACTAGACAAGCACCAGACAAAGCAGCAGACGGAGCAGCAGGCGCCGGGCAAGTTTTTACATCCCGGTAACGCAAACTTCTAGCCGCAAACAAAATTGCAGAGTACATTGGATGCAATTGCACTTGCAGAGTGATCTGGATTACAGGATGGAACCTCCGTGAACACCAATGCCATCGAGGAGAAGGCGGGCGCCGGACAGGGCGGCATCAGCTCCCACGCCTGGTTGGGGGACGCGCTTCCCGATGTTCCGCTGACCAAGGCGCAGAGCCGGGTAGTTGAAGTCATCCGCCGGAACCCGCAGCTCTCCTCCTACGCGGACATTGCCGAGATTGCCCAGCGGGCGGACGTGAACAGCTCCTCGGTGGTCCGCACGGCGCAGCACCTGGGATACCGGGGTTGGCCGGACCTGCAGCGTGAGCTCCGGTCCCGCTACCTGGTGATGATCTCCACGGAGGACACCCTCACCGAACACGGTGAACACCGCAGCCCGCTCCGCGAGGCCATCACCCACGACATCGAAAACCTGCGCCTCACCCTCGATTCCAACACCGCGGAAGAAGCCGAGTCCGCCATTGCGGCCATGGCAGCAGCAAAGTCCATCACCGTCGTCGGCATCGGATCCTTCGCCGGCCCCGCAAGCGTCATGGCCCATTTGGGGTCCACCATGGGCTATCCCATCACGCTGGAAAACCGCGCAGGTCCGCACCTGGCATCCACCACCAACAGCCTGGGGCCTGGAGATGTCCTGGTGGTCATCAACATGTGGCGCTCGGTGAAGCACATCATCGTCGCCGCCGAGGCCGCCAAGCAGGCCGGTGCCACGGTTATTGCCATCAGCGACCTGCGCCGTGGCCGGCTGGCCACCGCGGCGGACCACCTCCTGGTGGTGGCATCCGAAGGCATCTCCTTCTTCCAGTCCGTCACCGCCGCCAATTCCCTGGTTTACGGGCTGCTGGCCGGCATGGAGGCGGCACATCCGGAACGCAGCCGGGCCGCCATCCGCCGCACGCAGCAGCTCTGGAAAGACCTGGACATCTACCTCGACTAAAACCGGGCCCCACCGGAGCCCAATCCCCAAGCCCTCACACCAGTTCAAGGCCACAGCCACCACTGCATGACCGCTATCAGCACCCCAGGAGTACCCCACATGAACGAGCCACAAAACCGCCGCGTTGCCGTCATCGGCCTCGGCGCCATGGGCGGAGCCATGGCTGCCACCCTGCACAACGCCGGCTGGGACGTCACCGGCTTCGACCCCTCTGATGCCGCCCGGGCAGCCGCGGAAAAGGCCGGCATCACCACTACCGACAGCCTTGAGGACGTTGCGGGCACCGCCTACGCCGTCCTGTCCCTGCCCGCCGCTGGCATCGTGGAAACCACCGTTCCCCAGCTGCTGGGCAGGCCGGGGACGGTGGCGATCATCGACACCACCACGTCCGAGCCGGCCACCAGCAAACGGATGGCCCAACTCGCCGAAAGCCGGCAGGCGGCCTTCATCGACGCACCGGTTTCCGGCGGCCGCGACGGCGCCGCAACAGGAACGCTCAGCGCTTTCGTGGGAGCCACGGACGCAGCGCTCGAGGCCGCCAAGCCGGTCCTGCTGGCCCTCACTGGCGGCAACTACAGCCACATCGGAGGCCCCGGCAGCGGCAACGTGGTCAAGCTCCTCAACAACGTCCTAGCGGCGGCCAACCTCGCCTCCGTCGGCGAAGCGCTGGGAGTGGCCAAGGCCTACGGCATCGACCCCGCGACGGCGGCCGCCAGCATCAGCGGCGCGTCCGGCGGCAGCAAGGTCTCGGCCGCCATGTACCCCAACTGGGTGCTCACCGGCAGCCACGACTCCGGCTTTTCCATGGGCCTGATGGCGCGGGACGCCTCACTCGCCGTGGACATCGCGGAACAGATCGGCGAAAAGCCGGCGCTGCTGGCAACCGTGGCCAATCAGTGGCAGGACGCCCTGGCAGTGCTCGGACCCAAGGCCGACTTCACCGAGATCGCCCGCACCGTGGCCCCCGCCATCACACCCGCCGGCGCCCCGGACGCCACCAGGCCGGAGACCACACAGCCCGGCACGACTTCCGCAGCCTGAAGCCCCCAACGGCAGACCCCAAAGGAAACAGCATCTTGAGCCTCACCACAGCCCCCACATCCTCATCGGCGGCCACCGCCAAGTCGGTCCTCGACGCCGCGTTCCCCAACGGCCTCGGCGCGTTCGTCGACGGCCGCGTCGCCACCGGCAGCGGCGACAGCATCACCCTTACCAGCGCCGCCACCGGCGAACCGTTCGCCACGTATGCGGACCCCGGCGCCGAGGGTGCCAACGCCATCCTGGAAAACGCGACGACGGGCGCCAAGGTTTGGGGCGCGCTGAACGGTTTCGAGCGGGCCGCCATTCTCCGCAACGTCAGCCGCGCCGTGGAAGGGCACGTCGAGGAACTCGCCATCCTGGAATCCGCCACCACCGGCAAGCCCATCCGGGACGCCCGGGTGGAGGCGGCCAAGGTGGCGGAGATGTTCGGCTACTACGCGGGCTGGGCGGACAAGCTCACCGGCCAGACCATCCCCCTCCCGGGCAACTGGCACACGTACACCGAGCGGGTGCCGTGGGGCGTCGTCGTGGCCATCACGCCCTGGAACGCACCCATGTTCACGGCCGGCTGGAACTCCGCCGCACCGCTGGCCGCCGGCAACGCCGTGATCATCAAGCCCAGCGAATTCACCCCGGCCTCATCGGTCCGGCTGGCCCAGATCGCCCACGAGGCAGGCCTCCCCGCCGGCGTCTTCAACGTGGCCGCGGGCCTCGGCCAGACCGTCGGCGCCGCCCTCACCACCGACCCGCGCGTGGGCAAGGTCAGCTTCATCGGCTCCGTCCCCACCGGCCGCCGCGTCGCCGTTGCCGCAGCGCAGGCCGGGATCCCGGCGCTGCTGGAGCTCGGCGGCAAGAGCGCGAACATCGTCTTCGCCGATGCCGACCTCGAACGCGCCGCCGAAGGCGCCGTCTCCGCCATCTTCTCCGGCGCCGGCCAGTCCTGCGTGGCAGGGTCACGGCTGCTGGTGGAGCGCAGCGTCCACGCCGAGTTCGTGGAGATGGTCGCTGCCAAGGCGGCCCTGCTGCGGGTGGGCGACCCCCTCAGCGCGGACACCGAGGTGGGCCCCATCATCACCCCGCAGCAGTTCGCCACGGTCACGCGCCTGATCGAAGTCGGAATGGACGACGGCGGCAGGCGCCTCACCGGGGCCACGTTGCCGGAGTCGCTGAGCGGCTCGGCCTTGAAGGGCGGCCACTGGGTCATGCCCACGCTGCTGGACGGCGTCACCCCCGCGAACCGGCTGGAAACCACGGAAGTCTTCGGCCCCGTGGTGGGCGCCGACGCGTTCGACACCGAGGCCGAGGCCATCGCCCGGGCCAACAACACCAGCTTCGGCCTGGCCGGCGCGGTCTGGACCTCCGACGTGTCCCGCGCGCACCACGTGGCCCGTGAGGTCAAAGCCGGCACGTTCTGGATCAACGCGTACAAGACCATCCACGTGGCCGTTCCGTTCGGCGGGTTCGGCGATTCCGGCCACGGCCGCTCGTCCGGCCCCGGCGTGCTGGACGAGTACACGCAGACCAAGGCCATCTGGGTTCCCACCCGGGCGGCCGGTTCCCCGTTCCCGTCGCTGTCCTACTAGGAGACCCCATGGACACCACTGAAACAACAGGCACTGAAACAACCGGAACAGCCAGCTCCGACCCAACCCCGGCGGCCGGTGCCTTGCGCACCGCGGTGGCGGACGGCGTCGACCGCTGGAAGCCCCGGGTGGAGGCGCTGGCCCGGAACATCCACTCGTACAAGGAGACCTCCTTCGAGGAGGTTCGGTCCGCGGAAGCCATCACCGCCCTGCTGGAAGAGGGCGGCTTCGAGGTGGAGCGCGGCACGTCCGGGCTGCCCACCGCGTTCTCCGCGAGCGCAGGCACGGGCGACCTCACCGTCGCGCTGTGCGTGGAATACGACGCACTTCCGGGCATCGGGCACGCCTGCGGTCACAACCTGATCGCCGGCGCATCGGTGGCCGCGGCCCTGGCCCTGCGGCCGCTGGTGGACGAGCTCGGCATCACCCTGAAGGCGATCGGCACACCGGCGGAGGAGCACGGCGGCGGCAAGGCGCTCATGCTGGAGCGTGGCGCGTTCGACGGCGTGGGGCTGGCTTTGATGGTCCACCCGGTCCAGGACGGGCTCACCTACAACCCGGCCGGGACCAGCGCGCAGGCGGTGGGCCGCTACAAGGCGACGTTCACCGGCAAGGCGGCGCACGCAGCCGCCGCTCCGCACCTGGGAGTGAACGCCGCCGACGCCGCCGTGCTCAGCCAGGTGGCCATCGGGCTGCTGCGCCAGCAGATCCCGTCCGACCACCGCATTGCCTGCTTCGTGGCCGAGGCGGGGCACGTCACCAACATCATCCCGGAGAAGGCCGTGGTGGAGTTTGAATGCCGTGCCTTCACCCTCCCCGAATTCCACGCCCTGCTGGGGCGGGTGCGCCGCTGCTTCGAAGGCGCCGCGCTGGCCACCGGCACCACGCTGGAGTTCGAGGACACCGAGCCGCTGTATGAACCCTTGCTCCAGGACGACGACCTGGCAGCGCACTGGACCGCGGCGATGGACGCGTTCGGCAAGGACACGTCCAGGTCCTCCGGACTGAGCGGCGGCTCCACGGACATGGGCAACATCTCCCAGGTGATCCCGTCCCTGCATCCGTGGCTGAGCATTCCCGGCGCGGACGTCCCCATCCATTCGCACGCATTCGCCGCCCTCGCGGACACTCCCCCGGCGTACGGCGTGATGTTCGAGGCCGGCACCGCCCTGGCCTGGACTGTCGCCGCGGCCGCCTCAACCCCCACCCAACGCGAACGCTTCACCCAGGCGGCGTACCGCCGTCGTACTTCCACCCCGGAAGCTTTCACCCAGGAAGGCGCATCATGAGCACTGCCAAAACAGCCCGGATCGAGACCGCCGGTGCCAGGCTGACCCTCCCCATCGGCGCTTTGGCGTTCGTCATCGCCCTGGCCGTCCAGTTCATCGGCCAGGCCAAGATCGACCTCGGAATCGGCGCCATCATCATCTTCCCCATGGTGTGGGGCCTGATCCTGGGCCTGCTGGTCTCGGTCCAGAAGTTCAAGCCGCTGGGCATCGACCTGCAGCGCGTGGCGGCAGCCCTGGTGGGCGTCGCTGTGCTGCTGCTGGTGGCCCGGCTGGCGTTCAACATCGGCCCCAGCCTGCCCACGCTGCTGAAGGCCGGACCCGCGCTGCTGCTGCAGGAAGTGGGCCACCTGCTGGGCACCATCGTGCTGGCGCTGCCGCTGGCCGTGCTGCTGCGGATGGGCAAGGCCACCGTGGGTGCCACCTTCTCGCTGGACCGTGAACCTTCCTTCGCCATGGTGTCCGAGAAGTACGGGCCGGACTCTGACCAGTACCGCGGCGTGCTGGCCATGTACGTGTTCGGAACGCTGTTCGGCGCCGTGTTCATCACGCTGCTGACCTCGCTGGTGTCCAACTGGAAGATCTTCGACCCCCTGGCCCTGGCCATGGGCGCCGGTGTGGGCTCGGGATCCATGATGGCCGCATCCGCCGCCAGCATCATCGCCGCCTACCCGGCGGACCAGGAAGCCATCCTGGGCATGGCGGCCGTTTCCAACCTGATCACCACGGTCCTGGGCGTCTACGTGGGCATCTACATCGCCCTGCCGCTGGCGGACAAGTTCTACCGGGTACTCACCCGCAAGCAGGAAACCCGGCAGGCTGTTGCCGCCGGGACCGGCGCCGGGGCCTCGGGAACCGCTGACGGTGCCGCCGGCCCCAGCGCAGCGGATCTCGACCGCGAGGCTGCCCAGGCGGAGGAAAACCGCCGGTTCCGCGAGCGCGTGGCGGAATCCTCCGCGGCGATCAAGCTGCCGCTGTGGCTGTCCCTGTCCGTCCTGACGGTCCTGGGCATCGGCACCGCGTCCGTGGCCGCCAAGGGCTTCAGCCTCAGCATCGTGGCCGGCTACGGGGTCATGCTGGCGCTGGTCCTGCTAAGCATCGCGCTGGCCAAGCTGACCCGGAAGATCTCCGCGATCGTGTTCATCACCACCATCGGCGCGTACATTTCCAGCCCGTGGTTCTTCGCCGCCGGCCCGCTGAACGATGCGGTCAAGACGGTGGACTTCCTGTCCATCGCCACAGTGATGCTGACCCTCGCCGGCCTGTCCCTGGGCAAGGACATCCCGCTGCTGAAGAACATCGGCTGGAAGATCATCCCGGTGGGCCTGGTGGCCATCACGGCCTCCTTCCTGCTGTCCACGGTGATCGCCGAGTTCGCCCTGGGCTTCTGGCACTGACGGCGGCTTAGTCCCCACTCCCCCAACAGACACGGACGACGGCGGGTGCTTCCCGCCGTCGTCCGTGTCGTTGTGTGCGGGAAAAGGTAGTTGCTGCCGGACGTTGCTGGCACACTGGGCCAATGAATGAGGCGCTTCCCGCCACACGGCGGCCCGGCATCCGCGCGGCAATGTTCGTGGACTTCGACAACGTGTTCACCGGCCTGCAGGCCATCGACCCGCTGGCGGCCAAGCGCTTCGCCGAGGATCCCAAGCACTGGGCCGATGCCCTGTCCGCCGGAGGCTCCGGTGGCGGGACCCGGCGCTTCCTGATCCGCAACTGCTACCTGAACCCGATGGTGTATTCGAAGTACCGCCCGTACTGGACGCGTGCCGGATTCCGGGTGATCGACTGCCCGTCGCTGACGCAGCGGGGCAAGAGCAGCACGGACATCAACCTGGTGCTTGATGCCATGGACGCCCTGTCCGGAAGCGTGGGCATCGAGGAGTTCTTCATTGCCTCCGCGGACGCGGACTTCACCTCACTGATCCAGCGGTTCCGGGCCGCGGACAGGATGACCACCGTCATCGCCGCCGGGGCGGTGGCATTTGCCTACCGGGAGATGGCGGACCACGTGGTGGAATCCCACGACTTTGTTTCCATCCTCACCGGTTCCACTGCCGAGCCGGTCCGCGCCCTGGCACCCGTGAACCAGCGCCAGGTTCCGGCCCAGGCCAAGGCGAAAACCAAGGCGATGCCGCCGGGGGTCCGCGAGGTGCTGGAGTTTGTCCGCACGGCACCGGGGCCGGTGGTGGGAGCGATGGTGGCGCACCGGGCCCTCGCTGCGGACCCGTCCCTCAAGACGGACTGGGGCGGCTACGGAAAGTTCGGAACGTGGGTGTCACAGATCGGCAAGGACGTGGAGTACTCGGCGGCGCAGGGCGGCTGGGTGTGGGACGCCAAACGGTTTTCCAGCGAGGACCTCCCGGCTTCTGTGGAAACCCAGCCGGGCATCGAGGAGCAGGTTGCCCGGGTCACGGACGTTCCGGCGCTCTCGGCAGCCCAGTTCCGGCAGATCTTCCTGGCCATGGCGGCGCGGTTGCGGGAACACCCGGCCAACCGCACCGAGCTGTCACGGCAGGTCCGGGACGACTGCGTCAGCGCCGGCGAGCCGGTGTCCAGGAACGCGGTGAGCTTCGTACTGCAGGGGCTGGGCTACGCGAACTTCCAGCTCACCGACGAGGCCACGGCGGCGGAGCTGGCGGCGGCCTGGACCCGGTACGTGGAGGAGCTGTGCCGGGTGGCCCTGCTGGAGTTCGACGCCGGAGAGCAGCTGGCTGTGCGGCGGTGGGCCAGCGGCGGGCTGCTGGACAAGTAGCGCACCGGAAGCGGACGCCCGCGGGGACGTTCGGCCCTACGGAGGCGGCCCGGGGATTGGCACAGTGGTAGGCAGCAGAGCCAAGCGTCCAGGAAGGTCAGCCATGTCCACCATCTACATCCCCTACGGGACCACCGAGGGGCAGACCGCGAAGATCGCCGAGTTCATCGCGGACGTGGTCCAGGCACACGGACACCAGGCCACGGCGGCGGACATCAAGGACGCAGGGGACGTCATTCCGGAGGGCTGTGACGCCGTGCTGGTGGGTGCCTCGGTGCATGTGGGCAAGCATGAAAAATACGTGGGCGACTTCGTCCGCAAGAACCGCGAGACCCTGGAAAGGCTGCCGTCCGCATTGTTCTCAGTCAGCATGGCGGCCCACGGCGACACGGAAAGCGCCGAGGGCTACGTGGAGAAGTTCGAGGAGGAAACCGGCTGGCGTCCCGCGCAGGTGGGTTTGTTCAGCGGCGCCATCCCCTACACCCACTACGGGTTCGTCAAACGGCTCATCATGAAGCGGATCGCCAGCAGCCAGGGTTCCACGGATACCGACACGTCCCGCGATTACGTCTACACGGAGTGGGACGGCGTGAAGCAGTTCGCCGAGGATTTCCTGGCCAAGCTGTAGCCCGGACTCCTGCCCGGCAGTCGCGGGGCGAATCTCCTAGAGGTAGTCTCCGGCCCTTTCGCGGGCGATCTCGAGGAGCGTGGTCTGGAATGCCACCTCGGCCGGGGCATAGACCTTGTCCTGGCGCTGGGCCAGCAGGACGCGGCGCAGCGGGGCTGACTCGCCGAGGCTGAGCACGCGCACGTCCGGGTGCTGGAGGGCGACGGCGGTCTTGGGCACCAGGGCAACGCCCATCCCCACGCTCACCATGGCCTGGGCTTCCTGGTAGTCGTTGGCGAGGAAGCCGATGGTGGGTTCGAACCCGGCGTCGTGCGCTGAACGCTGCAGCACCTCCACCACGGGGTGGGCTTCCGCGCGGACGATCCACGACTCGTTGCGCAGGTCCTCCATGGCCACCTGCTCCTTGTCCGCCAGCGGGTGGCTGGCAGCCACCAGGAGCACCGTGCCCTCCTGGAAGACTTCGGTGATGCGGATGGAGTCGTCGTGGAACCTGTTCCACGGGTAATCCCAGAGCAGGCAGAGGCCGGTCACTCCGGATTGGAGGTCCGCCACCAGTTCGTCGAAGCGGGCGCTGCGCAGCGACAGGCTGATGGCGGGGTACCGCTTCTTGAAGGCGCGGATCACGATGGGGAGGAAGGATCCGGCCAGCGTGGGGAAGGTGCCTACCGTCAGGGCACCCCGCTTGAGGCCGGCGATCTGGTCCAGGTCCGACTGCGCGGCTTTCATCTGCCGGAGGATCTGGCGCGCGTGACCCGCCAGCACCTGCCCGGCCTCCGTGGGCACCACTCCGCGGGACCGGCGGGTCAGCAGGGGCTGCCCCACCTCCTGTTCCAGCTTGCGCAACTGCTGTGACACGGCGGAGGGCGAATACATCATCAGGTCCGCCGCGGCGGTGATGGATCCCTGCTCCACCACCTCCAGCAGCACCGCCAGGCGGCGCACGTCGAAAAGATGTGCCTCGTCATCGTGAAGCATTGCTTTACCCCTCGCAAGTTTTCGTTCATTTGGTTCACCGAGTCCAGATCCAGCCTTACTGCTGCCCCGAAATGATGCCGGCACTCTTGGAAACGCGCCTGCTTTTGGTCCTGCGATTCAATGATTGAAGCAATACTACATCCCCCTTCAATTATTGAACATTGTCTTAATTTGTGATCCGGATCAATCTCTTTACAGGGCCCCTTGCAGTAATCGAGGCACAAGGAGATGTGAAGGACCAATGAAGATCGAAGCAGAGTGGATGCGCGGAGGCACCAGCAAATGCTGGGTGTTTGAAGCGGACCAGCTTGGCGACGGCGCCAGCCTCGACTCGCTCCTGCCACGGGTGTTCGGCAGCCCGGATTCGCGGCAGATCGACGGCGTGGGCGGAGCAACGTCCACTACCAGCAAGGCAATGATCCTGGACCGCCCCGCCGAGGACGGCATCGACGTCGACTTCACGTTCGCCCAGGTGGGGATCGAAGAAGCCACCGTGGATTGGGGAAGCAACTGCGGAAACTGCTCCGCGGTGGTTGGCCTCTACGCCATCGAAAAAGGCTGGGTGGTTCCCGGCGGCGACGTCACCAAGATCGTCACCCGCAACACGAATACGGGCCAGATCATCGTCCAGCGTGTGGCCACCCCCGCAGGAGCGCTGCCCATCGTCCCCGATGCGCAGATGCCCGGGGTTCCGTTTCCCGGCTACCGGGTGGGCCTGGGCTTCCAGGACCCGGCCGGCAAAACCACCGGAGCCCTGCTGCCCACAGGTTCGGCGACGGACACCATCACGGCCGGCGGAACCCGCTGGACGGTCTCCATGGTGGACGCCGGCGCACCCGTGGTGATTGTCCGCGCCGAGGACCTCGGCCTGGACCCGGCCCGCTACGAAAACTGGCTGGCCGGCGTCGAACTCCAACTGGACACGCTGGACCAGATCCGGCGCCAGGCGGCGGTACGAATGGGCCTGGCCCCCACAACCGCTGCGGCGGCGCGGGCCATCCCCAAGCTGGCCATCGCCGCAGCCCCGGCCGACTCCGGGGACCGGGACGCGGCCGACATCAACGTCATGATGCTCTCCATGGGCAGGCCGCACCCGGCGCTGGCCATCACCGGCAGCATCGCGCTGACCCTGGCGGCCCGCACTCCGGGCACCGTGCTGCACCACATGACAGGCGGCACGCAGGGCGCCGCGCTGAAGCTGCGGACCCCGGCCGGGGTCCTCGAAACCTGGACCGAAGAGAACGATGGTGGCCTGCTGGTCGGCGTCGACCGTACGGCCCGGACCATCGCCACCACCGTTATCCACCTCCCCGAGGCCCTGGGCAGTGCTGCCGAAGAAGCCTTCGCGGGAGCCACTCGATGAGGAGTACCCGCCATGACTAACACGATGCAAAATCCCAAAGACACTGTTGAGAAGACCCGGGAGCGGCAGTCGCCGGACCAGCAGTCCCCGCGCAACAACCGCCGCCGCCGTATCCTGCTGGTGTCGGTGGTCGGCATCGCCCTCCTTGCTTTGCTTGCCCTCGTCCTGGCGGGGGGCGTCTTCAACCAGGCGCCCACCGGGGAATCGGAGCACAGCATGACCGCGGTACAGATCATCCCGCTCATCATCCTCGTGGTGATGTTCGTGGTCGCCACCAAATGGCCACTGAACATCGGCGTGATGGGGCTGGTGGCGTCCTTCGGCGTCGGCTATTTCATGCTGGGCATGGACGACAAGGAAATCCTGGCCGATTTCCCGGCCAACATCGTCATCACCATCATCGGTGTCACGTACTTCTTCAGCATGGCGCAGCGCAACGGCACCATCGACATCATCGTCCAGACCTGCGTCCGGCTGGTCCGGGGCAAGACGCTCCTGCTTCCGTGGGTGTTCTTCCTGATGGCCGCCGCCCTCACCGCGCTGGGCACCTTCTCCCCCGCCGCCGTCGCCCTGCTGGCTCCCGCCGCGATCGGCCTGGCGTACGAGTCCCGGATCCACCCGGTCCTCATGGGTGCGTTCATCATCAACGGCGCCCACGCAGGCGGCTTCTCCCCGCTGTCCGTGGCCGGCGTCCTGGTGCACGACATTGCCGTCAAGAACGGGTTCCCCATCTCACAGGGTTCGCTGTTCATCGCCAGCTTCGCCATCAACTTCATCCTGTCGGCGCTGACCGTGGTGCTGTTCGGCCTGCTGGGCAAGCTGCGTGACGGGGAAGGCATCCACGCCGACCTTGAGACCCCCGCACTGGGCCGCCCCCACGGGCAGCAGATCTTCACCCTGGCACTCATCGGTGCACTGCTGGTCTGCGCCCTGGGCTTCCACATGCCGATCGGTTTCGTGGCCCTCTCCGCCGGCCTGCTGCTGGCCTTTGTGAACATCAAGGAACACAAGACCTTCATCGGCGGCGTCTCCTGGTCCACTGTCCTGCTGGTGGCCGGCATGATCACCTACGTTTCGCTGCTGCAGCACGTGGGCGTCATCGACACCCTGGCCGAGCAGGCGCTGGCGCTGGGCGCCCCGCTGCTGGTGGCTCTGGTCCTCTGCTACGTGATCGGCGTGGGCTCGGCCTTCGCCAGCTCGACGGCGCTGCTCACCGCATTCATCCCGCTGGCAGGGCCGCTGCTGGCCAGCAGCTCGCTGAGCGCCTCCGGCACGGTGGCCGCCCTGGCCATTGCAGCCACGGTTGTGGACGTATCCCCCTTCTCCACCGACGGCGCCCTGGTGGTGGCCAACGCCCGTGAGGACGACCGGCAGCGCGTGTACAAGCAGCTCATGATGTACGCCGGTGGTGTGGTGCTGGCAGCTCCGGCGCTGGCCTGGGTCCTGCTGGTACCCACCGGCATCATGTAAGCCCGAGTTTGCAGGCCCGGGTGCCGCTCCCCTACTCCCATCGCAACAGGAACCCCGAAAGTCGGGCACGGGAGCGGGCATCCGTTTGAGTCAAGAGGCAGGATCCGCAAGGGTCCTGCCTCTTGGCATGTCGCAGGGGACTCCTGCAGCAGGGCTAATCCCCGCCCCGTGTTGACGCCCGCAGGGCAGCGGGCAGCGTCAACCCGGCACTGAGTGTCAGGAGGCGAGGTAGTCCGTGAGTGCCTGCTCGAGGGGGCTCAGCTCCGCGTCCGGCGCGGCGGGCCGGACCGGAAAGTTGCCGGTCGAGTTGTCCGGGTGCAGGCCCATTGACCTGGCAGGAATTAACCCTGGCGGGATGATGGGTGGGGTCCGGTCGGGTTGTTCGGCCGGGTAGTGCCTGCCGGTCGGCGAGGTCCAGCCCGGCGGTTCGTCCTTGCTGGCCGGGGTGGGTGTCCACCGGCTTTGGTGCTTGAGCCGGTGGTGTTTCGGGCATACCTGGCCCAGATTACTGACCCCGGTGGCCCCGCCATGCTCCCAAGCGGTCAGATGATCATTCTCGTTATCCGTAGTGTGGTTGCTGCAGCCCGGGAACGTGCACTTACCATCCCGCACCCGCAACCACTTCTTCAGGCCCTCCGGCAACCGGTAGCTCCTCCGGCCGATCTCCAACGGCGCCCCATCCCGGGGATCCACCAACAACCTGTACAACGACCCCGCACCCTCGCCCACCAGCCTCCGCGCCACCGACGCCGGAACCGGACCATACCCGTCGACCTCGCCCGGCTCATCCGTGACACCCAACGTGGACAGCACCGGGACCACGACCAGCACATCGGCCTTCGGCGACGGAAGCTTCCGCAGATCAGGGCCCGTCTCACCCAGCAACAGATTGGCACCGACATCGGCCCGCAACTGCGGCAAGGTCCGGACCTCGCCCGGGCCCTGCAAACCACGCCCGATCGCCGTGGCCTTATTCCAAATGGCGCAGGCAGTACCGCCGGGCAGAAGCAGCGAAATCCGGGCCATCCCATCAGGCTCGGGCCGGTACTCCATCCGACGGTCCGCCACAGCCAACGCATGCCGGACCTCCAACGTGTCCGGGTACTGACGCTCCCGCCACGACCGGACCTTCCGCCGGAACCGCGACGGGACCAACTCCCCCGGCACCGCACCACGGGCCGGGTTGGGCGCCTGCGGGTCGAAAAAGTGCGCCTCCAACGCCGCCACCCGTACCGGATCCAGTCCGCTGGTTTCATCAGCCAACACCCGCGCATGCTGCCAGGAGATGGTCCCGGCCTGCAACGCATCCAACGCCAACGGCAACGACGTGGTCAACGCGTGCGCCTCACCCAACAGGTTTGACGCCGCACCCTCACCCACCGTCAACACACCCGCGACCTCAGCCACCAAGCACTTCTCCCGAGCCGACGCCTCAAACGCACCCGAGACAGGCCCCTCCAACACCTCCGACACCGAAGCATAAGCGGCCACCAAACGAACCTTCACCGCCGCAGCAGCAGCCTCAACCCGCGCCAACACCTCCAAACCAGAAAGGCACCGCTCAGCCAGGGTTTTCAAGGGATCACTTTCGGCTGACAGATCTGACGGGCGCCGGGACACAGGAGGGGTGACGACCTCCGAAAGCTGGTCAACCAGCCCGGCGACAGACGCAACGGCAGCCGCTACCCCGGCCCCGCCACCCGCATCCACCACCAAACTGGTCTCCATGAACC
>NZ_KQ758611.1 GCF_001457025.1 Pseudarthrobacter enclensis | reverse complement strand
GGGGTTCGGGTGCAAGGGTTACGGCGGTCATAGCGTGGGGGAAACGCCCGGTCCCATTCCGAACCCGGAAGCTAAGACCCACAGCGCCGATGGTACTGCACCCGGGAGGGTGTGGGAGAGTAGGACACCGCCGGACAAACATTAAGCAGGGCCCTGACAAAGAAACGTCAGGGCCCTGCGCATTTAGCCCCTAAAACACACCACACCAAAAACCCAGACACCCCACCGAGACCCTCTCCCACCCACGCCGGCCCCCACCGGGACGCTCTCCCACGTACGGCGGCTCCTGCCGGGACGCTCTCTCACGTACGGCGGCTCCTGCCTGGACGCTCTCTCAGATCAGGCACCTAACACCCACTGTTAGGAGCGATACCTGATAGCAAAACCCCACTCCCGCCCAGTCCTGACCGGGCACGCATTGGTGGGGGAACCGCTACAAGCGAGGGCGGTCACGGGTGCGGGCCGGACAGGTCCGCCGGCCGGGGGAGCGGCAGCGTAAAGTTGATCAGCATGAACACCCTCTTCAGCCATGCACAGGATCCGTCGGGAAACAGCGGTGAACCGGCGCTCGAAGTACCCGACGCCGTCGTCAACACCGTAGTTGTTCCCGGCGGCGTGGCGCACGCGTTCGCGGGCTTCACAGACCACACCCACCTGTGGTGGCCGCTCGAGTCGGAGAGCAATTACGGGGCCGGATCCTATGTGGAGTTCGAAGAGAACCTGATCCTCGAAACCGCGGACGACGGCCGTACCAGCATCTGGGGAACCCTGGACGACTGGCAGCCGCCGTTCTCCTTCCACGCCATCTGGCACCCAGGTACCACGGCCCTGTGGTCCACGGAACTGCGCGTCGTTTTCCGGCCGGTTGAGGACGGTACGGAAGTGCGGGTATTCCACGATGGTTTTGAGGGCGCCGAAGACCCCGCTGCGGCCCGTTCCCGCTACGTCGAAGCGTGGCCCGGTATCCTGGCCCGCTATGCCCGCTTCATGGGTGCTGCATGAGCGGAGCTCCGAGGACCAGCCGGGCGTTGACCTCTCCGCCGCAGGCAGCAGCGCAGACGGCGCAACCCGCTCCGGACCGGCTGCGGCGGCGCCCTAGACTGGGCGTAGGCGGACAAACGGCTGGAGGCTTCGTGGGAAACGTATTGGACGGACTGGCAGGCATTGTCGGCGACGACAAGGTCACTGCGAAGGAGGAAGACCTTCTCCGCTACGCGGTGGACCAGGCCCCCGTTACTGACTTCCAGCTGCCGCTGGCCGTGGTCTTCCCCGAATCGGTGGCTGACGTACAGGCTGTCGTCAGGTCCTGCGCGGCAGCGGGGATTGCCATCGTGCCGCGCGGTGCGGGCACGGGAGTCTCCGGGGGCGCCCACGCCACCCGAAACAGCATCATCCTGTCACTGGAGCGGATGGACCGGATCCTGGCCATCAACGCGGACGATGAGACCGCCGTCGTTGAACCGGGTGTGGTGAACGCTGTCCTGAATGAAGCTGTTGCCCCGTACGGGCTCATGTACGCGCCGGACCCTGCCAGTTTCCGCAGCTCCACGATCGGCGGCAACGTGGCCACCAATGCCGGAGGGCTCCGCTGCGCCAAGTACGGCGTGACCCGGGACTCGGTCCTGGCCTTGGACGTGGTCCTGGCGGACGGTTCCCTGATCCACACGGGACATCAGACCTTCAAGGGCGTGGCAGGCTATGACCTGACCGGGCTCCTCGTCGGCTCCGAAGGAACTCTGGGAATCGTGGTGGGTGTTACCGTCAGGTTGAAATACCTGCCCCAGGAGGTTCACACCATCGCTGCCTTCTACCCGGACTTCCGCTCGGCAGCTGCCGGCGTCCTGGCTGTGGGTAAGGCGCGTGTCCAGCCGGCCATCATGGAGTTGCTCGACGGCGGGACGCTGGCCCAGCTGGACGACCTGTACGGCTCTGACCTTCGCGCCAGGGGACGCTCGCTGCTCCTGGTCCAGACCGACGGCTTTGGCGCCGCGGCCGAAGCGGACGTGGTGCGCCGGGTGCTGCAGGCAGGCGGCGCCACCGTAACCACGGAAGCCAGCGCTGAAGCTGAACGGCTCGTGGAACTCCGCCGCCACAGCAGGGGCGCGGAAGTGGACGACGAATACCGGGTGGGTGAGGACGTTGCCGTACCCCGCTCCCGCCTGGTGGATTATGTCGCCGCGCTGGAGTCGATGGCCGCGCAGTACCAAGTGCAGTTGAAAGTGGTGGCGCACGCCGGCGACGGCAACCTGCACCCCACGTTCTGGATCGAGCGGCAGGCGGACGCGGTGGACCCGGACGCCATGGAACGTCTCCAGTCAGCGCTGGACCACTCCATTACCGAAGCCCTGGCCGTAGGCGGGACCATCACCGGCGAGCACGGCGTGGGCCAGTACAAACTGCGGTGGCTCGGCCAGGAGCAGCCTGAGGCGGTCCGCGAGCTGCAACGGAGGATCAAGGACCTGTTCGATCCTTCCGGGATCCTGAACCCGGGGAAGGCTATCTAGGGATCAGTCGTCCGCATCCGGGTAATCGTCGATGGTCTCGTCGCCGCCATACCTGGACTCTTCAGTTTCCGCGTCAAGGATCTTCAGCAGCCCGGTAGGCGGGTTGAGCATGATGGCAGCCTCGTCCCGGCGGTGCCTCAGGACGGAGTCGATGTAGGACTGCACAGCCTCAGCGAGCGGGATGTGCCGCTCCTGCTTCTCCGACATGTACCACCGGTGCTCCAGGACCTCGTGGACCACTTCGGCAGGTTCCAGCTTGCCGGACAGGTCACGTGGAATGGAGCGGACAATCGGTTCAAAGACCTGGCTGACCCAGAGGTGCGCGCTGTATTCCTCATCCATGCGGGGGTTGTTGTCCGCGCGGAAGGAGTCCATGTCGTTCAGGAGCCTGCGCGCCTGGTTCTCCTGGGCGTCCAGGCCCGTCAGCCGCAGCAGCCGCCGCTGGTGGTGGCCTGCATCCACCACCTTGGGCTGCAGCTGGATGGTGGAACCGTTCTGGGTGGTCTTGATGGCGTATTCCTCGACGTCGAAGCCGAGCTCGTTGAGCCGCCGGATCCGTGCGCCAACGCGCCACCGTTCACCGAGTTCGAAGGATTCCTTCTCGGTCAGCTCCGCCCAGAGGCGCCGGTAGCTGTCCATGATCAGTTCGCTGGTGGCCACCGGGTCCACCTTCTCCTCGATGAGTCCGCCGTCCAGCAGGTCCATCAGCTCACCGGCGATGTTCACCCGGGCGATTTCGAGGTCGTACTCCCGCTGCCCGGTGGACAGGTCCGGGTACAGCTCGCCGGTTTCGGCATCCACCAGATAGGCGGCGAAGGCTCCGGCGTCCCGGCGGAACAGGGTGTTGGAAAGCGACACGTCGCCCCAGTAGAAACCGATCAGGTGCAGCCTCACGAGCAGCAGCGCCTGGGCATCGATCAAGCGGGTCAGGGTGTCCTTGCGCAGCATCTGGGAAAAGAGCGCACGGTACGGCATGGAGAACTTCAGGTGCCGGGTGACAAGGACAGGATTAAGCGGACGGCCGTCCGGGGTGGTCCTGCCGGTAATGACCGCCACCGGTTCCACGCACGGCACATCGAAGCGGGCCAGCTTGCGCAGCATGTGGTACTCGTGCCGCGCAACGTGCTCGGACGTTTCCTTGATGGCGATCACCGATCCGCCCAGGTGGGCGAACCGGACGATGTGGCGGGAAATGCCGCGGGGGAGGGCTGCGAGGTACTCGGCCGGCCAGTCCTCCAAGGCAACATGCCAGGGCAGGTCAAGGAGTTCCGGGTCCGCGGCCGCCGCAGTGATGTTCAGCGAGGAAACCGAGGCGGCCTTCCCGTCATCGGCGCTGGCTGCCACAAACCGCGGCAGTTTTCCGATCTGCGCGTAGTCGGTGGGTTCGTCGTGCCACTGGGCGCTGTGTTCCTCGGTCATGGGATCAATTCTTCCGTACTTGGCGGCGGCGGGCTAAATCTGCGCGGACCTCGTTAAAGGCCGACGGCGGCCCGCACCATTGCGTTAAGGTGCGGGCCGCCGTCGCTAACCGGGGTTAGGTGCCGGGAACTTTTAGTCGCCGAGGCGCAGGCCGGTCTTGGTGTCGAACAGGTGCACGTGGCCGGACTGCGGACGGACGTAGATGGACTCGCCCTTCATCGGGGGGCGGCGGCCATCGACACGGGCCACGATGTCGTGGTCCTTGCCGTCGAGGTTGGTGTGGCCGTAGACGTAGGCATCGGCGCCGAGCTCTTCGACGACGTCCACCTCGACCTTCAGGCCCTCGCCGTGCGGGGCGTTTTCCAGGTCCTCGGGCCGGGTGCCCAGGGTGACGGTGGAGCCGTGTGCCTCTTCGAGGACATCGCGCGGCACGGGGTAGACGGTGCCGCCGAACTGGACGCCGCCGTCGACGACGGGGAGCTCGAGCAGGTTCATGGCGGGGGAGCCGATGAAGCCGGCCACGAAGACGTTCTTCGGGCGGTCGTACAGGTTGCGCGGGGTGTCCACCTGCTGCAGCAGGCCGTCCTTCAGCACAGCGACACGGTCGCCCATGGTCATTGCCTCAACCTGGTCGTGCGTCACGTAAACGGTGGTGACGCCGAGGCGGCGGGTCAGGGACGCGATCTGGGTGCGGGTCTGGACGCGGAGCTTGGCGTCAAGGTTGGACAGCGGCTCATCCATGAGGAAGACCTGGGGATTACGCACGATGGCGCGGCCCATGGCAACACGCTGGCGCTGGCCGCCGGAGAGTGCCTTCGGCTTGCGGTCCAGGTACTGCTCGAGGTCCAGGAGCTTGGCGGCTTCGCGGACACGCTCGGCGCGCTCTTCCTTGGAAACGCCTGCGATTTTGAGGGCGAAGCCCATGTTGTCGGCCACAGTCATGTGCGGGTACAGCGCGTAGTTCTGGAAAACCATCGCGATGTCGCGGTCCTTCGGGGGGACGTCGGTGACGTCGCGGTCGCCGATCAGGATGCGGCCGGCGTTGACGTCCTCGAGGCCGGCGAGCATGCGCAGGGAGGTGGACTTACCGCAACCGGAGGGTCCGACGAGGACCAGGAATTCGCCATCGGCGATGTCGATGTTGAGCTTATCGACGGCGGGCTTATCTGTGCCCGGGTACAGACGCGTAGCGTTGTCAAAAGTAACTGTAGCCACAGTTATCAATCCCTTCACCGGCAGGTACGTGCCGGACGATCCGTTGTGAATGGTTCATGTTTGTTCAGTTTTGTGGTGCTTGGTGCGGTCCGGCTTGGCCGGAACGCACCGTGTGACGCCGCACGGTTCTTGTGCGCCACATCACAGGAAAGAGTATGGCAGAACTGTCGCCTATTGTCGCAAATGTTACGAACGTCACATGGTTGGTACCGCGGGCCGTTACCGGCCTGCCGCTCCGTCCTCCACTGCTCCGCCCCCCGCTGCAACGGCGGCCGAGCGTTCCCGGAGGAGCGCTTCCAGCAGCTCGGCCACATGGACCGGTGCCTCCACGCGGTACTGCGCCTGGGTGAAATCCAGGCCGACCTTCACGCCGACGTCGCCCTGGCCCAGCCGGCCGAAGGCATCCTCGTCGGTAGTGTCGTCGCCGGCGAACAGTACGGCTGAGGCTCCTGCCACCTGGCGCAGGAACGCCACGGCCTCGCCCTTGGAGGCGTGGACCACCGAGGTTTCCAGGACCCTCTTGCCGTTCTTGAGGAACACGCCCTTCCGGCCCTCCAGCAGGGAGCGGGCCGCCGCCACGGCATCCTCCGCGACGTCGTCCCCGGCCTGCCGGGTGTGCAGCACAACTCCGGCCGGCTTGTCCTCCAGCACGGTGCCGGGGGCCTCGGCAGTAATGTCGGCCAGGATGCCGCGGACCTCGGCCAGCAGCGCCTGCTGCTCCGCGTCCAGCTCCAGCCCCGTGGAACCGGGACCCAGCCAGGCCTCGGCGCCATGGCTGCCGATCAGCAGCGACTTTGCCGGCGGGGACGCGACCTCCCGCAGGGAGGCGAGGGCCCGTCCCGAGATGAGTGCCGTCGTCGTCAGCGGAAGCTCCGCGAGGGCGGCGAAGGCGGCGGCCGCCCGGGGGAGCGGCCGCGCGTCCCCGGCATGCGGGACGATCGGGGCCATGGTGCCGTCGAAATCCATGGCAACCAGCAGGTGGTCCGTGGCGGCAACCTGCCGCACGGCAGCACGCAGTTCGGGGGTGAGTGCCAGCCGTGTTCCGGCGCCGGGGGCCTCAGGAGTCATCACGGACCACCTTCTCGTTCAGGGCCCGCAGGAAGTCGGCGGACCAGTGGTCCACGTCGTGTTCCAGGATCTGCTTGCGCATGGACCGCATCCGGCGGGACGCCTCACGCGGGGAGAGCTGCACGGCGTTCATGATGGTGTTCTTCAGTCCGGCGATGTCGTGCGGGTTGACCAGCAGCGCCTGCTTGAGCTGGTCGGCGGCCCCGGCGAATTCGCTGAGGACCAGGGCGCCGTCGTTGTTGTTGCGCGCAGTGACGTACTCCTTGGCCACCAGGTTCATGCCGTCCCGCAGTGCGGTAACCAGCATGACGTCCGCTGCGAGGTACAGGGCCACCATCTCCTCTACCGGGTAGCTGTGGTGCAGGTACCGGACGGCGGTGTTCTCGAGGGTGTCGTAGGTGCCGTTGATGTGGCCCACTGTCCCTTCCACCTCCTCACGCAGGAGGCGGTACTGCTCGACGCGCTCGCGGCTGGGCGAGGCCACCTGGATCAGCGTGGCTTCTCCCACGGAGAGGCGGCCGTCAGCGAGAAGTTCCTCGAAGGCCTTCAGGCGGTGGCGGATGCCCTTGGTGTAATCCAGCCGGTCCACGCCCAGCAGGATGGTCTTGGGGTTCCCCAGGTCCTGCCGGATCTGCCGGGCGCGTTCCACGATGTCAGGGCGTGCCGCCAGTTCGGTGATCTGCTGGACGTCGATAGAGATGGGGAACGCCTGTGCGCGGGCGATGTGCGTCAGCTGGCCGTTGTGGTCCTTGACGTGGACCTGCTGCTGTTTGACGCTGGCCCCCAGGAACCGGCGGGCGGACCGCATGAAATTGCCGGCGTCGCTGACGCGCTGGAACCCCACCAGGTCCGAGCCGAGGAGGCCGTCAATGATTTCCCGCCGCCAGGGCAGCTGGGCGAAGATTTCCGGCGGTGGAAACGGGATGTGGTTGAAGAATCCGATCCGCAGGTCGGGCCTGGCCTCACGCAGGATGCGGGGCACCAGCTGCAGCTGGTAGTCCTGGACCCAGATCGTGGCGCCCTGGTCCGCATGGCGCACGACGGCGTCGGCGAACCTCTGGTTGACCCGGCGGTAGGCGTCCCACCAGGCCCGGTGGAACTCCGGCGGGGCGATGACGTCGTGGTACAGCGGCCACAGGGTCGCGTTGGAAAAGCCTTCGTAGTACAGCTCGACGTCGTTGGTGCTCAGCTGCACCGGGACGAGGTCCATGCCGCCGTGGCTGAACGGCTTCACCGTCTCGTCGGGGGCGCCGTGCCACCCGACCCAGGCGCCGTCGGTCTTGGTCATCATCGGCGCCAGCGCAGTCACCAGCCCACCCGGCGAGCGGCGCCAGCCGGAGCCGTCATCGCCGGTGTCTCCCGGAGCGCAGCGGTCCACCGGCAGCCGGTTGGAGACCACCATGAAGTCGTATTTCGTGGTCTGGCCATGGCCGGACCCGGGTGTTGCTGATGTCTCCGTTGTGGCAGGTTTTTCCTGGACGGGTGTTTGCATTGCGGCCCCCTGGGGTTGCTTGTGCCTCTTAGCCACCCTAGCCGGGCGGAATGATCCGTGCTATTCGTCCGTTGGTCAACCCGGGCGGATAGTTGAAGCGGCAAGCTCTCAGGTTTCTCCCCTAAAATAGTGGGAGTGCCACGAAGTGGTCCCTCCACGTCGACCGACCCAAGGAACACATGAGCCCCGCAAATGAAGTACGTAAGTCGAAAGCCGAGCGCACCGCCGAGGCGCGGGAGAAGGCGCGGCAGATCCGCGAAGCGCAGCTGAAAAAGGACAAGCGCAACAAGCTTCTGATCGGCTGGGGCATCGTGGCGGCCGTCGTTGCCATCCTGGTGGTCGTGGGGCTCGTGGTCACCTCCAGCATCAAGCAGAACACTCCGGTCGCAGACCAGGGGCCCGTGCCCGCCAACGGCAACGCCAACGGCGGCGTAACCCTGCTGGCCGATACTGCCATCAAGTCCACCGAATCAGCCACGGTTGATATGGCCAACGTGCCGGCCAAGCCCGATGCGCAGCCGAACCCCGTCGTTGCGCCCGGCGCGGAGGCCGAAGCAGGGCAGCCGGTCAAGGTTGTTGCCTACATCGACTTCATCTGCCCTGTCTGCAAGCGGTTTGAGACCACCTACAACGAGGCATTGAAGGGCCTTCGCAACGAGGGCAAGATCAGCCTGGAGTACCGTCCGCTGGGCTTCCTGGACCGCCAGTCCACCACAAACTACTCCTCCCGTGCCGCCAATGCCGCAGCCTGCGTGGCTGACAAGGCTCCCGAAAAGTACGCGGAATACATTGACGTGCTGTTCGCCAACCAGCCCGCCGAAGGAGGCGCCGGCCTGTCCGATGACAAGCTCAAGTCGCTGGCCTCTGACATCGGCGCGGACATCAACAGCTGCGTTGATGACAAGACCTTCCGCCCGTACGTGAAGTACTCCACCCAGCTGGCATCCAACATCGGCATTACGGGAACGCCCACCATTTTCGTTGACGGCAAGCAGTGGGACGGCAGCTCCGACCTGAACGCCGAGATCCAGGCAGCCATCACCGCTAAGGGCTAAAGCCGAAAAGCCTGCCCGGCCCGCCTCCGGTACCCAGCGGGGCCGGGCCGGCGGCATTTAACGGTTGAGGCCCCGGCAGGGCAGAGGAAGTTTTTACCACCGGCAGCACTTGGGCTACGCTTATCTGGCGCCGTCAGGCGCTGCCTGCCTAGGCACGCCTCCTTAGCTCAGTTGGCCAGAGCACCGCTCTTGTAAAGCGGGGGTCGTCGGTTCGAATCCGACAGGGGGCTCCATGCTTCCCGGCCCAATGCCGCATCTGCCTTTTCTGCACCCCCGTCCAGCGGCGGGGATAAGCTGGTGTCATCCAAATAGTCAGCCTGCTGATCAAAGGAGGTTGGGTGACATGCCCAAGACCGGCAAGAACAACCACGCACGCAAGGATGAACTTCCCTCAACCCTGCAGCGCTCCGACCGCAAAGCCCAGGACACCTTCGCCAAGACCTACGATTCTGCCCTTGAGTCCTACGACAAGGATGAGGGCCGGGCAGCGCGCGCCGCATACGCCTCACTGAAGCACAGCTACGAAAAGGTCGGCGACCACTGGGAAGCCAAAGACAAGCGCGGCCCCTCGGACAAGCGCGCCGAGGAAGGCGGCCCCGGGTCCTCCGCGCCGACGGCAGGCGGCGTTGACGCCAACGCCTCCAAGGAGCACCTGTACGAGCTCGCCCGGAAAATGGACGTCAAGGGCCGTTCGACCATGGACAAGGGCCAGCTGGTGGAGGCGCTGAAGAAGGCCAACGACGCAGCAACCCGCAAAGCCAGGGAGTAGTCCCGCAGCAGTTCCCGCAAAAGCCGCCGCCGGCATCGCCAGGCCCTTGCCCTTAGCCCTCCCAAGGTGTCGAATTTGAGGACACACAAGGACGGGTTGCATCGGCAAAGATGCCAGGAGGTTCCCATGTCGGTGAAGAGCGCGAAGGATTCTGCAAGGCCCGCCGCCGGCCGCAACGGCACCGAAAAACGCACGGACGCTTCCGCCGGCCTCGCCGCGCTGGAGCCTGCCGGCATCCGCAACATCGCCCTGATCGGCCACTCCGGCGCGGGCAAGACGCTGCTGATCGAAGCCCTCCTTGCCGCGAACGGCATGATTACCCGCAAGGGGTCCATTGCCGACGGTACGACCGTCAGCGATTCGGACCCTGCGGCGGTCCACCAGCAGCGCTCCGTTTCACTGTCCCTGGTTCCCCTGATGGTGGCCGGGACCAAGGTGAACCTGCTGGACACCCCCGGCTACCCCGACTTCATCGGGGAAATGAGGGCGGGACTCCGCGCAGCGGATGCCGCCCTCTTTGTTGTGTCCGCCGTTGACGGCATCGACGCCACCACCACCGCGCTGTGGGCCGAATGCGCGCACCGCAGGCTCCCGCGCGCCGTCGTCATCACCCGCCTGGACCACCCGCGCGCCAATTACGACGCCGCCCTGGCCGGGTGCCGGAAGGCTTTCGGCGACGGCGTCCTGCCGCTGTATGTGCCGGTCCGTCCCGACGGCGAGGTTACCGGACTGCTGGGCCTGCTGTCCGGAACGGCCACCGGCTACGTCGCCGGGGAGGGCCCGTCCGAGGGGACGGCCACGGCCGACGACGTTCCGGGTGCCGCCGACGCCTGCGGCGAGCTGATCGAGGGGATCATCGCCGAGAGCGAGGACGAAACCCTGATGGACCGCTACCTGGGCGGTGAAGACATCGACACCGCGGTGCTCATGGACGACCTGGAGACGGCGGTGGCCCGGGGATCTTTCTATCCGGTACTTCCCACGTCGGCGGTCACCGGGTTGGGAACGTCGGAACTGCTCGACATGCTGGTCCGTGCCTTCCCGCCGCCGACGGAAGCCGGCGTCCCCGGTGCCACGGACCTCGAGGGCAGGCCGGGCAGCTCCCTGGGCTGTGATCCGGACGGGCCGCTGGCCGCGGAGGTAGTACGGACCTCAAACGACCCGTTCCTGGGCCGGATCTGCCTGGTCAGGGTGTTCTCCGGGACGCTCCGCGAGGATACTCCTGTGCACGTGGGCGGCCACGGACTCGCTGACCGCGGGCACCAGGACCACGACACGGACGAGCGCGTCACGCACCTCTACTCGCCCCTTGGCTCCGCTCTCCGCCCGGTGCCGTTCTGCGTTGCCGGGGACCTGTGCGCACTGGCCAAGCTGGGCAGCGCCGAAACCGGCGACACCATCTCCTCCCGGGACAACCCGTTGATGCTGGCCACGTGGGACATGCCGGAACCGCTGCTGCCGGTGGCGGTGGAAGCAGACACCCGCAGCGACGAGGATGCCCTGGCCCGCAGCCTGGGGAAAATCGCGGCAGGGGACCCCACCATGCGGGTGGAACGCAACCAGGAAACGCACCAGCTGGTCCTGTGGTGCATGGGCGAGGCCCACGCCGAAGTGGTCATGGACAGGCTGCGCGAACAGGGCGTCAAGCTGCACACCGTGGACGTGGTGACCCCGCTGCGGGAGACGTTTGCCGGCCCGGCGTCCGGCCACGGCCGCCACATCAAGCAGTCCGGCGGCCACGGCCAGTATGCCGTCTGTGACATCGAGGTGGAACCGCTGGAACGCGGCGGGGGATTCGAATTCGTGGACAGGACCGTGGGCGGCGTCATCCCCGGCACCTTCATCCCATCCGTGGAAAAGGGTGTCCGTGCCCAAATGGAGAAAGGCGTATCCGCCGGGTTCCCCGTCGTGGACGTGCGCGTCAGGCTGGTGGGCGGCAAGGCACACAGCGTGGATTCGTCCGACGCCGCGTTCCAGGCCGCGGGTGCCCTGGCGCTGCGGGAAGCGGCCGCGGCAGGCAGGATCCAGCTTCTGGAACCCGTCTCCGCCGTCAGCATCACCGTGTCCGATGAACACGTGGGTGCGGTCATGAGCGACCTCTCCGGCCGCCGCGGCCGGCTCACCGGCACCACCTCCTCCGGCGAGGGGCTCACGGACATCAGCGCCGAAGTCCCGGACCAGGAGCTGCTCCGCTACGCCATCGACCTCCGCGCCCTCACCGCCGGCACCGGCCGGTTTACCCGCAGCTACCTGCGGCACGACCCCGTGCCCGCCAGCTTCACCCCTTCCTGAACCGGGCACCCCATGAACCCGGCGGCCCGGAAAATCCAGAGCGTCTACCTGGTATTGACGCTCGGCAATACGCTCGCGGCCTCCTTCATCTGGGGCATCAACACGCTGTTCCTGCTTGACGCAGGGCTCAGCAACCTGGAGGCCTTCGCCGCCAACGCCTTCTTCACGGCAGGCATGGTGCTGTTCGAGGTGCCCACAGGGGTGGTGGCCGACAGTTGGGGCCGGCGCGCCTCCTTCCTCCTGGGCACGGTGACGCTGGCCGGCTCCACGTTCCTCTACTACCTGCTGTGGCAGTACTCCGCCCCCTTCTGGTGGTGGGCTGCCGTGTCAGTTCTCCTGGGCCTGGGGTTCACCTTCTTCTCCGGCGCCGTGGAAGCCTGGCTGGTGGATGCGCTGCAGTACTCGGCGTACGAGGGCACCCTGGAAACCGTGCTGGGCCGCGGGCAGATGGTGTCCGGCATCGCCATGCTGGCCGGGTCCGTGGCCGGCGGCGTCATTGCCCAGGCCACCAACCTGGGCGTGCCTTTCCTCCTCCGGGTGGGGGTGCTGGCGGCCATGTTTGCGGTGGCGTTCCTGCTGATGCACGACGTCGGCTTCACCCCGGACCGCTCGGCCCGCCCGGTGTCCGCTGTCCGGGCAGTCCTCAAGGCGTCCGTCGACGGCGGCCTCCGGCATCCGCCGGTGCGGTACATCATGCTGGCTGCCCCGTTCACCCAGGGAGTGGGGATCTACGTCTTCTACGCCCTGCAGCCATACCTGCTCCAGCTGTTCGGCGACCCCCGGGCGTACGCGGTGGCGGGGCTGGCGGCCGCCATTGTGGCCGGAGCGGACGTGGTGGGCGGATGGATGGCACCGCGCGTGCGCAGGCTGGTCCATCGACGCACCACAGTGCTGGTTGCCAGCACTGTGGCCAGCGCCCTGATCCTGGTGATCCTGCTGTTCACCACCTCGTTCTGGCTGGCACTGGTCCTGTTGATGCTGTGGGGGATGGTGGGTTCCGCCGGGACCCCCGTCCGGCAGGCCTACCTGAACGACATGATCCCTTCCAGGCAACGCGCCACCGTGCTGAGTTTCGACTCCCTGATGGGTTCCAGCGGCGGCGTGGTTGTGCAGCCGCTGCTGGGCCGCGCCGCTGACCTGTACGGCTATCCCGCGTCCCTGGCCATCAGCGGGGGAGTCCAGCTGCTGGCCGCCCCCTTCATCCTCCTCAGCCGGCGCCAGCGCTCGCAGGCAGACACCGCCACGGACGTGACGGCAGCACCGTAAAGCGTCCGCGTCAGCGGAACGGTCCCCGCAACCCGCCGCGGCGTTCCGGCCTGGGGCCGCCCTTGGAGCAGCCACGTTTTACCTGGCCGAGATGTGCGGGAAACGCGGGGACAACAGGGACCGCCTAAGTTTCAAGAATGACAGGAAGCATCCCGGGCAAAGTCCGCCACTGGCTCACCAGCACGTTCGCTTTCAGCTCCCCTGAGCAGGCCGCCGATGCCACGGCGGACGCCTCCCGCTGGGGCTGGCTCCCCGCGTTGAGCGGCGTTGCCGTGGCCGCCGATAAGGCCCGCGCCGGGCACGGGACGGCGGGGGCCGGAACGGTCCCGCTGTCTGATTGAACACACTATTGCGCCGGTAGGCCACACATGCCCTAAACTGCTGCACTGAGGTGCCTGAAATGGCGCTGTGCGGCAACGAAAGTGAACACGCAATGGCTACCGATTACGATGCTCCACGCAAGCAGGAGGAAGACTCTCCGGCTGACTCGCTCGAAGCCCTCCAGGCGTCACGCAGCGGCAACGCACAGACCGCTGTCATCGACGTTGACGAGAACGACACCGCCGAGGGCATCGACCTGCCCGGCGCAGACCTCTCCAATGAGGAACTGACCGTCATCGTCGTTCCCGAACAGTCCGATGAGTTCACCTGCTCGTCCTGCTTCCTGGTCCGCCACCGCTCCCAGGTGGCCAAGGAAAAGAACGGCCTGAAGTACTGCCGCGACTGCGAAGGCTGACCTCCGCCCCGTCAACGAAAAAGCGCCGGCTGCCCAAAGGTGGCCGGCGCTTTCCCGTCCCCGTCCGGCGTCGTTATGCGCAGTAACGGGCGGGTGCAGGAACGGTGCCGGAACGGTCAACGAAGGCCCGGAAACCGCGCGTGGTTTACCCGCCGTTAATGCTGGCGGGGACAGATTAACGGTTGCGCCCCGAACCGGCCACAGCCCTCGTCTCACGCCTCCCGCGGTCCTACTCTGGTGCTATCCAATCGCTCCTTCCTTGGGTGGCACCACAATGAAAAAACTCTCCATCTGGTTCACGGCCATCCTGGTGGCCGTCGGGCTGGGTCTGGTGGTTCCGGGGCCCGCCTCGGCAACCACATCGTATTGCGGGCTGGCGTGGGGTTCGCTGATGAAACAGGACGCCGCCATGAGCGGCGCCGCGGTCACCAACATCCGGACCGGGCAGCACTACTGCTTCGACCGGCTGGTAGTGGATCTGGGAAGCGGTCCCCACCCCGGCTATACCGTCCGCTATGTGCCAGAAGTGGTCCAGGACGGCTCGGGGCTCCCCGTTCCGGTCCGCGGCAACGCAAGGCTGCAGGTGACCGTCAACGCCCCGTCCTACGACAGAAACGGCAATTCCACCTACACCCCTGCCAACCGCTCCGAGCTGGCCAACGTGGCGGGTTACCAGACGTTCCGCCAGGTAGCTTCCGCCGGCAGCTATGAGGGCTACAGCACCTTTGGGTTGGGCGTCCGCGCCCGCCTGCCCTTCCGTGTCTTCACCCTGGACGGGCCGGGCCAGGGGTCCCGGCTGGTGGTGGATGTGGCGCACTTCTGGTGACAGGACCGCCGTCGTCGTCCATAAAAAAGGTGCCGTACCCCGGTTCACGGGGTACGGCACCTTTTGCGGCAGTGGCAGTCCTACTCCGGGACCACCAGCGCGGGGGTGTCCCGCCTGAGGGTCTCGCCGCGGAAGTACCCGGGCCGCAGCCGGGCCATGACCAGCATGAACACGGCGCCCAGCGCCAGGATGCCGACGCCGAGGACGAACACCAAGCCGATGCCGAAGACCTCGGAGCCGCTGCCGAATTCCGGTGCCAGGCTGTCCATCGCGGTCTGGAAGAACACCACGAACAGGCCCACCCCGCCCAGGACCGGGCACAGCAGCCGGAAGACGAAGTGGCGGGCGCTGGTGAAGACGCTGTGGCGGAAGTACCAGGCGCAGGCCAGCGCCGTGAGTCCGTAGTAGAAGCAGATCATCAGGCCCAGGGCCAGGATGGTGTCGTTAAGGACGTTTTCACTGACCACGTGCATGATGGCGTAGAACCCTGCGGAGACGACGCCGGCGGCAATGGTGGCGTAGCCCGGCGTCGCGAACTTCCGGCTGACGCGGCTGAACGGTTCCGGCAGGGCGCCGTAATGGGCCATGGCCAGGAGGCTGCGCGACGGTGACATGAACGTGGACTGCAGGGAGGCCGCGGAGCTGGAGAGCACCGCCAGGGACATCAGGATGGCGAACGGTCCCATGATGGGGGAGGCAAGGGCGGTGAAGATGTTCTCGTGGTTCTCCGCGTTGTTGAGCCCGTTGCCGGTGTCGCCGACGCCGGCAAACATCATGGTGGCGATGCTCACCAGCAGGTAGATCGCCAGGACAATAATGGCGGTCAGGGTGCCTGCCGCTCCGGCAGTCTTCTTGCCGTTGGAGGTTTCCTCGTTGACGGTCAGGCATACATCCCAGCCCCAGTACACGAAGATGGACAGCGAGATGCCGGCGGCCACCTGCCCGAAGGTTTCGATCCGGGTCACATCGAACCATTCCCAGCTGAACGGGATGGCTGTCTCGGAGGTGGACCAGTTGGCGAAGGCCATGCCCACGAACAGTCCCAGGACCAGCAGCTGGAACCCCACCAGGCTGTACTGCACCAGCTTGGTGGTGTGCAGGCCCCGGTAGCTGATCCAGACCGCCGCGGCGACGAACACCAGGCAGGTCAGGACGTTGAGGACCTTGTTGTCCGCCAGTTCCGCCAGCCCGGGGGAGCCGGTCAGCTGCGAAAGGAACAGGTAGAAGAAGTCGACGGCGACTCCGGCCAGGTTGGACAGCACAATGATGTTGGCGGCCAGCAGGCCCCAGCCACCCATCCAGCCCACCCAGGGGCCGAAGGCCTTGGTGACCCAGGTGAAGGTGGTGCCGCTGTCCGGGGAGTCGGCGTTGAGTTCCCGGTAAGCCAGCGAGACCAGGATCATCGGAATGAAACCGATCAGGAAGATGACGGGCAGCTGGAGACCGGCTTCGTTGACGGTGGGCCCCAGGGCGCTGGTGAGGGTGTAGGCGGGGGCGATGGTGGAAATACCAAGGACGACGACGGCCAAGAGCCCCAGTTGCCCGCCCTTCAGTCCCTTGGAGGTGATGTCGCCGCTGCCGGGCAATTGCTTGTCCCGCGCGCCGGCGGGGCTGGTGCGGAGGGTTTCTGTCATGGCACCACTTTCTGGAAGGCGTTATGACCGGGGTCACTATATGAATGGCGTTCATTTAGTATGGGGGTGCAGGGCCATGAGCGCAAGGGGAAATATGAATCACATTCGTTTGTGACCGGGCCCGCACTATTAGTAAGCTCACTGAGAAATTGGTGCCGGCCCGCGTCCGGCGCTGATAATTTCGGAGTTACTGGACCAATCGAGGAGGATTCATGAAAGCTTCACCGACACTGACCAATAACCTGCAGGCCGTTCTCACGGACCTTATTGAGCTGCATGTCCAGGGCAAGCAGGCGCACTGGAACATCGTGGGCACCAACTTCCGGGACCTCCACCTCCAGCTCGACGAGATTGTGGACGCCGCCCGCCAGTTCGCCGACGACACCGCCGAACGCATGCGCGCACTGCACGCCCTTCCCGACGGCCGCAGCTCCACCGTTGCCGCCTCCACAAGTTTGGCCCAGTTCCCGGAGGGGCTGATCAGCACCAAGGATGCGATTGAGCGCATTGTTGCCGCCATGGAAGCAGCTGTGGGCACCATGCGGAAGGTCCATGACGAGGTGGACGAGGAAGATCCCACCAGTGCCGACCTGCTGCATGAGTTCATCGCCAAGCTGGAGCAGTTCGCCTGGATGGTGAGCGCTGAAACCCTCAAGCCCACCGCCAGCGTGACGGCACCGGACGAAAAGTAGGCCGGCAGCACGGCGGATCAGGGGCGCCCGGCGCCGGAGCTTACCCTCCGGCGCCGGGCGCCTTGCCGTTGCCGCACCATGCCGGCGGCCGGGAGTGTCACGCCGCCTTGGGCACTTTCCGGAGGACGACGGCGGCGCAGACTGCCGCCGTCGCCATCAGGATCAGCCCGATCGCCGCCGTGACGTGCACGCCGGAATCGAAGGCCGCCGCGGCCGCCTGCCGGACGGCGTCCGCCGCCGGTGCGGGCAGCCCCGCCGCCAGGTCCATGGCTCCGGCAAGCGTCTCGCCCGCGCTGTGGCGGGCGCCCTCCGCTGCGCCGGCCAGCTCCTCCGGCAGCCGCAGGTTGTGCTGGTAGGAAGCGGTGAGGATCGAGCCCAGCACGGCCGTGCCCAGCAGCGCCCCCACCTCGTAGCCGGTTTCCGAGATGGCCGCCGCGGCACCGGACTTGTGCGCCGGTGCCGCGCCAAGGATCAGGTCATTCGAGATGGTCTCCGCCGTGCCCACGCCCAGCGCCAGGATCAGCAGAGCGGCCAGCAGCAGTGACGGGCCGCCGTCGTGGTTTCCAAAAGTCACCAGGCTGTAGCCCGCAGCGCTGAAGGCGAGGCCGGCGCCCACCACGAACCCGGGCCGCACCTTGCGGACCAGCGGCACCACCACCAGCCCGGCGATCACCGTGGCGGCCAGTGCCGGAATCATGGCCACCCCTGCCGCCGAAGGTGTCATGCCCTCGAGCAGCTGAAGGTGCTGGGCCAGGAAGAGGATGAAGCCGTTGAAGGAGAAGAGGGCCAAAATGTTCGCGGTGATCGCCATGCTGAACACCCGGTTCCGGAACAGCGACATGTCCAGCAGCGGATGCTTCAGCGTGAGCTGGCGCCTGACGAACACCACCGCGGTGGCCAGCCCCAGCGCCATGCTGCCCAGGGCGGCGGCGGACGGCCCCGCCGTCGCGAGCTCCTTGATGCCGTAGACAAGCGGCACCATGACCAGCAGTGACAGTCCGATGCTGGGGATGTCCACCCGTCCGGGTTCGGGGTTCTTCGACTCCGGAATCAAGGCCGGGCCCAGGGCGATCAGCGGGAGCATCAGCGGCACTGCCACCAGGAAGACGGCGCCCCACCAGTAGTGCTCCACCAGCCAGCCGCCGAAGATGGGACCCAGGGCGGCGCCACCCGAGAAGCCGGCGGCCCAGATGGCCACCGCCAGCCGGCGCCTGTTGGGTTCAGCGAAGATGTTGCGGATCAGCGACAGTGTTGAGGGCATCAGCATGGCGCCGAAGAATCCCCGCGCGGCGCGGCCGGCGATCAGCCATTCCGCTGTCGGGGCAAAGGCCGTGGCTGCCGAGAGGGCGGCAAAGCCCATGCTCCCGATCAGCAGCAGCCGGCGCCGGCCAATGCGGTCTCCCAGGCTGCCCATGCAGACCAGCAGTCCTGCAAGGACCAGGGGGTAGGCGTCGACGATCCACAGGAGCTGAACGCCAGTCGGGTCCAGGGACTGGGCGATGGCTGGCAGGGCGAAGGTCAGGGCCGTGTTGTCCACGGCCACCAGGAGTACGGGAAACATCAGCAGCCCGAGGGCCAGCCAATCGCGCCACGGGGCGCGGGCCGCGGCCGGTCCCCGGGACTGCGGAGCGGCATGCAGTGAAGTCGTCATGCGATTACTATACCGTCCAGACGGTATAGTTTGAAGCCGGCTGCGATTGAGCCTGCTGGCATGCGGGAGGGCATGATGGAAGGCATGCCCCGGAAACCCGTAGCCCGCGAAGCCGTCCTTGATGCTTTTGTCGCCCTCCTCATCGAGGTGGGGGAGCGTGCAGCAACCCTGGACGCCGTGGCGGGCAAGGCCGGTGTTTCGAAAGGCGGCCTGCTGTACCACTTCCCCAACAAGGAAGCGTTGATCCAGGCGCTGCTCGACCAGCTGGATACGCTGGCAGGAGAGGATGCCGACGCCATGGCGACAGCCCCGGAAGGAGCAGCGGCCTACTTCATCCGGTCATCGGTATGGGGGGACACGCCGCTGGACCGTTCCATCGTGGCCGCCACCCGCCTGGCTGAAGTGGCGCATGAAGAAACGCGCCGGCGCTTTGCCGCGATCCAGCAACGCTGGCTCGACGAGATCGCGCGGGACGTTGGCCCCGCCCTGGCGAAGCCCGTGCTGTACATGGGGGACGGACTCTACTTCAATGCCATGCTTTCCGTGGGCCCGGTGCCGGCCGGCGGAGCGGCCGCCGACGTGGACCAGCTACTGGCCGCGCTGGAGCGCCTCCGGCGGTAGCGGGACATTTGCCCGCCGGGCAGCGGCGTAGGACAATTAAGCGCTGTGGGAGTTGTCAACGGACGGTCCCGCGTTCATATCCAATTGAATAGCCTTTGATCTGCGGCGGGAGAGTTCTGCCGGAAGCATCGGCAGGCGCCGTAGGAGCAAATCCTCCCCAGGAATCTCGCAGGCCCCTGTACCGCCGCGGCGAGGCACCTCTGGAAAGCAGCAGGCCGTCCCGGTCCGCCACGAAACGGCGGCAGGACTGTTGTGCTCACCGACGGTGCAAGCGGGTCCTGTCCGTTCAGGACACGCGGAAACTCTCAGGTCCAATACAGAGCGGGGAGGAACCCGAATCGCTGTGGCGTACCCTGCGCCGCCTGAGTCCCTGGAGTTCCCCCGTGACGGTTAGTTCAGCCTCCACCACTTTCGCCGACCGGCATATCGGCACCCGCCGCCAGGCCGACGTTGATGCCATGCTCAAGGCCGTGGGCTACCACAGCGTTGATTCGCTGGTAGACACCGCCGTCCCCAAAGTCATCCGGCAGGAAACTGCCCTGCGCCTGCAGGACGCCCTCAGCGAGGTCGAGGTGCTGGCGGAGCTCCGCCGCCTGGCCGGCAGGAACAAGACCGCCGTGCAGCTGATCGGCCAGGGCTACTACGACGCCACCACGCCCGCGGTGATCCGCCGCAACATCCTGGAATCTCCGGCCTGGTACACGGCCTACACCCCCTACCAGCCCGAGATCTCCCAGGGCCGGCTCGAGGCGCTGCTAAACTTCCAGACCATGGTTCAGGACCTGGTGGGCCTTCCGATCGCCAACGCCTCACTCCTGGATGAAGCCACCGCCGTGGCCGAGGCCGTGCTGCTGATGCGGCGCGCCAACAAGACGAAGCCTGCGGCCGAGGGCAAGACCGTCCTGGATATCGACGTGCTGCCCCAGACGATCGCCATCGTGAAGGGCCGGGCCGAGGCGCTCGGCTTCGAGGTTGAGGTCGCTGACCTGTCCCAGGGACTGCCCGAGGGCGACATCAACGGCATCGTGCTGCAGCAGCCCGGCGTATCGGGTCGGGTCTTCAACCAGGTGGACGCCATCGCTGCCGCCAAGGACCGGGGCGCGCTGGTCACCGTGGCCGCAGACCTGCTGGCCCTGACGCTGATCACGCCTCCGGGTGAGCAGGGAGCGGACATCGCGGTTGGCTCCGCGCAGCGTTTCGGTGTTCCGCTGTTCTTCGGCGGCCCGCACGCCGCCTACATGGCGGTCCGCAAGGGCCTCGAGCGGTTACTGCCGGGCCGTCTCGTGGGCGTGTCCAAGGACGACGCCGGAGTTCCCGCGTACCGCCTGGCATTGCAGACCCGTGAGCAGCACATCCGCCGCGAGAAGGCCACCTCCAACATCTGCACCGCCCAGGCGCTGCTGGCCATCGTCGCCTCCATGTACGCCGTCTACCACGGCCCGGACGGGCTGAAGGCCATTGCCGAAACGGTGCACCGCCACGCCCGCACGCTGGCAGCTTCCCTTGCCGCTGCCGGCATCGAGGTCCTGAACCGCAGTTTCTTTGACACGCTGACGGTCCGCGTCCCCGGGCGCGCTGCCGGCATCATCGCCGACGCAGAAGCCCAGGGCATCAACTTCCGCAGCATCGACGCGGACACGGTGGGCATCTCCCTGGATGAAACCACGACGACGGATATCGTCGCCCGGGTGGCCGGCATCTTCGGCGCCACTGTGAAGGAGGCTGAAGGCTTTGCGCTGGAGGCCGCCGTCGAACGTTCCTCCGACTACCTGCAGCACCCGGTGTTCAACACGCACCGGTCCGAAACCCAGTTGCTGCGCTACATCCGCAAGCTCTCCGACCGGGACCTGGCGCTGGACCGCACCATGATCCCGCTGGGTTCGTGCACCATGAAACTGAACGCCACGGCCGAGATGGAAGCCATTTCCTGGCCGGAGTTCGCGTCGATCCACCCGTTCGCCCCGGATTCCCAGACCGAGGGCTGGCGTGAACTGATCGCCGGGCTGGAAGCGGACCTGACCGAGATCACCGGGTACGACCAGGTGTCGATCCAGCCCAACGCCGGGTCCCAGGGCGAGCTGGCCGGGCTGCTGGCGATCCGCGGCTACCACCACTCCCGCGGCGACGAGCAGCGCAATGTCTGCCTGATCCCTGCCTCGGCGCACGGCACCAACGCCGCCTCCGCGGTCCTGGCCGGCATGAAGGTCGTGGTCGTGGCCACCGCCGCTGACGGCACCATCGACCACGCCGACCTGACGGCCAAGATCGAGGCGAACAAGGACGTCCTGTCCTGCATCATGATCACCTACCCCTCCACCCACGGCGTCTACGACGGCGACGTCCGGGACGTTTGCGACGCCGTGCACGCCGCGGGCGGCCAGGTCTACGTGGACGGTGCGAACCTCAACGCCCTCGTCGGGTTGGCGCAGCCGGGCAAGTTTGGCGGCGACGTCTCGCACCTGAACCTGCACAAGACCTTCTGCATCCCGCACGGCGGCGGCGGACCCGGCGTCGGACCGGTGGCTGCCAAGGCACACCTTGCGCCGTTCATGCCCGGCGACGCCACGACCTGGAAGGCAGGCTCCGGCGCCACGGACGTCCCGATTTCCGCGTCCCGCTTCGGTTCGGCGGGCGTCCTGCCCATCTCCTGGGCCTACGTGAAGCTGATGGGCGGCCAAGGCCTGACCGAGGCCACCAAGTCCGCGCTGCTGGCTGCGAACTATGTGGCTGCCCGCCTGAACGAGTACTTCCCGGTCCTCTACACCGGTGAAGGCGGCTTGGTGGCGCACGAGTGCATCCTGGACCTGCGCGAGCTCACCGCCCGCACCGGCGTCACCGCCGAGGACGTGGCCAAGCGCCTGATCGACTTCGGCTTCCACGCCCCCACCCTGGCGTTCCCGGTGGCCGGAACACTGATGGTGGAGCCCACCGAGTCCGAGGACCTGGCCGAAATCGACCGCTTCATCGAGGCCATGATCACCATCCGCAAGGAAATCGACCAGGTGGCCAATGGCGATTTCGCCGTCGCGGAGTCACCGCTGCGCCGGGCACCGCACACGGCCGCCGCCGTCGTCAGTTCCGACTGGGACCGCGCCTACCCGCGCGAGCAGGGAGCGTTCCCCGGACACCACAAGCAGGACAAGTACTTCCCGCCCGTGGGCCGCATCGACGGCGCCGCCGGCGACCGCAACCTGGTCTGCTCCTGCCCGCCGCTGTCCGAATTCGAGAACTAAGGGCCGCCCCATGACTGAGAAATACACCGCCCTCTACGGCGAACACCAGAAGCTGTGCGCGTCCTTCACCGACTTCGGCGGCTGGCAGATGCCGCTCAAGTACAGCTCCGAGCTGGCCGAGCACCACGCCGTCCGCAACGCCGCAGGCCTGTTCGACCTCTCCCACATGGGCGAAGTCTGGGTCAGCGGCCCCGACGCCGGCGCCTTCCTGGACTACGCCTTGGTGGGGAGGATCTCCGCGGTCCCCGTGGGCAAGGCCAAGTACTCGCTGATCTGCGACACAGACGGCGGCATCATCGACGACCTCATCACCTACCGCAGGGCGGACAACACCTTCCTCGTGGTTCCCAACGCGGGCAATGCCAAGGTCGTGGCAGCCGCCCTGCAGGAACGCGCAGAGGCTTTTGACGCAACCGTGGAGGATGCCTCCGCCGCGACATCGCTCATTGCCGTGCAGGGACCGAAGGCGCAGGAACTCCTGCTCCGCCTGGTCCCTGCCGCCAGGCACGCGGATGTCACCGACCTCAAGTACTACGCGGCCGTGGAGGTGCCGGTCCTCATTAACGGAGCCAGCCAGGAGCTGCTGCTGGCACGCACCGGCTACACCGGCGAGGACGGGTTCGAGATTTTCGTTGCCAATGAGGACGCCCCTGGTCTGTGGCAGGCGCTCCTGGCCATTGCCGACGAGGGTGAGCTCACCCCCGCCGGCCTCGCCTCCCGCGACTCCCTCCGCCTTGAAGCCGGGATGCCGCTGTACGGCAACGAACTGTCGCTGCAGGGCGACCCGTTCGCTGCCGGCCTGGGCCCCGTCGTCGCGCTGTCCAAGGAAGGCGACTTCGTGGGCAAGACCGCGTTGGCGGCCAGGAAAGAAGCCGGTGCCGGCACCACGTCCGGACGCCGCCTGGTGGGATTGAAGGGGACCGGCCGCCGCGCCGGCCGCGCCCACTACCCGGTCCTCAAGGACGGCGCCACCGTCGGCGAAGTCACCTCGGGACAACCCTCACCCACCCTCGGTTACCCCATTGCCATGGCCTACGTCGACATCGAACACTCCGCCCCGGGCACGGCCCTGGACATCGACCTCCGCGGCAAGGCCGAACCGTTCAAAGTCGTCGAACTGCCGTTCTACAAGCGCACCAAGTAGCCCGGTGGGGCCAGCTTCGGGGCCGGCGGACCGGACATTTTCACGCGTGCTGCTCCTTCGTCGCTTTGACGCACGCTTTCGAAAAGTCCGGCTCCGCCGGCCCCTCGTGCGGGCGATCCGCTTGGTGGGTGGGGGGGCAGGCTGTCGAAAAGTCCGGCTGCCGACGCTCAGCTGCCCCCTCACTCAGGTGGGCGGCGCTGGCGGCTGGGCGGATTCCGGAGGCGTGCGTCTAAGGGAGCGTCACGTCCGCTCAGCGGGCGTCTTCGCGACCGAGCACGCGGAGGAGTCCGGCCAGCCGCACCCAACC
>NZ_KQ758610.1 GCF_001457025.1 Pseudarthrobacter enclensis | reverse complement strand
CCAGGTCAAAGCCAAAACCGCCGGCAACCCCCTGGCCGCAGGCCTGATCGCCTTCGGCGCCGGGATGCTGATCTCCTCCCTGATCCCGGCCAGCGACAAAGAACGCGAAGCCGCCGACCAACTCAAAACCGCAGCCCAACCCCTCGCCACCCAAGTCACCGACGCCGCCAAAACCGTCGTCGAAGACCTCAAAGAACCCGCCCAACAGGCCATGGACAACGTCAAAGCCACCGCCACCGACGCCGCCGAACACGTCAAAACCGAAGGCCAACACGCCGCCACCGACGTCAAAGACCGCGCCACCGACGCCAAAGACACCATCCAAAACACCTAGGCTGCAGCGCGGCTACAGCACGCCCCTGGCAAGGCAACTGCATCACCTGACAGGCCGGCTCCGCCCACCCGCGGTGCCGGCCTGTCCCGTTCAGCCCCCGACCGAGAGGACGCCCCCATGGCCACTCACGACGCATCCGAGACCAGCACGGCCAAGGCCGGGCAAGCACCGGATCCAAACGACCCCAGGAAGCCTGACAGCCCCAAAGAGCTGGACAAGCCGAACTGGAAATACATCGCCAAGAAGACGCTGCGGGAGTTCAGCAAGGACCAGTGTCCCGATCTTGCCGCCGCACTGACGTACTACGCAGTACTTTCGCTCTTCCCGGCCATCCTGGCCCTGGTGTCCCTGATTGGCCTGTTCGGGGATCCCCAGAAGACCACCGACGCCCTCCTGGAGATTGTGCGTGGCTTCGCCCCCGCGGAGACCGTGAACACGGTCAGCGGCACCGTCAGCGAGTTGGCCAGCGCACCCGCCGCAGGTTTTACCCTGGTCATCGGCCTGGCAACAGCCCTGTGGTCGGCTTCCGGCTATGTGGGCGCCTTTGGCAGGGCCATGAACCGCGTCTACGAGGTGGATGAAGGCCGGGCCTTCGTCAAACTCCGCGGCACCATGCTGGCGGTCACGCTGCTCGCCATCGTCATCATCGCCATCCTTGCCGGCATGCTGGTCCTCAGCGGCCCCGTGGCTGAGGCCGTCGGCGGCCTGATCGGGCTGAGCGGCGCCTTCCTCATGGTGTGGAACATCGCCAAATGGCCGGTGATGGTGGCCCTCATCATCGTCATCATCGCCGTGCTCTACTACGCGACGCCCAACGTGAAACAGCCAAAATTCAAGTGGATGAGCATGGGCTCCGGCATCGCCCTGGTGGTCTTCCTGCTGGCGTCGCTCGGCTTCGGCTTCTACGTGGGCAACTTTGGCAATTACAACAAGACCTACGGAGCCCTGGGCGGCGTCATCGTCATGCTTCTGTGGCTCTGGATCCTTAACATGTCGCTGCTCTTTGGCGCCGAGTTCGACGCCGAAACAGAACGCGGCCGCCAGCTCCAGGCCGGCATCAAGGCCGAAGAGACCATCCAGCTGCCGCCCCGGGACACCAAGAAGAGCGAGAAGCTGCAGGCCCAGCACGAGGAGGACGTCCAGCACGGCCGGGAACTCCGGGAACAATATGCGGCGCAGAACGGCGAGGGCAACTCGCCGGAGGGTGCCGGGCAGGACAAGCGCAGTACCGAACCGCACCGCGAGAGGGTCAAGGACAAGGTGCAGGAGCGGGCCGCCCACGGCCACAGCGACACGGACAACCCGGAAAACCACAGGCACTAGGCAGGACCCGGAAAGAGGAGGAAAATTAGCAGCAGGTCCTGACAAGTTTCCCGGGTGGCTGAAGCCCCGGGGCTAAGCGGGGCCGGCGGTGAGATGGCCTCTTCTGAGACCGAGGCCAGTCCCCCCAGTCGCCGTCGGCCCCCTGGACGTTGCGCCCGCGCAGGCATTTCCGCCCTTGCGGCTTCCCTGCGCATGAACGCGGCCAGGGCAGGCACGCCTGACTGGACAAAGCGATCAGCGCTGCAATACCTTCTTATTTACTCTGCCGGCCAATCCCCGGCGGAGCCGCTGAAGCAGATCCGGCGGCATCACGGTCAACATAATGAGCGGACATGCCTGCTAACCATTTCGAAGATTTTCTTGCCGAAGCAGTTGTCCCGGACAAGGAGCCCGGGCTCGGGCTCGGACGCGACGAGCTCTACGGCCTGTACACCAGCTGGTGCCTGATCCACAAGGCCCAGCTTCAGCCGCCTGACGCGTTGTGGGAAGCCCTCCATGCCCAGGGAATCAACCCTGACAGCAACAACTTGTCCATGACAGGTCCAGCGGCAGCCGACTACATCGTGGCCAGCGCACCCGACCTGGTCTGACCCTCTCATCCTTCCGGACCCGTCAACAGTCTCCGGAGAGCTGACAGGCATCGGCAGCAGGGCCGCCGCCACACGCGGCGGCCCTGCTGTTTTCATGACCGGGCTGCGTTCACGCCTGGACGTTCCCGCCGGAGCTTCCCAGGGCGAGGGCCAGGAGGTAGCCCGCAAACCCCCGCGGAGCCCGCGCCTCCAGCCTTCCCGAGGTGACCACCCGGTTGGTATCCGTGGCGGAGATAACGGCACCGGAACTCCTCAGGGCTTTGACCAAGGAACGGTCCTCCCCCGACTCGGCGGCCGGAAATCCGCCTGCCGCCAGGTAGGCCGAGGCCCGGACGCCGAGGTTGGCACCATGGATATGCGGGTGGTGCTCCCTCAGGTGGTGCCGGGCATGCCAGGCGCGGACCAGCCCCGCATCCATGCCGTTGCGGTCCGGTTCCACGGATCCCAGCACTGCATCGCTTCCGGCGTCGGCAAGCTCCACCTGGCGGGTGAGCCAGTGCGGCGGGACGCGGGAGTCTGCATCGGTGTTCGCGATCCAGGCCTGCGTGTCCGGAACGTCCCGGGCGGCGGCCCCGGCCAGCACGGCCCGGATGCCTTCCCGCCGGGTGCCTCCGACGTTCCGGAAGTCCACGTCCTGCACGGCGAACCTGGCGTCGGCCGCCGCGAAGGTGCGTGCGATGGTCCCCGACCGGTCGGTGCAGGCATCCAGGACCACCACGACGCGGACGCTGACCCCGGGACGGGCTGCGTTGAGGGTATCGACGGCGGTGCGCACGGCGGTGAGGGCGGCCGCCAGATGCCGCTCTTCGTTGTGGGCCGGAATGACCACGCCAACGTGCCGGATGCCATGCTCCGCCGGGACCGTCATGCCGTCCCCGGCTCCGCAGCAGGGAGGACTTCAGGGGCAACCAGGGCTTCGAGGATGAAGTCCCGCTCCCGGTACAGGCCTGCCGGCTGCCAGCCCAGCCGCTCCCTGGCCCGGGCATGGACTGTCTCGCCGTCGAGTTCCCAGCCGTCCACCGGGTGCCGCCAGTGGCAGAGCAGCAGTGTCCCGCCGGGCCGGAGGGTGGCCTCCACCCGGTCCCACAGCGCGGCAAGCTCATCCCCGGGCAGGTAGTACCCCACCTCGGAGAGCACCACCAGGTCGAAGGTGCCGTCCGGCCAGGAGCCGGGGACCACCATCCTGTCCACGTGTACGTGCCCGAGGTGTCCCAGCCGTTGCCCTGCCCGGTCCACGGCAACACCGCTGGCGTCCAGGGCCAGCAGGCTGCCGCACCGTGCGGCGAGTTCCGCCGTCAGCATCCCGATCGAACAGCCCACTTCCAGTCCTGCAGGGTAGGACTCCCGGGGCAGCACGGCAAGCGTGAGGGAGCGCTTGCGTTGTTCGTACCAGCTGGAGGCGTAATCCCATGGGTCCTCTGCGCGCCGGTGCACGGCGTCGAAGATCTGCTCCGCCTCGCCGCTGCGGTGCGGCCGGTCCCCTGCTGTCCGGGGCGGCGTCCAGGCAAACATCTCGTAGCCCCGAGCGAAGTGGTACAGGAAGTCTTCGCTGAGCAGCGTCTCATCCCCCGGGGCGGGGGACAACGGCCGGACCTGGCTGCCGTGCGCAGCCATCGCCCGGTCCTTGGCCTGCCGGGCGGCCGGGCCGAGATGCAGTTTGACCCAGTCGCGCCACCCGGGGTGGTCCGGGCCGGCCCAGTGCCAGTACCAGATGGGGTACTCCAGCAGCCCGTGGCCGTCGCTGGCGGCGACGCCCGCCGCCACCGCACCCAGGGCGTCATGGTCGGCGTGCCCGTCGGCCCGGTAGGGCGCCACCAGGACCAGCCGGCGCGGACCTTCCGGCGATGCTGCCAGGCGCTCGGCCGCCTCGCGCACCGCACCGGCGATGGCCTCGGCGTGCAGGCCGAGGCCGCGGTCCGGCAGGCCGAGGAACCGCCACCGGCCTTCCAGGCCCAAGGCGGCCAGTCCGTGCCCGAACTCCTCGAGCCGGATTGCGGCGAGGCGCCCGGGCGTGTGGCTGGGTGATTCCGGATGGGAGCCCTCCCCGGCCGTGCAGAGCAGCACCTCGACGGCGGCTCCGAGGCCGCTGAGCGTGGCCGCCAGCCCGCCGGCGCCCAGTGTTTCGTCGTCTGGGTGGGCGGCCAGGATCACAAAGCCCATCCTGGCCAGTTCGTTGCCATCCAGCGGAAGGTCCGGCGCGGAGGACAGCCCGGCTGCGGCCCAGGCTGATTCAGCCGTTCCCCGGTCGGTGTGCGAGAACGTCACCACGGGCAGTCGCCCTTCAGCGCCAGCAAGCCCAGCTGGGCGTCATCGCGGTGTCCATGATGCTGCCTGACGTAGAGGGCCAGGTCTGCAACGCGTTTGGCGTACTTTTCGTCGAAGGCCAGCGGTCCCGGGCCACGATTTGCCGTCACCAGCTGCAGGACGCGTTCGACGGCGGCAGCAACGGTTCCGCGCACGCGCTGGGCTTCGCTCCAGGCGCTGTTGCCTGCGGTGAAGGATGCCCCGGCGTCAATCTGTCCGGCGGTCCGGCCGAGGTACTGGAGGGCCGAGGAGAGGAGGCGGTCCACCTCGCCCAGCGCTGCGAGCGCCAGCTGGTCGGGCTGGCGTCCGCCGTCCGCTCCCTCCCGCAGGCCCTGCCGGTAGTCGCGGGCCACACCCACGGCTCCGCCGAGCCAGCAGGCGGCGACGCCCATGCCGCCCCACGCAAAGCCGGGACGGCTGTGGTACCAGCCGGTGCCGCCTACCGGTATTGCGGGCACCTGCTCAAAGTGCACTGTCCCGCTGGGGATTTCCCGCAGGCCGCGCGCCACCCACGCCGGCTCTTCGGCGGTAACCCCGGCGTGGTGGAGGTCGACGGCGAAAGCTGCCCTGCCGCCGTCGTCCGTGTGCGCGGTGATGACGGCGTGGTCCAGCCGGCCCGCCAGGGAACACCACGGCTTTGACCCCTGCAGCACGTAGCGGGTCCCTGCATGTGCTGCTTCAAGCCTCATGCCAGGACCTTCGGCGGCGAAGACCCCCCAGGAACCGTCACGGTCCGCGTCCACGGATGCCTGGTTCAGGATGGCCAGGGCGTCGAAGTGCGGCTCGAAGACCCGGGCTGCGGCCACGTCGGCTGCGGCCACCGAGGCCAGAAGCTCCCAGAGGATGGCTGTGCGGCCTTCTCCCGGGAGGGGCCAGGTGTGGCCGGCCCGTACGGCCAGTCCCAGCAGTTCCGGGATGTCGCCGGCGGCGGCTTCCACGGCGGCCGGCTGCGGAGCCCACTGCGCCAGCTGGTCGGCGGTGGAGTCCATCAGGACGGGTTCGGCCGGAGTCCCCGCGGCCGTCGGGTTCAGCGTGCCGGGCCCGTTCCCCGGTTTTCGTTCCGCCGCCAACTACTTGGCGGCCGGCTCGGTCACGGCTGCGGTGGGCGCCATGGTTTCGGCATTGACCATCCAGGCCAGCTGTTCCAGCCGTTCGATGACCGCGTGCAGCAGGTCCGCGCTGGTGGGGTCTTCGTCGTCCACCTCGTCGTGGACATCGCGCATGGTCTTGACGGTCCGTTCCAGCCGGGCGGTGATGAGTTTGACGGTGTCCTTGGTGGAGGTGAGGCCCTCCGGGAACCCGTCCAGGCGGGTGTCCGCGGTGACGGTGCTGCTCCGCCCGTCCGGCAGTGCGTGGAGGGCCCGCATGCGCTCGGCAACGTCATCGGCGAAGAGGCGTGCGGCCGTGACGATTTCATCCAGTTGCAGGTGGAGGTCGCGGAAGTTGGTGCCCACGAGGTTCCAGTGGGCCTGCTTTCCCTGCAGGTGCAGCTCGATCAGGTCCGTCAGGACCAACTGCAGGTTGCTGGCAAGGGTGGGTGATGCCTTCATCGTTTTCCTCCGTTGCGGCCTGCCCGGCTGCCCGCCAGCCGGACTCTTATTCTCAGCATACTTAGCAATTCGGTGTGCGGCATGCAGGACGGTTCAGGTGATGCGGGCCAAGGCAAAACCGTCCCAGCCTTTGGAGCCGACGGTCTGGATGACGGTGGCGTCCAGGCGCGGGTGTTCGCCCAGCAGCGTAAGCGCCTCGATGATGCCTGGAGCGTTCACCGGATCCATGTCCGGGTTAAGGACAGCACCTTCCCAGATGGTGTTGTCCAGGACCACCGTGGCGCCGCGCCGGCCAAGCCGCACGGCCCAGTCCAGGTACCGGCTGTTGTTCTCCTTGTCCGCGTCGATGAAGATGAAGTCGAAGGGCTCACGGCCCTCCTCCTCTAGCGCGGCGAGGGTGTCCAGTGCCGGTCCCAGCCGGATTTCAACCTTCTCGCCCAGGCCGGCATTGTCGATGTTGGCCCAGGCCACCTCGGCGTGCTTGGGCAGGAATTCGCAGGTGACCAGGGTCCCGCTGGGCGGTAGGCCGCGCCCCATCCAGATGGTGCTGAAGCCTGCCAGCGTGCCGATCTCGAGGATCCGCCGGGCACCTGTCAACTGGACCAGGAGCATCAGGAGCTTGCCGGCGTTCGGCGCCACCTCGATGGCAGGCATGCCCGCATCCGCCGCCGAACGGATGGCCTGTTCAAGAGCAGGATCCGGATGGACCACGGTCCGGGTCAGGAACTCTTCGGTGGCGGTCCATTCCGGCCGGGGCTTGTGCTCGAACATGGCCACAGTCTGGCACGCGGCTCCGGGCTGGTCCAGACGTTCAGGACGTCCCGGACGGGGCTCGTGCCGTGACGTCGGCAGGCCTGTGCGGCGGCTCCCAACGGGCCCCGGCAGCTGGGCACAACAAGCGCAGGAGCCGGTCAGGAACCGTCCGCGAGGGCTCCTTCGAGCCGGTCCACCTTCGCCGTGAGTTCACCGGTGTAGCCGGGCCGGATGTCCGCCTTGATCACCAGGGACACCCGGCTGCCGAACTGGCCCACCGCTTCGGTGGCGCGCTTGACCACGTCGAAGACCTCATCCCACTCACCCTCGATGGTGGTGAACATCGAATCCGTCCTGTTGGGCAGGCCGGACTCACGGACGATTTTGACGGCGGCGGCGACGGCGTCGTGGACCGAGGCGTCACCGGGGCGGGGACCTTCAGCGGGAGTACCGGACGGGGCAACGGAAAAGGCAAGCAGCATGGGCCCAGTCTGCCATGCAGGGCGGGCCGGAAAACGGGGCCGGGAGGGGCGGCCGTCACAATCGGCCCCTACCCCGCAGTAACGGTGAAGGCTTAAAGCTCCGTTGCTAACCTTTTCGCATGAGTCTCGCAGTCGCCCGCAAGCCCCTCCGCGCCGACGCCGCGCGGAACGTGGACAAGATCATTACCGCGGCGCGCCACTGCTTCCGGGAGTTCGGTCCGGAGGTTCCACTGCAGACCATCGCCACGACGGCGGGGGTTGGCCCCGCCACGCTTTTCCGGAACTTCGCGGACAAGGAAGAACTGGTCCTGGCGGCCCTGAACCGGCAGCTGCGCATCTCGGTGGATCCCGTGGTTGACGGCGCACTGGCGGACATCGACGCCGCTGCCGGGCTGTTCCGGGTCCTGGAAGCCCTGATGGATGCCGCCAGCGCCGACGCCAACCTGCTCGGCGCTGTGGCAGGCAGGCGCGAACTCCTCACCGGCATCACCGGAACGCTGATGGAATCCGTCAGCGTCCTGCTGGCACGCGGCCAGGGGCAGGGCAGCCTGCGGCAGGACATCTCCATGACGGACATGTTCCGGCTCCTGGCCATGCTGATCTCCGTGGTGGACACCATGGAGCCGGGATCCGACGCCTGGCGTCGGCCCCTGGCGCTGGTGGAAGACGCCATCAGGTCCACCCGCCCCGCCCGCCCGCTGCCGGCCCATGTCCCGGTGCCTGCGCCCGCCGGGGCGGCCCAGCAGCCGGACGCCCTGCGCTGATCCTGGCCGCCGGGGCGGCCCGCCTGTGGCGCGGATTCAGCGTCACAGGAGCCTGGCGTTGCGCCGCCCGTTGCCGGCGTCCTGTTGTGGGGGCAACAGCAGGTGCCATAAACTTCTAGGAGGTTACGCAGTCAGCCTCCCGTTCCTTTGGGCTGGAGCACCCCATGCATCATTTCAGGCGTATCCGGCGCGCATCTGCCGCCGCGCAATGAAAAACCCCAAGCTATTCCTCTACCTGGATGATCCGCGCGAACCGGACGAAGTCCTGGCCTTGCTGAGCGCGGAAGACCTTGCCGACCTGCTGGACATCCTGTTCCAGGACCTGGACACCGCAGAGCCGGAGTTCGGCTCGCAGGCGTGGTATGACCTTGCTGTCGAGGAAAGTTGCCGCAGGGCAGCTTCCCCGGACGGCGCCGCCCACGGAGTGGCCTAGTTCCTTCACAGAGGTGCAGCCGTTGCCGCCTCGTCAGCACGCTCCTACTGCCGGGGCCCGCCCGTCCCGCCCTCTCCGTTGGGGACGTGCTTCCGGGCCTTAAGCAGATGCTGCCGGAGCTTCTCCTCGGCATCCCTCCGGCGCCGGGCCGTGTCCCTCATCTCCCTGGTGGACTCCGGGCCGCCGGGATCCAGGTAGTGGCGGCGCGTCCGGTTCGTCCCGCCGTCGGGCGTCACGGGAATGGCGGCAGCGCCACCTGCGGCCGCGCCATCGTGGCCGCCTGTGACTGCACTGCCGTTCCCGTCGACGGGAGTGCGGGATGTTGGCTGGTCGCTCATGGTTTCCTCTTTCCGGCGCTTCGCGCAGGCGCCAGCCCTAACCGGAAGCAGTATCGGCGCGGCGGCGCAGTTCGCGTCCCACGGCGGCATGGAGCGCCTGGACAGGAGAGCCGGGGTCAAGCTCGAGGCCGCTCCGCAGGCTGGAGGCGAGCAGTTCCAGGTCCGCTGCGGGGACGTCGGACAGCCCGGAGAAATGGGTGACGAAGTGTTTTGCCGGCACACCGGCGCGGCGGCGGACCTTCTTGCGCTGGGGCCGGCCGGCTCTTTCGCCGGCGGCGTGAAGCTGATTTTCCATGGTGGCCGTTCACACGCGAATCCAACGGCCAACTGCATAGCCGAGTTCATAGTACCGCCGGCAGGCCCGCAATCCCGTGACGCAGATCACGTTTTCAGTTCCAGCCTGCCATCCTCAGCAGGGCCGCAGTACCTGCGCCCACAATGACCACCAGGAGGAACGGGGCCCGCAGGGCAAGGGCAACGGCCGCGGCGGCCAGGGCACCCAGCCGTGCGTCAGCGGCCAATGACTGCCCGGACGCGGCGGCGTTGACCACGGTGAGGGACGCGAGGAGGCCGATGGTCATGGTCCCCGCAATCCGGGACATCCGGGGGTTTTCCAGGAACCGGGCGGGGACGAAGTACCCCACGATCTTCCAGCCGTAGGCCAGGAGGCAGGCGAGCAGGAGCCAGAACCAAAGGTTCATGAGCCAGCCTCCCTGCTGCCCTGGCCGTGGTGTCCCGCGTAGGGTTCCACGTCGGGTTCGAGCCCCTCGTCGCTGCGGCCGTGGCTGAACCAGCCGATCACGGCGGCCACCAGCGCGGCCACCAGGATGGGTACTCCGGCAGGGACCAGCGGCACGGCGATGACGGTGGCCACGGCGCATGCGACCGCGATGGCAACAGGCTCCCGGCCCTTGAGCCGCGGCCACAGCAGTGCAAGGAACGCGGCCACGGCGGCGCCGTCGAGCCCCCACTGCCGGGGGTCGCCCAGGCCGCTTCCGGCAAGTGCACCCACGGCCGTGAAGAAGTTCCACAGCACATAGATGCCGATGCCCGCCGCCCAGAAGCCCCTGCGCTGCTCGCCGGGATCGGACTGGCCCGTACTGGTGGCAGTGGATTCGTCGATGGTCAGTTGCGCGCCGACGTACTTGCGCCACCCTTCCGGCCGCAGCAGGGCGTTCAGCTGCATGCCGTAGATGCCGTTGCGCATGCCCAGCAGGGTGGCGGCGCTCATGGCGGCAATTCCGGACCCCCCACCTCCCACCACCCCGATGAAGGCAAACTGGGAGCCGCCGCTGAACAGCAGGAGGCTCAGCGCCATGGTCTGCCAGAAGTCGAGCCCCGAGGTGACTGACAGTGCACCGAAGGACACACCGTAGAGACCGGTGGCGATGCTGATGGAGATGCCCACCCGAACCGCCGGTGATGCCGTCAGTTTCACCGCTGGCTCCCCGGACCGGCGGCACGCAGGCTCCAGGCCCAGGCGATCAGGGGGGCCTGCAGGGGCAGGCGCGCTGCGTGGATCCTCCGCTGCCGGGGTGTCCCCTCCGGGCCAAAGGCGTGCCGCAGCGCATCGATGTGGCCGGCAAGGAAAGCGGTGAACAGGACCGACAGGGCGGTGGCGGTGGTCCTGCGGGTTGCCGGAAATAGGATCCCGACGGCGGCCGCGGCTTCGAGCAGACCGGAGACGGCAATCCATTCCTCGCGGGAGAAGACGGCATATGCCCGGTTGGCGGGTGCGGCAGCGTCGCCGGCGGCGGCATCCTGCCGGCAGAGCCAGTCGGGAACCACCTGGCGGTAGAAGCCGGGGCTTCGGAAGTGCTTGCCGGCGCTGGCAAGGAGCAGGGCGCTCATGGCAGCAGCGGACAGGTTTCGTGCGGCCCGGCCGGAGCTGGGGAAAGGCATGGCTCCACTCAACCACAGCCGGTGCGGGCGGAAGAAACGCGGCAGCGGCCGTTGATCAGTCCGGGACGGGCGGCCAGGCAGGGTGCTCTGCCCACGCCGGGGCGGAGCTGCCGTAGGGCGGAGGCGGCCCGGGATAATCCAGCGGCTCCCCGTCCACCAGGAGGGGCGGCCGTACGTAGCGCAGGTCCCCGAAGGAACTGGGCATGGTGCGGTATTCCGGAGCCGGCAGTTCCTGCGGCGGCTGCGCGGTGTGCGGAAGGGAGAACAGCTCTTCCGCCGTGCGTGCCAGCGACAACCGGGCGGTACCGCCGCGTCCCTCCGCGCGCCGCCGGGCGAGCAGCGTCACGGCGGCAGCCGCCACTCCGTACCCGGTGGCATGGTCCAGTGCCTGGACCGGGAGGGCGCCGGGCCGCCACCCGCCGTCGCCGTCGGCTGTCCGGTACAGGTGGGCGATGCCGGCCGCGGCCTGGACTATGCTGTCGAATCCCCGCAGCCGGTTCCACGGGCCCGCGCTCCCCCAACTGGTCAGCGTGACCACTGCCAGTTCCGGCCGGGCCGACAGCAGCGTCGCGGCGTCGAGGCCGAAACGGTCCAGTGCGCCGCTGCGGTATCCGGTGACCACCACGTCGGCACCGGCTACGAGCCTGTCCACTTCCGCCCGCGCCCCGGGCCGGGCAAGGTCGGCGACAGCGCTGCGCTTTCCGAAAGCGGTGTCCACGAACTGGTCGGTGAGCTCCGGGATGGCCGGCGGATCGATCCGGAGCACGTCCGCACCGAGGGCCGCCAGCAGCCGGGTGGCCACCGGACCTGCGATGACCCTGGTCAGGTCCAGGACCCTCAGTCCGGCGAGCGGGCGGCGCGGGTCCCCGGATGCCGGCGCCACCGCCGGCAGGGGTCCGCCGCCGTCGGCGGGGTCCAGGAGCAGCCACGGTCCGGCAGCCGCTGCAGCCCCCATCTCCGACGCCTCCCACTCGGCCCGCGTCCGGACGGCCGCGGCGATCCCTCCGGCGGACTGGATCACCGCCTCGGCTTCCAGGGACGGCATGCCGCGCAGTGCGGCGTCAACGCCCTCCGGCGTGGTGGTTTCCAAAGCGTTCAGCAGCCGCTGCTCATGGTGCGGGTAGTTGGCGTGGAGCCGAATCCAGCCGTCCCGGGTGCGCCGGAAACCGGACAGCGGCGCGAAACCCTGCACCGCGCGCCCTGCGATCCTTAGGTGCCCGGACGAATCGAAGGCGGCCGCTGTCAGTTCCGGGCTTGCCGTATACCTTCCCGGGGGCCCCGTGTATCGGTCCAGTGCGGCAGCGGCTGAACCTACGGCGTGCAAGGCCAGGCCTTCCACGTCCAGCGCTCCGCCCCACCAGTGGCGGAGCATGCCCTGCGTCCCGGAGCCTGCCATGGCTGCTACCTTCCCTGCGGTGAGGCCTCGTGCAGCTGCGCCAGCACCCGGGCCGGGACGTTGCTGGTGACCTCCTGGATCCCCAGCTCCCGGCACAGGTCCACGTCCTCCTCCGAGTCCACTGTCCACACACGGAAGCGGCGTCCGGCCTCCAGCCATCGCCGGATGGTCTCCGGCCGCTCGCGCACGTACTCAATGCCCGGCCCCGCAAGTCCCACCAGTCCGGCGTCCAGGATCCGCTCGCCTTCCAGCTGGGTGGCCTTCATCAGGTTGGCCACGGCGTTGCCCGTGATCAGTCCCAGGCCCAGGCCGCCGCGGATCTCGTGGATGGTGAGGTCATCCACGAGCTGGCAGATATATTGCGGCGGCACGGAGTGCAGGAGGTGCCGCACCGAGTCCGGGCTGAAGCTCATGAAAGTGACCGCCACGTTGTCCACCGTGGAGCTGCCGGGATCCCACCCCTCAGCCCGGAGCACCTCCAGCACACGGTCCTCGAGCTTGAGCTGGTAGGGGCTGGGATGCTTGAGCTCGATGGCCAGCTTCACCGGCCGGCCCGCTCCGCGGAGGACGTCCAGGAGCTCCGGAAGGGTGAGGAGCTGCTCGGACCGGGCACCGTAGATCTCCGGGATGCGGGCACCTTTCCAGGAGGAGAAGTCCAGCTGCCGCAGCTCGCGCAGCGTCCGGTCCCCCACCGGCCCGGTGCCGTCGGAGGTGCGGTCCAGGTTGGCATCATGCAGCAGGACGACGTGCTGGTCCCGGGTGAGGTGGACATCGCATTCGACGCCGTCTGCCCCGTCCGCGAGCGCCTGCAGGTAGGCGGCGCGGGTGTGCTCGGCGAACGCGGCGCTCGAGCCACGGTGGGCGAAGACCAGGGGACGCTGCGGCGCCGGCCCGTCAAGTGGCCACCCGGGAATTGCCGGTCCGCGAGGTGTCGGCTCGTCAAGTGTCATGGGGACACGGTAGCCGACCCGGCCGCGGATGCGGGGCTAGGCTTGGCACATGCAGGTGAACTCTGAGCCAACGGCCCCGGAATCCCCTACCCGCTCCGCGCCCGCGGTGCCCGGCGGGGCGAAGCCGCAGGCCGCCGTCGGCCGGACCCTCAGCGGAGGAGACGCGGAAAAGGCGGCTGCACTGCGGAAGATGAAACTGCTGGCACTGGGGCTGCTCATCGCCATGGCCGTGATCTTCATCGTGGCGTTCGCCCTGCAGGAGGACTACCCCTGGCTGCAGTACGTGCGTGCCGCTGCGGAGGGCGGCATGGTGGGCGCCCTGGCGGACTGGTTCGCGGTCACCGCCCTGTTCAAATACCCCATGGGCATCAAAATCCCGCACACCGCCATCATTCCGCGCCGGAAGGACCAGATCGGCGCCTCGCTGGGCGAGTTCGTGGAAACCAACTTCCTGTCCGAACAGGTGGTCCAGGACAAGCTGGCCAGCGTCAACATTGCCCGCCGCGCCGGTGAACGGCTGGCAGCACCCGCAGGCGCGGACCGGGTAGCCAAGGAGGGCGCAGCGGTCATCCGGGGCGCCTTCAAGGTCCTGAACGACGACGACGTCCAGGCAGTCATCGAGGGAATGGTCCGCAAGCACCTGCTCACCCCGCCCTGGGGGCCGCCGGTGGGAAGGATCGCCGAGCGGATCTTCCACGACGGCCACCACCACACCCTGGTGGACCTGCTGGTTGACCGGGCTGCCGACTGGGTGGACGACAACCACGAAACGGTGTCCCGCCTGGTGTCCGACCGGTCCCCCACCTGGGTACCGCAGTTCGTGGATGGCCTGGTGGGCGACAAGGTGTACGTGGAGATCCTCAAGTTTGTCCGTGCGGTCCAGGCGGACCCCCGCCACCAGGTGCGGCAGCAGATCGACAAATACCTGAATGACCTGGCCCAGGACCTGCAGCACGACCCCGCCATGATCGCGCGGGCCGAGGACATCAAGGCCCAGGTGCTGGGCGACCCCGAGGTCAGGGAACTCGCCTCACGCACCTGGGGTACCGTCAAGAACGCCCTGCTGGGTGCGGTGGACGATCCGGACAGCGAGCTCACCGTCAAGTTCAAGGCCGCGGTCCGCGATTTCGGCTCCCGGCTGGTCAACGACCCCGAACTTGCGGGCAAGGTCAACGCCTGGATCGGGGACGCCGCCGGCTACCTGGTGAAGACGTACCGGTCCGACATCGCAGGCGTCATCACTGACACCGTGGCCCGCTGGGACGCAGAGGAAACATCGCAGAAGATCGAACTGCAGGTGGGCAAGGACCTCCAGTTCATCCGGATCAACGGCACCGTGGTGGGATCACTGGCGGGCCTGCTGATCTTCACGGTGGCACACCTGATTTTCGGCTGAGCCGTTCAGGCGAACGCCTCAGGCGAAGGGCTCGAGGGTGACGCCGGCAGCCTCCAACCCGGCGCGGACCCGGGTGGCCATCTCCACCGCTCCCGGGGTGTCTCCGTGGATGCAGAGCGAGTCTGGCCGGACCTGGACCAGCGTGCCGTCGGCGGCCACCACTTCGCCTTTCGTGGCCAGCCGGACGGCCCGCTCAACGATGGAATCGACGTCGTGCAGCACGGAGCCTTCCACGGAGCGCGGCACCAGCGTGCCGTCGGCCTGGTAGGCGCGGTCAACGAAGGCCTCCACGAAGACCGGATGGCCTGCTTCCTGCGCCTGCTTCAGCAGCTCCGAGCCCGGCAGGCCGAGGATGGGCAGGCCCGGGTCGTAGGCGTTGACGGCCGCCACCACGGCCGATGCCTGCCCGGCGTCGTGGACCAGCCGGTTGTACAGGGCCCCGTGCGGTTTGACGTAGTCCACCGAGGCACCCACGGCGTGGGCGACGCCGTCGAGCGCGCCGAGCTGGTACAGCACGTCACCGAACAGTTCGTCGAAGCTGGTGTCCAGGGACCTCCGGCCGAACCCGGCCAGGTCCCGGTAGCCAACGTGGGCCCCGACCGTCACGTCCAGCTCGTACGCCGCCCGGCAGCTGTCCAGCATGGTGACGGGGTCGCCCGCATGGAAGCCACAGGCCACGTTGGCGCTGGTGACGAGCTGGAACATGCGGGGGTCGTCCCCCATGGTCCAGGAGCCGAATGATTCGCCGAGGTCAGCGTTGAGATCCAAGGGTGTTGCCTTCCAGCTGGTTGTCCGGTCCCCCGGCGGCCCTGAGCTCGCCGGGAAGGGTGTCCGGCATGGGTCCAAACGCTTCCTTGGCGTTGGCCACCACCGCGCGGCCCATCACGAGGTTACCGGCTCCACCCACCACCGCGCCGATCCCGAACGGGAGGGCCCGGCCAAACAGTGCGGTGCCCTGGCGTTTGAGCAGGTTCTTGAGGAAGGCTTTCTGGATCCTGTTGCGGATGCTGCTGAAGCCCGGCATGGGCAGCGACTTGGACAGGACGTTGCCCCAGTGCTTCGTGGCGCCCACGCCGCCGCCCGCCGCAGCCTGTCCGCTGAGCGTGCCCAGCAGGGCGGTGCCTTCTTCTCCCAGCATGATGGCCATGACCATGGTGCTGGCCTTTTCCGGGTTGGTGAGCCGGATGCCGTGGAGCTCGGCGAGGGAGGTGGCGTACAGGGCGGTTGCCTCCAGGAATCCCACGGTTGCGGCGGCGGACAGTCCCAGCGAAGCCACCGTGCCGACGCCGGGGACGACGGCGGTGGCGCCCACCACGGCTCCGCCGCCGGTGACGGCGCGGAGGTAGTTGCGCTCAAGGATGTCGGCCAGCTGGGCCGCGGTGGCCTTTGGGTGTTTCCGCTGCAGCCGGCGGATATACGCGAGCACCAGGGGCCGCTGGATTTCGACGGCTTTCAGGAGCATGTTGTGCACTCCTGGCTTGGGCTTGCCGTCCGCGTCGAACAGCGCGTTATGGGCGGATTCCTGGGCGATCCGTACTGCGGGGTTGCTGCGCTTAGCCATGGTCACCTTCATTCACATCGACCTGCAGCGGTTCTGCTGCCGTGCTTTTCCATCCTATGTGGAGAAACAGTAAGCATGCTGAACTTTCTGCGCCCTGCAGGCTAATGCGGCTGACAGCACTGCGGCAGGACCCGTGATGGGCCCTGCCGCAGTGCTGTCAGTCAGAATCTTGTTGGCCAGTCAGCGCCGTCAAGGCACCCCGGCGCGGACAAGCCTAGGAGTGCGTGCCGGGGGAAACTTCCTCCTGCTCCGCGGCGCTGCGGTCCTGCCCCGTTCCGCGAACGGCGGCGGCTTCATCAGCGCGCAGCTCCGCCCGGAAGACCTCGAAGCGTGCCAGGTGGGCCGGACGGCGGCGCAGCACAGCCCAGGCGACGCCGAGGATGAGGAACCAGATGGGGGTCACCAGCAGGGCCGCCAGGGTGTCCGGCTGCGTGGTCAGCGCCCAGAGGACGAACGCGAAGAAGGCGTAGACCACCCATACCGCGGCGATGCCGCCGGGCATCTTGAACTTCGACGCGTCGTGCAGGTGCGGACGGCGCCGGCGGAAGGCGATGTAGCTGGCCAGGATGATGGACCACACAAAGACGAAGCAGACGGCGGAGACGGTGGTCACCATCTCGAATGCCTTGCCCACGTCCTGGCCGGCGTACATGAGGACGACGCCGGACAGCAGCAGGACGCAGGACAGGAACAGGGCGTTGCTGGGCACCTTCTTGGCGGACAGCCGGCTGAAGACCGCCGGGGCGTCGCCTTCCTGGGCCAGGCCGAAGACCATCCGCGAGGTGGAGTAGATGCCGGAGTTGGCGGAGGACATGGCGGAGGTGAGGACCACCAGGTTGACCACGGTGGCCGCGGCGCCGAGGCCTGCCAGGGAGAACATCCCGATGAAGGGGCTGTGTCCGGCGGCGAACTGGGTCCACGGGGTGACAGCCATCAGGATGATCAGGGCGCCGACGTAGAAGAGCAGCACGCGCACGGGAATGGCGTTGATGGCCTTGGGCAGGGTCTTCTCCGGGTTCTTGGCCTCAGCCGCGGTGGTGCCCACCAGTTCGATGCCCACGAAGGCGAAGACGGCGATCTGGAAGCCGGCCACGAAGCCCATAAATTCGTTGGGGAAGAAGCCGCCGTGGCTCCAGAGGTTGGTGAAGCTTGCTGTGCCGGCGTCGCTCTGGAAGCCGGTGAAGATCATGAACAGGCCCACGATGATCAGTGCGGCGATGGCGATGATCTTGATCAGGGCGAACCAGAACTCCGTCTCGCCGAAGGCCTTCACTGTGGCGAGGTTGAGCAGGAGCAGGATGGCCACCGTGGCAAGCCCGGGGATCCAGAGCGGCACGCCCGGCCAGAGTTCCTTGGAGTAGCCGGCGATGGCGATAACGTCCGCAATGCCGGTGATCACCCAGCAGAACCAGTACGTCCAGCCGGTAAAGAACCCGGCCCAGGGACCCAGGAGGTCGGCGGCGAAGTCGCTGAAGGACTTGTAGTTCAGGTTGCTCAGCAGCAGTTCGCCCATGGCACGCATGACGAAGAAGAGCATGAACCCGATGATCATGTACACGAAGATCACGGAGGGGCCGGCCGCGGAAATGGTCTTGCCGGAGCCCATGAAGAGGCCGGTGCCAATGGCGCCGCCAATGGCAATGAGCTGGATGTGCCGGTTGGTGAGTTGCCGCTCGAGGTGTGGGGGCTCGCTGCGGGCAGCCGTTCCGGCCGCCCCGTTCTGCGGTGGCTCGCCGTTGGAAGCGTGGGGATGAATCGCCATGAGGAACTCCATCGATAAAGCGGCAAATGGGTGCCGCAAAAGTTGGGTTCCTCCCCGCTCTGTAGTGGACCTGAGAGTTTCCGCGGCAGGGCCGCTTGCACCGTCGGTGAGCCAGGAACGAGCCTGGCTGCTTTCCAGAGTTGCCTGTCCGCGGCGGTACATGGGCCTGAGAGTTTCCTGGGGAGGGTTTGCTCCTACGGCGCCTGCTAAATGTACCCGGCAGGACTCTCCCGCCGCAGGTCGAAGGCGATCTTCAATTAGTGGTTGTGTCCAGCCGCCGCACCTTGCCGGGGCAACGCTGGCCCGGGCTGCTCCGAATACGCAGAGCCAGCCGGGACGGTGCCGAACACCGACCCAGTGTGGTGCGGATCACGAAAAAAAGTCAACCTCGGTTGCCTGCACGTCCATTGGGGGCGGTTCTGTGACGTGCCGATTTGTTTTTGCTTCAACCAACCTGTACTGTGTGAGCCGAATCACCCACAGTTGAATAGCCTTTCGAGCTGTGACGGGAGAGACCTCCCGGCATCCACCGGGCAGGCGCCGTAGGAGCAAATCCTCCCCAGGAATCTCTCAGGCCCACGTACCGTCACGGCGAGGCAACTCTGGAAAGCAACCGGAATTCATCCGGTTCACCGACGGTGCAAGCGGCCCCTGCCACCAGCAGGAAACGCGGAATCTCTCAGGTCCAATACAGAGCGGGGAGGAACCCATCCACGCCGCGCCGACCCGGCCGGCCAGACCCGGAGTTCCTCATGACGATTCAGTCCCTTCCAACCACGTTTGTTGACCGCCACATTGGCGCGCGCCGCCAGGCGGACGTTGACGCCATGCTCAAGGCCGTGGGCTACGACAGCGTCGATGGCCTCGTTGAGGTGGCCGTCCCGGCCTCCATCCGGCAGGAAACGGCACTCAAGCTCTCCGACGCACTGAGCGAAGTGGAAGTCCTCGCCGAACTGCGCCGCCTGGCCGGCAGGAACAAGACCGCCGTGCAGATGATCGGCCAGGGCTACTACGACACCGTCACCCCGGCCGTGATCCGCCGCAACATCCTCGAAGCGCCCGCCTGGTACACGGCCTACACCCCCTACCAGCCTGAAATCTCCCAGGGCCGGCTCGAGGCGCTGCTGAACTTCCAGACCATGGTGCAGGACCTCACCGCCCTGCCCGTGGCCAACGCCTCGCTCCTCGACGAAGCTACGGCCGTGGCCGAAGCCGTGCTGCTGATGCGCCGTGCCAACAAGAATAAGGACGCCAAAGACGGCAGGACGGTCCTCGACGCCGACCTCCTTCCCCAGACAATCGCCATCGTGCTGGGCCGCGCCGAAGCACTCGGCTTCGAGGTGGAAGTTGCCGACCTCTCAACAGGGCTGCCTGAAGGAGCCATCAATGGCATCGTCCTGCAGCAGCCTGGCGTGTCCGGACACGTCTGGGACCAGTCCGGGGTGATTGCCGGGGCCAAGGAGCGAGGCGCCCTCGTTACCGTCGCCGCTGACCTGCTGGCACTGACCCTCATTACCCCTCCGGGCGAGCAGGGCGCGGACATCGCCGTCGGCTCCACCCAGCGGTTCGGTGTTCCGTTGTTCTTCGGCGGCCCGCACGCCGCGTATATGGCTGTCCAGAAGGGCATGGAACGCACCCTCCCGGGCAGGCTCGTCGGCGTCTCCAAGGACAACGCCGGGGTTCCCGCGTACCGCCTTGCCCTGCAGACCCGCGAGCAGCACATCCGCCGTGAGAAGGCCACCTCCAACATCTGCACCGCCCAGGCGCTGCTGGCCATCGTGTCCTCGTTCTACGCCGTCTACCACGGCCCGGACGGGCTGAAGGCCATCGCGGAGGGCGTCCACCACAAGGCCCGGACCCTGGCCACCGCCCTGACGGCCATGGGCCGCGAACTGGTCACCGACTCCTTCTTCGACACCCTTACCGTCCGCGTTCCGGGCAAGGCCGCCAAGGTCATCAGCGCCGCGGAAGCCCGCGGCATCAACCTGCGCTTCGTCGACGCGGACACCGTGGGGGTCTCCATCGATGAGACGACGACGGCGGAAACGCTGTCCGCCGTCGCCGTCGCCTTTGGTGCCGGCCCGGTGGGCGACGCGGCAGGCTTCGAACTGCCCGAAGACGTGCTGCGCACGTCCGGATACCTGGAGCACCCGGTGTTCAACACGCACCGGTCCGAAACCCAGCTGCTGCGCTACATCCGCAAGCTCTCCGACCGGGACCTGGCGCTGGACCGCACCATGATCCCTCTGGGTTCGTGCACCATGAAACTGAACGCCACGGCCGAGATGGAAGCCATTTCCTGGCCGGAGTTCGCCTCCATCCACCCGTTCGCCCCGGATTCCCAGACCGAGGGCTGGCGTGAACTGATCGCCGGGCTGGAAGCGGACCTGACCGAGATCACCGGGTACGACCAGGTGTCGATCCAGCCCAACGCCGGGTCCCAGGGCGAACTCGCCGGCCTGCTGGCGATCCGCGGCTACCACCACTCCCGCGGCGACGAGCAGCGCAATGTCTGCCTGATCCCTGCCTCGGCGCACGGCACCAACGCCGCCTCCGCGGTCCTGGCCGGCATGAAGGTCGTGGTCGTGGCCACCGCCGCTGACGGCACCATCGACCATGAGGACCTGTACGCCAAGATCGAGGCGAACAAGGACGTCCTGTCCTGCATCATGATCACCTACCCCTCCACCCACGGCGTCTACGACGGCGACGTCCGGGACGTTTGCGACGCCGTGCACGCCGCGGGCGGCCAGGTGTACGTGGACGGTGCGAACCTCAACGCCCTCGTCGGGTTGGCGCAGCCGGGCAAGTTCGGCGGCGACGTGTCCCACCTGAACCTGCACAAGACCTTCTGCATCCCGCACGGCGGCGGCGGCCCCGGCGTCGGACCGGTGGCTGCCAAGGCACACCTGGCGCCGTTCATGCCCGGCGACGCGAACAAGGCCGCCCATGAAGAGGGCCACGGCGTAGCCATCTCGGCCTCGCGCTTCGGCTCCGCCGGCGTGCTGCCCATCTCCTGGGCGTACGTAAAGCTGATGGGCGGCGAGGGCCTCACCCAGGCCACCAAGTCCGCGCTGCTGGCTGCGAACTACGTCGCTGCACGCCTGAACGAGTTCTACCCGGTCCTCTACACCGGTGAAGGCGGGCTGGTGGCGCACGAGTGCATCCTGGACCTGCGCGAACTCACCGCCCGCACCGGGGTGACGGCTGAGGACGTGGCCAAGCGCCTGATCGACTTCGGCTTCCATGCCCCCACCCTGGCCTTCCCGGTGGCCGGGACCCTGATGGTGGAGCCCACCGAGTCCGAGGACCTGGCCGAGATCGACCGCTTCATCGAGGCCATGATCACCATCCACGCCGAGATCGAGCAGGTGGCTGCCGGGGACTTCTCCCTGGAGGCATCGCCGGTGCGCAACGCACCGCACACGGCCGCCGCCGTCGTCAGTTCCGGCTGGGACCGCGCCTACCCGCGCGAGCAGGCCGCCTTCCCGGTTCCGTCGCTGCGGCAGGACAAGTACTTCCCGCCGGTGGGCCGGATCGACGGCGCCGCCGGCGACCGCAACCTGGTGTGCTCCTGCCCGCCCCTCGAAGCATTCGAAAACTAAAAGGACTTCCCATGACTGAGAACTACACCGCCCTCTACGAGCAGCACAAAAAGGCCGGCGCCTCCTTCACGGACTTCGGCGGCTGGCAGATGCCCCTGAAGTACAGCTCCGAACTCGCCGAACACCACGCCGTCCGCAACGCCGCTGGCCTGTTCGACCTCTCCCACATGGGTGAGGTCTGGGTCAGCGGCCCCGACGCCGGTGCCTTCCTGGACTACGCCCTGGCCGGAAAGCTGTCCGCCATTGCCGTGGGCAAGGCCAAGTACTCGCTGATCTGCGACACGGACGGCGGCATCATCGACGACCTCATCACCTACCGCCGGGCGGACGACACGTTCCTGGTGGTGCCGAACGCGGGCAACGCGAAAGTGGTGGCCGAGGCCCTGCAGGAGCGCGCCGCGAAGTTCGACGTGAACGTAGAGGACGCCTCCGCCGACACCTCCCTCATCGCAGTCCAGGGCCCCGCCGCCGAGGCGATCCTGCTGGAACTGGTCCCCGCCGGCCAGCACTCCCTGGTGACGGAACTGAAGTACTACGCCGCCGTGGAAGTGGGCATCAGCTTCGGCGGAGCCATCCGGAACCTGCTGGTGGCCCGCACCGGGTACACCGGCGAGGACGGCTTCGAAATCTACGTCGGCAACCTGGAAGCTCCGGCCCTGTGGGAAGCGCTGCTCGCCGCCGGTGAAGGCGCAGGCCTCATCCCCGCCGGCCTCGCATGCCGCGACTCGCTCCGCCTGGAAGCCGGGATGCCGCTGTACGGCAACGAACTCTCCCGGCGCGTCAACGCGTACGCCGCCGGACTGGGTCCCGTCGTCGCCCTGTCCAAGGAAGGCGACTTCGTCGGCAAGGAAGCCCTGGCGGCCCTCAAGGCCGCAGGCGTCGGCTCCACCGTCGGGCAGAAGCTCGTAGGCCTCAAGGGAACCGGCCGCCGCGCAGCCCGCGGCCACTACCCCGTCCTCAAGGACGGCACCCTGATCGGCGAGGTGACCTCCGGACAGCCCAGCCCCACCCTCGGCTACCCTGTCGCACTGGCCTACGTCGACGTCGCGTTCGCCGAGGTTGGCACCGTGGTTGACGTCGACCTCCGCGGCAAGCCCGAACGCTTCGAAGTCGTGGCACTCCCCTTCTACAAGCGCCAAAAGTAGCCCGACTGCCTCGCCGTGGTCGCCTTTTGCCCGGCGGCACCGGCATCCTCCGCGGGCTCGGTCGCGAAGACGCCCGCTGGGCGGACGTGACGCTCCCTTAGACGCCCGCTTCCGGATGCCGGTCCCGCAGGGGCAAGGGTCGCTCACCGCTGACAACTCGACCTTTGGCGATTATCGACCAAGGTGACAGGGAAGGACGGGTGAGCGGATTCCGGAAGCGTGCGTCAGAGCGACGAAGGAGCAGCACGCGGAGGAATTCGGTCACCCGGCACCCAACCCAACCAGAAGCAAGTTTTCAAACGAACAGGAAAAATCATGAGCAAAGTTGTAGCTGAACTGAAGTACTCCGCCGAGCACGAGTGGGTTGCTGTTGATGGGTCGGGGCCGGTGAACATCGGGATTTCCGCTGTGGCCGCGGATGCCTTGGGCGACATTGTGTACGTGGACCTGCCCGAGGTCGGATCGACCGTGACCGCCGGCGAAACCTGCGGCGAGGTGGAATCCACCAAGTCCGTGTCCGACCTCTACGCCCCCGTTACCGGTGAGGTCACCGAAATCAACGACGGCGTGGTGTCCGACCCCGCCCTGATCAACAGCGACCCCTACGGCGCCGGCTGGCTCTTCAAGGTAGCCGTCACCGCGGAGGGTCCCCTCCTCAGCGCCGAAGAATACGCCGCAGCAAACGGCGGCGAACTGTGAGCGCCGCGGCCGCAGGCATCGGCACCGTCACCGCCTTTGAGCAGGTGGTCTCCCCCAGCCTGAACGCGGACCTGTCGGCGCTGGACCCCGAGATCGCAGCCAAGATCGACGACGAACTGGGCCGCCAGCGCGACGGCCTGGAAATGATCGCTTCCGAAAACCACACTGCCGCTGCAGTCATGCAGGCCCAAGGCTCGGTGCTGACCAACAAGTACGCCGAGGGCTACCCGGGCAAGCGCTACTACGGTGGCTGCGAACACGTGGACGTCATTGAGCAGCTCGCCATCGACCGCGTCAAAGCCCTCTTCGGCGCGGAGTACGCCAACGTCCAGCCGCACTCCGGCGCGCAGGCGAACGCTTCGGTGATGCACGCGCTGATCAAGCCCGGCGACACCATCATGGGCCTGAACCTGGCCCACGGCGGCCACCTGACCCACGGCATGCGGATCAACTTCTCCGGCAAGCTCTACAACGTGGTCCCCTACCAGGTCCGCGAAGACACCCACACCATCGACATGGGCGAGGTGGAGCGCCTGGCCCAAGAGCACAAGCCGCAGCTCATCGTGGCCGGCTGGTCCGCCTACGCCCGCCAGCTGGACTTCGCCGAGTTCCGCCGCATTGCCGATTCCGTGGGCGCGTACCTGATGGTTGACATGGCGCACTTCGCCGGCCTCGTGGCTGCCGGCCTGCACCCCTCCCCCGTGCCGCACGCCCACGTTGTCACGTCCACCACGCACAAAACCCTCGCCGGTCCGCGCGGCGGCATCATCCTGACCAACGACGCCGACGTCGCCAAGAAGATCAACTCCGCGGTGTTCCCGGGCCAGCAGGGCGGGCCGCTGGAGCACGTGATCGCAGGCAAGGCCGTGGCCTTCAAGATTGCAGCCTCGGAAGAATTCAAGGAACGCCAGGAACGCGTACTGGCCGGCTCCCGGATCCTCGCCGAACGCCTGGTCCAGCCGGACGTGGCAGCCAAGGGCATCTCCGTGGTGTCCGGCGGCACGGACGTGCACCTGGTCCTGGTGGATCTTCGCAACTGCGAACTCGACGGGCAGCAGGCCGAAGACCGGCTCGCCGCGATCGACATCACCGTCAACCGCAACGCCGTCCCGTTCGATCCGCGCCCGCCGATGGTCACCTCCGGCCTCCGGATCGGCACCCCCGCCCTCGCCACCCGCGGGTTCGGCGAGGACGCCTTCCGCGAGGTTGCGGACATCATCGCCGAGGCATTGATGGCCGACGCCGGCGCGGACCTTTCCGGCCTGCGTCACCGCGTCGAAACCCTCGCCGCAGCCCACCCGCTCTACCCAGGCGTCGCCCCGCTGTCCTGATCTCCGGTTGCTACCGGACCGGCGGACCGGACATTTTCACGCGTGCTGCGCCCCACCCTCCCCCTAGCCTCGCAAGCTCGGCCAGGGAACCCGGACGGCGTGGGCCCAGTTCGTCGCTTTGACGCACGCTTTCGAAAAGTCCGGCTCCGCTGACGCTCGGCCGTGTCGATCGCTTAGGTGGGCGGCCCCGGCGGCTGGGCGAATTCCGGAGGCGTGCGTCTAAGGGAGCGTCACGTCCGCTCAGCGGGCGTCTTCGCGACCGAGCACGCGGAGGAGTCCGGCCAGCCGCACCCAACC
>NZ_KQ758609.1 GCF_001457025.1 Pseudarthrobacter enclensis | reverse complement strand
CCCAGGATCCCTCGAGCCAACAGGACGGAATACCATCGCCATCGGCATAATTACCGTTCACCACCAAATTCGTGGACGCCGGCGGCGGACCAGCAACCCCGGTGTCGAGGGTTATGGTGTTGACCTGCGTGAGCCCTGGGGTCCCCGGGTTGGCCAACCATTCGTCGTCCTGAAGGTGTGCCTGGACACGATAGGTTCCCGACGGAAGCGAGTAGGTCCGTGTCTGGCCGCTTGGAATGGGCGTCGTATGGTCCCCGTCCCAGGTCACCGCGATGGTTCCCCCTGAAGGAACCGTGAAAGTACTCTGGAAGGTGCCGTCGGTGGCCGTGCCGATAGCAGGTACGCGGGCCACGCCCAAGTTGATCTTGTCCTCGTGGTTGTTTGCGTACTGATCGGAGAAGTCCGTGGGGGCGCCCTGGTCTTTGTCTGCGTAAAGCCACCATTCCACTTGGCGGACTCCGGCCGTGGGACCGGTCGCGCCAGGGGTGTCCTGGACGGTGGCGCTCAGCTGCATCGTGTCGCCCGCTGAATATGAACTGCCGGCCGCCGGTGCTGTGAGGCTGCCTGTCGGGAGGGCAGCGTGAGCCGGAGCCGGAACCAAAACCAGGAACGCCGCAACCATACTGGAAGTGGCGAGAATGGCGGCCGCCCGTGAGCGGTGAGCTGACTTCATGCGGTTTCCACCTCCACGGGAACGGCGGAGCTGGCACGCACCCCGGCAGCATTCGTTGGCTGTGCGCGGTAGATAAACCGCGATGCAAAAAGGAACCGCAGCAGGAAAGCTGCAGCTAACGTCATCGCCTGGGCGAGGACCTCAGAAATAACGAGCACTTCGACGAGGAACATGAGCACCGGGACCCGGGCCAGAGCTTCAACGTTGTTGAAGGCGAAGTTGGCGGAGAACCGGTGCCAAAAGGGACGGCTGTGGCGCCTGTCCGCGAAAACCAGGTGTTCCTGCATGAGGAAATTACTCAGGATGGTCAACTCCGCCGCGACGGCCGCTGCCAGCAAGTAGTGAACTTCAAAGCCGAGCAGCAAGGCCATGATGGCGAGGTTCAGTACTGTTCCGCACGCCCCGACGGCCGCAAACCGGGACATGCGTGCCGTCGCGACAACGGCCAGAGCCCTGCGGCCAAGGACGGCGATCCGAGAGGGCACGGGGCCGGGATCAGCGTCGTGAAATAAAGAAGTGGCCATGGTCACCGTGGTCCTGAGCTCGAAGTGCTGCCGGGCGTTGTGGTGCCACCAAGCTAGGCATCGAGTGGATGGATTACCCCGGGTGCGGACGCACCCATGCGGGATATGGCCGGTTCAATGTGGACGTTGCGGGAATTGCGGGAAATCCGGGATGCAGGTTCAAGCGGCAGCATCCGGACAGAACCCGGGGAGGTCATGGCAAGTTATACGGCGGGCCCGTCAGGTGAAGTGACGTCCTCTCGCAGCGTTGCCGCTGTGGTAATCCGCACCCGCCAAGACACACCGGACAGGCAGACTTCCGTGCCTGTCCACAAATAAAATGTGGCCGCGCTTTCTACAGTCGCGGCAGAACCGGGCCCCTACGGGGCAGCAGCGAAGAACAGCTCCGCCACGGAAGCCAGCCGCAGCGGGTCCTCCACGCCGCACAGCTCCCGTGCGGAGTGCATGGACAGCAGCGCCACCCCCACGTCCACGGTCCGGATGCCCAGGCGCGTGGCGGTCAGGGGACCGATGGTGGAACCGCAGGGAATGGCGTTGTTGGACACGAACTCCTGGTAGGGCACGCCGGCTTCCCCGCACAGCCGTGCCCACAGCGCCGCGCCGGGCGCGTCCGTGGCGTAGCGTTGGTTCGCGTTAATCTTCAGCAGCGGCCCGCCGTTCAGGACGGGGTGGTTGGCGGGGTCATGCCGCTCGGCGTAGTTCGGGTGCACCGCGTGCCCGGCGTCGGCCGAGACGCAGAACGACGCCGCCAGCGCCTGCCGCCGCTGGCTCACCGTGGCGCCCAGGCCGTCGGAGATCCGCACCAGCACGTCCTCCAGGATGGGGCCGCAGGCGCCGGAGCGCGAGTTGGACCCGATTTCCTCGTGGTCGAAGGCGGCCAGCACGGCGATCGGCGCGTCCTCAGGCAGGGACGAGCCCGCGTGCGCGATCAGCGCAGAAAGCCCAGCATGCGTGGAGGAAAGGTTGTCCAGCCGCCCCGACGCGAAGAACTCCCCGGACCCCCCGAAAACCGCAGGCGCCTGCGTGTCCGCAATGACGACGTCGTACCCTCCAATGCCGGCGGGATCCACGGTGGCGCCGTCCACGGACGCGGCCAGGACCGCCAGCACGTCGAAGTCGGCGGGGTTTCCCAGCCCCCACACCGGGTTCATGTGCCGCTGCTTGTCCAGCGTCAGCCCGTCGTTCACGGCGCGGTCCAAATGGATGGCCAGCTGCGGGAACCGCAGCAGCGGTCCGGTGGCGGCCAGGTGCTCGGTGCCGTCCCGCATCACCAGCCGGCCGGCCAGCTGCAGCTCGCGGTCCAGCCACGAGTTCAGCAGCGGACCGCCGTACACCTCCACGCCCGCCTGGAGCCAGCCGTAGGCGCCGGTGGTGGGCTTGGGCTTGAGCTTGAACGACGGCGAATCCGTGTGGGCCCCTAAAATGTGGAACCCGGTGGTGGGGCCGGCGTTCTCCGGAACCACCCAGGCAATGAGCGCACCGTCCCGGATGATGAAGAACGAACCGGGGCCGCCGTCCCAGGGCTCCAGCTCATCCAGCCGGACAAAGCCCGCCTCCTCCAGCCGCCGTCCCGCTTCGTGTGCCGCGTGGAAGCTCGACGGCGATGCGCTGACGTAAGCGCCAAGGTCCTGGATGTGGTCTGCGGCTGTGGCGTGGATAGGCATGCTCCCGAGTCTAGAGGGTGACGTTGAGTCCCGCCGTGTAGCCTGCCGCCGCCGAGCCGGTCATCGTGGCCAACTGGTAGATGCCGCCGTCGTCGCCGAAGACGTTGTCCGACTGCAGGGTGGTGCGTCTCACGTTGGCGATGCTCTTCTCGTATCCGGCCGTGGCGTACACGTCGTCGCAGGCGGCCTGGGTGAGCGCAATCTGCGAAACCGCCAGCACCTGGCCCGCCGCCGTCGCGTTGTTCATCGACTCGAACACCTCGAAATGGATGTGCGGCCAGCGCCCGGAGTAGGCTCCCGGGAAGATGGAGGTGAAGGTGACCTGGCCGTTGGCGTCGGCTTCCTGGACCCCGCGCAGGTAGTTCTCGTTGTTGAGGCTCGAATCGTACATCGAGTACTTCCCGTCCCTGTCGCAGTGCCACGCGTACACGGCGGCGCCGGCCATGGGAGTGCAGCCGTTGGCGTTGTCCAGCAGGGTCAGGGTGAAGGTCAGGGGCACGCCCTCCGCCGTGGCCGAGGCTGTCCCGAAGCTGGAGCTGATGTCCTTGCGGACCACCCCGGACGCCTCGAGGACGTTGGGCCCATTGGAGCCGTCCCCCGGATACGGTCCTGCGGTTTCCTGCGGGATCTCCACACCGCATTCGGCAATGGCGCGGGTGAGGGTGGGCGTCGGAGTGGCGCTGGCGGAAGCGGACGCGGAAGAAGAGGCAGGGGCGGAGGCGGCAGTCGTGGACGCGGTCGACGCCGGCTGGCTGGCCGAGCCGGTACCGCCTGGTGTGCAGGCGGCCAGGGCAGCCGCGGCGCCGCCGGCGCCCAGGACCAGGCCCAACGACCGCCGGCTCAGCATGGTGGACAGGTCGAACTCCAGGCCTCGGTCGTGGTCCGGGTGCGGCTGGTGTCCCTCGGGACCGGACTCGTGCTGCGGGTGCGTACTCATGCATACATCAAAGGGTCTGACCCTATGTCCTGCATAGGGCCTTCCTGTGAACCGGCTGTCAGTAATCCGGGTTGCTGGGCACCACCAGGCCGGTCTCGTAGGCGTACACCACCGCCTGCACCCTGTCCCGGAGGTGCAGCTTGGTCAGGATGCGGCGCACGTGGGTCTTCACCGTGGCTTCGGACAGGAAGTACCGGTGGGCTATCTCGGCGTTGGACAGCCCCTCGGCCATCGCCTCCAGCATCTCTGTCTCCCGCGGCGTCAGGTCAGCCAGCAGCGGATCCGGTGCTGGGGCCGCCGGGGCGGGGGTTGCCGCACCCCGGACGTAGGTCTCGAGCAGCCGCTGCGTGACCCTCGGCGCCACCACGGCGTCCCCGCTGGCCACCACGCGGACGGCGTGGATGAGTTCCGACGGCGCCACGTCCTTGAGCAGGAACGCGGACGCTCCCGCCTGGAGGCCGGCGAACGCGTACTCGTCCACGTCGAACGTGGTGAGGATGATGATGCGCGCCGGCGAACCGTCTGCCGTGATGGCCCGGGTGGCCTCGATGCCGTCCAGGACCGGCATCCGGACGTCCATGAGCACCACATCGGGGCTGAGGTCCCGCACCTTCTCCACGGCCTCCGCGCCGTCGGACGCCTCACCGACGATCCGCAGGTCTTCCTCACCCTCCAGGATCAGGCGGAATCCCATCCGCAGCAGCGGCTGGTCATCCACCAGCAGGACGGTGATCGGTGATGCTTCGCTCATGTTTTGCCTTGCAGTTGGTCGAGTGCGGGAAGCGGTTTGGGGCGGTCCTCTGCCGGGCAGGTCAGCACCGCGCGGACGCGCCAGCCGCGGCCTCCCGGGCCGGCGCTGACGGTCCCGGCGTAAATGCGGGCCCGTTCGGCCATGCCCGCAAGGCCCTGCCCCGTGCCAAACGGGACGCCCGCACCGGACCCGGCATCGGCTGCGGTACCTCCGTCGTCGGCGCGGTGTGCGCCCCCGGCCGCACCGTCGTCGTGCACGTCAATGGTCACCGTCCCGCCCGCGCGCGTAATGTCCACATCAACACGGCTCAGGGAACGTCCGTAGCGGAGCACGTTGGTCAGCGATTCCTGCACGATCCGGTACACCGTGAGCTGGAAGGCCGCGTCGGCAGGCAGCGCGGGCCCGGTGTGCGAGTAATGCAGCGGAAGGCCGGCGGTCCGGAACCCTTCGAGCAGCTTGGCCAGGCTGTCCCCGGACGCCAGCGGAAGCCGGGGCGCGGAGGTTGAGGCGTCGTCACGGAGCACGCCGAGGACCCGCCGCATGTCCGCCAGCGCCGCCCGGCCGGTGCGCGAAAGCTCCCCCAGCACCTCCCCGGCGCGTTCGGGGCTTTTCCGGACCACGACGCCGGCACCATCGGAGAGGCTGATCATCACCGTCAGCGAGTGGGCCACGACGTCGTGCATTTCCCGGGCGATCCGGTTGCGTTCGTTCACGGAGGCCAGCCGGGCGGTGCGCGCCGCCCATGCCGCCACCTCCTGTTCGTGTTCGCGGCGCTGCTTCACGCCGATGCCGATGCCCGTGGCAATGACGTTGGACAGGGCGATGGTGGCACCGGTGGCGATGCTGGTGAGCAGGTGGAAGTCCGCCGGGTTGGCGCCGGTGTCCTGCACCAGGGAGTTCTCCATGGGCCCGACCGCGGCGAGCAGGTACAGCAGGGACAGCGGCGCCGTGGCGGCGGCCATGGTGATGAGCGCGAACCGCCTGGTGTGCACCACGGCCACGGAGTACAGCGAGAACCACAGCCCGGTGGAGGCGTTGGAGCCCCAGGGGTGCAGCAACGTGACGGCAACCTCCACCACGGCCACGTACGCCACCAGCCCCACGGGCTGGAAGCGCCGCAGGAACAGTGCGGCCGCCACGGACCCGAGCAGGGCTGCGACAAGCCATGTGCCGGACACCAGCGCATCCACCGCCGTGGGCGCCACCAGCAGGACATAGGCCAGCACCACGACGCCGTCCATGACGCGCGGATGCTGGTGGAGGTAGCGCCGGATCCTGCCCCGCCGCCGCTCCGTAAGTTCGGCAAAGGACGCGTCGGCCTGTCCGGCCGGCGCGTCCCTTGCAGTCGGGGCTTCGCTCATCCTGGGGCGGTGGTCAGACGTCGCGTTCCTTGAGCACGATCACGGCCGGCACCAGGAACAGCAGCACGTATCCGAGGAACAGCAGGCCGCCCTGCCAGGGGTCGATGTAAGCGTCAATTTCGCCGATGGCCAGGAAGCGTCCGCCTGCCTCGCTCGGAATGTACTGCGGCACGTACTTCCAGAAGTCACCCGGGATCAGCGAGGCGAATCCCGCCGCGATGGGGATGACGAAGAAGATGCCCACCAGCACGGTGATGGCTCCTGCGGAGTTCCGCAGCAGCGTCCCCAGCGACAGGCCGATCAGGGCCACTCCGGCAACGTACAGGCCGCCGGTGAAGACGCTGTAGACGACGCCGTCCGTGGACCAGGACAGGTCCACGCCGAGGCCCTGGAACATCGGCAGCGAGAGCAGGAAGGTGACGGCTCCGGCCACCGTGGTGATCACATAGGAGACCACCGCGAGGATGATCGCCTTGGCCACGAACGCCGGCGTGCGCCGGGGCACCGCGCTCATGGTGGAGTGGATCATGCCGGTGGCGTACTCGGAGGCCATGAAGAGCACTGCCAGGGCGCCGAAGATCAGGATGCCGATCTGCAGCCCGGCGTTGGGCAGGTTGTACAGGTCCAGGCCGGAACCCGGCGGCATGGACTGCTCCAGCATGTCGGAGGAAGGCTCCACGCCCTGTGCGCGGGCGCTGGCGGCCATGGAATCGAGGATGTTGTAACGCACGAAGGCGGTCAGGACGCCGACGCCGATAATGGCCGCGAACGTCAGGAGCAGGAGGATCCGGGTGGACAGCAGGGAGAAGAGCTTGATCCACTCTGACCGGAGCACGCCGCCAAAGCTGAGGTTGTGGCGGGTAGCGGCGCTGGAACGGGCGGGGGCCGCGGGGGATTGGGTCTGGGTGCTCATGGTCCTTACTTTCCTGCCGTCGCCGGGGCTGCCGCGGGCTGTGCGCCGGCCGGGCCGCCGGTCAGGTGCGAGTGGTATTCCACTTCGTCCTTGGTGAGGTCGAAGTAGGCGTCCTCCAGGGACGAGAGCTGCGGCGTGAGCTCGTACACCAGCACCTCGTTGTCCAGGGCAACCTGGGCGATCTGCCGCGGATCCAGGCCGGTGACGGTCAGCGTTTCGGGCTCGCTCTGGTCCACGGTCACGCCGTTGCCGGCCAGCAGCGACTGCAGGAACGGTGCATCACCCGTGCGCACCAGGGTCTTGGCCTGCCGGGTGCCTGCGATGATGTCCTTCACGGGTGCGTCGGCAATGATCCGGCCGCGGCCAATGACGATCAGGTGGTCGGCGGTCTGGGCCATTTCGCTCATCAGGTGGGAGGACAGGAACACCGTCTTTCCCTGGTTGGCGAGGTACCGTACCAGGTTGCGCACCCACAGCACGCCCTCGGGATCCAGGCCGTTGACCGGCTCGTCGAGGATGAGGGTCTGCGGATCACCCAGGAGGGCGGCGGCGATGCCCAGCCGCTGGCCCATGCCGAGCGAGAATCCGCCGGCCTTCTTCCTGGCCACGGCTTCCAGGCCTGTCATGTCGATGACCTCGTGGACCCGCGACTTGGGAATGCCGTGTGTCGCAGCCATGGCCAGCAGGTGGTTGTAGGCGCTGCGGCTGGTGTGCACAGCCTTGGCATCAAGGAGGGCGCCCACCTCGTGCAGGGGCGCCCGGTGTTCGGCGTAGGGCCGTCCGTTGACGGTGACCGAGCCCGACGTCGGCCGGTCCAGTCCCATGATCATGCGCATGGTGGTGGACTTGCCGGCGCCGTTCGGCCCCAGGAAGCCCGTAACCTGTCCGGCCCGGACGGTGAAGCTGACCCCGGCCACGGCGGTTTTGCCGCCGTAGACCTTGGCCAGGTCTCTTGCCTCAATCATGGATGTTCCTTTGATCGGCAGCGCTGGGCTGCGGAATGCGTTCAGGGACGTGGTACTCCCTACGCTACCGACGCCGGCGGCTGTTTTCGCCGGTCTCAGGGATGATTCAGGGCTGAATCAGGGTAGTCCCGGCGGATGACCGTTCCGGCCCTAGCCAAGGGGCGTGTAGTAGACCAGGGCGCGGGGAACCACTCGGTAGTGCACCTTGCGGACTCCCGCCAGGGCCTCGCCGTCCACTGCCAGCGCCATGGGGGAACCGCCGGCGTCGATGCTGACCTCCGTCACCTCACGCAGGTGGGTGATGCTGGAACTGGCCACGGTGCCGGTGAGGACCGCCCACAGCAGCCGCAGCCGGGCAAACGATTCGTCCGCAGAGAAGATCCTGAAGTCCAGCACGCCGTCATCGAGCACCGGACGCAGCAGGGGTGCGTGGTCCCTCGGGTAGTAGCGGCCGCGGCCCACATAGGCGATCCACACCCTGCGCCGGACACCGTCCACGGTGAGGGTGATGGGCGTCCCGGCGGCGAAGGTCCTGAACATGGCCACCACCCCCGCCAGCGGTTTGCCCAGTGCGGGTTGCAGGTGTTCGCGGCGCCGGACCAGGTTGGGGTACAGGCCGATGCTCGAGGTGTTCAGCATGATCAGCTCGGAGACTGCGGGGGACCCTGCGAGGCCGCGTTCGGCCGTCACGAATCCGATGTCCGCCTTGGCCGCGGCGCCGTTGGTGGCGGCGGCCACGGCGTCCGCAAGGCTTCCGGTACCGGCGTCACGGGCGAAGTGGTTGAGGGTGCCGCCGGGAAGGACCAGCAGCGGAAGTGACCGCTCGACGGCGGCGGCGGCCGCGGCGCCCACGGTCCCGTCTCCGCCCCACACACCCAGGGCCTTGGTCCCGGGATGCTCCGCCGTTTCGGTGATCTGTTGCTTCAGGTCCTCCCCGGGGTCCACCGTATTGATATACGCCTTGGGGAATACATCCCGGAGTGCCGATGCTGTCTCTTCGGTGAAAGAGCCGCCCAGGGTGTTCACCACGATGCTCAGGCCTTCACCCCCGGGAAGCCCGGGAGCGAGTGCCGCCGTGCGCCGGGTAATCGGGATGGGCGGGCGCACGGGCCACCAGTGCCGCGTGACGAGCGCGGCACCTGCGCCCAATGCGGAACCGAACAGGACATCGGAGGGCCAGTGCGCACCCGTGTGGACCCTTGAATACGCCACCCCGGCTGCAACCGGGGCAAGGGCAGCCCCGATGGCCGGGCGCACCAAGCCCACGCCCACGGCAAAAGCCACGGCCGACGCCGAGTGCCCGGACGGCATCGACGAACTGGTCGGTTGCGGGTGGACGAAGCGGAAAACCGGCAGGTGCTCCGGCAGCGGGCGGGCACGGGGCAGGAGGGTCTTGAAGACACCGTTGGTCACGGCGGAGGCAACAGCCTGCGCGATGAGTCCGTGGACAGCGGCCCTGCGGGTCTTGCCCGGAAAGGCAGCCATGCCGACAGCCACGGCAATCCAGAGCTTCCCGTGGTTGGCGGACGCCGAGAGCCGGCGGAAGAAGTCATCGTGGTTTCCGCCGGGAAGGCTTGAAACATGTTGGACGAGGTACTTGTCCAGCCGGTCGATCCATCGATGGCTGCCGCGCCACTTGCTCTGCATGTGCCTACCCTACCGCCGGGGCCGTCCCGGCCCGCCGCTATTCCTTCCGAAGCGGCCGGGCTGCGCCGGCCAGCAGGAGGGCCACGACAATCGGCGCCAGGATGGCCAGCAGGGCCTGGTGGATCCCTACCAGGTCGCCCAGGTACCCCAGCAGGGGAGGGCCCGCCAGGAACGATACATACCCCAGCGTGGATACAACGGACACACGGGCCGCCGCGCGGTGCGGATCGTCTGCCGCCGCGGACATGCCCATGGGGAAGGCGAGGGCGGCGCCGATTCCCCACAGAGCGGCGCCTGCCGCGGCAATCCAGGCATTGCCGGCCAGCACGAACAGCCCGAGCCCCACCGCTGCTGCCGCCATGCTGGCCCGCAGTACCGCCACCCTGCCGTACGCGTCGATAACGCGGCCGCCCAGGAAGCGCATGGCTGTCATGGCAAGCACGAACAGCGCGAACATCAGGGCGCCCGTGGAATCTGCCGTTCCCAGGCCGTCCACCGAGGCTTTGGCGATCCAGTCGTTGCCGGCGCCCTCGGTGAGTGTCGCCCCCAGGACCACCACTCCGATGAGCAGGGTCCTGCTGTCGCGCCAGGCCGACGGGCCCTTGGCCGGCTTGGCCCCACCCTCGGGCGGGACGGACGCAACGTGCGGCAGGAAATAGCGGGGTGCCACCAGGGTGGCCACCAGCACCACGCCGGCGATGGCCAGCAGGTGTGCCGGAAGTCCCACGCCCAGGTTGGACAGTCCGGCCCCCACCAGCGCACCAATGAACGCGCCGCCGCTGAAGGCCGCATGGAACTGGGGCATGATGGTTCGGCGCAGCCGGTGTTCCACGTCCGCCCCTTCGATGTTCTGCGAGACGTCCCACAGCCCGATGGCGATCCCGAAGAAGAACAGGGAAACCGCTGTGCCCGCGATGGAGGCTGCGGACAGCGAGAGGGCGATGCCCACACCGGCTGCTGCTGCCAGCACGCCGCCGAACCGGACGGCGTTGGCCGTCCCGATTCGCCCTACCACGAGCCCTGCGGTGGGCAGCGCCAGCAGCGAACCGACAGCGGTGCACAGGAGCAGGGTTCCCATTTGCCCGGACGTGATGCTCAGAATCTCCGTGACGGCCGGAATGCGGGCGGCCCAGCTGGCAAACACCAGTCCGTTAATGCCGAAGACCACGAAGGTTGCCGCGGCGGCCGCCGTTACTCCCGCAGTCCTGGCCGTGCCGGTATTGGTACTCATGCGTTCACTGCTTCCACTGGTGTTGTTCAGGTTCCCGGCGCCAGGGCGGGATCTCCGTTAGTACTTCTACCCGCTTCGATCCGCCGTCAACGGTTCAACGCGCGCGTTCAACCCGTTTTTCGTCCCAGACCGGCTCGGCGGACTCGTACACCTTGCCGTCAGCTCCGAAGACGAGGAACCGGTCGAAGGTCCGCGCGAACCAGCGGTCGTGGGTGACGGCCAGGACGGTCCCTTCGAAGTGGTCGATGGCCCGTTCGAGCGCCTCCGCCGAATGCAGGTCCAGGTTGTCAGTGGGTTCGTCGAGGAGCAGCAGGGTGGCACCGGACAGCTGCAGGAGGAGGATCTGGAAGCGGGCCTGCTGGCCGCCGGACAACGATTCGTATTTCTGCTCGGACTGGCCGGCCAGTCCGTAGCCGTCCAGCGCACCGGCTGCCGCTTCGCGGCCCAGCCCGGAACGGTGTTCATCGCCCCGGTGCAGGATTTCAAGCAGCGTCTTGCCCAGCAGGTCGGGGCGGACGTGGGTCTGGGCGAAGAACCCGGGCCGGATGCGTGCGCCGAGCTTCACGGTTCCCTCGTGCGGCACCTCGGCGATCTCGACGTCGGAGACAGGCAGGTGTTCCCGTTCCGGGTCGGTGCCTCCTGTGGCCAGCAGCCGCAGGAAGTGGGATTTGCCGGACCCGTTGGAGCCCAGCACACCCACACGGTCGCCGAACCACACTTCGGTGGAGAACGGCTTCATGAGCCCGGTGAGTTCCAGCCGTTCCGCCACCACGGCGCGTTTTCCGGTGCGGCCTCCTTTGAGGCGCATCTGCACGTTCTGCTCCACGGGCAGTGCTTCGGGCGGGCCGGCCTCGAGGAACTTGGCCAGCCGGGTCTGTGCAGCGTGGTAGCGGTTGGCCATGTCGGAGCGGAAGGCGGCCTTGTTCTTGTACATGTTGACGAGTTCCTTGAGCTTGGCATGCTCCTCGTCCCAGCGCTTCCGCAGTTCCTCGAACCGTGCGTTCCGGTCGGCCCGGGCCTCCACGTAGGATTCGAACCCGCCGCCGTGAATCCAGGCGCCGGCACCGTTGATCCCGGGTTCCAGGGTGACGATGCGTCCGGCCGCGTTGTTCAGCAGTTCCCGGTCGTGGCTGATGAAGAACACCGTTTTGCGGGACTCGTTGAGTTTGTCCTCCAACCAGCGCTTGCCCGGGACGTCCAGATAGTTGTCCGGCTCGTCGAGCAGCAGCAGTTCATCCGGTCCGGCGAACAGCGCCTCCAGGACCAGGCGCTTCTGTTCGCCACCGGAAAGGCTCGACGCCGGGCGGTGCTGGGCGCGGTCGAACGGCAGTCCCAGCGCGGCCATGCAGACTTCGTCCCAGACGGTCTCCACGTCGTACCCGCCGGCGTCGCCCCAGTCCACGATTGCCTGCGCGTAGCGCATCTGGGCTGGTTCGTCGTCGTCCTCCATCATGGCCAGCTCTGCCTCGTCCACCTCACGGGCCGCGGCCGCCAGGGCCGGCGGAGCTGCTGAGACCAGCAGGTCCCGGACAGTGGAATCATCCCGGACCTGCCCTACGAACTGGCGCATGATGCCCATGTTCCCGGACCGTCCCACCACTCCCTCATCCGGAACCAGGTCGCCGGCGATGATCCGGAACAAGGTGGTCTTTCCGGTGCCATTGGGTCCGATCAAGGCCGTTTTAGTGCCGTCCGGGACCTTGAAGGTCACGCCGTTGAGCAGCTGCGTGCCGTCGGAGAGGAAATAGTCGATGCCGGATACGTCAATATGGGCCACGGGCTCCATCTTCCCACGCCCGGTCCCGGGCACCGGCCCGGCATACGCCACGAGTCCGCCGGGCCGGCCTTACCCGGCCGCGGTGAGGAATGACTTCAGCAGCGGCCCGGAAGTGGTCGCCCCGAGGCCGCCGTCCTCCACGAAGACCGCTACTGCCAGGTCTCCGTGGACTGCCACGATCCAGGCGTGGGTCTTGGGCGGGTTTTCCTTGCCGAACTCTGCGGTACCGGTTTTGGCCCCGACCGGGGCTCCCGGGACAGTGGCCAGGAAGCCTGCATGCCCCGAGGTCACCACGGCGCGCATCATGTCCGCCAGCGAGGCTGCCTCAGCCGCCGTGATCGGCTTGTCCGACGCGGTTGCCGGCGCTTCGGCGCTGGCGGTCGCTGAGGGCTGGGCAGACGGGGCGCCGGCGCCGCTGGTTGTCCCGGCGGCGGCAGCACCGCCGTCGGGGTTCAGGACGAGCTGCGGGGACACTGGGGCTCCCTTGGCCACCGCACCTGCCATCATGGCTGCCGCCAGGGGCGACAGCAGCACTTTGCCCTGGCCGATCATGGAGGCTGCGTGCTCAGTGCCCTCCGCTTCCGCCGGAACAGACCCGAGGAACGCATCGGCACCGAGCTTCGGCGCCTCGACGGCAAGCCCCATGGCCATAGCCGCGGCTTCAAGCTGTCCCTGGGACACCGAGTCGCGGGCGGCAATGAACGCGGTGTTGCAGGAGTGCGCGAAGGCATCCCGGAGGGTCACCGAACCCAGGGAGCTTTCCGGGTAGCCTTCCGAGTTCTTGAACGTGCGCCCGTCCACGTTGAGCGTCGGCGTGCACTGGACCTTCGAATCCGGTGTCAGGCCGTTGCGGAACATGGCCAGGGAGTCAACCATCTTGAAGGTCGAGCCGGGCGCGTACTGGCCCAGCATGGCGGTGTTGTAGCCGTTGCTTCCCGGCCCGGAGGCTGCGGCGAGGACAGCGCCGGTGGAGGGCCGCAGCGCCACGATGGCGGAGGCGGGCTTGACGTCCTGGAGGGTGCTCTCGGCCAGTGCCTGCAGCCGGGGATCCAGTGTGGTCTTCAGTGGCGTCCCGGGTTTCGTTGCCGTCTCGAAGAGGACGCGGCGCGGGTCCGTTCCGGAGGCCTGGAGCTGTTCGCGCGTCAGGTCTGCGCGCTGGGCGCGGATTACCACGCCGTCAGTCCCCCTGAGCTGTTCGTCGTACTGCTGCTGCAGGCCGCCGACGCCGGTCACGTCGCCGGCGGCCAGCTTGCCGTCTGACGCTTCAATCTGTTCGGCGGTGGCCTGGCTGACGGATCCCAGGACCGCGCGGGCGAAGGTCCGCGACGGGGCCAGCGGCACGGAATCCGGGATGGCCCGGGCGCCGGGAATGGCGGCGATCTGTTCGTTGGTGACGGTGCGGCCTTCTTCGCGCAGGGTGATGGCGGGGACGAAGGCTTCCGCGCCTGACGCTTCGACCTGGCGGGTGTACGCTGCGGGATCCACCCCCACCAGGTCGGCCAGCCTGGCGGCTGATCCGGCGGCGTCGGCCCCGCCCAGCCGGGGCTTGTCGATGCCAACGTTCACCACGGGTCGGTACGTGACCAGGGGAGTGTCTCCCGCGCCAAGGATGTCTGCCCGCTGTGGGGACTGGGTGCCCATGGACAGGATCTCGGAGTCATTGAGGTCGGGGGCAAGGGCTGCGGGGTCCCAGACCGTCTGCCAGGTGTCACCGGATTTCCGGAACTTGGCCGGGACCGTGTACTTCCACTCGCTGTCGGCGATCTTCCAGCTGTAGTTCAGTGGCGCGGAGGCGTTGTCCCCGTCCAGGCTGAGTTCCCCGGTTTCCACGGTGGGCTTGGCCGGATCCAGCGCCGCGAAGACGCTCTTGAGCTGCTCATTTGCCGCTCCGGCGTCCTTGCCGTCAAAGGCTACGCCGGCAACGTCCAGCGCGGACAGCGCCGATGCCAGCTGGCCTGCTGCCGCTTCCGCTCCGCCCCTGCCGTCGTCGCAGGCCACCAGCGATGTTCCGATGACGAGGGCAGCTACTGCCAGTGAAAGTTTTGTTGTTTTCCCCATCGCGCCATTATCCCCCGTGGGTGTGACTCAGGCGGACAGGCCGAGCTCCGGTACAGGCAGGCCGAATATGTCTTTCAGGGCATACGTCGCGGCGTGCAGCCCCGGCATGCCGGTGACCCCCGGGCCGGGCGGGGTGGACGACGAGCACAGGTAGACGCCGCGCAGCGGGGTGCGCCACGGCACGGGTGAGACAACGGGCCGCTGCACCAGTCCGCGGAGGTCCATGGCTCCGGCACTGAAGTCGCCGCCAATATAGTTGCGGTTGTAATCGGCGAGCCCTGCGGCGGAGACCGCGTGGGACTGCAGGACCAGGTCCCGGAAGCCTGGCGCATACCGCTCCAGCTGGGCGGTGACGGCCGCGGTCATGTCCCGGGTGGAGCCGGCGGGAACGTGGCAGTAGGTCCACAGCGTCTGTCGTCCGTCCGGGGCGCGCCCTGCATCGAACCGGGACGGCTGGGATACCAGCACGTAGGGCCGTTCCGGGTGGCGGCCGGCAGCAACGTCGTTTTCGGAGCGGGCCAGTTCCTCCCGTGTCCCGCCGACGTGTACGGTGCCCGCATCGGCCAGGCCGGCCGCCTGCCAGGGAACGGGACCGGACAGGATGAAGTCGACCTTGCAGGCACCGTTGCCGTACCGGAACGATTCGAGCGAGGAGCGGTACCGGGCCGGCAGGGAGTCACCGGCCATCCGGACAAGGCCGCGGGGGGAGACGTTGAGCAGCGTGGCCCGTGCGGAGGGCAGATCCGCAAGCCTGTCCACCGGCGTGGAGGTATGGATGGTGCCGCCGTGGGCGCGGATGTCCTGCGCCAGGGCCTCGGCGATGGCCATCGATCCGCCTCTGGGGATGGGCCAGCCCTGGGCGTGCCCCAGGGCGCTGAGCATCAGTCCGGCTCCGGCCGCGGCCAAGGATGGCTGGTGGGAGATGGGGTGCGAGGCCACCCCCGCCAGCAGCGCGGGGGCTTTCTCCTCCCTGAAGCGGAGGTTCCACAGCGGCGTCCCCTGCTCCGCCGTGCGAAGGCCGAAGATTGCGGCCGCGAGGGGGTCCCGTGGGATCCGGAGCAGCTGGTTCTGGGTGAAATCCATGATCCCGTCGATGCGGGCCACGAGGGGCGCCAGGAGGTGACGGTACGCGGCGCCGTCCCGGCCCAGTTCAAAGGCCGTACGGTCCAGGGAGCGCCACGCCAAGGCAGCCCGGCCGCCGTCCAGGGGCGAGCCGTAGGACAGCTCGGGGCTGATGAGCTCCACGCGCCGGGACAGCTCAAAGGCGCGGAAGAAGGGGGATTCCAGGGCCATGGGGTGGACGGCGGAACAGACATCGTGGAAGTGCCCGGGCTGCATCAGTTCGGACGTCCGGGTGCCGCCGCCGATGGCCGTGCCGGCTTCGTAGACTTCCACCGACAGCCCTGCCCGTGCCATGACCGCTGCTGCTGCGAGCCCGTTGGGCCCTGCTCCCACCACGTTCACATCAGGCATGGGCGGATTCCTTCCAGGGAAGAAGCGACGCCGATGGACGGCGGAGGTTGAGCCGCAGCCGGTCGGGAGCGTTGGCGAACGGACCCCCCTGCGGGTCGTCCAGATGGTGCCGGCGGATGGGGTCTTGGGCGGGGTCGTAGATGTCCCGGACAACCCGCGCCATGAGGTAGGCAACGGCGACCATGTGCGCGACGACGGCAAGGACGTAGTAGGGCATGTCCAGGTTGTGCTGGGAGGGGCCGGCGCTGGTCACCTGACCAAGGTACATCCACACCGCTGCCCAGTGCAGGCCCTCAATGCCCTGCCAGGCCAGGAAGTCGCGCCAGCGTGGACGGGCCAGTGCAAGGAGCGGGATCAGCCAGAGGACAAACTGGGGGGAGTAGGCCTTTCCGGCCAGGACGAAAGCCGCGACCAGGAGGAACGCCAGTTGCGCCAGCCGTGGACGCCGTGGAGCGGACAGGGCCACGGCGGCGATCAGGACGCAGGCCAGGATGAAGAACCCCGCGGAAAGGGCATCAACGCCCTCGGGAGTGATCCCCGGGCGGCCCAGTTTGGCCGCCACCAGGTTGTACGCGAACCAGGGCGAGCCATAACCGGCATCGCGGCCGGCGGAAAACTGCAGGTAATAGGCCCAGCCAGCCGGGTTGGCGACGGCGAACGGCAGGTTTACGGCAGCCCAGCTGACGGCCGCCGCGCACACGGTCATGAACAAGGGGCGGTAGGTCCCGGTCCGGACGGCCAGCAGGAGCATGGCCAGGAGGATCAGCAGGGTGTAGGCGTTGGCGGCGACGGCCAGCCCCATCAACACACCGGCGGCAAGTTGCCGCTGCGCGGCAAAAAGGTACATTCCCACGGCCAGCAGGCACACGGCCCACAGGTCCCAGTTAATGGTGCCCGCAAGGATCAGCCCGGGCGCCACGGCCACCATCGCAGCATCCCAGGGCCGGCGCGCGGACATCCGTGCGGTGGCCAGCACCGTGACCATGGCGGCGGCAGCCAGCAGGACGGCGTTGAGGTCGAAGAACGCCAGCACCCGTGCATCGGCGCCCAGCCCGCCGGGAACCAGCAGTGCCGTCAGCCCGGCCACCAAGCCCACCAGCACCGGGTACTCGAACTGGCCGCTGATGATGGGGAAGGCGCCATCGGCCAGTCCCCTGGTGCGGAACAGCTCGGGAAGATCGGAATAGCACGTGGCGTAGAACTGGGTGGGGGATTCCCAGCCGTTCGAGCGGCAATAACCTTTGATGAGGACGCCCAGGAGTGCCCCAACGAGGGTGAGCAGGATCAGGACCCGTTCCACGGTGAAGACCGCCGGGGACACCACTCCCGGATCCGACCTGCGGCCCATCGGGCCGCCCGCCACTTCGGTGAAGTTCCGCAACAGCACGTCGCTGCGGCTGGGAACGACCAGCCGGGACCGTCCCGCGCGCCCCCGGGGCTCGGTTTCCTGCATGGTCCCGAGCTTACAGCCCGCCCCGGGACCGGGGTCCGCGGGGCGGGCGTCAGCGCAGTCCACCCAGCTGTTGGTGCATCAGGACGTAGACGTCGTCACGGTGTTGCTCCAGCAGCCGGCCGTTGAAACTGGTGCTGCTGTTCCGCCGGCGGGCGGCGGACACGAGTTCGCGGAGTTTTCGTATCAAGGTACTCACCTCCTCTCCGGAATGTCATTCCGTTTTTAGGCACGACAAATAAAGTCGTGCCGAAAAAAGATTTTTGGCAATAAAGAGCCGCAATTTCCGGGCGCGCCGGAATGAGGCAGGAAAGGGCGGGCCAAAAAGAGGCCTGAATCGCAAAAGGGCCGTCAGCAGGGGGTCATGGAATCGCCGGCAACGGGCCTGCTCCTACGGGCGGCCAGCCGGAGGAACGGCCTGTGCACGGGGATGCCAGTCAAGGCCCGGCCGTGCGCGCTCCGTGCTGGTGGGTCCGTGAAACGGTTGCAGCCACCGCTGCAGCAGCGGTAGGGGCAGGGGGCCTAGTGGCCGGAAAAACCGTACGGAAAGTGCACCTTGTGCGCGGAGGCCGGGGCATCGTTGACGGCCACATTCCATTCGCCAGTCAAAGTCATCATTTTCCCAACCTCCTTTTCTTTCCCTTGCGGCATCAAAGCGATGCGGCAGAACGGGCGATGCCCCCGGCAGAAAGCCGTGGGGTCAGGAATAAAGCTACACCATAAACTTCAGGGTGACTATCCTTTCAACCCGGAATTATGGGAAATTACCGGAAGAATAGTTTCAGAGTCCCCACCGGACGATTGCAGGCGTCCTTTTATCCCATCCGAGCGTGCAGACCTTGGCGGTGCCCAGGACAAAGTGCCGCCCCTCCACCGGCGGCAGTTCAAGCCACCGCGCGGTCAGGATGCGGGAGAAATGCCCGTGCGCCACGACCAGCACGTTGTCCATGCCGGACTCCAGCACGCGGCCGATGATCTTGTCCGCCCTGGCAGCCACCTCATCCAGGGTCTCCCCGTTGGGAACGCCGTGCGTCCAGATCAGGTAGTCGGGGTTGTCCTTGCGGATGAGGTCGGAACTGATGCCCTCATAGTCGCCGTAGTTCCATTCAACGGCGAGGGGTTCATGCTGTGCATCGGGGAAGCCGGCCAGTTCCGCGGTCCGCCGTGCACGCCTGAGGGGGGACGTCAGCACCAGATCGAAGTCGACGCCGTCCAGTACCTTGCGGGCTTCCACCGCCTGCTGTTCACCTTCAACAGTGAGCGGCAGGTCAGTGAGTCCGGTGTACTGGCCGCTCTTGGACCATTCGGTTTCCCCGTGGCGGAGGATCCAGAGCTGGGGACGGGGGGCAAGGGCGGGATTGGTCACTGGGACTCCTCAACTGGGGAAGGTTCGACGCCGGCGGGGGACTGTCCGTCCTCCGGTGCAGCAGGTGCTGATTCAGGTTGTTCGCCCCACCAGCGGAGCAGCCTGGCCTCCGCTTCGTCGACAGGCAGGGGGCCGTGCTCCATCCGCTCGTTAAGGAGGAACTTGTAGGCCCTGCCCACCAGGGGTCCGGGCTTGAGTCCCAGCAGCTCCATGATCCTGGCACCGTCCAGGTCCGGCCGGACGGCATCCAGCGATTCCTGTTCACGCAGGGCCGCGATTCTGGCTTCCAGGTCGTCGTAGGCGAAGGACAGCCGGTCTGCCTTGCGCTGGTTGCGCGTGGTGACGTCCGAACGGGTGAGCCGGTGCAGCCGTTCAAGTTGCGGACCGGCGTCCGTGACGTAGCGCCGCACGGCGGAATCAGTCCAGCCTGCGTCGCCGTAACCGTAGAAGCGCATGTGCAGTTCCACCAGGCGCGCCACGGCCTTGATGGTGTCGTTGTCGAAGCGCAGGGCCTTCATGCGCTTGGTGGTGAGCTTGGCACCCACCATGTCGTGGTGGCGGAAGCTGACCGCTCCGCCCGGTTCGAAGCGGCGCGTGGCCGGCTTGCCGACGTCGTGCATCAACGCCGCGAACCGCAGGATGAAGTCAGGGCCGGGAACGGGCCCTTCCCCGTCCGTCTCCAGCTCAGCTGCCTGCTCCAGGACCTGGAGGGAGTGCTGGTAGACGTCCTTGTGCCGGTGGTGCTCGTCGGCTTCGAGCCGGAGCGCCGAGACCTCGGGCAGGACGTGCTCGGCCAGTCCCGTGTCCACCAGCAGGTCCACCCCCACCCGGGGCCGGGCACCGCTGATGAGCTTGACCAGCTCGTCCCGCACCCGCTCCGCGGAGATGATCCTGATCCGGTCCGCCATGTTGGTCATCGCCTCCCGGACGTCGTCCCGGACCGAGACGCCCAGCTGGGAGGCAAACCGGGCAGCGCGCATCATCCTCAGGGGATCGTCGGAGAAGGAAGCCTCCGGCGCGCCGGGCGTGGCCAGGAGTGAGGCATGGAGGTCGCGGACACCGCCGAAAGGATCGACCAGTTCCATGGACGGCAACTTGAGGGCCATGGCGTTGATGGTGAAATCCCGGCGCAGCAGGTCGTCGGTCAGCGATGAACCGAAGGCCACCACCGGCTTCCGGGAGTCCGGATCATACGCTTCGGCCCGGTACGTGGTGATTTCGATCTGGAACCCGGCCTTGCGCATGCCGATGGTGCCGAAGGCGCGCCCGATGTCCCAGAAGTTGTCCGCCCATTTCTTAATGAGGGCAACGGTCTGGTCCGGTGTGGCATCAGTGGTGAAGTCCAGGTCCGGCGAGGTGCGGCCAAGGAAGAGGTCACGCACGGGGCCACCCACCAGCGAGAGTTCATGGCCGGCGTCGACAAAGCGCTGGCCGAGCTCCAGGACCACCGGGTCCACCTGGAAATCGACGGTGTGGGAATCAGTCTTGTGATGTGCGTGCGCCATAGTTACTTAAGCTTGGCAGAAACCGGCGCCGCGGCAGGCCAAAAAGACCGTCAAGATCCGGGTGATCCGGGAGCACCCGGGAAACTGCGTCATATGCCGTCCATGTTTGCGTCATGTTCCGGTCATCACGAACGGGGAACAGTCGTTAGAGTGGACTCCATGGCCCATCCAGTACCGAGCGCTCCAGGCAGGAGGACAAACGCACCATTGCCGTCGGCAATCGGTGCGCACGTCGCCCCTGCCCAGCATTCGGCGCCGGCGTCGCTGCCCACGGTGGAGGAAGTTTCCGCCGGCGGCGTCGTGGTGGACACGTCCGACGCCGAGCTGCGGGTCGCGATCATTGCCCGCCTTAACCGCGGCGGACGCCTCGAATGGTGCCTTCCCAAGGGGCATCCGGAGGGCAAGGAAAACAACGAAGAGGCAGCGGTCCGCGAAATCGCCGAGGAAACCGGCATCGAGGGAAGCATCCTCGCCCCGCTGGGCAGCATCGATTACTGGTTTACCGTCAGCGGCCACCGGGTCCACAAAACGGTGCACCACTACCTCCTGCGTGCCACCGGCGGCGAACTGACCATTGAGAACGATCCCGACCAGGAAGCCGTGGACGTTGCCTGGGTCCCCATCCAGGAACTGGCCCGCAAGCTGTCCTTTCCCAACGAGCGGCGGATCGCCGACCTCGCCCGCGAGGTCCTGCCCGGCCACCTCTGACGCCGTACAGGCGCGCAGCGACCGCCCGCATTGCGGTGTTATGCGCCTCCGGGTGAGACGATGAACTCGATGTCAGCAACCAATTTTCCTTCCGACAAAGCCGGCCGTCCCGGCAATGCACCGCCGGAAGGCCTTCCCGAAGAACCGGCAGCACCGGACGCGGCACCCGTGGCTGCCGGAGCCAGCGAAACCCGTTCCAGCGCCATCATGGCCGCGGGCACCCTGGTGTCCCGCTTCCTCGGCTTCGGCAAGACCTGGATGCTCGGCACCGCCCTGGGCCTTGGCTCCACGGTCAACGACACCTTCATCAACGCGAACAACCTGCCGAACCTGATCTTCCTGCTGGTGGCCGGCGGTGTGTTCAATGCCGTCCTGGTTCCGCAGATCATCAAGGCCAGCAAGGCCCCGGACCGGGGAGCGGACTACATCAGCCGGCTGCTGACGTTGGCGGTGCTGCTGCTCCTGGGCCTGACGGCGCTGGTGACCCTGGCCGCACCGCTGGTCATTGACGTCACCACGCAGGGGTACGATCCACAGCAGAAGGCACTGGCTGTGACCTTCGCGTTCTGGTGCCTGCCGCAAATCTTCTTCTATGGCCTGTATGCCCTCCTGACCCAGGTCCTCAACGCCAATGGGGCTTTTGGACCCGCCATGTGGGCGCCCATCCTTAACAACCTCGTGGCCATCGGCGGCCTGGGGATGTTCATCTGGATCTTCGGAACCAACGAGTTCAGCCCCCACACCCTGGACAACTGGGGCAGCACACAGACGCTGTTCGTGGCCGGCTTCTCCACCATCGGCGTGGTGGCACAGACCGCCATTCTCCTGATCCCCGTCTTCCGGCTGAAGCTGGGGCTGCGTCCGCGGTTCGGCTGGCGCGGCGTGGGACTGGGCCAGGCAGCCAAGCTGAGCGTCTGGACGCTGCTCACTGCCGCCGTCGGGCAACTCGCTTTCCTGTACGTCATGCGCATCGCCACTATCCCTGGCGCGGAACGGCTCCGGCTGAAGGAAGCGGGAGATCCCGCCGGTGACATGCTGCCCGGCAACGCCGTCCTTGAGGTGGCCAGCCAGCTGTACCTGCTGCCGCACTCGATCATCGCCCTCTCCCTGGCCACGGTGCTGTTCAACCGCATGACCAGGGCTTCGCAGGACGGGAACCGGGCAGAGCTGCGGGAGGCGCTGTCCCACGGCCTGCGGACCATGGCGGTTGCCACCGTTTTCGGTGCGCTGGCGTTGTTTGCCCTGGCCGGCCCGCTGGGCATGTTCTTCTCCGGCGGCTCGCGGCAGGATGGGGTGATGCTGGCGCAGACGCTCACCATCCTGGCGTTGAGCACTCCGTTCATGAGCGCCAATTTCATGATGTCCCGGGTTTTCTACGCCAACGAGGACGCCCGCACGCCGTTCTATGTCCAGCTGCTGCTGGCGGTGGTGTACGTGGTGGGCGCCTTTGCCATCCAGTTCCTGCCCGTCAACCAGATCATCTACGCCATCGCCGTGCTTTATATGGTGGGCAACATCCTTTCCGTGGTGATCAGTGCCTGGTTCCTGCGCCGGTTGCTCGGCCACCTGGACGGGCCGCGGATCGCCAATTCCTACATCCGCATGGGCTACGCGGCACTCGGGTCCGCGATTGCCGGCGCCGGCGCGCTGTGGCTGATGGGCAGCTACAGCGCCGACGGCTTCGCCTGGCGGGACCGCATCACGGCGCTGCTGACCGTGGTCGTGGTGGGCCCGGTCATGCTGGTGGTGTACTTCTTCCTGCTCAAGCTGTTCCGCGTCGCTGAACTGCGCGACCTGCTCCGTCCGCTGCTCGGACGCCTGGGCCGGGGCGGCCAAACTGCACCGGCAGCGGCAGGCGGCGTCCCGCCGTCGTCCGCCCCGGAGGGAACCCCCGCCGTCGAGGCAGGCCCCGCGGCGGAGCGGCCGGCCCGCGCCACCACGTCCGTGGACACCGGCCTCATTCCCCGGATCTCCGGGGAATTCGACGCCGTTTCCTTCAGGGCCGGCCCGGAGCCGGAGCGTGCAGCGCCCCGCGGACAGGACGACGACGGCGCCAACCTGCCCGGCGACGGCGCCTACCTGCCGGCCGAGGAACAATCCGGCACCGCCCGCGGCGGCATGCTCCGCGAACAGATCCCCCTTCCGGGGCGCCGCACCTACCAGGGCAAGGCGGGAGCTAACCCCTATTTCAAGCAGCGGCGGCCAAGGCAAAAGTGACCGGGGCGCTGTTTCGGCGCTTCATTCTCCCCGGCGGCCCAGCCTCAATCCGCTAGGATCGAAAAGGTACAGGGGGAAGTAACATCCGGGTGGCGGCCAATTTGGCGTCCCCGAATGGCCGGGTATCCCATGCCGGCGATCCCGGGAAGTCTAGGAGGAACACGTGTCCAACCCGATCGATGTCGGATCAGTACTGGGCGGCCGCTACAAGGTCACAGCCACGGTATTGGCCTCGCATGACCACGATCTGGTGCTGGATGGTGTGGACCAGGTCCTCAACCGCCCGGTCAGCATCCTGGTGGCCGGCCCCCAGAACACCGAACAGGTGGCCCAGAGCGCCCGTGAAGTGGCAACCGGTGAACGGCCCGGAACGGTGCAGGTCCTGGACCTGGGTGTCACGGAAGCAGCCACATACCTGATTACCAACCACACGTCCGCCGCCGACCTGCTGGACCTTGTGGTGGCCTCCAACCCGCCGTACGTCGAACCGTTCTTCACCGACACCCTCGGCAGCGAGATCTTCGGCCAGGCCCGCTCCCACGAGCCGGAACCCTACGACGAAGAGGACAACGTCGAGGCCGGCTACATTACCTATTCAGAGACGCACCCGGACCAGGTTGATCCGTACCGGGATTCGCCGAGGACAGCCCCGGCCGTTCCGCCGCAGCCGCCTGTCCGCCCGGCAGCATCAACTGCTCCTGTGCCGTCGTCGAAGGCCCGGAACATCGGGGGAGGCGCCGGGGCAGCGGCGGCCGGTGCCGCAGCTGGTGGTGCAGCCGCCGCTGGGACTGCCGCCGGCGCCGCCCGTCCGGCCCCGCCGTCGGCCGCTCCTGCCTCGGCAGCTGCTTCCCCGGACCCTGAGGCCACAGCGGCCCACCCGGTCCAGCAGTCCGCCGCCGGAACCGGCGCCGGTTCGGGCGCCGAGGCCGGACGACCCAAAGTCTCCCTGTGGTCGGATGACGACTACGCGCAGGCTGAAGACCAGGACGAATACGGCTACGACTACGACGAAGCGCCGACGGAGGAGGACCAGCCCGCCCAAAAGAAGAGCTCCCTCTTCGCCCGGGCCGGCGCCTCGGCTGCTGCCGCCGGTGCTTCCCTGGGCCACCGCGGAAACTACGACGACGGCCGCGACGAATACGACGACCGCGACGACGCTGAACGTGAGCCGCGCTCCATGCGCTGGCTGGTGGGCGGACTCCTCGCGGTGGTGCTCATCGCCGGCCTCATCTTCGCCGTCACCAACCTCGGCAGCCTGTTCTCGCAGCCGCAGGCCGAAGGCCCCGCCCCGGCCACGTCCAACAGCGCACCGGAAGCCAGCGAAACTCCGTCGCAGGCTCCCACGTCTGCTGCACCCGCTGTCCCGCCGGCCATCGACAGCATCTCCCGCCAGGGCAACTTCGACTTCGCAGCAACCTTCGACGGCGACCTCGTGAAGGCCTACGACGGCAACGCGGCCAGCTACTGGTCGGACATGGAATTTGCCACCGAAAACTGGGGCGGACTCGCTCCCGACGGCGTTACCCTCGCGGTCAAGCTGAAGAGCGAGGCAACCGTCAAATCCGTCACCCTGTCCCAGCTGGGAGGATCCGGCGGCAGCATTACGGTGTACACGAACGACCGGCCGTCGCTCGACGGTGCCAAGTCCGTGGGAACCAACAGCTTCACGTCGGGGGACCTCAACCTGCCGCTTGCCGAGCCGGCGAAGGCCCAGTACGTGATCGTTGCCATCAACTCACTGCCCAGGCTGGCTGCCCCGAAGACGCGATACGGCTACGGCCTCCGGCTCGCCGAGATCAAGGTTCAGTAGCTGACCCGCCGTATCTGACCTTGGCAAAGTAACCTCTGCCTGCACGGCCCTGGCCTGCCTGTAATCTGGAAAGAGCGCCCGGCGGAAGCCGCGGCACGCCATCACCCCGGCTGCCGCCAGTCTCCGGACGCCGGAATAATCAGCATCCAGAAGCAGTTGTGCCATGTGGCCGGCCCCCACAAGGGGGCGCGTCGAACAAGGAAGAGGTTCACCGTTCAGTGACCATCGCAGAAAACACCGCGTCAGACGTACGTGATGTCATCATCGTCGGCTCAGGCCCGGCAGGTTACACGGCAGCCGTCTACACTGCCCGCGCCAACCTGAAGCCGCTGCTGTTCGCCGGCTCCGTGACAGCGGGCGGTGAGCTCATGAACACCACCGACGTGGAAAACTACCCGGGATTCCCCGAAGGCATCATGGGACCGGATCTGATGGAAAACTTCGAAAAGCAGGCCACTCGGTTCGGCACCGAGATCCAGTTCGAGGATGTCACCGCCCTGGACCTCGAGGGCCCTGTGAAGACGGTTACCATCGCCACCGGTGAAACCTTCAAGGCACGCGCCATCATCCTTTCCACCGGTTCCGCCTACCGCGAGCTCGGCCTCCCCAACGAGAAGCGCCTTTCAGGGCACGGCGTCAGCTGGTGCGCAACCTGCGATGGTTTCTTTTTCAAGGGCCAGGACATTGCGGTCATTGGCGGAGGTGACTCCGCAATGGAAGAGGCGCTGTTCCTCACCAAGTTCGCGAAGTCCGTCACCGTGGTTCACCGCCGCGACTCCCTGAAAGCCTCGAAGATCATGGCAGACCGGGCCTTGGCACACGAGAAGATCAACTTCATTTGGAACAGCACCGTTGATGACGTCATCGGTGAGGACAAGGTCACGGGCCTGAAGCTGAAGAACCTGGTAGACGGCTCCGTTTCCGATCTTGCCGTAACGGGCGTCTTTGTGGCCATTGGCAACGATCCCCGGACCGACCTCGTCAAGGACGTCCTGGACCTCACTCCTGAAGGAACCATTGCGGTGCAGGGGAGGAGCTCCAAGACCAGCCTGCCCGGCGTCTTTGCAGCCGGCGACGTCGTAGATCCCACGTACCGCCAGGCCATCACTGCGTCCGGCTCGGGCTGCGTGGCGGCCATCGACGTGGAGCACTACCTCGCGGATCTCCCCGCCTAAGAAACTGCCAGTTTAGAGTCCGAGAAGAAAGATAGGCAATGAGCAACGCTAAAGATGTAACCGACGCAAGTTTCAGCACGGACGTTTTGTCCTCGGAGAAGCCCGTTATCGTTGATTTTTGGGCGGAATGGTGCGGTCCCTGCCGCAAGCTCGGCCCGATCCTCGACGAGATTTCGGTTGAGTACAGCGAGAAGGTTGACGTTGTTAAGGTGAACGTCGATGACAACCCCGCCATCGCAGCAGAATACGGCATCACGTCGATTCCTGCTGTCTACCTCTTCCAGGGTGGCGAAGTGAAGAACACTGTCATTGGTGCGAAGCCCAAGCAGTTCTTCGAGAAGGAATTCTCAGACGTTCTTTCATAGACGTTGCGGTGCCTTCTCGTGGCGCCAAGGTATAGGGGTGGCTCCGTCTACGGACGGGGCCACCTTTTTAAGTGCACCATCCGCGGGAGAAGCACTGTCACGTGCAAGCTGGCTGTAGGCGCGGACCGTGGCGCCATCATGCTCACCGCCTTGGGACGCCCGCTGTTTCACGTGAAACGTCTTTTCATATGCTGGCCAGGTGCTGCCTGAAGAGGCTTCGACACTCACCATCGGAATCAGGGACGCAGCCCGCCTACGGGCCGCCAACTTTAGAGTCAAAAACTGCCCAGAGTGTCCTGGGCTCTCATTCTTTAGGAGGCCGCAAGACGATGTAGCACCGTCCCTTGATCACCAGCTCACAGTCATTCATCGTTTCACGTGAAACACCTCCTGCCGATAACGACTGTGCCCGAGAATAGGTGATACGGAGCGACTCGCTGGAGGCATAGGAAGGCCAAGAGTCAACCTCAGAAGCCGCTAACTGCTAGAACAATCGGCCAGGGACGTATCACGTAGCCATGTTTCGCTGGAACGAGCCTCGGCCTGGCTAATAGTTGCTGCATCAGGTGACGAAACTGGAGGAAAGGTGAATTGCGGTGCCCATTTCGGAGCACCCATAGAACCCGAAATTGGTCGAACATCCCTACGACGTCTTCGCTTAGGGCAAGCCCATATTTGGCTGCTCAGTCCCAGGCGAGACGCCATCGACAGAAGCACGCTGGCGCCAGCTCGCAGGCCGGTCCTATCACACCCGCGAAACTTGTCGTTTCGAGTATCAGTGGCATCTTGACCGCTGCAGCGCTGGGACCGACGGCCGGTCGTGCCCCTGTCAGGGTCAACCCCGATATCCCCACGCAAGCACGCGCACCGCGACGATGACATTCTCCGCGTAGATTTGCAGTCAAGATACTCGCCGCAGACAGAATCGGATGAACCCATTCGACCGGTTCACCCATGCAGTCTGCTAGGTGCCTAAGCCACAAGTAGCGCTGTAGATCGAACACGGAGACGCAAGATCGTGCGCAATGATCTCAGGCGCAGTGCCGCCACAAACTTCACCGACCTATGCCGCGCGCAGTCCAAGAATGCGGTGATGTTTGGGAAATCAGGAAAACCATCAATAGTCCCTCCACGCCGGCTCCATAGACAGCTCAACCCGGTCGCCGCGGAAGCTAGGCAGGATGTCCAAGGCAACTGGCCTCGGGTGGGTATTTATCCCGCGCAGCGCCTGCCGCCGTCCTGTCGACATGTTGCGGACCACATGGCCGTCGAACATCTATGCATCGCTGAGCAACCCCAGCCATTGCTCCACATCGACAACCAGCTCGACCGGCTCTGCGACAGCGTGTGCGTTCACAGCTTTTCGTCGCCGCGTTGTTTCACGTGAAACGAGCATCAGACTGCCAGCGCTGGGTGGAACGGCAACCAGGACACAGCCTGGAAAGCTTGCTATGCCGCGTGCCGAGTTCTTGGCCGCTGAGGGGCTTCACCCGTCACCGCCCGTTTCTGCTTGGCAGAAACGTATTAGGGGGAGAGCAGGCTGGACTTGGAGGACGGGATCGGTATGACCACCCGGCCACTTGGGGGCAGAAGGACCCAGAAACTACCAACCCCATCCGACAACCTACATCCACCCGACGACCTAGCGCTTCACCTATTCGCCCGGTTACGCGTTCTTCCAGGCCTGGCTCTTGCCCCTTGATGCGAGTACCAAGCACGCACTGGCCAATTACGGGCACCGGCAGTGACGGAAGAGCCAGCAGTAACAGCGTGTTTCACGTGAAACACTCTCGGACACGAACCCTCATAACAAGCAAGAAGGTGCCTAACAGTGGACACCGCAGCACGCCGGAAGGACTCCGCCTGCATGAGCTCCCACCCACCCCCACACCCACACCCGCAATGTAGGCCGACGAACGGAAGACCCTCAAGGGCCACCCCGGAAGCGACGGCGGCTCGCCCGATAGTAGGACGCCAAAAGCTGCCCTAACCTCCCGCCCGCACAGAACACCCCGGGGGCAAGCACTATTGTGGCAACAATGACAGTGCGGCGACCACCACAGTGAGGGCATTGCCGATCTGCCCGGAGACCCAAACTCACCCACAAGCACAAGCCGGCACATCCGAAGAGTAGAGGTTGCTGTTGATCGCCGGCGCCCTGCAAGGCAGGAGGATCTGAAGTACAGGTAGGCGGCCACCTGGAGGTTCTCAGCGGCGTAGAGGCACGTCGTGAGCCGACAGTAGTCGGGGCAACCGTATCGCCAATGTGGGTAGTTGCCCTCCGACTCATGCCACCCCAACTCATGAAAATGGGAGGGCAAGTCTTGATTTTCAGCCGACAGCCCGGTCGCAAAGGTCGCCGCTCTGCGGCTTGTGAAGTACGCATCACCACTCGCTCAGACATCCCTGGGCACGAGCGCCGAACGCAGGACACGGCCATTTGCCGCGCCTGTGGCAGCGTTGCTTAAGACCTCACGGTCCATCAGCCGCGGTGATGAGCCGGTCCGCAGCGGCTACTGCGCTGAAGCAGTGTGGGATTTCCCACAGCTTTATCCACAGGTCGTCCAGTCAATATCCCCAGACTTATCCACAGGGTGATCCGCGTGCCACTCAGGGCAAATTCGATCGGCGCCCGATGCCTGCGCTCGGGAGGTCCTGGTCAGCGACCGAATGCGCTCCGTAGCTCGTCGGCCACAACGGGTATAAAAGCAGTTGGAACCCCCTTCTAGCCCACATAACAACCGAATTCTACGTACGACATCGAAAGTTGGGTATGAAGGTCGCAAGCTGTTCCTTTCTAAACAGGGCTCGAAGTCTCTGTTTCACGTGAAACATAAACTTCGCTTGTCAGACACCGTGTGACCCGTTCGCATGGTGGCGGGATGGCAGGCGGTGAAGCGTAGATATCCACCGAGATATTCACATCAATATCCACGGACTTATCCACAAGCATTTGAACAGACAGATTGCATCATTGTTGCCTGCAAGTCATGGACCCCGGAGCCACTCCAGGTTCGTATCCAAGTTCGTCAACGAACTGCCTCATGCAAGTACGGCATCCGCTGCCCTAGCCCTGGGTACGAATGTCGGTCGACCCCAAGTCCCACCCGCTTACATGCTTGCTCTTGGGGAGGCCGGCGTCGTCACGTGCCAATCCCAAGGCGGCTGGTAGGAGAGCGGCTGCAGCCACCGATCCGTGAACAGGCTAGGTTCTGGGTGGCAGGAGACGAACTACTCTGGCCTCCTCAAAGGTGCCGGGCCAAGGCCGAGCACCGGAAGACAATTGATGCGGCCTGAAGCGCAAGCATGTTTGCGAGTTGGCGGAGGCCCGTGTGAGCTCGATGAAGGTGGGACGGCGGCACGGTCATGGTTGCGGTCGAGCAGCATCACGCAATTCCCAGTTCGAATCCCAGCACTGCAGCACCCCGCGTGCAAGACGCCGACGTCGGTATCCTGGCAGGCAGGTCGTTCGACTCTCCACTCCACTACGGATCTATGAAATTGCGAGGGCCGCCTCTCCGGAACTGGCTCGTAGGATCTTTCCCTTCACGGTCGTACCTAGATCAACCCTTGTACCGGTGGGGGAGTCGGACAGTGAGACAAGGAGTCGCGACCTTCGCATCGGACGCTGTTCCCATGCCCAGATGCCGCTTCTGCTGTCACTCAGTCCTCAATCTTGATCCGCCGGACGGTCCTATGTCTGTCGAGCTCAGTTCTGTTTCACGTGAAATCTTCCCAGGCCTAGCCAATTCACGCTTCGCTACGCATTGTTCCATGTCCCGTTTCACGTGAAACACCAGTAAGGTGAGCGGTCAATGGGGGTCGCTTGTAGAGCGGTCGGGGCGGCAGGCTCGTTGTTCGCGTCCAGGCCGCGGGAAAGCACCCAACCTCGAAGTAGACCTTGCCGTGGCAATTTCTACCACGTGCTGGCACGTCAACAGACTGCCGCCTCGGCTCGGGCCAACGTATCGAGTGCGAGGCGGCGACTTCCCCGAGAGCAGGTGGAGGGTTTTGAACATACCAGGACCTATCGCAGCATTTATCCCTCCCGAAGGGCTCGCAGCATGCAGCCAAACTCCAAACATGAGCGCGCCTCCGGTTATGTCCGTGTACATGATGGACTCCATGCTGGAGCCGCCGGAGGGCGTATCCATCTGGGGCATCATCCAACTGGTTTCCTATCAGGAACGTCACGTGACCAACAGACACCGTTCCACATGAAACATCCCATCCTTTGAACCTCTCATCAGCCCTCGATAGAATGAGTCGTGCGATGCAGAAGGTGGGCCAAGAAGAGCGTCGGAACGCGGAGCATATCGGGTTAGTCGGTTGCAGGGATCCCGAAACGGGGCCCGTGGAAATACGTTCCGTGTGCCGGTGCCGTGGTTCGCACTCCAACACCCGAAGTGCTGTGGCACTGCACTACCGTCACACATGGATGAAACGCCGTGTTCGCGATGGCACGTGCTCACGTCACCAGTAATGTCGCCCGGTCGCTTAAGACCGCCAATCCCTAGCCTTAGAACGAACGCACCGCAGCACAGCGCCGCGTAAGTGTCACAGTGTCGTGCTCACGGAACATTTGGTCAATAGCCAGCACTACCTCGCACGACCACTACCACCCACGCGTGGGCGCTATGAAGCAGTAGCGATGCGGCCCCCATGCTTCCGCCACGTAGGCAATCTACGTGCCGAGGGGTGCATAGGGCCCGACCAACTCCGGCCCATTCTCCAGTTGTGGATTCATCGGGCGCATCGATCGGAGCCCCAAATCTTTAGTCCATTCATTCAGCTGCATCTATGACGCGCAGAGACCATAATTATGGGCGGCGCCCCTCGATATCCATGTGCCAGTACGCCGTCCCGCTTCCTGGGCGGTGGTCAGGCTCCCTAGCACATCACCCAACTCATTGACGATCGGCTACGTCAAAGTTTCACGTGAAACCCACAGTTATTCGGTGCCCCGAAAGCAGCTACTGCCCCGTAGCCCAGCAACCTATAAGTTCGAGAACGAATCTGGCTTTGCACAGTTCAGCTGACGACGGGCCGGTACTGCCTCGGATATGTCTCTCTTGAACGCCGTTGGGGCGGTAACCGAGCCACCGGCGGCCTCAAATAGCGAGCTCACCGGGCTCGAAGGTTCATAGGATCAACCGGACTGGATCAGTTTGTGTTCTGGCCGCCCTGCACAGGCCACAGAAGCGTTGTCGCCGGCCCACGCGTGGGACCGCACAGTCCTTTCCTCCAGGACTCATGACAGGGCCTTAGAGTGCCTCCAGACGCGCTGGTTCGAGCCCGTCCCCAAGCTGAGATCGGATTACTTGGCCGGACATGAACAGGGAGACCCCCATCAATGCGGAGTAGCGCAAACACTTCCTGCCGGAACTAATGCGAATCCACTGACGCTGGTTGTGCCCGCTGAACTCGCTGCCTCCGACCGCTGAGAGTAGCAGGGGACAGGTCCCGGCGGAGCCCTGGAACGCTAAAGGCCCCGTTCGACGAACGGGGCCTCTACACGTTGCCTTAGTTGGCAGATCCGGGGGCCAAGACGTCCATGATCCTGTTCAAATCTTCCACGCTGGCAAATTCAATGCTGACCTTGCCTTTACGGACACCCAGAGAAATCTTCACATTCGTGTCCAAGCGGTCCGACAGCGACGATGCCAGGTAGTCCAGGCGTTCGTGGCGGGCTCCCGGTCGGGGAACGTTGTTCTTAGCTGGTTTGGTGGGATCCTGGTACAGCGCGACCGCTTCTTCTGTGGCCCGCACGGACATGCCTTCGGCGACGATCTTTTGGGCGAGACGTTCCATGGCCGCCGCATCAGGAAGGGACAGCAGCGCTCGTGCGTGGCCGGCAGACAGCACGCCGGCGGCCACTCGGCGCTGGACGAGCGGCGGGAGCTTGAGGAGCCGGAGGGTGTTCGAGACCTGCGGGCGTGAACGGCCGATGCGGTCTGCCAGCTGTTCATGCGTTGTGCCGAAATCCTCAAGGAGCTGCTGGTAGGCAGCAGCCTCTTCCAGCGGATTCAGCTGGCTACGGTGCAGGTTCTCCAGCAGGGCATCACGCAGAAGGTCGTCATCGGTGGTGTCACGAACAATGGCAGGGATGGTCTCCAGCCCGGCGGCCTGCACAGCCCTCCAGCGGCGTTCACCCATGACGAGCTCAAACGGTTCAATACCGTCTTCAGTTGATTTGCGGACGACAATTGGCTGGAGGACGCCAATTTCCCGCACGGAATGTACAAGCTCGGCCATGTCGTCCTCGTCGAAGACGGAACGCGGCTGCTTGCGGTTGGGATGGATATCGCCAACAGGAATCTCGGCAAAGTGTGCCCCGGGTACCTCCACGAGGTCCACGCCATTATCTGACTGCGGACGGCTGATCTCCTCCGGCGCGGCCGGGAAAGATTCCTCCTGCATGGAGGGAGCCTGGCCTTCGGCCTCAGCAGGTGAAGTGTTCGGAGAGGGCGCCGCTGCCGGCTTCGCGGGTTCAGGCGAGGCAGCACTCCTGGAAGCGCTGTGGGTGGGATCCGAGTCAGCGGCGCCGGATGCTTTCTTAGCTGCAGTATCTGATACCGGGCCCGATGCCGCTTCCTTTTCAGCGGGAGTCTTGGCCGCAGGCGTCCTGACTGCAGGCTTCTTGGCTGTGGCTTCCTTGGCAACGGGCGCTTTGGCAGCCGGCGCCTTGCTGGGAGCGGGTGCTTTCGCGGATGCCGGCTTGCGTGCCGGCGCCTTTGCGGAAGCGGCTGCCTTAGCGGATTCCTCCTGACGCGCAGCATCTGCGGCATCGAGGGGTTCAGCCTTTTTGCGGCTCTCAGGGAAGAACAGGTCCACCGGACGAGAAACAGCTGCACCGTTGCCCTGCCCATTGGATGCGCCGGAACTAGGAATCAGCGCGCCAAGTCCGCGGCCAAGGCCCCGTCGCTTCTCGCTCATGGGTAAATCCCTCCAGTGGTAGAACCGGCCGTGATCCCGGCTCCGGTCGATGCAGTATTGAAGATTCTAGCGTTCTGCTATTTCAGCAGCGGCTTCCAGGTAGGACAGTGCGCCACTGGAGGAAGGGTCATAGGTCATGACTGTCTGCTGGTAGCTCGGCGCCTCGGAGATGCGGACCGAACGCGGAACCACAGCTGACAGGACCTGCTCCGGGAAGTGTGTGCGCACCTCCGCTGCAACCTGCGCCGCAAGGTTCGTGCGCCCGTCGTACATCGTCAACAGGATGGTGGAGACCACCAGTTCGGCGTTGAGGTGCTTCTGGATCATTTCGATGTTCTTCAGCAGCTGACTGAGGCCTTCCAGGGCGTAGTACTCGCACTGGATGGGAATCAGCACCTCGTTGGCGGCACAGAAGGCATTGACCGTCAGGAGGCCCAGGCTGGGAGGGCAGTCGATGAAGATGTAATCCAGCCGCTCCTCGCCGTTCTTCTCGCGGGTCTTGGCATACACGTCAATGGCGCGGCGGAGCCTCTGTTCCCGTGCTACCAGGGAAACGAGTTCGATTTCCGCACCGGCGAGGTGGATGGTGGCCGGCGCGCAGATGAGCTTGTCCATGTCCGGGCATTGCGCCACGACATCGGCCAGGGCGACATCGTTGATCAGGACGTCGTAGATGCTGTCCACATCAGCGTGGTGCTCGATGCCCAACGCCGTGGAGGCATTACCCTGCGGGTCGATATCGATCACCAGTACGTTCAGCCCGGCGGCTGCGAGGGCTGCCGCGATGTTCACCGTAGTGGTGGTCTTGCCCACGCCGCCTTTCTGGTTGGACACGGTGAAGATGCGTGTCTTCTCAGGCCGCGGCAACCGCCTGCCCATCAACCGTTCGCGCCGCTTGGTCTCGTGGGCAAGCTCCCTGGCGATGGGGCTTGAATCATCAATGGCGTCGATGACGTTGGATCGACTGGCAGCGGTTGTTTCACGTGAAACCGCCGTCGACGATGGGCTTCCTACAACCTGTTTCGGGTGAGTCCCGCCACGTCCCGGGATGCTCACGGGGCCAGAGACAGAACGAGCGGACCCCAGTGTCACAAACGGCGGTATCCGCTGTGTGGAGGCTTCACTACTTGTCACTGGGGCACACTCACTCTCGTTCAGCCAATTTTGCTGCCGTTGTCTAGCCTAACTGCTGCACCCGGCAGACCGCGGTCACCGGGCCAGTGCTAGGACTTCTTTTGGGGCTTGTCCACCACAATGCGGACTACAGTGGTGGGCTCCTCAAGGAGGTGGTCACCCACTGTGACGACCGTGGTCTGCACGCCGCCAAGCTTTCGGATGGTCTTGGCGGCTTTCTCGATTTCCTCGCCCGCGCTGCGGCCCTTGATGGCCACGACCTCGCCCTTGCCGCCGAGCAGCGGGATGGTGAGGCCGGCGAGGTTGGTCAAGGCAGAGACCGCCCTGGCCGTGACGACGTCGGCCTCAATGTGTCCGACTGCCAGCTCCGCGCGTGTGCGCATCACCGTGACGTTATCCAGCCCGAGGTCGTCCACCACCTCCTGCAGCCAGATCACCCGGCGCTCGAGCGGTTCGATCAGGGTCAGTTCGAGGTCCGGCCGGGCTATGGCCAGGCACAGGCCGGGCAGGCCGGCACCGCTTCCGACGTCGGCCACGTGGCTTTCCTGCGGAATCTCGCTTTCGATGACAGCGCAGTTCAGCACGTGCCGGCTCCACAGCCGCGGAACCTCGCGGGGGCCAATGAGCCCGCGCTCCGTACCCGACGTGGCCAGATGCTCCACGTAGCGCTTGGCAAGGTCCAGGCGGTCACCGAAGATCTTCTCAGCCGCGCTCAACTCGGCAGCGGTGATATCAACCATGTTTAGCGGCCAGCAATCTCTAGTCTGCGGATACGACAATGTGGCGCCCGTTGCCTTCACCCTCGGACTCGCTCACGAGTCCCAGGTCGGCGACGGCGTCGTGGACGATCTTGCGCTCGTAGGCACTCATCGGCTCAAGGGCAACCGGCTTGCCGTTCTCCTTGACGGAGGCGGCCGCATCCTCGGCGATCTTTTGCAGGTGGCCGGTACGCTCCTGCCGGTACCCGTTGATGTCCAGCACCAGGCGGGAACGCGTTTCCGTGGCGGACAGGACCGCAAGCCGGGTCAGTTCCTGCAGGGCCTCCAGGACCTCCCCGTCCTCACCCACCAGGCTCTCCAGGCCTTCACTGTCGTCATCGGCAACGATGGAGATGTAGGTGCGGCCGTTGCGGACCTCGATGTCGATATCACCGTCGATATCGGCAATGTCCAGCAGCTCCTCGAGGTAGTCGGCCGCGATGTCGCCTTCTTCTTCAAGCCTGTTGGCCGCGGACGGCTTTTCGGCGGCGGCATCCTGGGAGGCAGAATCCCCGCGGTCTTCCACCATGTCTTCAGAAAGGGCGTGTTCGGTGCGCTCGGCTGACATTACTTCTTCTTCCTGTTCTTACGTTGTGGCTGGACGCGCTGTCCCTTGGGTTCGACGGCGGCGGCGGCCTCGGGAGCCTCTTCCTTTTTGCCGGTCAGGACGGAGAGCGCAGGCAGGCCCTTGGCAGCCCGGCGTTCGGCGAGGGCCTTGGCGGCGGGGGATCCCGGCGTCGGCATGCGGCGGATGACGAAGAACTGCTGGCCCATGGTCCACAGGTTTGTGGTGGTCCAGTAGATCAGGACACCGATGGGGAAGTTGATGCCACCCACACCAAAGACGATGGGGAGGATGTACAGCATCATCTTCTGCTGGCGCATGAACGGGCTGGCCATGGCCTCTTCGGACATGTTCTTGGCCATGATCTGCTTCTGGGTAATGAACTGCGAAGCCGTCATGGCCAGGATCATGATGATCGACAGCACCACCACGGCCACGTTCCCGGCGCCGCCGTGCAGCAGGGCAGCAGACAGCGGAGCTCCGAAAATGCTCGACGCGTCGAACTCGACCACCTGCTCATGGCTCATGGCTCCGATGCCCTGGCCCTCGTTCTTCGCCGAGGTAATGCCGGAGAGCACCTGGAACAGGGCGAAGAAGAACGGCATCTGGATCAGCATCGGAAGGCAGGCGGAGAACGGGTTGGTGCCGTGCTTCTTGTACATGGCCATCTGTTCCTGGGCCATTGCCTGGCGGGACAGCTGGTCGGTCTTGCCCTTGTACTTGTCCTGCAGCTTCTTCAGGTCAGGTTGCAGGAGCTGCATGCCGCGCTGGGCCTTGATCTGCTTGACGAACACCGGGATCAGGGCGGCACGGATCACCAGCACCAGCCCAATGATGGACAGCGTCCAGGTCCAGCCGTTCGCGGTCGGCATCCCGATGGCGGTCAGGCCATCGTGGAAGCCGATCATGATGATGGAAACCAGCCACTTGAACGGGGCCATGATTGTTCCAAAGAAGTCCATACTTATCCCTATTCGTCAGGCCGCGCTGCGGCCTTCTTCATCAGTCCGAGCAACCAGGTACTTGTCCGGATTGTTCAGCACAACAATTGTGGGTGTCCGATTGGCGGGCCATTCCCGGTGGCCGGCGGGGACATGGTCCACACCACCGGCGTTCCACGGATGGCAGCGGCCCAGGCGGCGGACGGCCAGCCAGGTTCCCTTGACTGCGCCGTGGACAGTGACAGCTTCAAGGGCGTAGGCCGAGCATGAAGGGAAAAAACGGCACACCTGGCCGTACAAGGGAGAAACCACCTTGCGGTAGGCCTTCAGCAAGACAATGAGGAAGTTCCGGGGCAGGTTCCACAGGAACAGCAGGACGGCGGCAACAACGGGATGGAAGCGGGCGACGACGGCGGTGGCGTTAGGCACGCGGTGTCCCCTTCTGTGTTGTACCGGCCGAACCTTTACCGGCGCCCCTGGCGGGGCGTCCGGCCAGCCGGGCGAGCGTCGAATCAAGTGCAGCGTTGTAGTCCTGCAGCAACTGGTCCCAACTCGCCGAGGCGGAAGCAGGCAGCGCACGGACCACTATGGCAAGCCCGGTGCCGTGTTCGCGCAGCGACGCGGCACCTGCTTCTCTTAGTCTCCTCTTAACGAGGTTCCTGACCACAGCGTTCCCTACGCTCTTGGAAACGATGAACCCGATCCGGCTGGGTTCGTCGGCAGCGATGGCTGCCGCATATAACACTACGTTCCGGCGCCCATTGCGGACACCGGAACGTACAGTTGTTGAAAAGTCGGTTGAGGTCCTCAGGCGGTTGCGGGCGGCCAGCACCTTAAACTCGCAAGGAAAGTGTCTACCGACAAGTCAGGTATTTAAGCCGACAGCTCGGTACGGCCCTTGCCGCGGCGGGCTGCCAGGATGGCACGGCCGGCACGGGTGCGCATACGAAGGCGGAAGCCGTGCTTCTTGGCCCGACGGCGGTTATTCGGCTGAAAAGTCCGCTTGCTCACGTTAGTTACTCCAGTGGATCAAAGGTGCGTCCACCCGATCAATAAGGGGAAGAACTGGCCGACGCTAAGTTTTGTATGTGTACGCTTCCCGCTCCTACCCGGGTGCACTGCACTCGGAAGATCAGTCGGGACCAAAAAGCGGACACAAAGGACTTCACAACGTTAGGGCAATCCGGGTAGCACAGTCAAACCGGGGGGCCTCTTCCGGCCTATCCCCAGCTGTGTCTAAGTCCCGCCCGCGGCCTGTGGATGAAGCCGCTCACAACCCCCGCAGGCGAACCACACCAGTGTAATTATCCACAAGCACTTTGCCAGCTATCTTCTGGGCTTTTCATCCCCTAGAGTGGCTCAGTAGCCGATTATCCACGGTCTGTGCATAACCCTGTGGATTAAGCTGGGCCAGCACCCTGGTTCCGGGAACGGGGCTGCAGGTAACGCACGGCATAGCAAGTTTGAGGAAAACCGATTGATGACAGTAGACGAAGCCAACCACGCCAATACTGTCGGAAGTTCCTGGCGGCGCGTTGTCAGCCTGCTGGAGAAGGATCACCGGGTTTCCCCCCGCCAGCGCGGCTTCGTCATCCTGGCCCAGGCACAGGGCCTGATCGGTTCCACCCTGCTGGTGGCCGTCCCCAACGAGCTCACCCGCGAAGTGCTGCAGACCCAGGTCAAGGACGCACTTGACGATGCGCTGCACAGCGTGTTCTCGGAAGACATCCGTTGCGCCATCGACGTGGACACGGACCTGGTGCCGATCCACGAAGAGCCTGAACCCGTCGTCGAGCCTTCTTACTCCCCGGACCAGCTGGTTGAGCAGAAGCCGCAGCCCATGCTGCCGAGCACCTCGCACGAATTCGGCCGGCTCAACCCCAAGTACGTCTTCGACACCTTCGTGATCGGTTCGTCCAACCGCTTTGCCCACGCGGCCGCCGTCGCTGTAGCCGAAGCGCCGGCCAAGGCGTACAACCCGCTGTTCATCTACGGGGATTCCGGGCTGGGCAAAACCCACCTCCTGCACGCAATCGGCCATTACGCCCGCCGGCTCTACAGCGGCATCCGCGTCCGGTACGTGAATTCCGAAGAGTTCACCAATGACTTCATCAACTCCATCCGTGATGACGAGGGCGCCAGCTTCAAAACCACTTACCGGAACGTCGATGTCCTGCTCATTGACGACATCCAGTTCCTGGCAGGCAAGGACCGCACGCTGGAGGAGTTCTTCCACACGTTCAATTCGCTGCACAACAACAACAAGCAGGTGGTCATCACCTCCGACCAGCCGCCCAAGCTGCTCGCCGGGTTCGAAGACCGCATGAAGTCCCGCTTTGAATGGGGCCTGCTGACGGACATCCAGCCGCCGGAACTGGAAACCCGCATCGCCATCCTCCGCAAAAAGGCCCTGAGCGAGGGCCTCTCCGCACCGGACGATGCCCTGGAATACATTGCGTCGAAGATCTCAAGCAACATCCGGGAACTCGAAGGCGCGCTGATCAGGGTCACCGCGTTCGCCAGCCTCAACCGCCAGCCGGTCGATGTGGCTCTGGCGGAGATGGTCCTGAAGGACCTCATCACGGACGACGGCGCCCAGGAGATCACGTCCGGCCAGATCCTGCAGCAGACGGCGGACTACTTCAAGCTCAGCATGGAGGAGCTCTGCAGCAAGTCGCGGACCAGGACCCTGGTCACCGCGCGCCAGATCGCGATGTACCTGTGCCGTGAGCTCACCGACATGTCACTGCCGAAGATCGGCCAGGAGCTTGGCGGCCGCGACCACACCACGGTCATCCACGCTGACCGGAAAATTCGCGAGCTGATGGCCGAGCGGCGTGTGATCTACAACCAGGTCACCGAGCTGACCAACCGGATCAAGCAGCAGCAGCGCGACTCCTGAAACCCCGCACCTATACCTTATTAACAGGTGCATGTGGATAAGCCTGTGGATACTTAAGGGGACAAGCGCGATTAATGGGCTTAAAACCCTTAAGCCGTCTGTGGATCGTTAAAAATGGCCTTCCGGGTTGTCCCCATCCACACCCTGTTTAAAACCCACTTAACGCACAGCGGATGAACAGGGCTTAACCGCGGATCCGCACCGCAAGACCGGGTTATCCACAGTTTCCACAGCAGTTATTAACACTACGAATCCCAAAAATTTGAAAATCCCTCAAACAACAAGATCCATACCCCGGACCAGCGGAGGGGCCAGCGGGCCCCACAGGGGGTCGGGGCCGGTTTGGGGGATGGGTTAATCCCCGATCTTCGGGCTAAGCTGTCTGCAGCGCTCCCATCCCCGGGTTTTTGCGTGGTCTCCTCCTGTGTGGACCATGCACCTGCCCGATCGGAAGCAACAATTTTCCGGATGCACCCCTGCGGCGTTTCCGGCCATACCTGGCAGCAGCAATGAAAGGCGGCATCCTTCCGTGAAGTTCAGAGTCGATCGGGACGTCCTGGCAGAAGCCGTTACCTGGACAGCCCGCTCGTTGTCTCCGCGGCCGCCAGTACCGGTCCTGTCCGGCCTTCTCCTGAAGGCCGAAGCCGGAACCGTCAGCCTCTCCAGCTTCGATTACGAAACTTCCGCGCGTCTTGAGATCGCCGCGGATATCCGCGATGAAGGCACCATCCTGGTCTCGGGCCGCCTCCTGGCGGACATTTGCCGCAGCCTGCCCTCAGCGCCGGTGGATGTCGAAACGGACGGCAACAAGGTCACGCTCACCTGCCGCCGGAGCAGCTTCCACCTGGCCACCATGCCTGAAGCCGAGTACCCGCCTCTGCCCTCCCTGCCTGCCGTCAGCGGAACAGTCCAGGGCGATGCGTTCGCACAGGCGGTTTCCCAGGTGATCATCGCAGCGAGCAAGGATGACACCCTGCCCATCCTCACCGGCGTACGCATGGAGATCGAGGATGACCTGATCACACTCCTCGCCACGGACAGGTACCGCCTGGCAATGCGTGAGGTGCCCTGGAAACCTGCCACTCCCGGCATCTCCACCAGCGCCCTGGTCAAGGCCAAAACGCTCAATGAGGTTGCCAAGACGCTGGGCAACAGCGGCGACATCAGCCTTGCCCTGTCCGATGACGACAGCCGGTTGATCGGTTTCGAAAGCGGCGGACGTACCACCACCTCACTGCTGGTGGACGGGGATTACCCGAAGATACGATCACTGTTCCCCGAATCCACGCCCATCCACGCCACCGTGCAGACGCAGGAGCTCGTGGAGGCTGTCCGCCGTGTATCGCTGGTCGCCGAACGGAACACTCCCGTGCGGCTCGCTTTCTCGGCCGGGCTGCTGAACCTGGACGCCGGAACGGGAGAGGACGCCCAGGCGTCCGAGGAACTGGAAGCCCAGCTTTCCGGTGACGACATCACGGTGGCCTTCAATCCGCACTACCTGGTGGAAGGCCTGAGCGTCATCGAGACCAAGTTCGTCCGCTTCTCCTTCACCACTGCACCGAAGCCGGCCATGATCACCGCCCAGGCCGACGCAGACGGCGAGGACCAGGATGACTACCGCTACCTGGTGATGCCCGTCCGCCTTCCCAACTGAGTAGCGCGAACTGCCGCTGTGGACCTCCACATCGGCAGTTGGTGCTACCTAGTTGGGAAACACAACCCATCCTTCGCGCAGAAAGAGTTCCGCCATGCACATTGGACTGATTGGCCTCGGCAAAATGGGCTTCAACATGCGCGAACGGCTGCGCAGGAACGGCATTGACGTCACCGGGTACGACCGGAACCCCGATGTCACTGACGTCCAGTCGGTGGATGACCTCATCTCCGCCATCCCGGCGCCCAGGATCATCTGGGTTATGGTCCCCGCGGGTGCCATCACTGACGCCGTGATCAATGAGCTTGGCGAAAAGCTGAGCCAGGGCGACCTGGTTATCGACGGCGGCAACTCCCGCTTCACCGAAGACCAGAAGCACGGTGAACTCCTCGCCGCGAAGGGCTTGCGCTTCCTGGACTGCGGCGTGTCCGGTGGTGTCTGGGGCCTGCAGAACGGGTACGGCCTCATGGCCGGTGGCGATCCCGCCGACATTGAGCTTGCCCTGCCGGTCTTCGACGCGCTGCGGCCGGAAGGCGAACGGGCGGACAGCTTTGTCCACGTGGGCGGTGTCGGAGCAGGCCACTACGCCAAAATGGTGCACAACGGCATCGAATACGGGCTCATGCAGGCCTACGCCGAGGGCTACCAGCTGCTGGCCTCGAAGGACATCATCAACGACCTGCCGGGAACCTTCCGGGCATGGCAAAAGGGCACGGTGGTGCGGTCCTGGCTGCTGGACCTCCTGGTCAAGGCGTTGGAAGAGGATCCCGGACTGCAGAACATCGACGACTACGTCGAGGACTCCGGTGAAGGCCGTTGGACGGTGGAGGAAGCGATCGCCAATGCCATCCCGGCGCCGGCTATCACGGCCGCGCTGTTCGCCCGCTTCGAATCGCGCGAGGACAGCTCGCCGGCCATGAAGATGGTGTCCGCGCTGCGGCACCAGTTCGGCGGACACGCCACCCGTCCCGCCAAGTAGCAGCCACCGGCTGCAGTCCCGGAGTAGTCGAAACCCGCGTGTACCTGGAACACCTTTCCCTGACCGATTTCCGCAGCTACGCCCAAGTGGACCTTGCCCTGAAGCCGGGCGTCACCGTGCTGGTTGGCTACAACGGCATCGGGAAGACCAACCTGATGGAAGCCATCGGCTACCTGGCCACCTTGAGCTCCCACCGGGTCAGTTCCGACGGTCCGCTGCTGCGCTTCGGTACGGACCGGGCCCTGATCCGGGCGCGCCTGGTCCGGGGCAGCCAGACTACGGTCCTTGAACTGGAAATCAATGCCGGCCGGGCCAACCGCGGGCGCATCAACCGGAGCAACCCGGTCCGGGCCAGGGACCTGGTGGGTATCTGCCAGACGGTCCTTTTCGCACCCGAGGACCTGGCGCTCGTGAAGGGTGACCCCTCTAACCGGCGCCGGTTCCTGGACGAACTGCTCGCGAGCCTGGTTCCACATCACGCAGCCACCCGCAGCGACTACGACCGTGTCCTGAAACAGCGCAACGCCCTGCTCAAGTCCGCCAAGGCCGGCAGGGTCACCGCCGCCCACGAAGCCACCCTTGATGTTTGGGACCAGCACATGGCCAAAGCCGGTGCGGAGCTCCTGCATGCCCGGCTGGAACTGGTGCAACTCCTCAGGCCCCACCTTGCCCGCGCCTACGCGGAGCTGACGGACGGTTCCAAACCGGCGGACGCCGCCTATCGTTCCACGCTCCAGAACCAGATGGACGACGACGGCACGCCCCTGGGCGCTACGGCGCGCCAGGCAGTCCCGGACGCCGGCGCCGAAACCGAGGACCTGCGTGGCCTTTCCGTGGACCAGCTCACCGAACGCTATGTACGGGCCTTCGCCGAGGCACGCAAGAAAGAGCTGGAGCGCGGAATCTCGCTGGTGGGGCCGCACCGGGACGACCTTGAACTGGTCCTGGGCCAGGCGCCCGCGAAGGGGTACGCCTCCCACGGTGAGACCTGGTCCATGTGCCTGTCCCTGCGGCTGGCCTCCTACTACGTCATGCTCGATGATGCCCGGACCGGCGGGTCGGCCCCCATCCTGATCCTGGACGACGTTTTCGCGGAACTTGACGTCCAGCGGCGGCGTAAACTGGCGGCTATAGTGTCCGGCGCGGAACAGGTCCTGGTGACCGCCGCCGTCGACGCCGATATTCCGGAAGAACTGTCCGGACGGCGGGTGAAAGTCATCCCGGGAGGCATTGATGAGCAAGGAGAATGAGTCACCCGGCGGGCTCCAGCCCGGCCGCGACCCCGACCACATCGATGCACCCCAGGCCGCCCTCAACCGGATGCGGGAAGCGGCCGCCGCCCGTGGGGAAATCCGGCGCAAAGCCCAGCGCCCAGGCCAGAAAACCAGGGGCGGCATCAGGGATACCCGCGGATTCAGCCAGTTCCACGCTTCAGGCCGCGACCCGCTTGGACTGGGGAAGGTGGTGGGACGCCTCGTGGCAGAGCGCGGCTGGACGTCCCCGGTGGCGGTCGGTTCCGTCATGGCTGAATGGGCCACCCTGGTGGGCCCCGATATATCGGCGCACTGCACACCCGAAAGCTTCACCGACACCACCCTCCACGTCCGGTGCGACTCCACAGCCTGGGCCACGCAACTGCGGCTCCTGAGCACCAGCCTGCTGGAAAAATTCCGGACTGAACTCGGGGACGGAGTGGTCACCAGCATCCAGGTCCTTGGCCCCTCAGCCCCAACCTGGCGCAAGGGCGGACGCAGCGTCAACGGCCGCGGGCCGCGGGACACGTACGGATAGTCCGGATGGCGGCTCTTGAAACTGCGCCCAACGCCGTGTAGGGCGCTGCAAGGGCCGCGGCGTGTATAGGCACCCGGAGGCCGTTCTCCTGGGCGGCCCTGAGTGGGTCCCAGAGCCTCGCACAGGCATATTCGCTGCCGGCGAAGGCCCTGGAATGCGGGGATATGCGCCTGTTCGCGGTAGAATTGACACAGAAAACTGGGCGCGGATGAAACGTTGACTTCAGTCCGTTCTCCGCGCGCTTCGCGTGTGCGGAGCGTGGATCACCGACCGTCAGCACGTCACCGGCGCCATAAGTTTGTGCCTGTTGGCGGGTGGCTTTTCCCATGGGAAGAGAAACCGGCCGGCCATCATCGAGAACAGAGGAGTCGCAGCGCCTGTGGCTAACGACATTACAGATATTCTGGCAGCAGATACAGCAGTCGAGGATGGCCGCACCCCTGATACCCCACCTGCCGGAGCCACTCCACGGGAGTACGGCGCCAGCGACATCACTGTCCTCGAGGGCCTTGAGGCTGTCCGCAAGCGTCCGGGCATGTACATCGGTTCCACCGGGCCCCGCGGCCTCCACCACCTGGTCTACGAAGTGGTGGACAACTCGGTGGATGAGGCGCTGGCCGGCTACTGCAGCCACATCGAGGTGGTCCTGCAGGCCGATGGCGGAGTCAAAGTGGTTGACGATGGCCGCGGCATCCCCGTTGACATGCACCCGACGGAGCACAAACCCACGGTCGAAGTGGTCATGACCATCCTGCACGCGGGCGGCAAGTTCGGCGGCGGCGGGTATGCCGTCTCCGGCGGCCTGCACGGTGTGGGCATCTCCGTGGTCAATGCCCTGTCCACCCGGGTCGACACCGAGGTCCGCAGGCAGGGCCACGTTTGGCGGATGTCCTTCGCCAATGGCGGCAAGCCTCAGGGCAGCCTGGTCCAGGGCGAAGAAACGGACCGTACCGGCACCTCGCAGACGTTCTACCCCGACCCGGAGATCTTCGAAAGCACTGAGTTCGACTTCGAGACGCTGCGGGCCCGGTTCCAGCAGATGGCCTTCCTCAACAAGGGCCTGCGCATCACCCTCACCGACGAACGCGTACCCGCAGAAGACGACGCCGACGCCGATCCGGACCTGGACGGCATGGTCACCGAGGGCGAGGTCAGCGCCGAGCATCGCACGGTGGTGTACCAGTACAACGAAGGCCTCCTGGACTACGTCCGGCACCTGAATTCCGGCAAGAAGGTGGACGTGGTCCACGAGGACGTCATCGCCTTCGAAACCGAGGACACCGAACGGAAGATCGCCCTGGAAATGGCGATGCAGTGGACCAACGCCTACTCCGAAAGCGTCCACACCTACGCCAACACCATCAACACCCACGAGGGCGGAACCCACGAAGAAGGGTTCCGTGCGGCCATGACCTCCCTGGTCAACCGGTACGCGCGCGAAAAAGGCATCATCAAGGAAAAAGACGACAACCTTACGGGTGATGACATCCGTGAAGGGCTCACCGCCGTCATCTCGGTGAAACTGTCCGAACCGCAGTTCGAGGGCCAGACCAAGACCAAGCTTGGCAATTCCGAGGTCAAGGGCTTCGTCCAGCGTGTGGTCACCGACGGGCTGGGCGATTGGCTGGAGCGCAATCCCGGCCCCGCCCGCGACGTGATCCGCAAGGCGATCTCCGCGGCGCAGGCACGCATGGCTGCCCGGAAGGCACGTGACAATGCGCGCCGGAAGAGCCCGCTGGAATCGTTCGGCATGCCCGGAAAGCTCTCCGACTGCTCCTCCAAGGACCCGGAAAAGTGCGAGGTCTACATTGTGGAGGGTGACTCCGCAGGCGGTTCGGCCAAACGCGGACGGAACCCCGAAACCCAGGCCATCCTGCCGCTGCGCGGAAAGATCCTGAACGTGGAGCGCGCACGGCTGGACAAAGCGCTGGGCAATGCCGAAGTGCAGTCCATGATCACTGCGTTCGGAACCGGCATTGGCGAGGACTTCGACCTCGCCAAGCTGCGGTACCACAAGATCGTCCTCATGGCCGATGCCGACGTGGACGGCCAGCACATCACCACGCTGCTGATGACCCTGCTGTTCCGCTACATGCGTCCCCTGATCGAGAACGGCTACGTCTACCTCGCCCAGCCGCCGCTGTACCGCATCAAGTGGTCCAACGCCCCGCACGACTACGTCTACAGCGACCGCGAACGCGACGCGAAGCTGGTGGCGGGGCAGGCCGCCGGACACCGCATCCCGAAGGACAACGGCATCCAGCGCTACAAGGGCCTGGGCGAGATGGACTACACCGAGCTGTGGGACACCACCATGGACCCGGACCGCCGCACGCTGCTGCAGGTGACCATGGACGATGCCCTCGCTGCGGACCAAATCTTCTCTGTCCTGATGGGCGAGGACGTGGAGTCGCGCCGCAACTTCATTCAGCAGAATGCCAAGGACGTCAGGTTCCTCGACATCTAGGGCCAGCGCCCTATATTCGGAAACTGACATATACCTGAAACGGAAAACATAGATGAGCGACGAAACACCCGAGACGCCGGCCCCCGACGCCGCGAACCCGGAAACCGTTCTTGAAGGCGACGTGCTGATTGACCGCGTGGAGCAGGTGGACCTGCAAACGGAAATGCAGCGGTCCTACCTCGACTACGCCATGGCCGTCATTGTGGGCCGGGCCCTGCCGGACGTCCGCGACGGCCTCAAACCGGTCCACCGGCGCGTGCTCTACGCGATGTTCGACGGCGGCTACCGTCCGGACCGGTCCTTCAACAAATGCGCGCGCGTGGTGGGCGAGGTCATGGGCCAGTACCACCCGCACGGCGACACCGCCATCTACGACGCCCTGGTCAGGCTGATCCAGGACTGGACCATGCGCTACCCGCTGGCACTGGGGCAGGGCAACTTCGGCTCGCCCGGCAACGACGGCGCGGCCGCACCCCGGTACACCGAAACCAAGATGGCGCCGCTGGCCATGGAAATGGTGCGGGACATCGACGAGGAAACCGTCGACTTCCAGGACAACTACGACGGCAAGAACCAGGAACCCACCATCCTGCCGGCGCGGTTCCCCAACCTGCTGGTGAACGGGTCCTCCGGCATCGCCGTGGGCATGGCCACGAACATCCCGCCGCACAACCTCCGGGAAGTGGCTGACGGCGTCCAGTGGTACCTGGCGAACCCGGGCGCCACCCGGGAGGAACTCCTGGAGGAACTCCTGCGCCGGGTCAAGGGACCAGATTTCCCCACCGGCGCCACGATCCTTGGACACAAGGGCATCGAAGACGCCTACCGCACCGGCCGCGGATCCATCACCATGCGGGCCGTGGTCAACGTGGAGGAACTGCAGGGGCGGACCTGCCTGGTGGTCACTGAACTCCCGTACCAGGCCAACCCGGACAACCTGGCCATCAAGATCGCCGAACTGGTCAAGGACGGCAAGATCCAGGGCATCGCCGACCTCCGCGATGAGACGTCCGGCCGCACCGGCCAGCGCCTGGTGATTGTGCTGAAGCGCGACGCCGTGCCCAAGGTGGTCCTGAACAACCTGTACAAGCACACCGAGCTGCAGAGCAACTTCTCGGCGAACATGCTGGCCATCGTGGACGGAGTGCCGCGGACGCTGAGCCTGGACGCCTTCATCCGCCACTGGGTCACCCACCAGCTGGACGTCATCGCACGCCGCACCCGGTACCGCCTGCGCAAGGCTGAGGAAGAAGCGCATATCCTCCGCGCACTGCTCAAGGCCCTGGACATGCTGGACGAGGTCATCGCCCTCATCCGGGCATCCAACACCACCGAAGCCGCCCGCGACGGCCTGATGGAACTGCTGGACATCGACGAACTGCAGGCCCGGGCCATCCTGGACATGCAGCTGCGCCGCCTTGCAGCGCTGGAACGCCAGAAGATCCAGGACAGGCATTCCGAACTCGAAGCCCTGATTGCCGAATACAACGCGATCCTCGCTTCCGAGGAGCGCCAGCGCGGGATTATCAGCACCGAGCTGGGCGAGATCGTGGACAAGCACGGCGATGACCGCCGCACCAAGATCCTCATGGGCTTTGACGGTGACATGTCCATGGAGGACCTCATCCCCGAAGAGGAGATGGTGGTCACCATCACCCGCGGTGGTTACGTCAAGCGGACGCGGAGCGACAACTACCGCTCCCAGCAGCGCGGCGGCAAGGGCATCAAGGGCGCCCAGCTGCGGGGCGACGACGTGGTGGAACACTTCTTCGTCACCACCACCCACCACTGGCTTCTGTTCTTCACCAACCTGGGCCGTGTCTACCGCGCCAAGGCCTACGAGCTGATGGAAGCCGGCCGCGACGCCAAGGGCCAGCACGTGGCCAACCTGCTGGCTTTCCAGCCCGATGAGCACATTGCCCAGGTCCTGGATTTGAAGGACTACCAGCAATCGCCGTACCTGGTGCTGGCCACCAAGCGTGGGCTGGTCAAGAAGACCAGGCTGGAGGACTACGACACCAACCGCTCCGCCGGCGTCATCGCCATTAACCTGCGTGAAGGCGACGAACTGGTTTCCGCCCAGCTGGTCTCTGAAACCGACGACCTGTTCCTGGTGTCCCGCATGGGCCAGTCGATCCGCTTCACCGCCACCGACGATGCGCTGCGTCCCATGGGCCGCGCCACCTCCGGCGTCACCGGCATGAAGTTCCGTGAGGATGATGAATTGCTGGCCGCCGATGTGGTCACCGACGGGTCTTTCGTGTTCATCGTGACCGAAGGCGGCTACGCCAAGCGTACCGCCGTGGAGGAGTACCGGCTCCAGGGCAGGGGCGGACTGGGCATCAAGGTGGGCAAATACCAGGAAGAACGCGGACACCTCGTGGGTGCACTGATCGTCCAGGAAGAGGATGAGGTCCTGGTGGTCATGGAGGGCGGAAAGGTTGTCCGTTCCTCCGTGGCCGGTGTTCCAGCCAAGGGACGCGACACCATGGGCGTGATCTTCGCCAAGCCGGACAAAAACGACCGCATCATCGAGGTGGCCCGCAACAGCGAACGCGGCCTTGAGGAAGAGGAATCCGGCGAGGATGACGTAACGTTGGCTGAAGAATCACCGGCCGTTGAGTCAGAGGACGCCTCGGGCGACGCTGAGCCGAACGAAGACAACACGGAGGTAACCGAATGAGTAATTCCGACTCATTTCCCAAGCCGAGCAGCACTGTTCCCGACGGAAACCGGCCCTCGGCGGCACCCCGCGTGAACACTCCCGTCCGGCCGCAGCAGCGGCCCTCGGCACCCGCAGGCGCCCCGGGGCAGCGTCCCGCTGTTCCCGGCCAGCGCCCCGCCCAGGGACGGCCGGCACAGCCCGGGCAGCGCCCGGCGGGCCAGCAGCCCGCGCAGGGCCAGCGCCCCGGTACACCCGGCCAGCGTCCCGCCGCGTCATCCGGCCAGGGCGGCCCGGGGCTGGTCAAGCCCGCTCCCAAGGCCAAGGCCCGCCGCGCCAGGCTGCTGATCAGCAAGGTGGACCCGTGGTCCGTCCTGAAGATGGCATTCCTGCTGTCCGTAGCCCTTGGCATCGTCACCGTGGTGGCGGCCATCGTCCTCTGGACGGTCCTGGACCTCACCGGCATCTTCGACCAGGTGGACAGCCTGCTGGGCACGCTGGCCGGTTCCGAGGGCGGCGGGTTCGAACTGAAGAAGGTCGCCTCGCTGGGCCAGGTGGCATCGTTCGCCACGATTATCGCCGTGGTCAACGTGGTGCTCCTGACAGCGCTCTCGATGCTCTCGGCCGTGCTGTACAACATCTCCGCCACCCTGGTGGGCGGCATCGGAGTAACCCTCACCGACGATTAGGACCCCGCTTCCGCCGGTCCCGGAACCGGCGGAAGCACCCGATTTGAGATCGGGCCGGGGTGTGCTGTAGAGTCATGTCTCGGCCCGATGAGGCATCGGGGCGTATAGCTCAGGCGGTTAGAGCGCTTCGCTGATAACGAAGAGGTCCCAGGTTCAAGTCCTGGTACGCCCACGGAACCTGTGCAGGTTCAAGGTAAAGGCCTGGTGCGGATCCCCGCAGCAGACCGGAACGGGGTGCATGTGAAGAAGTTGCTTGTTGTGGCAGCAGCAATCGCAGGCGTCCTGCTCTACCGCAAGGCACAGGAATCCGAAGCCCGGAAAGATGTCTGGAGCAAGTCCACCGATTCGGTGAACTAGCCCGGATCACCGGAACGGGAGCTGGTCAAAGGCTCCGCGGTTCTAAGGTATGATTGACGGGTTGCTTCTTATGGGGGCATGGCGCAATTGGTAGCGCACCTGCTTTGCAAGCAGGGGGTTCGGGGTTCGAGTCCCCGTGCCTCCACCATAGGAAAGTCCCGGTCAGCGGAAACGCTGGCCGGGATTTTTGTTGTGCCGGAGGCCGGAGTTGTTCGAGGGGGTAAAGCGGTGAACCTGTTCATTGCCGCGCTGGGTGTTCTCGGTGTTGCGTCGTCCGGGCCGTTGATTGCAGCCACGCTGGGCGCCACCACCGTCAGTGCCCTGGCCATCGCCTTTTGGCGGAACGCCATAGCTGCGGTGGTCATGGCGGGACCCACACTGGTCCGCGAACCGCAGCGCTTTCGAAGCATCACCGGACGCGAGTTCCGCTGGTCCCTGCTCGCCGCCGTCGCCCTCGCCCTGCACTTCGCCTGCTTCATCACCTCCCTCCAACTCACGTCCGTGGCCGCCGCCACGGCGCTCGTTTGCCTGCAGTCGGCCTGGATCGCCGTCTTCCAGCTGTTGCGCGGTACCAGACACCGCTGGCAGGTTCTGGCTGGCCTCGGGATCGCCTTCGGTGGCGTTGTGGCCATCACGGGCTTTGACATGGGGACCTCACCGGAGGCTTTGCTGGGAGACCTCCTGGCGATGGCGGGCGGCGCCCTTGCGGGGCTCTACACGCTGGCCGGCGGAAAGGCCCGCCAGACCATGACCACGGGCACCTACACGGCACTGTGCTACGGCATGTGCGCGTTCCTGGTGGCGGTCCTCGCCCTCGCCGGCGGACAACCCTTGGCAGGATTCGACGCCGGCGGCTGGCTGGGGATTATCGCCATCACGGTCTGCGCGCAGCTGGTGGGCCATACCGCGTTCAACCACCTGCTGGCCACCATGAGCCCGCTGCTGGTCTCGATGATCATCCTTCTGGAGATTCCCGGCGCGGCTGTGCTCGCTGCCGTCTTCCTTGGTGAGACGCTCCCCGCGGGTACCTATGCCGGGCTGGGGCTGATCCTTGCGGGGCTCGCTGTGGTGGTGGCCGGGCAGAAAGCCGGACGCCCACGCGGGCGCGGCAAGGCAGGGGGCGGAGAACCGCCGTCGGACCGTCTTGCCGGGCTGGGAACCGACTAACCGCAGGGCTTCCGCGGCCAGGCGGAACTACTGTCCGCCGCGGCGGACAGGCTGGGCCGTGTTGACCGTGTGGATGGCGCGCAACAGCTTGGCCGGAAAGTACACCGAGAAGAACACCACCATGGGTGCCTTCAGGGCCATTTTCTTGACGTTGTGGGCCTTGTAGGTGCGGTCGAAGCGGGTGACGTAATACCTGTAGTCCCGCGGTGAGTCCTCCAGCCGGCGGGCCGACATCCCGGACACCATCTGCGGGCAGTACTGGATCTTCAGGTCGTGCTCGGCGAGGTGCAGGGAGAGGTCGATGTCCTCATGCATTTCATCCTTCTCATCGCGGCAGGTTTCCGCGCGGATGGTGTCCCAGGCGGATGACCGCAGAGCCATGTTGGATCCGAACAGGAAATGGTACTGGTGCTTGGCGAGCTTGAGCATCAGCTGCCGCATCTTGTCGTCGGCTTTAAGGCCGAAACGCCGCATGGGCATGTCGTAATAGACCACGGGCCCGGTAGCGGCCTGGACGCTCTTCTCCTGGAACGACTTCTGGACCTGTTCCACCCAGTCCGGCTCGAGCACCGAGTCAGCATCGATGCGTCCCAGAACATCACCCGTGGCATGGTCCAGGCCAAAGTTGCGGGTGGGAATCAGGCCCTGCTCATGGTCCTGGGTCAGGAGCAGGAGCGGAGTCTCCGGGTACTCCAGCTGCATCTGCCTGACGATGCTTGCCGTGCGGTCCGTGGAGAGGTTGTCCACCACGATGATCTCGTGGGCGGGAACGGACTGGTAGATGGCAGCTATGAGGCACTGCCGGATGACGCTTTCCTCGTTGTAGGCCGGGATCACGATGGACACGCGGGGCAAGTCGGCTGCGTCGTTCAAGGCATCCCCAGAGGATTGATCGGCTGACATCAGTTCAAATCTAGCACCGTTGCCCTCCCCCGCCCGGGAACGCCCGGACCGGCTGCGGGGCGCCTGTGAGGCCGCCGTAAACGGCAGCAGGGGTCCCGTTCCTCGGAACGGGACCCCTGCTGCGGGTTCTGTGCGGGACCCTATGCCTGGGAGGAGTCCTTGTCACCATTGTTGATGTTGGCGGCAATGTTCCGGGTGGCCGTCTTGGCGTCAGTGGCAACCTTCGCCGTTCCCTCGGACGCGTCCTCGGCCACGTGCTTGGCCTTGTCCGCCGCGTCGTCGGCCTTATCCTTGGCGACGTCCGCCGCATCGGAAACCTTGTCAGCACCGGCTGCAACGGCTGAGGCCGTTGCGTCAGCCGCCTTTTCAGCGGCGCCGGCGGTGCTTTCCTTCACCTCGTTGACGGTGGTGGCCGGAACCGGCGCGGGCGTCGGGGTGACCGGTGAGGGGGTTTTCCACGGATCCTCCACGGGCTTGGACGCCTTCCATGCGGCGACGCCTGCGGCGACAGCGGCAGCCACAACGCCGAAGATCAGCCAGCCGCGCTTCTTTTTCGGTTCCGGCTGTGCAAGCTGGATTCCGACAGTGCGCCCGGCCTCGGTGGCGGCGGCCTTGAGCTGGCTGCCCGTGGCGTGCGCCTGTTCCTGCAGGGTGTGCACGATGCCTACGTCACCCAGCTTCTGGGCGACGGCGTCGACGCGGGCCGGTGCGCCTTCGAGGGTCCGGTGAACGGCGTTCGAGGCGACGCCGATCTGGTCCGAGAGCTTGGGCAGGTATTCCACCACCACGCGGTCCCTGGCGTTCAAGACGACCGGAGTGGCTTTGTCCAGTGCTTCATGCAGCTTGGGCGATGCACCCTCCACCACGTCGTTGATCCTGGGCGCGAGCTGCGCCAGGCCGTCCTGGATGCGGGGGGTTACCGTGGCCACGCCATCGGCGAGGCTGTGGGCTGCGGTCTTCAGCCCTTCCTGGATCCTGGGAGATGCCGTATCCAGCCCCTGCTGCAGACGGGGAACGGCCCAGTCGACTGCGGCTTCAACACGGGGGGTGGCCCAGTCCCTGGCATTCTCCACCGCGTGGGTGACCGACTGCTCAAGGTCACGGGCAATACGATCAGACTTCTTCACAACTACCTCCCGATTAATGTGACGGTTCTGTGGTTAGCCTACGTTGCTGAGTCTTGAGGGGCTATTCTCTCTGCGGATTTTAGGGCGATTTCACCCAGCGCGGAACTGCTTCGGGGGCCGCCAACGTCATAGTCCGCCATGGAAGAATGGGCCTTATGACTGCCATCGCAACCGCAAAAGCAACCATCCACACCAGCCTCGGCGACATCCGCGTGAACCTCTTCGGCAACCACGCCCCCAAGACGGTCAAGAACTTCGTCGGACTCGCCACGGGCGAGCAGGACTGGACCCACCCCGAAACCGGTGAGGCCAAGACCGGCACGCCGCTGTACAACGGAACCATCTTCCACCGCATTATCAAGGACTTCATGATTCAGGCCGGCGATCCCCTGGGCCGTGGAACCGGTGGCCCCGGCTACCGCTTCGACGACGAGATCCACCCCGAACTGAGCTTCAACCAGCCCTACAAGCTGGCCATGGCCAACGCCGGCATCCAGATGGGCAAGGGCACCAACGGTTCACAGTTCTTCATCACCACCATTCCCACCGACTGGCTGCAGGGCAAGCACACCATCTTCGGCGAAGTCGCCGACGACGAATCCAAGAAGGTCGTTGACGCCATCGAGGGTGTCCGCACCGGCATGGGCGACCGCCCGGTCGAGGACGTGACCATCAACAGCATCGACATCGAACGGCTGTAACCACTCACCATGAGTTACGGAATTCCGTCGGCCGAGCCGTCCGCCCAGGTCCCGGTATGCCCCCGGCACCCCGACCGGCCCTCCTATGTGCGGTGCCAGCGGTGCGGGCGCCCTGCATGCCCCGACTGCCAGCGGGCGGCCGCCGTCGGATTCCAATGCGTTGACTGCGTCAACGAAACACGGCGTACGACGCCGGAGGTCCGGTCCGTCTATGGCGGCGCCGTCGCCACCGGCCGGCCTATGGTGACGTTCGGGATCATCGCCGCGTGCGCAGTCCTGTACGTCCTGCAGTGGCTCCTCCCCGATGACGCCGTGTACCGAACCTTGGGTTTCGCCACCATTTACGCAGAACCGCGCTACGGCGAGTTCGAGCCGTGGCGGATGCTCACGGCGGCCTTCCTGCATTCCCAGGGCTTCATCCTGCACATCGCCCTTAACATGTACATGCTCTGGATTTTCGGTCAGGCACTGGAACCCCTCCTCGGCCGGATCCGGTTCCTTGCCGTCTACCTGCTCTCCGCCCTGGGCGGCTCGGTAGGTTACCTGCTCCTCACTCCCCTGTATGTACCGGGCCAGCCCCTGTACGGAGTGGTGGGCGCGTCCGGAGCCATCTTCGGACTCTTCGGCGCCATGCTCCTGGTGCAGCGCCAGCGCGGCGGGGATACACGCCAGCTCTGGGTCCTGATCGCCATTAACGGGGCCATCGGGTTCCTGGTGCCGCAGATTGCCTGGCAGGCACATCTGGGTGGCTTGGTCACGGGTGCCCTGTGTGCTGCAGTGATTGCCTACACTCCCCGTGGGCCCCGCCGGAGCCTTGTCCAGGCTGCCGGCCTGCTGGCCGTACTGGTTCTCCTGGCAGCTGCCGTGTGGGTGCGCGTCACAGTCTGACCGGCTCCCGCGCAGTCGCGCTCACCAAAAACCCAGCGTCGTCGACGCTGGGTTTTTCTTTATCCACATGGCTTATCCACACTGTTAATAACTTACAGCCGTGTAGTTCACGCCATGGTGCGCCCAGATCGGCATCGTGGCAGGCCTGGGGCAGTACGAACCACAGCTTTATCCCCACCTGTGGATAACTCCTGGGGAAACGCCTGTGCTTAAGTGGACAAACCGGTGCGTTATGCGCTTGCTGTGGAAATTGACCCCGAAAACGGGCCATTGGTCCCTAAGGAACCAGAGCGGCGGGACTCTTTCAACAGCGTTGTGCACATTGTTAATAAGTCACAGGCCTGTAGTTCAGCCGCTAAAAATCCGGGCGTATGCTGCGATCCCGGGCGGTCACCGGCGCCGCCGGCGCGGCAATATCCACAGTTGTGGATAACTTGTGGGTATCCCAATGTTGGTAAGTGGAAGAGCAGACGTTCCTCACCTCCATGGCGTGAGGTGGGGGTGGCAGCGGGCGCAGGCCGGCTGCGGGTCCGTGGAACTCATCGGCAGCCGCCCCGAGTGGTGTGGATACCGGAAAGTAACCTTGTTATCCACAGGGTATTCCACAGTGTTAATAACTGCATCCGCGCGGCGGGTTTCCCGGATTCCCCTGTATTGGCGCGGCGGAAGGTCAGGCAGGGGTCACATGACGCTGTTTTCAACAGTGTGGATAACTTTCCCCACAGGCGGGAGCTGGATTCAGGTGCGGACCTGGGTCAGGAAGGGTTCGGCCAGACGCCGGATGAGCCGCGGCGGTGGCTGTGCACAAGGTGGGTGTCCACCATGCCGATGGCTTCCATCAGGGCAAACATGGTGGTGGGTCCCACGAACGCGAAGCCTCGCCGGCGGAGCGCCTTGGACAGCGCCACGGACTCGGGCGATTGGGTGGGAATGTCGGCGTGGGCCACGGGAGCGGGGGTGGCGGCGGGCTGGAATCCCCAGACAAAGTCGACCAGGCCGCCGTCGTCCCGCAGAGCCAGTGTGGCCCGGGCGTTTTTAATGGTGGCCTCGATCTTGAGGCGGTTGCGGACTATGCCGGTGTCCTGCAGCAACCGCTCTACGTCGGCGTCCGTGTACTGCGCGACAGCGTCGGGGCTGAAATCGGCAAAGGCGGCTCGGAAAGCAGGGCGCTTGCGGAGGATGGTGGCCCAGGACAGGCCGGCCTGGAAGCCCTCCAGGCAGATTCGCTCATAAAGGCCTTGCTCGTCCCGGACGGGCAGTCCCCACTCGTTGTCGTAGTAGTCCCGCATGAGCGGGTCCGTGGAAGCCCAGGCGGGACGGGCCAGGCCGTCGTCGCCGATAATGACGTCGCTGCCCTGCAGCGCGGGGCCGTCTACGGGGAGGCTCATGGCGGTGTCGGAACGGGTCGTCAGGAGCGCCAGCGCGTGGTCATCAGGAAGCCCACGATGGCGATGCCGAAGCCGGCCACGATGTTCCACGATCCCCACGCCTGTACCGGGAAGCGTCCTTCACTGATGTAGAAAGTGATGATCCAGAACAGGCCAATGATCATCAGGCCGAACATTACCGGCTTGAACCACACAGGGTTGGGCTTGTACGCCTCCGGGGCAGCCTTCTCGACGGTGCTGGCGGTCTTCTTGCGGGGCCTGGACTCGGGCACTGGGTCTCCTTGAGGGCTGGCAAACTCGGCGTCCCGGGCTTGATATCCTGCAGGAAGGAAATTGCCAGCGGTCTGCGCGATCTTGGTCAATTCTTACTAGCAGCCAATTCTAGCCGGAGTCCCGATCCGCCGGTGTCCGGTGGAACCGCCCCCGAGGAGAGCGCGTGGTATTGCAGGAGAAGGCGAGGCCCGCCGCCCCGCCGTCTGCCGGCGTCGTCCTCCTGCGCGGGGCGGTGCAGGTGGCAGGCGAGCTGCTGATCACCGCCGGCGTCATCCTGTTGCTGTTCGTCGCATGGCAATTGTGGTGGACCAACGTGGAGTCTGACGCCAAGCAGAGCGAAGTCATCAAGGAGTTCGCCCAGGACCTGGGCCCGGCTGCGCCCCCACCCGCGGCGGCGCCTCCCGGGGGCGAAAACTTCGGCGACCCGGTGGTGGGCACCGCCCCCGGCCATGCGGGAACGATAGGCATTATGTACATCCCCCGGTTTGGGCCCAACTACACCCGGCCCATCGTGCAGGGAACCAGCCAGGACGTCCTGGACACCCTGGGGCTGGGGCATTACGAATCCACCGCCATGCCCGGAGCAGTGGGCAACTTCGCCGTCGCCGGCCACCGGCAGACGCACGGCGCGGTATTAGACAACATCCACACGCTGGTGCCGGGCGACAAGATCTACGTCCAGACCAAGGACGGGTATTACACCTACGTTTTCCGGAACAACCAGATTGTGATGCCCTCGCGCACCGACGTCCTGGCGGCGGTGCCCACCCTCCCCGGCGTGGCCCCCACGGAAAGGTTCCTCACCATGACAAGCTGCAATCCGCGGTTTGGTGCCGAGGAACGGATCATCGCCTACGCGCTGATGGACACCTGGCGTCCCGCCTCGGCCGGACCGCCCGCTGAAATCGCCGCGCAGGTGGCCGCCGCGATCGGAAAGGGCTGAGCATGTACGGCTGGATTTTCCGCCACCTCCCGGGACCCCTCTGGCTGCGGATCGTCACATCAGTGGTGCTGGTGGCAGTGGCACTGGTATTGATGGTCCAGTTCCTTTTCCCGTGGATGTCCGAATACACCCGATTCACCGACTCAACGATTGGTGCAGCAAGCCAGCCATGACCACAACCAAGATCCTCGTGGTGGATAACTACGACAGCTTTGTCTACACCCTGGTGGGATACCTCCAGGAGCTCGGCGCCGAGACCACAGTGGTCCGCAATGACGACGTCACCCTGGCGGAGGCGATCGAACTGGCCGGTACGCGCGACGGCGTGCTGGTTTCCCCGGGACCCGGCAATCCTGCCGAGGCCGGCGTCTGCATCGAGCTGATCAAGTGGTGCGGTGAGAACAGCGTCCCCATGTTCGGAGTCTGCCTGGGACACCAGGCCCTGGCCGAAGCCTTCGGCGGCACCGTGACGCACGCTCCCGAACTCATGCACGGCAAGACCTCCCAAGTGGAGCACATTGGCACGAGCGTCTTTGCCGGACTTCCCTCCCCCATCAGCGCCACCCGCTACCACTCGCTGGCTGCCGTGCGGGAGTCCATCCCGGACGTCCTCGAAGTCACCGCGCAGACGGCAAACGGCGTGGTGATGGGCCTGCAGCACCGCACGGCACCACTCTGCGGAGTCCAGTTCCACCCCGAATCCGTGCTCACCGAAGGCGGCTATCAGATGCTGGGCAACTGGCTTGAGTCGCTGGGAATGGCCGGCGCGGCCGCCCGGGCAGCGAAGCTGAGCCCGCTGATCCAGCACTGACACCCCGCTCCCGCCGGATTGCCCCTACTCGTCCCGGTCCCTGCCGCCCCGGGTGGACGTGGGAGTCGGGGTGGGAGTGGCAGAGGGCGGCGGGGCCTTAGCCACCACGATGGTGATGGTTTTGCCCTGCTCCACCGCGGCGTTGACAGCATCGCTCTGGTCGGTGACCCGGCCGGGTTCCACCTGGCCGTTCTCCGCCTCGATGACGTTGGGAACCAGGCCGAGGTCCTTGAGCGCCGCCTCCGCTTCTGCCCGGGTGCTGCCGCGCAGCTCCGGCACCGCCACCTTGCCGGTGGAGACCACCAGCTCGACGGTGGTGCCCACCCCCACGCTCTGGCCCGGGGCGGGGCTGGTGGTGATCACGATGCCGGCCGGCACGGTGGCGCTGTTGGCAGTGGTGGTGGACGGTGCCCCCACCAGGCCAACCTGGCGCAGGATGTCCCGGGCGGCGGCCTCCGTGGTGCCGGGAATGTTTTCTGGGATCTTCACCGCACTGGGGCCCTCGGAAATGTTGAGGACTACTTCCGACCCCGGATCAAGTTTCTGCCCGGACGTGGGGTCCGTGCCGATTGCGATGCCCTTGGGAACGGAATCGTTCTGCGACCGCGCGATCTTCGGCTTCAACTCGGCGTTGTACAACTCCTGCAGGGCCGCCGATTCCGTCATGGAAGCCACCGCCGGAATCTCCACCTTCGGTGCGGCCGGCGCGGGACGGTTCACCACGTCATACAGCCACAGGCCGCCGCCGGCCAGCACCAGCAGCGTGAAGATCACCAGGGTGGCGATCCACGCACGACGGCGGGACTTCTGCCGGGTGGGCCGCTCACGTTCCGGCGCGAGGCCGAGGGGAAGGGACTCCGCCTCGCTCTGAGCTTCGGGCACTTCCAGCGGGCGCCGCGTGCCGTCGTCGTCCGTGAACGCCGCACCTGTGGCGGCCAGGCGGCCCGTGGGGGCGTCATCGGCGAACGCCGCACCTGCGGCGAAGGCCTCGGTGGGCGGCGCTTCCGGCGCCGGTACATGGTCGTTGGGGTCGGTGGGCGCCTCGGAGGCGGGCACCGCCGGGACGGCGATGCCGGAACGGGCCGCGCGGAGCGCACGCTGGAAGGCCGCGGCGTCCTGGAAGCGGTCGTCGCGGTTCTTCTGCAGTGCCTTTGCCAGGACCGTGTCCAGCGCCTGCGAAACTTCCGGGTTGATGCTGCTGGCCGGCGCCGGGATTTCGCGCACGTGCTGGTACGCAACGGAAACCGGGCTGTCACCGATGAACGGCGGCCGCGAGGTCAGCATTTCGTAAAGGAGGCAGGCGGCCGAGTAGAGGTCGCTGCGCGCGTCCACTGTCTCGCCCCGGGCCTGTTCGGGCGAGAGATACTGGGCCGTCCCGACCACCGCCTGGGTCTGGGTCATGGTGGCGGAGGAATCAGCCATGGCGCGGGCGATGCCAAAATCCATCACCTTCACGGTGTTGGTGCCCTCGCAGTACATGACGTTCGCGGGTTTGATGTCCCGGTGGACGATACCCGCGCGGTGGCTGTACTCGAGGGCCGCAAGCACTCCGAGGCAGTAGTCGATCGCCTGGCTGATGCTGACCTCTTTGGCCCGGATGAGGTCGCGCAGCGTGCGTCCGTCAACGAACTCCATCACGATGTACGGCAGCCGGACCGCGTCCTCCGAACCGTCATGGACCTGCTGTTCGCCCGTGTCGTAGATGGCCACGATGGACGAATGGTTCAGTGCGGCCACGGACTGGGCCTCGCGCTTGAACCGGGCCTGGAACTGCGGATCCCGTGCCATGTCGGGGCGCAGGATCTTGATGGCCACCGTGCGGCCAAGCCGGGTGTCCGTCCCCCGGTAGACGTCCGCCATGCCGCCACGCCCAATGAGGTTGCCCAGTTCGTAGCGGTTGCCCAGGACACGCTGGTTGTCCACCGGGACGTTGTCTTCCCGGTGGAGCGGTGCGCGTGATGACTCGTTCACGATCAGTCCTGGCGTTTACGGAGCGCAGGTGGGCGGAGTGCCGGGCTGCTCTCCAGCGGTACAGGCGGGCAGGGGCAACTGCGGAGAGGGTGCGGATTGTGCGGTGGAGGGGGCCGTGGCGGTGGGCGCCTCCGACGTGGGTGCCGTTGTGGTGGGCGGCGGAGCCACGGCGTAGGTCACGGTGATCGGCGATCCCACCGGCAGCGGTCCGGTGGGGTTCAGGCCTGTGACCTGACCAGGCGAGGCCTCGTCGGTCTGCTCCGGCTCCACCGTCACCGCCAGTCCAAGGCTGGAAAGTTCGGACTGGACCTGGCGGTAGTCCTTGCCCAGGTAGGCGTCCGGAATGACGTTCACGGTTTCCTGGGTGGGCGTGGGGGTCGGCGTAGGCGTGTCCCGCGTAGGCGTCGGTGTGGGAGGCGGCGTGCTCCTGGTGGGGGTGGCGCTGGTGGTCCGCGGGCTGCTGGAGCTGGACGTTGCGGCGGGGCTGTTGGACGGCGAGAAGACGCCCAGGCTGTTCAGCAGGAAACCCACCAGGGCGAACAGGAGCAGCAGGATGAGGGCGATCAACGGCCAGGTCCAGGGGCTGCGGCCCTTGCGCTGCGGCTCATCGGCGGGATCGTCGTCGTACGTGGTCTCCTCGTGTCTCCAGTCCCGCTCGGCGGCCAGCGCGTTGGCCCGGGCCAACGGGCCCTGCGGGGTGTTGTCTCCGTCGCCGTCAGCGGCGTTGGCCGCTGCAGCTCCTGCTGCTGCGCCCGCCGCGGCGGCACCCACCACGGGCAGCGCCGACGTGGCGGTCGGCGAGGAGTCGCGCTGCGCACCGATCACGCCGGTGGGAGCCGTTGCGGTATCCACCGGGGCGGTGATGGGGCCGGTCTCCGGGGAGTCGAAGAGCAGCATGCCGGGCACGGCCGCGCGGGCAGCGCCGACGTCGCCGTTGCGGATCGCCTCGGCAGCCTCCGCAAGCTTGATGGCGTTCTCGGGACGGTTTTTCGGGTCCTTGGCCAGCATGGACATTAGGAGTGCGCGGACCGGGGCAGGCAGGGTCTCGGGCAGCGGCGGCGGCGCGTCGTTGACCTGCGCCAGGGCGATGGCGATCTGGGATTCCCCGGAGAACGGCCGGTGCCCGGTGAGGCATTCGTAGCCAATGACGCCCAGGGAATAGATGTCGGACGAGCCCGTGGCGGTCTGGCCGGTGGCCTGTTCGGGTGCCAGGTACTGCGCGGTGCCCATCACCTGGCCGGTCTGCGTCAGGGGTACCTGGTCGGCGAGCCGGGCGATGCCGAAGTCCGTGACCTTCACCCGGCCGTCAGGCGTGATCAGGAGGTTGCCGGGCTTGACGTCACGGTGCACGAGTCCCTGCGCGTGCGCCACCGACAGCGCCCGCGCGGTCTGGGCGATGATGGACAGCGTCCGGTCCGGGGACAGGACGTGCTCGTGCTCGATGATGCTGCTCAGCGGCTGGCCGGGAACGAGTTCCATGACCAGGTACGCGGAGCCTTCCTCCTCGCCGTAGTCGAAGACGTTGGCGATCCCCACGTGGTTGAGGAGGGCGGTGTGGCGGGCCTCTGCGCGGAAGCGCTGGAGGAAGCCGGGGTCGCCGGTGTACTCCTCCTTCAACACCTTGATCGCGACGATGCGGCCCAGGACGAGGTCCTTCGCTTTCCAGACTTCACCCATGCCGCCGATCGCGATACGCGTTGTCAGCTGGAATCTGCCGCCGAGGGTGATTCCGGTTGTAGGCCTCACTTATTCAACACCGCCTCAAAAATCTTCTTCGCGTTCGGACTGGTCAACTGTGCTCCGGTGTAGATGTCGACGCCTTCCATGACGATCGTGACACTCACCTGTGGATTGTTGGCGGGAGCGAACCCGGTGAACCAGGAGTTGTTGGTGCCGTTGCCCAGCTCCGCCGTTCCGGTCTTGCCCGCCACCTGCACGCCCGGGACGGCCGCCCGGTTGGCGATACCTTCGCTGACCGCGCTGACCATCCAGTCGGTGATCTGGTTGCTGATCTCCGGAGTGGTGGAGGTCCGCAGCTGTTCAGGCTGCGGCTCGTTGATGACGCGCAGGTCGGGGGAACGGAGCGTCTTGATGAGGTTTGGACGCATCTGCACGCCGTCGTTCGCGATGGCCGACGTCATCATGTTCACCTGCAGCGGCGTGGCGCGGACGTCCTTCTGGCCGATGGCCGACTGGGCCAGGCCGGGAGCGTCGAGGTCGTCCGGGAAGCCGTTGCCGCGGGCGTAGCCGAGCTTCAGCTGGTCTCCCACATCCTCGCCGAAGCCGAACTTCTGGGCCTGGTTGGCGATCGCGTCACGGCCCAGGTCCAGCGCGATGCTGGCGAAGGGAGTGTTGCAGGACTGCTGCAGGGCGAACGCGAAACTCGCGGTGTCCCTGGTGTAGCAGTTGCCGCCCGCGTAGTTGGGCAGCTTGTAGGAGATACCGTCGAAGGGCATTTCCGCCGGGTTGGGAAGTACGCTGTCCGCGTTGTACTTCCCGGACGCCAAGGCGGCTGCGGTGTCAACGAGCTTGTACACCGAACCCGGGGCCAGCAGTTCGCCGGTGGGGCCGCTGACGTTTTGGTTCAGGTTGATCCCGGGAACCTTCAGCAGTTCGTTGATGCTGTTGCTCTCTGCCGTGGGGTCCTGCGTGGCCACGGTGTTGGGATCGTAGGACGGTTTGGAAGCCATGGCCAGGATGGCGCCGGTCTTGGGGTTGGTGACCACGATGGATCCGCGCTGCCCGTCCGGGATCAGGCTGTAGGCAAGCTGCTGGATCTCCGGGTCGATGGTGAGTTCCACGGAGGCGCCCTTGGGCTGGTTGCCCAGGAACAGCTGGCCGACCCGGTCCAGGAACAGCTGGTCCGAATCGCCGGTCAGGACCTCACCCATGGCCCGTTCCAGGCCGGTGGCGCCAAAGTTCTGCGAGAAGTAGCCGGTGATGCCCGCGTAGAGCTCCCCCTGGGGGTAGGTGCGCTGGAACTTGCAGGTTTCCGATCCGGTCTCCACGGACTCTGCCACAGGTGTTCCGCCCACGATGATGGCACCGCGGTCACTGCAGTAGTTCTGCAGGATGGCGCGCTGGTTCCAGGGGTTGGCCTTGAGCTCGTCGGCGCCCACCACCTGGACGTAGCTGATGGCGCCAAAAATCAGGGCGAACAGGGCGACTGCTGCCACCCATGAATGCCGTATTGCCTGGTTCACAGGTGCTTCACCGCCTCGGTAGGAGTATCAATGCCAGTGGCGTTCGGGGCTTTTGCCGGGTCCTTGGCGGGCGGCAGCGGCGTGGTGTTCACGGGGGCGCGTGCGGTGTGCGAGATCAGCAGCAGGAGTCCCACGATGATCCAGTTGGCCAACAGGGATGAACCGCCGGCGGCCAGGAAGGGGGTGGTCAGACCGGTCAACGGGATCAGGCGCGTGACGCCCCCGATCACCACGAAGCACTGCAGGGCCACCGCGAAGGACAGGCCGCAGGCCAGGAGCTTGCCGAACGCGTCCCGGGTGCCCAGGGCGGCGCGGAAGCCGCGGGTGAAGAACAGCAGGTACATGAGGACGACGGCGAACAGGCCGATCAGCCCGAGTTCCTCGCCCAGGGAGGCGATGATCATGTCGCTGTTGGCAAAGGGCACAAGGTCAGGCCGGCCTTGGCCGAGGCCGGTGCCCACCAGTCCGCCGTTGGCCATGCCGAACAGGCCCTGCACGATCTGGCCGCTGCCGCCGGGCGAACGGTCGTAAACCTCCGGCGTAAACGCGTTGAGCCAGCCGTCGATCCGGAGCTGCACGTGCGAAAAAACGTTGGAGGCCACGAAGCCGCCGCCCAGGATGAGCGCCACGCCAATGACCACCCAGCTGATGCGGCTGGTGGCCACGTAGATCATGACGATGAACAGGCCAAAGAACAGTACCGAGGAGCCCAGGTCGCGCTGGAAGATAAGCACGCCGATGCTGACCAGCCAGGCCGTGATCATGGGCCCCATGTCCTTGAACCGCGGGAACTGCAGCGGCCCGATCTTGCGGCCGGCCAACAGGATGAGGTCCCGGTTGGAGGAAAGATAACCGGCGAAGAATATGGCAAGGGTGATCTTGGCGACCTCACCCGGCTGGAAGGTCATGGGGCCCAGCCGGATCCATACCCGGGCGCCCAGGATCTCGCCGGCACTGATCCCGGGGACCAGCGGAAGGATCAGCAACAGCGCACTGGCAGCCAGGGAAATGAAGGTGAAGCGGCGCAGGATGCGGTGATCCTTGAGGAACCAAATCACCGCAATCGCCACCGCCATGGCAATGAGCGTCCAGCGCAGCTGGTTGTTGCCGGTGTCATCACCCGGCGCGTCGAGCCGGTGGATCATGGCCAGGCCGAGGCCGTTCAGGGCCACCACCAGCGGAAGTATTACCGGATCAGCATATTTGGCGCGGAAGCGCAGCACGGCGTGGAACACCAGCGCCGCCACCGCCAGCAGGCTCGACTGGAACCAGAAGTCCGAGTCGAAGGCTTTTTCCTTGTCCACCCCGACCATCATGTTCGCGCCGATGCCGACTGCCAGGGCAAGGACCAGCAGCGCGAGCTCAACGTTGCGGCGAGGCTTGGGTGTGGTGCTGAGCTGGCTCATTGGCCCCCCTGGCAGGTTACGGTGGGACTGGGGGTCGGGGAGGGGCTGCCGGATGCCGGAGGAGCAGCGGAACCCGTGGGGGACGGACTTGGCGTGGCAGCAGCCGAAGGGGTGGCCGGAGCCGGTGACGCGGTGGGCGACGCCGTGGCCGGCGGGCACTCTTCTTCCGGTGACGTGGTGCCCGTCAGCTCGAGGTTCTTCACGATCCGCTGGGCGTCGTAAAGGTCATTGGCGGGGACAGTCTGGCGGACCCTCTGCTGCGAGAACTGCGGGAGGGAATCCATCCGGATGTCCGTCACCGCTTCCAGGCTGGAAAGCTCGATGGGCCCCAGCCGCTGGGAGACGCCGTTAAAGATGGCCACCCGGGAACCCGTCTCGCTGACGTATTCGCCGACGTAGTACCGGGTCTGGGTCCAGGCGTATCCGAGCCAGAGGCCGACGCCCAGGACCACCAGGATGGCGGCGGCAATGGACCACGTGAGCCAGCGCCGCGGTTTCAGCGGAACCAGGGTTTCGTCGTCCTCGGCCGAGGTTTGGTCTGCCTTGTGGGTCAGCAGCGTGGCCGCCCGGCGGGCGACGGTGCGGCCAGCCACGGTGGGAATGGAACCGGATTCGGCGGCGGTGGCGGCGGCACCCACGAGTTCATGCGGCCGTGATGCCAGCTCTTCGCGCAAGACCTCTGCGGACAGGTGCTCACCGAGGTGCGGGTCGGTTGAGCCGGGATCGGTTGATTTTCCGTCCGTGGCTCCGTCCTCACCGGTTCCGCCGCCGTTCCCGGAGTTGGTTTCCTCCCCGGCGCCAGCCCCGCTGCCGCCTGCGCCCGCTGCCCCGTCTCCCGGAGCCGCGGCCAGGGGTGCCGCTGCCGTGCCTGTGTCCTTGCCGTCGCCGGCCGCCACGGCGGAAGCCTCCCTGCCGGCTGCTGCGGCGCCGGGCGCTCCAGCGGACATCGCGGCTCCGGCTGACGGGATGACGTCGACGGCGGCCGTGCTGACGTCGTCGGGCGTTTCCTCTGCGATTTCCACCATGACCACGGTGACGTTGTCCGGGGACCCGGCCTCGAGCGTGAGTTCCACGAGGGTCTCGACGCATTCGCGAAGGTTGGGGGTCTCCTTGACGGTCCGCTCCACGGCGTGTCCAGCGACGTAGTTCAGGCCATCGGAGCAGAGCAGCCACCGGTCACCCGGGCGGGCCTCAAGGGTGTCCAGGTCCAGTTCGGGGCTGGCATCAACGTCGCCCAGGACGCGCATGAGCACGTTCTTGTGCGGATGCGTCTCCGCCTCTTCGGGCTTGAGCCTGCCCTCGTCGATGAGCCGCTGCACGAACGTGTGGTCCACGCTGATCTGCTCGAACACCCCGTCGCGCAGCCGGTAGGCCCGCGAGTCGCCGATGTGCGCGAAGTGCAGTTTCCCTTCGGCCAGCAGCAGCGCAGTGACCGTGGTGCCCATCCCGGCAAGCTTCGGGTTGATGTGGACCAGTTCTGAAAGCAGCGAATTGGCGGTCTGGATCTCGTCGGCCAGGATGGTGCCGGCGTCGCCGTCGTAATCCGTTCGGTCCAGGTGGATCATGTCGAGCACGGTGGCGGCCGAGGCGACATCGCCGCCCGCATGTCCGCCCATGCCGTCGGCGACCACCGCCAGGTGCCGGCCCGCATAGGCGGAGTCGTCATTCTTGGACCGGATGCGGCCCACGTCGGACCGGGCGGCGTAGCGCATGATGAGCGGCCGCTCCGCGGGCGGTGACCCGTTGGCGGGGATTTCAGGCACGGCCACTGCTACGGCCTCAATTCAATGACCGTCTTGCCGATTCTCACAGGAACCCCTGGCTCAACGGGCAGGGCACGGGTAAGTTGCTGGTCCGCCAGGTAGGTGCCGTTGGTGGAACCGAGGTCCTCGATGAACCAGCGGCTTCCTTGGGGGAAGAGCCTGGCGTGCCGGCCGGAGGCGTAGTCGTCCTCCAGCACGAGCGTGGCTTCCTGGGCGCGGCCCAGCAGGATGGGGCTGGCGGCCAACGGAAGCGACCGTCCCTTGAGCGGCCCTTCCACCACCACCAGCTGCCTGGCCTGCTGCTTCACGGGCGGCTGGGCGGGTTCGGCCAGTTCAGGGTTCTTGCGGACTTCGCGGGCCGTGGGCGCTCCCGAGGCGGCCTTCCGGCCCACCATCAGGTCGCGGCGCATGGCCGAGACGATGCTGAAGATGAGCACCCAGAGGAGCAGCAGGAAGCCGAACCGCAGCGCGGTGATGGTCAGGTCGCTCATGCGTGGCCACCGGGGTTGGCAGGAAGCAGGCGGAAGATGATCTTTGTCCGTCCCATCGTGATGGTGGAGCCGTCAGTAAGTTCAGTGCTGCCCGAAACCCGCTGCCCGTTGACGTAGCTCCCATTCGTGGAGCCCAGGTCCACGGCGCTCGTGACGCCGTCGGCGGTGCGGATTTCCAGGTGGCGGCGGGACACGCCCGTGTCCTCCACATGGATGTCGGCCTCGGATGAGCGGCCGAGCACGATGGAGGGGGCGTTCAGCGAGTAGCGCTGCCCGTCGATGTCCAGGACAGGCTGGAGTTTGGCGGGCTGGCGGCTGGGTGCTGCCGGAACGCCGGGGCGCGGCGCCTGGCCGCCGGCGGTACCCCGGGACTTTTCCGTCGTGGAAGCAATTTCGAAGTCACCGGCGCGCAGCCCGGAGTCGCGGCGGAAGGAAATCCGCACCGCGCCCTGCAGCGTGTAGCCCTGGCTGCGGACGTGGTTGATGACGACGTCGCAGAGTTCCTCGGCCAGCGGGGTTCCCCACTCCTGGGCCCGCTTGAAGTCGTCGTCGCTGAGCTGGACATCGAAGACGTTGGGCGCGAGGGTTCGTCCCGCCGATACCGTGAGGGATTTGTGGTCCACTTCCCGGCGCAGCCGGCTGGCGATTTCCACGGGCTCCACCTGGGCCTTGGAACCGGTGGAGAAGACGCCACGGACGGCTTTCTCGATGCCGCGCTCGACCTTGTCCAGCAGGCCCATGGTTCTCCTCCTTCCCCCCGGCTGTGGGGCAGTTCGCGTCCCGGAACTTGATCCGGCGTTCGGTTCACACTCGCTGGCGTCGCTGCGCACGGCAGCCACTCCTACACCCGATACTACTGGGCAGGGCTGTGAATGACCTTAATCCACAACGGCTTGCCGCCTCCAAAAGTTATTCGTCCCGGGCCCCGGTGCTGCACCGGAATCCGCGGATTCACGGGCCAAAAGCCGCCGCCTCAGGCCGCCCAGCGGAGGCTTCCCGGGCACTCCCGGGGCTCAATTGGTGTTTTCCGGCATGTGTCCGTTATGCTTGATCTCGCTGCTTTTACAAGACCGCGGTCCGGGAAACCGGGGGCTGTTGAGTGGAAGAAGTTGCGCGCGAGTGGCGGAACGGCAGACGCGCTGGCTTCAGGTGCCAGTGTCCGAAAGGGCGTGGGGGTTCAAATCCCCCCTCGCGCACGCAAAGGAAAGAGCCCCGGTCTTAGGACCGGGGCTCTTTTGTTGTTCCTTAAGCCCTGCCGGCGTCGGTTGCCCTATCAGTTCTGGTTGCCAAACCCGGTTTTAAGGGCTCCAACTGATAGGGCAACGGCGAATACGGCCGCTACGGGTGGACCGGACTCAGGGCCGAACCGGTCTCAACGATCGAGCGCAGGTTCGCGAGCGTCAGGTCCGCCATGGCTGCCCGGGTCTCGTGCGTGCCGCTGCCCACGTGCGGGAGGAGGACCACGTTGTCCAGGGCGAGCAGGTCCTCCGGAACCTTCGGCTCATCCACGAAGACATCCAGGCCCGCGCCCGCCAGCCTGCCGGACAACAGGGCGTCAACCAGCGCGTCCTGGTCCACCACCGATCCGCGGGCAATGTTGATCAGGTAGCCGCGGGGACCGAGCGCCTCGATGACCCCGGCGTCGACCAGCCGGGCGGACCCTGCTCCGCCCGCTGCTGCCACAATGAGCACCTCACACCCCTCCGCCAGCTCACGCGGCGACGCCGCGTAGCGGTAACTGGTGCCGGCCACGGGGTTCCTGCTGTGGTAGCTGATCTCGCAGTCGAAGCCCTCCAGCCGCCTGGCGATGACCTTGCCGATCCGCCCCAGGCCAAGGATCCCCACCTTCCTGCCGCTGGCCTTGGTGGCGAGGGGAAAGTTGCCTTTGCTGAGCCAGTCACCGCGCCGGACGTAGCGGTCCGCTGCGCTGGTCCCTCGCAGGAGGTCCACGTAAAGGGCGATCGCCGTGTCCGCCACGCAGTCGTTGAGGACATCAGGGGTGTTGGTGACCGTGATGCCCCGCTCGACGGCCTGGGCAACATCGGTGGTGTCATATCCGACGCCGAAATTCACGACCGCGCGCAGGTTCGGCAGGGCGCGCATCAGCTCAGTCCCCACACCGAACCGGCCGGACGTTACCGCCACCTCGAACGTTCCGCCCTCCCGGGCGAGGAAGCCGGCCCGCTCCTCCGGAGCATCGGGAAGCCGGACCGCCCCATAATCCCTGGCGATCGTTTCCTGGACAACTGGCATGAGGGGCCCCACCTGGAGGACAGAGATGCTGTTCATATCCAGCACCCTAGGTTTCGGACCCATACAGGTCCAACATGCAAATGGCATGAATCCATGCAGGCTCTGTATTGATGATGAAACTTCTGCGGAATGGCGCGGATCCCGGCGGGACGTGGCCCCCATCACACCCGCGCATGGCCCGCATGGTGCCCGCTTCACGGTTTCCCGGCGCCCGCAATTTCCTTGTGGTGCCCCCGGAGCTCAATTAGCTTGAACCCAGCGCGGCCCCGGAGGCACCCTCCCCAGAGGGAGCGGGAGCACCCGGCCGCAACAGTTCTCAAACCGGAGGAACCCAATGACGTCTTCTTCAAAACTTCCCGTCCCAGTGTCCGTCCTCAAGTGGCCCGCCCTCGTCGCTGCCGCAGCGCTGGGATTGGCCGGCTGCTCCGTTGCCAATTCCGACGGCGCGGGGACGGGTGCCGCCGACACCGTGCGGGTGGTCCTGGGCCAGGAACCGCCCACACTGGAGGCCTGCGAGTCCAACCTCACGTCCACGGGAGTGGTGGTGCGCTCAAACGTCACCGAACCGCTGATCGAGCGCAACCCCACCAGCGGTGAACTCGAACCCAAGCTGGCCACCGAATGGAAGGCCACGAGCGACACCGAATGGACCCTGAAGCTGCGCGAAGGAGTCACCTTCCAGGACGGCACACCCTTTAACGCTGAAGCAGCCGCCTTCACCATCGACCGCGCAGTGAACTCGAAGCTCGGCTGCAACGTGGAGGGTTACGTCTTTGGTGATGCAGACCTGGCCGTCAAGGCCGTGGACGCCACCACGCTGACCGTCACCACCCCCGAACCGGACCCCATCCTTCCCCTCAGGCTGTCCTTCCTCGAGGTGGTGCCGCCGTCCACCAGCACCACCGAGAAGGTCCGCGAACCCATCGGCACCGGCCCCTACAAGATCGAATCGTGGGATGCCGGCCAGAAGATCACGCTGGCCAGCTGGGACGGGTACTGGGGAGACAAGCCGGCGTACGCCAAGGCCGAATACCAGTGGCGCTCGGAGAGCTCGGTGCGGGCGGCCATGATCACCAGCGGCGAGGCGGACGTGGCGATGGGCCTGAGCCCGGATGACAACATCGGCGACCTCGGCGTCGACTACCCGAACAACGAAACCGTTGCCCTCCGCATGGACGCCAACGAGGCACCGCTCAACGACATCAGGGTCCGCCAGGCCATCAACTACGCCATCGACAAGGAAGGGATCGTCAACTCCCTCTACCAGGGCAAGCACCAGGTGGCCGCGCAGCTGGTTCCCGAAGGCATCGTGGGCCACAACTCCGAACTGAAGGGCTGGCCCTTCGATGTGGAGAAGGCCAAGTCCCTGGTGGCGGAGGCCAAGGCTGACGGAGTGGACACCTCCAAGCAGATTTCACTGGTTGTCCGCAGTGCCCAGTTCCCCAAGATCACCGAACTGGCCCAGGTGCTGCAGGAGCAGCTCAGCCAGGCGGGCCTGAACGTCAAGCTGAAGATGCTGGAAACCTCCCAGCACCTCACCTACCAGGTCCGTCCGTTCGCCGAGGACGAGGGCGCGGTGGCACTCATGACCCAGCACGGCAACCAGGCCGGTGACGCTGCCTTCACCGTGGACCAGTACATGCTCTCCAACGGCGCCCAGAGCTACTTTGGCACCCCGGAATTCGACGCCATGATCAAGAAGGCCGACGCCGCCTCGGGAGACGACCGCCAGAAGGCGTTCGAGGAGATCTTCGCCTACCAGAACGACAAGGTGGTCCAGTTCGCGCACATTTCGCACCAGACCGGCATCCTCGGCAAGTCGAAAACCGTCAACTACACCCCCAACTCCTCCAGCGGGGATGAGCTGCGCGTCTCTGAAATGACCCCGGCCAGCTGACAGCCGCCCGCGACACGAAGGACGGCACATGCTGACCTATTTGAGAAAGCGCATCATCTCCAGCGCGCTGCCGCTGGTGGTTGTGGTGGTGGGTGTCTTCGCTCTGGCCAGGATGACCGGCAACCCGGCCAGCCTGTACCTGCCGTTGAACGCCACCCAGCAGATGCGGGACGACTTCACGGCCCGCAACGGCCTGGACCAGCCGCTGCTGGTGCAGATGGCGGACTACTTCGGCGGGGTGCTGCGGCTGGACTTCGGCCAGTCGCTGCGCACCGGGCAGGATGCGGCCGCCATGGCGCTGCGCGCCTTCCCGGCAACCCTGCAGCTGGCGGCCACCACAATGGTGCTGGCCATCATCCTTGCCGTGATCGTGGGTTGCTGGGCGGCGCTGAAGCCCAACGGCATCGCGGACCGCATCTCCAGCTTCATCTCGATGGCCGCCGCCTCCATTCCGGACTTCTGGCTGGCGATCGTGGGCATCTGGATCTTCGCGATCACGCTGGGATGGGTGCCGACGTCCGGCGTCACGGGAGCCAGCGCATGGGTGCTGCCCATCGCCACGCTGCTCCTGCGCCCCTTCGGCGTGCTGGTGCAGATTGTCCGCGGATCCATGGTGTCCGCCCTTTCCGAGCCGTACATCAAACTGGCACGCAGCCGCGGCGCCGGGGAACTGCGGGTGGTGACCCACCACGCCCTGCGGAACGCCGCAGCCCCGGCGCTGACAGTAGCCGGAGACCTGACGGTCGGCCTGGTAAACGGCGCCGTGGTGGTAGAAACGATCTTCGGCTGGCCCGGCATCGGCAAGCTGATGATCGATTCGATCCTGCAGCGGGACTTCGCCGTGCTGCAGGCGGCGGTGCTGCTGACCGCCGTCGCCATCTTCGCCCTGAACATCCTCATAGACATGGGCTACGCGCTGCTGGACGCACGCGTCCGTCCCGTGACGGTCAAGGCCTAGGAGTAACCATGACGAGTCCCGTGACCCAAGGGGCGGCGCAGGAGCAGCCCTCCAGCCAGCCGCCCACCAGGAACGCCCCCAACGCCAGGGACGGACAGCCCGGCCTTTTCCGCCTCCTGCTCAAGGACCGGTTCGCCTCCGTGGCAGCATTCATCCTGCTGCTGGTGGGGCTGACCGCCCTGGTGGGGCCTGCCCTGATGGGGGACCTGGCCACGAAGCAAAACCTGTTGTTCGCCAACAAGGCCCCGTTCACCATGGCCCACGGCTGGGAGTACTTCCTGGGCAGTGATTCGCTGGGCCGCAGCATGCTGGCCCGCCTGGTAGTGGCCAGCCGGACCACGCTGTCCGTGGCGTTGCCGGCCGTGGCGGCTGCGCTGCTCATCGGATCCCTCTGGGGTGTGTGGGCCGGCTACCACCGCGGTTGGCGGGAAAACGTGTCCATGCGGATCGCCGACGTGATCATGAGCTTCCCGTCCCTGCTGCTCGCCGTCGTGGTCCTTTACGTCTTCAGCCCGTCCGCCGCCAACATCGTGCTGATCCTGGCATTGACGCGCATTCCCATCTACCTGCGTACCGCCCGCGCCGAATCCGCCGAACTGCAAAGCCGCACCTTCGTGGACGCAGCACGGACGTTCGGCGCCAAACCCAACGCCATCATCGGCCGGCACGTCATTCCCGTCGTCCTGCCGACGCTGCTGACGCTGGCCACCCTGGAATTCTGCTACGTCATGCTGGCGGAGTCCTCACTGAGCTTCCTGGGCATCGGCATCCAGCCGCCGGATGTGAGCTGGGGCCTCATGGTGTCGCAGGGGCGCCAGTACCTGCAGACCGCCTGGTGGCTGTCCATCTTCCCCGGCGTTGCCATCGTGATCACCACCATCGCCGCGAACGTCCTGGCCGCCTGGCTGCGGATCGCCACCGATCCCGCCCAGCGCTGGCGGCTGGCACTTCCCCGCCAGCGGCTGATTGCCCGCATTCCCGTAAAGGAGGCGCAGCCGTGAACAGTGCTGCCGACCAAGCCACCCTGCCCCGCACCGGACCAGCCGGCGTGACCGCCTCGCAGCCGCACGACGTCGTCCTGCAGGTCAGCGGCCTCGCCGTGGACATCCGGACCCACCGCGGCACCGTCCGCGCCGTCAACGGCGTGGGCTTCGAAGCCCGTGCAGGGGAGACCCTGGCCCTGCTGGGCGAATCCGGCTGCGGAAAGTCGATGACCGCCAAGGCGCTGGCCGGGATCATGGATCCGGTCTGCGACCTCGCTGAGGGGACTATTGTCCTGAACGGAACAGACCTGGCGGCACTGACGCCCAAGGAACGGCTGAAGTTCGCCGGCCCGGAGTTGGGGATCGTGTTCCAGGACGCCCTGACCGCGCTGAACCCCGTATATACAGTCGGCACGCAGCTGGGGGAGGCCTTCCGCATCCACCGGAAACTGAACGCCAAACAGGCCAAGGCGGAAGCCATCGACCTGATGCGCCGGGTGGGCATCCCGGAGCCTGAATCCAGGGTGAACTCCTACCCGCACCAGTTCTCCGGCGGCATGCGCCAGCGGATCCTGATTGCCATGGCCGTGGCGCTGAACCCGCGGCTGCTGATCGCGGATGAGCCCACTACCGCCCTGGACGTGACGGTCCAGGCGCAGATCATGCAGCTGCTGCGGACCCTGCGCGAGGAGGGCCAGATGGCCGTCATCCTCATCACCCACGACCTTGCCGTCGTGGCAGAGGAAGCCGACTCCGTGGCCGTCATGTACGCGGGCAACGTGGTGGAGAGCGGACCCGTCGCAGAGGTCTTCGCCGATCCCCGGCACCCGTACACCAAGGGCCTGCTGGAATCGGTGCCGGTGAACCTGGAGCGGGGAGACCAGCTCCGGTCCATCCCCGGCAGCCCGCCGGAGCTGCATGACATCCCGTCAGGCTGCGTCTACCAGTCCCGCTGCCCCCTGGTGCAGGACATCTGCCGTGCCCAGCGGCCCGCACTGCGTCCGGCAGGCCGCCGCCGTGCGGATAACGCTGCGGCGGACGTGGACCAAGCCACGTCCGCAACGAACGACGGCGGCACGGCAGGCCGTCCGGTCCGCACGGCTGCGTGCCACTTCAGCGAGGAGATCACCAATGCCTGAACCGCTTCTGAGCATCGAGGGACTCAGCAAAACCTTCCATGTGGCCAAGAGCGCCAGCGGCAACACCAGGCTGCGCGCCCTGGACGGCATCAGCCTGACGGTGGGCCGCGGCGAAACCCTGGGCCTGGTGGGTGAATCCGGCTGCGGCAAGTCCACCCTGGCCCGGACCCTGATGATGCTGGAAACCCCGGATGAGGGGACGGTCAGCTTCGAGGGCACCAACCCGTTCGGGCTCAAGGGCAAGGAGCTGCTGGCCTGGCGGCGGCGTGTGCAGATGGTCTTCCAGGATCCGTTCGCCTCGCTCAACGCCCGCATGAGCGCCGGGGACATCATCGCCGAGCCCTGGGCCACCCACCGCAGCCTGTACCCGACGGCGAAGGCACGCGCGGACCGGGTGGGCGAACTGCTGCAGATGGTGGGCCTGCGCGCCTCCGACGCCCGGAAGTCGCCACAGGAATTCTCCGGCGGGCAGCGGCAGCGGATCGGCATCGCCCGGGCACTGGCGCTCAACCCGGACGTGATCATCCTTGACGAACCGGTGTCCGCGCTGGACCTTTCCGTCCAGGCCCAGGTCCTGAACCTGCTCAATGAACTCCAGAAAGAACTGGGCGTCTCCTATATCTTTATCTCCCACGACCTGACCGTGGTCCGCCACGTGGCAGACCGGGTTGCCGTGATGTACCTCGGCCGGATCATTGAAACGGGGGAAACCGAGGAGGTGTTCGACCATCCGCGGCACCCGTACACGGCCGCGCTGATGTCCGCCTCGCCCAAGCTGGATGTCAGCGGCGCCCAGCGGGAGCGGATTGTGCTCAAAGGCGAACTGCCTTCCCCGCTGGACCCGCCGTCGGGATGCCGTTTCCGGACACGCTGCTGGAAGGCGCAGGACATCTGCGCCGAGGTGGCCCCGGAACCCCAGGTCCTGACCGCGCCGGATGGCAGGCGCCACCTGGCCGAATGCCATTTCCCGCTCGACGCCGCCAAGGGCCTCACCAGTGCCACGGCAGCCGCCGGAGCCCTGTGACGGTAACCGAATACGCCATCATCGCCGGAGTGATTTTCCTGGCCGCCTGCCTGCAGGCGTCCAGCGGCTTCGGGATGGGCATGCTGGCAGCGCCGGTGATCGCACTGATCGACCCGGCGCTGCTGCCTGCGTCCCTGATCCTGCTCGCCCTGCTGGTCACCGTCATGGTCACTGTCACCGAACGGCAGAGCCTGGACCTGCGGGGGACCGGCTGGGCGCTGCTTGGCCGGGTCCCCGGCAGCCTGCTGGGCACCTGGCTGGTGGCGGCGTCGTCCCGGGAAGGCCTGGCCTGGGTGGTGGTGGCCGTGGTGGTCACCGGCCTGGTCCTGGCAGGCCGCGGCTGGGCGCCGCGTCCCCGCCGCGCGAACCTGGTGGCCGCCGGGGCGGCGTCGGGCATCATGGGAACCGCCACCTCCATCGGCGGACCACCCATGGCACTGGTCTGGCAGAACCATGACGGGCCGCGGCTGCGCGGAACCATGAGTGCGTTCTTCATGGTGGGCTCGGCCATCTCCCTGGCCATGCTGTGGGCGGCCGGCACCGTGACCGGACACATGCTGGTATTGGCCCTGTGGATGGCGCCGGCCGTGGTGGCAGGTTACCTGGCGTCCCGCCGGATCAACCGCTACCTCAGCGCGGTGCGCCTGAAAGCCCTTGCCTTCGGCGCCTCCGCGCTGGGCAGCGTCCTGCTGGTCATACAGCTGGTGCTGGGATCTGCCTGACCACGTTGTGCAGCTCCAGGCCGCGGGAGAGCCGGCTGATGTTGGCGGCAATGTCGCGGGCGCGCCGCTCAAAGGTCTGCCGTGCGTGGCCGGAGTGGTGCGGGGTGAGCACCGCGTTGTCCAGCTCCGTGAACGGCCATTCGGCCGGCGGAACAACACCGTCGGCGGGAACGCCCCACCAAACATCCAGGCCTGCACCGGCGATGGTCCGCTGCTGCAGTGCGGCGTAGAGCGCGGCCTGGTCCACAACAGCGCCGCGGGCCACGTTGACCAGGAAAGCGGAAGGCTTCATTGCAGCCAGCTCCGCCGCCCCGATGAGGCCCCGGGTTTCCCCGTCCAGCGGCACCGTGACCACCACGACGTCGGAGCCGGCCAGGAGTTGGGGCAGGTCCGCCGTACCGCCCACCCAGTCAAGGGAAACACCGCCGGGCAGCGGTGCCGCAGGGTTGCGGCGGACCGCCCGGACCGTCATCCCCATGGCGGCTGCCACCCGTGCCACCTCGGCACCGATCGACCCCAGCCCCACCACGCCCATGACCAGATCACCCAGCACGGGATGGAAGGGGACCGTGCTGTCCGTGGCGATGGTCCGCCACGTCCCGTTCCTGAGTTCACGGTCCGCGCGGACCACATTCCGGGACAGCATCAGGGTGACCATCAGGACATGCTCGGCGATAGGCCGGGCGTGGTGGAACGTATTGGCCACCGCGGCACCCGGCGCCAGGTGCGGGAAGGAGATCTTGTCGTACCCCGCACCGGTGACGTGCACCAGGCGGGCCTTGGCGGCGGCTTCGGCTTCATGCGGCGGAAGCGATGAACAGACGACGACGTCGGCACGGGCCAGTGCCGCTGCGCGCCTTTCCGGGGACCACGACGCAGCCATGTCCCAGCGGTGCGCGCCGGCGTCGGACCTTAGGGTGTCTTCAAACCGGCTGATGATGGGGTCGGTGACGACGACCTGCAGGGACTGCCCGCCGCCCGCCGCTGCTGTGGTGCTCACCAGCGCGGGCTCCGCAGCTCGTAGGAGGGGTGGAGGCGCTGCATGTAGCCGGTGTCGTCCCGGCTGCGGATGCCGGAGTCAAGGTACTGCCGGTGCAGCCGTTCCAGTGCGTCCCTGTCCACCTCGACGCCCAGGCCGGGCGAGGTGGGTACGCTGACGGCGCCGTCCTTGAAGGACAGGGTTCCGGCGGTGATGACGTCCTCTTCGGGGTCCTTCCAGGGCCAGTGGGTATCGCAGGCGTAGTCCAAATTGGGGGTGGCGGCGGCCAGGTGGACCATGGCGGCCAGGCTGATTCCCAGGTGCGAGTTGGAGTGCATGGACAGGCCCAGCCCGAAGGTCTCCGTGATGCCGGCCAGGAACTGGCTGCGGCGCAGTCCACCCCAGAAGTGGTGGTCGGAGAGGATGACGTCCACGGCTCCGGCCGCAACGGCCGGGGCAACATCGGCGAAGCTGACCACGCACATGTTGGTGGCCAGGGGCATGCCCACCTGGCTGCGGACGGCAGCCATCCCCTCGATGCCCGGCGTCGGGTCCTCGAGGTATTCCAGTACCCCGTCCAGCTCCTTGCCCACCCGGATGGAGGTTTCCACGGTCCAGGCCGCGTTGGGGTCGATCCGCAGCGGGAGGTCCGGGAACTCTGCCCGCAGCGCCTGGATCGCGGCGATCTCCTCCTCGGGCGGGAAGACGCCGGCCTTCAGCTTGAGTGCACCGAACCCGTAGTGGTCCACCATGGTGCGTGCCTGCCGGACAATGCCGGTCGGATCCAGTGCCTCGCCCCAGGCGTCGTCGGCCTGGCCGGGGTGGCCTGCCCACTTATAGAAGAGGTAGCCGCTGAACTGGACAGCGTCGCGGACGGCGCCGCCCAGCAGGTCGCTGACCGGCCGGCCCAGCAGCTTGCCCTGGATGTCCAGTGCAGCCACGTCGAAGGCGGACAGGACGCGGTCCGCCGTGCTGGAGCCGGTGACCATGCCGCTCATGCCGTGGCCGCCCTGGATGGTGTCCCGGCTCAGGGCCCCGGCGATCCGGCTGCGCAGCGTGTTGATGTTGAAGACGTCCACGCCGGTTACGGCGTCCGCAGCCAGCTGCAGCCGGGCCAGATGCCCGGCGTCGCCGTACGTTTCGCCGAACCCGGAAACACCGGCGTCGGTCATCACCTCCACGATGGCGCGCAGGGCAAAGGGTTCGTGCACCCCCACCGCATTAAGGAGCGGCGGGTCACGGAAGGCAACCGGGGTGATGGTGACTCCGGTGATAGTGGCCTGTCCGAGGTGGCGGGAGGGATCGTAAGCCTGTGTCACGGCGCTGTGTTCCTTAGGGTGGGTTGCATTGTGTGGTCCTGTTCACAGACGATATGGGAAGCAATCGATACAGGTCCAAGCTAATTTCTGCACTCCACAATCCAGTAAAGGTATTGATGTTTTCGCTGCCCCAGTTAGAGGCCTTCGTGGCTGTCGCCGAGGAACTGCACTTCGGTGCCGCAGCGGAGCGGCTCAACATGACCCAGCCGCCCCTCAGCCGGCAGATCCAGATGCTGGAGAAGAAGCTCAACACTTCCTTGTTCAGCAGGACCAGCCGCAAGGTGGAACTGACGGCCGCAGGGGCAACGCTGCTGCCCAGGGCACGGCAGATCCTGGACATGTGCATCAAGACGGACATGGACGTCCGGCGGGTTTCCTCCGGCCAGGCCGGAACCATCACCGTGGGCTACACCGCGATTGCCGGCCAAAGTGCCCTTCCCATGATGCTGCGCCGCGCCGCCGAGGGGATGCCGGGGGTGTCCTTTGTGCTGCGTGAACTGGTGTCCACGGACCAGATGGACGGGCTGGTCAAGGGCAGCGTGGACATCGGGCTGCTGCGTCCCATCGTGGCCCGGCCGGGGGTGGTGTCCCGGCCGCTGATGCAGGACCGGCTGGTGGTGGCCGTGCCGCAGGGCAGCGCGGTCCTGGGCAACACGGTCCTTGCCGAGGGCCAGCCGCTGCCGTTGGGTTCGCTGGACCGGCGGCCGCTGCTGATGTATTCAACCAAGGAGGCCCGGTACTTCCACGACCTCGTGCTGCGGCTGTTCGCCAGTGCCGGGGCGCATGCCAACATCACCCAGTACGCCAGCCAGGTCCCCGCGCTGCTGGCCTTCGTCCAGGCGGGTCTGGGCGTGACCCTGGTGCCGGCCTCGGCCATGGCGTTCTCGCCGCCCGGGGTGGAATTCCATGAGATTGACGGCCGGCACGGCATGCAGGAACTGAACCGGGTGGACCTGGAGCTGGCATGGAATGAGGAGACCGCCAACCCGGCCGTGCTGCGACTGCTGGAACTGATCGAGGAAGCCATGCCGGCAGGGGTTCCGGCCGGGTGACGCCCGCCCGTCAGGATCCTGTTCGCTGATCCGTGCCCTGAAGGTGCGGATCAGCGAACAAGATCAGGACTCGGGCCGGGGACCAGGCTCACTGGGCGGGCGCGCGGAAGCCTTGAACCGGCGTCGTGAGTTGGCCAGGTGGCTGCGCATGGCGGCGGCCGCGGCAGCCTCATCCCCGTCGGCGATGGCATCAAGGATGGACCGGTGCTCCAAAACCACCTGGTCAAAGTGGTCCCGGGCGTAATGCTCCGCCCCGGTCATCAGCCGGGTGCGCGGCATGGCTATCATCGTCTGGCCCAGCGCGGCCAGGCAGTCTGAGTAGTAAGGGTTGCCGGAGGCTGCCGCCACAGCCCGGTGGAAGTCGAAATCCGATTTCATGGCATGGGCCGGGTGGCCGGCGCTGGCAGTGAATTCCTCCAGTGCTGTGGAAACGGCCCGCAACTGGCGGTCACTGCGGTTGCGCGCCGCCAGCGCCGCGGCTTCGGTTTCCACGCCCATCCGGAACGCCAGCAGGTGCAGCCTGTCCTCGGTGGTGGCCACCGGTCGGGCCCCGGGTGCTGCCTGGGGCCCGTCCGACGGCGGTGTGAGGGCGAAGCTGCCACGCCCCCGCTCGGTTTCCACCAGTCCCTCGGCCTGCAGCCGGGTCAGCGCGGCACGGACCACCGTCCGGCTGACGCCGAACTCGCTGATCAGCGTGTTTTCGCTGGGCAGCTTCTCACCTGGCTGGATGACGCCGTCGACGATGCGGTTGCGAAGGTCAGCGGCGAGGTCCGCAGTGAGGTTCCGGCTCATGGCTCAAGGGTACGGGTTCAGGCTGCGGCGCCGAACTCCACGGACTCGGTGGTCCAGGCACGTGCCTGGTCACTCAGGGTGACGCCGAGTCCGGGGCGGTCCGGAACGATCATCCGGCCGTCCTTGGTTTCGAGGCGCTCGTTGAACAGCGGGTCCAGCCAGTCGAAGTGCTCCACCCAGGGTTCGCGCGGGTACGCGGCGGCGAGGTGCAGGTGGATCTCCATGGCGAAGTGCGGTGCCAGGCCCAGGCCGCGCTCGTCCGCCAGGGCGGCCAGCCGGAGGAACTGGGTGATGCCGCCGACGCGGGGGGCATCCGGCTGGATGATGTCGCAGCCGTTGGCGGCGATGAGGCCCTTGTGTTCGGCCACGGAGGCCAGCATTTCGCCGGTGGCGATGGGGGTGTCCAGGACCTGCGCCAGGTGGGCGTGGCCTTCGAAGTCGTACGCGTCCAGCGGCTCCTCGATCCAGATGAGGTTGAATTCCTCAAGCCGGCGGCCCATGCGCAGGGCGGTGGCGCGGTCCCACTGCTGGTTGGCGTCCACCATCAGCGGGACATCCCAGCCGATGTGTTCCCGGATGCCGGCCACGCGGCGGAGGTCCTCGGCGGAGTCGGGCAGCCCCACCTTGATCTTGATGCCGCCGATGCCTTCCTCGAGGGACTGCGAAGCGCGGGCTTTGACCTCGTCAAGGGTGGCGTTCAGGAACCCGCCGGAGGTGTTGTAGGTCTGCACCGAGTCCCGGTGCGAGCCCAGGAACTTGGCCAGCGGCAGGCCTGCACGCTTGGCTTTCAGGTCGTAGAGGGCGATGTCGATGGCGGCCAGGGCTTGCGTGGCGACGCCGGAGCGGCCCACGGAGGCGCCGGCCCAGAGGAGCTTGGTGTAGATCTTGGCGATGTCGTTGGGGTCCTCGCCGATGATGCCCTCCGCCACTTCCTTGGCGTGGGCGTATTGGGCAGGTCCGCCGGCCCGCTTGGAGTAGCTGAAGCCAATGCCGGAGTGGCCCAGTTCGGTGGTGATTTCCGCGAAAAGGAACACCACCTCGGTCATGGGCTTCTGCCGACCCGTGAAGACCTTGGCATCGCTGATGGGAACGGCAAGGGGAAGGCGGGCGGTGGACAGCTTGACGTGCCGGATGAGGTCGACGGTGCTCATGAATTCTCCTAGAGGCGGGACTGGGCTCCTTCGCCCACCTTCTTAGGATACAAGTATTAAACTTGTACTACAAGCATGCTCAGCTGAAGAGTCCCTCCCCGATGAACCCGCCCGGCTGGACGCCCGGCGGCACCGCGAACAGCCCGGACCCGGTGTGCTTGAGGTACTCCAGTGCCAGCGTGTCCTGGCGGGCCATGGCCATCTGCATCGGAACATAGTGCGTCCGGGGGTCCTTCACGAAGGCTATGAAGAACAGGCCCGCATCCAGGTGCCCCAGCCCGTCGGAGCCGTCCGTGTAGTTGTAGCCGCGCCGGAGCATCCGCACCCCGCCGTTCTGGTCCGCATGCGCCAGCCGGACATGCGCATCCAGTGGGATCAGCGGCTGCTGGTTCTTTCCCGTCACCGCGAAATTGGGGGCGGTGAACTCCTCCCCGCCGGACAGGGGTGCACCCGTCCCCTTGGTCCGTCCGACCAGGGCCTCCTGCTCCCGCAGCGATGTCCGGTCCCAGATCTCGATGTGCATCCGGATGCGGCGTGCCACCAGGTAGCTGCCGCCGGCCATCCATGCCTCACCGGCCGAGGCGCCGCCGCCGGCCCAAACGTGCTGGTTGAGCAGGCCGCCGTCCTCGGCCTTGAGGTTGTTGGTGCCGTCCTTGAAGCCGAACAGGTTCCGCGGCGTCTGCTGCGCGCGGGATGTGGAAGAGGTGCGGCCGAAGCCGAGTTGGGACCACCGGACCCTGACCTTCCCGAAGCCGATCCGGGCCAGGTTGCGGATGGCATGGACCGCCACCTGCGGGTCATCCGCGCAGGCCTGCACCACAAGGTCACCGCCCGTCTTCGCCGGATCCAGCGCGTCGCCTGGAAAGTGCGGCAGGTCGATGAGGGCTTCCGGGCGCCGGCCTTCCAGTCCAAACCGGGCCTTCCCGTCCTTTTTGAAGAGGCCGGCGCCGAAACCGAAGGTCAGGGTGAGCCGCCCTGCGTCGAGGTCCAGCGCTTCACCGGTATCTTCCGGCGGTGCATCGTAGGGCCCTTCAACAGCGCCTGTACCGCCGGTGGTGTGCCCCGCCGTCATCGCTTCCGCTGCCGCTGTCCAGTCCTTGAGGAGGCGGATCAGGGCTGCGCGGTCTTCCGTGGTCACGTCAAAGGCGGCCATGTGCAGCCGGTCCTGGGCCGGCGTCGTAATTCCTGCCTGCCGCTCGCCATGAAAAGGTACGACGGCGGAGCTCACGTTCGAAGCGGGACTGACCGCGGCCTCCACGGCGTCACGGCCCAGCAGCCCGGCAGCGATTCCCGCCACGGCGCCCGCCCCGCCAACACCGGCCAGGCCCAGCAGGCCACGGCGGGAGACTCCGGACTTTCCGGCCGTGGCGGCGGGGGCGGCCCCGTTCTCCGCCGGGGGTCCGCCACCGCCGAAGGGGCAGCCGCTCACAGCACCACTGCCGCGGTCAGCCGGGACAGGGGCTCACCCAGGGCGTCCACCCGGGCACTGAGCTGCTGGACCTGTTCCGGTGTGAGCTCGTTGTAGTAGGCAAAGCCCTCACCCTTGGCATACTTTGCGAGTTCAGCCTGGAGTGCCGCGAACTTGCCGTCCAGTTCCGTGGCGAGGGCGGCATCCTTCTGCTGCAGGGCAGGCTTGAGGTTTTCGAAGGCGATGCGGGCGCCGTCGAGGTTTGCCTGGAAGTCCCACAGGTCTGTGTGCGACCAGATTTCCTCTTCGCCGGTGACCTTGCCGCGGGCCACCTCGTCGAGCAGTTCCTTGGCGCCGTTGCCCAGCTGGTCCGCGGTGAGTTCCACGGACCGGGTCCGGGCTGCGAGTTCGTCAGTGTCAGCAACCAGCTGGCTTGCCAGCGTGGCGCGTTCGCCGGCGGTCAGGGGTGCGTAGCCGGCCGGCGGGAACAGGTCCTTTTCGGCGCGGTGCCAGCCGGTCCACTCCTGGCCGGGTTCAAGGTCGGCCTCGCGGGCGTCGAGCTTCGGGTCGAGGTCGCCGAAGGACTCCGCAACAGGTTCGATCCGTTCCCAGTGCTGCCGGGTGGCGGCGTAGAGGGCCCGCGCGGCGTCTGCGTCCCCGGCAGCGTAGGCATCCGCGAACTCCTTCGTCCCGGCCACCAGCTGTTCGGTCTGGTCCTTCACGTAGGCGGTGTACTGGCTGACGCCGGTGTCCACGAGTTTCTGCAGGTCGGCGTCGACGGCGGCCGCGGTCCCGGAGTCCTTCACGGTGAACGGGGCGCGGATGCCGTCCCCCTTCATGCCGGGCTTGCAGGCAGTGATGTACTCGCCGGCGGGGGCGGTGAGCACCAGGTTGCGGGAAATGCCGGGACCGATGTTCTCCACCTCGCCGACGATCCGCAGGCCGTCGCCGGCCAGCAGGTAGAACTCGGTGACCTCGGGGCCGTCGTTCTGGACGGCGAAGGTGAGGCTTCCGCTGGCGGCCTCACTGGCAGCAACCTTGCATTCGGAGCCCGTGCTGGTGACCTTGATGGGGCCGCCCGGGGCAGAGGAGGATGAGGCGTTGTCGGTGCAGGCGGCCAGGGCCAGGGGCAGGGTGATGGCCGCCGCGGCGGCGGCAAGCCTCAGGCGGGGGGTGGTGCGGCGGATTTCGGGCAGGTTCAGGCCAGGCATGGGGATTCCTTGGGGGATGGTGGGGATCTAGGAGGCAGCGGCGGGCGCCGGGGCGGCGGACTTCGTGCGGCTTCCGGTGGACGGGAGGTTGGAACGGAGGTAGAGGAACATGACGGGCAGTACGTAGAGCACCCAGGCGCCGGCTTCCAGCCAGGTGGTGGCCGGTGAGAAGTTCAGCGTTCCCTTCAAAAGGGTTCCGTACCAGGATGACGGGGGAACGGCGGTGCTGACGTCGAAGGCCAGGGTGTGGAGTCCCGGCAGGATCCCGGCCTCCTGCAGGTCGTGGATGCCGTAGGCGAGGACACCGCCGGCGATGACCACCAGGGCTGCGCCGGTCCAGGTAAAGAACCGGGCGAGGTTCACTTTGAGGACCCCGCGGTGCAGGAGGAAGCCCAGGCCGGCGGCGACGGCAAGGCCCAGCAGCGCACCCGTGAGGGGTTCGGTGGAGGAGCCGGTGGCCTGCGCGGCGGCCCAGAGGAAGAGCGCGGTTTCCAGGCCTTCGCGGCCGACGGCGAGGGCCGCCACCAGGACCAGGCCCCACGCGGCTCCGTCCGCCACGCCGTCGACGCGGGACCGCAGCTCGCTGCCGAGCGTGCGTGCGGTGCGTGCCATCCAGAAGACCATCCATGTCACCAGGGCGACGGCGACGACGGACAGGCCGCCGCCGATGGCCTCCTGGGCTTCGAAGGTCAGGCCGCGCGGACCGAACGTCAGCAGGGCGCCGAAAGCGGCGGAGACGGCGACGGCAAGTCCGACGCCGGCCCAGAGCCGGGGCAGCAGGGCCCGCCTGCCGCTCTTGGTCAGGTAGGCCATCAGGAGGACCACGATGAGGGTGGCCTCCAGGCCTTCGCGCAGGCCGATGAGGAAGTTGGCTGTCATGTAAAACCTTCTGGTCGGGCAGCCATGGTTAGGCTCACCTAAACCCGGGACTTTACACCTGCAGGCCAATTAGGGAAAAGAGCTGTGACCTAATTGAGTGCGAAAATTACTCCATTGGATTGGCCCGCCGGAGCACGCCGAGGCCGGACACGAGCGCGTCGAGGCCCAGGCTGAAGGCCGTATCGGCGGGCCGGCCCCGTCCCGCACCGGCCGCAGCGTCCCGTACCGCTGCCGTGAAGTGCGGGGTGGATTCGGCCATGGTTCCGGAATCGAAGATGTCCGCCGGTGCGGTGACGTCGTAGGCGGATCCAAAAATGAAGGACTCCAGCGCCACGATGGCCGGGATGATCTGCTCCGGCGGGAACCCGGCGTCGAGGAACCCCTTGCTCACGGTCTCGTACATCGCCAGTGTCTGCGGCGCGTCGGTCACGGGCAGGACGGCGATCACGGGAATAAGGGGAGTGTGTTCGGCGAACACGTCCCGGTAGCTCCAGGCCCAGCGGCGGACCGCCTCCTCCCAGGTTCCGGTGCCGAAGCCGGAGACGTCCACCAGGGACATCAGGTGGTCCTCCACCAGCAGCAGGACGTCCTGCTTGGATGTCACGTGGTTATAGAGGGCGGAGGGGGCGACGTCGAGTTCCTTGGCCAGGGCCGCCATGGTCAGCCCGTCGTAGCCTTTGCGGCTGACCAGTTCCAGTGCGGCTGCCGTAATTCCCGCCTTGTCCAGTACCGCCGAGGACGGCCTGCCGGCCCGGCGCCTGCGGATGCCGCCGTCGGCCGGACGTTGCTGTGCTGCTGGTACTGCCGGCAAGTGCTGCCCTTTCCTCGGTGTCTTCCGCATTATTCCATCAGGCACTTCCACTGCCCGCGCTGAGAGGTTATAGTTCTTATAAATGAATGGCATTCATTTAGTGGTCCCCGTCACCGAAAAGGGTCCAGAGAGGACATCATGCTTAACCTGAACCGCGACGTCGTTGTCGTAGGAGCCGGTCCGTCCGGACTCACCGCAGCCCGTGAACTGAAAAAGGCCGGCCTGAGCGTTGCCGTGCTTGAAGCCCGCGACCGGGTGGGCGGCCGCACCTGGACCGGAACAGTGGACGGCGCCATGCTGGAAATAGGCGGCCAGTGGGTCTCGCCGGACCAGACCGCGCTGCTGGAGCTGCTCCAGGAGCTGAACCTGGACACCTACCCCCGCTACCGCGACGGCGAGTCCGTGTACATTGGCGCCGACGGCTCACCCGTGCGCTACACCGGTGACACCTTCCCCGTGGACCCGGACACCGCCGTCGAAATGGACCGCCTGGTGGCCCTGCTGGACGCGCTGGCCGCGGACATTGGGCCCACCGAGCCCTGGGCGCACCCCAAGGCGCGTGAGCTGGACACCATCTCCTTCCACCACTGGCTGCGGCAGAACTCACCCAACGAGGAAGCCTGCAAGAACATCGGGCTCTTCATTGCCGGCGGCATGCTGACCAAACCCGCCCATGCCTTCTCCGCCCTGCAGGCTGTCCTGATGGCCGCCTCGGCCGGATCCTTCACCAACCTCACGGACGAGGATTTCATCCTGGACCGGCGGGTGGTGGGCGGCATGCAGCAGGTATCACAGCTGCTGGCGCAGGACCTCGGTGACGACGTCGTCCTGGGCAGTCCCGTCCGCACCGTCACCTGGGAACCCGACGCCGACGGCGGCCACCGCGTCACCGTCGAATCGGACCGGGCCACCGTGAACGCGCGGTTCGTGATCATGGCCGTCCCGCCCAACCTCTACTCCAGGGTTTCCTTTAACCCGCCGCTGCCGCGCCGCCAGCACCAGATGCACCAGCACCAGTCCCTGGGCCTGGTCATCAAGGTCCACGCCGTCTACGGAACTCCGTTCTGGCGCGACAAGGGCCTTTCCGGAACCGGATTCGGTGCCGATGCCCTGGTTCAGGAGGTCTACGACAACACCAACCATGGCGATTCCCGCGGCACCCTGGTGGGCTTTGTCTCCGACGAAAAGGCCGACGCCGTCTTTGAACTCAGTGGCGAAGAGCGCCGGCAGGCCATCCTGGCGTCGATCGCGGGATACCTCGGCGAGGAGGCGTTGACTCCGGAGGTGTACTACGAGTCCGACTGGGGTTCGGAGGAATGGACCCGCGGCGCCTATGCGTCCAGCTATGACCTGGGCGGCCTGCACCGTTACGGCAAGGACCAGCACGCGCCGGTGGGGCCCATCTACTGGTCCTCCTCCGACCTTGCCGCGGAAGGCTACCAGCACGTCGACGGCGCCATCCGCATGGGCAGGCGCACCGCCGCCCGGATCGCCGAGGTTGCCAGGGTGGCGGTTCCCGCCGGAGCCTGAGCGGCTAGCAAATAAGCATGCTTACTAATAGGCTGGCGCTGGGGAGCGTCCCCGACTCCAGACGAACGAGGTGAGGCATGACTGACGCACAGAGCATCAGCAAGGTTACTGAGATCATCAACGATTCCAAGATTGGCATGGTCACCACCATCAACGAAGAAGGCGCCCTCGTCAGCCGGCCACTGGCCGTCCAGGAGGTCAAGGACGACGGCGACATGTGGTTCTTCACCGGGCTGGGCACCTCGCAGGTCGCCCACGTCCGCAGGGACTCGCGCGTGAACGTTTCGTTCGGCAAGAACACTGAATGGGTGTCCGTTGCGGGAACGGCCGAGGTGGTTACGGACCGTGAAAAGATCCGCGGGATGTGGAACCAGGCGGTGGAGGCCTGGTTCCCGGACGGTCCCGACACGCCTGAGGTCTGCCTCCTGCGCGTGGACTCGGAATCCGCCGAGTACTGGACCAGCCCCGGGGGCACCGCGGCCACGGTGCTCCAGTGGGTCAAGTCCAAGGTGACCAACAGCCGGATGAGCGTTGGCGAAAGCGGCACCGTCGAGCTGTAGAGCCGTGGTGTGGACAAGGAGCGGGGCAGCGGAGGACGCTGCCCCGCTCCTTGCGTTTCGGCGCAGCGCCGTCCGGGGGTGGGTGCCTCGAGGGAGTATTGACGCTGGGCGCAACCGTCTGTACCTTTAAGTACAATCTGAACCAATTGGTACAGACTGACGATGAAAGGACATTCCAATGTCACGATCTCCGCTTCCCCCGTTTGATGAAGCCGGCGCCGTCCTGAAGGTTCGCAGTGCCGAAGATGGGTGGAACACCCGTGATCCTGAGCGGATCGCCCTGGCCTACAGTGAGGACAGCCGGTGGCGGAACCGGTCGGTGTTCCTGACGGGCCGCCCGGCCATCGTGGACTTCCTCGCCGGCAAGTGGGAGCGGGAACTGGAGTACCGCCTGATCAAGGAACTCTGGGCGTACACCGGGGACGTGATCGCCGTGCGGTTTGCGTACGAGTACCACGACGCGGCCGGACAGTGGTTCCGCGCGTACGGCAACGAGAACTGGAAATTCGACGATGATGGATTGATGACCCACCGCCACGCGAGCATCAATGACGTCGCCATCGACGAGTCTGAACGGCTGTTCTTCTGGGATCATTCCGGCCCGCGGCCGTCGGACCACCCGGGACTGACCGAGCTCGGGCTGTAATGCCCCGAACCGTACTTGACAGGGACGACGCCGTCCGTGCCCTCGCCGGTGTTTTCCGCCGGCGCGGCTTCGAGAGCGGCTCCTTGTCGGTCATCCAGCAGGAAACCGGGATCGGGCGGGGGAGCCTCTACCACTTCTTCCCCGACGGGAAGGCGGACATGGCCCGCGCCGTCCTGGCGCAGGTGCGCGGCTGGTTCGACGAGCAGGTGTTCGAACCGCTCCGCACAGCCGGCGATGCAGGCGAAGCGGTGGCGCGCATGACGCAGGTGGTGGAGGAGTACTTCGTCTCCCGGGACCGGGTCTGCTTGTTCGCTGCCATGACCTTGGGGGAAGAGCAGGAGACCTTCGCCCGGGAGGTCCGTGCCTATTTCGCCGACTGGGTGGGGGTGCTGACGGAGACGCTGCACCGCGGCGGGATTTCCGGGCCCGATGCCGCTGACCTCGCGGTGGACGCGGTGGCAGCAATCCAGGGCGGATTGATCATGACCCGCGCCCTGGACGACGATGCCGTGTTCACCGGCATCGTTGCCCGCACTGGTCGCCGCCTGCACGCAGTGCTGAGCTGACCGGCCCGTCCCTATATATCATCGGAACATTGTGGCCGATTGCTTTGGGAGGGAGCCGGCGTATGAAGGCGGACAAAGTGACCTTGGGATGTTATCCGCGTGATGATGTCTCATGGGTGAAAGATGGCAGGATTCGGGAGGGTAGCGCGACCGTATCGGTCCGCCAGGCGGACGGGTCCCTGAAGCCTGCGGGCGAAGTTACTTTGGGCGACCTCGGTGTTCTGAAGCCTGATGTCGAAGTCGGCGGCGAACTGGTCATCGAGCTGCGTGCCCGTTTTGAGTCTGCGGTGTTCAACCGTCGGGTGTCCTTCATCGCCAGTGGCGACGAGAGCAGTGATGTCTTCGTGTCTGCGGTCGGGCCCGGCGCGCACGCTGAACCGAAGGCTGGCTTGTTTAAACGGACCCGCTACTCAGGTTTCGAGTTTGGAGTGCTGGTTATGGCAGCCACCACTGAGCAGGGAACCCGCGTCAGCAGCACATCAGGCCCGCTCGTCGACCACGGACCTGGCCATGGAGTAGCTGCCCCTTCGTCCTCCTGACACCGGCAAGAGACGAATCGCCAGCTAGCCCCGCTCCGTCAGTGCGCCGAGCACCGCGGGAAGCAGGACATCGTTGCGGCCCCACACCGGGTCGAGGATCTCGACGTACCAGGAATCGGCCAGCAGCAGGGCAAGGGTGTCGTTGGTTTCGTCGGCCCAGGCCTTGATCTGTTCCTCGTCAACCGGGTTTTCGCTCGAACCCAGGACCGTCACCACTTCCGTGCCGTCCAGCGTGACGGGGATGGCAGCGCTGCTCGATTCTCCCGGAGCGTGCGCCACCGTCACCAGGTCCGTCCTGGTGGACAGTGCCAGCAGGTGGCCCGCGGTGGCTGCGCTGCAGAACCCGGTGACGTACTGCCGTTGCGCTGCGGTGCCCTCGACAATGCCGGGCTGGGATTCCTTGGTGAAGAGACCGCTCCGGTTGAGCTCTGCCAGGGGCCCGGCGAGGGGACCGGTCTCGTCGTCGTAACCGGCGGCGAAATGCCCCGGCTGGTAGGAACTGCCGCCTGCCAGCCAGCGGGCGGTTAGCTCGCCCGCCGCTTCAAGGGTGGTGGCCTGCCGCCAGACCCCCCTGTCCTCGAGCAGCCGTCCGTACTGGTCACGTGCCGGTATGTCCTCTGGCCTCATGCTGGGATGCTATCCCGCCTCCCTGGCCGGCTCCACCGCCTGCGACACACCTCTTAACCTGGTGCCTGCGTTCCCGCGGCCGGAATCCCTGCCGCCCGCTCGGCCGCGGCGAGGGACGCAGCCAGGTGCGTGACGGCGTCGGGGTAGTCCTGCTGCAGGCCGCCCGGCCGGCCGATATCGGGTTCGCCGGGATCGGTGCGCAACTGCTCGGCCGCGCGCAGGGCCTTGATCAGGGCGGAGGTTTCAGGGAAGCGCACATCCGTCAGCGCCGGGTAGTCGATGCTGCTCGCGGGGTCCAGTTCGTACTGGCGCCACCGCGCCACCAGTGCGTCGTGCCGCTCACGGGCTGTCCGGTGCGCCGCTTCCCGTTCCAGCCCGCTGCGGAGGCGGGCCCGCCCGGCAAGGTACTTCGGCGTCGCTCGATACGCCGCGACGCCGGCCGCAGCCCCGGCACCTGCAAGGAACAGCCCCGTCCACGGGGAAAGCAAAGTGGGGATCAGCAGCGCCGGCACGGCAACGCAGGAGCCCAGGAACACATCCCAGAACAGCTGGTCCGAACGCTGCCCCCCGCCGTCGGACATGCCCACACCGGGGGCTCCAAGGTTCCGCCGGCGCACCACGAAGACGGTGGCCGCGACACTGGCCACCAGCACCGGCCCGCACAGCAGCAGCGCCCAGGCGCCCTGCACGAATCCCTGCGCGAGGCCTTCCATCACGGCTGCCACCTGGCACCTCCTGCGTGTGCCCGGGCCGCGGATTCCCGGGCTGGTCATTCCATTCCACCCTGTCCGGGCAGTCCGGTCAATGCCGGCAGCCGCCGTTTCGCCGGACACCGCAAAGGGTACGTTCCGGGATGGAAGGCAAATGCGCGGCTGCCGCCGCAGTGCGCGCCGTTTTCGCGACGGGAGATGAACTCATGGGCCGGATTGACCGCATCGCAGAACCGTGGGGAACCAGGACACCGTACCCGGGCGGCGGAACCTGGCCGGTCCGGGTGGACACCCACCTGGCCGAAGGCGTCTCCCCGCAGGACGTGGACCGCTGGGTCCAGACGGCTTCCATCCTCCACTCCAACGGTGATGCCATGGACCTGGCCGTCAAGGACAACAGGATTGTTGGCGTACGCGGCCGGGCAGGGGACCGGGTCAACCACGGCCGTTTGGGACCCAAGGATTTGTACGGGTGGCAGGCCAACGCTTCCCCGGACCGGCTCACCCGGCCGCTCGTCCGCGAGGGCGGCAAACTGGTGGAGACGGATTGGGAGACCGCCATGCAGCGCGTGGTGGACCGTTCCAAGGCGCTGCTGGCTGAACAGGGCCCCAGCGCCCTGGGCTTCTACACCACCGGCCAGCTGTTCGCGGAAGAGTATTACACCCTGGGGACCATCGCCCACGGCGGCATCGGCACCAACCACGTGGACGGCAACACGCGGCTGTGCACGGCCACCGCCGCCGAGGCGCTCAAGGAATCGTTCGGCTGCGACGGCCAGCCCGGCTCCTACACCGACGTGGACCACGCCGACGTCATCGCCCTCTATGGACACAACGTGGCAGAAACCCAGACCGTCCTGTGGACCAGGATGCTGGACCGGCTGGCCGGGCCCAACCCGCCCGCCATCATCTGCGTTGACCCCCGCCTGACCGAGGTTGCCCGGGCCGCCACCGTGCACCTGGCGCCCCGGCCAGGCACCAATGTGGCCCTGATGAACGGCCTCCTCCACGAGCTCATCGCCAACGGCTGGGTGGACCAGGACTACATTAAGGCGCACACGGTTGGCTACCAGGAGCTGGAAAAGGAAGTGGCCAAGTATCCGCCCGTCCTGGTTGCCGGGATCACCGGGGTACCCGCCGAAAAGATCCAGGAGGCGGCCCGGATCCTCGGCCACGCCGAACGGCTGCTCTCCACGGTGCTGCAGGGCTTCTACCAGTCCAACCAGGCCACGGCGGCCGCGGTTCAGGTCAACAACGTCAACATTATCCGCGGAATGCTGGGCAAGCCCGGCTGCGGCATCCTGCAGATGAACGGCCAGCCCACCGCCGAGAACACCCGCGAATGCGGGGCCGACGGCGACCTCGCTGCCTTCCGGAACTGGTCCAACGACGCCCACATCCAGGACCTGGCCAGGGTCTGGAACGTGGACCCCATGTCCATTCCGCACTATTCACCGCCCACGCACCTGATGCAGATGATGCGCTACGCCGAGGACGGGTCCATCCGGATGCTGTGGGTCAGCGGCACCAATCCGGCGGTCTCCCTGCCCGAGCTTCCCCGCATCCGGTCCATCCTGGAGCAGGAGCGGCTGTTTCTGGTGGTGCAGGACATCTTCCTGAGCGAGACGGCCCAGCTGGCGGACGTCGTCTTCCCCGCCGCCACCTGGGGTGAGAAGACCGGAACGTTCACCAACGTGGACCGCACCGTCCACCTGTCCGAAAAAGCCGTGGACCCGCCGGGGGAGGCCCGTCCGGACCTGGACATCTTCATCGACTACGCCCGCCGCATGGAGCTGAAGGACAAGGACGGGCAGCCGCTGATCAAGTGGCATGACCCCGAGTCCGCCTTCGAGGCCTGGAAGGAGTGCACCCGCGGCAGGCCCTGCGACTACACCGGCATCAGCTACGCCAAACTGCGGGGCGGCTCCGGCATCCAGTGGCCGTGCAATGAGGAGAGCCCGGACGGTACCGAGCGGATCTACGCGGACGGGAAGTTCTGGGCGCACCCGGACTACTGCGAGAACTACGGCCGCGACCTGGTCACCGGCGCCCCCGTGGAACCCACCGAGTACAAGGCCCTGAACCCGGACGGCAAGGCCATCATCAAGGCGGCCGAATACGTTCCGCCGCACGAACTGCCCAGCCAGGACTATCCCCTGCAGCTCATCACGGGCCGCACGCTGTTCCACTTCCACACCCGGACCAAGACGGCGCGGGCCCCGGAACTGCAGGCAGCGGCACCGGACGTCTGGGTTGAGGTCTCAGCGCACGACGCCGGCGCGCACGGTCTCGGCGAAGGTGACCTTGCGGAGGTGGCCACCCCGCGCGGGTCCGTGCAGGCGAAGGTCCGGATCGTCGGCATCCGGGACGGCGTGGTGTTCCTGCCCTTCCATTACGGCTACTGGGACACTCCCGGCGGGCACCATCCGGACGGCGCCGGGCGCGCCGCCAACGAGCTGACGATCACCGACTGGGATGCCGCCTCCAAGCAGCCCATCTTCAAGACCGCCGCGGCCAGGATCACCCGGGTGCGGTCCGGTGATGGTCCCGCGTCGGCGCCCACCAACACGGCATCTGCTCCGGTGGGCGACTTCCCCGGGGACGCCCGCACCAGGGGCATCCCGTCCGCCATGGCGTTCGAGGACAGCCCCGGCGGCCCCGGCACCGGGGCTCCGGATGACACGGCAACCAGGCAGGAGGGCACGCTGTGAAGATTGGACTGGTACTGGAACAGCTGCACAGGGACGAGAACGACCTGGCACAGCAGCTGCTCAAAATCTCCGAACGGCACCGGGTGGACCACGAAATCTTCCACCTGGGCCGGGACCTGGCCGCCTGGTCGCAGCAGCACGTCCGCGAGATCGCCGCCATCGCCTCACGCTACGGCCAGGACCTGGATCCCCGCCCCAGGGAGGACAACACCCTGCTGGAGAAACTCCGGGAGAAGGGCAGCGACCTGCTGGGCCGTGACGCCGACGCCGGGCTCCTGCTGCTGCGGGACCTGCGCGAGGTGTACATCAAGGCCTGCGGAGTGTCCGCCGACTGGGAACTCGTGGCCCAGGCCGCACAGGGCATCAAGCACACGGACCTGCTGGACGTCGCCCAGCACTGCCATGCCCAGAACCTCCGGCAAATGAAATGGGCCAACGGAAAACTCAAAGAGTCCGCAACCCAAATCCTGGTGGGCTGACGGTAGGTTGGGGACCATGCGGATCAAAATGTGCAGCATCCACGTCAAGGACCCGGCCGCGGCCCACGCCTTCTACACGGGCACCCTGGGCTTCGACACGCTCATGGCCATGCCGGACTACAACTTGTTCATCATCAAGGACCCGGGCGCTTCCGACAGCTCCGTGGGCCTCCTGCTGGAACCGAGCGACAACCCCATCGGGGCGGACTACATGAACGCCGTCTACCAGGCAGGGCTGCCGGCCATCGTGTTCGGCGTCCCCGACGTCCAGGCCGAGTACGACCGTTTGGTGGCCGCCGGCGTCGCGTTCAAGAGCCCGCCGGCCGAGGATCCGTCCGGGATCAGCGCCGTATTCGACGACGGCTGCGGCAACTACGTCCAGCTGCACCAGGACTGACGCCCGGCTTCTGATCGGTGGACAGGAGCGGTCAGTTGGCGCGGCCGCGCCTGGCGTCCTTCTTCGCGGCTTCATCCTTGACCCGCTGGTTTTCAGCGCGGACCGCTGCGTGGGTGGCGCGCTCGGTGACCAGCCACTGCGGCGGAGCCTGCAGCAGCGCGGTGATCTCCGCCGTCGTGAGTGCTTCCTCGACGCCGCCGCGGGCCAGCCCGCTGATGGAGACGTTCAGCTTCTGCGCCACCACGGGGCGGGGATGCGGGCCGTTGCGGCGCAGCTCGGCAAGCCACTCCGGCGGGTTGGACTGAAGTTCGTTGAATTCCTCGCGGCTGATGGTTGAATCCTGGAACTCCTGCGGTGTTGCGGGCAGGTAGATGCCAAGTTTCTTGGCAACAGTGGCCGGCTTCATGGACTGGGAGTTAGCAGAGCTCATGCTTCAAGGGTATCCGGGCGGACGGTACTGTGAAGACGTGCCCTCCACCGCATCCTCCCCAGACGACAACGCCCCAGCCGAAGAACTGCCCGACGGCGGGCGGCGGGAGCTGCGCATCGCCTACGTCCCCGGTGTCACGCCGGGCAAGTGGATCCGGCGCTGGGAAGAACGGATGCCGGACGTGCCCCTGCACGCGTTCATGCACGACGGCGGCGCCCGGGTTGAGGCGGTCCGCGGCGGTTCCGCGGACATGGCCTTCGTGCGGTTGCCCGTCGAACGCGAGGGCCTGAGCGTTATCCCCCTGTACGAGGAGCAGGCGGTGGTGGTCGCGCCGAAGGGCCACGAAATTTCCGTGTTCGAGGACGTGGCCCTGGCCGACCTGGACCAGGAGTCCTTTCTGGATGTGGCTGCCCTTGGCGGTCCCGAGGCAGCTCTCCAGGTGGTGGCCACCGGCGCCGGGCTGGCCGTGCTGCCCATGTCCGTGGCCCGGCATTTCAACGTCAAGGACACCGTGGCGCGCCGGCTCACCGACGCCCCGGGAACCGGAATCGCCCTGGTATGGGCCACGGAGGCCACCGATGACGTCCTCGAGGAATTCATCGGGATTGTGCGCGGCCGTACCGCGCAGAGCTCCCGGCAACCCTCGGCGCAGCCGGTCAAAGCCAAGAAAGCCCCCAAACCCGACCGCCGCGGCGGCGGACCCCAAAAGCCGGCACCCAAAGTGGCCCAACGGTACGCCCCCAACCCGGACAAGGGGCGGGGCAAGGGGTCACGCAAGAAGGGCAAGCGCTAGGCGCCTGCCCTTCGACGGAAAGCTACAGCCTGTTCCGCGGCGGTACCTGGCCGGGCCCTGCCTGTCGTGCTTTCCGGGCCCTCAGGACGCGGGTGATGATGGCGGGCAGCAGGGCAAACAACAACTTCTTCATGGCTGGTCCTTCTTTCAGTCATTCGGGTTTTCAGTCATACACGGCGTTGAGGACTACTGAAACGGCAGGGCCGCCCCTCCGTTGTGGAAGAGCGGCCCTGCGGCGCACATTGCCCTAGGTGTTTTGGATGGTGTCTTTGGCGTCGGTGGCGCGGTCTTTGACGTCGGTGGCGGCGTGTTGGCCTTCGGTTTTGACGTGTTCGGCGGCGTCGGTGGCGGTGGCTTTGACGTTGTCCATGGCCTGTTGGGCGGGTTCTTTGAGGTCTTCGACGACGGTTTTGGCGGCGTCGGTGACTTGGGTGGCGAGGGGTTGGGCTGCGGTTTTGAGTTGGTCGGCGGCTTCGCGTTCTTTGTCGCTGGCCGGGATCAGGGAGGAGATCAGCATCCCGGCGCCGAAGGCGATCAGGCCTGCGGCCAGGGGGTTGCCGGCGGTTTTGGCTTTGACCTGGTCCGGGGCGTGGGAGACGGCCTGGCCGGCGTCGCTGAGTTTGGCGGCGGCGGTGTCTTTGGCGTCGTGGAGGGTGTCGCCGGTGTGGTGGAGGGCGTTGCCGGCGTGTCCGGTGCCGGTGCCGGCGGCGTTATGCACGCGGGTGGTGGTGTGGTCTGCTGCTCCCATGACTTTCTCCTTCACGCCGGTCACGGCGTCTTTGAGTTTGTCTGTTTGGCGGTGGACGATGTTGGACGGGGTGACTTTGTCCGCGACGGCGTCGACGTTGGTGCCCAGGCGTGCCCGGGTTGCTTCAATGTCTGCGCGGATTGCGTCCGGGTTCTCGCTCATCGGTTTACCTCACCTGGTTTGAGGGTTGGGGGGATTTCGGAGAGTGTTTC
>NZ_KQ758608.1 GCF_001457025.1 Pseudarthrobacter enclensis | reverse complement strand
ACCTAGAATCCGAAGGACAGCAGCAAAAAACGTCGTAGACACAACAGGTGATGACGGGCCGGAGCTCTGCGACGGACCGGCAACACCCAACAGCCGGCCGCGCCAGCGGACGCCCTTTCTGGTCTTGAAAACCGAAGAGCCGGCACCCACGCGGGTGCCGACTCTTGGTGTTCCTCGGACAAAGGAAGTCCTGGGTGCAGCGTCAGCGCTGCAGGAATTTAGAAGTTGTGGTGTTCCTGGGCCCAGCCGAAATCCACCGGCTTGGCCGGTTGGCCGGCGGTGAGCAGGCTCAGTTCGATGATGTCTTCGGCGAGGCTGGCGTTTTCGCCGGGCTTGTCGTCCTCGGTGAGGATGTAGTCGGTTCCCATGCTCGCGCTTCCTGGTCGGTGCAGTGTCTGGTGTTCACTGTAGCCGTGGTTTCTGCGCGTTGACTGGGTGTGTGGCTGCGCCCGCGCCAGCGTGACCGGCGGCCGGGGGAGCGCAGCGGAGGAGGCCGCCCCGCCACCGCGGAAAGGGGCCGGGCCGGATCGTGTGGTGATCCGGCCCGGCCGTTTTCCGTTAGATGAGGCGGCGCTGGTAGGCCGTTTCAGGGTTGCGGGCGACGTCCGCGATGTAGCCGCGGTTAATCAATTCCCGCAACAGCACCGCGAGGCGGAAGTCCGGCACGTCTTCGGCGGCGAGCTTCAGGTAGCGGTCCGCGTGGGATCCGCTGCCTTTGAGCCATTGAAGCCAGCCCATCAGGGTCAGCATGGGGGCGCGCTGCCCGGCGGGGACGACCTTCATCAGGTCGAAGGCGAGGGCTTCCGCGCGGTCCACGCGGTCCCAGTCAGGGCGGCCGGTGAACTTACCCATCAGGGTGTCTCCGAAGTCGCCGTTGTGCGTGGTGATGGTGTCCCGGAACAGGTAGTCGCGGATGTGGCGGTGTTGGAATGCTGCCGCCAGCTGGCGTGCCGTCTCCGTCTCCGGCCGCATAGGTGCCCCGTCCAGCGCGGTGTCCCACATGCCGCACGCGAATCCCAGGTCCTCATCGGTGCCTTCCGGCGCGTGTACTGGCGCCGCCCACGTGCCCAGCAATTCAGGGTTGTACACGTCAAGGTGCGGGGCGGACCCGAAATAGGTCAGTGTCACATTGGCGTTGCTGTCCCGAATCTCATCCAAAGGGTTCTTCTCTGCCGTGCCGTAGGTCGCCCAGTGGGTTCCCGTGACCAGCAGGACCATGCGGACGGGCATCCGCGCCGTGGCCAGCTCGGACGTAAGGGCTGCGACGTGTGCGGCGTAGGGGTAGCCGTGGTCCGGGTCTTCGTCGGTGTAGACGATGACGAAGCTGCCCGTTGCCTTCTCGTCATGGGCGGCGTACGTGGTCATCATCTGGGCGTAATCGCCCGGATCGGCCCCTGCCGGTACGTCCATGCGCAGGCTGGCGCCAAGGGTGCCAGCGCGGGACGTCAGCACCACGAAGGACTCCTTCGGCGCCTTGCCCAGCAGGTGCGGGACGGCGGCGATCAGGTCGGCGGAACCGGAAATGGTGAGCTTTTCAGTCATTGTGTTTGTTCTTTCTTCTTGTCCGAGAAGTGGGTGGGTGGGGCGGCTCAGGTGACCGGCCAGCTCCCCGTCTCCCCCCGACGCTTCTATGTCTGTCAAGCGCGTGGGAAGCGGGTGCGGGCGCGGACCAAGTTGTCGCCAGGGGCGGCTTTGGTGACCGGCCAACTTCCTCTCTCCCCCCTTGTTGTTTTGGCTGCTGGCGAAGCTTGCGGAGCTGTGGCCGACGGAGGCCTGTCTACCCGCAGGGCAAGGGGCGGGAAATTCCCGGAGGAAATAAGCGACGAAGGAGCGCCGCAGGGAATTTCCCGCCCCGCGGGCCCCGACGAAGGAGGGGCTAGACGGGCCGGAGCGGACACGTACAATCCGTCAGGACAGCAGCCAAAAAGGAAAGGCGCTTTTACAGCCCGAGCGAAGCGAGGCCCGATCTTTGATGCCCGGGCACCGGGCCAGCGAGTGCCTGCTGGTGGCAATACAGAGGCTTGACCGACTCCAGTCGAACGCCGACAAGAATAGATTCGTATAGGAGCTGAATTGCTCTTAGCGCTTGATCCCAGTTTCCAAGACACGCCGTCTTTTCCGCGACACGCTGGACGTTAAATGTGCCTTACTACTCCACAGGGTGTGGATTCCGTCCGCGAAATCGGCGCGATTCCGGGCCTTTTGAAGGCCCCTACTTGTGGATTAACGGTGCATTAAATGACATACTTGTAATACATCATCTTGGGGTTCCAAAGAGGCGTCTGCACTACATGTAGTGTTGACGTAGAGCTCATCCCAATGGTGTTCTCTACGACAGAAGCGCACGATCGGGTGCAACCGATCATGCGCTTCTTTTACAAACAAATAGGGACCAATGCCTCGCAGGCAAAGCGCCTGCGTCAAAGTCCAGGGAATTGTTTTGTGTCGTTTCCATAGCTCCGGAACGTCACAACAGACTACGAGTGCGTCTGTGGCCTGTCAATCCAGTTGGCAGCTAGCGTTCCTCTGCACCCGGCGGTCCTGGGAAGGAGAGTAGCAGTGGCTACTCAAAGGATTCGGATCCGTATCAAGCGGACCATCCGAATCATCCCCGTCCGGCGATAAAAGTCGCCAACTCTGGGCCGACATCGGTCACTCGACGCTGTCGGCCCAGAAGACCCCATACTGCCGAGCAAGGACTATGAAATGCCAAAGAACACCAAACAGACCAGCCAAAAAGCAGCGACAGCCGCAAGCAAGGTCCTAAGGGACGGTCGCACCAGCGCAGCTTCCAAGACAGCTGCGGCCAGCGCCCTCTCCCAGAAGGGAAAGGGAAAGTAATTGACGGTCTTCTACTTCAATAACACAGGCAACCCCGTCGCGTTCCGGCGCCATTCAACCGACAGGTTCCTATTCGACAAGAACGGGAATTGGATTGGTTGGTTCCCTTGGGGCGATAACGATGCTGCCGACAAGGAAGGCAACTACCTGGGAACGGTTGTAGGAAACCGCCTACTCAAGCGAGATTTTCAGCCCTACCGTGGTTACCCCGGCTATCCAGGCTATCCAGGCTACGCGGGATACCCCGGATACCCCGGTTTCGCCGGGTACAGCGGCTATCACTCGGGGTTCTCCGACATCCCGGAGACCAGCCTTAAAGGCTGACACGACAAGTAATGCAATCTGGAAGTAAATGAGGCCGGCCCCTTGGGGCCGGCCTCTGTTTTCCCTCAGCAAAAGGAAACTCAGCGCCGCAGCGTCTTCGCTGCAGGAAACTTAGGGGTCCAGTGGTGGCTTCTCCCAGGAGATATCGACGATGGGGGCGCCTGGCTGCGGCATGGTCATCATGGAGAGCTCGAGGATGTCCTGTGCATGGGTCGCATCGTCGGGCGCGGCGTCATCGTCCGTGAGGATGTACTTGTGGCTCATGTGTTGCCCCAGGCTTCATTGTGGATTTGTGTTCCTTTTCCACTGTAGCCCGGCGTCCGGCCGTTTCCCCCTTGTGGCGCTGCGCCCGCGGCAGCGTGATCGGCGGCCGGAGGAGCGCCAGCGGGGGAGGCCGCCCGTGACTTCGGGGCCGGACCGGTTTCCCGGTCCGGCCCCGACCCGTTTAGCGGTGCCGCTTGTAGGCTGTGTCCTGGTTCTTAGCCACCGGGGCGATCGTTCCCCGGCCCACCAGCTGGTCCATCAGTTCGGCGAGCCGATATCCCGGTGTGTCAGTCAGAGCCAGCTTGAAGTGGTCCGCGGCTACTGAGGACTGGCCTTTGAGGTATGCCAGCCAGCCGATCAGGGTCAGCAGGGGTGCCCGGTAGCCTTCCGGCGCGGTCTGGATGAGGTCCCGAGCAGTTTCCTGCGCCCGGTCAACGCGGTCCCAGTCCGGGCTAATCCCCTCCCCCACGAGCAGGTTCCCGCTTCCCTCGCCGTCCGGCAGCTCCGGGTCGATCACATTGCAGAACAACGTGTCACGTAGGTCCGGGCGCTGAAAGCATGCCAGCAGCTCCACCGCCGTAACCGGATCCATCCAGCCGTCCCGAGTCAGGGCCTCTGCCCACAATTCCCGGCCCGGAGCCAGCTCCGCGCCAAGCACTCCCGGGAGCGCGTGACGGATCTGCTCCTCCCTGTCTGCTGGGCCTGCGAACGGTGCGTAGCTGGTGCCGGGCGTCTTTTGGTAACTGCTGCCACGGAACACCAGTTCCGCGTTCAGTTGCCCGTCGGTGATGGATTCCAGCGATTCGGGCGGGCAGCACCCGGCGTCGCTGTCGCACAGCAGGTTCTGCCAGTGCGACGGGGTGACCAGCCACGCGTCCTGCAGCGGGGTACCCGCATCATCCAGCGCCTCAATGACGGCCTCGACGTGGTCGTGGAAGGGGCGGGCCTGTCCGGGCGCGGTGCTTCTGGCCGTGTAAATGGCCAGCAGCACCGCCGTGGCCTGCGTGTCCAGTGCAAGGTATTCGCTCATCGAGGCGGCGAAACCGGCAGGTTCCGCGGCCGCGGGGGCGTCGACGCGCAGTGTCGCGCCCAGCGTCCTGCCCCGCATGGTCAGGAACACAAAGGATTCACGCGGTACGAACCCGAGGGAGTGCGGGATGAAACCGAGGATGTCGGCGGGGCTGGAGATGCGGATTGCGTCAGTCATGTTTCAAAGTCCTTTGCTGAGGATTAGGTGGGTGGGGCGGCCTTTGGTGACCGGCCAGCGTCCCCTCCCCCCCTTGTTGTTTTGGCTGCTGGCGAAGCTTGCGGAGCTGTGGCCGACGGAGACCTGTCTACCCGCAGGGCAAGGGGCGGGAAATTCCCGGAGGAAATCAGCGACGAAGGAGCGCCGCAGGGAAATTCGCGCGCCGCGGGCCCCGACGAAGGAGGGGCTAGACGGGCCGGAGCGGACACGTACAATCCGTCAGGACAGCAGCCAAAACGTCGTAGACAGAACAGGGCCAGGGCCGGCGGAGCCCTGCGGAGCCGGCACTGGCCCACAGCCGGCCGCGCCAGCGGACGCCCGATTCCTGTGTGTGAGATCGGCGAAACGCATCTCCACTGGGGCAAAACTTACTTCCAAACCGGCTGACTCTGGCATGCCTGGTGCGTTCGTGGTGTCATTACTCCACGTCATCGCTGGTACGGCAAGGAGTGATCATGGACAACACGGCAAATGGTGCCTTCCTTTCCTTCCGTGTGATCCCGCAGTGCGGGGTTCGGTAGCGGTGCTCGCGGAGTATGCCGCGGCTCTCACCTGGGCGTTCTCGCTGCTGGCGTACGTCAGCGTTGGCGCATTCATGAGTCCCGGCGCTGTCGTGCTTCTGATACCCGCCGTTGCGATGACGACGGCGGCGATAGCTATCCGTCGCCGAAGTAAGCTTCCGCCCCGACACAGGTCGGGCGCCGCGCACGCTCGGCGATGAGGGCCGGCTCGAAGTGGGGCAACGGCGGGTGCTTCCCAAAATGAGTGATCCTGCCGCACGTGCTGGCCGTCCTTACGGTTTCCTGCGGATCTTGGGAGTTGTGTTCGTGCTGGCCGCAGCCGGGTCGCTGGTGCTGGTAGCCGCGGACCTGCTGATCGGCCGCCCTGCCACAGGTGATGTTTTTATCGCCATCCTCAACAGCTTTGTCGCCCTCGTCCTGTGGCGGTGGCGGCGGCTCGCTGAGCAGAACACCCGCCGCAACACGGCGTAGACAGAACAGGTCCCACAGGGGCGGCGGAGCTCTGCGGAGTCGGCACTGGACCCCTTAGCCGGCCGCGCCCGCGGACGCCCTTTTCTTGGTGAGCGCTGCGAACCATCGATCAGCACCCCGGGTCTACTTTTCGGACTCCGTGACTTCGGCGGCCGCGGCACCCGAGATCGCCGGCAATCAGCGTGCGGAATGGCGGTCCGCCGCCGCTAACCCACCGCTCAACCCGGCCACGACGGCGGACCGCCCGCGGTGACCGCCCCACAAACGGGACGGCCACCTGACAGGCTTAACCTGCGAGGAGTTCGGCCAGATCGGCCGCATCGGACACCAGCACCGCCCCGCCTTCCTTTAGCAGCCGGTGGCATCCTGCCGAGTTGGCGCTGTGCACGCTCCCGGGGACCGCCGCGACATGCCGGGCAATGGTCTCGGCATGGTGGGCGGTATTCAGAGCCCCCGAGCGCCAGCGGGCCTCCACGACACAGGTCACCCCTGCCAGGGCGGCAATGATGCGGTTCCTCTGGAGGAACCTGTACCGGGTCGGGGCAGTACCGGGCGGGAGCTCTGAGAGCGTCAGGCCGTTGCCACGGATCGCAGCCGCGAGGTCAGCGTTACCGGACGGGTAGTCACGGTCAAGGCCTCCGGCCAGCACCGCGAGGGTTGCCGGGCTCTCTCCGGTGCTTCCGGCCAACGCTGCCCGGTGGGCGTGCGCATCAATGCCGTAGGCAAGACCCGAGACGATGCAGATTCCACGTTGCGCCAAACCGTATGCCATGTCGCCTGTAATGGAGGCGCCGTAGCTGGTGGAGTCGCGGGAACCGGTCAGGGCCACACACTGGGACGGTGCCGGGATGCCGTTGTCGATGTTGCCCCGGTACCAGAGCCCGTACGGGGCGTCGGGCAGGTCGTCCATGCCTTCCGGCCAGTGCTCATCCCCCGGGGTGAGGAATCCGCCGCCCAGGCGTTCGATGGTGGCCAGGTCCTTTTCCGGGGCCAGCTCCGGTACCCGGGGTGCCCAGCGTTTCAATGCGTCGGCCAGTTCTTCGGTCCTCACGTCCGGGAGGGTGTGGACGGGTTGGGCGCCGGTGGCAAGCCGCAGTGCGGCGTACGCGCCGAGCCTGCCCACGAGGGCCCTGCCGATGCGGTCGCCGGGTTCGAAGAGGCGGGTCAGGGCTGCGCGTGCAATGCGATCGTTCATGGTCTCTGTCGTCCTTTGCTGAGGATCCGGTGAGTGGGGCGGCTTTGGTGACCGGCCAGCTTCCCCTCTCCCCGGGCGTTTTTTGCCTGCTGGCGGAGCATCGCGTAGCTGTGCCCGACGGACCCGGGGCAACCCGAAGGGCAAGCAGCGGGTGGCTTGTGGGAGGAAATAAGCGAAGCGCCGACACAAGGCATCGGCTGCGCCGCCGTCCGCAGGACGGTTGAGTCGGTGGAGCGGGCACGTACGATCCGCAGGACAGCAGCAAAAAACAGGAAAGACGCTTCTACAGCCCGAGCGGAGCGAGGTCCGAGCAGTAGACCAGGGCGCCGGCAAGGCGAGACCGGAAACCCGACCCTTCAGGCATCACGTGGTTTCCGGGCTAGGTCGTGGTGCTCTCGCGTGCAGCACGGGCTTGCTGGTGGCGGTAGAGCGTTGCGCGGCTCCAGCCAACGAGACGGGCAGCGTCTTCGGCGGTGCGGCCTTTAGCGCGCGCGTCCTGGGCGATCGCAAGTTTGTCCGCGATGACGGCGGGGTTGGACAGCGGCCGGCCGAACCGCGTTCCATTCTGGCGTGCTGCCGCGATGCCGGCATTGACCCGTTCGACGATGAGTTCGCGCTCATATTCGGCAAGGGTTGCAAGCATGTTCAACATCAGCCGGCCAGTCGAAGTTGCAGGGTCGATGCCGTCCGAGATGGACCGGACGTGGATACCGCGGCCGCGAAGCAGGGCGACCGTGTTCAGGACGTCGATCAGTGACCGTCCCAGCCGGTCGACCCTCCACACAACAACGGTGTCACCCTCCTCGGCGTACTCGAGGAGCCTTTTCATTCCGGGCCGTTCGATCGCCGTCTTGCTTCCGGAAGTCACATCAGCGAAGACGTCGCGTTTCTGCACGCCGGCGTCAACCAGCGCATCCAGCTGCAGCTTAGCTTCCTGGCTGGAAGTACTGACCCGCTTGTAACCCAGCAGCCTCACGAGGCAATTCTGACCCGAAAAGCCTCCGATGCACCCGCGGTGAGACGATTTCCTGCGAGACGCCTTTACGAGACGCTGAGTACCCGGCCCATGCCGCCTGCTCCCGCCGCGGCCGCCGACCCCTCGAGGCTCGGGAACAGTGTCTTGAAAAGCTGTTACTTTTCGAGACGCACCTTTGTCTGGAAGCCGCAGCTCAGCCTTTGACTCAAGCGCCCGACCCGGAACAGGTTTGGGGATCATTTCGGGCGTATCCTGCTAATTTCCGGCGGCCTGGCGAAGGTAGTCACCGGCTGAGCCGAGCGCCGGGGATCAGGGCAAGAGGTACTTCTGCGACAGCGGCATAGGTCGTGTGGTCCGCTCCCGGCCGCGTTGGGTTTAGCTCCGCGGGTTTTGTCCGTGGGCTGCCGCATAGGCCGCTATGACCTTCCCTGGATCATCCCCGCTGGCCAGGAAGTCTTTCTTGAGCTTGTTCGTGAGTTGCACCAGTGCTTTCGCTAGCTGTTCACCGCTCAGTTGCACGTCGAGCTCCTTGTGTTCAATTGCAGCGTCCCGCAGCTTCAGGAGGTAGGGCATCTGGCGGGCAAGCGAGAGGTCCGGGTCTTCTTCCTGGAAATAGAACCCCTCGGGGTACTGCGTGAAATCGATCCGAACAGTCGCAACCTTGGCTGTGAGGGCGTCCAGCACACGGGATGCGGTGACGGGGTCAAGGCTGTCCAGATGGCCGGCATAGCCGATATCGGCCAGCCCCTTTATCTCCAGCGCCAGCGACCGGCGTCGTGACAAGGGAGGGTAAATTTGGGTGAACCAGGTCAAGGCCGCCGTGAGCAGGGCGAAGCCGGTTAAAGCCTCGGCTGGGGAAGCGAGACGTATCCAGGGATCAGTGGCCACGACGTCTCCGAAGCCCAATGTCCCCAGTGTCACGAAGGAGACGTACAGCGCCTCGGCAGCAGGCGAATATGCGGCCGGGTTAATTCCGGCAGAGTATGTAAAGCCGCCGGGGAGGTGTGGGTAGTAGACCAGGGCCCAGCCGGCTCCCTGGAGGATAACCCAGAACAGCACCACCGCGGTCATGGCGGCTGGCCCCACTGCTGAACCAAAGCGGTGGCCGGTTGCTTTCGAGACTTTCCACATGCTCGAGAGGACCAAGTGGCTGATATGTCCCTTGCCGCTGGGATGTAGCAAGGTGTGGAACATGTCATGCAATCCGGCCGCGACAACCACGATCCCAATAACTGTCAACGCAATACCCATGTCATGCCTCCGTTGCTACAACGCTTCCTTCCTTTCGCCGCCGCCCCCGAATGCCTGTAAGGGCTGTATGCACGAACGTCCGTTGTTGTCAGTCGGATGCGTACCGTTCAAGGATGGACTGCATCTGGGAAATCTCTTCCTGTTGGGACTGCACGATCGAATCGCACAGCTCGATGATTTCCGGGTCTGTGATGGTTGATTCCTGGCAGACCAGGATCGCCCGGGAGTGATGCGGGATCATGGACTTCAGAAATTGTTCATTTCCGACGAACGTTTCGGTACGCCCGAGCGCGAAGACGCCAGCGAAGAGAACAGCGAATCCGATAAGCATCGCGATGTTCGCTTTCGTGTTCTTAAACATTGACCACATGCCCACAACCATGACAATCGCCATGGCTGAGACCATCAGCAGTGCCATCCAGAAGTTACTCAGGTTGAAGTAGAAGTGATCGATGGAGCGGATCATTGACATGGACAACACCCACATCAGCCCGAGGCTGACCAGCAGGATGACGCCGAATTTGGCGTACATCCGGGCTGAGCCGTGCCCGCTTCCGCCGTGGCCGCCGTTGTCATGTTTATTGCCGTTGTGGTCCTTACTCTCCTGTGATTGCTGCCGGTGATCCCCGGCGGGTTGATGGGAGGACGCGCTTGCATTCTCGTGATGGTTTTCCGGGTACTGCTGAGCACTCATGGAAAATTCCTTTCAAAGCCCGCCGGTCCTTCCCGCCTCATGCTGGCGGGAAGGACTCGCACGGATTCGGCGGCCCGGGAACGGGTGCCTGTACCGCTCTTGCCGGGCTGAGGGGTTGGCTTTTGGCTTAGCCGAGGGAGGACAGGAGTTCCTGGCATGCTGTCTCGCACCGGCGGCAGGCGTCGGCGCAGACCCGGCAGTGTTCGTGCATCCCGGCATGCTGTTCGCATTCGTCGCCGCAGGCCTTGCACGCGGCGCGGCATGCCTCCAGAAGTGCGCGGGTGAGGTTCGCGTCATATCCGGTGTGCCGGGACAGAACGTTGCCGGTGGTCGCGCAGATGTCGGCGCAGTCCAGATTGGTGCGGATGCACTTGGTCAGATCGGCGACCATGTCTTCGCTGAGGCAGGCGTCGGCGCAGGCCGTACAGGTCTGTGCGCATTCGAAACAGGCCTCAATGCAGGCTGCAAGCTTTTCCTTGTCCACCCCGCCAAGATCCTTCGGGTAGGTATCGAGCATGGACATAACATGATGCGTCATTCGAGCTTCTCCTCATGTTGGGCGCGGCTGTCCAAAAGGTCTGCCGCTTGGGTGATTATTCGTCGATGAGACCGGGATTGTAGGGCGGTCGGAACCAATGTGACAGGCAGAAAAAACCGCCGCGCCTGCAGCAGAAGAACGGCGCAGCTCAGCATCCGTTTACGTCCGGCTAATGGACATGACTGTCAACAACGGCCGAAGGTGGCCGGGTTTCTTCAGCGCGGGGTCGAACCAACCAGACTGTGTATCGCCGCTGTTGACCCGGCGCAGCTTGGTGTGGGAGAGAGCATCAGAAGACGGGTCAGGAAACAGCCGGTGGAATGGGCCAATAGCTTGGGGTGTGCGCTCCTGCTCCAAGCAGCACGCATGCTCAGGCGGCGAGTGTTCCGACTGTGCCAGTACAGGCGCCGCCCGGTCACTGGTCTGCGTTACAGCGTCCTGACTTACAGAATCCGGTGCCGCGGACACCACCGCCATCGATTCCGCTTGGCCTGCCTGCAGGCACAGCGCGACTGCGGAAGTCGTGAAAGTCACCAACAGCGAAAGGCCCAATACGACCCGCATGACGGCACGCACGGTGACCCTTAACCTGTCCACTGCCGGTCTCAAAATCGGTCCGCCTCCATCTTCCGGGCCAGCCCAACACCATCACCCTAATAAAAGATCAGCATACTTACTAGTCGGGTCGGCCGGACGTCTCATGTCCCGTTTCTACCGGACCGGCAAAAAGGGGCCTGGGAATCAGCGAGGAAACTACGAGTTGCCGCCTCGCTTAGGCAAGACTTTCCGGGAATGGCTGCCCGGGCGTGGCTTCCACAGTTCCACACCACCAGCGGCTGAGGCTACAGCCTGGCGTAGGCCCAGCCGTCCCATTGCCGCCGGGTCAGGTGGGCGATGGCTGCGGGCACCGTACCAACGCCGGGCGCAAGGTCTTTGTCTTCCATGCCCGCTGAGCGCATGCTGTTGCCACAGGCGAGGATGTCCACGTGGAGTTGCCCGGCGTTTGTGATGGCTTCGGTGGCGGGTGAATTTTTGGTGAGGAGCTTAACCCCGGGCCCTTGGACGACCACTTCAATGCCAGCTTCCAGACCGAGCGCGGCGCGGGCGTTGGCGGCGCTGCGCAGGATGCCGGCGAAGGCATTCTGTTCGAGCGGGCCGGCGGAGTGGATGAGCAGGCCAGGCCCGGCCTGCGCAGTCTCTGGAACCGTTGTTTGCACGGACACTCTACTTTGCCATTTCGCCCAGGTCGGCGATGGCCTTCCGGAGGCAGGTGCCGGCGTCGTCGGCTACTTCTTTGACGGATGGGGCGGCGCTGAGCTGGACCATGGCCTGGGGGTCGATGGCTTCCACCGTGGTTATCTCTGCGTCCTTGTTCCGGCGCACCACGACGTTGCACGGCAGCAGCGCGCCGATTTCGGGTTCCGCGGCGAGGGCGCGGCTGGCCAGGACCGGATTGCAGGCGCCGAGGATGACGTAGTCGCCAATGGCATCGGCGGCTTCGGCCCCAAGCTTGGCTTCGAAGGTGGAACGGACGTTGATTTCGGTGAGGATCCCGAATCCCTGAGCGGACAGGGCGTCCCGGGTGCGGTCCAGGGCCTCGGCCCACGGAAGGTCAACGGTGGTGGTCAGGGTGTACGTCATGGTTCTCCTTGGCTGCTTGACAGCTGGTCTGGTTAGGCGAGGGAGAGGAAGAGCTTCTCCAGATCTTTCTTGTCCATCGTTGCGTCCTTCTGGACGATGCACTGCTCCAGTCCCGTGGCGATAATGGCGAACCCGGCCCGGTCCAGCGCCTTCGATACGGCTGCAAGCTGGGTGACGACGTCCTTGCAGTCCCGGCCTTCTTCAAGCATTCGGGTGACGGCGGACAGCTGGCCCTGGGCTCGCTTCAGCCGGTTGATGACAGGGGTGAGTTCTGAGGGATTGAGTTCCACGGGTTTCTCCAAAGATCGGGGCTTGCCTCAATTCTATACCCCCTAGGGTGTTTTGACTACCCCCCAGGGTATCTGTAATACTCGGTGGGGTATCCACCCGACCCCTTCCGAGAGGCCAACCATGACTTCCACTTCCGTGGCACCCACTGTCACCGCACTCGCCCCTGAAACCCTCCAGTCCTGGCTCGCCGAGCACCAGGACCTCGTGGTGATTGACGTCCGCTCCGCCGCTGAGTTCGAGTCCCTGCATATCCGCGGCTCCTACAACGTGCCGCTGCCGCTGCTCTCCGAACACACGGACGAGCTTGCCGCCCGGCTGGCCAGCCGGGTGGTCCTGGTCTGCCAGTCCGGAGTGCGCGCCGAGCAGGCCCGGCAGCGCCTTGCCAAGGCCGGCATCGACACCGCCTACGTCCTGACCGGCGGGGCGCCCGGATTCGCCGCGGCCGGCGGTGACGTGGTCAAAGGCAAAGACCGCTGGGACCTTGAGCGGCAGGTCCGCCTTGTGGCCGGTTCCCTCGTGGTCCTGGGCCTGGCCGGCGGGAAGTTCGTCTCCCCGAAGATCCGCACCCTCGCCGGGGTCATCGGGACGGGCCTGACGTTCTCCGCTGCCACCAACACCTGCGCCATGGGCAAGGCCATCTCGGCCATGCCGTGGAACAAGGCCGCCCAGGAACCCACCCGCGAAAGCGCCATCCTCGCCCTGCCCGCCGTCAGCAACAAGAACACAGAAGCCGCAGCCTAATGACAGCCACCCTCATCCTGGTTCTCGCTCTCTCGGTGGTGATCGGACTCTCGCTCGGCGTCCTGGGCGGCGGCGGATCCATCCTCACAGTCCCCATCCTGGTCTACGTTGCCGGGTTCGAAGCCAAGGAAGCCATCGCAGCGTCCCTCTTCGTTGTCGGCGTTACCTCCGCGGTCAGCGTGATCAGCCACGCCCGCGGGGGCAGGGTGATGTGGCGGACCGGACTGATCTTCGGCGCCGCAGGCATGGCCGGCGCGTTCGTCGGGGGCCTGCTGGGCGGGCACATCCCCGGCCAGATCCTGCTCATCGCCTTCGCCATCATGATGGTGGCCACCTCCGTGGCCATGCTCCGCGGCCGGAAGAAAAAGAACGACGACGGCGCCGCGCCGGTCAAGCACGAACTTCCCCTGGGCAGGGTCCTGCTCGACGGCGCCGTGGTCGGGCTCATCACCGGCCTGGTCGGCGCGGGCGGCGGATTCCTCGTGGTTCCGGCCCTGGCACTGCTGGGCGGCCTGCCGATGTCCGTTGCCGTGGGCACCTCCCTGGTGGTCATCGCCATGAAGTCCTTCGCAGGCCTCGCCGGATACCTCACCACCGTCCAGCTGGACTGGGGCCTCACCCTCGGCGTGACCGCCGCCGCGATCGTTGGCAGCCTCATTGGTTCCAAGCTCGCCGGCCGGATCCCCGAAGCCGCCCTGCGGAAGGCCTTCGGCTGGTTCGTCCTGGCCATGGGCACCTTCGTCCTGATCCAGCAAGCCCCGGCCAACCTTCAATGGTTCATCGCAGCAGGTGTGGCGGCCCTTGCCGCAGCGACGGCCGGAATCTGCTGGTTCTTCATCAGCTCATGCCCCCTGCGCAACCGCACCGGCCGGCGCAGCAACGTCCCCTCACCCGCCTAACCCCGCCACCACCAGCCAAGGAGAACACCATGGGCCTTATCAGCTCCCTGAAAAAAGCCTTCAGCAAGCCCTACACAACGGTCTCAGTAGCTGAGGCCAAGGACCTCCTTTCCTCAGGCGCGGCGCTGATCGATGTCCGCTCCGCCCAGGAATGGCGTTCCGGGCGGGCTCCCCAGGCCAAGCACGTCCCGCTGGACCGGCTGCAGACCAGCACCGCCGGAATCAACAAGAACAAGCCAGTCATCGCCGTCTGCGCCTCCGGCGTACGCTCCGCTTCAGCGGCACGGCTCCTCGCCGCCCAGGGGTACCAGGCCTACTCTCTGCGCGGCGGCATGGGCGCCTGGCGCGCCGCCGGCGAACCCGTCCGCTAACAACCGCCCACCATCTTTCGCAGGAGAAGCACCATGGCTGAAATCACCATCACCGAAGCCGAACAGCGGCGCACCAGCGCCCGCATCCTCGACGTCCGCGAAGACTTCGAAGTCGCCGAAGGCATGATCCCCGGCGCCCTGCACATCCCCATGGGCCAGCTGCAGGCACGCCTGTCCGAACTGGACCCCGCAGTCCCCGTCATCGCAGTCTGCCGCAGCGGCAACCGCAGCGCCGCCGTCGCCGACGCCCTCAACGGAGCCGGCTACACCGCCGACACCATGGCCGGCGGCATGATCGCCTGGACCCGCGCCGGCCTCCCCACCGCCTAAGCCTCACCGCCCCGCTGACATATCCCAAGACAACCCCTGAAAGGACACGAATGACGATGGCAACCATCGACCTCACCGAAAAGAGCTTCGCCCAGACCCTGGAGAGCAACGAGATCGTCTTCGTTGACTTCTGGGCAGCCTGGTGCGGCCCCTGCCGCCAGTTCGCACCCACCTACGGCGCCGCCGCAGAGAGGCACCCGGACATCACCTTCGCCAAGGTGGACACCGAAGCAGAACAGGCCCTCGCCGCAGCGGCGAACATCACCTCCATTCCCACCCTGATGGCTTTCAAGGACAAGACCCTGGTCTTCTCCCAGCCCGGAGCCCTCAACGCCACCGGCTTCGAAGAAGTCATCCAGGCGGTGAAGAACCTGGACATGTATGAACTCCGCGCCCAGGCCGGACACCAGAACGCCTGATGCGATGCCAGAGGGCCAGGCGTGCCGCACTGTCACGGCAGGCGAATTTGCCATGGCCTGGCCCCGCGCCACGCTGGTGGACGTGCGGAGCCAGGAAGAGCATGCGACCGCACACGTCCCCGGGAGCCTGAACATCCCCTGGACGAATTGCCCTCCCGGCTTGCCGACCTGCCCGGCGGCACGCTTTACCTCATGTGCGGGTCAGGAAAACGCAGCAGCCAGGCCGCACGGATCCTTACCGACCGCGGATACCAAACGGTCAATGTGGCCGGCGGGATCACCGAGTGGTACCGGGCAGGCCACCCCGTCACCTACCAACAAGCCCCGGACAACCCGTCGAGGCAACAACCTGGCCACGCCCCGGCAGGCCTGCGCAGTCTCCTGCACAAGCTGTTCCACAGAAAGACGACCTAGCCGCAGTCCACTTGCCGGATACCCCCGGGGGTATCTATACTGGATTCAGAACAAGCCCCCAAACCCCTTTCAACTGAAGGAGATCACCAGATGCTTATCGAGCGTATTTACGATGAAGACCTCGCCCAGGCCAGCTACCTGATCGGCTGCCAGGCCAACGGCACCGCCGTTGTTGTGGACGGACGCCGCGACATCGCGGTCTACCAGGAACTGGCTGAGAAGAACGGCATGAAGATCATCGCCGTCACCGAAACCCACATCCACGCCGACTACCTCTCCGGCACCCGCGAACTCGCCGCCGCCACCGGCGCGAAGATCTACGTCTCCGGCGAAGGCGGACCGGACTGGCAGTACGAATTCAACGGCGAACGCCTGTACGACGGCGACAAGATCACCATCGGCAACATCAGCATCCAAGCCCTGCACACCCCGGGCCACACCCCGGAGCATCTGTCCTTCCTGGTCACCGACGGTGCATTCAGTGACCAGCCCGGTTACCTGCTCTCCGGCGACTTCGTGTTCTCCGGCGACCTGGGCCGGCCGGACCTGCTGGACGAGGCAGCCGGCGGCATCGACACCCGCTTCGAAGGTGCCAAGCAACTGTTCGCCAGCCTGCGGGATAAGTTCCTGACCCTGCCGGACTACGTCCAGGTCCACCCGGCCCACGGCGCAGGCAGCGCCTGCGGCAAGGCCCTCGGCGCCATTCCCTCCTCCACGGTGGGCTACGAGCGGCTTTACTCCTGGTGGGGCCCCTACCTCGCCGCGAATGACGAGCAGGGCTTCATCGATGAGCTCCTCGACGGCCAGCCCGACGCGCACGCCTACTTCGGCCGGATGAAGCGGGAAAACCGTGAAGGCCCGGCCGTGATGGGTGAGCGGACGCCGCTGCCCGAACTGGCAACCGGCATCGTCGCTGCAGGCCTGGCAGAGGATACCCTGACCTTCATCGACACCCGTCCCAACAGCGAGGTCCACGAAGGTACGGTAGCCCGTTCCCTGAACGTACCGGCCGGAAAATCAGTGGCCAGCTACGGCGCCTGGGTAGTAAACCCCGAGACGGACAAGAACCCCTTGGTCCTCCTCGCCCAGGACCAGGAACAGGCCATGGACATGTGGGACCACCTGGTACGGGTCGGCATCGACAACGTCGCCGGTTACGTCACCAGCATCGAAGGGCTCCCCATGACTACGCCGAAGCTGATCCAGCCGGAGGAACTCGACGGTTTCGACCCCATCATGGTGCTGGATGTTCGCAACAAGACCGAGCACACGGCCGGGCATATCCCCGGCTCCTACCAGCTCAGCGGCGGCCGCCTGATGTGGCACCTCGATGAGCTTCCCGCCAACGGCACCATCGTCACCTACTGCCAGTCCGGTGTGCGGAACTCGGTGGCGGCCAGCGCCCTGCGCCGGGCCGGGTACGACGTCGTCGAACTCGACGGCAGCTACGCCGCCTGGGACGCCTTTCAGCAGACCCGACAGAACGCGGTCTCAGCAAAGTAAACCCTAAGACCGCCCGGGCAGGACCCCCCTCCTGCCCGGGCCCGCCCGGACGCGTTCCCCCACGCGTCCGGGCACCTTTATGTCCCCGGCACGATTGGAGTACTCAGGATGGCCAGAACAAAGGCGGGAAGCGCCCCGGACTCCACCCGTGTCGCTCTGGGCCTGCGGCAGAACCTGGCGCAGTTCGTGCTGCTGGTGGCAGTCAACGCCCTGGTAGGCGGGACGCTGGGCCAGGAGCGCACCGTGCTGCCGCTGCTGGCAGGGCAGGTTTTCCACCTGGACCTGTACACAAGCGCACTGACCTACATCCTCGCGTTCGGTCTGTCCAAGGCCGCGATGAACTACTTCGCGGGAACACTCTCTGACCGGTACGGCCGTAAACCCGTCCTCGTCACAGGATGGCTGGTAGCGGTCCCCGTCCCGCTCATGCTCATCTTAGGCCCGTCATGGGGATGGATTGTCGCGGCCAACGTCTTCCTCGGCATCAGTCAGGGCCTGACCTGGTCGACCGCCGTGATCATGAAAATGGACCTGACCGGCCCGAAACAGCGCGGCCTCGCCATGGGCCTGAACGAAGCGGCAGGCTACCTCGGAGTCGCGGTCACTGCCCTCGCGACCGGGTACATTGCCTCCGCCTATGGCCTCCGGCCCGGCCCGTTCCTCCTCGGCGCCGCCTACATCGCCCTCGGGTTAGGCCTGTCAGTCCTGACCATTCGCGAGACCCACCACCATGCCAAGACGGAAGCCTCCCAGCACGTAAGTGCACACAAGAGTGCCGACGCCGGCCTCACCACTGGCCGGGTTTTCACCCTCACCAGCTTCAAGGACCGCTCACTCTCTGCAGCCAGCCAGGCAGGACTGGTGAACAACCTCAACGACGGCCTCGCCTGGGGCCTCTTTCCGGTCCTCTTCGTCAGCTCCGGGCTAAACCTAAACCAGGTAGGTATCCTGGCCGCCGTTTATCCTGCGGTCTGGGGCGCCGGGCAGCTCTTCACCGGTGCCGCCTCAGACCGGTGGGGCCGCAAATGGTTCGTTGTGACCGGCATGATCGTCCAAGCCGCGGGACTGGCAATAGTCGCCGCAGCCCACAGTTTCGGGCCCTGGCTCACCGCCGCAGTCCTCCTCGGTATCGGAACGGCTATGGTCTACCCCGCCCTCCTCGCCGCCATCGGGGACGTCGCACACCCCACCTGGCGGGCCCGCTCCGTCGGGATCTACCGCCTTTGGCGTGACGGCGGCTTCGCCATCGGTGCACTCCTGTCAGGTCTTCTCGCAGACCTGTATGGGATTCCCGCAGCCATCGCCACCGTCGCTGCACTTACAGCCGCCTCAGGCCTGGTGGTCGCCGTGCGAATGCGCGGCAACGACCATATAACCGGGTAGAAACTGGCCTTTGGCCACCGGCATGTCAGCCCCGTTGACTCCGCACGAACGCACTACTGTCAGCGGTCAGCTGACAGGCAGCCACGACATCTAGTGACAACAGAACGCCGCCAAGCACCGCCAAAACCCACATATTATCGGAGGCTTGCCGAACGCAGGTCAGAAACGGTCGTTATTGACCTCCTCCGGACTCGTCTCCAAGCAGCTGAAAGTTGAGGTCCTGCCGGCCACTCCCCCACCGCGTCGAAGAACCCGTCTCAGAAACGGCTTTTGGGTGACCCTCTGCGCGAACTCCATCACGCGCCCGATATCGCGTCTGAGCATTTTGTGATGATTGCTATGCAGTTGCTATCAAGTTGATATCAACCGCATAGCAACAACTGGCTTACTTACTCGTAGCTGTCGCGGACCTGCTCGAGACCGATCCTGAGAGCGCGCAATGCCATAGGATGCTTTTTCCGTCCTTCGAGCTTCGCCACGTCCGCAAGCAAGTCCATAAGTTCACGGTCTTCGTCAAACCGAAGCAACATGGTTCTGGCAGTCCCCTTGTCCCTCGAATCACTAAGAGTGGGCGTGACGCTGGGCCTGACTGGAGTTCCGCGTTCTGCATGGACAGCCGGCGGAGCCAGTAGCGGTTCAGCTGCATTGCCGAACGCCTCGATAGCCTCGTCCCTGGCTTTCTCGGACGCGGACCGTTTCTTAATTGCCACTACCCAATCAACTCCTCTACCAGCCCACGGATTTCCCTCGCCGCTTTAGGGTTCTTCCACTCAACAACTCCAAGCCCCTCCCCCACCACGTCTCGATAAGCTTTGCGCTCGTATAGCACAGTTCGCAGTGGTTCGATACTGGGATAGTCGGCAAGATAATCCCTGGCGTCGCCACTTTCTGACTCGAACGCGTTGGTCGATACCCGGGTAAGGGCTCCCCTGACTCGTAGGGAGGGATTGAAGTCACGGGCAGTTTCGATCAACCTATCGACAGTCGCAAGTGTGTCGAGATCAAACTGACTCGACTGCGTCAGGATCAACAGCTGATGGGCCGCAGTCATCGCTGTGCGCATCTCCTTGCTGTCCTTCCCCGCCACATCTACCAGGACAACGTCATAGCTCGTATCGAGTTCGCGCAGTGTCTCGTGCAGGCTGCCAAGTTTCTCCACTACAAAGATGCGAGGTTCATGCCCGGCCTCTTCTCGGTCTACGGCCCATCGTGCGGTGGAACGCTGCCGGTCGCCGTCCACAACCGCTATGCGCATCCCCCGCTTCGCAAGCTCAACAGCAAGGTTGGTTACAACCGTGGACTTGCCTACGCCGCCCTTTTCGCTACCCACAACAATGATCATGACTCCAACTTAATGCCGAAGTTGATAGCAAAAGGCTAGCGACACGCTACGGGTTTGATATCACTTTGAAATTAGTAAAAAAAGCTTGCTAGCAGTTTGAAACTGATAGCTTATAACTATCAGAATGCTAGCTATGAGCCCCGTGAGGACAGCTCAAGCCACTGGCGCGCCCCCTTGCCACCCATGGATCATCACCTGATGTGGATACTCGTTGCTACCAATCTGATACTGATTCCATTTCAATTTGCTAGTGAGTTCGACCGAACCAGGAGTTGCTAGCGAAGCAATCACCATTCGGTAGCACTATCAAAGTGCTATCAAACTGCTAAAACAACCACCGCCCTGAGGAATAGCCTTAGGCCACCTGAGTAAGCCCTAAGCTCAACCCAGTTGCCCGCAGACGCGGAGGAGGGCTGCCAACAAGACATGCGAGACCGGGTAAGCTACTAAATCGCTAGTGAACTGCTAGCACTTTAGTAGCTGACAGCGAGCTATGCCTGTTGAGGCAGGTGCCACAACCGCTATGACCGGGCAGGGAGTTGCTCGCCAAACAATAGTTAGTTGATAGCACTATTAAAGTGCTATCAACCGCGGGGGCGAAGCCGACCGACGGATACACACACACGCCCTAATCTCATCCAACAATTCCAAGTGCTACCAAACTGCTACAAAACAACCGCCCTAAGCTCAACCCAGTTGCCCGCAGACGCGGAGGAGGGCTGCCAACAGGAAATGCCAGACAGGGTTGGGCTACTAAGGTGCTAGTGATTTGCTAGCACCTTAGTAGCTGACAGCGAACGAGCTTCACTAGAGACCTATGCCGGTTGGGGCAAGTGCCACACTGCCGCATCATGCGGGGGTGGCCAATATTCATCCCTTTCAGGATCGAATAGCTCCCCTTCAGTGATGACACCCTGCAATGTCTTGAACCTGTCGAGGTAGGAGTGCCAGATTGCGCGCTCGTGGCGGTTGCGGCGGATGTGGTCGAGGTAGTCGTCAAGCACTCCGAGCCTCGCGGCGAGCATGCGAAGGTTCACTGAGGTATTTCGCCAGGTTCCATCCTGGCGCTGAATCATGCCGAGTGCTTCCATCTCAGCCAACGCGGCCGAACACGCGTTGCGGCTGACACCACTGATACGGACGACCTCCGCAGTGGTGGGGGAGTAGCGGCCGCGTTCGATTGCCTCATATACGAGAGCAGCAGCGTCTCCCAAGGCCCGAAATACAGGACGGATGGCGTGGATTTTTCCTTTCCTCCAGGCCAGCTCCCGTGCAAGTTGTTGGTATTGCTCGGGTAATTGGATGAGGTAGACGTCAGCCGCTTTCTGTCGTGCATCCGCGATCTTGGTCAGGATTCCGTCAGAGGCTTGCACCAGGACGGGCAGCAATCTGGCGATGGTGACATGGTGCTTGCCCATCGCCGCAGCGAGTGTGCGGCAACCGACGTCGAGAATGTCCGTTTCTTTTGCACGCATATATCCCAACAGTCCGCGAATGAGGAACCGGAGACTGAGACCTTCGCGACCGCGGGCTTGGAGTCGGTGGTCGAGAACGGCGTAGAGGACATTTTCTAGGTCGTTGACGAGTTGGTGCACAGCAGCGGCGCTGCTAGATTCCCCGGCCCCCCCTGTGGTTAAAGTTTGGCTTGTGTTGTTAATAAGTGCATGCTTTTCCCCGTGTTTACGGGGGAGTGGTTTTTGCGTGCTGGAGGCGGTGTTTGTGAAGGTTTGGGCTTTGGCCCATTCGTAGGGAAGAAGCCTTGCCTGGCGTTCTGTAGATCCGTAGAGGGCAGCTAAGCCGGGGAACTGGCCAGCGAGTTCGTTTTCTACGTGCTGCAGTGACCAGCCACAGGCACTGAAGTGGTTGAGCACGGCCATCCGGGCCTCGGACGGGCTCTTGTACTTAGCCGTGTCGTACAGGCCGGTTCGGGCGACCTTGCGCAGCGGCGCTTCACTACCGGCGTTTAGCGATAGCGCCGGCAGAATCCCGTTGCGCTGTCCGGCAACAGTCTTAGCTGCGCGGGCTTTGAGTGCGCGCTTCCGGGTTAGCTCCGGAGCCAGTGCGGACCGAAGCTCCATCAGTGCAGATGCTGCGTTGCGGCGCCGCAGGATGTCGTACGCCTGGGACAGGGGAGTGATGAGGGTTTGGTGGCCACCGGACTTGTGGATCGTTCCTGGGACACGGATGCAGCCGTCGGTGATGTTCTGGTGGGGGCTCGGGTCGAGACTGGTCGCCATCAGGGCTAGCGCTTCGACTAATTCCCGGGCCTCGGCCGCGTCCATTCGATCGTGCAGCGGCACGTACAGGTGTCGTCCACCGCTGGGGGAGAAATCCTCCACGAACCTCATGCCGCACGCCGACAACAAATTGCCCACCCGGACCGCGTCCGAGTCCACCACGCCTTTCAGTGCCTTCGAGGTATCAAAGTCCAAGCAAAGCGTGGAGACTCGGCCATCCGGGCCATGCACCATTACAGCAGCGGGCTGACCCGGCAAAGAACGAGTGATCTTCGGCGCATTTTTTGGTCGAGGATATTGAAACCTCTGCCCAATCCAGCGCCCCAGTCGATACGAAGGCGCGCCAGCTATCAGCGGTGCAAGACTCCAGGCGTCTTCTGGTCTTGGACGTTGGGCGACACCCGCAAGGGCATGCGTTGACGTCAATACCGGTTCCGGTACCATGGACTGCAGTAGCCTTCCTCTCGGGGATGGATATGACAAGATCCACCCACTGGGTGGGTGTTGGATAAAAGTTCAGATCGCGACCCGCCAAGATCATTGATCTGAACTACATATGTTTACGGAGGCCCGCCTAGTGCGGGCCTTCAGTAATTTAAGACGCCCTGGGGATCAGCGCCTCCTGTGGTTGGTCTATCTTGTTGGGAAGCCCGCTGTCGCGGTCGATGAGCGCACCAAGGTACTCGCTCAGCGATAGTCCGTGGTGTGCTGCTTGCGTGCTTGCGCGAGCGTGCTGGTCGGGCAATACGCGGCCGCGCAAAGCGACGCGCTGGCCGTCGAGCTTCGGGGTTGCATATGGCTGACTCATGCTCTCATCCTTGCCCATCCATGGGCCTCGGTACCGGTACCGCAATCTCTCGGCGTGTCGCACTTTCTCAGAAACCTTGTGCGACGGCAGCAGCTGCGGCGAGCCATGCGCGCTGGGTGGCTGGCTGGAGGGCGTCGTAGCGGATGGGCCCGTTGACCAGGGCGGGGTCGTAGGGGATGCGGACCACGGCTCGTACATGGGGAGCGAAGCCCTCGGCGATTCTGCGGGCCTCGTCCTTGGCGCGCTTGAGGGCGTCCCCGCTCATGCTGCGTTTGGCGTCGGTGGATTCGGAGACGATGATGACGGCGTTGCGGGCCAGTTCGGCGTCGTGGCCCCCGCGGGATTCGAGGGTTTGGAGTGTCAGGCGTGCTGCCTCGGCGCGGTCTTCGATGGCTGTCACGGGGACCACGAGCTGGTTGGTGTGGTGGATCATTCGTCGCCAGTTGGCTGCGCGGGAGGTGTTGCCGGAGTCCATGACGATGAGCCGGTAGTAGCGGGTTAGTACCTTGTGGGCGATGTCCACTTCCTCGGCGGTTACTTCGTGATCGCCTTCGTCGTTCTCGTCCGAGCGCAGGACGTCGAACTTGTCCGAGGTCTGGTGGTGGACGAACTGGGCGATTTCGGCCGCTTGGGCGCTGGGGGAGAGCAGTGCCTGGGATGAGTCGATGAGGTCCAGGACGGTGTTGTTATGGGCGCCTTTTTCCGTGCGCCAGCCAAGGGTGCCTTGGGATTCGTTGTTGTCCCAGGCCGCGGTTGCTGCGCCGCTGTAGCGGGCCAGGATTGCGCTGAGCATGACGACGGTGGGTGTCTTGTTCGCCCCGCCTTTGCGGTTGACGACGGCTACTGTGCGGGGGCCGGGCCAGTGCTGGCTCACGGTACGGATGTCTTCGCGTTCGGCCAGCTCTTCGGCTGAGGGGTCCATGCGGAATCCGAGGCGGCTGAGAGCCCCACGCCAGCCGCGCGTGGCAGGCTGGAGCACGGGCTCGCTGATGAGGAACGAGGTGTCTTTGAGGCTGCGCCGGGTGGCAGGCTCCTCAGCGGCCGGTGCGGGTTCCTGGGCGGGCCCGGGGGTGACGGCTGCACCGAAGGTCGCCGGCGCGGCGTCGGGGACCGAAGCTGATGTGGGAGCTGGCACAGCAGCGGTTGCGGCTTTGGCCGTTTCGGGCGACGGGGCGGCGGTCACGGGCAGGGTGTCCTTTTCCCGCTTTGGGGTGGGCTTGGTCGGGGTGGCTTCGCTGACGACGCCTTCGGGGGAGACGATGATGAGGCCTTCCCCGTCAGGGTCGGTGGTGCTGACGCGGACGGGCCGGCCGAGCTGGGCAGCGGTTTCGGTGATGATGCGCAGGGCGTCGGTGAGGACGGCAGCTTCGTCGGCGGCTTCGATCGCGTGGGAGGTGCCGTTGATGGTGACTTCGCCGGTTCCGTTGGTGCGGAGAACGGCGTTGATCTTGGGGAAGTCGAGTGCTTGGGTTTCCATCATCTGTCCTTACTTTGTGCCGTTCGGGGGTGTGAAGCGGTTGACCTGCCAGGGCTTGTTGGCTGCGCTGCGGAGCAGCTGCACGTCGTAGTCGCCGGCGTCGGTGGGAAACACGACGTGGCAGCCGAACCCGTTGTTCTCATCGATTTTGAGCTGTCCCGGTCCGGTGATCCTGGTGACCGGGATGTTAGCCGGGTCAACATATTGGTAATCAGCTGTGGCTTGGGCGGTCAGGACCTGCCCGAGTTCCTGGATCCATTGCCTGTCCGTGACCGTGGGACGGGCGTACAGCGTCATGGCTTTGGTCGCGGTGTCCAGCGCGGCGGTTTTGCTTGTTTCGTCCCAGGCGATGCCGAGGGTGGCGGGGGCTGTGCCGCCGGGAGCCTGGGGCTTGCCTCCTGCGCTGAGTGTGGCCTCGCTGGTGGCGGACGTGGCCGGCGGCTCTGCGGGTGTTGAGGTGGATACCGGTGCGCAGGCCGTGCACACGAGCAGGGCCGTAAGGGCTGTTAGGGCGCGTTTCATGGTTCCTCCGGTGAGTCGCTGCCGGGCAGGTAGAGAAAGGCGCTGGGGGTGCTGTTCTCTACGGTGCGGGTGTAGTAGGTGTGGTCGTTCGGGGCGGGGTTGCCGTTGTAGCCCTCTTCGAGGAAGCTGCCGTCACCGTTGACGGCTTTGACGACGGCGACGTGGCCGTAGGTGCCGTCTGCGCCGCCGGTGCCGGGGGAGTACCAGACGACCGCGCCAACCCGTGGGGTTTCACCGGTGGGCCAGCCTTTGGCGTCCCAGCCGTCTTTCCAGGAAAGGGCCGAGCCGAGCACGGTACCGTCGGGGCGGAAGGTGCCGTTCAGCACCCTGTAGGGGGCGGTGGTGCTGCCGAGCTGCTGGTTCACGCGCCACAGGGCGAAGTCGACGCATTCGCGGTTGTACATGCCCAGCGGGGATGGCTCGTAGATCTTGGCCGTGCGCCACGGCAGGTCATCGTCCTTGCCGGATTGGCCGGGGATGCCGCAGGAGCTTTCCCCGCCGGCATCGGTGGCGGGCACGTCGCCGAGCGCGGCGACGACCTCGACGGCGGCCGCCCAGTAGGCCTGGTAGTGGAACGGGTCGGCGTTGCGCTGGACCCTGTGCGCGGCTGTGGTGGGTTCGAGCTGTTCCCAGCCGCTGATGTTCTGCAGGGCCTTGAAAAAGTTGGTGGCGGAGGCGGTGGGATTCATGCGGTCCTGGTAGGTACCCCAGGCGCCGTTGTCGCGCTGCTGGAACAGGCCCCGGGAATCGGGGCCGGGCCCGTCGCCGTGGTCCAGGACGCGCAGCCCGGACTCTCCCATGGCCGTCATGACTCCGATCGTCTGCCCGCGGACGGACAGGCCGAGGGATTTGCCGGCGTTGATGATCAGGGCGGCGTTTTTCAGTTGCTCTCCTTCGTAGCCGGCGATGGCTACTTTGTGCAGCTGGTCCGCGTCAGCGCTGACGCCGGGCGCGGTCGGTGAGCACACATCGGCTGCGGCCTGGGACCCTCCGCCGAAAAGGATGATGGACAGCACGAGCCCGATGGGTGCAAGGACGGCACCGGCAACCAGCGCAGGCGCGCTTGATCGTGACTGCATCTGTCCCCCTCACATCTGCTCGGCCGCTGTGGTGCTACGCCTGGTTTTCCTGGGTCTCCCCGGGCGTCTGGCCCTTCCGCAGGGTGTTCCTGTTTTCCCAGACCCAGTCTTTGACTTGATCTCTGGCGATCAACCATGTCTTCTCGACTTGGTAAGCAGGAATCACTCCAGTTTGGAGCCAGCGGTAGACGGTGTTTCGGGAGAGCCCGAAGATCTCCTCGAGGTCCTGAGGCGTCAGACGCTCCGGGTACTTGGCGAAAAGAGCTTCCAGGTACTTCGGGTCCACGCTCAGTCCGTCCCACCGCATGAAGCCATCGTAGACCATAAATTGGTACTGTGATGTACTGGAGGTGACTGAAAGGTACTAAAGCTGTTGTTCGGGGTCACTTTTGGCCTTTCGTGTCGGATGGTACCGATACGATCTTTGCGGACATTACTAGGGGAAGTGAAATGCCGGTCTCAAAGAACCGCTGGGTGACGCTCGGCACAGACACTATCGACGAACCCACCCCCGTCCTGCCGGAAGTACCGCCACTCCTCCCAACGGGAGCGACAAGGCCGCAGCTCAGTGTGCCCCAGCCGGACCACGCCGACCGGCTTCCCCGACGCAATGTTGCGGGGAAGGAACCCGCATTCTGGTGGCTGGGCGTCCACGGCGGTGCCGGTGAGACCTCCCTTGCACGGCTGAACAAGAACACCAAGCCAGCCGGGCATCACTGGCCTGTCACAGCAGCCGGATCCGTAGTTGTCCTGGTCGCCCGGTCCAACATCCCCGGCCTGCGCGCGGCACGTCTGGCGGCAACTGAATGGGCATCACGGTCCCTTCCCCGGATCCAGGTGGCCGGCCTCGTGGTCATGGCCGACGCTCCCGGAAGGCTCCCCAAAGACATCCGCGACTTCTCCCGCCTCGTCGGCGGGGGAGTGCCCCACATGTGGCACTTCCCGTGGGTGGACGCATGGCGCTACGGCCACGACATCGCCGCAAAGGACCTTCCCAAAGAAGCCAGCACCACCCTCGAACAGGTGCATCTTGCAGTAACTGCCACCGCCGGTCTCACGGCCCAGTAGAAAGAAGAAACACATGCTGATTTCCAAGGCCATGGAATGGTCAAGCATCGCCATCACCGAGATACCGAACCCGGGCACAGGCGAAGCCCCTCCCGGCTCCGAGGGCCTGCTGACCATCCTCAAATGGATCGCATGGATCGTCTTCGGCCTCGCCGTCGCCGGCATCCTGATCACCGCCGGAACGATGATGATCAACAACCGACGCGGCGAAGGCGGAGAACACGCCGGCCGCCTGGCCTGGGTCCTCGGCGGCTGCATCCTGGCAGCCTCCGCAGGCGGCGTCGTAGGCGCCCTGGTCTAAGGAGCTCTGCCATGACTGAACCGACCGTGAACGAAGACCAGAACCCGCTGACCAAACCAAAGTTCATCATCGCGGCCGTCGTCGTAGCGATCATCGTCGCGCTCGGGATCATCCTGGCACTGCTCCCTCGCGGCGGAGGAGATCCGACAGGCGAACCAAGCAACACCGGGACAACCACACCCAGCGCACAACCCAGTGCAGCGACGGACGCCAGCATCTGCGGGCTGCCCTCCGGCGACCAGGCCAAACCCGCCACCACACCCACCGACACGAAATGGGAATTGGTCGGCAAGATCGCCGCACCAACGTCGCCCACCCAGTACGGGCCGGGCAAGACCGACACCAGCGGCCTTCGCTCCTGCTTCGCACACTCACCAACCGGGGCGCTCTACGCGGCGGCAAACATGACCGCGTTGTCCTCAGCTGGCAAGGCGGACCTCGTTTATGAACAGTTGGCGGTACCTAGCCCGGAACGAGATGCTGTGCTGAAATCGACCCCCACTGCCGCGCCGAACTCTGTGACCGCGCAATTGGCGGGATTCGCTTTCCGCTCGTATGAGGCTGACCGAGCAATCGTCGATCTTGCCTTCAAGGGATCGAATGGAACCTTCGTTTCTATTCCGGTTCCGCTCCAGTGGTACGAGGGTGACTGGAAGCTTGTTGTCCCGGCTACAGGTGACACAGGGGCGCGGCAGCTAACAGATCTCGGCGGCTACATCGACTGGGCCGGCGTCTAATGGCTGACTGCTCCGGCCTGAATGCGATAAATCCCTTCTGCCAGGCGGGATCGGCTTTAGAGGATGTCGCGAATGACGCGGTCAAGAACATGGCAAAAGCTATTGCCGATGCTGTAGGACAAACAGTCCAAACCCTTGGGACGTTCTGGGTGAATGTGGGAACTCCCGCGCTGACCACCGTGCCAGGTGGTTCTACTGCGAGTGATCCAGTGTTGTTTCTGCAGAACAGTCTCTACTTTTGGACGGCTTCGCTGGCCGTGATGTCGGTGTTGGTGGGGGCAGCCAAGATGGTGATTGAGCGCAGGGGTGCCCCCTTGCGGGATTTGGTGCGTTCGTTGGCGACATTGATCGTCGTGTCCGGGGCTGGTGTGGCGGCCGTGGGGTTACTGACGGTCGCGGCGGATGAGTTCTCTGCCTGGATCATCACGAACTCCACGAACGGGACCTCGTTCGACGAGAACATCACGGCCTTGTTGGCGCTGTCGTCCACCAGCCCGATCGGGTCCATCATGATCATCCTGCTGGGGATCATCGCGATCCTGGCTTCCGTGATGCAGATCGTGCTCATGATCGTCCGAGGCGGGCTGCTGGTCATCCTGACAGGGATCTTTCCCACGGCTGCGGCTTTCAGCAACACCGAGGCAGGTAGGGGTTGGTTCCAGAAGTGCACGGCCTGGCTGATCGCCTTCATTCTTTACAAGCCTGCGGCCGCCATCATCTATGCCACGGCCTTTCAACTCAGTGGCAGCAGGATCTTCGGGAACGTGGGTGACGGCAAGGACTTCGGCTCCGCGCTCCTGACAACGGTCACCGGGCTGGCTCTGATGGTCATTGCCTTGTTCGCCATGCCTGCCCTGATGCGGTTCGTCACCCCGATGGTTGGTGCTGTCGCTGGCAGCGGTGGCGGCATGGCAGCAGGAGCGGTCGGCGCCCTGGCCTCGGGCGCGATCAGCATGGGCAGCGCCGGACGTGGTGGTGGATCATCCACCACCCCCATGATGACCAGCAGCACCTCGGGCCACAGCCCCGGAGCTGACGGTTCTCCGGCGACTGGCAGCCAGGGATCAGCAGGAACGGTCGGCATGGCAGGGAAGACCGGTTCCCGGGGCGCCGCAGCCTCTGGCGCTGCAACACCCAGCGGCGCGGGCAGTGCTGCTTCGGGCAGCAATGCGGCCGCCAGCGGTGCAGCTGCCGCCGCGGGTGCGGGCGGCGTTGCCCTACTGGCAGCGCAGAAGGGCGTTGAAGCAGGCCAGACCGCATCCGGGGCCATCCAAGACATGAGCGAAGAATCCACGGGGGGTGCCTGAGATGGCAGCTATCGAGAACACCTACAGGGAACCGACCTACAGCCACTGGCGGCGGCCGCGGAAGGCAGGCATCGGCACCTTGGGCGGGCTGGCCACAGCAGGACTTTTTGTCGGCCTCATCATCACGGTGATCTGCCTCTTCGTTGGGGGCTGGATCGCTGGGCTGGTCGCGTTCCTCATCCTCGGGGTGGCCCTGTCCGTCGTCTCGGTGACTGACAAACACAACAAATCCGTGGGGGAGCGGGTCTTCGCCCGGCTGGCATTCGGCTCGGCTCGGCGCAGACGCGCCAACATTTACCGCTCCGGCCCCCTCGGGCTGACGCCGTGGGGCGAGTTCCAGCTGCCGGGGATCGCCGCAGGGTCCAAGCTGTACGAGTTCACCGACTCCTACGGACGCCCCTTTGCGTTGATTCATCTTCCCTCGACTGCCCACTACACCGTTATCTTCGGCACCCAGCCCGACGGCGCGTCCCTGGTCGATCCCGAACAGATTGATGCATGGGTCGCTAACTGGGGCGGCTGGCTCGCCTCGTTGTCCAACGAACCTGCCGTCGTCGCAGCGTCCGTCACGGTCGAAACCGCACCCGATTCCGGGGCACGGCTGCGCCGGGAAGTTGAATCAAACATCCACGACGACGCCCCGGACATTGCCAAGGCCATGCTCCGGGAAGCCCTGGCCACCTACCCGCAGGGGTCGGCCACCATCCGTGCCTGGGTCGCGCTGACGTTCAGCGCCGCTGCCAGGGCAGGCGGCAAACGCCGCACCGCGGACGAGATCGCACGGGATCTCGCCTCACGGCTTCCCAGCCTGACCGAGCGACTGGAATCCACCGGCGCCGGCGCCTGCGCACCGTTGAATGCGCAGGAACTGTGCGAGGTCGTCCGGGTCGCCTACGACCCTGCAGCGGCCCGCCTCATCGACGAAGCCCACTACCAGGGCACACCCGTGGACCTGGACTGGGGCGAGGTCGGACCCTCCGCCCACCAAGCCGACTGGGACGGCTACCGCCACGATTCCGGACACTCGGTGTCCTGGACCATGACCGGGGCACCCCGCGGCCACATCCTCTCATCGGCACTGGCCCGCCTGGTCGCACCGCATGGAGAGATCGCCCGCAAACGCGTCACCTTGCTGTACCGGCCGATCGACGCCGGCCGCGCGGCCGCCATCGTCGAGTCCGACCAGACCAGCGCCCTGACCCGGGCCTCCTCGACCACCCGGCCCACCGCCCGCGCCCTGGTCGACGCCCGCGCGGCGCAGGCCACCGCAGCCGAGGAAGCCAAGGGCGCCGGACTGGTCAACTTCGGCATGGTCGTCACCGCCACGGTCCTGTCCGCCCGTGACCTGGAGGACGCCGTCGCTGTCGTCGAGGGCAACCTCGGCCCCTCGGCACGCCTGCTGCTGCGCCGCGCGTACGGTTCACAGGACTCTGCCTTCGCCGCGTCCCTGCCGCTGGGGCTGGTCCTCCCCAAGCACCTGAGGGTTCCCGAAGAGATCCGCGAGGCCATGTGATGTTCGGCAGCCGTACCAAGCACCAGCGCGTGAAGGCTCCTGCCACGAAGCTCGCGGCCGCGGTCGCCCGCCGCCCGGGCCTGCGGGGCTGGCGCGGCCGCGGCCAGGGCGAAGCCGTCTACGTCACCGCAGCCGACGAATGGCGCGGAACCTCGGTCCAAGTCTGCGGTCTCTGGCCGTTCGTCGGCGGGTCCGGCACCCCGATCCTGGGCGTGCCGATCGGCGTGCACACCGACACCGGCGCCCCGTTCGGGGCCGACCCGATCAGCTGGTTCATGCACGGCATGATCAACAACCCCTCCATGTTCGTCCTCGGCCTGCCGCACTACGGCAAGTCCACCCTGATCCGGCACATCGTCCTCGGCCTGGCCGGCCGGAGCATCAACCCGCTGATCCTCGGTGACCTGAAACCCGACTACGTCGACCTCATCGAAGCCCTCGGCGGGCAGGTCATCAGCCTCGGCCCCGGACGCGGCCACCTGAACGTCCTGGACCCCGGCGAAGCCACCGAAGCCGCCGCCCGGCTGCGCGCCTCCGCCGAAGAACACCGCGACCATGCAGAGCGGGTCCGGAACAATCCCGACGGCGGTCCGGCCGCGGCCGCGGAGCTGCTGGCCGCGGCGGTGAAGGCGGAGAAGCTGGCCGAACAGTTGATGGCCGATTCGCACAATCGGCGCCTGAACATGATCACGGCGCTGATCACCATCGTGCGGAATACTAAGCCCAGCGCCCACGAGGAATCCCTGATCGACCGGGCCCTGCACATCCTGGACGAGCGCCTGGACCGGGTCCCGTTGATCGGGGACCTGATCGAGGTCATCAAAGACGCCCCCGACGAGCTGCGGGCGATCGCCCTGGACCGCGGCGACATGAGCCGCTACCTCGACGCGACCGACCAGCTGCGCCAGTCGCTGTACTCCCTGAACGGGTCGGGCCGGTTCTCGGACATGTTCTCCCAGCCCACCGACCAGCCGATGGACCTGACCAAACCAGTGGTCTTCGACCTGTCAGGGATCTCTGACACCCAGCGCGACATCCAGGCGGCCTGCCTGCTGGCCTGCTGGTCCACCGGGTTCGCGACCGTCCAGGTCGCCCACACCCTGGCCGACGCCGGCCTGGAACCGCGCCGGAACTACTTCGTCGTCATGGACGAGCTCTGGCGGGCCCTGCGCTCCGGTGAAGGCATGGTCGACCGGGTCGACTCACTCACCCGTCTCAACCGGACCGAAGGTGTCGGGCAGGCCATGATCACGCACACCATGAGCGACCTCGAAGCCCTGCCCACCGAATCCGAACGAATGAAAGCACGCGGCTTCGTCGAACGCTCCGGCATGGTCGTTTGCGGCGCCCTCCCCGGAGCCGAAATGGAAAAACTCAACAAAGCCGTCACCCTCTCCCGCGCCGAACAGGCCCGCCTCATCTCCTGGGCCGACCCGGGGTCCTGGACCGACGTCGGCGGCTCCCGCAAACGCGTCCGCCCGGGCCTGGGAAAATTCCTCTTCAAAGTCGGCGGCCGCCCCGGCATCCCGGTCGCGCTCAAACTCACCAGCGTCGAAGAACGCCTGCACGACACCAACAAGCGCTGGACGATCAACACCAACGGTGAAGGGGAGAACTGATGGGTGCACCAAGCAGCGGCAAACGCTCCCGGATGGACACCGAAACGATCCTGCTCTGGGTCTTCATCACCGTTGTGGTGCTCGGTGTCGGCTCGGTCGCCGGCGCCGTGCACCTCGGGTCGATCCTGTCCGGTGACGGCCAGGAACTGCCGGCGAACCCGTTTCAACTGGTCTTCGGCCTGATCTCGCACAAGGTCACATGGCCCGCGGCCGCCACCTGGGTGCTGGTCGGCTTCGGCGCCCTCATCATCGCCGCGGCCGTCCTGGTGGTCCGTGCGGTGCTGCGCCGGCGGTCGAAGCGGTCCCGTGTGGACGCCGCCGCCCAGCACATGGCCAAAGGCCGCGACCTGCGCGCCCTGAGCCTGCGCGGGGCCACCGCCACCGCCGAACGCCTCGGAGTGAAAGGCTCACCCGGCGTGCCGGTCGGCAAAACGGTCCTGGGCGGGCAGATGGTCTACGGCTCTTGGGAAGACATGCACATCGACATCTGGGGACCCCGCACAGGCAAGACGACCTCCCGGGCGATCCCGGCGATCCTCGCCGCACCTGGCGCCGCTTTGGTGACCTCGAACAAGCGGGACATCGTGGACGGAACCCGCGAAGTCCGCGCCGCCGACGGCCCGGTCTGGGTGTTCGACCCGCAGTCGGTCGCCCTCGAGGAACCCTCCTGGTGGTGGAACCCCCTGTCCTATGTCACCGACGAAGTGAAGGCGGCACGCCTGGCCGACCACTTCGCCGCCGGTTCCCGCGGCCCGGACGCCAAAACGGACGCCTACTTTGATCCCGCCGCCCAGGATCTCCTCGCCGGGCTCCTGCTCGCAGCGGCCCTCGACGGCCGCCCGATCACCCAGGTCCACACCTGGCTGACCCGACCGGCGGACGATGAAGCGGTGGACATCCTCAAGGCCCACGGCTTCACCCAGACCTCCAACGCCGTCGGTGGCGTCATCAACGCCCCCGAAAAGCAGCGCGGCGGCGTGTACGGCACAGCGCTGCAGATGGCATCCTGCCTCACCAACCGCCAAGTCGCCCGCTGGGTAACACCCCAAGGCGACAACGACCAGCGGCCACAGTTCGACCCGGCAGCATTCGTCCGCTCCAAAGGCACCCTGTACAGCCTGTCCAAGGAAGGCAAAGGCACCGCCGGCCCCTTGGTCACCGCCCTGACCGTGGCCACCGTCGAGGCCGCCGAAGAACTCGCCGTCCACTCACCAGGCGGCCGGCTCGCCACACCCATGGTCGGCGTCCTGGACGAAGCAGCCAACGTCTGCCGCTGGCGCGAACTGCCCAACCTTTACAGCCACTACGGATCCCGCGGCATCGTCCTGATGACCATCCTCCAGTCCTGGTCCCAAGGCGTCGAAGTATGGGGCCGCGACGGGATGCGCAAACTCTGGTCCGCCTCCAACATCAAGGTCTACGGCGGCGGCGTCGCCGAAGCCGAATTCCTCAACGAACTCGCCCAGCTCGTGGGCGAATACCGCTACTCCAACATGACCAGAAGCCGCTCCAAACAAGGCACCTCCTACAGCCACGACGACGACCGAAAAGAACGCACCCTGGACGTCTCCGATCTGGCCGCGTTCCCCCGCGGCCGCGCCATCATGTTCGCCTCCGGCGCCCCCGCGGCGCTGCTGGAAACAGTGCCCTGGATGAGCGGCCCACACGCCGACGCCGTGCGGGCCTCCATCGCCGCACACGACCCCGCGAACAAGCCGACGGTCGCGGCCGGGAACCGCTGGGTCGCCGCAGGCGCCTCCCATGAGTGAGGGCCTGGGGGAGTGGGACGACGAACTGAACGACACCGCCGACTCCACGGAGCCAGCCGAAGAGGAGCCGGCAGCCCCTGAGCTGTTCTACCCGAACGTCGCCGAATTCGTCAGCAACAAGCTGGCCACGAGCTACCGCCGGCAGCTCAACGTGCAAGGCGGCGTGACCTGGTGCCCGCAGTGGTGGAAACACGCCGAAGCAATCAGCCGCCTCGAAGCGCTCTGGCGCGCCTGGGAATTCCTGCGTCTGGACGGCACCACAGGCATGAGTGTCTGGTGGCGCGACCACGCAGACCACCACATGTCCGTCCTCCTCTCAACAGATGGTCCCTTCAAGGGCTGCACTCCGGACGACGGCCACCGAGCAAAACTCGCCCCACTACCCTGCGAGGAGCCACCCGCAGGGCTGTTCTAAACCGGGTGCTGTCAGCCGACGCCCAAGGTGACATGCGAGCTGTCCACAGTTGGGGTCAATCCGGGTTATCCACGGCTGAAAACCGGGAGCCACCAGGAAAGCTCCCCCAGCAGAAGTAGCGGTGGAAAACCCACCGGGATTGTCCCCGCCTGTGGGCAGCAAAACCAACTGTCCAAAGCGCGCCCGGCAAGCGATCAAAGGTACAACTGTCTGGAATTTACTGAATGTCTGCCGTGGACTCGTAGGATTCAATACGGCAAGCCAGTTAGGGCGTCAGATGCAAAATCACTCGTTTCCGCTTACGGGTGATGGGTGATTGAAAGATTGGGATCGATTGAGACGACGTAAAAAAACGGAAGCCTTGGTGGATAGCACCGCTCCGAAGCTGACTAGTCTTGCGCCCAATTACTCCCATGAGGACCACGGCGTATATTTCACGCTTCTTAAGCGTGCAATCGATGAGCAGCCGCATGTCCGCAACATCGCCTTGGCCGGCACCTATGGCACAGGTAAAAGCAGCATTTTGAGGAAGGTCAGCGAGGAGTACAAGGAGAGAGTCATTGAACTTTCGCTCCTTACGCTTGGCGTGCAGCCAGAGCCGACGCCATCATCCCAAGACAGTAATCCAGCAGCAACCAGCACCACTAACCGGATCCAGAAAGAGATCGTTAAGCAGCTGCTCTATCAGCAAAGGCCAGCTGACGCACCAGAATCGCGGTTCCGCCGCATCGTTCGATTTCGCTGGCGAACTGAACTAAAGTTCGCGGCGTCAGCCGCTGTCATGGCTGTATTACTGGCGTTCATTGCAGGACTGGATGCAACAATCAGCCCGGCTTTTGGGATCACTTTCACTCAACGCCCACCATGGCTAGCCGTAGTCGCGCTGTATCTCGCTGTAGCCCTGGTTGCGGGCGGGGTGCTGTTGGGAATACGAGCGCTTGTCCGTGGGCGTGTTGGAATTGAGAAGGTCACCGCAGGGCCCGCGACCATTACCCTACCGCCCCGATCGACCAGCTACTTCGATGAGTATCTTGATGAAATCATCTACTTCTTCGAGATGAACGTGACACGCGACATTGTCATCATCGAGGATCTCGATCGTTTTAACGACTCGAGCATTTTCGAGGCACTCCGGTCGCTTAATGGATTGCTTAACGCAGCCGGACAGCTTAAGAACCGGGATATCCGATTCGTGTACGCCGTTCGCGACAGTGTGTTTGAGAAACTTGGGCGCGATACTGTGGCTGATCCCAACGACGGGGCTCGCATAGAACTAGTTCGCGCAAACAGAACAAAGTTCTTCGAACTTGTGATCCCCGTTGTCCCGTTTATTACGCACAAGAATGCAAGAGACTTGATGCTTAGTCGCCTTGAGCAGCGCGGACACAAGATTTCGAAGGACCTCATCGACCTCGCCGCCCGGCACCTCGCTGATATGCGATTGGTACACAACATCATCAATGAGTACGAAGTATTCAAGCACCGCTTGCTTGAGGTCGACCAGCCTGTTCCGGAACTTGATGCGGAACGCCTGTTCGCGATGGTCATGTTCAAGAACGCGCACATGGGCGACTTCGAAAAAATCCGCCATGCTGAAAGCTCCCTCGACAACCTGTGGAAAACATGGCGGGCAAGCGTCAACCAGAACCTCGATCGGCTCCGGGACGACTCGAAACGTCGGCGCATCCGTGTGGCGGGGCGCCGGTCAGCACTTACTTACGCCCAGAAAATAGGCGCTGAATTTCGCAACAGAATTAACGCACTGGCCTCTGCCCCATACTCCGGCCTTGCGGGAGGTGCTATCTACTTTGACGAGGGAGTCGTCGATGACGCTAGGTTGCAGTCCCCACAATTCTGGCGCGAGTTCGTCGATAGCGGCAAACCGATCACCGTCAAGGCGTGGAGGAATGGTCAATACAACGCCTACTCTATGCAGTTCTCGCGGGATACCGTCGAGACACTGATAGGCATGACCATTGACGATGATAGGTTCGTCGCGGATGCCATCACTGCGGAAGAGAAAGCACTTGAACGCAACGATGAAGACATAGCCTTCCTTCGTAGGCACTCGTGGAAGGACCTTTGTGAAGCAGGGCGGTTCAAGTACACGGACACAGCTGACGGTAATAGCTATAGCTTTCGTGTATGGACTGAGAAGTTGCTTCCCTCCCGCCTAGCTGCAGACCTCGTGATTCACGGCTACATAACCTCGTACTTTTCACTTCACGTCTCCGCTTTCTATGGCCAGCTAATTCGCCCTGATGCCATGGTCTACGTCATGCGCAGCATAGACCAGGGAACTCCCGAGCCGGACTACCCACTCGAACCGGAGGATGTCGAGGCAATCCTGCGGGACCAAGGAACATCCGTGCTTACAGAGCGGAGCATGTTCAATATCGGGATACTGAATCACCTGCTCGTGAGCCGCCCCGAGGAAGCATCAGTCGTTGTTCGCAATCTTCTGGACGGATCTGACGCTGCCGACTTCTTGGACCTATACCTGGACGCAGGCAGCGCGAAGCCTGAACTCGTGGCACAGCTTTCGCCCCTCATGCCGGATATCTTCATCTACCTCGCGGGCACCGCTCCATTGGAGCGAAAGGAGCGAGTGAAACTCATTGACACAGCGATCGTCCACCGCTCACCTCGAGAACGCTATGAAGTGTCAGATCAGCTGCGTGAACTCCTAGAAGCTGAATATCGGGCGCTTCCGTCGATCGGCTTGAACGCCAAGGTCCCAGTCAGTGCCAAAACTGTCACGTTCATTTCGTCAACGGGAGCGGTGCTGGCGGACCTCGTTGGTCTCCCCGATCCGGTGCTACAGGCCTTTAGAGCTACGCGCGCATACGTGTTGACGGCGGCAAACCTGAAGTGCGTGGCAAAGTTGTCCGAACTGTCGCTCGATGCACTGCAAGATGTTGATGGAGAGATTTTCGCTTACGCAACCGACTCGATTCAGGCATATCTGAAGGCCTTCAAGGAGTCGCACGGGACGAAGTTTACAGTCGCAGCACCTGCAAGATTCGTCGAGATACTGAACGCTTCGAAGTCCTGGACGCAGGCAGACTTTGATGAGGTTGTGCTCGCTTCACACCTCGAATGCCGAGTAAATACCCTCTCGGAAGTTCCGCCTGGCGCATGGCCAGCGCTCGTCCGCACTCATCGTGTTCCTATGGCCTTCGAAAATGTTGCTGTCTATGTGGAGAATTTCGGTGAGGTTGATGGATCCTTAGCACTATCCCTCACCGCCGTCGAAACGATCACCGATGTGCCGGCAGAACAGCCAGAGCGTGCCCGGCTCGCACTCGACATCATTAACGCTCCAACCAACAGCCTTGATGCACACCAGAGGGTAAGGCTGGCCGTATCACTTGATCCTGGCGAACTGGATTCGAACGAATTAGAGCCGCTGGCAGGCCCCCTCCTCGGTGAACTAATCACCGCGCAGCTCATACCCGACGACGAATACGCCTTCCAGCACCGGCTGATGATCGACTGGAGCACGCAGTCCTACGCAGTGGCTCGCTCCGCCAATTTCAAAGACTTCGTATCGCCGGACACACTTCAGCCGCAATACCTGGCAGCCTTCTTTTCCAGTGACGAACTGAGCTCCCTCCACTCCGTTGTAGCGACCAAGCTGCCTTCCTACAGCCATGTGCCTAAAGAGGCTTTCGCTGCTGCTGCCAAGCGAGCCATAGGAGGAGCGATCACCGTCGATGCCGCTTCCATTGACCTGATGAGACGGGGAGGGGTTGGAGAAACCGTAACCATTGAATTGCTAGCCGCGTCGACTAACCACGTTTCAATAGAGGAACTGAGACAAATTCTTCGTGCGCTCGGCGGTCGATGGTCGAAGGTTGCAGACCGTGGCTGGGGCGTGCACGAAATAAAGGACTCATCTGCAGCGGTGGTCGTTCTTGAGCGGCTCCGAGAGGCAGATATCGTTTCCAAATACCCTCTAGAAGGCTCAGTCCGACGTGTCAGTCTTCGCCAACCCTAGGACTCACTCACCCTGACTGCATTCCGCTCCTTCTTCCGTCTATGACCGAAGAGTGGCCACCAGCACCTGGTGCGTAACTATCTGGATAAGAGGAGATCGCGACCAACCGTCAGGTTAGACTCCTAGGCTTGCTTTCAGGCGTGTCCGGCAAAGCGTTTTGGGCTCAATTCTGACGCTCTGGACACTGCCGTCTGACGTCAGGTTGGGGTGTGCTCATTTCGGATTCGTGCCGGGTAAGGGGTGGTTCCAGCCGAGTGCGTCGCCGATGGCTTTGATGCCTCGGAGCAGGTTGGTGTTGAGGTCCACGCCGAGCTGGTTCGGAATGGTGATCATGACCATGTCTGCGGCGTCGAGGGCGGCGTCGTGGCGTAGCTGTTCGACGAGGAGTTCGGGTTCGCCGTAGAAGCTGGGTCCGAAGCGGCTGCTGATGCCTTCCAGTTGACCGACCCCTTCACCTCCGGATCGGTGGCCGGCAAAGTAGGCACGCGTAGTGTCATCGACAATTGGCAGGATGCTTCGGGCGACCGATACCTGGGGTGCCCAGTCCCAGCCGACATCGTGCCAGGCTTTTCTGAAGCCGTCGATTGCTCGAGCTGCAGGAGGTCGAACGGGATGCCTTTCTCGTCCTGGATCAGGGTGGAGCTCATCAGCTGCATCCCCTGCTGCGCCGTCCAGACTGCTGATTCGAGGTTCCCGGCACCCCACCAGATACGCTCCCGAAGAGTCGCCGACCTGGGGGTTATCGGCAGTTTTTTGCCTCCAGGGTGGATCTGGGGGTTCGCATCAGCGATAACTGCTCCGTCTAGGGCCCACAGCAGTTCCGCCGTCTGCTCACGCGCCATGTCGGCGTCCGAGAACCCCTTTTTGGGTGTGTGCCCGAAATAACGGTATCCACGGTCTGCGTGCTCGGGTGAACCGCGGCTTACGCCGAGCTGCAGGCGCTCCCCGGAGAGCAGATCGGTGGCTGCGGCCTGCTCGGCGAGGGAGAGCGGATTCTCGTACCGCATGTCGATGACTCCGGTACCGAGCTCGAGTTTTGTGGTCTTCGCCGCGATGTGGGAGAGCAGGGGGAAGGGATTGGCTTGTTGCTCACTGAAGTGGTGGACCCGGAAGTATGCACCGCTGATACCGATTTCCTCGGCTGCCACGGCCAGTTCGACTGACTGGTGAAGTGCTTCCCCCGCGGAACGCACGTGGGATCCCCGTTGGTCGCTCCAGTAGTTGAAGGACAGGAAACCAATCTTTTTCATGACGCTCGTTCCTCACTGCCTGCGGTTTCCCCGCGTATCGGATCAACCTGAATAGTACAGTTGGGTAGTTGACGCGTCAATAACATCGGAACCCGCGAGTGACGTCGTCATTGAGGGTGGCCGAAGTCACACCCCCTCCAAAACAGCCATGTAATTGACACGTCAATTACATGGCCCTAGTGTTGAAGCATCCGCTGGCGAAAAGCCAGAGTCAGAAATCTTCGAGCATCAACTTCAGAAAGTAGGACCCCAATGTCCAAGGTCATCGTTTTCGGCGCCACTGGTTACGCCGGCAGTGTCATCGCCGCTGAACTTGTCTCCCGCGGCCACTACGTGCAGGGCGTCGCCCGCCGTTCGCCGGAGACCGCTCCCGAGGGCGTCTCCTTCATCACAGGGTCAGTGCATGACGCCGAAGTGGTCCGCGCTGCCGTTGCCGGTGCTGACGTTGTCGTCCTTTCGCTGCCGGCCAGTGCCACGGAGGAAGGCGGACCCCGCCTGGTGGAGGCCATCCCCGCGGTCGTCGACGCCGTTATCTCCGCCGGCGCCAGGCTCGGTGTTGTCGGTGGTGCCGGCTCTTTGAACGCATTCGAGGGCGGTCCGCAGGTCATGGACATCGACGCGTTCCCTGCGGAGTTCCGCCCGGAAGCCCAAAACCACGCCGATGTCCTCCAGGCCCTGCGCGAGGGCCCGGCCGACCTGGACTGGTTCTACCTCAGCCCCGCAGGTGGGTTCGGCGCCTGGGCCCCGGGAGAGCGCACCGGAACCTTCCGCCTCGGCGGTGACGTCCTGCTCAGCGATGACCAAGGCCAGTCCAACATCTCCGGGGCCGACTACGCGATCGCGTTCGTCAACGAGATCGAGCAGCCTGCACACTCCCGTCAGCGCTTCTCCGTCGCTTACTGAGCCGACCTATGCGGGGCAGTTCCTTGCTGCAGGGTGCGACGAACATCGAGTGGCGACTTCGCAATCTGAGATGATCGAAATGCCCAGGAGCTGCCGGTCCGCAGCTCCTGGGCGTCCACCGCCTGATCGGCGGATCCGGTGCGCGGTGCTGGACCGGTGTAGCTAGAAGGAGAGCAGTATGGACGAGACCACGGCTCAGGTCAGGGGCAAGAGATCGCCCACCCGTGATGAACTGGCTGTCTGGCGGGACTACATCGAGACCTCTGAGGCTGTGAAGCGGGCCCTCGCCGCGGATTTCCAGGCTACCTCAGGCATGTCACCCGGGGACTACGGAGTGATGCTCGCCCTCAGCGAAGCGCCGGACCGGCTCCTGCGCTCCTCAGAGCTGGCGGACGTCATCGGATGGGAACGCAGCAGACTCTCCCACCACCTGCGCCGCATGGAAGACCGGAAACTCATCATCCGTCACAAGGTCGACGGCGATAGCCGAGGGGCCGCCGTCACGCTCACCGATGCCGGGGCTGACCTTTTTCGCAAATCCTCCACATCACACCTGCGGGTAGTCCGAGACGTCTTCATCGACGCCTTCACCCCCGAACAACTCAATGCCATGCAGACCGCCGTGCAAGCCCTCCGGACCCACCTGCAAAAGCGACCCACCACAGGCTGCTAACCCCCCCCGAGGGGAACCATGCCTCCATGCCAGGACGCCGTTCCCGCCTCCCGAACGCCGAAACCGGCTTTTAGCCCCTGAACGGGCACCTCCGCCCGTCATTGCGGGACTCCTCGCAGCATGCTGCCTCCGACGCACCCTTTCAGCAGCCGCATGCCCTTCTCTTCTTTGCCCTCTGCGCCCTACCCACCCACATCTCATACTTTTCAGAACAGGACTGTCATGCTCATCGCACTGTGGATTCTCGTAGCCCTCCTCACCATCGCTTTCATTGGCGCCGGGTTCCTCAAGCTCCTCAAGCCCCGCACTGCCCTCATTGAGGGCGGTATGCCCTGGGCGGAAGACTTCCCCCCGTCTGCTTAAGGGCATCGGCCTGCTCGAGATCATCGGTGCGCTCGGCCTGATCCTGCCCCTCATCACCGGGATCGCCCCCGCGCTCACTCCGGCAGCCGGTCTCGGCCTCGCCGTCGTGATGCTTGGCGCCGTCGTCGTGCACCAGCGCCGCCACGAACCGGTCATTCCCCCTGCCGTCCTCGCTGTACTATCCATCGCCGCCGCCGTCCTCGGCTTCGTAATCCTCGCCCGCTAGTTACGCCCATCTGCCGGGTTCACCGGTCATCATTTCTTGAATCAGGAGAAAATCATGCCCCATCCCATCGAGCTCGGGCTGGACACCTTCGGCGACGTTACCGCGTCCGCCGATGGCAGCCTCGTCAGCCATGCCCAGGCCATCCGGGATGTCGTTGATCAGGCCGTTCTCGCCGACCAGCTCGGCCTGGACTTCTTCGGCCTCGGCGAACACCACCGTATCGAGTTCGCCGTCAGCGCTCCCGAGGTAGTCCTCGCAGCTATTGCTGCCCGCACCGAGAACATCCGACTCGGCTCCGCCGTCACCGTCCTCAGCAGTGATGACCCGGTCCGCGTCTACCAACGTTTCGCTTCCCTCGACGCCCTGAGCAACGGCAGGGCAGAGGTCGTTCTCGGACGCGGATCCTTCACCGAGTCCTTTCCCCTGTTCGGCTATAACCTCTCCGACTACGAAATCCTGTTCGAGGAAAAGATCGAACTCTTCGCCAAGCTCCTCAAAGACTCACCCGTGACCTGGTCAGGCACCACGCGCAGCAGCCTCACGAACCAATGGATCTACCCACGTCCGGAATCCGGCACGATGACCACCTGGGTCGGCGTCGGCGGATCACCCCAGTCCGTGGTCCGAGCCGCGCACTACGGCCTGCCCCTGATGCTCGCGATCATCGGAGGAGAACCGGCTCGCTTCGAACCCTACACGGATCTCTACCGACGGACACTGAGCGCACTCGGCAAACCCGAGCAGCCGATTGCAATCCATTCCTCCGGCTTCGTCGCCGAGACCGACGAAGAAGCCCTCGAAATCGTCTACCCCCACCACATGGCCTTTATGGAAAAAGCCGGCCGCGAACGGGGATGGCCTCCCTTCTCCCGCGCCCAGTACCTCCAGGGCGCCGGACCCAATGGCGCCCTCTACATCGGCTCACCCGAAACCATAGCCCGGAAAATTGTCCGCAACCTACGCCTCCTGGGAGCCTCCCGCTTCGACATGCGCTACAGCATGGGCCTGCTGGGGCACGCCCACCTCATGAACAGCATCGAGCTCTACGGCACCCAAGTCGCTCCCCGCGTCCGCGAACTCATGCAAGACGCCACCCCGTAGGGCAGAAACGTCCCCCAAAGAAGCACGCTGGATAGTCCCCTTGCGGGTTTTCCCCATGCGACAAGTAGTGACGCCAAAGCACCCGTTCGTGAGATCGTGAGGGCCCCCGACCCTAGGCTTGTCACCCTCGCCTTGGAGCGGCCTGCCTCTTACCGCGACCGGCACGAACTCGTGTACCGTCGCCGGACCTCGAACGAACCGCCGTCGCCCTGCACGTCAGGACAATCCGTACGACCGTTGGCCGGGCACAGGGCCGCGGCAAGATCGAACGGTTCTTCAGTACGAGCAAGACGGAGGTCCGCGCCGGACTACCGTGACGCTGAAACAGCCCGACCGCCTCCCGAGTTCGGTCGCGTCCTTTGGAAACTCCGAATGGGTGCGCTCTACTTCGTCCTCATCGCCGACGCGCTACTGGCCTAGCCAAGCCGGGGGAAGGAGAAAGCTGCTGATGTCAGCCTGGTATGGGGTGCGCCTAAATGTCGGCGGTGGCGGGGGCGTTGCGGAAGAGGCCAACGGCAATGAGTATGGCGCCGGCGACCCAGCCGGTAAGCACGAGCCAGGGGAATGCTATTCCGGTGTCGGGAAAGTATGAGAGGTCGCGAAGCAACGTTCCGGAAGCTCCGGGGACCAGCCACTGGCCTACACCGCCCCATGGACCAGGAAGAACTCCTTGGGCTGGGTCAGTGAGGAGAGTGGGTTTCCAACGAACAGGGTGATGACAGCGCCAACCGCGATGCCCGCCCGCCCGATAAGCGCGTTGAGGCCCACGATGATGGCCGCCGTTGCCACGATTCCCAGCCCGATCGCGCCGGCGTTGGTCCAGAAGCTGCCTTGGAGGGTATGAAACCAGCCCTGCAGGATTCCGGCGAGGCCGGCTCCCGCGATGACGCCGTAGGCCATGATCGCCCAAGCCTGCGCCACGTCCCAGAGATAAGCAGTGAAATGAGCACGCCGCCGATCATGCCGCCCATCGCCAGGGGCAGGCCGGCTACGGCGTCCGGCGCCGCGCGCATCGTCGGCCGAGAGGGGCACGAGGTCAGATTTGGGTGCAGCTCAGCCAGACGTGAATTCAAATTCGCTGCCAAGGGACGTGTTAGTAACTTCTTGGAGTCTGTTCCAGGACTCCTGAGTTGTGCCACATGGGACTTCGGGATCGATCCGGATCGTGAACTTGCCGAAATCGCGTTGTATTACGAGGATTCCCTGGTTGCGTTCCAAGGCAGCGGGTATCAGTCTTTGGATTGCTGTATTTATTTTTTCGTCCGTGCGCTGTGGGTTCTCCATCGCGTGGACTTCCAGGGATAGCGGAGGTGCCTCGGACTGAAGATGGCCTCCGTCCACCATCGGTAACAGAGTCTGGGACACGTTCCCTCCTTATTGCTGAGAGTCGATTGGTTGAGCGCGCGCGCCACAGAGCGCTGGTGCAACCCGCCGTTGGAGGACGTGTTCCCATTGCTCCCCTTGTGAGGGATTCGAGGTCTTTCGGCGGCGTTGGAGAGCGCGCTAAGGGGTGTTTGGTCCTGAAGGGATCCGGACCATGCCTTCCTGTGCCACAGTGGCTACGTGCTGGCCAGCGCGGTTAAAGATCTTGCCTGTCCCTAGCCCGCGGGCTCCGCGGGCGTTGGGCGATTCTTGGACGTAGAGGAGCCACTCATCCACTCTGGCAGGCCGGTGCCAATACATGGCGTGGTCGAGGCTGGCAGCGTTCAACCCTGGCGTCACCCAGCTCATTCCGTGCCGGCGAAGGACGGACTCGAGCAGGGTGTAGTCGCTGCCATAGGCCAAAGCGGCGCGGTGCAGATTGGGATCGTCCGGCATGGGTCCATACGTCTTCATCCATACTGCGTTACGCGCTTCCCGCTTAGCCGGCGCCGAGACATACAGGGGCGGATTGATGTGTCTTATGTCGAAGGGGCGCTCATAAGCCCAGTGTGGAGCTATCGGGTTGTTAGGGTCCGCCAGGAGATCAGCGGTGCTGGGCAGCGACTCGGGGTCCGGTATCCCGGGGGGCATTTCGGACTCGTGCTCGATACCTGCGTCTTCGCTTTGGAAGGACGCAATCATGGACAGGATGGGCACGCCGTCCTGATAGGCGTGGACGCGTCTGGCGGAAAAGGATCGGCCGTCGCGCAGACGCTGGACACCGAAGGTGATCGGTTTGTTTGCGTTTCCGGGGCGAAGAAAGTAGCCATGCATGGAATGGACAACCCGAACAGGATCCACTGTTCTTTTGGAGGCAATGAGCGATTGGGCCAGGACCTGGCCCCCGAAGACTCGGTTGTGGGGCTGCTGCTGGGACTGGCCTACAAAGATGTCCTCATCGGTTCGCGCTCCCTTCAGTTCGTCCAAGTCAAGCAATGCGATGAGCGACAAAGTCGAGTTCCCTCTAAGGGCCCGCAACTCGGTGCCTGATTCTGTCATGGCTTGCTCCCGCTCGGGGTTCCGGGTTGCGCGCTTCGGCTCGAGGGTGCGTCGTTGACTGAATCTTTAGCGTCAACTGAACTATGTGCCTTTAGGCGCAACGCAATGAGGGTGCCCATGAGTCCTGCTATAGGTACAAGAAGCGCTAAGAAGACGCCGCCCAGACCAAGGCCGGCCCCAATCAGGAATCCTCCGACTGCGCCACCGACAGCAGATCCAGTCCGAGCGCTGAATTCGGTACTGCCTACCCCGGCACCACGCATTGCGGCTGGATATGCGGCGGCTGCAAGAACGTTCCGGGTCGGCCCGAGCGCGGTGGGAATAATGAGCCCAGCTATTGACAGCACCGATAAGAGTACCCCGAATGAGGCATTCGACAGGAAGCCGATTGCCAATGCTGTCGCGGCCGACAGTGCAAGAACAATCCCTATGGCGACGAAGCGGGACTTCCTTGTAAGTATCGCGGAAAGACAGACTATTCCCAGGACGCTAGCGAAACCGTAAACCGCAACAATGGTGCTGCTCTCCACGGAGGTCAACCCTGGGACAGGTTGCTGCAGCAGGATGGGCAGGTATTGAATGATGAGGAGTTGCGTGCCAAGTGAGAGGAAAGCGAACAACCACAGCAGTACCGTCGTGGAGGCAAACTGCCGGGCCAAAATCCCACTTAGCAAGCTCTGCCGGGTTACCACGGCACTAGATCGCACGCTGCGGCCCATGACGTGATAATCGTCCGTCCCCGCTGAACCCTTTCCGCTCTCAGCATGCGTGTTTTGGCCGCGCGAGAAACGGGGTGACTCGGGGACGGTCAAGGCTAGTAAGAGCGTCGCAGCCAGTGGAAGCGCTCCTGCAACCGTCAGCAGTAGACGCCATCCGCCTGCGGGAAGGATCATCCCGGCCAGGACGGCGCCCGCCGTCGTTCCCAGTCCAATACCGGCGTAGGCAGCCGCAACCAGAGCGCCTCGCTGCTTAGACGGCACTAGATCGGCAAGTAGGGTCACGCCGGTCGGCATGACTGCTCCGATGCCCACGCAGGCAATCAGACGCCAGGCTATGAACGCGGCAAAATCTGGAGAACTGGCACCAATAGCGGTGCCTGCGGAGCAAAGGACTCCAGCTGCTACAAGCACGCTCTTTCGTCCGAGCAGATCGGCCAATCGGCCTGCGATGAGCGCACCAAGGCCCATCGCGAGAGCCCCTCCTGTGACAACAACTGCAATCCCTCCGCCGACGGAGACTCCCCATTCTTTGACAAGTGAGGGAAAGACATGGCTGACGATAGTCACATCCATGCCGTCGGTGAGAAGGACAAAGGTAATGACCGAGAAGATTAGCCAGTGACGGCCGGTAAGTTTGCCAGTGGCCGATGTTGCGGTCGACGTTTCATCTAGGTGATTTGAGCCGGGCTGAGTCATTCATTTGCCTCGTTCTTGTCCTGGGGACGTCTCTGTCCCGATTCTCTACTTTGGGCAGCGGAGTCCTCTTCGTTGAAGTCCTTTGCCTTTGGGCAGTTTGTAGTTGAGTGCTCAGATATTCAGGAGCGGGACCTTGGCACCGAAGAAGTTCTTTTGGTCGATCCGTTACGGTGGCGCGAGCTTACCATGATACGAAACGGTCCGTATAGTACTCATGATGGTTCTTATCGCCCCCGTGCTTCTGCCTTTGCGTAGTGGAGGGCTTGCGGAGGCATGAGAGTACAACACGGATGTGCGGGGAGTCCGCGGAGAGTTTCGCGGAACTCAGTTCCAGTCGAAGAAGCCTTTTCCGGTCTTGCGGCCGAGGTTGCCCTGGCTCACGAGGTCTCGGAGGATTTGCGGCGGGGCGAAACGTTCACCGAGCGTCGAGTGGAGGTATTCGGCGATGCCCAGCCGGACGTCCAAACCGACGATGTCGGTCGTTTTCAGGGGTCCGGTGGGATGTTTGTAGCCCAGCACCATGGCGTTGTCGATGTCCTCTGGGGAGGCAACGCCTTCTTCGACCATCCGCATGGCTTCCAAGGCTATGGCGACTCCTAGGCGGGAGCTGGCGAATCCGGGCGTATCCATTACGACTACAGCAGTCTTGCCTAGTGCATCGACCCACTGGCGGGCGCTTTCGGCGAGTTCTGGTTTTGTTTCCTTGCCGATGACAACCTCGATGAGCGTGGAGGCCGGGACAGGGTTGAAGAAGTGCAGGCCCAGGAAGTTCTGCGGGCGCTGCAGTTGGCGAGCGAGCCCGTCCACAGAGAGTGAGGATGTGTTGGAGGCGAGATAGCCGGTGGCGCCCAAATGTTCTTCAACTTTGAGGAGGCTCGCCACTTTAAGATTCCAGTTCTCGGGGACCGCTTCGATGACGAGCTGACGGTCAGCGAGGGCTGAATAGTCGTCTACCACGGTAAGCCGGGAGTTGATTTCATCTGCCGTCCCGGTCTCACCCTTCTCGATCGATTTTGTAATTGCTGCCTCAATCCGCTCCCGCGCGGCGTGCGCTGCGTCGTTGGCATTTTCTACTACGAGGACATGAGCGCCGCGAAGTAGGAATGCGTGGGCGATTCCTGAGCCCATTCTGCCGCCGCCGAGAACGCCGACACGGGTAGGAAGGGATACCGCTGTGTGGTTGCTCATTGTCAGTTTCTTTCTTCTGATCGCGCTTTGGACCGCTGGAGGAAGGTTTGCATGCGGTCAAACTTCGCCGGGGATTCGAAAAGTATGCCTTGGGCGAGGGTGTCAATGACGGGGTGTGCTTCGCGGGGCGTATGGAATACAGCTTTGGATATCCTCACGGCGAGCGGGTCTTGGCTGGCTATCCGGTCTGCCAGTGCGTGAGCGGCCGGCAGCAGGTCTGCGCTGCTTACGAGCTCGGTGATCAGGCCCGCCTGCAGGCAGTCGTTTCCGGTCAGGACTTTGCCTGTGAGGAGGATTTCTTTGGCCAAGGGTTCCCCAACGAGTTCCCGCAGGCGCCACGTTGCGCCCGCGGCCGCCAGAATTCCCAGGTTCGTCTCAGGGTTTCCCATCCGGAGCTCCGGTGTGCCGATGCGGAAATCAGCTGCATAGGCCAGTTCGGCGCCGCCGCCCAACGCATATCCGTCCAGCGCGGCAATTACTGGCATGGGAAGTTTCGCGATCCGCTGAAATATGCCGGAGTTGATTCCCGCCAGCGCTTCGTCCCGTCGCCGCTCGCGCAACTGCCGGATATCCGCTCCGGAAGCGAAAATGCCTTTGACGCCAGCCGCTTGTCTGTCCGCCTTGGCCTCGGAGGGGGTCCCTGCGAGGATTAGGATTTTGGGAGTTTGCTCCAAGTGCGAGCAAACCATGTGGAGTTCGTCAACCATGGACTGGTCAATTGCATTGCGAACGTCCGGCCGATGCAGTCGTACCAGGAGCCGGTCCCCGGTCTCCTCCACTAACAGGGTCGAGAACCCTGCGAGCCCCAGGAGGTACTCCTTGCTGTCAGGCGACAAGTCCCGGGGGTGGATCTGCTTTGCCATCAGAGGCCTTCGATGACCAGAGCCGAGCCTTGGCCGACTCCGACACACATGGTGGCCAAGCCGAGTTTTCGTCCGTTGGCCGCTTCGCGTTCCAGTCGTCCGAGCAAGGTGATAACGATCCGTGCTCCTGAAGAACCCAGCGGATGCCCCAAAGCAATTGCACCGCCATCGTTGTTCACCTTCTCAGGGTCCAGCCGGAGTTCACGCATGGACGCCAATGATTGTGAAGCGAACGCCTCGTTGAGTTCTACGGCAGCGAGATCGTCCACGAGTACTCCGGCTCGCTCAAGAACCTTCCGGGATGCCGGAACCGGCCCGATGCCCATGATTTCCGGGGCCACGCCCACTGACGCACCTTGGAGGATCCGGGCGCGGGGGACTAAACCGTAGCGGTTTACAGCTTCAGCGGAGGCCACCAGGATTGCAGAAGCGCCGTCATTGAGCGTCGACGAGTTGCCTGCGGTGACCACGGAACCGCCTCCAACTACGGGGCGAAGGGCTGAAAGGACATCTAGAGTAGTACCCGCGCGGGGTCCCTCGTCGGTGTCAACCGTCATCTCCGCACCTTTGCGTCCACGGATGGTCACCGGAACGATCTCATCACGGAAGCGACCGTCAGCGATTGCCGCGAGTGCCCGTTCGTGGGAACGAACAGCAAAGGTGTCGCAATCTTCCCGGGACGTACCGAAGACCCGTGCCACTTCTTCCGCGGTCTCCGGCATCGAGAAGGTCGTTTTACCGCCCCGCGAGTATTCACCGGAGAGGAACGATGGGTTCGGGAAGCGCCAGCCAATTGAGGTGTCCACCATCGTCCCCGGCTTGGCAAACGCCTTGTCCGGCTTTTCGATGACCCAAGGGGCGCGGGACATTGACTCCACTCCACCCGCGATTACAAGGTCAGCTGCACCGGCTTTGATCATGTTGGATGCCATCGTGATGGCGCTCATGCCCGAAGCGCACAACCGGTTGACCGATATACCTGGCACGGTGTCGGGGTACCCGGCAAGGAGCCAGCCCATCCGCGCAACGTTCCGATTCTCTTCGCCGGCGCCGTTGGCGTTTCCGAACACCACCTCATCAACGAGGTCCGCCGTTATGCCGGCCCTTTCGACAGCAGCCTGGATCACTATCGCGGCAAGGTCGTCGGGACGTACGGAACTTAGGGCGCCGCCGTAGCGTCCAACCGGGGTCCGCGCCCCACCTACCAGGAATGCTTCAGTCAAAGATCTTTCCGTTCTGATAAGTAGGTAACTGTATTTGGCCGCGGTTTTCTCGCAGCAAGGGATCAAGCCAGGGCCCGGAGCTCGGCGATACGCATATTCGGATGTTGCACGTTGCTGCAGCCCTTAGGGCGCCTGCTCCCCGATGTATAGGTACCCGTGACAAGGCCTGCCCCAGCAAGACCGTGGCGGCGGGGATTTCTCCCCGCCGCCACGGCACTGCAGATTTCTGAACACGTGGGGCGGGCTAGGAACCCATCCATTCCTTCTGCCAGGTCTCGGGCGGCTGGGGGCCCCACATATTCATGTGGTACCAGAACTCATGGCCGGCCGGCACGGGTACGTAATCAAAGCCGACCATGTCCATGGAACTGGTCAGCTCAAGACGGTTTCCAAATGGATCCCGAATGTAAATCGAGAGCATATTTCCCTCGTGATGCCTCAGGGGCCCGTACTCTGCGGCGATCTTGGTAACCGTAAGGTTTTCAAGGAGCTTCCAAAAATCGGTCTCGTCCAGTTCCAAAGCAACGTGGTGAATGCCGGCTTCGCCAGTGAGAATAGCGACCTGGTGATGATACTCGTTTACCCGCAGGAACTGAATGAGGTATCCGTCCGAGTCCTGCAGCGGCACGAACGCACTACTGCGGAATCCGAGGACCCCAAGAAAATCAGTCATTCCTTTGACGTCCGTCGTTCGCAGCTGCAAATGGCTGGTCCTGACATCAAGGGACCCGGGCCGGTATTCACCGGCGACAGGAGCCCACGGCTTGTCCGTTTCGGGATGCACAACCTCAAATGCGTGGCCGGTCGGTACAGCGACCCGGAAAGCTTCCAGCGCACCCGGGCGCGAACCATCGGCACCAAAGGAAGTTTTTGCACCGATCCTGTCAAGTTTGGTCGCAATCGCCTGAAAAGCCTCGGCCGTGCGTGCACGGAAGCTAACGTAGTCCAGGCCAGTTCCGCCTTCGGACAAGCCAAGTATTACGCGGCCGGTAACGGGGCTGGCAAGGAACGCTTTGCTCTTGAAACGTTCAGACACCACCAGCCCAAGAAGACTCTGGTACCACGGAATCGCGACCTCGAGGTCAGGGACACGAATGACCGTGTGGTCCGTGCCGGCAAGGGGACCTTTCCACGTGACGGATTCAGCGGTGTCGATAATTGGATGCTCGATCCGGGGCATTCTTACCTTCTTCTTTGAGGGCGGTAGGTGTAACTGGCGTCGGCACTGGTCAAGCCAGCATGCCAAGCTGCCGTTCATCTTCATTTGCAAGTCGCGGGAGATAGAGAACAGCTGCAGGGTTACGTGCAGTTACCGGCTAGGTTCGTCGCCTGCGGCGAGCTTATCACGATACGGTTCGGTTCGAACAGTACCAAATGCGGTTACTTATTTGCGAAGAAGAGAGGATAAACGGCTGGCCGAAGGCTAGCCGGATGCCAGCATTTCGCCAGAGTCGGAGGTTATCCGGTTAGTGCCAACTAAACTGGAGTGTCTATTTCTGGAGTGTCCAAACTTCACAGCCAGCGTACTTGTCAAACATTTCACGGGGCAGGGCGCCTTCCGCAGCGATCCAGAGGACACTGTCGTCAGAAGTGGCCTGCTCAATCAATCCGGTACGAACGCGCCTACCTTCCCGCCAGATTTCGACCGGTTCTCCCACCAGACTGGACCAATCGGAACGGTGGTAGCGGCCAGGACTGACAATTGCACTCGTCGTCATCATTCTGCTTTTCCAATCTCGTTTTTAGTGGGACAAGTTTGCGCTTCCGTGGACAACGGGCCTGCGCATTAGGTGCAGGGCCTTTCGTGCCGCCAAGTGCCAAAGGCTTTTATGTCCCCTCCGAGGCTGTGACCTCTCAGGTGCTTAATCCTGTGTACTTTTTCTAGGACGTTTTCAAGCGGCCGGTGTGGTCAAGGTTTGTTGGGTACGGCGAGAACTGGAGTACCGGGCTTGGCGGATGAGCGGCTGTTATCGTTCGATGCCAGTGGCAATGTTCAAGGGAGCGGGATCGTGGAGGGCCGACAGGTTGACGTCGGGAGGAAGCATCCCAAGTGATTCTCGGATGTTGGTGATGGCTCGCAGGCCTTCCGGGTCCACACGAAGGGTGCGTGGCCGGGTTGCCCACATTGCGTTTGCTCCCCTCTCGACTCCATGCCGTTTGAGCATGTCTATGCCGGCTTGGTCGGCCATTGACTCTGTTAGGGCGACTGCCTCATGCAATGCGCGCAGGTATCGGGTCAGGGGCTCGGACTGAACGCGGTCCGCTCGAACGACCAGTCCCTGACCTGGGAACGTGGGCATGAGGTCTGTGACCGTGGCCAGCAGCCGTTTGCCTGCGTTTTCTGCCATGGTGTCGAACGGGGGAGCGAGGATAGTGGCATCCGCTTCTCCGGACAGGAGCGCTTGGAGTCGTTCGCGCGCACCGCCTTGTTCCACATATTCAACCCTGACGCCGGCAGAGGTCAGCAGGTGTCGGGCTACCAGTGAGAACCCATTAGCGATTGCGTCGACGGAAAACGTCCTGCCCGTGAGGTCCTTAAGGGATGCGAATTCCGCATGGGCATAGATCCCGAGGGGGGCGGTCCTTTCGACTTGCGCGATAAGTCGTAAGTCCGCGCCGGATCGCGTCCATTCGAAGAGGTTGTCGATGGCCGTGACGGCCAGGTCTGTCTCCTTTGCAAGCAGTGCTTGCAATTGGTCTGCGCTGCCCTTGGTGACCGTAATGTCGAGGTCGATCTCATTCAGCAGTCCGGCTTCCATGGCCGCAACCACTGGCACAACTGGAATGAACTGGTTTTGGCGTAACTTCATTGTGAGTTCCTTTCGTGGTCTCAGCCGCAGCTTTCGTCATTACATGGCGGAAACGTTACGGCGGGTCGATCCGTTGTGTGCCCCAGGGCCGCGGAAACGGCGTGCGGTTCCCTTGAACAGGGCAACGACGCGGTCCTCGGACCGGACGACGACATCAACGACGACTCGCTTCTGGTCCGAATAAGACACTGTTGCGACGGCTTCAAGCTCATCACCGGGATGTGCCGGGGCGACAAAGGAGATGCTGGCGTCGGCTGTGGCAACTCGCTGGGCAACAGAGTTCGCTGCGCAAGCGAAGGCCTGGTCGGCAAGTGCGAACACAAATCCGCCTTGGGCGACTCCGATGCCGTTCGTCATATGTTCGGTGACGACAAGCTGTGCCACCGCCGCACCTTGTGCCGCCTGTGTAACGACGATTCCCAACCGCGCTCCGGCATGATCGGCTGCGAGCATCCTCTGCACGTTCTCGTCGATGTCACCCTGATGACCGGCAGCGTCTACCTTCACTGACTCCAACGTCAGGACAGCCTTTCAAGAACCAGGGCCATCCCTTGGCCTCCGCCGACGCACAAAGTGGCAAGACCCAATGAACCATCGGTCTGCCGGAGCCCATTAATGAGGGTTCCCATAAGCCGTACTCCGGTGGCGCCGAAGGGGTGCCCGACTGCAATTGCTCCGCCGTGCGGGTTCACTTTTTCAGGATCGGCGCCGAGGGAGCGGACGACCGGAACTACCTGTGCGGCGAAAGCTTCATTAAGCTCCACGATGTCGATGTCGTCGATGGTCATGCCGAGACGCTTGAGAAGACGTTGAGAGGCCTCTATCGGCCCCAAGCCCATTATTTCGGGGGAGAGCGCGCTGGCTCCTACTCCCAGGATTCGGGCCAACGGTGGGATGCCCAGTTCAGCAGCGCGCCGGGCGCTCATCATGACAGCAGCGGAAGCACCATCATTGAGAGGACTTGCATTGCCCGCTGTAACACTGCCATGGACAGCGAATGCGGGCTGCAAATTTCCCAGTCCTTCAAGGGTAGTCGTGGGCCGCGGGCCGTCGTCGGCGCTGATCACCGCACCATCGGCGCGTGTATAGGGGACAATCTCCCCTGCGAAATAGCCGGACTCGATGGCCGCCACAGCACGGCGCTGCGATGCCAAAGCCCACTCGTCCTGGTCTTGTCTGGTTGTTCCTGTCACCCGCGCAACAAACTCGGCGGTCTTGCCCATGGCGATGTACATGTCGGGAGCGTGTCCGTCCAGGCGGGGGTCCTGCCATTCTTCGCCGGACTCGAAAACTCTATTGGCGCGCTCTGCCCAAGACTCCGAACCGGGGTAGGGGTTTGTCGTGGCCGGTGGTTGCATGGAGGTGGACTCCACTCCACCGACAAGGTAGGCGTCTCCGTCGCCGGCTCGAATGGCGCGCGATGCTGCGGCTGCCGCCTCGAGTGAAGAGGCGCAAAAACGGTTCAGAGTAACGCCCGGCAATGTGTCCAGGCCTTCCAGCACTGCGACCCTGCGGGGAATGTTGTCTCCCTGCGCGCCCTCGGGAGCGGCCGTTCCGAGGTAGAAGTCCTCGAGTTGCACAGGGGGGAGCTGCGGTACCGCAGACAACACGGCGCGCACGGCGGCACGCGATAGGTCCTCCGGGCGTTCCAGCACCAGTGATCCTTTACGGGCACGTCCAAAGGGCGTACGTGCGTAAGCCACGACTACAGCATCGTCTGGACTAAGAGCGGATTCCATGTCGCATCCTTTCGAGAATAACGTGGATCACACTCTATCAGTTCGATTCGAATCGTATCGAATAGATGGACAGAAATTTGGTGCTTCGCAGAAGCCACGTTAACCCTATACAGTTCGTATCGTTTCGAGTAAGCTCGCCCTCAACACTGATACGTGCCGCTGGGTCGCCCCCTCCTTCCACGCTTTGCATTGAGGCTTGGAACCAAAGGCATTACCGCGGTCGCAAAATGATTCAAAGGAGAACCAGTGACCAACTTCGATCAGGGCCCAAGCCTGGAAACGATGATCCAGGAAGCCGGGGGAGCGGTGAATCTGCTTCGCCGCTCACCTCTGGGTAAGTTCTTCGCCCCGGGCTATGAGGCCGAATTCACGACGTGGCGTGAAGAGCAAAAGGCGTGGATGGAGAGCGTGGCGCTGCTGGAGCTCTCATACCACATGCCGGAACTGCACCTTCGGGGCACAGAAGTAATCCCCTTCCTGAAGGAAATCGCGGTCAACAAGCTTGATGTCTTCCCCGTCCTTCGGGCCAAGCAGCTGGTCCTTGCCGCTCCAGACGGCAACTTCATCGCTGACGCGATCATCTTCCACGAAGAAGATGACTTCTACCGCGTTGTCGGCGACATCGATTGGGTGCACTTTAACGCAGTCAATACCTCCTTCGACGTTACGGCGACCGTCAACCCGAACTGGTATGGGCCACAGGTGCCCCGTGACGTATTTCGTGTTCAGTTGCAGGGACCCCGTGCCCTTGAACTGGTGACCGAACTGGTGGGTCACCACTTGCCTGAAATCAAGTTCTTCCACATCGGAGAACTGGAAATTGCAGGAAAGAAGGTCCGGGCACTGCGCCATGGAATGGCAGGCACCCCTGGTTTCGAGCTCTACGGCCCGTGGGACGACCAGGAAGCGGTCCGCGCAGCCATCGAGCAGACGGGCGCGAAGTATGGTCTGAGAAAAGTCGGGGCCGTAACATATCCAACCTCGAGCCAGGAGTCCGGGTGGATGCCTATCCCCCTTCCTGCCATCTACACTGCGCCGGAACTCAAGGAGTACCGTGAGTGGCTCGGACCCTACGCCCTAAGCGCACTGGGATCACTGGCTGGCAGCATGACATCCGAAAATATCGAGGACTACTACATCAACCCGATCGAGGCCGGCTACGGATCGCTCATCGACTGGGACCGGGATTTTGTCGGCCGTGATGCCCTGCGTGCGAAGTTTGATGAGCCCAAGCGGGTGAAGGTCACCTTGGAATGGAATGACGAAGATGTAGCCGCAACAATTGCCGCTTCACTTTTTGACGGGAGCCCCGCGCAGTCGCTCAACATTCCAATGCCCCACTACGCCTTCTACCCGGCCGACACTGTCCTTGATGCCAACGGTCAGCAGGTAGGAGTCTCCCAGTGGAGCTGCTACAGCGCTAATGCTCAGCACGTTATCTCCACTGCAGTTATAGACACCTCGTGTGCCGAATTAGGGACGGAACTGACGCTGGTGTGGGGGAACCCCGACATACAGACATCACTGTCCGACGCCAAGGAAGTGCGCAAAATTCGTGTCACCGTTGCACCCGTTCCCTACTTCAACAAGGCGATCAAGACCACGAACTGACCTCCGCTGAAGTAGTAGACCGTCGGTAAACCGACGAGTGCCCTACCCAGGACCCTGCCGACTGGTTGACGGCTGTGGTCTCGGGGCCTGAGGCGGTGCCACCGCCTCAGGCCCCGGGTCCTAGTGGCGGGAACTTCTCCGAACACCTTGCAGCGTCCTTCGCGCCCGAATTCATGGCGCAGCTGCTTCACAAGATAAGGATTGTGGGGATCGCTTTGCCCGTTGAGCCGATTGACGATCAGAACGTACCACCGACCAGACTCCAACTGGCCGTAATGGTCTGGGTCTCCGTCGTACCTACTCTCATGCTGGCCAACCTCTTTTTGGGAGAACTCCTCTCAACGTTGCAACCGGCCCTTCGTACGGCGGTACTGGCAACTGTTGCCGTTCCGGTTGTCATCTATGTGGTCATGCCCCAGCTGGAGCGTCTCCGGGTTCGGATCGTCAACCGCGGCAGCAACAAGCAGCGCAAGGCCATGAAGCCCCCTGCGGCAAACACCAGCGCCTAACGCCTGTAATGGGCCCATAGCTCAATTTCGTCAGCGCGGCAGGCTACACGTTCCCCCCAGAGGGGAAGCGTGCCATGCCTCGCCAACGCTTCAGCGGCAAACATTGGGCCGCTTTGGGGCACGTTGCATGGAATCCAGGAGTAGAACAGTGAAGTTCGGTAAGCAGCCCGCCCCTGTCGCGGACATCAACGAGGACAACCTCGAAGTTCACAAGCCCAAGACCGAGGCCGCCGGTGTCAAGGCGGTCATGGTGGCGTTGGAGCGCGCCGTGGCGCAGGCAGGTGTGACCCGTACGGCGCAGTCCCTGCTGCGGCTGAACCAGCGTGGCGGGTTCGACTGCCCGGGCTGCGCGTGGCCTGAATCGGACAAGAAGCGCAAGGCCGCCGAGTTCTGTGAGAACGGTGCCAAGGCCGTGGCCGAGGAGAACACGCTGCGCACTGTGGGGGCGGAGTTCTGGGCGAAGCACTCGATTGCGGAGCTGTCCACCAAGACGGAGTACTGGCTGGGCAACCAGGGCCGGCTTTCCGAACCGGTGGTGATCCGGGAGGGTGAGACGCACTACTCACCGATCTCCTGGAACGATGCGTTCGAGCTGATCGGCGAGCACATCCGCGCCAGCACCCCGGACCGCTGCGTCTTCTACACCTCCGGCCGCACGGCCAATGAGACCGCCTTCCTGTACCAGCTGTTCGCCCGGGCTTTGGGCACGAATAACCTGCCGGACTGCTCCAATATGTGCCACGAGTCCTCCGGCTCTGCGCTGAACCCGACCATCGGCATTGGCAAGGGCACGGTGTCCCTGGACGACATCCACGACGCCGAGTTGATCTTCGTCGTCGGGCAGAACCCGGGTACCAACCACCCGCGCATGCTGTCCGCGCTGAAGGAGTGCAAGGACAAGGGCGGCAAGGTGGTGGCCGTGAACCCGCTGCCCGAGGCCGGCCTGTTCAACTTCAAGGACCCGCAGACCGTCTCGGGCGTGGTCGGCGGCGGCACCCCGCTGGCCGACGAGTACCTGCAGATCAAGGTCGGCGGTGACCTGGCCCTGTTCCAGGCCCTCGGCCACCTGCTCCTGGAAGCCGAAAAGCAGAACCCGGGCACCGTCGTCGACCACGACTTCATCGCCGCCCAGACGGACGGGTTCGACGCCTATAAGGACGCCCGCGCCACCCTGGACTGGGACGAGACCGAGAAGGCCACCGGCCTGACACGGGCGCAGATCGAGACGGTCGCCGGGATGCTCATCAAGTCCAAGGCCTCCATCTTCTGCTGGGCACTCGGCGTGACCCAGCAGCCGCACTCCGTGGACACCATCAAGGAAATGGTCAACGTCCTGCTGCTGCAGGGCAACTTCGGCAAGCCTGGTGCCGGGGCTTGCCCGGTCCGCGGGCACTCCAATGTCCAGGGCGACCGGACCATGGGCATCTGGGAAAAGCCCAAGGAATGGCTCCTGACCGCGCTGGACAACGAGTTCGGCATCACCTCGCCGCGGCACCATGGGTATGATGCCGTTGAGTCCATGGAGGCGTTCGAACGCAACGAGGTGGACGTGTTCGTCTCGATGGGCGGCAACTTCTCTCTCGCCTGCTCGGACACGGAGACCCTGGAAGCCGGGATGCAGCGGATCGGCCTGACCGTGCACATCAGCACCAAGCCCAACCGCTCGCACGTGGTGCACGGCCGCACGTCCCTGATCCTGCCCACCCTGGGCCGCACCGACAAGGACGACAAGCACCCCAAGGGCGCCCAGTTCCTGTCCGTCGAGGACTCCATGTCCGTGGTCCACTCCACCCAGGGCCGCCTGACCCCGGTCTCGGAGCACCTGCTGGCCGAGCCCGTGATCGTGGCCCGGATGGCCGAGGCGACCTTCGGCCCGGACCACTCCGTCGACTGGCGCGGCATGGCCGAGGACTACGACGTGATCCGCGACCACATCGAACGTGTCCTGCCCGGCTTCGAGGACTTCAACGCCCGGGTCCGGACCAAGAACGGGTTCGTGCTGCCCAACCCGCCACGGGACACCCGCTCGTTCGCCACCGACATCGGCCGCGGCCGGTTCACCGTCAGCCCGCTGGAATACCTCACCCCGCCGCCGGGGCACCTGGTGCTGCAGACCATGCGCAGCCACGACCAGTACAACACCACGTTCTACGGCCTGGACGACCGCTACCGCGGCATCTCCGACGGCCGCCGCGTGATCCTCATCCACCCCGAGGACCTCGCCAAATCCGGCTTCCAGGACCGCGAACTCGTGGACGTCATCAGCACCTTCGGCGGCGTGGACCGCCGCGCGGACAAGTTCCGCCTGGTCGCCTACCCCACCGCGAAGGGCTGCGCAGCCGCATACTTCCCCGAAGCCAACGCCCTGGTCCACAAGGAAAACGTCGCCCGCGAATCCAACACCCCCGGCTTCAAAGCCATGTTCGTCCGCTTCAAACCACACCAGGGCGGCGGACATCGCCCTTTGCGAGATCACGAGTGACGTCGCCCGACATAGCCGCAACCGATCTACCAGCAAGGTTCAGGTGGAGCCGCACCTCCGCCGCATCCAAGGAGCATTTCATGAATCCACCCCAAGGCGCATTACTCGTTGGAAGTGTCAACCTTCCTGACGCTGAATCGACCTTTCGCGCAGCTGCCAAGGCGCTCACGGGCCGATTGAAGCGCATTCCGGACGGTGAAGTTGGCGACCGTGTTTACTGGATGGTCCACCAGGCAGATTACATTGCCCGCACACCGGGAATTGAGCGCGTCGGTGACACCCCCGTACTCTTCAATGGCTGTGACCTGCGCCCCGTCCGAGTGGCAGACGGCGTTGATCCTGGCAATCTTGTTTTAAGTTCACTCGGATACGCCCGGGATGCGCTGAACTCATGGACAGTTTTTGAGCGTTTGCAGCAGGCAGGCGTTATTAATCCTGCAACCAAATTTCAGGTCTCTCTTCCCACACCCCTCGCCGTTGTTGCAGCTTTCGCAACCGAAGATCAGCGCGGACTGTTGGAACCCATCTACGAGCGTGCCCTTTTTGCCGAGCTCGACGCGATCCAGGACACCATTCCTCGTGGCAGCCTAGCAATCCAGTGGGACACCTCAGTGGAATTCGGTCTGATTGAAAAAACAGGCTACCCGGGGTTCCTCTCGGTACCGCAGCCGTGGTTCGGTGACGTCTGGCAGGGAATCATAGAACGCGCGGGCCGACAGGCGTGTCGGGTTCGTGAAGAAGTGGAACTCGGATTCCACCTCTGCTATGGCGATGCGGGAGAACAACATTTCATTGAGCCCGTTGACACTACCAATTTGGCTCGGTTCGCCGGTGAGCTTTTCGCCGCTTCACCCCGCCAAGTCAACTGGGTACATTTGCCCGTTCCAATTGGCCGTCATGACGATGCCTACTTTGTCCCCCTTAGAGACCTCCCCCTGCCGGAACATACGGAGTTGTACTTAGGTCTCGTCCATCGCGAAGACGGCATTCAAGGCGCACGACGACGCATCAAGGCGGCGAGCCGGCACGTTCCCCGTTTCGGTGTGGCCACGGAATGCGGGGCGGGGCGTGCCCCGACCGAAGCGATCGAGACTCTGCTTGAAACTCATCGAGAGGTATGCGAACCCTGGTGAAGGGTGCCTGGCGTCCAAGCCGAAAGACCTTGCCGCAATTACGCCTAAAACGTATGTGTCCCGCACTGACCTGATGGCTGGCCCGAACACCGTACATAGCAGTACCAGGGCAGCGTCAGCCCCGACTGAGGCATCCTTCTGCGGATCCCGTCGAGCACCATCCCAGAACCACCAAGAAGTAATTCAACAAACAGAACGACCACGCCGGCGTAACCGACCGAAGGCTGCCTTGGCGCAGCCAGAACCATCCGAATGCCACCCCCAAAATCCAATCAAGGAGATCAACGATGACTGCAGCATTTGAGCCCACCTCGCAGACGCCCGAAGAGCAGGCCGCGGCACTGGAGCTCGAGTGGGCCGCCGACCCCCGCTGGGAAGGTGTGACCCGGGACTACTCAGCCTCCGACGTCGTCCGTCTTCGCGGCCGTGTCTCCGAAGAGCACACTCTGGCCCGCCGGGGTGCCGAGAAGCTGTGGAAGCAGCTGACAGAGGAGCACAAGACCGGCGGCTACACCAACGCCCTGGGCGCGCTGACCGGCAACCAGGCCGTGCAGCAGGTCAAGGCAGGCCTGCGGGCCATCTATCTCTCCGGCTGGCAGGTTGCCGCAGACGCCAACAACTCCGGCCACACCTACCCGGACCAGTCCCTTTACCCGGCCAACTCGGTTCCCACCGTTGTGCGCAGGATCAACAACGCGCTGCTCCGCGCCGACCAGATCGAGTTCTCCGAAGGCGTCCAGACCGTTGAAGACTGGCTGGTCCCGATCGTGGCTGACGCTGAGGCCGGGTTCGGCGGCCCGCTGAACGCCTATGAGCTGATGAAGTCCATGATCCAGGCCGGCGCCTCCGGGGTGCACTGGGAAGACCAGCTCGCCTCGGAGAAGAAGTGCGGCCACCTCGGCGGCAAGGTCCTGATCCCCACCCAGCAGCACGTCCGGACCCTGAACGCGGCCCGGCTCGCGGCTGACGTAGCCCGCACCCCCACCGTTGTCATCGCCCGCACCGACGCCGAGGCCGCCACCCTGATCACCTCCGACGTCGACGAACGCGACCAGGAATTCATCACCGGTGAACGCACCGCCGAGGGCTTTTACAAGGTCCGCAACGGCATCGAACCCTGCATCGCCCGGGCCAAGGCCTACGCCCCGTACTCCGACCTCATCTGGATGGAGACCGGCACCCCGGACCTTGAGCTGGCCCGCAAGTTCGCCGAATCCGTCAAGGCCGAGTTCCCGGACCAGATGCTCTCCTACAACTGCTCGCCGTCGTTCAACTGGCGCAAGCACCTCGACGACGCCACCATCGCCAAGTTCCAGCGCGAACTCGGCGCCATGGGCTTCACGTTCCAGTTCATCACCCTGGCCGGCTTCCACGCCCTGAACTACTCGATGTTCGACCTCGCCCACGGCTACGCCCGCGAAGGCATGAGCGCCTACGTCGAACTCCAGGAAAAGGAATTCGCCTCCGAAACCCGCGGCTACACCGCAACCAAGCACCAGCGCGAAGTCGGCACCGGCTACTTCGACACCATCTCCACCGCGCTCAACCCGAACGCGTCCACCCTCGCACTGGTCGGATCGACCGAAGAAGGCCAGTTCCACTAAAACTTTCCCAACTGAATAGCAGCCGGTGGCACGAGCGTCACCTGCTGCTCTTCAGTTGTACCCTGCACCAGGAGAACTTAGATGAACAGCTTTACTGACACTTCCACCATTGACGGCATTACGTTAAAAGCGCAGCCCGTTAGCCGACAAAACGAGGTGCTGACTCCGGATGCCCTGGCATTTATTGCCAAGCTGCACCGGGCGACGGCGACCCGGCGGCAGGAGTTGCTGCAGGCCCGCCGGACCCGGCGGGCCGAGATCGCGGCCGGCGCCGACCCGAGGTTCCTGCGGGAGACCGAGCACATCCGCGACGACCCGTCCTGGCGCGTCGCTCCCCCGGCCCCGGGGTTGGAGGACCGCCGCGTGGAGATCACCGGCCCGGTGGACAAGAAGATGACCATCAACGCCCTGAACTCCGGCGCCAAGGTCTGGCTCGCCGACATGGAAGACTCCTCCACCCCCACCTGGCGCAACGTCATCAAGGGCCAACTCAACCTCACCGACGCCCTGGAACGCCGCATCGACTTCACCAGCCCGGAGGGCAAGGAATACACACTCCGCCCCGCCGGTGACCTGCCCACCATCGTGGTCCGCCCCCGCGGCTGGCACCTGCCCGAAAAGCACATGCTCATCGACGGCGACCCCATCGCCGGCGGCATCGTAGACTTCGGCCTCTACTTCTTCCACAACGCCCGCCGCCTCCTCGCCCAGGGCAAGGGACCGTACTTCTACCTCCCCAAGATCGAGAACCACCTCGAAGCCCGGCTCTGGAACGACATCTTCATCCTCGCCCAGGACCTGCTCGGCATCCCCCAGGGCACCATCCGCGCCACCGTACTCATCGAAACCATCACCGCCGCCTTCGAGATGGAGGAAATCCTCTACGAACTGCGCGACCACGCCTCCGGCCTGAACGCCGGCCGCTGGGACTACATCTTCTCCATCATCAAGAACTTCCGCACCCGCGGCCCCCGCTTCGTCCTCCCCGACCGCAACCAGGTGACCATGACCCAGCCTTTCATGCGCGCCTACACCGAACAACTCGTCCGGGCCTGCCACAAGCGCGGCGCCATGGCCATCGGCGGCATGGCCGCAGCCGTCCCCAACCGCAAGGACCCGGAGGCAAACGCCAACGCCCTGGAAAAGGTCCGCGCGGACAAGACCCGCGAGGCCAACGACGGCTTCGACGGCTCCTGGGTGGCCCACCCCGACCTCGTTCCGGTCTGCCGCGAAGTATTCGACTCCGTCCTTGGTGACGAGCCGAACCAGCTGGACCGGCTCCGCGAGGATGTCATTCCGGACGACCGCGCCCTGATCAACGTGGCCGCCACCACCGGCACGATCACCGAGCAGGGCATCCGGAACAACATCGAAGTAGGCATCCGCTACATCGAGTCCTGGCTCCGCGGCAATGGCGCAGTGGCCATCCACAACCTCATGGAAGATGCTGCCACCGCCGAAATCTCCCGCTCCCAGCTCTGGCAGTGGATCTACGCCCGCGCCATCACCGACCACGGCGAAATCGTCACCCACGAATGGGGCGAGGAACTCCTGGACGCCGAATTCGCACGGCTGGAACGCTTCGACGGCGACCGCTTCGAAGACGCCCGCGACATCTTCGAAGAAGTCACCCTCACCCGGGACTTCCCCACCTTCCTCACCCTGCCCGCCTACGCCCGCTACCTCACCGAAGCACGCGAAAAGGCAAATGAGGATGAACTCACTCTTGCATGACGTGTGGAGGAGGACAGTTACTCCGGGCTGGCCGCACTTACCTTCGCAACGTATCTAGGCAAGGGGGACTCTGGGGATCCTTCGGATGCCGGCGCGCTGGCATCCGAAGGATCTCCAGGTTCGCGACATTTGGAGACCCAAGGGAGTGGGCCCGACGGCAAGACCGGCGCGGTCGGGAAGCGCCGGCCAACTGGAGCAACAGCCTCCACCTGACCGAAAGCTGACATGAACTCAAAATCGGTATCGATGAAAATATGGGACAAATCAATGACCCAAAGCACCTTGGACGACGCTATTCAAGAACTTTTTTCCCATGTTAAAAAATCAGAGGACAAAGTTGTCGTCGCCCTCAGTGGGCCCAACACCTTCACTGTCTCGGTATATTGCGACGACCTGGTCGAACAGACCATCCAGGAAGTTCCCTGCTGATCGACCTACATTTTGGTCCGGTGCGACATTGCTCCAGGCTGATTGGGTGACTCGGCTAAAGGTGCTTATCTAATGGATGAGTTACGGGTACAGCCGCATCAGACAGGAGCAGGATGCATTTTCGTGCGTTGGTCGCGGTATGAAAACTTGGCGGATGCCCAGATCGGCCCGGCCAGTGCGACAACTCTCAGCACAGTGCATCCCCGCCGCCGCTTGACCGGAGGCTAATGCCGACGGAAATCTGGCACGTGCGTAAGCACGCACCTTAGCGGCGGACCCGCGACGCTGCGTGTACCGGATCTGGAGCGTTGGACAGCGGCGCCAAAGACTCTTTCAACGCGAGCCTTAGCCCGACGATGTGAGGTCCTTCTCATTCCCTGAAGGCTAGGGCCGTCCGGACCCGCTTATTCCTTCCAGCACTGTACGCAAAATCTCCTTCATGGCCTCGGGAGTAAGCGGACCGTCGGCAAAAAGAAGCCGATAGTAGATCGGAGCATAGATCAGCTCCGCTACCAAACGAGGGGAAACATCGCTCCGGATCGAGTTTTCAGCCATCGCCCTCTCAATGAGGTCTATGGCTGTTTGGAGCCTGTGACCGTAAAACCTTTTCTTATACTCTGCCATTGTCGCCGGGTCATACTGGCACTCCGCGATGAGTTGAGAGATTAACCGGCCCTCGTAGCCGGCATAGACCTCCGCGATAGACGTGAGATGTTCCTGGATCGCTTCGATAGCAGGAATATCCTCGCGCACGGGCGTTCGGGCTATGTGATTGTCCAGAAACGTATCAATGACCACTGCCGCCTTGCTTGGCCACCAACGATAAATCGTCGTCTTACTAACGCCTGCCTCGCGGGCAATCCGTTCGATTGAGAGCTTCTGTACCGTCAAGGCATCCGGACGGCGCTCATCAAGCAACGTCATCGTCGCCTCGAGAATTGCTTTTCTGCTCGTCTCACTTCTAACAACCATGGCGCAATCATAGCTTGCCGGTACGGAACGTACAGTATTTGGCGTACTAAGAACCCCGAGTGAGCCGGCACTGACAGCAGGAGTGCGGGGGTGACATGGAGCACGCCTCATGCGATACTGTTCGTATCGAACACATAGGGGTCCGAATGTCAGGGCCACACAGGAGGTAGCAATGAAGCTAGGACGGATAGCCGTGCCGACAGTTGACGGCGAGCAAATTCGGGTCGTGGCAGTTGAGCCGGAAGCCGGCCGGGTCGTTGATCTTGCAAGAGCGTATGCCTTGACTCTCGAAAGGACTGGCGCCTCGGCAAGCCGCGCACGCGAGCTTGCACTCACGTTATTCCCCGGCAGTCTCGCAGCGGGAATCGCTTCTGGTGATACGTTCCTCGAATCAGCCCACGCGGCGCTTGCCGCCGCGGATGATGCTTCCACCCCTATCGAACAAGTTGAATGGCGCGCCGCGATCGACCCGCCGATGATTCGTGATGGCCTGACATTCGCAACTCACATCGAGAACTATTTCGGGACTGTCAACGCGATACCGCCGCGCGCCATTTATGAGCGTCCAGGCTACTTCAAGGGCTCAACTGCGACCGTGTATGGACCGGAGCAAACCATTCCCTTCCCGGACATTTCCCAGAAGTTGGATTACGAGCTGGAAATTGGATACGTCATTGGAAGGTCGGGACGCAACCTCACCCCTGACGAAGCGATGGACCACGTTTTTGGCGTGACCATCTTCAGTGACTGGAGTCTGAGGGACGTGCAGTCCCTGGAGAGCAGCGTCGGGATGGGGCCGCAGCACAGCAAGGACTTCGCATTCAGCTTCGGACCCTGGATCACAACGCTTGACGAGATTGAGTCAATCGAAGGACTCCGGGGCCAGGTGCGGGTAAACGGCGAAGTGCGTTCGAACACCAAAATTGAAAACTTCGTCTACACACCTGAAGAGTTGGTGGCTTTCGTTTCGGTATTTGATGGCCTCCAGGCTGGCGACATCATCGGATCGGGAACCATGGGTTTTGGTGCCGGAGTCGAGATCGGCAGGTTCTTGGAACTGGGCGACGTAGTGGAGCTCGAACTCGAAGGAGTCGGGGTTTTGCGCAACACCATAGCAACCGAGAAGGAAACGCCGCCATGGTGGCCGGCGGCGCGGACTTACCCCTTCGAAGGCGAGCAGTAAGCCATGGGAGCTTCCGTCCGCCGCGTGGTTACAGGCCATAATGACGAGGGCCGAGCAGTCATTCTTTTTGATGGTCCCACACCAAACCGACTCGAGTTTTCAGTCCCGGATTTGGCATCAATGGTGCCCTGGCTCACATCCGGAGCCATCGATCACGTTTCCGATTGGGATCCTGCCGCAGCTGGTAACACCATCCCGTCATTTCCGGCTGCGGGGGAAACCATCGTGCGGGTTGCTGATTTTCCTCCCGATACGGCCTACCCGAAGGACGCCCGTTCTCTAATCTTCGGTGAAATCCATGGTTCCGATGACGCCGCTGCAGGCAGCGACCATGCTGCGGAGAAGCACTTTTGGTTCCATCGGACCGACTCTCTGGACTATGCAGTAGTGCTCGACGGGGAAATTACGCTCGTCGTTGACGAAGGAGAGGCCACGCTGCAGGCTGGTGACGTCGTGGTCCAGCGCGCTACCAGCCATGCCTGGTCAAACCGCACCGACAAAATCGCAAGGGTCCTGTTCGTTCTCATCGGCACCCCCCCTCTTTCCGCAGCGGATATCGCCATGCAACGAAAGACTGCCGACAGGACTTTGGAGCAGGCGTGATTGTAGACAAGAACGCCGCCGAAGGTGCCATCATCTGGCGGCCGGACGAGAACGCCATTTCCGATACCTCGGTGGCCCGCTTCACGGACTTTGCCCAACGGCATGGCGCACCGCTGGATGGGAGCTATGACTCCTTGTGGAAGTGGTCAACACAACCCAACAACCGATTTTGGGAACTGTTTGCAGAGTTTGCCGGCATCACCATGGGCGGCGTTTCGGGCGCGGCCTGCTCCTCGAATGCTATGCCTGGTGCGAGCTGGTTTCCCGGGAGGACTGTCAATTACGCCCGGCATCTGCTGGAGGGGCGGGAGGGCATTGCGCTTCTGTCGGTCACCGAAAACAACGCCCTCAGCGAAACGAGCTGGGAGGTGCTGCGAGGAAAAGTGGGGGCACTGGCCGCGCATCTCCGGTCGACAGGGGTAAGAGCCGGGGACCGGGTGGTTGCCGTGCTTCCCAACGTCGAAGAAGCCGTTGTTGGGTTGCTGGCGACCGCCTCAATGGGAGCTGTTTGGTCAATTTGCTCTCCTGAGTTCGGCCCAGGTGCTATTTCGTCGCGGTTCGCACAGCTGAGCCCCAAAGTCATGATCGCCTCGCCGGGTTACCGCCTCGGAGGGCGGGACCGGGATCGGCGGGCGGAAGTTGAAGAGGTTCTCACCTCCTTGACCAGTGTCGAACACGTTGTATGGGTGACCACTCATACAGACACTCCAGTTCCCGAGACGGCGCTACCGTGCCGTAACTGGAATGACATCACGGCCCATCCTGCCGAACCAGCCTACGAGGACCTCAACTTCGACCACCCCCTCTGGGTCCTCTTTTCGTCAGGAACAACAGGGATCCCAAAGGGCATCGTCCACGGCCATGGGGGCGCGCTCATCGAAATGATGAAGATGCTGCTCATTCACTGCGACCTTCGTCCGGAGGACCGTTTCCTCAGCATCGCATCGACAAGCTGGGTGGTATGGAACGCACTTGTGTCGACGCTGGGCGCAGGGGCGACGGCGGTGCTGGTCGATGGCAACCCGACCTTCCCTTCCGTCGACCGGGTCTGGGAACTCGCTGCGTTGACCGGCGCAACCGCTCTGGGTGTCAGCGCAGGATTCATCCACGCATGCGCCAAAAAGGAGTTGGTGCCTTCACAGCAACACGACCTGTCCCGATTGAAGTTCGTCCAAGTCACCGGATCACCTCTTTCATCGGATGGCTACCGCTGGGTTTATGCCTGCGTTGGGGATGTCTGGCTGAGTTCCGTAAGTGGAGGCACCGATATCGCGTCAATATTTGTTGGCGGCATTCCTTGCGAACCGGTACGGGTTGGCTACATCCAGGCACCGGCACTGGGTGTTAATGTCCAAGCCTGGGATGCTGACGGCGCACCGGCCGAAGGCACTGGCGAGTTGGTGGTCACCAAACCTCTCCCTTCAATGCCGCTGTATTTTTGGGGTGACAACGACGGATCCAGGTACCGCGCAAGCTATTTCGACATGTATCCCGGCGTGTGGCGCCACGGCGACTTCATCGAGTTCAACGCGGCCGGCATCAAGATTCATGGGCGTTCGGACTCCACCTTGAACCGGAACGGTCTCAGGCTGGGATCTGCAGAAATCTACGCGGTTGTTGAATCCTTGCCCGAGATCGCCGAAGCCCTGGTGGTGGGCGCGGAGATTGGTGCCGAGGACTATTACATGCCGCTCTTCGTGCAATTGACTGACGGTGTCAATGAGGAAACCGCTCGCCAAAGGATCTCGGCAGCGATCAGAGAGCACTTATCGGTGCGCTATCTGCCCGATGACATCGTTGCTGTGCGCGGCATACCGCACACCAGAACGGGGAAGAAGCTCGAGGTTCCGGTAAAGCGTCTCCTGCAAGGCGAGCCCTTAGAGCGGGTCGCGGACCTGGGTTCGTTGGACGATCCAGCCCTCATGGAGGAGTTTGCGGCATTCGCGGCGGCACGTTCTGGGAAAACCGAGCATTTATCGACGATCGGAAAGTAAATGGACACTAACACGTTTGAAACGCTGATCGCAGAGGGCAAGACAATCGAGCCGCATGACCCTATGCCGGAGGACTTCCGGCGCAGCGTATTGCGCCAGATTGCCCAGCACGCCCACTCAGAGATCATTGGCATGCAGCCGGAAGGCAACTGGATATCCCGGGCCCCAAGCCTCTATCGGAAAGCGATCCTGATCGCAAAAGTTCAAGATGAAGCAGGGCACGGCCTGTACCTCTATGGCGCGGCCGAATCTCTTGGGATGGACCAGGGGGAGATGCTCGAGCGCCTCCACAGCGGCCAGCAAAAGTACAGCACGATCTTCAACTATCCGATGCTCACTTGGGCAGATGTTGCCGTCATGGGGTGGATGGGAGACGGGGCCGCGATCGTCAATCAGGTGCCGCTTTCGCGCTGTTCCTATGGGCCATACGCCCGCGCGATGGCCCGCATCTGCAAAGAAGAAAGCTTTCACCAGCGCCAGGGGTATGACGCGATGCGCGTACTCGCCAACGGCACCGAAGAGCAGCGGAACATGGCTCAGGACGCTGTTAACCGGTGGTGGCAGCCCAGCCTCATGCTGTTTGGGCCTCCGGACACGGATTCACCGAACACGGCCCGCTCAATGGCTTGGGGTATCAAGCGTCATACCAACGACGAGCTTCGTCAGAGGTTTATCGATCTCTGCGTCCCACAGGCCGAAGCGCTTGGCCTCACCATTCCCGATGAGGAGCTGATTTGGGATGCCGAGCGGGGCCATTACAACTCCGGTCCGCTGGACTGGGATGAGTTCTGGGCCAACGTCAACGGAGCCGGTCCCTGCACCCGGGAACGTCTTGCGCGGCGGGTAGCTGCCCATGAAGACGGACGCTGGGTCAGGGAGGCCGCAGCCGCTTACGAACACCAGATCGAGAACGGCGCCCTCGTCTCTTGACAGAGGTCACGCCAACGATGTCCCAACTAATCATTCCCCGGCTCCTTTGCCGCCCTGATCTAAGGAAGTAACGCATGTCCATCGTCCCGCCCCGTCATTTTCATGATCTCCTCGAGGGTTACCGCTTTGAGGGGACCGATGTCACTGTCACCGAATCGCACATCGTTACATATGCGGGTCTGACAGGTGACTTCTACAAACTCCATATGAATGCTCACGTTATGGCTGACCACCCATTCGGTCAGCGTGTTGCCCATGGCCCGCTTACGGTGGCTCTGGCGATGGGCCAGTTGGCTCAGCGGATAACCCAGGAAAATTGGCAGGTCGAAGCCGCGATCGGAATGACCGACTTCCGGTTTTTGGCACCGGTTTTCATTGGTGACACCCTGCACTCAGAAGGCACGGTAAGTGTAGGGAAGGAACGGGAGAGCAACGGATTCGTCCCTGTGAATTTGGAAGTCACCAACCAGCGCGGAGAGTCGGTCCTGACCGGGTCGTTCACGCTGATCGTTAGCAAAAACGGTGAGTAACAACCCGGTCATGGCCACAGCGCTGCTGGTTCATGGTGCATGGCACAACAGCTCAGCCTGGGAGGCCGTGCAGAATGACCTGAACCGTCGGGGAGTTCCATCGGCAGTACTTGATCTGCCGGGACACGGCTCCACGCCCGGTCCGGAAACACTCGAAGCAGATTGCATCGCGGTGGCAGAGGCTGTCCGCGCCATCGACGGCCCGGTAGTGCTGGTCGGCCATTCCTATGGAGGCCTTGCCATCTCCGGTGCACAAGCACCTGCGGGATCGGTGCGCGCCTATCTTTATGTCGCCGCTTTTACGGGCCCCGATTCAGTCATGGAGTCCTACGCCGAGGGCGAAGAGTCCCCGCTGACAGGAAGCCTTATACGGGAAGAGGACGGCAGGTTTTCGGTGCCCCAGGCTCTCGGGCTCGAGGTCTTCTACCATGATTGTTCTCCCGCAGCAGCGGCCGTGGCGGCAGAGCAACTCGAGCCCCAGGCAGCCCGCACGCTGTACGGGCGGCTCGAAGCGGGGATACCAGAAGGCTCCACCTCGGTCTATCTCGTTTGCACCCAGGATCGAGTTCTCCCTCCTTCCGCTCAGCGAAGAATGGCCGCGGGTGCAACCACAACGCTGGAAATATCCTCCGGGCACAGCCCCATGGTCTCAAGAAGCGGTGACGTCGCGTCTCTAATCCACGATCTCTGTTCCGGCAGCGACCATTCGTCAATCAGGAGTCAATATGCAAGGGCACAGTGAGGAGCGCCCCGTGGACAAAAGCCCAGTCGCCCCTGACCGGGCGGAGGTCTATGAAGTATTTGTCCGGCCCCGTCGCGGTCTTAGCCATACCCACGTAGGGTCGGTCCACGCCCATGGTCCCGATACTGCGCTGCGGTACGCACGTGATCTCTACACACGCAGAACCGAGGGCGTAGGTCTCTGGGTTGTGCCTGCAGCCGCTATCAAGAGTTCCAACCCGGACGAAAAGGACATGTTTTTCGACCCCGCAGAGGACAAGACCTACCGGCATGCAAATTCCTACGAGGTACCCGAGGGGGTCGAGCACCTATGACGGTAGAAGATCCGCGTACCACGGCAGTGACAGGTTTAGGCCACTACGTCCTGGGGCTCGGCGATGACGCCCTCGTGCTCTCCGAAAGATGCGCAGAACTCATCACGCGGTCGCCAACCATCGAAGAAGACCTTGCCATTTCAAACATCGCCCTGGATTTGCTAGGCCAGGCCCGTGGGCTCCTAGCCCACGCAGGGGAGCTGGAAGGTGCCGGCAGAAGTGAGGACGACCTGGCGTACCTGCGTCTGGATACGCAGTTCCGCAACTGCGCTCTTGCCGAAGTACCTAACGGTGACTTTGCCTTCGTCATGCTCCGGATTTACCTTCTCTCGGAATACTTCATCCTTCGCTACGCGGCACTGGCCGACTCAGCGGACTCACAATTGTCCGCCATTTCAGCCAAGGCCTTAAAGGAGGTGAGTTACCACAAGCTCCATGCACGGGACTGGGTGATCCGCCTTGGCAGGGGAACAGCGGAGAGCGCAAAGCGTGCCCAAGCCGCTCTTGCTGACGCAGAGCCTTACTTTGATGAGCTGTTCGATGACACATGGATCCACCCGGACCTCATTACTGCGGGCATAGCCGTCAGCGAGGCTGCCCTGCGCGATCAATGGCAGGCAGCCTTGGACAAAACCCTTAGCGAAGCCGACCTCGAATTGCCGGGGGCCTCGCGCCCCTTCAGCGGAGCCCGCCACGGCCGGCACACCGAGCATCTGGGCAACCTCCTGGCCCTCACCCAGTCCCTTCACCGTGCCCACCCGGGAGCATCATGGTGAACCTCGAAGACATCAGGACAGCGGCGGCATCAGTTCCCGACCCGGAAATCCCCGTCCTGACCATCGAAGACCTTGGCGTACTCCGGGACGTAGCCTGGGACGACGCCGGGGGAGTGGTGGTTGTCATCACGCCCACGTACTCCGGATGTCCCGCCATGGCGGAGATCAGCAACGACATCAAAAGCACTCTTGGTCACATTGGAGTGCACGACGTTCGTGTTGAAACCGTTCTCGCTCCTGCCTGGAGCACGGATTGGATCAGCGATGAAGGACGCACCAAGCTGTCGACCTACGGTATCGCGCCTCCGGCACCTACCCGACGCGACGGACCTGTACCACTCACCCTGGTCTCCGTACGCTGCCCACAGTGCAATTCATCAGACACCAAACTGATCACAGCATTTGGCTCGACCGCATGCAAAGCCCTGCGCAAGTGCCGCTCATGCGAGGAGGTGTTTGATCATGTCAAACCTTACTGAGCAGCCCAAAACAGGGTTGAACCCGCCCCCGGCCGGCTTCCGAGCACTGCAGGTTGTTGGAACCACGGCACTCACCGAGGACTCCCGGGAAATCGAGTTCGCCGTACCTGCAGACGCGGCCGACCTGTTCGCCTTCCTCCCTGGCCAGCACCTCACCCTGCACCTGCCGTCACGGGCAATGACCGAACGGCGCACCTACTCGATCTGTTCGGGACGCAGCGAAGGGAGTCTGCGCATTGGGGTCCGGCGCATTCCTGGCGGAGCCCTCTCGCCGTATCTCGTCGATGAGCTGGAAGTCGGTGACATCATCCATGTTCACCCTCCCGCCGGCGTATTCGTTGCCAAACCTGACCCTGTCCGGAACGCAGTGTACGGCGCCGTCGCCTCGGGCAGCGGCATCACACCCATCCTCTCCATCACCCGCACACTCCTGGCAGAAGAACCCAACAGTTCGGTCGTACTGGCCTACGGCAACCGGGACACATCAAGCGTGATGTTTCTCGAGGAACTCGCCGACCTGAAAGACCGTTATCCCGGCCGACTCGTAGTGCACCACTTTCTTTCCCGTGAACGCAGGGGCACAAGTCTGGATCAACGGATTGAAGCCGGACAGCTCCTGCCGCTCTTCGATGCGCTGGGAGGTGCGCCGGCCGTCGACGCCTGGTACCTCTGCGGCCCACAGGAGATGGTCCGTGGCGTTCACGAAGGCCTGGCAAACTCCGGGGTTGATGAACACAACATTCATACTGAGAGCTTCCACACTGCCGACACACCGCGGGCCCCGCGCCCCGCTCCGGACGATGCCGGAGCACACCGCGTCCGTGCACAACTCGCGGGACGTGAAAGCGTTGTCGAAGTGCGTGAAGGAGAATTCATACTGGATGCTGTCCTGCGGTCGCGTCCGGAAGTACCCTTCGCCTGCCAGAAGGGGGTCTGCGGAACCTGCCGTGCCCGCGTCACAGAGGGGCGGGCGGAAATGGCTGCCAACTATGCCCTCGAACAAGACGACGTTGACGCCGGCTATATCCTCACCTGCACGTCCGTGCCCCGGGGACCCGGCCTCGAACTGGACTTCGACGCCTAAGAGTTTAAAGTCCGGAATTGGTACTTGACATATTGGTATTCGAAACGGATCGTATAGTACTAGGGAGTGCAACGCTCCGCATCAGAGATTAGGAACAAGAAATGGCTGCAACGACGCACACAAGTTTCGAACTGAACAACCTCATCCCTCCCGCACCGCTGGTCAACACCTGGTCGCGTTTCATCCACCAGTTCGAACCGCACGAGTTCACGAACTGGATTGACGAGAGCGAGTCGTGGAAGACCACAGCCTATATTGGTGACTGGTCGGCACTTTCCAACAAGCTCGTTGTCAAGGGCCCGGACGCTATCCGGTTTTTCCAGGATATTTCGGTTAACAGCTTCAAGAACTTCCAAGTCGGGCGGGCCAAGCACAGCGTTCAATGCTCGGCCGAGGGACGGGTCATCGCCGAGGGAGTCCTCATGCGGTTGAGCGAGGACGAGGTCAAGTTCACCGGGGGGCCGATCTTCTGGGCGGAATACCAGTTCGAAAAGGGCAACTACGACGCCACCCTCACGCAGCGGGGAACGGCGGATTTCATCATCCAAATCCAAGGCCCGAAGTCCCTTGAAATCCTGGAACGCGCTTCGGGAGAGTCACACCGTGACTATGCCTTCATGAATGTGCGCGAAACGACGGTGGCCGGACACAAGGTATGGTCCCTGCGTCAGGGAATGTCAGGGGAATTGGGATTCGAGCTGCACGGGGACGGAGCCCACGCCCTTGAAGTGCACGAAGCCCTGCTGGCCGCAGGTGAAGAATTCGGTGTCCGACGGCTGGGTGCCCGCACCAAGATGGTGAACCATGTCGAAGCCTGCTTCCCCACGCCGCTGGTTGACTACATGCCCGCTATGGGAGACGACATGGAGTTCGTCCAGTTCATGATGGAACGGCACCCCGAATTGGCCTACCTGGCACAGTTCTCCAGCACCGGAAGCCACGTGCCCGCGGATCCGACCGGCCTTTACCGCACCCCCGTGGAACTGGGCTGGGGCAAGGTTATTTCCTTCGATCACGATTTCATTGGACGCACTGCACTGGAAGCCGCGGTGGCGAACCAGAAGCGTACAATGAAAACCCTCGTGTGGAACAAGGAAGACGTCCAGGATGTCTACGCATCGCTGTTCAGGGATGAAACCCCGTACGAGTTCATGGAAATGCCGCGCGCACTCTTTGACAGCTTCGCGATCGACTCGGTTCTCGTTGATGGCAAAGAAGTTGGTGTCTCCACCTCACGCTGCTACTCGTACCACTTCAGGGATGTCATCTCACTGTGCAGCATCGACCTCCCGTTTGCTGAAGTAGGCCAGCAGGTTGAGGTTCTATGGGGTTCCCCCGGCCGGCCCCAGAAGGCAATCCACGCCACGGTCGCCCCGGCCCCATACAAGCGGGACAACCGCCGCGTAGACGTTACGGCACTGCCAGCTACGCACGTGCCTGCCTGAGTTCACACCCTTACCTCGAACGGCCCAGCCGTTCACGGGGCGTCCGGTTCTGAAGGACTTCTTCACCGCTGTGCTGCCATCGGCGGCACAGCGGTGCTACCCGATGCCTCCTACCGATAACACTGAGGAAATCTCTCCATGACAGACATCAACCCTGCAACCGGCCTCGCCGAAGGGACATTCGGGCTTGCCCGTCTACAGGACGACAACAACGGGGTCTTCAACGCTCTCATCAAACCGGACGGAGCGGTCATTAACATCTCCTCCGACTTCCCCGACCAGGATGCCTTGTACGGAGACTGGCCCCGCTCCTTTGACTCCCTGGAGCGCATCCACGCCAATTCCCGATCGACGGGAACAAGCGTGGAGAACTACAAAATTCTCGCGCCCACGGTACGGCCCCAAATCCTCTGCGCCGGATCCAACTACCGGCAGCACGCTGCAGAAATGTACACCTTCAATGAAGGGCACTATCAGAAGCAGCGGCTAACGGGAGAGTCTGACGAAGACTTCTTCCACCGCAACCTCGCCTTCGTCGAAAAAAAGCGCGCCCAGGGAATGCCCTTCATCTGGCTATCCACGCACGGAGCCCTTGTAGGCCCCGACGATGACGTCATGCTCCCCGCAGTGGGGACAGCCCACGACTGGGAAGCGGAGCTGACGATCGTCACCACTGGCGGAGCACCCCGCTATATCACACCCGACGAGGCGGGCGACTACATTGCCGGTTACACCATCGGCAACGATATGCACACGGGCGAGCTGTTCAGCAGGGACGACACCAAGTGGAATTCGGACTGGATCGCCAAACAGCCGGCAACGTTCAAGCAGGCCGGTCCTTTTGTAGTCCCCAAGCAATTCTTCCCCGACCGGAAAGCCATGCAGATTGAGCTCGACGTCAACGGTGAACGGATGCAGGACTGGCCGGCAGACGACATGATTTTCTCCCCCGAAATGTACCTCGCCTACGCATCCGAGCGGATGGCTATCCTGCCCGGCGACTTGCTCATGATGGGTTCGCCCCCTGGAAACGCCGGTGTACATGGCGGTCGCTGGCTTGTCCCGGGAGACACTATGGACATCCGCATCACCGGACTTGGCCGTCAGCATCACCGAGTGATCGCAGACCCCTCTGACCGAACACCCTACTTCGGGCTCCCTCCTTTCGAGAGGTCTGGCGATGAGCGCTGAACCGGAAGCTTCGAGCACCGGCGGACTCAATAGCGGACATTCGGCCTTAATTGATGGCTATTCACTCGAAATGACCGGCAAGGATGTGCCCGGTCTACTTGAGGCTAAAGAAAGTATCCCTGCTGGCACGCGCATAAACGTGACCTTCCTCGGTAACGAGAGCCTTGAGATGCGGCTGGCAGCAGCCAACTCCGTCCGGGAACTTGGGTTTGTCCCCGTGCCACACATTTCAGCGCGCCGGATAAGCTCGCAGCACCAGCTCGAAGAGTTCCTCGATGCACTCCACCAGGCTAGGGCATCAGAAAACGTCTTCATCATCGGCGGTGACCCAGCCAGACCCGAGGGCCCGTACGAGGATTCCAGCGACCTCATCCGAACCGGCCTGCTTACCAAGTACGGCGTAAAGCAGGTAGGAATCGCAGGTTACCCGGAAGGTCACCCGGATATCGGTCACGAAAAACTTTGGAATGCTCTGACGGAAAAGACGACCTTGTTGAAAGACCAAGGACTTGAGTCGTCAATCGTCACCCAATTCGCCTTTGACACTGACCCGGTTATCGATTGGATCGAGGATGTACGTGCCTTGGGCATTACCTCTGAAATCCGGGTGGGTACCCCCGGGCCGGCGGGCATCCGGCGCCTGCTGGGATTCGCGCGCCGCTTCGGAATCGGCGCCAACGCGATGATCGCAAAGAAGTATGGGTTCTCCTTGACCAACCTGATGGGAACCGCGGGACCTGACAAGTTCGTCACCGAACTGTCGGAACGCTTGGATCCAACCATGACCACTGGGCCAGTCAAGCTTCACTTCTACACATTCGGCGGCCTGGAGGCCACATCCAACTGGGCGAAACGCTACAAGACCCAGCGACAAAACTAACGAAAGATAGCGGCAAATGTCAGCTATAAAACTTGACGGGAATGCAACTGCAGCCGCCATAAAGGACGAGCTGCGGGAGCGAGTTTCAGCACTCCGGACAAAAGGAGTCACTCCTGGTCTGGGAACCCTGCTTGTAGGAGACGATGGTGCTTCCAGATCGTACGTGACAGGCAAGCACCGGGACTGCGCAGAGGTAGGCGTGGCATCCATTTCACTTGAGCTCCCCGCTTCTGCATCGTTTGATGAAATCGCAGACGCGGTACGTGAACTTAATGACAACCCTCAAGTCACCGCATTCATCGTTCAACTCCCTCTACCCCCGGGAATCGACGAGAACGCAATCATCGGCCTCATCGATCCCGCGAAGGACGCAGACGGACTACACCCCGAGAACCTGGGCGCGCTTGTTCTTGGCGTCAATCCAACTACCGTCGCCCCCGGGCCCCTGCCATGCACGCCTGCAGGAATCATTGAGCTTCTTAACCGGCACGGCGTGGATGTCGCAAGAAAGCACGTGGCAGTCATCGGCCGTGGGATCACCGTCGGCCGACCTCTCGGTTTGATGCTTAGCCGGAAGGGCACAGACGCCACTGTGACGCTGACCCACTCAAGGACCCCTGATCTTGCCGCCGAAGTGCGCCGGGCTGATGTAGTGGTTGCTGCCGTGGGTGTCCCGCACTTGGTTAAAGCGGAATGGATCAAACCCGGCGCCGCAGTACTGGACGTCGGCGTCACCCGAACCGGAACTACTTCTCAAGGACGCGCGAAGCTTGCTGGCGATGTCGACCCTTCCGTTGCCGACGTTGCTGGCTGGCTCTCCCCTAACCCCGGCGGAGTAGGCCCCATGACGCGCGCCATGCTAGTGGCAAACGTTGTCGATATCGCAGAACGAAAGCTCGCGCCCCACCCGTCTGCGCCTTACGCAACTCTTAAAGGAACATCATGACGCTCAACACGCAAGCACCCAAAGACCAGGCATGCCTGATTGTCCATGGGCCCGACAAACCAGGAATTGTCGCGGCCATGACTGCCCTGGTAACCCGCAACAAGGGAAACATTGTCACCCTAGATCAGTACTCTGACAACCCGGAGGGAGGCGAATTCTTCCAGCGGCTTGTCTTCCACCGGGCGGATCTGGAAGCGGCGATGCCAGAAATTGAAGCAGATCTTGCGGATACACTCGCCCCCTTAGGGCTGGAATGGACCCTGACCAACCAATCAATTCAAAAGCGCATGGCGATCCTCGCGTCGACTTCCGATCACTGCCTGCTGGACCTGCTGTGGCGCCACCGGCGCGGCGAACTTCCCGTAACCATCCCCATGGTGATCTCCAACCACACCAACGTGGCGGCCGACGTGCGATCATTCGGCATACCGTTCTTCCATGTCCCCTCACAGGGCCCGGACAAAAGCGAAGCAGAGGCCCGGATCCTCGAGCTCGTCCAGGGCAACGTAGACTTCATCGTCCTCGCCCGGTACATGCAAATCATCTCTGAAGACTTCCTCGACGACGTTGCAGTCCCCGTGATCAACATTCACCATTCATTCCTGCCCGCCTTCATCGGTGCGGCGCCATACCGCAAGGCAAAGGAACGGGGTGTAAAGCTGATCGGAGCAACCAGCCATTACGTCACGAAGGACCTCGACGAAGGACCCATCATCGAACAGGACGTAACCCGCGTCACGCACGCGATGACCGCCGCCGACTTGCAGGCTCATGGAGCCTACGTGGAGCGGGCCGTACTGTCCCGAGCCGTGCAGTGGCACGCCGAGGACCGCGTTATCCGACAGGGCAATCAAACTATCGTCTTCACCTAACCCCGTGCACGTGACGCGGCGCCAGCACATAGGGTTTCCTGGGCCGATTGGCCAGACGGAGAATTAAGCACAGAGGTGCACGGGTCGGCAAGGTCATAAAACCATGAATGTGGCAATCACCAGAAAGTTTCGCCTCTAACTCTGCCTTGGTAGTGGCGGAACTCGGCCCCCTGCGCTCACAACCCTCCCTCATGGGTCGGGGATCCCCGTTATCGCTGGCCCGGCAGCGAGGCATAAACACGAAGTCCCACGGGTACGAGCCCCATGCGCCGGTCGGAATGCCCCAGTCCGGCCGGGGTAAGTGGGGGAATTGGCAAGACCTTGATGCTCACCGCATACATCGTGCAGGCAAGCGACCGCCATTACACGGTCGGCGTCGTAGAGCTGCCCGAAATTAGGGTCACCGCAAGGAATGTCGCTGCCATCCCCGAGGAAGTGCGGGCAGTCGCTGCTAAGCACACGGGGATGGACCCCGAACTGTTCACCATCGTCGTCGACTACTAGAAGCCGGCTCGCAGGTCCGGGAACACCCTAATGACCCGGCATGGCGATTTCATGGGTGTTTCTATTCTCTATGAGCGACGGAACCAGAGTGGTTTGGCCTGCGGAAAGGTCGGATGTTTAGAGGACCGGAAGTTCTCGCAGCCACTTCTACCCGGCTGGAAATGGATATTTTGTAAAGCTATTGAGCCGCTTGCCGGCATCGTGCACCCGTGAAGAGCGACCGTCATTCCAGTCTGGCGTGGCGCAGGTACTGGTATACGGTCTCTCTGCTGATCCCGTAGTCGCGGGCGAGGACTACCTTAGGGACGCCGGCGCTGGCCCGCTTTACTAACTCGGCGGCCCGTTGCGGCGTGAGTGTCTTCTTCCGTCCCTAATAAGCTCCGCGTTGCTTGGCCAGGGCGAAGCCTTCCCGCTGGCGTTTCCTGATGAGGAAGCGTTCGAATTCGGCGGAGGCGCCCATGACGGAGAGCATGAGGTTGGCCTTGGGGTAGTCCTCGCCGGTGAAGACCAGGCTCTCTTTGACGAACTCCACCCCGCACTCCTTTGCGGGTCAGCCCTTGGACGAGGGCGCGCAGGTCATCAAGGTCAACGCGTCAGATTGAGTTTCAGTGCACACTCAGCACGGCGTCAATAGGTCGGCGGGAATGTTGCCACGAGGGCCACGTCAGTGGAACGGTTCCAGAACCTCGGAGGCGATCAGAAGCAGGTCATCCCGGTCGCTGAGCTGTATGGAATCCTCGCCGTACAACTCGATCGCTACGTCGACAGCCGCGTCTGCGGACTTGATGTCCAGGGCCTGGCAGAGCACTCCGATATCGGGTATATCCCGGTCCCTGCCGGCTGCGAGTTTCATGACGAGCAGGAACCTCGGGGAAGCTACACGCAGCACGAGGTTGTCGGCAACCGCAATCAGAGCAGCCTCTGAGTCCTCGCCGTCGGGTACGTAGGCGCGGGCCGCGTTATTCAGCCACCGGGGATCCAAGCCAAGTTTGGCAGCCATTTCCGTGGCGAGCTCCTGCACCGTCTGCTCCGGCTTGTTCAACGTCGATGTCGGTTGTGGAGCGTCGGGAGTCGAACTCCATAGCGATGGCAGCGCCGCCGACGAGATAGATATCAGCTGCGGCGCCCCTTGCTCGGAGCCGACGGGAGAGCTCGATCAGAAGTTCGCGTATGTTATCCGGTCCCAGGGATGCCCGTCGGGCGGTCTCATGCGGCGGCCAGGTGGCTGGATCAAACGCGATGTTTGCTTCGGCGAATTCAACGGGGGTCCGTTCCGCCATGCGCACCTTCCATGCAGGGGAAACCTGCTTGCGGGGGGGTGGCATACCATTTTGTCTCCAGCGGCGGCGTGGTCGTCCAATCCGGCTCCTGCAGCCCATGCTGGTGGCACTTGTACGCGAAGGTCCTGGCCAGCAGGGTACCCCAGCGCTTGCGGCCGGTGGGCGGGGGTCGGGCACGAAGGAAGCGCCGACGCCCGGACGGATCCAGATCGTCAAAGTAACTGGCCGCCATGGAAAGTACCCGCATGGCGAAGTCCGGATCGCCGTTGCGCAGCTCCCGCTTCATCTCACGGGCTGCCGATTCAGCAGTCCAGTAAAGTCCGGCGCCAAGGTGTGCAAGGACCTGCAGGGCGGTGCTGATGGAGACATTTCTGCCCTGCTCTAGATCGATGATGGTGGACCGGCTGACTCCGATGTTGCGGGCAAGCGTCTCTTGGGACAGACCCGCATGGAGGCGGTGCCGTTTCACCTGCCCACCGAATTCCCGAGCGTCCTGAATCGTCTTCACCAGTTACACCTCCTGTCGCTTATATCCAGGCGCTGGGTGCGGGAGGACAGAGCGAACCGGAAATGCAAGAAAGGTGCTGTCGCTGCTGTTCTATGAGTGGATTCCTTGAATGGACCGTTCGGTGGCGTCTGCGCCGTCTTGAACGGCCTGCGGCATGAGGTGCCCGTATACCTGTTCCGTTGTTCGGACTGATGCGTGACCCAGCCGGCGGGAAATCGCGAAGAGAGACATACCGCCATCCTGGATATGCCATGACGCATGAGTGTGTCGAGGTTCGTGTAACCGCGGCGTCTTTGCCAGTCCGCGGGCTTGGGCTGCGCGGACGGCCGGTACCCAGTGATGTTGCCAGAATGGTTTGTGGGAGATCCGCCCGCCGTCGGTCGTCGTGAACAGGGGAGACAGGAGGGACAGGACGAACGCGACCCGTGCTCTTCGATCTATGCGCCCTCCGGCCTCGGGGAGGAGCCCGGTATGATTGACGACGAGAACCCCGTGGGCGTCAAATGCTCCGCTTCCGAAAGTTCGCTTCTTCCCAGGGTGTCGCCGCGGACGGAGCGACCTCGCCCGAAGTGCTGGAGTCTGTTAGCGGACGGTGGCAAAGCCCTTGGCCCACGAGACCAACTGGTCGACCATCGGAGCAAAGGTGCCGGTGCTCTGTTCGGTCGGCTTGAACTCGGAGAAGTTCTCGAAGTCGGTGAAGAGGGAGAACATCACCTGGTTGCGCACGTGAGCAACCTGCAGTTCGGAGAGGGTGCCACGCAGGTGCTCCACGGCGCGGGCACCGCCCATGGAACCGTAGGACACGAAGCCGGCGGCCTTGTTGTTGAACTCGGCGTTCAGATAGGACAGTGCATTGACCAGGACCGGCCCGGCGCTGTGGTTGTACTCGTGCGCCACAAAGATGAACCCGTCGAACTCGCTGATCTTCGCGGACCAGGACTTCGTGGCCGGATTCTCGTAGTTCTGGTATGCGGCCGGATAGGCCTCGTCCAGCAGGGGAAGGTTGAAGTCGTCAATGTCCACGAGCTCAAAGTCGGCATCGGTGCGGCCGGCGACCTGAGCCAGCACCCACTCCGCGACGGACTTGTTGACGCTGCCCGGACGACTGGCGCCCGTAATGACGGCAATCCTGGGCAGTGCGTTCTCCACCAGCGGATCGCCCGCCGGGGCAACCTCGACGGGAACGGACCGGGCAGGGACACTCAGCCGGGGCGCTGCCGATGCAGCGGAATGAGCCGCTTTGGACTTGCGGGAAAAGAGTTTAAACCAGGACATGGCTTTACCGTTCGGGATAGTTGATCTTCAATAAATCTGGATTGGAGCTTGATGACACCTCAACATAAGCAGCCCGGACCAGATGGCATGGTTGGAGGCAGGCGACCTCGGGGTCTGCCGGCTGAACGCAAATATTTGCCATCTGAGAAGGCCACAACCGGCGCGGGACGCGGCGGATGGCGCCACCGGAACGAGGGGATCGGCTGCATAAAGGGCTCCCCAGATACCCGGAGAGCCCCCTGTCAGTGAAAGCAGCTTAGACGCTGGTGACGGCCAACTGTTCGGCGCGCACGGCTTCCATGGCGCGGGTCCAGATGATGAGCTGATCGACCATCGGAGCCAGGGTGCCGGCGCTCTGCTCGGTTGGCTGGAACTTCGAGAAGTTCTCGAAGTCGGTGAAGAGAGAGAACATCACCTGGTTGCGCACGTGAGCAACCTGCAGTTCGGAGAGGACGCCGCGCAGGTGCTCGACAGCACGAACGCCGCCCATGGAACCGTAGGACACGAAGCCGGCGGCCTTGTTGTTGAACTCGGCGTTCAGGTAGGAGAGTGCATTGAGCAGGACCGGCCCGGCGCTGTGGTTGTACTCGTGCGCCACAAAGATGAACCCGTCGAACTCGCTGATCTTCGCGGACCAAGACTTCGTGTGGTCATTCTGGTAGTTCTGGTACATGGCGGGGTACGCCTCGTCCAGCAGGGGGAGGTTGAAGTCGGCTACATCTACCAGTTCGAACTCGGCGTCGCTGCGGCCCGCGACCTGGGCCAGCACCCACTCCGCGACGGACTTGTTGACGCTGCCCGGACGGCTCGCGCCGGTGACGATCGCAATTTTGGTCATGCTTTGTCCCCTTAAGAAGGAATGTTGTTGACGTGTCAATAAAGATATTGACACGTCAATAGTGCGACTGCAAGCTTAAAGCATCAAACAACCAGGGATGTGATGGAGAACACGCAGTCGCTGGATGAGTGCGAAGCGGGGGTCTGGCGTGGATTTCTTGAGGCGCAGGGGCCGGAGCGCCGCACCCGGGAGCGCGAATACAAGATCCCTGTCCCCGACGAACCAACCGCCGATAATGGATATTATGTCAACTAGTACTCTGCGTATCTCATCAGATGAATCAATCCGCCCCGATCCCCTGCAGCCGCAAGGAAGTCATTAGCAGGCCCGAAAATCCGCGGATTTCCGGTGGCAAAGCTCACCGATTCTCGCTCTTGAGGCCTGTCCCTGTGAACGGTGCCGGGTGAGCGCTACGTCGCGTGACGGGCTTCTGACCTGCGGTTTTGTGCTGATGATGCATTTAATGAATCATTGATTCAAGTAGTGAATGCGTGTAGTGGCCGATATGGGAGCAAATTGTGGCAGTTGATGGGTCTGGGCGCGTGCTTCAGCTGAGCACTGTTTCGCTGCTGCATCCCGAGGAACAAATACTTGAGGAGATGTTCACTGGCTGGCGCAACCAGCAGCTCTCCAGGAACCTGCAGTTCGACACGATCGACAAGGGCATTGCGACTGTCCGCAGGTTCGTGAACCATGTCAACGAGTACCCGTGGAATTGGGCGCCGGAGCACGTCGAGGAGTATTTCGGTGATCTCCGCTCGATCCACCAGCTGAAACACTCAACCGTCCGCGGGTACCAGTCCACGCTTCGCCGGTTCGCATCTTATGTGTCGAACCCGGACTATGGCTGGGACCGGGTCTGCGAACGGCGTTTCGGCACGCATCCGTCCCAGGTCTTCTTTGACTGGAACACCGCCTCTCATACGCAGGAGTACGAAGGAAGCCCCTCGAAACGGCCCTTCACCAGGGCGGAGCTGCAGATGCTGTTCGACCACGCCGACGACCAGGTCGAAGTCATCGCCGCTTCAGGCAAGAAGGGCTGGCAGGCGGCCTACCGGGACGCCGTCATGCTGAAAATCGCCTACTCGTACGGGCTCAGATTCAACGAGCTCAGGCACCTGCAAACCGTGGACTTTGCGACCAACCCGCAGGCGCGCAGGTTCGGCAAAGCAGGCGTCTGCAAGGTCCGGTTCGGAAAATCACGCAAGGGCTCGCCGCACAAACCCCGCAGCGTCCTGACGGTCTTCGACTGGACCGCCGGTATCGTCGAGGACTGGCTCGCCAACGGGCGCGGCACGCTCGACACCCTGGACCTGTTCCCCAGCGAACGCGGCGGTCTGATCTGTGAATCCACCCTGCTGCGCCGGCTCCGGCGCTACCTCAACGAGCTGGGCCTGCCACTGGATGGCCTGGACCTGCACTCGCTGCGCCGCAGCTATGCGACGCACCTGCTGGAGGCCGGATGGGATCCTAGATTCGTGCAACATCAAATGGGCCACGAACACGCCTCCACCACTGGGATCTACCAGTTCGTCAGCGACGACTTCCGCAACGCCACACTCCGTGCGGCACTGGACAGCACCATGGACGACGTCCTGGGCGTGCAGCTGCAGGGGCAATGGTGAGACGCGAAGTCGAATACAAGTGGCGGCTCTCCGAGCTCATGGCAGCACGAGGACTGCACAACACCACGGACCTCATCCCCCTCCTGGCCGAGCGCGGCATCACCCTGTCCCGGCCACAGGTCTACCGTCTCGTCAACCAGAAACCCGAACGCGTCGCACTGCAGGTCATCGCCGCGATCTGCGACATCTTCTCCTGCGGACCCGAAGACCTCATCACCGTCACAGCCGCTGATGTCCGCGCCCGCAAAACCGGCAGCAGCGCCCCCAACGTCGTTGACCTGAACCGCACCGTCAGACCCCGACGGGCACGCATCATCGACGATGCCGACTGACAAGCCCACCGGCCTCAGCCCCAGGAACATCAGCCGCGGCCGGCCACGCACCACCGGGACCGCCACCTGCGCACGCTGCGGCCGCCGCACCGGCCGGACCCGGGCCACCTGGCCCGAAGGAGGAATCTGCGGCCCTTGCTTCACCACCGCCACCCGCACCCACGGGACCTGCCCGGACTGCAGCCAGCACCGGTTGCTCCCCGGGCCACCGGACATCAGCGGAGGACCCCGGTGCGCACCCTGCGCCGGAATCCTCCACGACTTCCACTGCACAAACTGCAATGTTGAAGGTGAGTTCTACCGGCGCGGAATCTGCGCCCGTTGCGCCCTCCGGGACGACCTGAATGACCTAATGCTCACAGACCCCGCCGATCCGGAAACAGCACGCAAAATCATCGATGTTCTCTGCAAGGCAGACCGGCCAGAGAGCATCATCACGTGGAAGCGCTCCCCCAAGGTCCAAGCCCTGCTGACCGCGCTCTCCAGCGGGCAAACACCCTTGACCCACGAAGTGCTCGACGAACACCGCGAAATTGCAGGACGGGGGGCCGATCACCTCCGCGCCCTGCTCGTCCACCATGGGCTCCTCCCCTACCAGGACCCTTACCTCGCCCGCTTTGAATCCTGGGTCCAGGACAAACTCAATGCCTTGCCATCGGAAGTGGCCAAACCGGTCGAGTACTTTGCCACTTGGCACCACCTCCGGCGCATCCGCTCCCTGACAACACCGGACAAGAGCGCCCAGGCGCCGGTGCACTCCGCCAAGCAAGAGATCACCGAAACCATCAAGTTCCTGGACTGGCTCTGGGGAACCCACCAACGAACCGCGGTGAACTGCACCCAGCAAGACATCGAAACCTGGCTCGCCACCGGCCCAACGACCAGAAAAGCCATCCGCACCTTCATCGTCTTCATCAAAAACACCGGAACAAACCACCGCGTCGACATGGGCCACTACACCGCCAAAACCCGGCCCGCAATCACCCAGGACCAGCGCGTGGCCTGGCTGCGGGAACTGCTCACCGGCACCAGCGAATCCCTGCCATACCGAGTAGCCGGAATCCTGCTACTTCTCTACGCTCAGCCGCTTGTGCGGGTCGCCAAACTCCGGACCCGCGCTATCGAAACCAACGAAGCCAAGGGGAACATGAGGATCACCTTCGGCCTTCATCCGGTGCCCGTTCCCAAACCCTTTGCGCAACTGCTACAGGAGCACCTTGCGAGCCGCCCGAACCTCCGAACAGGATCAGGCACCCAAAGCCCATGGCTCTTCCCCGGAGCCCTGGCTGGTCAGCCCCTTCATCCGAACACCATCATGGACAGGCTCCGCAGCCTCGGCATCGACCTGCGCGGCGCACGAAACACCGCTCTCGACGAGCACCTAACCCTGTCTCCGCCACCGCTGGTCGCCGATGCCCTCGGCTATAGCCACCAAGTCGCGTTCATCCACGCCGATAATGCCGGCGACGCCTGGTCCCGCTACGTCAACCAGCGGACAGAACCATGAGGCCAGGATAAGAACCCTCGAGGCCTCGTTCAGCCTGTCACCAAGACATGGGCAGTTCATGCCCGCGACGACTGAGCTCTTCTCTCAAGGCAATGTTGGCGAACCATGGTTTTGCAGTAAGCAGTGGGACCAAGTCATCCAGCGAGGGCGTTCGATCCATGAAGTCTGCAATCGGGATAACCACGACATTAGTGAGTTGCTCCACGAACGAATCCACGGGCATTCGACCGCTCATCTCGGCGTCAAGAAGGATGGTCCCCGGAAGATCACGAGCTACCAACCCATCTGGCCTTGCAAAATCAATTGTCCGAATGACATCCGTTTTTTCGGCCCAGAGACTGAGTGCGCAAAGGTTTTCCGGGCGGAACGCTCCTTGGGACACTGCTGGATCCCAGCCGAGATTGAGATAGAAGCTTCCGCCGCCCCACGGAGACTTCTGCAGATTCAGTACTTGATACTCGTTTGCAAGAGTCATGCGGAACCAATTGCGCCCGCGCTTGCGAAAACCACGTTCCTTGAGAACCACAGCGAACGCTGTCTCGATCGTCTTCGTTTTGTCCACGGCAACAAGTCTCGCTCATTCCATGCTTCGGCCATGAATACGCTCAGACTGAATCCGCAGGGATGCCAGTAAAGTTGCTATAACTCCCCTACTTGTCAACCACAGTTGTCAGGGCTCATACTGTCACTGTAGCAATGGGCGGCTGATGAAGGGAAGCTCGATGGGCTGGTTTACCGAGGGCAGCGAGCATGAAGGATACGTCGTCACTGTCTTCGCAGATGGCATGTACGGCTCGGGCGGCAGGTGGATGGAGATCGACCTGATGACGCCGGACGGTCGGCCGGTGGCGCACGAGTCTGATCCAGAGCGGCGCGCGTGGCGGCCGCCGTCCCAGGTGGTCGGCTGGCGGGTCGCCTGCAGCTGTGATCCGTTCCGGAAACACGTCATCCTGGATCCGTTGTGGACGCGGGTCTGGGATCCGGCCGACGAGGACGTAGCCGCAAGGCGAATTTACGCCGGACCGCCGGCCAGCGCCGACGCCGCCGATATCAGCGACCGGGAAGACTTGGAGCCAGTATTCCTTGACGTATGGCACCGCCATGTTGCCCCCGACCTGTCGCTGCACACCATCGGCACCCTCAGCCGGAGCCTGAAGGAGCTCGAGGCCCAGCTCGACAACGCCGTGGCGGCCGCCAGGCTGGCGGGCGTTTCCTGGGACAAAATTGGTCGGGCGCTTGGGATCAGCCGACAAGGGGCCCAAAAGCGCTGGGAGAACGTGTCCGCCACTGCGGTCGGCCGACCCGAAGACAACTGAGGAACGGACCTGGCGCAGCTGGTCCTCCTGCACGGCGGCAATTATGGGCGCGTTCGTCACCTCGTCGACGGTCCTTTTCGCGGTCGCTTCTGCGCATGATCGAACCGCTCCCGGGCATTTCGAGCGGACACGCCGAGGGCGGCACCGATAACCTCCCAGGAGTCCCCGTTAGCGCGGGCGGCGCTGACGGCGGCATCCAGCTCAGCCTCGGCCTTCGCGGCAGCCGCACGGGCAGCTGCGATCCGGCGGAAATCCGCAGCGTTCCTGTCAATGTGAGGCGCCGGGCTTAGACGAAGGAGCGTACCGTCCACACGCAGCGGCGCAGCCAAGTGCTCGATGTGCAGGACGTAACCTTCTTCGGGTGCCCGCTGAATGTAAAGGGTGAGGACGGAGCGTCCCTCGCCGTCATCAAAGTCGACTTTCCCGTAGCTTTCACTGGGGCCAACTGGCCATCGGCGCGGTCTCAGCCGTCCGATAGCTTCGTACTGCGGCTCGTCGATGTCGGCCCCGGCACGGGTATCGGGGGCATGGGCTCCGCGAGAGGTCATACCGGCCGTCCTCCTTCTGTTGTTGTGATTTCGCACGTTGGCATGCGGGCACCACTGGAGTGCAGACACCAGTACAGGCTGTTGCGGGTTAAAGCGCACGAGTACTGGGTACTCGATCTTCCCCGCGGGCTTCCTGCCGCATGAGGCAGGACCGCTCCCCCACCCGCCCTTCCTAGGACCCCCGCCCGCGACTCGACAGTGGTTTTTTGGTGGTTTAGTAGTAGCTGAAGGGGTAGGGTTAAAGCGAGAAGGAGGATAGATGAGCATCTCTATTGATGTTGGCGCGGCCCACAGCGGTACAGCACGCCTGGGCATCCGGGAGATTGTCCGGCAGCTGAACAGCGCGCTCGGCGCCACACTGGTCGCCGCGCTGGCCGGCAGCAAGGACCCCAAGATCAGCTATCGCTGGGCCCGCACCGACGGACCCGAGCCCCGCCCGGAAGCACAGACCAGGCTGCAGCTCGCCCACCGCGCCTGGACGGCCGTATCGAGCGTTGAGGGCGAACACGTTGCCCGGCTGTGGTTTGTGGGCGCCAACCCGTGGCTGGATGAAGTCTCCCCCATCGAAGCGATCAAGGACATGCGCGCCAAAGAGGTCATGGCGGCCGCAACGGCCATGACCGAGGACAGGTTCTCCGGTTGACGGGAATCTGCTCCGGTACCGGCCTTGCCTACATTGAAGGGCCGATCACTGGATACCGGATCGCTAAATCGTCCTATGGCCCCCTGAACCCGCTGCCGCGCAGTGCGGGAGCACCCGATCGCTCCTCCTGGTCACGCTTCGACACCCCGGGATCGACGGTCTACCTGGCCGGAGATCGCCGCACCGCCTATGCCGAAACCCTGGCGATGGCCCGGGTCGGCAAGGACTTCCGCGACGCCGTGGCCTTCGCGGCCCGACAGTTCGACCTCCCCGTCGAAGTTGCCCAGAAGATGATCCACGACGACTGGACCAGAAACGGCAACATGGTGCCCGGCTGGCTGCCGGCCAACTGGCGGGACGGGCGCCTGATGTACACGCTACGTATCAACGAACCCATCCGCTGGGTCGACCTGACCGCCGCCGAATCAATCGCCGCCCTGAACCGCCACCTCGGGCAGACGCTCGACGATGCCTTCGGCATCGCCACCATCACCCTGGGCACACTTGCCGGCGAGGACCGCGGCGCGACCACCGCAATCGCCGAATGGCTTCGTGAGCAAGTACTGGATGACGGGAACTACGCCGCCGGCGTCCGGGCACACTCAAAGTACGGTGGAGGTCATTGCTGGGCCTACTGGCTACGCCGGCAGGATGACCGGCTAGGCCCCGACCCTGTCCGGATCGAAGCCGAGGCGGAAATCCACCGAAACGACACCGACCTCACCTATGTGCTCGCCCTCTACGGACTTGAATGCCGGTAACCGTCCTGCCCACCATGGGACAAGATGCCAGGCCAGAGTCAGGTGGTTTCCAAAGAGCGGTTCCCCAAGAGCACGACGCTACGGAACCTACCGGCTCATACCTTTCTGCAGGAGCTTCGTCTGGCCGTTGGCTCCGCGTGTCTTGCGGGCCTTCGGACTGCGTCCTGGCGCCTTGGCCACGGCGGCGCTGGGCGGCGTTCCCTGGTCTTGGTCTGCGCTGAGCCGTGCCTGCACGGCTTCGCGGTCGGCTACGCCGTCCAGGCTGGCGGCTAGTTCCTGGCGGCGTTCGGCTGAGTCGTACCTGGTGCCGGCCTCCTCACGCAGCGCTTCAGGGCGTTCGTTCTCTTCGGCGACGTCTTGTTCACGGTCCCGGTCTTCCCGGTCGGCCTCGGCCAGCAGCTGCGCAGCCTGGGCATTCTCGTCGTGGCTGGCGCGGCGTTCCTGTTCCGCTTGCTCGCGTTCTCGTTCGGCTTTTGCCAGAGCCTCGGCTACGGATGTTTCATCGGCGCCGAGGTTGTCCACGTCCAACCCGTAACGGCGCTGCACCTGGTCGCGAATCACGTCGGAGGCGTCGCGCGCTGCCGGGTCGTGGTCTTTCCATCCGGTGGCCGCCTCGTGGACGCGTTCGATGTCGCGGCCGGTGGCTGTGTCCCACCACCGGTTGTCCATGACCGGGGCGAGCTGGGCACGGGCCGCGGCCCGTTCCGCGTCGAACCTAGCCTGCAGTTCGCGGGCCTGCTGATCCTCTGCTGCCTGGGCGCGGCGCAGCTCTTGCTCGCGAGCCCTGGCCAGCTGCTCACCCAGCCGGCCGGCGACGGTCAGCCCGACGCGGGACATTCCCTCGATTGCTTCTTCGATGCCGTCAGATTCGCTCATGGTTCCCCTCGTTGGTGTTATCTCTCGATGTCCGTGCGGGTCGTAGTACTTCGAGTGGTATCGGTGCGCGCCGGAATGTACTTGGGCGGCAGCACGGAACCGGCAGAGCGTCCCGAAACCTGACCGGCAGCACTTACCTGAACTGCCGTTGCCGCTTCGCGATCCACGGTGGCCGTCGTCGCGGGGACGCTGGGCAGTGCAGCCGCGACTTGGCTGAGTTGGTGCTTGACCATGTGGCTGATCTGGCGTGCCCTGCGCAGGTCGTTGGATGCCTTGTGCATGTCGTGGACGGCCTTGGCGACGTTGAGCAGCTGGCGCAGCATGATCGCCTGCGCGGCGGTTCCGGTGCCGCCCATCGACGCTGCCATCAGCATGAGCGATGCACCGCGGGCAGATGGTCCGACGCTGCGGATGGGACAGACCGGGTAGCGGCGCAGCTGTGCCGTCTTGGACAGCTCGTCGGCTGCTGCCGCGAGAGGGCCTGGCGTTGCCTCGGTCGCGGTGGACCAGGCTGCGAAGGCACCGGATGTCTCGCGGGCAACGTGCGCCCAGGTCGCGTGGTCGTCCAGCGGGACGGAGCGCAGCGTCTCGCGGAGCCGGGCGACTTCGTCGCTGTACTGCCCCCACAGTTGTGGGTCGGGTTCGGAGGCTTCGCGGCCGATCGTGACCGGGCGGCGTCCACGTGAAGCTGCCTGCCATTCAGCGACCGCAACGCCGGCGCCCTGGGGGCTGTCGGGCCATTCGGCGCGGAGCTTGGGCAGGGCGAGGTCTTTGGCGAGGTGGCCGCCGCCGAACCAGACAGGCCGGCCGCCTTTCGGGGGTCGTTCGGCCACGCTGTAGCCGACCACGACGTCGTCGCGTCCGGACGCGTAGCGCGGCCTGACCAGGGCGCCGGTGCGGCGGAGGCGGCGGATGAATTCGGCCTCGTCCTGGGCTGAGGTGGCGCAGGCACGGACCTTGCGTTCGAGGGACCGGCGTTCCGGTTCCGGGGCTCCCCGACGTTCGGATGCTTCGCGTTCTCCGGGCCGCAGGCCGCGGGTGGAATGCGTGGGTGAGAGTTCTTCCAGGCCGTACTTTTTCTCCAGGGCCCGGGCGGCTTGTTGGGCGCGGGGGTAGTCGCGCCAGCTGCTCCACTTCGTGCCGTCTTCGCGGACCATGGACGCGGCGATATGGATGTGGTCGTTCCCGGCTTTGCTGTGGCCGTGACGGATCGCCACCCACTGGACCGGGGCGCGTCCGCTGGCCTCGGTGAAGCCCATTTCGTCCATGAAGTCCTGCGCGATGTCCGCCCATTTCTGGTCGGTCAGGTCGCCTTCCTCGGCGCGTAGCGACAGAGAGCAGTGCCAGACATGTCCGCCGGGGATCTCGGCACCCAGGACGCTTCGGGCCCGGTCCAGTTCTTTGGCGATGGCCTGGGCGGCTTCGGCGTTCAGCTCGTCGTCGTTGTGCCAGGCCATGATCGATGGTGACCCGGCGACAAGGTGCGGGTCGGTGTGTTCGTTCGCCCGTCCGGGACCGGCAAGGTAGGCGATGAGCCCGTGCATTCGGGTGCCCTTGGTGATGTTGGGAATCATCAGCGCACCATCGAATCCAGCATCGTATTGATCCGGTCCGCGACCGCCCGCACCCGGGTCAGCACCGTGCGGGCTGCTTCGGGGAATTCGTCCGTGGCGTTCGCGTGCCGGGCGAGCTGGTTGACGTTGTTCGACAAGGCGGCAAGGTAGCGGCGGGCCGCGATGAATTCCACGGCGGCCGCCCGGCGTTCAGCCAGAGACTCGGAGTTCTCCGCGTACAGGGCAGCACTGACCAGAATCTCCGACGGACTGCGGCCGGTCCGTTCCTCCAGCACCTTCAACTGGGCACGTTCAAACGTCGACATCGACACCCGCACGTAGTGCGTATCACCATCAATGTTGGCGCGGCGGCGGCGGGAGAGCCGGCTCGGGGGTTTCCGTCCTGACTTCTGCTCTTCAGTCATCCCGTTTCCCCTCCCCCAATGCCCAGCGCAGCGCCCCGGAACTTCCGGGCCACACTCACGAGTGTGCCGCATCCCCGGCCGCAGGCCGTGGATCAACACGCGGGTTATGGCACATAACCACATAGCTTGCTCCGAAAAATCACCTGCGCCCGTTTTTGGCAGGCTGAGTGGTTCCTTGGGTACTGCCCTGCTGGACGCTTCGCGTCTGACTTGTTCAAAACGACTGCGTCGTTCCGTTTCGGCTGGGTGAGGCTACTGCCCGGTCCTTCCTTGGCAAGTCTCCACAGCCGGCTTTCGCGGCATATCCTCGCTCCGCTCCGGTATTCCACGGTCCGGCTGACTCCGACTGGCCAATTCCTTCACCGGCCAAGTTTCGGCAAGCGTGCCGAAAGGAACGCGGCATAGGGTTAGCGAAAGGTACAGTTTTGGCTCTCATCTCACCGTCCACAGTGGCCACGCAATACGGGATCTCATCGGCGCAGCTGCGGCAGTGGCGGCGGCAAGGCGTCGGGCCCGAATACTTCCAGTTCACCGCACGCACCATCAGCTACTGCGGCGACTACCTGCGGGACTGGTTCAACGACCCACAAAACGCCGAGCTCCTGGCAGAGAAAGATCCGGCGAATGTCGACCCGTCATGTCGAGATGGGCGAGTCCGGCGCTGCCGGCGTGAGGATGATCGTTAGGCTGGATCCCATGGCTAACCTCGACCTCGAACAGACACGAAACCAGGCCCGTGCGCTGCTGGACTCCCGCATTGAATCCGTGACCGCCCTGGCGCGCAGCCGCCAGCGCATCACCGAGTTGCGGGATCAACTCGTTGCCGCCGAACGCGATGACAAGCGCGCCTACATCCAGGCCACACGCGATGGGTGGAGCGCCGAGGAACTGAAGAAACTTGGCCTCGAACCGGCGGCGGTAAAGCGTCGTCGGACAGCGAAGCGGTCCGACGGACAGGAACAGGGAGCCGAGCAGAACACCGGCAGCTCCTTCAGCGAACAGTAACCCCTGGAACCAACGCCTGCGTTGAGACTCAACTGACCGGCGGCACGCACCAATAAGGCCCGGCTCCGCCAAAAGAAGGACCGGACATTTCCGGTCCTTCTTTGTCTCTGGCTTGAGAGCCTGACAGCACCCGCGGGCACCAGCCGGGCGCCAGCAGTAATAGGGGCAGACGTCCCCATGGCTCGGTCAGGCAACAATGCATGAGAACGATGCCAGTGCCTTTCGGTGGGGCCCGGATGTCAGGTCCGCGAACACAATGACTGGGGAACTTCATGAAAACTCACGATGCCTAAGACAGCTACCGTTGGTGCCGTATTGGCTCTGGGTGCCAGCGCGTTTCTGGCGGGCGCGCCCGCTGGCAGCGCTTCAGGGTCCGGGACAACCTGCCCGTCAGGACGGGTCTGCTTCTACTTCAATTCCGTCTTCCAAGGTGCACGGGCCGACGACGCCTACACCGACGCCGGCATGGGCAACGAACTGTTTACCGACGGGCCCACAGTGCGGAACGGATGGGGCGTCCACATCAACAACAACGCAGCCTCGGTCATGAACAACAGCGGCCACATCCTCTACCTCTACACCGAACCCAACTGCGACGCCCGCAGCATGGTCGGCGGTGGCGGCCTGTTCCCCGGAACCCGCTACAACCTGTCCGCCTTCAACGCCAAGAACGACATCTCCTCACTGCACATCGCCGGGACCGGCGACTGCATCCACCGCGACCACTCCTGGGCCTAGCCCCGCACTTCACCGGCGGCGGCAATACCGTAGCCCCTTCCGGGGAATGCCCCTGAATTGGGCCGGCAGCAAGCAGGTTAACCACCACGTGTGCCGCAGCTGAAAACACGGAAAGGCCGGCACCCGCGGGTGCCGGCCTTCACCTTCGTGGCAGACGACGAGGATTCACTCCGCCTGCGACTGCCGAGCGACGTACTCCTCCAAGTGGTGTGTCTCAACCCTCCATTCGCCCCGGCCAACCCGGAATGCAGGCAACGCCCCTGACCGCACCAACGCATAGGCCTGGTCAGCCGATATCACCAGGACCTCGCAGACATCAGCCAAGGTTAAAAATCGTGTGTCAACCACAAGAACTCACTCCCCAAAAGCCCGAACAACAAGCACCCACGGTCAGGCTTCCTCACGTCGGTGCTGCAGCTCTTCCATCCGTCGCTGTCCGCGGCGCACGCCGCCGGCTTTCACAGGCGGCCACGGCTTCCCGGCGTTGTACTTGCGCTGCCGGCGTTTCACCTCACGCATCGTCGCATAAACGATGAAGTCCGAGACGCTCGCGTCACCTTCCACCTCCCCCGTTTCCAGGAACACGGCACGGACCTGGTCGGCCTGTTCCTCGGTGAAGTATGGGGTGAAGGCAGAGAACTTTTTCGGCTTCGGCATCGGACTCCTTACTACTCTTGGCACAATACGCCCCGACGCCGCTGCAGCCGGCCAGCCACCGGGCCGGGCTGCAGCGGGTATCCATGGAGGGTGCAGGCTCTATTGGACGTAGCCGTTACGTGGGGCGTTCTTCCCGAACCAGGGATCGTCGTCGGCGTACCCTTCGGTGCCTGCGTCTTCGGCAGCAGCGGCTTCCTGTTCCTGCTGGGCTTTGGGCTGGCCCCGCCAACCGATACGCGGGGCCTCATCCACAGTCGGCGCCTCGTCCTGTGCGGGTGCGTCCTGCCGTGCCGGGGGTTGTTCCCGGCTCGGCTGTTTCGTCGGTGAGCCGATGGCCTGGGCTGTCTCGAATCCCGTGGGTTCCTTCCGAGACGCGGCGTCCCCTGTTCCGCGCGGATAATCGCCATAACTGCTCATTTTGTCTCCGATATTGATGTCTGAAATATTTTCATGATTTATGAAGCTTTCGTGATATTCATGATCGGTGCGGAATATTGCTGAACCCGGGTGTGCGTGATGGTGCTTGCTGCCGTTCGTTCCATCGGGTTCAGCCAGGCGTTGCGTTCCGAGCAGGACGAGGAAGACTTCGAGCAAGAACTTGTAGATCAATTCCTGCTCGCCCAAATCGGGGCGGGAGTGACTGACCAGTTCGTCAGGACTGAGCGCTCGGTGATCTTTGAGTTCGCCCGATTCCTCGACCAGTACCTGTGGATGGCGTCGCCTTCGGACGCTGACCGGTTTCTTGCCCATCTGCGTCATGAACGCCGGCAGGCGCGGTCCACGAGGGAAAGCAAAGCCGGTACTTTGGCCAGGTTCTTCGACTTCCTGATCGCCCGATACCAGGGAGACATCCATGCGCTCACCGGCTACGTCGTCTTGCAGCCCATCGACGAATTCAACCGGCCCTCCAGCTCGGCATTTGTTGCCGCCCGGATCCCGCCCAGCGACCCGGAAATAGAGACACTGTTCGCTAAGTGGCGTGATGCCCTGCCCGAGGCCAGGAAGTATCTGCCGGCTGCCCGCGACTATCTGGCCGCGTCGTTGTGGCGCCGCGCCGGGTTGCGGATCAACGAGACCCTGATGCTCGACATCAAGGACTGGCGTCCCGATCTCGGGGAGCACGGCAAAATCCACGTGCGGTTCGGGAAGGGCAGCCGCGGCCGTGGTGCCAAACCCCGGCTGGTTCCGGCGATCAACTCCGTTGATTCGTTGCTGCAGTGGTGGCTGACGGACGTGCGCCATCAGTTTGGTGATGACTATCTGGATCCGGACGCGCCCCTGTTCCCGAGCGAGCGGCGTGACCAACACACCGGTGGCTGCGCCCGGGTGGGTGATGACGCGCTCCGGGCCGGGCTGGCCGGCGCGGTCGAGCGTTGGCTGCCGGCGTGGCAGGGACGGCTCAGTCCGCATGGACTGCGGCACTACTGCGCCTCGTCGCTCTATGCACGGGGCCTGGACTTGAAAGCCGTCCAGGAACTGCTCGGACACGAATGGCTCTCGACCACCACCCGCTATATCCACGTCCATGCGGACCACATCGACCATGCTTGGGCGGTCGCAAACGAACGCCTGGCTGCCCGGCTGACAGGAGAGTGACAAGATGCGTTGGAACCTACGAATGGTCGCCGCAGAGCGGGGAATCTGGAAATCGACCGAGCTGCGGCGCCGGCTTGCCGACGCCGGACTGGAGATCAGCACCGGCAAGATGTCCGGGCTCTGGACCGGAACACCGACCACCATCCGGCTCGAAGACCTGGACGTCATCTGCGCCGTGCTGAACTGCTCCCCCACGGAGTTGCTGATCTGCGAGCCAGAGAAGGTAGCCGCTTCCCGGCCGAAACTGGCCGAAGCATCATCGAGCGGTGCGGTCCCGTCTGTGGTCCCACGACTCGGTCGCAACCGTTCCAAGCCACCGGTATGAGAGGGGCCAGCCGCCCCCGCCAGTGCAGTGTCTGTGACCAGCGGCCAGTCGCATGGAGCTACCCGCGCCGGACGAAGTTCTGCTACGACTGCATGCCCGGCGGGCCCTTCGTCCCGCCGCCCTGTCGACGATGCGGACGAACTGAAGGGTACTACTCGGCAGGGCTGTGCGATCAATGCCACCGCAGCGCACCTCAGCCCGTGGCCGCGTGTCGGGACTGCCAGTCCTGGGGCGTGGGCAGGATCCACGCTTGGCTCTGCGAGGCGTGCAAAGCCTGGCGAACGAAGTACGCCCAAGGAACCTGCAAGGCATGCGGCGTGAACGCTGCGGTCAATGACGATCAGGGCTGCAGACTCTGCTGGCATCAGTTCCTCGCCGCTGGAGGCCGGAAAGGTGGGGCCGATCTGCTCGAGGCCAACCGCTTCGGCCAGCAACTCTTCATCGCCAACCTCCGCCATGCCAGCGCAGGACAACGACGCGGCACGCGACGGCACCGCACGGAACAACCACTGGCTGGACCGGCCCTGGTGTTCGCACCGGTGGCCCACCGGCAACTGGTGCTCTTTCCCGCACCGGCACGCGATCTGGAGCGAGGACGCATCTTCGGTTTCCCGGCCCCGCCCGACCCTGTGATGGGCGCCTTCTTGGACGCGTTCGTCCTCGACTACGCGGAAAAGCACGGATGGAGCCTGACAGCGACCAAAATCGTCCGCCGCGGACTTGCCGTCGCCCTTGGCCTGCAGGACACCCCAGGGGCGCCTCTGCGCGCCACTGACATTCTTGAACTGCAGCAAGTTGGAACGAACACTTTGCGGTTGCTGGAGGTTTGCGATGCGGCCGGGCTGCTCGAGGACGACCGTGAACCGGCCGTCGACAAGTGGTTCAGCGCCGCCATCGCCGGGCTTCCCGAACAAATGCGCCATGAGCTGGGCCGTTGGTACGTGGTCATGACCCACGGCAGCATGACTCCACCGCGCAGTAAACCCCGGTCGGAGCAGACCATTCGCTTGTACCTGCGGTGGTCGCTCCCTGCCCTGAACGCCTGGGCAGCGGCCGGACACACCACCCTCCGCGAAATCAGCACAGACGACGTTAGAGAAGTCCTTCCCGGCTCCGGCAATCCGCGCGCCACCATGGGGCAAGGACTGCGATGCCTGTTCCGGGTCCTCAAGGCCCACCGGGTCATCTTCTTCAATCCCATCGGGTCGATACGCACCGGCACCCACGAGACCCGCCAACCCATGCCCCTGCCCGCTTCCGCGCTGCGTGAGGCCATCAACTCCACGGATCCAGCCCGCGCAGCAGTCACAGCGATTGTTGCCTTCCAGGGACTCCGGTCCGGTCAAGTGCGCAAGCTCCAACTGACTGACATCCACGACGGTCGACTGCACGTAGACCAACGGGTCATCCCGCTCGCCCAACCCGTCCGGGACCGACTGGCCGCATGGCTGGCCTACCGTGAAAAGCGATGGCCCAAGACGACCAACCCTCATCTGTTCATCAGCCGACGCACAGCCTTGGACTACTCCCCCGTTGGCATTGCGTGGATCAACACGTCCATGGGCATGACCGTCCAGGAGATTCGCGAGGACCGGATCCTCCATGAACTGCACGCAAACGGCGGCGACATCCGACGGCTCTGCGACATGTTCGGGCTCAGCATTCCCGGTGCGGCCCGCTACTCCGCCATCCTGACCCACCCGGACCTCCGTAACCATTGAACCTGTCACGCCACAAGGCTTGGCCCCAATTGGTAGGTCGCGCACCAACACGTATCTTGTTTCAATGGGAAAGCGATTTGGTATTACCGACAAAACTAGGGTCACGATGGTTGCTTCACATGGCACGAGCCCGCTTGTCAGTGCTTCCCTGGCCCTATGAGCGTCTACATCATTTGCCCGATGTGCGAGCAGGGCCGCGTCGTCACATACCGCGTCAAAGCCACGGGTGAAGTCCTGCAGTGCTGTGACGAGTGCGATTCGACGTGGGATGTCGGGGCCGAACTCAGTGCGACGGAGTTCGGCTTTATCGAAGACTTTCTGAGGGAGCGCGGACTCGACCCTTTCGGAGACGAGCTCGAGAATGTGGAAGGGCCTTAGCGCCTTGACCACGACGAGCTGCGTCAATCGTGCTCGCAGACACTGAACCGTGACCGCAATGCCCCACAACCGCCCCAAACCCAAGGGTTCCTACCCTCTACGCTGAGGTAGGAACACTTGAGTTCCCGGCGGAAGACCCTTCAGCTTTGCTGAACCCACGGGAAACTGCGGTGTAACGCAGGGAGAGCCCGATCTCGTCGACCTCGAACTCGATCACAGTGCGTGTCTCCCCCGTTTTGGTTTCGTAGGTGCGGGGCTTGAGCCGGCCGCTGGCGACGACGCGGCTGCCCTTGGTCAGCGAGGCTGCGACGTGCTCTGCCACTTCGCGCCATACCGTGGACCGAAGGAAGAGAGTCTCCCCGTCCTTCCACTTCTTTGCCTGGGCATCAAACGTTCTGGGAGTGGATGCAATGGTGAAGTTCGCGACCGGAGTACCTTCAGTTTTACCGAACTCACGGGAAACCGGAGTGAACCGCAGCTCTGGATCTGATGTCAGGTTTCCAATGACAGTGATCGTGGTTTCGCCGGCCATGATGGTTCCTTTTCCTCGTGTGCTGATGATGTTCTCGGTGTCCGGTGTGGGTTCGTTCTGAGGCCCGGTTCCACCCGATTCGTCGTGGGTGAGGTCGTTGGGCTGGTACTGGTTCGCAGTGTGTGCGTCCCAGGGCCCGTCCTGCCCGATCAGGCCGCGGTGGATCGCCTCCAAGAACCGGTCATCCCCATCACGGTCCGGGACGGCGTAGCCGTCGTAGAGGTTCTCAGCACAGGGTTCAACAATGACGGGTTCCACAAACTCGGGTTCCGCAACGTCGGGGTAGATCCTGCCGCTGGGGTTGACCTGCCGGAACAGGTCAACCTCCAACGGAATCCGTGGGCTGAGTTTGTATCCGACGACCGGCCGCAGAGGGGTCACGGTCCTCACGCTGCCTTGTGGGTCATGGCCGCATGGACGAGCTTGTCGCGGCGCAGGCCGGACCAGTGGTCCTGGTCATCGGAGTTGTTCACGACCACGGGCGCCTGGGAGTATCCCAGTTCTGCAGTGATGTACTCCAGGGCCGCTGGGACTTCTGTGATATCGACGGCCGTGTAGGTGATGCCCTTGGAGTCGAAGTAGTCCTTCGTCTTCTCACAATTGCTGCAATCGGGCTTGGTGTAAACCGTGAAAGCGGTGAGTGAAGCAGTCATGTTCAGTACCTGGTTTCGTATCAAAAAAGTTCCGTTCGGCTGCTGTCCTGCTACTTCCATTCTAACAATCATTCAACTGAATGAACAGCGGTCTTGCCTTGTATTCTAGGCATTTCTTGGAACATTTTTGTCGCTGTGGTGCTGAGGTCTCGGGCACGCCGGCACGGCGTTTGGGTGGCGGTGATGGTCGCCGCCGGCGACTGTGGTCATCCCCCCGGGTGCCCCACGGCGGCAGCCCCCCGGTGCCTGAAATGCCTTCCACGGCGTGAAGGTTCCATAACTGCCTGGGGTGGCCCGGTTGAGCAATGTGCCGTCCCTGCTGAAAGAAACCCGGCCAGCGGCATGGGTGGGTCGGCGGCGGCGGTCCTGGTCCATGGGAAACCCTGCCGACTGCGCCAGCCTCCCTTCGCGCAGAGGTGCGGCCCCGCCCGTGCCTCAGTGGGATGTGCGTCTTATTGGGCGGGTTCGATGAGTTCGGGGCCGTTGTTGCGGACGCTGTTGACGCGGGTGCTGACGATCCGTGGCGTGAGGACGGGGTCGGGCAGGGTGTCGAGGAGGTGCTGGACGTCGTTTTTGTCGGCCAGGTCCGGGTCGAGCCATTCATTGATGCGGTCGCGGGGGATGATGACCGGTGACCGGTCGTGGATGTGGCCGAGCGTGTCCTGGGTGGTGGTGGTGAGGACGGTGCAGCTGAGCAGCCACTTCCCCGGGTCGTCTTCGGGCACGGTGGGGTCTGCCCACCATTCGTAGAGGCCGGCGAAAGCCAGCAGCTCATCCTGCTCCGAATAGAGGTAGTTCGGGATCTTCTTCCCGTCGTCGGTTTTCTGCCATTCGTAGTAGCCCTCGGCCGGAACCAGGCATCTGCGCTTCACCGCGGCCTTCCGGAACGAGGGCTTCTCGAGGATTGATTCGCTGCGGGCGTTGATGAGCTTGTTGCCGATTTTGATGTCCTTGGCCCAGGACGGCACGAGGCCCCAGTGGGCCACGAGCAGGTGCCGGTCCAGGGTGCCTTCGTCCAGGCGTTCAGCCACGATCGGCACGTCCTGGGTGGGGGCGACGTTCCAGCTCGGCGGGGGCGGGGTGCCTTCGACCTCTTTGGCCTCAAAGGCGCTGAGCAGGTCTCCGGTGGCTTTGGACATCACGTATCGGCCGCACATGAGCCCATTCTGCCCGAACCCGCCCAGCTCCAAGCTCCAGCACCCCGACCGGCGCCGTAGTTTGGGATCGGTTGGCGGGTAGCCTGACATCGGGCACAGTCCGGGACGTTCCCGGGGGCATACGGGCCAGCGAAGGGGGCGGCTGTATGGCTGGGGTGAGGCGGCGGGCGCCGGATCCGGAGTGGGTGCAGATGTACCGGCAGGGTGTGCCGGTGTCCCGGATCGCGGTCCTTGCCGGTGCGGCGGAGGCCACGGTGCGGTATCACCTGCAGATCGCGGCCCGGGCGGAGCCGTCCCTTCGGGGCGAGCATGCCAGGACCGTGCAGCGGCCTGCGAAGAAGCAGGATGAGCGTGGCCTGAAAAACGTGGCCGACATCGTTGCCCTGTACCGGGTGGAGGGCCGGTTGCCGAGCAGCAAGTCCGCGTCCATGAGGGAGCGGTCCCTGGAGTCCTGGCTGGCGGCCAAGCGGCAGCAATCCCAGAACGGGACCCTCTCCCCCGCCTATCGGGACGGGCTCCGGGAGATCCCGGGCTGGGACACCCCGCGGCGGCAGAAGGAGCAGCGCGAACAGCTCTGGAACCAGCGCTTCGCCGAACTGGCCGCATACCGGGCCGCCGGCAACGACTGGCCCCTCCACAAAGAAGCAACGTCGGAGCAGGAGCGGCTGCTCGGGGTGTGGCTGCACAGCCAACGGATCACCTACCGGGACAGGACCCTCCGCCCGGACCGGGAGCAACGGCTGAATACGGAGCTGCCGGGCTGGCGGCAGGGCCGCCGGCCCGGAAGGCGCCCACAACCGCTTCCGGGTGCTGACACCGGCGCGCCGCTTGAAAAGTAAGCATGCTTGTTATTAGTTTGGTGGCAGTTGCTCCGCCTGTCCCCCATCCGGCGGAGCAGCTGCCAAGGGAGGCCCCGCATGACTGACTCGTGGTGCGGGGCTTTCCCGCTTCCCCGCAGTGGCGGGGGCAGGTGTCAGTGAACCGATCGGCAGAGGGAGTGTGCAGTGGCTCAGGGTGACATCGAGACGTTTTACGAGAACGGCGAGTGGAAGAACAAGCGCGAGGGCGCCGGCCGGGCGTTCGGGTCCGGGTACGGCACCAAGGACGAAGCGGTCGCCGTTGGCCGGGACACCGCGAAGGCTGACAAGGTCGAGCACGTCATCAAAAACCAGGACGGACAGATCGCCGGGAAGAACAGCTACGGCAACGACCCGCGCAACGTCCCGGGCTAGGTAGCCGGGTGTCAGACACAAAAAGGGCCGGCATAGCCGGCCCTTTTTGCTCTCCTCGGACAAAGGAAATCTGGTGGCAACTCTACCAGCCGCTGCAGGTGCAGCGCGCCACGGTGGCATGGATTGCGGGTCTTGCGTGAACGGCGGTCCGCCGCTGGTGAGTAGCTGCTGTGGTTCGCACCGGGCGGCGGACCGCCCGACTTCTGGAAAGTTCCTGGCCCTCGGATGATGAGTGGCCGGGGGCCTTGCCGGGCGGCGTTCGCTTCCGCCCGGCAAGGGGTTTTATGCTGCCGATTCTTCCTCGGTCGGTTGGCCGCTGCCGATGATGATCTGTTCAACCTCGCTGGCGGTGTAGCCCCAGAGGACGAGCTGGTTCAGGTAGTCCCGGTGGGCTTGGGATGGGGACCGCCATGAGTCCTTGGCGATGGTCTTTTCGTATCCGGCGCAGACCAGCGCGAGAAGCGAAACCTCGGGACGTGCGGCTGACTTGGCGACGTGGGTGCGGAGCGGGTTCCATCCCCACGTCTTCGACCCTTCAATCTTCGCGCCAGCCATCTCGGCCGCCACCTCGCCGTCGTAACCGCTGGCGGTTTCGGGGTGGTGGGTGATCGCGTGGACGGTGAAGTACTGCCAGCCCTTGGGCGGCTGTTTCTTGGCCAGCAGGTTTTTGACCCATTCGCGGCGTACCGTAGTCGCGGACTGCATGAGCTTGTTGTTCTCGATCAGGGTCTTCCGTTCGGCTTTCTGTTCCTCGGTCATGGGGCCTTTGGGGGCCGATGAGGTGCCGTAGCCGCTGTAGTAGCGGAGCGTGAAACCCAAATCTTTCCAGCCGGTGACGACGGCGACGGTGGAGTGTTCGCCGCGATAGTCCGTCGCGATGTAGACGGCGTTTCCGTCCTCATCGGTGGCTGGTTCCCCGTCTGCCCTTTTCAGGGAGCTAACCCGGAGTGTTTCGCTGTCCTCTCCGTACCCGCATTCGGGAACAACGATCGTGCCGGCCGCTTCCAGTTCGGCGGTGAGAGCGGCCAGCGCGGCGGCGCGGTCGCGCTTGTCACGGAGCTGCTGGGTGACGTGCAGGAGCATGTCGGGTTCGTCCATGATGACCGATTCGAGCTCGGCGGTGGCGTCCTCATCTGACTCAAATTCCGCGAGAATCAGGGCTTCTTCGATGGTGTAGCCCTTGCCCAGGGCGGCGGCTCCGGTCTCGGTGGACTTGGCTTTGAGAGCGGACTCGACGGTGGTCTTTGTCCGTCCGGTCTTTTTAGCGATCGCGGCGGCCGAAACGCCGATGAGGGACAGCTGGTGGTAGGCGTCGGCTTCGTCGGCTTCGGTCAGTTCAGCGCGCTGGATGTTCTCCACTACCTGCGTGACGATGCGCTCGGCCTCCTCCGGGCTGTCGATGATCATGACCGGGATCAGGGGCCGTTCGGCTTCGACGGCGGCGCGGGTGCGGCGTTGGCCCATCAGCACGTGCACGGTTCCGTCTTCCTTGCGGTGGGCGATCACCGGTTCCATTACGCCGTGTTCGGCGATGCTGGCCACGAAATCCGTGGTCAGGGCGGCGTCTTTCCGGACGTTGACGTCGACGGTCAGGGTTGCCGGGTCGAGCATTTCCAGTGTGGGTGTTGCGTTCATTTTGGTGGTGCTCCTTCTTGTCCGAGAAGTGGGTGGGTGGGGCGGCTCAGGTGACCGGCCAGCTCCCCGTCTCCCCCCGGTTGTTTTTTGCCTGCT
>NZ_KQ758607.1 GCF_001457025.1 Pseudarthrobacter enclensis | reverse complement strand
CTCTCAGGCCGGCTACCCGTCGTCGCCTTGGTAGGCCATTACCCCACCAACAAGCTGATAGGCCGCGAGTCCATCCAAAACCACAAAAGCTTTCCACCAACCACCATGCGATGGAAGGTCATATCCGGTATTAGACCCAGTTTCCCAGGCTTATCCCAGAGTCAAGGGCAGGTTACTCACGTGTTACTCACCCGTTCGCCACTAATCCAGGAGCAAGCTCCCTTCATCGTTCGACTTGCATGTGTTAAGCACGCCGCCAGCGTTCATCCTGAGCCAGGATCAAACTCTCCGTTGAAAACAAACAGACACAACCAAAACCAGTGGAAATAACACCAGAAAAGGCTGCACAAAATTTGAAACCAGCTGTAAAAACCATGCCAACCACGGGGTGGCGGCACAGCCAAAACAACCAATAAAACAATTGGTATCAACAAACTTGGCACACTATTGAGTTCTCAAACAACAGACACACCCGGCACCACCCAAACAATTCCGTTCAGGATCGCTCCGGAGCAACTTTTCAAACTTACCCGATCCCCCACCACTTTGCAAACCGCGTTACCCGCGGCCCCAAGCAATCAAGGACCAGCCCCACCCGATCAGGCACACTCAAAAGCGAACCATTTTTCAGGCCGTTCAGAAGGGGTTTTCGCCGCTATTTTTCCGCATCAGCGGCGGCGACTCAGAAAACAATACACGCCCACCAACCCCACCGCAAATCCACCCGCACCGGGCTCCGCGCACCCTGGAAAGCCGCGGAATCACGCGGAAACCGAGGGCTTGGCGGCACAAAGGTGGCCCGGGCCCGCCGGATGTGACCCGTATGGAGTGGATCACACCGGCAGGCCCGGGCCGCCAGTCTGTGCAGAACCTACTTGGACGCTCCCCCGCTGAGGCTCCGGTCCTCGTCAAGATCCGACGCCGGCCCCTGCTGCTGGACTGCTCCGGTGCCCTTGCCGCCGTCGACCGGACGGCCGTCGTCGTCCTTTCCGTCCTTGCGGGTCTTGACCAGGCTCGCCACGGTGGCCACCACAATGGTGGCGAAGATGAAGAGCAGCGAGAACCAGATGGGGATCTCCGGAACCCAGAGCAACGGCTGCCCGCCGTTGACGAAGGGGAGCTCGTTGACGTGCAGCGCGTGGAAGACGAGCTTTACGCCGATGAACGCCAGGATGACGGCCAGGCCCTGTGCCAGGTAGACCAGGCGTTCCAGCAGTCCGCCGATGAGGAAGAACAGCTGCCGCAGGCCCATCAGCGCAAAGGCGTTGGCGGTGAAGACGATGTAGGCCTCGTTGGTGAGGCCGTAGATCGCGGGGATCGAGTCGACGGCGAAGATCAGGTCAACGAAGCCGATGGCGATGATGGTCAGGAGCATCGGGGTGGCGAAACGCTTGCCGCCCTGCTTCACGGTGATCTTGTCCTCGTGATACTCATCGGTGAGCGGAACCACGCGGCGCACCAACTGCATGAATTTGCCGTCCGCCGGGTTGGAGTCGTGGCCGCCAAACGCCTGCTTGTATGCCAGGAAGAGCAGCAGGGCACCGAAGATGTAGAAGATCCAGGAGAAGTTTTCAATCAGGGTGGCACCGATGGCGATGAACCCGCCGCGCAGCACCAGCGCGATGATGATGCCCACCATCAGCACCTTCTGCTGGTACTTCTTGGGGACGGCGAATCCTGACATCACGATCAGGAACACGAAGAGGTTGTCGATGGACAGGGCCTTCTCCGTCAGGTAGCCGGCAAAGTATTCACCGCCGAAGTTCCAGCCGGAGACCATGCCGATCCCGACGCCGAACAGGAGCGCCAGTCCAATGTAGAAGGCGGACCAGCGTGCCGATTCGCCGATGGACGGCTCGTGGGGCTTGCGGACGTGGGCGAAGAATTCGTAAACGAAGAACAGGATTGTCACGGCAATGGTGATGATCCAGATGAGCGGTGTGACCTGCATATGGGTACTCCAAAGGGGTTGGCGCTGACAGTTACGCCAAGGTCTCCTCCGCCCGGTTGAACCGGAGCCGGTGGCCCGGGACGCTTCGCTGCGTCCGTATTGACGGGCCACTCACAGACGGGAGTACTCCCCTTGATGCATCAATCCTAACGCATGGATGGATCCGGGTCAGGTGAGTTTGGGCACCAGGACGGGGGTGCTCTTCTTGTACTGCTCGTAATCCGGCTGGCCGCCCCACTTCTTGTCCGCCTTGGCCTCCAGCGGCGGAACGCCGCTGCCTTTGGTCAGCAGGAGGGTGACGAACACCGGGGAGACCAGGGCAGCCCACTGCCACCCCTGCAGGACGGGCAGGGCGATGATGGCCACGCCCACCCAGAGCGTGATTTCGCCGAAGTAGTTGGGGTGCCGGCTCCTGGACCACAGGCCGGTGGAGATGAAGCGGCCCTTGTTGGCGGGATCGTTCTTGAACCGGGTCTTCTGCACGTCGGCGGTGATTTCCACGGTGATGCCCACGATCCAGACCACCAGGCCCACCCAGAAGAACCAGTCCAGGCCCACTTTCTTGTCGGAGGTGATGGCAACCCAGGCGAGGGCGGCGGTGAGGACCACCCACAGGCCCTGCAGGGTCCAGGTGTTCAGGTAGCGGGCAAAGTCCGGCTTGAGTTCATCGAAGCGGTCGTCCTTGCCGTGCTTCATGACCCGCAGGAAGAGGAAGCCGCCCAGCCGCAAGGCCCAGAGGACCACCATGGCCGCCAGCAGCATGCCGCGGGCGTCAATGCCGGGGCTGGCCAGTACCAAGAACACCGTGATGGAGATGTAGGTCAGCGCCCCGGTGAGGTCATAGAACTTCTCCGTCTGTTTGGCGAAGGACGGGATGAACACCAGCCACTGAATGAGCATTGCCGCCGCCACGCCCAGCGCGAACACCGGGAATCCGCCGATGCTGGAACCGCCCTGGCTGCCGGCGAGGGCGATCAGCACCGCAGCCACCACTGCCAGCCCAACGCTGATGAGCGCCTTCCTGCTCTTGTCCGTCATTGCGTCGAATCCTTTCCCTGGCCTGCCGCACGCTGCTGCACGGCGCGGTCTGTCCGCCCACTTGGTCTTCGGAGCCGCGACAAGTTTGTATGGGTGACCCGTCCGGGCTACGCTGCGGCGCCGAACCGCTGGTGCCGAAGCCCCCGATCCCGAGGAGTCCAGCATGAACCATCGCGTGAAGAACTGGTTGACCGCCTACGCCGTTGCGGCCGTGATTTTCGCTGTGCTGGATGCGGTGTGGATCCTGGGCGTGGCCAACCCGCTCTACCGCTCCACCATCGGGGACCTCCTCGCGGAGAAGACCAACTTTGTGGCGGCCGTCCTGTTCTACGCCATCTTCGTAGCAGGAATGGTCCACTTCGGCATCCGGCCGCATGATTCCGCCGCAACCGTCCGGCAGCGCGTTGCCGGGGCTGCGCTGTTCGGGTTCTTCACCTACGCCACGTGGGCGCTCACCGGCCTGGCCGTACTCAAGGACTTCCCGGCCCTGGTGGCCGTGACGGACATTCTGTGGGGTGCCGCGGCCTGCAGCCTGGTCACTTGGCTCACCTCGGTGGTCTTACGACGGCGGATCGCGGCCCGGGTGCCCTGACCCGCCCTCCCGCCGTCCCCGGCGTCATCCACGGCATACTTTTGGCCCTCCCGGCTGCAACGTTCCCCGGAACCCAAGGTTCCGCCGTCGTGCGTCATCAAAAGCGTGCTCTGCGCGACACCGGCGCATACTGGAAAAGCCGACCAACCGGGCCGGCCCCCTCCACTGACCAGCGAAAGGTGCCATCATGCCCGCCCGCTTCTTCCCTGCCGACCCGGCCCGGCTGCACCTGGTGCTCATGCTGATGCTGACGTTCTCCACGGGGGTGATCGACGCCGTCGGTTACCTGGGCCTGGACCGCGTCTTCACGGCGAACATGACCGGCAACGTGGTGATCCTCGGCATGGCGCTGATGGGCGGTGACAACCTTCCCGTGCTGGGGCCCGTGGTGGCGCTGGCCGGGTTCATGGTGGGCGCACTGATCTCAGGGCGGACCCTGCGGACGGTTCCGTCCGGGTGGGCGCACCGCACCACCGGACTGCTGGCCGGCGTGGGCGTGGTGATGGCCGCCGTCGCCATCGCCCTGCTCAGCGGCGTCACGCCACGCAACAACGAGCCCCTGACCGTCGCCATCACCGGCGTCCTTGCCGTGGCCATGGGCGTCCAGGCCGCCACCGCCCGGCACCTCAACGTCAAGGATGTGTCCACCGTGGTGGTCACCTCCACCATCACCGGGCTCGCCGCCGATTCGCGCTTCGGCGCCGGCACCCACCCGTTCTGGAGCCGCCGGATCGCGGCCGTGGGCCTGATCATGGCCGGGGCGGCGGTGGGCACCGGGCTGCTGCAGATCCACTTGGGCCTCGGCGTGCTGGTGACCGCCCTGATCACACTCTTCGTGGCCCTGGTGGGCCGCAATGCGGTGACCCGCCGGGATGCGGCGGCCCCGGCAGTGGACCCCGGGGCCCGCGTCGTCAGCGGTTGATCGTGCGTCACGCACGGCACGCTTTACGCCCGGCGGCGGCGACCAAACCCCGGAAACTCAAGGTCCCGCCGTCGTTGCTGCCCTGAAAGCATGCTGTGCGTGACGAGGGCGCGGGCCGACGTCGGACGCGGACCTTTAGCCGAACAGCGCCGCCACCCGGGTGAGGGTCTCGTAGACGCCGTAGGCCAGCGGCACGCCCACCAGGGCCCAGCCGACGGCGAGCTTCCCGGCTGCGGTGTTGACGGGCGTGGAGTGGTTGGCGGGATTGGTGCTCATCTCAGGCCTCCATGGCGGGTTCGTGCGGCCGCTCGCGGTCCGGGCGGGGTTCGTGGAATCGTGCGCTGACGGGTTTGACCAGCAGGTTCGCCACAAATCCGACCACCAGCAGCGCCACCATGGTCAGCAATGCCGGCTGGTAGGACGCTGCCGTCAGCTGGCCGGGCTTGCCCTGGGCGTCCAGGAACGCGTTGACGATCAGCGGCCCGGCGACGCCGGCGGCGGACCAGGCGGTCAGCAGCCGACCGTGGATGGCGCCCACCTGGAAGGTGCCGAAGAGGTCCCGCAGGTAGGCGGGCACCGTGGCGAAACCGCCCCCGTAGAACGAGATGATGAGGAAGGCCAGCGCCACGTACAGGATGGTGGTGCTGGATCCGGCCAGCGCCAGCACCGTGTACAGCACCGCCCCGACCCCCAGGTAGAGCATGTAGATGCGCTTGCGGCCGGTGATGTCCGAGGTGGCACTCCAGGCGAACCGGCCCGCCATGTTGCCGATGGACAGCAGCCCCACGAACCCGGCGGCGACGGCGGCACTCACCGCGGAGGCGCCGTCGGACGTCCTGAAGAAGTCCTGGATCATGGGTGCAGCCTGCTCAAGGATGCCGATGCCCGCGGTGACGTTGCAGAACAGCGCGACCCACACCAGCCAGAACTGCGGTGTCTTCACGGCGTTCCTGGCGGAGACATTCTCGGTGGTCACCAGCTTGGCGGCCTTGACCGTGGCGGGGTCGAAGCCGGCGGGGCGCCAGCCGTCCGCGGGGACCTTGATGGTGAAGGCTCCGAACAGCATGTACACGAGATAGGCGACGGCGAGGGTCAGGAAGAGCTTGCCCACGGCATCGCCGCTGGCCACCCAGCCCTGCGCGCCGGAGTTGGGGTCGTACGCCTTGAGCAGTGCGGTGGACACCGGGCTGGCGATCAGTGCACCGCCGCCGAAGCCCATGATCGCCATGCCGGTGGCCAGGCCGGGCCGGTCCGGGAACCACTTGATCAGTGTGGACACCGGCGAGATGTAGCCGATACCCAGGCCGATGCCGCCCACCACGCCGTAGCCCAGGTAGACCAGCCACAGCTGGTGGGTGAAGATGCCCAGCGAACCGATCAGGAACCCGCCGGTCCAGAACATGGCCGAGGTGAACATCGCCTTCCTCGGCCCATTCCGGTCCACCCACGTGCCCATGATCGCGGCGGACAGGCCCAGCATCACGATGGCGATGGAAAAAATCAGGCCGATCTCGGTCAGGCTGGCGCCGAAATGCTTCACCAGCGCCGTTTTGTACACGCTGGTGGCGTAGGCCTGCCCGATGCAGAGGTGGACGGCGAGCGCCGCCGGAGGCACCAGCCAGCGGTTGAAGCCCGCCGGGGCAATGGTTCTTTCGCGGTCCAGGAAGCCCATGGATGATTCCCCTGCTCAATTAGACGTCGGTGTCCGGCTGTCCAGAGGCCAATGGCCCTTCCGCGGGACACGTCGGCACCTCCACACGCCTCCGGCCATCCTGCGCCAGATCATCAGCAAACGTAGGATTCCTGCGGTGAGCGGTGGGAGATTCACGGTGAGCGGTGCTCCCCCGGGTTGGCGCTAACGGGCGGCACGGTCCAGGCTGCCGCCGGCCAGGTCGATCCAGTAGCGCCGGAAGGGCTGCCCGTCCGCGCCCACCCGGACGTCCTCCAGCTCGCCGCCGCACCGCTCGATGGTGCGGGCCGAGGCAACATTGGCGTCGTCGCAGGTCAGGAGGACACGGTCCGGTTCTCCCCGCTCTGCCAAGCGGTCGCAGACTAGCCGCAGGGCCCAGGATGCGGCACCCTGTCCGCGGGCCGAAGGCCGGACGCCGTAGCCGATGTGCCCGCCCGAGTTCAGCAGGGCCGGGGTGAGGTAGTGCCGGAAGGCGATGGCCCCCACATACTGCGAACCGCTGATGATCCAGCGGTAGGTGCACGGAACAATGCCGCCGCTCCCGTCAGCGTTCTCCGCATCAAGGAGCTTCCGGACCCAGGCGTCGAACCCCTCCGGGCTGGTGACGTCGTCACCGGCGAACAGCCCGGCGCCGTCCTGGTGCACACCGCCCCACTCGCGGTGCGACTCGGCGAAGGATCGGTAGAAGGAAACATCCGGGGTGACCAGTGCAAACATGTCCACGACCCTATCCCGCCGCTGCTGTAGGTTGATGCTGGACTCTCACATACCTCTGGACCAGGGCGGAGATCGGATGGACGCGGACGTCATCATCATCGGCGGCGGGCTGGCAGGTCTGGTGGCCTGCGGCGAGCTGGTCCGGGCCGGCAGGCGCGTGGCGATCGTGGAGCAGGAGAACGAGGCCAACCTGGGCGGCCAGGCGTTCTGGTCCCTGGGCGGGCTCTTCCTGGTGGACACTCCCATGCAGCGGCGCCTCGGCGTCCGGGATTCGTTCGACCTGGCCTGGCAGGACTGGCAGGGTTCGGCGCAGTGGGACCGGCTCACCGGCCTGTTGCCCGACGACGGGTGGGCGCAGCAATGGGGCCGTGCCTACGTGGAGTTCGCCGCCGGGGAGAAACGTTCCTGGCTGCGGGAGCAGGGCATCCGTTTCACCCCGCTGGTGGGCTGGGCCGAGCGCGGCGACGGGCGGGCCGGCGGCCACGGCAACTCGGTGCCGCGCTTCCACGTCCCGTGGGGCACGGGAACCGGCGTCTCCGAGCCCTTCGCGGACAAAGCCAGGGCGGCAGCTTCTGACGGGAGCGTCCGGTTCCACTTCCGGCACCGGGTGGACGGTCTAACGTACGACGGCGGCACGGTCACCGGGGTGCGCGGCTCCATCCTGGCACCGGATGCATCGCCGCGGGGTGCGGCATCCAACCGGGACGTGGTGGGGGGATTCGAACTGCGGGCGCAGGCGGTGGTGATTGCCAGCGGCGGTATCGGCGGCAACCACGAGCTGGTCCGCCGCTGGTGGCCCGAACGGCTGGGAACGCCCCCGGACACCATGGTCACGGGAGTGCCGGAGCACGTGGACGGGCGAATGCTGGACATCGCCGACGCCGCGGGCGTCCGCCTGGTGAACCGCGACCGCATGTGGCACTACACCGAGGGCATCCGGAACTGGAACCCCGTCTGGCCGGGCCACGCCATCCGGATCCTCCCCGGGCCGTCGTCGCTCTGGTTTGACGCGCTCGGCCGCCGGTTGCCGGCACCCGGGCTCCCCGGCTACGACACCCTGGGCACCCTCCGGCTGCTGCGCACTACTCCGGACCTGCAGGGCCACAGCCATTCCTGGTTCATCCTCAACCAGCGGCTCATCAGAAAGGAGTTCGCCCTCTCCGGGTCCGAGCAGAACCCGGACATCACCGGCCGGGACCTGAAGCTGCTGCTCCGCAGCCGGCTGGGCAAGGGCGCTCCCGGCCCCATTGAAGCGTTCAAGCAGCACGGCGCCGACTTCGTGGTGGCGCACAGCCTGGAGGATCTGGTCCGCGGCATGAATGGGCTGACCGCTGAAGCCCTGCTGGACTACGGGCAGCTGCGGCGCCAGATCGAGGAACGCGACGCCGAGATCCGGAACCCCTACTCCAAGGACATCCAGGTGGCGGGCATCCGCAACAGCCGCCGCTTTCTGGGCGACCGGCTGTTCCGCACCGTCAAGCCGCACCGGATCCTCGACCCCGCAGCCGGGCCGCTGATCGCCGTCAAGCTGCATGTGGTGACCCGCAAATCCCTTGGCGGTATCCAAACCGACCTTGCCGGCCGTGCCCTCGGCCAGGACGGCGCCCCCGTTCCCGGGCTCTACGCCGCGGGAGAAGCCGCCGGCTTCGGCGGCGGCGGAGCCCACGGGTACAACGCCCTGGAAGGAACCTTCCTGGGAGGGTGCCTGTTCACCGGCCTCACGGTGGGGCGATCACTCGTCCGGTCGCTGTAGGAGCGGCTGGATCATCCTGGCAGCCCGCCGAGCCGAGTCCGGCAGGAACATCGGCCCTGTTCCAGGCCCCGGGTTGACCCTAGGATCGGCATAAGACAAGCGACCCGGCCGGGTGACGAGGACGTGGCCACGGCCGGAGGAATGGGGGCATCATGCAGGAAACACGGTCCATAGTGGTTGGTTACGACGGCTCGGAACCAGCCGCGACAGCGGTCCGGTGGGCGGCTGCGCAGGCGTCACTGCGTAAGGTGCCGCTGCACGTGGTGCACTGTACGCTGTGGCCGCTGCTGACCAAGAACCTCGGACCGGTGCCCGGCGTCGCCGACAGCGGACTGCAGCACGCCGCGGAACTCACGCTCCAACAAGGGGTGGAGCACGCGCAGCAGGCCGCGCCCGGCGTCGAAATCCTCACCAGCCTCCTGTCCGGAAGCCCTGCCGCGCACCTGCCGAGGATATCGGCGGGCCAGGAAATGCTGGTTTTGGGAAGCCGCGGCCTGGGCGGATTCATGGGCCTGCTGGTGGGCTCGGTGAGCCTGGAAATGGCGGCGACGGCGGCCTGCCCGGTGGCCGTGGTCAAGCAGGGTGAAGACCCCGACGGCCCGGTCATGGTTGCCGTTGACGATCCCGCTTCGCCCGCCCTTGAGGACGCGTGCAGGGCGGCCGCTGTTGCGGGTGCCGGGCTGGTCATCATCCACGTCCGGACGGTTCCTGCCGGCTACCGGCTGGTCAGGGACCCGGTGGACCCCGGTGCCGCCGCGGAGGAGCTGCTGGAGGCGGCGGTTGCCAAGGCGCGGGAGCTGGCGCCGGGAATCACTGTGGACCGGCAACTCCTGACAGATACTTCCGTGCCCCGGGCCCTCCTGCAGGCGGCCCGGGGCTCCCGGCTCCTCGTCGTCGGAACCAAGGGCCACGGGGTGATCAGGGGCAGCATCGGGTCAACGGCCCACGCCGTCCTCCACCATGCCAAAGGCCCGGTGCTCGTGTCCCGCCGCCAGCCCGCCAGCGTCCACGGCGATCCGCAACCGGACCGGTAGCCCGTCCCTCCGGTTCACTGCCGGGACGGGGCAGCCTTGGCCTCAATGGCGTCCAGGTCTCGGGTGGCGAAGCGGAGGTGCTCCCATTCCTCGTGCAGGATCACGTGCAGGCAGTCCAGCGTGGTGACGGTGAAACGGGGATTGTCCGGTGCCGGGTGCGGTTGTTGGAGGTCCTCCAAGGTGGCGTTGGCAAGGAAGCCCTGCACCAGTTCGACGTGGCCGGCCCGGACCTCAAGAACTTCCCGGTAGCTGGGTTTGGTGGCTTGGAAAACCGACATGTCCAGGCCGTCGGTTTCGTATTCGATGTTTGGTTCCCCGATGGGGTGGTAGGGCTGTGCCACGCCGAGCACGGCTCCGCGCAGCCACTTGTCCGTTGCCATCACCAGGTGCCGCAGCGTCTGGGCAAAGGACCACTCGCCGTCGACCGCTGCGTCCTCGGAGCCCGGCGGCATGCCGGCCACCCTCCCGGCCGCCGCGGACCAGGCTTCCTGGAGCCGCTCCCAGGCTTCCCGCAGCTCGCCGGGGCCTTCGGCGTGCCGCATTTCCCTGCCGGGGAAGCGGCGGTTCAGTTCGGCGTTAACCAGCGGGGCGACGTTCACGCCGTTGACGAACAGCGTTCCTCCGTCCTCCAGGAGCCACGGCGCGTCGATGTCCGCGCCTTCGATGTCGACGCCGCGCATCACGACGCCGGACAGGCTGCTGCGGACGAACCTCGCCCCGCGCAGGTTCACGTCCGCGAACTCGGCGCCGCCCAGGTCTTCTGAACCGTCGAAGGTAGCCATGCGCGCCATCATTCCCTGCGGTAGGCCCGGCAGCAAGGAGGGTTCGCGGGGCTAGACTGGCCGGGTCAGGACGGATTGGGGGATCCACGGCGGCGCGCCGCTGTTCCGCTGGTCGGTCGCCGCCAGCGGATCCAAGGAGCACCGTGACCTTCTTCCAGGACTTTCCCGTTCCACCCCGGCCGCCGCAGCCGCGGGCAACGCGCTACATTCCTCCGCCCTGGGCCGGCGCACCGGCCCACGAACTGCCGGTCGCGGTGCACCTGGGACGCTTCCTGCACAGAACGCCCACCATGGCCCTGACGCTCAAAAGCGCAGACGTCTACTCCACCGGGTGCGTGTTCAATGTTGGGTGGCTCTTCCGCCGCGGAGAACAGGACGAGGATTCCTGGGCCGACCTGCACCACGTCTTCTTCCAGCCCGGAATCGGCCACCGCCGCGGCGCCGGCCAGCAAACCAACCTCATGTTCGGCGTGGAGCTCCCGGACGGTTCGAAGGCCAGCACGGCACACCAGCCCCTTCCGGGATTCATGGAACCCGCCGTAGAGCCGGCCCCTCCCGTCATTGCGTTGAACGGCGGGGGCGGGAGCGGGGGTAACGATGAACTCGCCGGCTCGGGCACCGTCTGGCTGTGGCCGCTGCCGCCCGCCGGCGAGCTGCGGCTGGTGGTGCAGTGGACACAGTTCGGGCTGGCGGAAACGTCCGTGATGCTCGACGGCGGGGCGTTGCGGGACGCTGCGGCCGGAGTCCAGCGCTTTTTCCCGGAGGAGGACACTCCGGCCTAGTGACGCGGCGGGCGACGTCGGCCGCGGACTCAGCTGCCGCCGTCGTCCGTGTCAAAATTTTCGGCGTCGAGACCTTCGGGGTCTAGGGACACGATGCTGCCGTAGCCCTGCATCAGCATCCGGCGGCCCTGGCCCTCATCCGCCCATACCCAGACAATGGCGTAATCGGAGGTCACGGCGTCCACGGTTCCGGTGCCGCTGAGGGTCCCCTCGGCGAAGCGCACCCTGTCCCCTGCGGACAGGCGGGGGTGGCGGGTCCGCTTGCGGCGTGGCTGCGGCGGTGCTGTCTGGTGGTCCTGGCGCATCGGCTGTCCTTGGCTCGCGGTCGGGCGTGGTCAGCTCATTACAACCCTGCCCGCTGCTCCCAGGTCACGCATCCTGCGCGTGGTGTGGCAAGACTAGCGCGCCGGCCCGGATCCGGCACTGCCGGGCAGCCCCCAACGGAATGTGACCGGACGCCGGGCGCTGCACGCGGTTGGGTAGCCCTTTCCGTTGACGGCCGAATCCGTGCGGGAGTGGAATTAAAGCGGCTCCTACAGCAGCAGAAGCCAGTCCACGAAGCGGCCTCCGCTTCCGGAAGGCCGCCCAAAAATGGAGGTCGATATGGGACAGGCACGCGAAGTCATGGATCGCTTAACCACGGCCATGGACCAGAAGGACAAGGACACGCTGGCCGGATGCTACGCCGCCGACGCCGTCGCCTACACCCCGGACCGGGGTGAGCTGCGGGGACGGGACGCCATCACCGCCTACCTCTTCCAGTTCTGGGATGCCATGCCGGATGTCCATTACGAGCACACTGCCCGGCATGAGTCCGGGGACGTCGCCATCGACGAAGGCACCATCATCGGGACCAACACCGGTCCGCTGCCCCACCCGTCCGGCAACAACCTGCCGGCCACCGGCAAGCAGTTGAGGATGAAGAGCTGCGACATCGCCACCGTCAAAGACAGCGAAATCACCGAGCACCGCTTCTACTTTGACCAGGTGGAGTTCCTGTCACAGCTGGGGCTGATGCCGGAGATGTCCGAGCACTGACCGATGCCTTCGGCGACCCCGCCCCCGGGGACGCAGTGATGCCGTGGATACCCGATTCGGGTTTCCACGGCATCTGCTTCACGTGCCTTGGTGGCTACTGCCCCTTACTGGCGGTGCGTCCGCTGCTCAGGTGCCCGCCCAGGAACCCGCTGACGAGCAGCAGGACCGCCCCGGCCCGCGCCAGCCGGATGCCCAGCTTGTGCCGGCCCCGCTGCCGCGCCGCCCACGAGGACAGGAAGACGACGGCGGCGGTGGCGTTGACCGCGGCATGGACGACGCCGACCCGCTGGATGGGCCGGTCCTTGGTGGTCCAGTGGGCCCAGCCGGTGAGGGCGGTGGGTACGGCGCCCACCACGCCCAGGGCCACGAGCCGTTTGGCGGCCTGCCGGGATCCGTCGTCCTTATAGAAGTCCAGGAAAACGGCCATCCACCAGGCCCCGAAAGGCAGGTCGGTGAGGATGCCGTGCAGGGGAATGCCCGTGGTGTCCCCCAGCACGGCGGACCTGACACGGCGGTCAGCCATGAGGCGACTGGCCACCGGCTGGGCCCTGTCCACCACCTTGTCCAGTGGTCCCGCGGTCTCCAGTTCCGCCAGTAGCCGCCTGTAGTTGCTTCCGCCCGCCACCTTGCTGCGCATGCACCACAAGATACTCCGCGCTTCGGCCGATTGCACCGGTTGGTTTTCTGGCTGGTTCTTACAGCCGGATCTTCCGCCGATAAGGGAGCGATCAACCCCGTCAACGGTAAAGTGACGGGCATGGAAATGCGCCTTGAGGTTGTCCAGGTTCCCGTGTCCGACGTCGACCGCGCCAAAGCGTTCTACACCGAAAAGCTGGGCTTCGTCCTGGACCACGACGTGGAGCATGTCCCGGGCATGCGGGTGGTGCAGTTGACGCCGCCGGGTTCACCCACCTCGGTGGTGATCGGCACCGGGATGACGTCCATGGCACCGGGAAGCCTCGAAGGACTGCAGCTGGTAGTCCCCGACCTCCCCGCCGTGCGCACGGAGCTGGTGGAGCGCGGCGCGGGCGTCAGCGAGGTCCAGGACATGGGCGGGGTGCTGTTTGCGCACTTCACCGACCCGGACGGCAACCGCTGGGTGCTTCAAGGAGCGACTCCGCCGGCCGTCAGGGACGCGCACACAGCGTAGCCACCAACGGCGGCGGAGAATTGACCGGCGGCTGGCTCGCCCACTACATTATCGAATATCGTTAATAACGACATTCGATAACCCTGGGGGGGAAACATGAAGCTAGCCAAGCACACCGGACGCCCGTCTGAAGACAGAAAGCGCGAGGTGGTGTCCAGGGCGGACGCCGCTGTGCTGATGATCGGCTCGGCCGTAGTTGCCGCGGTAACCACCGTAATGTCAGTCGTCGGCATCGTCGGCCTGCTCACAGGGCCCGCCACCCTTACCCTGCCCGTTGACGGCGGAACCCGCCCCTCCGGCAGCCTGGGGCTGGGTGCGGAAGCCCACTTCTCGGCCGTCGAAGCGACCATCCCTGCCCTCCCCGGAACGGAAGCCGGCCTTCTCGCGTGGGCCGCCGTCCTGACCCAGGTTGCCGTCCTTGCCTTCCTGGCGCTGCTGTTCCTGCTGGCCGTGCGGCTCCGCGGCGCGGTTCTTTTCACCCGGGGATCGGTGTGGGTCATCGGCGCGTGCGGGGCTGCGATCGCCGTGGCTGGGACGGCCGGGCAGGTCCTGGACGCCCTGGCCCGGACCCGGCTCGCGGATGCGCTGGGCCTGAATCCGGACCGCATCCCCGGAAGCGTACTGTTTGAAGGCACCATCAGCCTGGTACCCGTAGTGGCCGGCATAGCCTTGATCTTCATTGCCGGTGTATTCCAGTTCGGCGGCCGCCTCCAGAAGGATACTGAGGGCCTGGTCTGATGCCGGCAGAGGAGACCAGCGGCATTCATTGCAGGCTGGATGAGCTGCTGGAGCAGCGCGGCATGACCCTCACAGAGCTCAGCAAACGCGTCGGCGTCAGCCTGGTGAACCTGTCGGTCCTGAAGAACGACCGCGCCAAGGCCATCAGGTTTTCCACCCTCGCCGCCATCTGCAGCGCGCTTGGGTGCGAGGTGGGTGACCTGCTGGTGGCCGACCCGGACGGCCCCGCAGGCTAGGCTGCAGGCTGTCCCCGGACCATCCGCAACTCCGGCACGCCCTCCCATTCGGGCGGAAGGTGGCCGCGTCCGCCGTCGAACGCGAAACCCTGCCGGCGGTAGAACGCTTGGGCCCTGGTGTTTTCCTCCAGCACCCAAAGGTAGGCGGGCGATTCCCCCAGCGCAGCCGCCATCAGCGCCCGGCCCAGGCCGCTTCCCTGCGCCCGCGCCAGGACAAAGATGGAGTACAGCTCCAGCGCACACGGGGCGTCCTCCTGGCGGGGCGGTCCGGCGTCCGCGAGGCCCACTATCCCGCCTCCGGAGTCAATCGCCAGGATCCGTGGGTGCGGAACGTCCAGGTATGGCCGACGCCGGGCCACGCGTTCCGGGATGGACCGGCGCCTTTCGGCGAAGAAAGCCGGCGAGAGCAGGTGGCCGTAGCTTTCCTCATGCGCTGCGGTGTGCATCAACACGACGGCCTCGGCGTCGTCCGGGGCGGCTTGGCGGAGCACATAGTCCATTCCCCCAGCCTAATCAGGCACCTCCGGGTTCCGGCTCCTGCACATCCTGGACAACCTCGTTGCGCCGCAGGAACCACGGCTTGAAGGGCGGATCAAAGCGTGCGAACCGGGGCGCCCCCACGGGCACAAGTCCTGCCACCGCGAGCGCGTCCCGCAGGTCGCCGGTCCGGCGCTGGAAGGCCGCCGCCGTGCCCCGCCCGGAAAAGCGCAGGACGGCGGCAACGGATCCGGGTACCGAGCGGACGGCCACCGTGGGATCGGTGGGGACCGGCGCGGTGTCTGCCGTGACCCCTGCCGGGAGGACGAAGGCCACCACGAACCTGTCCGCTTCCGCGGCGCCGGGCAGCGGGCCGGTTTGCAGCACCGGCGACGTCATGGCCAGCTTGTGCGGCGTTCCCGGCGCCTGGAGGACGGGGGCCGTCATGGCCAGCTTCTCCCGGGCCGTGTTGGACCCGGTGATGTAGTTGAAGAGCCGCCTGAAAGCTGCGTTGCCGGCCCGGTCGAAATCCGCCGCCACCGCCACTTCAGCCACCACGTAGTCCGGGTAGCGTCGCAGTTCGAAATGCGGATAGCGCCGGATCACTTCATAAGGCTGCTGTTCGGTCACGGTGGACCGAGCCGACGCTTGTCGGGGAGCAGCGGCCAGAGCCGTCGTAATCTCAGGCCGCCGGCTTCCGGGTGCCCTTCTTGAAGTAGCCCCGCAGGAACGCGAGGACCAGCACAACGCCAATCCCGCCAAAGATCAGGATCAGTATGATGCCGGCCCCGCGGAACCAGACACCGTCGCTTTCGTAACCGAGCACAATCGCCCGGCCGGGATCCTGCCCCGCATAGACCACCGTCACCTCATCGCCCACCACGGGGTGCTGGTCGTGATCCACGGCCGCGAAGGTGGCATGGACGGACGCGTCGCCCGCATAGAACTCCACTTTGATCCTGCGCTGGGATGCCTTGGTGACGTCGTCGAAGTTCACGATGGTGCCCGCAGTCTGTACTCCGGTGCGTGCCAGTTCCTCATCGGCCTCAATCATGGAGTTGCCGACGCCGAACATGATGGGCCCGAGCAGGAGGACCAGGACGGTGACCGCCAGGTTCAGCACCCTTTTCCACGCCTGTTGAGGTTTACGGATTCGATCAGTTCTGCGCCCAGTCACGCTGACCATTGTGCCAACCCGGGCCAGCCGTGGCGGACGTTAGCAGAACCACAGCAAAAACAGTTGCTGCCAGCAACTAAAAGGAGGATGATAGTTAGCAGAACTAATTAGCAGTGCTAAGAAACTTGCCGGCCGACTTCTCCAGGAGGCGCACCCGCCCACATGGCCCCCACCAAAACACAGACCCAGCACACCGCAGAAATCACCCCGGATACCCTCGCCATCGACCTGCGCACGGCCGTGATGCGCACGTCACGCCGCCTTCGCGTCGAGGCCACCGGCGACGCCATCACCCCCGGCCAGTACACCGTCCTGGCCCAGCTGAACGAGTTCGGGCCCCGCACCCTCCGCGAGTTGGCGGACCGTGAACACGTCCAGGCCCCGTCCATGACCCGGATCGTGAACGCCCTGGCCGAGAACGGGTACGTCACCCGGACACCGCATCCCGACGACGGGCGGCAAGTCAGCATCGGCATCACCGACGCAGGCCGGACCGTCCTGGCGGAAGCCCGCAACCAGCGCACCGCCTGGCTGGCCCGGCGCGTGGCAGGACTGAGCGACGAAGACCGGCTGGTCCTCAGCCGCGCAGCCCGCATCATGCAGGAAATGAGCGGCAAATGAGCCAGATGTTCCGCGCCCTCGAAAACCGCAACTACCGCATCTGGGCCGGAGGCGCCATCGTCTCCAACATCGGCACGTGGATGCAGCGCATCGCCCAGGACTGGCTGGTGCTGACGGTGCTGACCAACCATGACGGCGCCGCCGTCGGCATCACCACAGGCCTGCAGTTCCTCCCCATGCTCCTGCTGGGTCCCTACGGCGGAGTCCTGGCCGACCGCTACCGCAAACGCGTCATCCTGCTCTGGACCCAGCTGGCCATGGGCATCACCGGCCTGGCCATCGGGCTGCTGGTGGTCACCGGCACGGCCCAGCTGTGGCACGCCTACCTGGCGGCCCTCTGCCTGGGCATCGCCAGCGCCATTGATGCACCCGCCCGGCAGGCCTTCGTCTCCGAACTGGTGGGCCAGGACAACATATCCAACGCGGTGGCCCTGAACTCCGCGTCCTTCAACACCGCCCGGCTCACCGGCCCGGCCATCGCCGGCGTGTTGATCGCCTGGGTGGGAACCGGGCCCGTCTTCCTGCTCAATGCCGCCAGCTACGCCGCCGTGATCTGGTCCCTGTTCCTGATCCGGACCTCCGAGCTGGTTCCGGCAGTCCGCGCAGCGCGCGGCAAGCACCAGGTGGCCGAAGGACTCCGCTATGTCCGGAGCCGCCCGGACCTCGTCCTCATCCTGGTCCTGGTGGGCATCCTGGGTGCGTTCGGCATGAATTTCCCGGTCATCAACGCGCTCATGGCCACCACCGAATTCCACGCCGGGCCGGGCGAATTCGGGCTGCTCGGCTCGATCATGGCCGTGGGCACCCTGGCGGGGGCGCTGCTTGCCGCACGCCGTGCCCGTCCGCGGCTGCGCTACCTCCTCGGTGGCGCGCTGGGCCTGGGGATCTTTACCGTGGCAGCCAGCGTGGCGCCGTCGTTCTGGGTGTACACGGCGGTGCTGGTTCCGGTGGGACTGGCATCCATCACATTCCTGAACAGCTGCAACACCAGCATCCAACTCTCCGTCGAGCCGCAGTTCCGGGGCCGCGTCCTGGCCCTCTACCTGGCCATCCTGCAGGGCGGAACCGCCGTGGGCTCTCCGCTGATCGGCTGGATCGGCAGCGAGTTCGGCGCCCGCTGGTCCGTGGCGGTGGGCGGCCTGGTGGTCCTGCTGGCCGGGCTCGGGGCCGTGATCGTGGTCAGCCGCAGGAGCCATCTCACCCTCCGCCGCGCCTTCCGGGTGGCGTTCAGCGGCAAGCGCGAGGCCGCAGCCTGACCTTCCGCTCCTGTTGGGGCCACATCGAGAGACCACGACCGGCCTCAAGCCGCATAAGCGTTGCTGCCCGGCACCGGTTATGCGGCTTCGGGCCGGTTGTGGAAGCTGGCCGCGCAGGCCGTGGCAGCCCGCAGCGGGCATGGCATACTGCAGCCATGCCGGAACACTCCTCCGCCGAGCCTGACGGCGTCATCCACCAGCCCGAGCGGCAGCAGTTCGAAGCGTTCCTGGACCAGCACAGGGCCATGTTGGCAGCCAGCCTCGACGGCCTGACCGAAGAGCAGGCGCGGCGTTCCCTGGTACCGTCCAGGACCACGCTGCTGGGGCTGGTCAAACATGCAGTGTTCGTCGAGAAGGTCTGGTTCAACGAAGCCCTCACTGGGCGGTCCCGCTCCGAGATCGGGATCCCTGCCACGCCGGATGCGTCTTTCATCCTGGACGACGAAGACACCGTCGCCACCATCCGGGGAGCCTACCGGCAGGCGTGCGAAGCCTCGCGGCAGGCGGTCTCCGGGCTGGACCTTGACAGCGTCCTAAGGGGTAACCGCCGCGGCCCGCTCCCCCTGCGATGGGTGTACCTGCACATGATCCGCGAGACCGCCCAACACTGCGGCCACGCAGACATCCTCCGCGAGCAGATCCTCAGCGCCGACGCCAACCTGCACTGACGGGGAAGGCAACAGGCGCACGACGGCGGCGCCGGACTCCCGCGGCCCCGCACCCCGGGTGCGGGGTGCTGCGGAAGGCGGGCGGCCGGCGTCGTGCGTTGTCGGTGCAGCCGGGTGGCCTACATGGGCATCGACGCAATGTTCAGGATGTTGCCCTCGCTGTCGAGGAACCAGGCACCCTGGCCCATACCCTCCAAGGTGGCGATGCCGTTCTCGGTCTTGAGCCCGGGCATGTCGTATTCCTCGAATACGACCCCGCGTCCGCGGAGTTCCTCGACTTCCTTCTCTACGTCCGCCACGCCCCACCCCATCTGGGTGTTCTTCGCTGTGCCGGCGTTGTCCGTCTGGTAGAGCAGGAATCCGGTGCCGTTGCCGCACATGTAGATGAGGTTCTGGTCGTCAATGGTCTGGCTGGGTTCGAGTCCCAGCTTGTCGCGGTAGAACTCCCTGGCCCTGTCGATGTCCTTGGCAGGCAGTACGGCCATGACCTGCGAATCCTTGAGCATGACAAATCTCCTTGCTGCAATTCCTTCGATGGCGGTTGCTCTCCCCCTGGGTCGGTCCGAGAGGTCCCTGCCGGAGATCTGGCGGGCCGCGTGGCTGCCCGCTGCGCCGACACCGGGGCTGCCACCTGGGACTCTCCCGCGCCCGCCCATCAGGCACGGTGGCGGGGAGGGTCTCCGAAGCCTATGAGGCCATTATGGAACCGCCGGGGCTGGAGCGAAATAGGGTATTTTGCGGGCACCCCGCCCGCCAAGGACGTCCGACGACGGCGGCCGGCGCTATCTTCCGCCGGCGGCGATGGCGCGCCGCACCGCAGCCCCGGTCACCGCAACCAGCGGCACCAGGCAGGCCAGCAGGGCCAGGGTGTTGGGGCGGAAAACCGTGCGGCCGTCCACCGTGGCGTACACCCCCAAAGGGATGACCGTCCCGCCTCCACCGCCGCCGGATGCCCCGTCCCCGGCGTCGTTGCCGCCGCCAAAGCCGAAGGACACCAACGCCACGGGGACGATCTCCTGGCCGCCCAGGTTCACCGGCGTGCCGTAGGCCTTAGTGACGCCCACGTTCTTGAAGGTGTCCACGAGGGACGGGAAAGTATCAGCCATGGGCCCAGCGTAGACGCCCGCGGCCATGCCGGTAAGGGGCCTTGGCCGGCTGCCCTGGCCGACTGGTCGTTGACTCCGCGACTTTGTCATGACAAAGTTCTTATGGCTTCGTTAGAGCGCTCTAACGCCTCCGGTGACAGACAGGAATCCCTCATGAACATCTCCATGAACTCGACGGCGGCCTTCCATGGCACCACCCTGCGGGACATCGCCGTCGCCAAGGCCGCGGGATTCGATGCCGTGGAACTGCAGACGCCCAAGCTGTTCCGTTTCCTGGACGCCGGTTTCACGGCACGGGACCTGCTGCCTGCCCTGGACGGTTTCCCGGTCTCCGGCGTGGGCGCCATCCAGGAAGCCCCCGAGGAGGAGTTCACCCGGGACGCCACCCGCCTCGCCGACGTAGCGCAGGTGGTTGGTGCCCCCTACGTTCAGATGTGCACCGGACCCGTGGACGTCCGCGTGGTCAAAGACTTCCGGGCCGGCACGCTCCACCCCGCGGACCTTCGCTTCCGCGGCGCCCTGGGACTCAGCGACGCGGACGCCCTGGCTGAAACGGCCAAGCGGGTTGCCCTGGCCGCAAACATCGCCGCCGATCACGGCGTGGGCGTCTACCTGGAACCGCTGGCCTGGTCACCGGTGAACCGGGTCAGCCAGGCACTGCAGATCTTCGAATCCATCCAGCGGCCCAACGTGAAGCTGTGTGTGGACTTCTGGCATTTCTGGGCTGCCGGGGACACCCCGGAAGACGTGGCTGCCCTGCCCGCAGACCTGATCGCGGCCGTCCATGTGTGCGACGGCCTGCATGTTCCCGCCGGCGAAGTCCCGGACCAGTCGGTCTCCCGGAACGTCTGGACGGGTGCCGGCGACATCCCGCTGCAGGAATGGGTGGATGCCTGCAGGGCCACCGGATTCGATGGCTGGTACTGCACCGAAATCTTCTGCGACAAAGTGGCCGAGCTGGACGACCACCTAGTGGCGTCCACACTGCGCAACACCGTGCGGATGCTGCTCGCCTGACCCGTGGGAACGGCGGGAACCGGCACTTTGGAACGTGCCGGCGTCGTACCCTTACCCCCGGATCTCCGTGGCACGCAGCCGTACGATCTCTTCCACCACGCCGTCCGGCAGGGGACGGTCCGCCGTGAAGCGGATGGTTCCCTTGGACAGCGAGTAGCCCTCCAACTGCGGAGCGACCGCCTCCACCACGGCCGCCGAAAAGGGGAAGACCGAGAGGTGCCTGGCGGCGGCCACCACGGCGAGCAACGGTTTGCCGTCGAGCTTGAGCGCGGCCATCCCGTAGCTCATGCCGTCCGTGGCCTCGGGAAACATGGTCCTGGCACGGTCCACGATGGACTGCAGGCAGCCCCGGTTCGGCTCCGACACCTCCGCGAGCGCGTCGTCAACGGTGCCCACGGCCGGGATCAGCTGTTCTTCTTTGCCGCCACGGCCTGGCCCAGCGCGACGAGTCCGCGTTCAAAGTCGGAGCCGACCAGCTTGTCCATGTTCATGAACAGCGCGAACACCTTGGCGGCGCCTTTGTTCTCCCCGGTCATCCGCCAGGTCACCTCGGTGCCGCCCGGCGCGGGCGTGAAGGTGAACGTGGTGGGGTTCAGTGCCTTGAAGGGTTTGGTGAACTGGAGGCGGATGCGGACGGTATCGGACGGCCGGGATTCCACAATCTCCATGGTTCCGCTGCCGGCCTTGCGGTTGCCGCTCCACTCATAGCCCGCGCCGACGCCTGAGTCCGGGCCGTAGTAGCGGCGGCTCATGCCGGGGTCCACCTGCTCCCACGGCGACCATGCCTGCCACTCGTGGAAGCTGTTGACCAGCGGAAAGATCTCTTCGGGAGTGGCCGGAATGACCGCGCTGCGGCGGACCTCAAAGGTAGACATGGACCCAGCTTAGGAGTCCGCCCGCACGCTGAACAGCACCACGTCCGCCGGCTTTTGAAACCACTGTCCGGACGGCCCGCCCGGGCCGTCATGGTGTCGAATCCAAGGGGCCTGATCCTGTAAATTTAAGGGCAGGAATTGACGGCCAGCGAGCCGCTTTCCACCTCTCCCCCTTGAATGGATCCACTCCCCCATGTCCTCCGCGACTTCCGTGCCCGCCCCTGCCCGTTTTCCCTACGCCGCCCTGCTGGTTTTGGCGACCATCGCCTTCACCGCCATCACCACTGAACTCCTTCCGTCCGGCCTGCTGCCGCAGATCAGCACGGGCCTGAACGTGTCCGAACCCGTGGCGGGCTACCTCGCCGCCGCGTACGCCGCCGTCATCGTGGTCACGGTGGTGCCGGTGGCCCGACTGCTGGCCGGAATACCCCGGCACACGCTGCTGGTGGGCCTGGTGGTGACGTTCGCGGCCAGCAACGCCTGGGTGGGCCTGTCCCCGGATTTCACGACGGCGATGGCCGCCCGGATGGTGGGCGGCCTGGCGCACGGCCTCTTGTGGACCACCATGGCACCGTTCGTTACCCGGGTGGTGCCGGCCAACCAGGTGGGCAAGGCCCTGGCCATCGTGTTCAGCGGCAACAGCCTGGGCCTGGCCATCGGCGCTCCGGTGGGCACTGCCCTGGGCGGCCTCCTGGGCTGGCGGGCTGCTTTCCTGGTGCTGGCCGGGTTCGGGCTGGTCCTGGCCGTCCTGGCGTTCTTCCTGCTGCCGCGGGTGCGGCGGATTTCGGACAGTGCCCGGCCGTCCATCCGGCGGGCCATTGCTGAGCCCGGGGTCAAGGCGGTGGCCACGGCCTGGCCGCTGCTGGTCCTGGCGCACTTCGCCCTGTTCACCTACATTGCCCCGTTCATCCGGGAGGCCGCCCTCCCCGAGTACGCCACCAGCCTGGCGCTCACCGTGCTGGGCGCCTCCGGCCTGCTGGGCATCTGGGTGGCCGGCCTTACCGTGGACTCGCGGCCGCGGCGCTCGCTGATGGTCACCACGGCGGCCATCGCCGTTTCCATGGCGCTGCTGCCGCTGGCGGTGGGCAACCTGCCGGTGGCCCTGGTCCTGATGACGGTCTGGGGTGCCGGACTGGGGGCAATCGGCATCTACAACCAGGCCGCCATCCTCCGCGCGGGCGGGGAATACAGCGAAGCGGCCAACGGCCTCACGGTGCTGACCATCCAGCTGGGCATCACCGTGGGCGCACTCTACGGTTCAGGTGCGCTGGTGGTGGGCGGGCCGCTGCTGGTGCCGGTTGCCGCCGCCCTGCCGGTGCTCGCGGCCCTGGTGATCACCATTGCCGGGAAGAAGCACGCCTACCCGCCGGGACCCCGGGAGCGGGTCTGGCTTGAGCCGCGCCCGGTCCGGGCGCCCGAACAGGACAGGGTGAGGGACCGCGCCTGACCCCCTTCATCGATTGCTCCGTAACTGCCCTTATGGGCGCCCTAAACGGCAGTTACGGAGCAATCGATGGTTCAGTCGCGGTATTTGGCCACCGTGAACAGGAAGGTGGAGTCTTCTTCCGCCTCCAGGCTGTGCAGGCCGGGCGGTACGATCAGGAGGTCCCCGGATTTCCCCTGCCAGGATTCCTCGCCGGCCAGCAGCCTCACACAGCCGCCGATGACGAACACCGTGGCGTCTCCCGGGTTCTGGTGCTCGCTCAAACGGGTGCCGGCGGCCATGGCCATCACGGACTGCCGGAGGATCTTTTCGTGGCCGCCGTAGACCGTGTCCGCGGCGCGGCCGTTGGAGGATGACAATGCCGCCTCAAGCTGCTGGCGGGCCAGCGCTTCGACCGAAATCTTCTGCATGCGCCCAAGGCTACCCAGTTGCGCTCAGCCTGGCGACCAGTTCCCCGCGGCTTCCCACACCCACCTTGTCGAAGATCGACTTCAGATGGTCGTGGACGGTGTGCGGGGAGATGAACAGGTGCGTGGCAATGTCCGCGCCGGCGCTTCCGGCCAGAACCTCGAGGCAGACCTCCTGCTCCCGAGGCGTGAGCCCGTAGGCCGCCAGGAGCAGGGTGAGCAGTTGCCCGGTGCTGGCCGGCTCCACGGTGACCACCATCTGGCCAGGGTCATCGCCGGTGATGAGGCGGCTGGCCTGCAGGACCACCCAGCCGGAATCGGCGTCGCGCATCCTGGTCTTGGCCGTCCCGGCAGGTGAGGCCTTGGCCTGCGCCACCACCGCGTAGAGCACCATGCCGAAGCGGCCGGGGGCCCTGTCCTCCAGTGCCCGGAGCCAGGTGGTGGCGGCCGGAGTGGCCGCGCGCAGCTCTCCGCGGTCCCCGGCCAGCACGATGACCGGCCCGTCCGGCCGGTCCCAAGGGCGGTAACGGGCGCGGGCCGCGACCCGGCTTGCGGCCGCGAGCGCAGCCGTCACCGCGGCAAGGAATTCCACCTCCCGGTCGCTGAAGTCCGCAGTCCCCTCGCGGAACAGACTGCCCACGCCCCAGCATGACTGGTCCATGCGGAACGCTCCGCGCAGTTCGTGGACCAGGCCGAGGGGGCGCAGCAGGTCGTTGATCCGGACGCTGCCGGCCACTTCACTCCGGGGTGCATCCGAGATCCGCGCCACCGGGTGCGGCCGGAGCATCAGCCGGGCAAACGTGTTCGGCTCGGTGCCGCGGTATTCGGACTGGGCGAACCGGACGGCGTATTCGTCGGTGACGGGCCAGGGCCGCCAGTTGGTGACGGAGTTGATCACCATGGTTTCGGGGTCGACGCCGGCCCAGCAGGCCTGGTCGAACGGCACGGACTGCCGCACCAGCGCCAGTGCGGCGGTGTACAGGGCGGCCAGGTCCAGTCCGTCCGTGGCCAGCGCGGCGATCTCCCGCCGGGCACGCTCAGCGCGCTCCTCCCACATAGGTCCAGTATCCGGCCCCGCGGCGCCGGGCGGAATCCCCCGATCCGGGGATGGTCCCGGCTGCCGGGCGGGCCTAACCTTCCGGTATGAACATCATGTCGCAGGTCTTTGCGGTGCTGGCAGTGGTTGTCTATGTAGGCGTCTTCCCGGTGGAGAGTTTCCTGCTGCGGCGGAACCGGTGGGCGCAGAAGTTCCTGAGCACGCCGCCGGAGAACGTGCCCGCCGTGATGATGTGGGCCATTCCCACCGGGTACAAGAACCTGGTGATCGCCCTGGGCGTGGCGGCCGGGCTGGTGGCGGTGAACATCGGCGAACCCGTGGTGGGGTACACCCTGGTGGTCTACTGCTGCCTCAACATGGTGCTCACCGCCCCCACCATGCTCCTGGCTGACCTCCAGGGCCATTACCCCCAACGCTGGGAAAGCGTGCCGGGCACCCTCGCCGCCACGGTCCCGGCACTGCTGGCCCTGGCATCTTTGCCCTTCGGCCCGTAACTGGACCGCTTCGGCTGTGCGTTCCCGCCCAGTTACTGCCTCTCAATCAGGCACTGGCCCGCACAGCCCCGGCTATGGCGCCGATCAGCCCGCCTGAGCCGGCGTGGGCGAGCGTGTAACCGGGGAGGAACGCACGGGCTCCGCAACTGATGAAGCCAAACTCTTGATAGGTGACCATATGGTCACCTATTATCGTGTGCATGGACGACGTGTTCAAAGCACTCTCCGACCCCACCCGGCGGGACCTGCTCGACGAGCTGTTCCGCGAGGACGGCCAGACCCTGAGCGCGCTTGAATCACGGTTCAGCATGACCCGGTTCGGGATTGCGAAGCACCTGCGCATCCTGGAGGACGCCGGCCTGGTGGTGGCCCGCCGCAGGGGCCGGGAGAAACTGCATTACCTGAATCCGGTGCCCATCCGCCTGGTCCACGACCGCTGGGTCAGCAAGTACGCAGAACCATGGGCCGCTGCCCTCAGCGACCTCAAATCCAGATTGGAAAGTCCCATGGAAAAAATCTTCGAGATCTACATCAAGACCACGCCCGAGAAGCTCTGGGAAGCCATCACGGACAGCGACATCCGCAGCAAGTACCAGTTCGGCAACACCATGGAGTCTGACTGGTCTCCCGGCGGCCGGTTCGTCATGAACAACCCCAAAGCGGGGGCGCCGCTGGGCGAAGGCGAAAACCTCGAAGTCGATCCCCCGCGCCGGCTGGTGCAGACCATGCGGGCACTCTGGGGCGACGACGTCAAAGCCGAGGGAACCTCCAAGGTCACCTGGGAGATCGAGCCCGTGGGCGACTCCTGCCACCTGACCGTCACCCACAGCGACCTGCGCGAGGGCGCCAACGACCAGCTCTACGGCGGCTGGCCCATGATCCTCTCCGGCCTGAAGACCTGGTTGGAGACGGGCGAAAAGCTCACCACGCCCGGGTCGCTGATGTACACGTAGGGCACGACGCCGGCACCCGGCCTGGGTGCCGGCCCACTTTTTCTGCCCTGGGATGACATGCGGCAACTTCTGTGTCCGCCATCGGGTCCCGGTGCAAGGATGGTGCCACCATCGACCCATCGGCCAAAGGGGGCACAGCGTGGCGCATTCACCGGGCACGGCATTCGAGGACAGCGGCCTGCCGCTGACGGCCCTGGCGGTCGCGGCGGGCCGGGCCGTGGAAACGTCCCGGCCTGATCCGCTGGTGGTGGACCGGTTCGCGGCGGATTTGGTGGCTGCGGCAAGGTCCCGCGTGGACATGCCGACGCGGTGGCCGGAGGATCCGGCCGCCGCCTCTCCCCTGGTTCAGCCGCTGCTGCTGGCCTCCATCTACATCGGCATGCGCACCAGGTTCATCGACGACCTCCTCCGGGAAGGGGCCACGCCGCAGACGGTGATCCTGGGCGCCGGCCTGGATACCCGGGCGTTCCGCCTGCCCTGGCCTGCGGGGGCCAGGATCTTCGAGCTCGACTCCGCCAACGTCCTGGACTTCAAGGACAGCGTCCTCCACGGCCTTGCCGCCACCCCCGGCGCGGACCGGACCACCCTCGACGTCGATCTCGCACAGCCCTGGCAGGACAGCCTTCAGGCCGCCGGCTTCGACCCGGGGCAGCCGGCCACCTGGATTGTGGAAGGCCTGCTGCCGTACCTCGACGCCGCGGGGCAACGGGCCGTCCTCGACGACCTGGCAGCCCTCTCCGCACCGGGGTCGCGGACGGTCATCGAGCGGGCCGTGCCGCTGCCGAAAACCGAGGACCTGGACGCCCAACTGCAGGAATTCAGCCGCACAACCGGCCTGCCCATGAGCGACCTGCTGGCGCGGGCAGACCCTCCGGACCCCGTGGCGGTCCTGGAAGCCGCCGGCTGGCACTGCAGGCTGCACACTGTCGCGGACCTGTGCGCCACGTACGGCCGGACCATCTCACTGACCGGCAGCGCCGAGGCGCCACGCACCCCGGGCAACGCGGACGACGACGGCGCGCCGCCGCCGTCGTCCGCTGACGGCCAGTCCCGGGGCGGCTTCGTCACGGCCTGGCTTTAGCGGCACCTTGAGAACCGGAAAAATACACCACAAAGAAAGCGACGCAGTGAGACCCAACAATCCCGACCCCCGTCCCCTCGACTGGTGGCAGTCCGCCGTCATCTACCAGGTGTATCCGCGGTCCTTCGCGGACGGTGACGGCGACGGCGTGGGCGACCTCCCCGGCCTGCTGGAGCGGCTGCACTACATCGCCGGGCTGGGCGTGGACGGGATCTGGCTGACCCCGTTCCAGCCCTCCCCGCAGGTGGACCAGGGCTACGACGTCAGCGACTACTGCGGTGTGGACCCGCTGTTCGGCACCATGGAGCACTTCGACGCCCTGCTGGAACAGGCCCACGCGCTGGGCCTGCGGGTCCTGCTCGACGTCGTCCCCAACCACTGCTCCTCCGCCCACCCGCTGTTCCAGGCCGCACTGGCAGCCGGACCCGGTTCGCCGGAGCGGGAGATGTTCCACTTCGTGGACGGCCGGAGTTCCGGCCCTGATGCCCGCAGCGACGTGCCGCCCAACAACTGGCAAAGCGTCTTTGGTGGCAGCGCCTGGTCCCGGGCCCTCCCGGGCTCGGACACCGACACCCAGTGGTACCTGCACCTTTTCTCCCCCGGCCAGCCGGACTGGAACTGGCGAAACCCCGCCGTGGGCGACTACTTCGAAGACGTGCTGCGCTTCTGGTTCGACAAGGGCGTGGACGGCCTGCGGATCGACGTCGCCCACGGGCTCTTCAAGGCCGCCGGACTGCCGGACGCGCCCTCCGTCGAGGCCGTGGTGGACGGGCTGCGCGCCAACCCGCTGGTCTCGGACCAGGAGGAGGTGCACGAGGTGTACCGGCGGTGGCGGCGCCTGGCCGGGACATACCAGCCGCACCGGCTGCTGGTGGGCGAAGTTAACCTGGAACCGGCCCGGGCGGCCCGCTACACCCGCGGCGACGAGATGCACCAGGCGTTCGCGTTCGCGTTCGCGTTCGTGAAGCTCGGCTGGGACGCGGCGGCGTGGGCAGCCGTGGGCAGCGAGCTGGACGCCGCCCGAAAACAGCACGGCGCCGCCCCCACCTGGGCGCTGGAAAACCACGACGTCGTCCGCTCGGTGACCCGTTTCGGCGGCGGCGCCGCCGGGGCCCGCCGTGCCCGGGCCGCCCTGCTGGCGCTGCTGGGCCTGCCCGGCTCGGCCTACCTGTACCAGGGCCAGGAACTGGGCCTGCCCGAAGTCGAGGTTCCGGTGCCGGACCGGGTGGACCCGATGTGGGCCCGGGGCGGCATCACGCGGGACGGTGCCCGCGTCCCGCTCCCCTGGACCGGGGACGCCGGAAGGAACCACGGATTCTCGCTGCCGGACCAGGCAGCCGCGCCATGGCTGCCGCAGCCCGCCGGCTGGGGCGTCCACGCCGTTGACCGGCAGCGGCAGGACCAGGACTCCGTCCTCGCGCTGGCCACCCGGGCGCTCGCGCTGCGCCGGCAGCTGTGGGCGGACGGTGACTTCGCAGCGGACGACGGCGGCACCTGGCGCGTGGAGGCAGGGAACCTGCTGCTCTGCGAACGCAGCCCGGGGTTCCTGGTGGCGGTTGCCATGGGGACCGGGCCGGTCAGGCTGCCGGCCGGCGTCGTACTGTTCAGCGCGTTCCCGCTGGAACGTGAGGGCTGGCTGCAGCCGGACAACGCGGTGTGGCTGAGGCTCGGCTGAGCCCGCCCCGCGGCGTTACCGGCTGAGGCTCCGTTCCAGGAAGGCCAGGGTCCGCTCCCAGGAATCCGTGGCCGCCGCAGAGTCGTACCGGGCAGGGGTGCTGTCATTGAAGAATGCGTGGCCGGTCCCCGGATACACCACGGCCTCGAAGTCCACCTTGGCCCCGAACATTCGGGCCTTGACCAGGGGCAGCTTGTCCACCAGCGCCTTGTCCTGCTCGCCGTAGAACGCCAGGACGGGACAGTTGATCCGCGCCAGCTCCTCCTCGGTGAACTCGCAGGTGCCATAGAACGGCACGGCGGCCCGGAGCCTGGGCTCCCTGGTGGCGAGCGTGAAGCTGTAGGTGCCGCCGAAGCAGAAACCCGCCACGGCAACCCGGCCGGCCAGTGCGGGCACGCCCTCGAGATGGTCGAAGCAGACGGCGAGGGCGGCCGTGGCTTTCTCCGCAAACCCGGGCGCATGCAGTGGTGAGGTGAGCTGGCGCAGGCGCGGCTGGACCTTGCTGCGCTGCTGCGGGTCGGGATCGGCGAGCCCTTCGAGGACCTCTGCCGCCACGTCGGGGGTCATGCCGATGTCCGTCAGCAGGTCCGGGGCGAGCACCAGGTAACCTTCGGCGGCGAACCGGTCCGCCACGTCCTTGATGTGGTCCACCAGGCCCCAGATCTCGGAAATCAGCAGCAGCCCGCCTTTCGGCTTCTCCTGGAAGGGGCCGGGGGCTGGTTCGCTGACGTAGGCCTGGACGGAGGTTTCGGCGTTTCCGACGGTCATCATGTGTCCCATCAGGACAGGCTATTCCGTCCGCTGGCGCCAGAACAGGCTCACGCCGAAGGTGACGGCGCACAGCACCAGCATGGCAAGCACCATCCTTGCCCAGCTGTCCTGGTGCACCCCGCCGGCGGCGAACACCCCGATCATCACGGTGGCGGTGATGGCGCCGACGTAGCGGCAGGTCTGGTAGATGCCGGCAGCCACCCCGCGGTCCTGCGGGCGGGTGGACACGAACATGCCCTGGTTGGTGGCGATGCTGACCGTGCCGTACGGAACGCCCATCAACGCGGACAGCACCGCCACCAGCGGGATGACCAGGCTGCCGGTCAGCAGCCACATCAGGGCAGCCACCATGGTCAGGAGCAGCACACCAGCCAGGAGCACCCGCCGCACGCCGAACCTTCCCATCGCTTTAACGGCCCACGGCGTGGCCAGCACGGACATGGCGGCCAGCGGCAGCATCAGCAGGCCCACCACGCCGGGATCATAGCCGCCGCCCTCCTGCAGCAGCTGCGGCAGGCCGAAGAACACGAAGTAGTAGACACTGCTGAACACGGCGAAGGACAGGTAGATCAGCAGCAGCGGCCGGTTCCGTCCCAGCAGCCGCAGGTTGAGGAACGGCCGGTCAAACCGCAGTTCCCGCCACGCGAACAGGGCTGCGATCACGGTGCCGGCGGCCAGCATCCACCAGCGGTAGCCCTGCGCCACGTTCAGGGCGGCCATCATCACCAGCAGCAGCGATGAGACGAAGGCCAGGATTCCGGGGATGTCCGAGTCACGCACCAGCCCGGCCACGCTGCCGTGTTCCCGTGCCTCGTCCCGCGGCGCCGCCTTCCGGACCATCAGCAGGGCCGCGACGGCGAGCGGTACGTTAACCAGGAACAGCGCCTCCCAGCCCACGAAGCTCACCAGCAGGCCGCCGACGACGGGCCCGACCGCCGCCGCGGAGGTGTTGGCCATCTGCAGCCGGCCCAGCGGACGCGCCGACTCCACCTGCGCCCGCTGCGCGATGGCCCCCACCATGACCACGGCGCTGGGGTAGGCGGTGGCGGTGCCGAGCGCCATGACGGCGCGGGCCACGCAGAGCAGGGCAAAGTTGGGCGCCAGCGGAGCCAACGCACAGGTCAGCGCCACCAGGGCCATCCCCAGCATGAACATCCGGCGCGGGCCGAACCGGTCCGCCAGGCGTCCCATCACCGGCTGCCCCGCCGCGGATGCGAGGTAGAAGGACGTCACCACCCAGGTTACGGCGGCGACGTCCAGCTCGAAGTCTGCGCGCAGCACCACCAGGGCCACTGCGATCATCGAGGAGTTGAGGGGGTTCAGTGCCGTGCCCAGGCTGAGGCCGGCGACGGCAAGGGTGGTCCGCGGGTTGTTGCTCACGGTAACAGTCTGGTGCACCGGCACGTCCCCGCACGACTTTCGACCCGCCTGTTCGCCGGCGCACCCTGGATCTGCGGTGCGCAGGCGGTTATGCGCGTCGGAAACCCGTTTCCTGCGTCGAAACCGTGGCGCGGGATCAGCCGCGGGTGCGGGCGGAAAGGGCGTCGTCCAGGAACTCCAGGTGCGCCGGGGTGACCGCTACGGTGTTGGCGGCGTACTCGGGGTGCTTGCCGATGAACTTCTTGATGAACGGGCACACCGGGACGATGGCGATATCATCGGCCACGGTGGCATCCAGCGCCACCGTGGCCAGCTGGCCGGCGAGGCCCTGTCCCCCGTATTCCTCGTTGATCACCGTGTGGTAGAAAATCCGCTGCGGTGACGCGCCGCCGTCGTACGCCTTGTAGACCGCCTTGCCGATGACCCGTCCGGCGTCCAGGATTTCGAAGCGTTCGCGGTCGGCGTTGTGGCGGACGGTGATGTCGGTCAAGGGTGTCTCCTTCGTTGCAGTTCAAAGCCAGTGACAGCGTAACCCGCATCCGCCAGGCCTTATTTCCGCGCGGCGGGCTGCCGGCCCGCAAGCCGGCAGCCCGCCGTCGGAGACTCCTTCCTAGCTCAGGTAGCCGTTGGGGTTCAGGACGTACTTGGTGGCGGCGCCGGCGTCAAACTCGGCGTAGCCCTTGGGTGCGTCCTCCAGCGATATGGCCTTGGCGTTGACGTTCTTGGCGATGCTCACCTTGTCGTTGAGGATGGCCATCATCAGTTGCCGGTTGTACTTCATTACCGGGCACTGGCCCGTGGTGAAGGAAAGGGACTTGGCCCAGCCCGTGCCCAGGCTCAGGCTCAGTGCGCCCTTCTTGGCGGCCTCGTCGATGCCGCCCGGATCACCGGTGACGTACAGGCCCGGGATGCCCAAGGCGCCGCCGGCCGCGGTGATCTCCATCAGGGAGTTCAGCACGGTGGCCGGAGCCTCGGACGCGCCCTGCCCGTGGCCGCGTGCTTCAAAGCCCACGGCGTCCACGCCGCAGTCGACCTCCGGGACGCCCAGGATCTGTTCGATCTGTTCCGCCGGGCCGCCCTTGGTCAGGTCCACGGTCTCACAGCCGAACGTGCGGGCCTGGGCCAGGCGGTCGGCGTTCATGTCGCCCACAATCACGACGGCGGCGCCCAGCAGGTGTGCGCTGGTGGCCGCTGCCAGGCCCACGGGACCGGCGCCCGCCACGTAGACCGTGGAGCCGACGCCGACGCCCGCTGTCACGGCGCCGTGGAACCCGGTGGGGAAGATGTCCGAGAGCATGGTCAGGTCCATCATCTTGGCCAGGGCCTGGTCCTTGTCCGGGAACTTCAGAAGGTTCCAGTCGGCGTACGGGACCAGCACGTAGTTGGCCTGGCCGCCTACCCAGCCGCCCATGTCCACGTAGCCGTAGGCGCTGCCGGGGCGGTCCGGGTTCACGTTCAGGCAGATGCCCGTCTTCCGTTCCTTGCAGTTACGGCACCGGCCGCAGGCGATGTTGAACGGAACGGAACAGATGTCCCCCACCTTGATGAATTCGACGTCCCGGCCCACTTCCACCACTTCACCGGTGATTTCGTGGCCCAGCACCAGGTCCGGCGGGGCTGTGGTGCGGCCGCGCACCATGTGCTGGTCCGAGCCGCAGATGTTGGTGGCCACGGTTTTCAGGATCACCCCGTGGTTGACCGGGCGCCCCACGTTGGCCGGGTTGACGCCCGGTCCGTCCTTCAGTTCAAAGGTGGGGTAGTCAACATTGATTACCTCAACCTTGCCGGGTTCCTTGTAGGCAACGGCTTTGTTCCCTGTCATCTGTTCTCCTGTTGTCAGGCCGCCGGTCGGGCGGGCCGTGATGGTTGGATGTGTGATGCATCCCCCGAGGGCGGGGAACCTGCCTGGACACTTCGCGTTCCCGGGCCGCGCTGCCCCTGCAGGGACGGCCGGGAAGTCAGGCGCTGCGGGTTCCTTCGGTGGGGGTCCGCCCAGTCTAGGCAGGCCGGTAGAACTGGTCTAGGGGTGGTGCCCCCTTGTTTGGAATGGCGGGCTCCGGGGGACCTTGCACGGGTGGCGTACGCTGCAACCAAGGGCTTTTGCACATGCCGGGACCGGCGGTGCACCGCCAGTTCCACCGTCAAGGAGGACCACATGAAGACCCGTGCCATCGGACAACTGGACGTCTCCGCCCTGGGCCTGGGCTGCATGGGCATGAGCGAGTTCTACGGCCAAGGTGATGAGCAGGAATCCGTTGCCACGATCCACGAGTTCCTCGACTCCGGCGGCACCCTGCTGGACACCGCTGACATGTACGGCCCCTTCACCAATGAGCAACTGGTGGGCCGGGCCATCGCGGGGCGCCGCGACGGGGTGGTGGTGGCCACCAAGTTCGTCAACGAACGCCGGGAGGACGGCTCCTGGGTTGGCATCAACGGCCACCCGGACTACGTGCGCCGTGCCTGCGACGCCAGCCTGGCGCGGCTGGGCGTGGACCACATCGACCTGTACTACCAGCACCGGGTGGACAAGAACGTGCCCATCGAGGACACCGTGGGCGCCATGGCAGAACTCGTCCAGGCCGGGAAGGTCCGCCATCTGGGCCTGTCCGAAGCGTCCGCGGAAACCATCCGGCGGGCCCACGCCGTGCACCCCATCACCGCGCTTCAGACTGAGTATTCGCTGTGGGAGCGCGAACCCGAGACCAAGGTGTTCCCCGTGCTCGCGGAGCTTGGCATCGGTTTCGTGCCTTACAGCCCCCTGGGCCGTGGCTTCCTGACCGGGCAGATCCGCAGCGAGGACGACTTCGCCGAGGACGATTTTCGGCGGCACTCCCCCCGGTTCCAGGGCGAAAACTTCACCCGGAACCTTGAGCTGGTTGACCGCGTCCGGGAGCTCGCCACCGGCAAGGGGTGTACACCAGGCCAGCTGGCCCTGGCCTGGCTGCTCGCCCAGGGGGACCACATCGTGCCGATCCCCGGCACCAAGAAACGCGAAAGGCTGCGCGAGAACCTGGGCGCCGTGGACGTGGAACTCAGCCCGGGGGACTTGGAACTGCTGGACCGGCTGGCACCGGCGGGGTCCACAGCGGGCGCCCGGTACCCTAACATGTCCACCATCGACACCTGATCCCCCCACCGGAACCTTCCGGCCAACCCCATCCCACCGGCCCGCCGGGCCTTGAGAGCGCAAGGAGAACCATGGCAGTCAACGACGACGAAGCACAGATACTGGACCAGTGGAGCAACCGGCTGGCCCAGGCCCTGCAGATCCTGGACCTGAAGGTGGACCAGGAACTGCTCCTGGACTTGGCCAGGAAATCCGCGGACTCGGTCATCCACGCCGCCGCGCCGGTCACTACCTTCATGGTGGGCTATGCGGCCGGCCTGGACGCCCGCACCGGCACGGCCGGGTCCCGGGAGTCCGCGGCAGCCGCCGTCGAGAAGGCGGCTCAGGTGGCCTTCCAGCTGTGCGAGGACGGGCACGACGGCGGCCCGGCCAGCCGCGGCTGGGCCGACACCGCGCAATAGGCGAACAGGCCCCGGAGGCACAAAAGCGGCCCTGGCCCGCTCAACCGGTGTTGGCCCCCACCGGTTGTGCGGGCCAGGGCCGGTTGTGCGGGCCAGGGCCGCGTTGCTCCCGGTGCCCGGCCCCGTCAGCCCCAGGCCGTCGGTTCATCCTCCAGCACCGCCACCGGTTCGAGGCGGACGATGACCGCCTTGGACGCCGGGGTTTGGCTGCCCTCCGCCACGCTGTCCAGCGGCACGAGGACGTTCGCTTCCGGGTAGTAGGCGGCGGCGCATCCCCTGGCCGACGGGTAGGAGACAATGCGGTAGTTGCGCAGCACCCGCTCCGCGTTGTCCGGGTAGACGCCGTGGATGTCCACCCGCTGGCCGTCCTCCAAGCCCAGCTCGGCGAGGTCCGCAGGGCTCACGAACACCACTTCACGGCCCTTCCTGATACCGCGGTAGCGGTCGTTGTTGCCGTAGATGGTGGTGTTGAACTGGTCGTGCGAGCGCATGCTCTGCAGGATCAGGGTGCCCGCCGGGCGCTCCACGTGCTCCAGTTCGTTGACGGTGAGCATGGCCTTGCCGGTGGGGGTGTTGAACGTGCGGGAGTCCCGCGGGCCGTTGGGCAGCACGAAGCCGCCATCCTGCCGTACCTTGCGGTTGTAGTCCTCGCAGCCGTTGACCACGTGTGAGATGTGGTCCCGGATGAGGTCGTAGTTCTTCTCGAACCCGGCCCAGTCAGCGGACGTCCTGTCCCCCACCACGGCCGCGGCGAGCCGGCAGATGATCGCCACCTCTGACAGAAGGCCGGGCGCCACGGGTTCAACGGTGCCGTGGGAGGCGTGGACCGCGCAGACGGTGTCCTCCACGGAAACGAACTGCGGCCCGCTTTCCTGCCGGTCGATTTCGGTCCGACCCATGGTGGGCAGGATCAACGCCTCCGCGCCGGTGACAGCGTGGGAGTGGTTGAGCTTGGTGGAGATCTGGACCGAGAGTTCCGTGTTCTCCATTGCTTCCTCGGCCACAGCCGTGTCTGAAATGGCGCCCACGAAGTTGCCGCCCAGGCCCACGAACACCTTGACCCCGCCGTCGCGCATCCCGCGCACCGTCTGTACCGCGTCCAGGCCGTGCTCCCGCGGCGGCTCGAACGAGAACTCCTGGCCCAGCGCGTCCAGGAATGCCGGCGGCATCTGCTCCCAGATGCCCATGGTCCGGTCCCCCTGCACGTTGCTGTGGCCACGTATGGGGGAAGCGCCCGCGCCGGGCTTGCCGATGTTGCCGCGCAGCAGCAGCAGGTTGATGATCTCCTTGATGGTGGCCACGCCCTTCTTCTGCTGCGTGATGCCCATGGCCCAGGTGATGATCACCCGGTCCGCCGCGATGTACCGCGCCGCGAGTTCGTCGATCTCCGCGCTGCGCAGTCCGGTGGCGGCCAGGACGGCGCCTTCATCGAGGTCCGAGAGGTGTGCCCGCAGTTCCTCAAGCCCTTCGCAGTGTTCCTCGAGGAAGGCGTGGTCCAGGACGTGGCCCGGGTTGGCTGCCTCGGCGTCGAGGACCCGCTTGGAGACGGCCTGCAGCAGCGCCATGTCCCCGCCGATCCGCACCTGCAGGAACTGGTCCGCCAGGTCCGTGCCGTGGCCGATGATGCCCTTGACCTTCTGCGGGTTCTTGTACCGCATCAGACCGGCCTCGGGCAGCGGGTTGACGGCCACGATCTTCGCGCCGGCTTCCTTGGCCTCCTCCAGCGCGGTGAGCATCCGCGGATGGTTGGTGCCGGGGTTCTGGCCCATGATGATGATCAGGTCCGCTTTTTCGAAGTCGTTGTAGGCCACCGTGGCCTTGCCTACGCCGATGGTCTGGCCCATGCCCCAGCCGGAGGACTCGTGGCACATGTTGGAACAGTCCGGCAGGTTGTTCGTTCCGTAGGCGCGGATGAACAGCTGGTACAGGAACGCGGCCTCGTTGGAGGTGCGGCCGCTGGTGTAGAAGGTGGCCTGGTTGGGATCCGGCAGCGACTTCAGCTTGTCCCCCACGATACTGAACGCCTGCTCCCAGCTGACCGGCCGGTAGTGGTCCTCCCCGGCCGGTTTGTACACCGGTTCGGTGAGCCGGCCCTGCATTCCCAGCCAGTATTCGGACCGCTGCCGCAGCTCACTGACGGGGTGTTCTGCCCAGAAGCTGCTGCCGATGACCACGGGGGTTGCCTCCCAGGTAACCGCCTTGGCGCCGTTCTCGCAGAATTCGAACGTCTTGCGGTGCCCCGGGTCCGGCCAGGCACAGCTCATGCAGTCGAAGCCGTCCTTCTGATTCAGGGCCAGCAGGGTCTTCCTCGACCGTTCCACGCCCATGTGTTCGAGGGCGGGCTTCATGGAGTGGTACACCCCCGGGACGCCGGCGGCCCACGTCTTGGGGTGTCCGCTGACTTCAAGTTCGGATTCGTCGGGCTCTTCAACCTTGGGATTCTGGCGCACCACGATGCGGCCTCCTTGCGTCGTTGCCGGTACGGTCGGCGCCGGCTGCTTCGGCGTCACCGCATTGTCCACAGTTGTTCAGCCATCCGCGGAAGTCAAGGGGACCGGCCCCGGCGGCCCGGGGTGGGGCGATAGGGTGGAGCGTACGGCTGAAGCAAGCGGCCTGAACCTCAAGGCGGAGGCCCCATCATGCCGGATGACACCACGCTTGCCGCGCTCGCGGCATCTTCCTTTTCCCTGCCGGACCTTCGTGACGGCCAGCTCGCCGGGATGTCGGCGCTTGCCGCCGGCCGCGATGTCCTGGCCGTCATGCCCACCGGTTACGGCAAGTCGGCCATCTACCAGGTGGCGGCGCTGCACCTGCACCGCAACTCGGGGCGGCCCGCCGTGGTGGTCTCGCCGCTGATCGCCCTGCAGGAAGACCAGCTGGACGGGCTGCGTGACGCGCTCGGCCCGGAAGCCGCCGTCGCCATCAATTCCTCCCACACCGACGCCGAGGTGGAAGCCGCGTGGAAGGCAGCGGAATCCGGCCAGGCGACGTTCCTCTACCTTGCGCCGGAGCAGCTGGCCAAGGAACGGACGGTGCAGCGGCTTGCTGCCCTGGACGTCGCGCTGTTCGTGGTGGATGAGGCGCACTGCGTTTCGTCATGGGGCCACGACTTCCGGCCCGACTACCTGGGCCTGGGCACGGTCCGGGAGCAGCTGGGCAACCCGCCCGTGGCGGCCCTCACCGCCACCGCATCACCGCCGGTGCGCGACGAAATCGTGGAACGGCTGGGCATGAAGGACCCGCTGGTCCTGGTCCACGGCTTCGACCGGCCGAACATCAGCCTGGACGTGGTCCGGCACCACGAGGACAAGGACAAGCGCAAGGGAGTCCTGCGGCAGGTGGCCGGGCTGGCCCGTGACGGGCAGGGGCTGGTGTACGCCGCCACCCGCAAGGACACGGAGAAGTACGCTGCCAAGCTCGCCGAAGAGGGCCTGCGGTCAGAGGCTTACCACGCTGGCCTGGCCGCCGCCGAGCGGGAACGCATCCACGAGCAGTTCCAAGGGGATGACCTGGACGTGGTGGTGGCCACCACCGCCTTCGGGATGGGCATCGACAAGCCCACCGTCCGCTTCGTGGTGCACGCCGACATCCCGGAGTCCCTGGACGCCTACTACCAGGAGATTGGCCGTGCCGGCCGCGACGGGAAGCCTGCCGCCGCCATCCTGCATTACCGGTCCGAGGACCTGGGGCTGCGCAAGTTCTTCAGCACCAACACACCGGATCCCGAGTCACTCATGGCCGTGCTGAAGGTCCTCAAGGCCGCACACGCCGCCACGCCCAAGTCCTCCCTGGCGGAGCTGACGGGTTTCAAGCCACGCCGCATCACCAACCTGGTGAACCAGCTGGAGGAAGCCGGGTCCGTCACCATCGGCAAACGCGGCGTCCGACTGGCCTCGAAGGCGAAGCTTTCCGCCCTGGTGGCTGCCGCCGTCGAGCTCGGTGAAGCCCGGCAGCGCGTGGAGCAGTCCCGCCTCACCATGATGCGCGCCTACGCTGAAACGGACGGGTGCCGGCGGCAGTTCCTGCTCAGCTACTTCGGCGAGGACCTGCCCGAACCCTGCAACAACTGCGACGGTTGCGCCGAGGCGGGCCGCCGGGGCGAAGGCCAGGCTCTGGGCAGCGGGAAGCACGCCGGCGCAGGCGGAAAGAAGTACGACGGCGGTGCTTCCCAGGGTGCCGGGGCTGACGATCCGTTCCCGCTGCAGTCAGCCGTGGTCCACAAGGAGTGGGGCCAGGGGCTGGTAATGCGGCACGAGGATGACGTGATCACCGTGCTGTTCGAGCAGGAGGGGTATAAAACGTTGTCGCGGACGGCGGTCATGGAGCACAAACTCCTCAAACCCGCTTAGGGTAAAGGGACACCTCCGAGGAAAGGCCCGCGCGTGGAAGTACCCTCTTATGTCTGGATGTTGACCATCGCGGGGATCGTGGGGCTGCTGGCCTTCGACTTCTTCTTCCATGTCCGCAAGGCCCACACCCCCACGCTCAAGGAAGCGTCCATCTGGTCGGCCATCTATGTGGGCATCGCGCTGCTGTTCGGGCTGGGCGTGCTCCTGTTCGGCGGGCCCACGATGGGCACCGAATACTTTGCGGGCTACGTGACGGAAAAAGCCCTGTCCGTGGACAACCTCTTCGTGTTCCTGATCATCATGTCCAGCTTCAAGGTGCCCCGCGCGGACCAGCAGAAGGTCCTGCTGTTCGGCATCGTGTTCTCCCTGATCGCCCGGACGGCGTTCATCTTCCTGGGCGCTGCGCTGATCAACAGTTTCGCCTGGGTGTTCTACATCTTCGGCCTGATCCTGCTCATCACCGCCGGCAACCTGCTCAAACCGGACGACCACGAGGATGATTCGGAAGGCTTCGTCGTCCGGCTGGCCAAGAAGTTCCTCCCCGCCTCCGAGCATTACGACGGCGACAAGCTCTTCACCGTGGTGGACGGCAAGAAGGTCCTGACCCCCATGCTGCTGGTCATGGTGGCCATCGGCGGCACCGACATCCTGTTCGCGCTGGACTCCATCCCGGCCATCTTCGGGCTGACCCAGAACGTGTTCATCGTGTTCACCGCCACGGCGTTCTCGCTGATGGGTTTGCGCCAGCTGTACTTCCTGATCGACGGCCTGCTGGACCGCCTGATCTTCCTCTCCTACGGCCTGGCCGTCATCCTGGGCTTCATCGGCGTCAAGCTCATCCTGCATGCCCTCCACGAGAACACGCTGCCGTTCATCAACGACGGCGAGCACGTCAACGTGGTGGAAGTCAGCACCGGCCTGTCGCTCAGCGTCATCCTGGGCGTACTGATCATCACCATCCTGGCCTCCGTGTTCAGCCCCAAGGGCAAGGCCAAGAACGCGGTGTCCGGTGCCCGCCGGCACGCCGTGGAGTACCTGGACCTCAACTACGAGACGGACATGGCCGAGCGGGACAAGCTCTTCGCCAAGATGGTCCGCGAGGAGGACCAGATCCGCAAGCTCCCCGAGAAGTACAAGCGGCTGGTCCGCAACGAAACGGAATTCCTGGACCTCATCCGCAAGGCCCACACCGAACACGACAAGGCCCAGGTCCGCGCCGATGCGAAAGCCTGACCCCTTCCTCCCAACTAAGTAGCGCAAAGTGCCGTTTTGGGGGTCCATAACGGCACTTGCTGCTACCTGGTTGGGATGGTCAGCGCTGGAGGGCTCGCCTGAGCCCGGAATGTCGGCCCCTCTTGCTACGTTGGATGCAGCTGTAAAACAGGGCCGCGGCAACCGCCCACCGGCCCGGCTGTCAATGGGGAGGCCCCGTGTTCCTGCTCGAATCCGCTGCCAGCGGCGCTCCACAAGACCTGGTGTTTTCCGCGAGCGATCTCGTTGCCGCCAGTGAGTGCGAGTACCGCACGCTCCGGATCCTGGACGAGAAACTGGGACGGGCGCCCAAAGCCGAGTTTCCCGCTGACGAGATGCGGGTCCGTGCCGGCGAGTTGGGCGACCGCCACGAGCAGACGGTGCTGGCCAGTTTGGTGGCCAAGTACGGCGTGTGGGATGCCGGCCGGGCCGCCGGGGTCTACTCCCTGGAACGCGGCAACAACGTCCGCGGGGAACTCCAGGCAAAGCACGCCGAAACCGAGCTGGCCCTCCGTTCCGGCGCCGACGTCGTTTTCCAGGCTACGTTCTTCGACGGTGAGTTCCTTGGATATGCGGATTTCCTGGTCAACGAGGCCGCCGGCACCGGAAAGCCTGGCCGCTACGAAGTGTGGGACACCAAGCTGGCCCGGCACGCCAAGGTGGGAGCCCTGCTTCAGCTGGCGGCCTACGGCGACCAGCTTCTAGGCATGGGCCTGGATCCCTCCCCTGTCGTCACGCTCGTCCTGGGCACCCGCGTCGGTGAGGACTGGTTGCGCAGCACCCACTCGCTGCCGGACCTTTTGCCCGTCTTCCGCGAACGACGCCGGCGCTTCCGCCAGCTCACGGCCGAACACCGCCGGGGCGCGGAGGCAGTCAGGTGGCAGCAGCCCGGCGTCGTCCACTGCGGGCGGTGCGACTACTGCGCGGAACAGGTCCAGCTGAACCGGGACCTCCTCATGGTGGCCGGAATGTCGGTGGTGCAGCGCCGGAAGCTCCATGCTGCCGGAGTCACCACCATCGACGAGCTCGCATCCCTGCCGGCCGCGGACGTGACTAACACGGCAGCCCGCCTGCGCGCCCAGGCACGGATGCAGCTGGGGCTGGATACCCCTGCCGGGTCCCGGACCTTCAGCAAGGACGGCGAACCCCACACGGTCTCCTACACCGTCCTGCCGGACCACGCCATCGGCAGCCTGCCCGCGCCCAGCGCCGGTGACATCTTCTTCGACTTCGAGGGCGACCCGCTCTGGCAGGACCCCGCAACAGGGGCATGGGGCATCGAGTACCTGTTCGGCGTCATCGAGGCGCCGGTGGCTGGTGCGGCCGGTGATCCTGTGTTCCGGCCTTTCTGGGCGCACACCCGTTCCGGTGAGCGGAAGGCGTTCCTGGACTTCCTCGAGTACGTGGAGCAACGCCGGGCGCAGTATCCGGACATGCACGTCTACCACTACGCCGCCTACGAAAAAACGGCCTTGCGTAATCTTTCGCTGGCCCACCAGGCCGGTGAGGACATCGTGGACGACTGGCTGCGGCAGGGCCTGCTGGTGGACCTCTACGCCACCGTGAAACACTCGCTGCGCATCTCCGAGGCGTCCTACTCCATCAAGAAGCTCGAACCGCTGTACATGGGCGACAACCTGCGGTCCGGGGACGTGAAGGACGCCGGCGCCTCCGTGGTTGCCTACGCGGCCTATTGCGCTGCGCGGGATGCCGGGCAAGAGGACCAGGCGGAGGCCATTCTCGCCTCCATTTCGGACTACAACCGGTACGACTGCCTGTCCACCCTGAAGCTGCGGGACTGGCTGCTGGGGATTTCGGCACGTGCGGGAACTCTTCCGGCGGACGCGCCGACGGCAGCCGGTATCCAAGCGGAGGCCGTTGCGGACCGCGCGACCAGCCCTGCCCCGGCCGAAACTCCCGGGGAAACCCCCGAGGAGCAGCAGCTCCGGCACTATTTGGACGCTTTGCCGGACAACCGCCCATGGACGGACGACGAACGCGCTGTTGCGATGGTGTCCGCGGCCACCGGCTACCACCGGCGCGAACGGAAGCAGTTCTGGTGGCAGCACTTCGACCGGGTTGAAGCACCCGTGGAAAACTGGTCCGGGCAGCGCAACGTCTTCGTGGTGGAGTCTGCCGAGGTAACCACCGACTGGGCCCTGGCCAAGCCACGGGAACGCATGCGCACCCGGGTACTGAAGCTGCGCGGCACCATGACCGAAGGGTCTGACTTCCGTGCCGACACCACCTGGTGCCGGCTGTACGACCCTCCGGCACCGGAGGGCATGGCGGATGCCAACGCCTCCCCCACCGCGAGGGCATTCGGATTCGGCACCCTGATCAGTGACATCGCGCCCGCGCCCGACAATCCGGACCATACCGTCATCACCATCGCCGAGCGCGAAAGCGGAAAGGTCGCAGCCTATCCGCACCTTCCGGTCGCCCTGACGGAGGACCAGCCGCTTGCCACGGTGAGCATCGAGGCGGCCATCAAAGAGATTGCCAGGGCTGTCGGCGCGGCGGTGCCGGATCTGCCCAGGCAGCCCGGCGTGGACATCCTCCGGAAGCTGCCGCCGCATTTCCACACCCTGCCGGGGCCCGCGCCAGTGGCCCACGGAGCAGGCGGCGGGGCCGACTATGCCGGAGCCATCGCCGCTTCACTGCGGGACCTGGACCGGTCCTACCTTGCCGTCCAGGGTCCTCCTGGCACCGGCAAGACGTACGTGGGCGCCCGTGTAATCGGGATGCTGGTCCGTGACGGCTGGAAGGTGGGCGTGGTGGCCCAATCACACAACGTGGTGGAAAACCTGCTGTGCCGGTCCATCGAAACCGGCGGGGTGGACCCAGCGGCGGTGGCCAAGAAACTCAGCTCACCCCACCCGGTGCCGTGGAAAGCTACGTCCGACGGCGACGTGGCACGACTGCTGGAGGCACCGGGCGGGTGCCTGGTGGGCGGAACCGCCTGGACCATGACCGGCAAGGAGGTCCCGGCAGACTCGCTGGACCTTTTGGTCATCGACGAAGCCGGACAGTTCTCCCTGGCCAACACCCTTGCCGTATCCCGTTCGGCAAAGCGGCTGCTCCTACTGGGTGACCCGCAGCAACTGCCCCAGGTCACGCAGGGCGCCCACCCTGAACCGGTGGATGAATCGGCGCTCGGCTGGCTGGCAGCGGGGCATGCCACCCTTCCTGCCCGCCTGGGATACTTTTTGGCTGACAGCTGGCGCATGCACCCGGAGCTGTGCCGTGCGGTGTCCGTGCTCAGTTACGAAGGCAAGCTCCATTCAGCCCCGGCAGCGTCGGGCCGGGAGCTGGAAAAACTGCCGCCCGGCGTCGAGACCGTGTTTGTGGAGCACTCCGGACATGCCACGAGCTCCGCCGAGGAAGCCGCGGAAGTGGTCCGGCAGGCGAAACGGCACCTGGGCCTGAAATGGACACCGGGGCCGGACACTGCGGCCCGGCCGCTGGAACAGCAGGACCTGCTGGTGGTGGCCGCCTACAACGCCCAGGTCCACCTGGTCAGGAAGATGCTGTCCGACGCCGGCCTGCCGGACGTCCGCGTGGGTACGGTGGACAAATTCCAGGGCCAGGAGGCTCCCGTGGTGTTTGTTTCCATGGCGTGTTCGGCCGTCTCGGAGGCACCCCGCGGGGCAGAGTTCCTCCTGAACCGGAACCGGATCAATGTTGCCGTGTCACGTGGGCAGTGGCGCGCGGTGATCATCCGCTCCCCCGAGCTCACCAGCTACATGCCCCACAAACCGGCCGGGCTGGAGGAACTGGGGGCTTTCATCGGGCTGAGCCCGCGGGAGTAACCCTGCGCGGAAGCTGGGTGACCTCGCGGCTGCCGGGTGATCTCAGGGCTGCGGGAATCAGCGTGCCGTGAAGTCGCCGAACGTCCCCTCAGCATCGGAAAAGGAGTGCTCCACCCGTTCCACCCGCCCCGGGGCACCGCCAGAGTTCAGCCAGTCCAGGAGCTGACGCACCCGGGCATCCGGCCCCTCGGCAACAAGGTCCACCGACCCGTCCGCCAGGTTCTGCACTTCCCCGGTGAGGCCGAGTTCCCCGGCCTTCCCCATGGTCCGGTACCGGAAGCCGACGCCCTGCACCACACCGAACACCCGCGCGCTCAGGCGGACCTGATCCGGTGACCTTCCGTCAGGCGACGTTCCGCCGTCGGGCGTTGGTCCTGCGTGGTGTGCCATGGGTGCGCCTCCTCCTCAAAACCAGCCCCTTCCCCAACTGGGTAGCACCAACGGCCGTTATGAGGGCTCAAAACGGCAGTTAGCGCGACCCAGTTGGGGTGCGGTCCGATTAGTTGATGGTGATGTCGCGGGTTGCGTGGTTATAGCGGATGGTGACGGTGCCGCCGGCGTGGTGCAGCTCGTGGTTGGGCCCGTCGAATGCGCCGAATGCGCCGTAGTTTTCTGCCCAGGACCGGTTCAGGGCGATCTTGAACGTGTAGTAGCCAGCCGGCAGTTCGGCGCTCTTCTTCCACAGCTGGTCCAGGAAGTCGAACTCCATCTGGGCTTCGTCGTACTGCGGTGCCCAGTTTTCCGGAGCGCCGAGGATGGTGTTGAAGTCGCCGGCCACAGCCACGGCCTCCGGCTGCGGGTGCGTCTCCACGTCCGGACCCTCAAACGGCTCGGTGGCGGCGGGGGCGGCTCCGTCCTTCGCCGGGGACTTCTTCTTCACGGCGTTGACCACGGGTTCCACCGCGTCCTCGATGGCCTTTGCCGCCTTGCCCACAACGGCGGCAGCCTTCTTGGCGGGCGTCTTCCTGGCCGGGGCCTTCTTCGCCGGCTTGGCATCGTCCTTGGCGGGCACCTCAAGGGTGGCTGCGGCCGCGGAGACCGGGCGGACAAAGCCTGCCGGTGCGGTGGGAACCGGGGTGTCGGCAGGAACGGGGGTGCCGGCGTCGAGCGCCGATGCGAAGGACACGGCGTCCGGGAAGGCGACTGTGGCACGCATGCCGTCCTCGGTGATGGTCCAGCCGGAGCGGCCCTTAACCAGCCAGCCGGCCTTGACCAGCTTCGCAGTGGCTGTGGTGAGGGTCTTGTGACCGCGCGGAATGCCGCCGCTAAGCAGCTCTGCCTCGTGATCGTTGAACGGCACGCGTGCCGTGGACTCCGCCAGGACCTGGCCAGCATTCAGCGCATCACCGGACCACACGCCTTCGGTCAGGACATCCAGCACGGTCTTGAGTCGAAGGAAGGTGTTTTCTGCGGTGGACTTGGCCATGATTCCCCTTGTGTGAGAGCGATCCGATGAGAGCATCTTGCCAAGTGCCCGTTAAATCGCGCGACTTTAATTGGTTAACTCTGCGTGTCATGACCGACTATGAAGCGGAAATCACAACAACTGAGGCGGCGGTCTCGGGTAGGGCCGGCTGCATAACCCCGTTGCGCCGGCGCGCGTCGCGTGCCGGGCTGGCCCTGACCGGCCTGCGGGACCAAGTTTAGCCGGTGATCACGCCACCCGGTACGCGGGCGGACCGGTCTTACTGCGCGGGTTCGCCGCTGTTCAGTTCCTCCAGCAGTTCAGCCTTGCGCTCCTCGGACGCGAACGACGAGTGGATGGAGTTGGCCGCGAGCCGCGCCTTGTCGAATTCCGAAAGCTCGAACACCGCCTGCAGCTGGGCGAAGTTGTCATCCACGTAGCCGCCAAAGTAGGCGGGGTCGTCCGAGTTCACGGACACGTTCAGCCCCGCGGCCAGCATGGCGGGCAAGGGGTGGTCCGCCAGGGTGTCCACCGCGCGCAGCCGCACGTTGGACAACGGGCAGACGGTGAGCGGAATCCGGTCCGCAACCAGCCGCTCCACTAGGTCGGGGTCATCCATGCAGCGGATGCCGTGGTCGATCCGCTCCACGCCCAGGATGTCCAGGGCCTCCACAACGTACGACGCCGGGCCCTCCTCGCCCGCATGGGCGGTCAGCCGCAGGCCCGCCTCGCGGGCCTTGGCGTAAAGCCGCTCAAATTTCGACGGCGGGTTGCCCACCTCGGCGGAATCCAGTCCGATGGCACCAATCGGGGCGTCCATGGCAAGGAGTCCGTCCAGGACTTCGAGGGCTGACTCTTCAGGCAGGTCCCGGAGGAACGCCGCGATGAGAAGCGTGGAGATTCCGAAGTCCTCCTTCGACGTGGCCAGCACCGACGCCACGCCGTTGACGCAGGTTTCCAGCGGGATGCCCCGGGAAAGGTGGGCCTGCGGATCCAGCATGATCTCCGCATGCCGGACGCCGGCGGCAGCCGCCCGTTCCAGGTAGGCGTGGGTCATGGCGGCGAAGTCCTCTTCGGTCTGCAGCACCGCCATGTTGGCGTAGTACAGGTCCAGGAAGGACTGGAGGTCGGTGAACTCGTAGCGCCGGCGGAGTTCCTCGATGTCCGCGTACGGGAGGGTGATGCCGTTGCGTTCGGCCAGCGCAAAGATGAGTTCCGGCTGCAGGGTTCCTTCGATGTGCAGGTGCAGCTCGGCCACAGGGAGGATCCGGGCCGGTACGGCTTCCCCTTCCAATGACGCGTCGGCCTGCGGCGATTCGGCCAGGAGCGCTTCGGACGCAGGTGCTTCGGATTCGGACGCGGCAGGGCCACCGGCAAAGTTTTCCATCCGGTCAGGATAATCCCCGTACGGGGTTTCCCGCTTTTCCAGCAACCGTCCCCGTGCCTGGAACAGGCGAAACGCCCATCCGGTCTCGATTTGATAACGCCAGGATGATGTCCTAGCGTGAATTGCATGCCCGCCCGGCGGGCGCACGAATGCCCGGTGCTGCCTACACCAGAACTGCCCAGCGGCAGCCACCGACGTTGACCTCTATTTGTCAGGGGCGGGCAGTGGCGCGACGATCTTCGGGGACGGAGCCAGCGCCGGTGGCCTTCAGGAGCATCACCACCATGAATAAATCCTCTTTCCGTACTGTCGCGCGCCGTGGAGCAACCGTGGCGGCTCTTTCCGCAGCGGGCATTGCCCTCTCCACGTCCGCGGCCACCGCTGCCACGCCCACGTCCACCTGGGATGCGCTGGCGCAGTGTGAGAGCGGCGGCAACTGGTCCACCAACACCGGCAACGGCTTCTCCGGCGGACTGCAGTTCACCTCCAGCACCTGGCAGGCCTACGGCGGCACGGGCTCTCCGGCTGACGCCAGCCGCGAACAGCAGATCGCGGTCGCGGAGCGGGTCCAGGCTTCCCAGGGCTGGGGTGCGTGGCCGTCCTGCTCATCCCAGCTTGGCCTCAATGGCGGCGGCGGCGCCCCTGTCCAGCAGGCACCAATCCAGCAGGCACCCGTCCAGCAGGCACCGGTGCAGGCAGCCGCAGTGGAAAGCGCCCCGGCCGCGCAGGCACCGGCACGGCACGCCACCTCCGTGGCGCTCAGCGGGGAAACCTACACCCTCCAGGCCGGCGACACCCTGAGCTCCGTCGCCGATAAGCTGGGTATCGCAGGCGGCTGGCAGCACCTTGCCGACGCCAACCTGGACACCATCACGGACCCCAACGTCGTGTTCGAGGGCCAGGTCCTCCAGCTCCCCGCCTAAGCGGGCATCAGACAGGTCGGCGATAGACAAATTCCGTTGACCACAAGACGACGCCGGCACGCCCCCACAAGGGACGTGCCGGCGTCGTTCTTTAAGTATTTCCGGACTGCCTCCCGGGCCGGGAGGCACCGGATCGCTAGGCGGCCGGGATCTCCCGGACGATCCGGACCTTCCAGGCGGAATCGTCGGTGGTGTCCAGCAGGGCCACCGTGCCGTGGGCCAGGTTCAGTGCCACGCGCTTGACGGCCAGCAGCTCAAGGTAGAGATGCTCGTTCATCCGCGCAGGGGTGTCGATCATGTACTTCACGGCGTCGCGCACCTTGCGGTAGTTGGCGCTGCGTTCCCGGTGCATGTGCAGTTCCAGCGCGGACCGCTGCTTGAGCCGAGGCTCGTGCCTGTTCAGCAGCGTCACGGCCGTGTGCACGGCCACCACCAGGGCGAGCGAGACGGCGTAGATCCACCAGCCGCTGGAGAGCAGGAACAGGGGCAGGTTACCGATGGCCACGAGGGCGATCACCACCCGGAGGGCTGCGATACGGCGCATGGTCCGGGCCACGGTGGCCATGCCGGCGCGGAAGCCGTGCTGTTCCTTGCGGGCCGCGGCGGGGTCGATGGTGAACTCATCAAGGACCAGGATGCCGTTGGCTTCCGGACCCAGCATCAGCCCGTACCGGGGCAGGGCAGGGCGGGCGGCGATGGTGCTTGTTTCAGGTGTAGATGTCATGAGGGAGCTTCCAAAACGCGGGAGGGGTTGCGGAGATCTTAGTGGTTCAGCCTCCTTCCAGTATGCATGCGTCCACTATTTGGACAACTTATGTGTCTTCCTGTGGCGCCCGGCACTGCAATTGGCACATCCGCCGGGTGCCGTCAGACTGAGTGGATGCAAACCTTCCTCCCGTACCCTGATTTCCGGCAAAGCGCCGCCGCGTTGGACACCGCCCGGCTCGGCAAACAGCGGGTGGAGGCGCTCCAGACGCTCCGGGCGCTGGTGCTTCCCGGCTACGGCTGGCAGACCCATCCGGCCATCCGCATGTGGATGGGCTATGTTCCGGCCCTGACCAGGTACGGGCTGGCCATGGTGGACGAATGGGAGGAACGCGGCCACCCGGACAACACACGGGCCAACATTGCAGAGTTCGCCCCGCAGGCAGCGCACCCGGATTATGCATCGAAGATTCCGCTGCCGCCGTGGCTTGGCGACCCGGAATTCCACCTGAGCCACCGCTCCAAGCTGGTCCACAAGGACGTCAGGTTCTACAGTCCGATCTTCCCGGACGCGATTCCGGAGATGGACTACGTCTGGCCTGAGCCCCGGCATGAGTTCCTTCCGCAGGAGCCGGACGGGGAGATCCTGTGGATCCTGCGCGACCCGCACCCCGAGGTAGATCCGCAGTCGCTGGACACCGTGGCCCTGCCGCCGGTGAACCGCCGCAACGCTGCAGCTGCCGTTGAGCCCGGGGCGGAGGACGGCTACACCCCGGTGTACCTCGAGGAGAAGTCCCGGCGGCCTTCAAAGGAGCCGCGGAAGGCACCGCCGAAGCCGCAGCAGAAGAAGCCCACCCGCAAGCGACTCGCCCAAGAGGAGGCTTTCTCCACGCTGCCGGGCAAGACGCCCGTGGCTGTCCCGTTCGAACAGGGCGCCAAGTTCGCCGTCGGCCAAGTGACGGGCCGGCCCATCACCCTGGCGGACGGCAGGTTCGGCAGGCATTTCGAAGTCACGGAGATCATTGACCGTTCGGCCTTCGCCTACCCGGCCATGCTGCAGGATCCCCGGGTCTTCTTCCCCGTCGAGGCCCCCTGACCATGACGGTCCTCCTGGCAGGCTGCGGGGATCTGGGCACCGAAGCCGGGCTGCGGTTCGCCGCCCTGGGGCACCGCGTGGTGGGGTGGCGCCGCTCCCCCGGGAAACTGCCGCCCGCCATCGAAGGCGTCGCGGCTGACCTGGCGTCCGCAGACCTGCCGCCGGTGCCGGCGGACACCTCCGCCGTCGTCATTGCCGTTGCGGCGGACAGCCCCACCGAGGACGCCTACCGGGCCGCCTACGTGGAAGGCGCCTCGCACGTGCTGGATGCGCTGGAGCGCGACGGCGTGGTCCCGCGGCGGGTGCTTTTTGTCTCCTCCACTGCGGTGTACGGCGACGCCGGCGGCGGCCGGGTGGACGAGACCACCGTCGCCGCACCGGGCGGATTTTCCGGACGGGTCCTGCTGGAAGCCGAAGACCTCATCGCGTCGCGGCTTGCCGGAACAGCGGCGGCGCCCGTTTCGCTGCGCCTCGGCGGCATCTACGGGCCAGGACGCACCCGGTTGATCGACCAGGTGCGCGGCGGGACCGCCGTCGTCCCGGAGGACATCCGGTACACCAACCGCATCCACCGCGACGACGCCGCGGCCGCCATCGTGCATCTTGCCACCATGGAGCCCGCCCCGGCACCGGTCTACATCGGAGTGGACAACGAAGCAGCCGACCTTGGCTCAGTGCTCAGGTTCCTGGCCGCAGAGATGAAGCTCCCCGCCCCGGCGGTGGGCGACGCCGGACCGGCGCGCGGCGGCAACAAGAGGTGTTCCAGCGCCCTGTTGCGGGCCAGCGGCTTCACCTTTGCGTTCCCCACGTTCCGGGAAGGGTACAGGGACGTCCTGGCAGGGAACGGGGTACGGCACCCCTGAGCGGCTGAGCGGCTTCCGGGGCGGGCAGCCGCTTCCTGCAGGCTGGGTCACGTACTGCCCAGCCGTCTAGGCTTCAGCCATGACTGTTCCCACACCCGACGGTGGTCCTCGCCCAGGGCCGGCAGTGAACGATGCGTGGCTGCACCCGCCGGGGCTGCCGGCGCCGGTGCTCTCCGACCAGCGCTGGCTGGACGCCGTTTTCCTTCACTGGCGCATCAGCGTGGCCGAGGCGTCCCGGTTCATGCCCGCGGGCGTCCGCCCGGACGTCTTTGACGGAAGTTCGTGGGTAGGCCTCATCGGGTTCCGGATGGAACAAGCCGGGCTGGGGCGCGGGCCCGGCATCCCCTATCTGGGGAGCTTCAACGAGGTCAACGTGCGGCTCTACTCACGGGCCCCGGACGGGACGCGCGGCGTGGTGTTCCTCAGCCTGGACGCCAACCGGCTGCCGGTGGTGGTTGCCACCCGGGCAGCGGGCATCCCCTACGTCTGGTCCAGGATCCGGCGCTGGCCGGCATTTCCCCCGGGAGCAGGCGGACAGCACGGAACCGGGGCCGGAACCGCGGTACCGGGTGGCGGAGCCTTCCCGCTGGGCTATTCGGTGCGCCGCTTCGGCAGTGGAACCGGCAGCGATTTTGCCGTTGTCCCCCGCCTGGGCGCTGCAGCGGCGGACCCCTTGTCCGTTTTCCTGACGGCACGGTTCGGCATGCACGGCCGGTTCTTCGGCCAGACCGCATTCATCCCCAATACGCACAGCCCCTGGCCCCTCTTTGACGCGGACGTCCACGTGCTGGCCGACGGGCTGGTTGGGTCCGCGGGCATCAGGACAGAGGGGCCGCCGGAGTCCGTCCTCTACTCACCCGGGGTGCAGACGAGGTTCGGCATGCCCCGCATGGTGGGGAAGCCAGCATCCGGGCTGACCCGCTAGAACGTGCTCCCCTGTGGATCCTCCCCGGGGGTGTCCTGCCAGCCCGTGCCCTCGGTGAAGGTGGCCACGAGGGTTCCCACACCTGCCTGCAGGGAATCGGACGGATCGAAGTACAACGAGGCTTCGGACGCCCGGCTGTTGGCAATCAGCTGTTCGGCCTCCAGCTTCGCTTCGGGCACCGTGGCACCCACAATGCCCGTTCGGGCGGGCAGTTCGGGGGCATGGACAACGTCCGCGTCCGTCTGGCTGAGGGGAACCGTGGTGCCTGGGTTGATCTCATCATGGGGGAACTCAAACTCGGCGTCGCTGGAAGCGGCAGGGACCGTGTACTCCAGGAAATAGGTCATCTCCCCACCCTTGCAGAAAGCCGCCCCGCCCGAAACCCCGACGCGCCCGGCAGCCGGCCGGGGTTCCGGTCCTACTTGCCCAGCCCGGCCCGGCGCAGCGCCTCGGCCATGGCGGTGTTCGCCGGGGCCGGCTGGGGTGCAGAAGCGCGCCCGCCGGGGTTCTTTCCTCCGCTGTTCCTGCCGCCCTGGCCGCCGGGCTTACCGCCGCCCTGGCCGCCAGGCTTGCCGCCACGCGGCGGCCCTGCTTCGGTCCGGCGGGGACCCTGCTCGGACCGACGGGCGCCCGGTTCGTCGTCGAGCCTCAGCGTCAGGGAAATCCTCTTCCGGTCAGGATCGGCTTCCAGCACCTTGACGCGCACCACCTGTCCGGACTTCACCACCTCGCGCGGATCGGAAACGAAGCGGTTGGACAGTGCGGACACATGGACCAGCCCGTCCTGGTGCACGCCCACGTCCACGAACGCCCCGAAGGCGGCCACGTTGGTGACGGTCCCCTCCAGGACCATGCCCGGTTTGAGGTCGGAGATCTTTTCAATGCCTTCGGAGAACGTCGCGGTGGTGAATGCCGGGCGCGGGTCACGGCCCGGCTTGTCGAGTTCGGCAAGGATGTCCGTCACGGTGGGCAGGCCGAAGGTGTCGTCCACAAAGTCGCGGGGATCAAGCGTTGACGCCGGCGCCGCACCCGCCGCCACCAGGATCTTCCGGGCCACCGCGTAGGACTCCGGGTGAACGCTGGACGCGTCCAACGGCTCCGCTCCCCCGGTGATCCTGAGGAAGCCGGCGCACTGCTCGAAGGCCTTGGCGCCCAGCCGGGGCACCTTCTTGAGGTCCGAGCGTTTAGCAAACGGGCCGTTTTCGTTCCGGTAGGCCACGATGTTTTCGCTCAGCAGGGGCCCGACGCCGGCCACCCGGCTCAGGAGCGCCGGCGACGCGGTGTTGACGTCGACGCCCACGGCGTTCACACAGTCCTCCACCACGGCATCAAGGCTGCGGTCCAGTTTCGAGGCAGTCACATCGTGCTGGTACTGCCCCACCCCAATGGATTTGGGATCAATCTTCACGAGTTCGGCAAGCGGGTCCTGAAGGCGCCGGGCGATGGACACGGCACCGCGCAGCGAGACGTCCATTCCGGGAAGTTCGGCAGCTGCGAGCGCCGAGGCGGAGTAGACGGACGCACCTGCCTCGGACACCACGAGTTTCTGCGGTTTCCGGTCCACGTCCGGCAGGAGCTTGATGAGCTCAGCGGCCAGCTTGTCCGTTTCCCTGGAGGCGGTTCCGTTGCCAATGGCCACGAGTTCGACGGCGTGCTGCCGCGCCAGCTTCACAAGCGTTGCCAAGGCGTCGTCCCACTTCCGGGCCGGGGCGTGCGGGTACACGGTGTCCGTGTCCACCACCTTGCCCGTGCCGTCCACCACGGCCACCTTGACGCCGGTGCGCAGGCCCGGGTCCAGTCCTAGGGTGGGGCGGTTCCCCGCGGGGGCGGCCAGCAGGACGTCACGGAGGTTTGCGGCAAACACCCGGACGGCTTCATCCTCGGCCGCAGCGAACATGCGGCCGCGAAGGTCTGCAGTGAGCCGGGCCAGGACCCTGGACTTCCACGCCACCTGCGCCGTCTGCATCAGCCAGGCATCGGCGGGCCTGCCGCGGTCGGCGACCCCGAGGAACCTGGCCACCGCTGATTCGTAGCGTGCGCGGGCGGCGGCGAGGGCGTCGTCGTCCGCGGGATCCGCCTCGGCGAGGTCAAGTTCCAGGACGCCGTCCTTCTCCCCGCGCAGCAGTGCGAGCACCCGGTGCGAGGGCATGCCGGCGGGTGACTGGGTGAAGTCGAAGTAGTCGGCGAACTTCTGGCCGTCCGCTTCCTTGCCCTTTTTGACGCGGGACACCATCCGGCCCTGGGTCCAGAGACGGTCGCGGAGGGTGGCGGCAAGGTCGGGGTCCTGTGCCACCCGTTCGACGAGGATGGCCCTGGCGCCGTTGAGTGCCGTGGCGGGGTCGCCGATGGCATGGTCGGCATTGAGGTACTTGGCGGCCTCACGTTCCGGATCCAGGTCCGGCCGCTTCAAGAGAGCATCGGCCAGCGGTTCCAGGCCGGCCTCGCGCGCGATCTGGGCCTTGGTGCGCCGTTTGGACTTGAAAGGCAGGTAGATGTCCTCCAGCCGGGACTTGGTGTCGGCGGCGAGGATTGCCTTCTTCAGGTCCGCGGTCAGCTGCCCTTGGCCTTCAATGGCTTCAAGGACGGCACGACGGCGGTCAGCCAGCTCGCGGAGGTAGCGCAGGCGGTCCTCGAGCTCACGGAGCTGGCCGTCGTCCAGGGTGCCGGTGGCTTCCTTGCGGTAGCGGGCGATGAACGGGACGGTGGACCCGCCGTCGAGCAGTTCGACCGCCGCCTTGACCTGCCAGGGCTTGACGCCAAGTTCGCCGGCTATCTGGGCGTGGATGGCATCGTCCTGGTGGGGAGCTTTCGGGGCAGCGGAAGGGGCTTGCGGCTGTTGAGTCACCAGAACATCTTGCCCTACGTGCCCGCCGCACTCCACCGGCCGGGGCCGCCGGCGACTCGGCAAAGGTATTCCGCTCGGGTCCGCGAAGTGCTGTAGTTGATATGCCGTCAGAGGCAATTGCTGCTCGAGGAAGAGGCCGTGATGAAGGAACTGCTGATTGTTTTTCAGGAGGGGTTCGAGGAGGCCAACATCACCCTGACGGTCAACGGGAAGCAGGTGTGGCGCGACGTGGATGTTTCCACGAATCCGATCCTTGGCATCGCTTCGGAGATCTCCGTGGAACTGCCGGCGAAGGGTTCGCAGGTGGGGGTCGAGGTCACCAACCGGGGCCTTAAGGCGATCACCAAGGTCAGCGGGAAACCCAAAAGCGTGCTCGTCTCCATCCAGGACGACAAGCTGGTGATGAAGGAGGGAACCGGCCGCGAGGCGGTGCTGTAGGCGTCCCTTCCCCCCCTTCCATAACCGGGCGTAAGAGCCCCCCTAGCGAAAGTCCATTCGCTGGAGTAGCATTCGATCACCGCCGGCTTCTCGAGGGGTCCGGCGGGCCAATATTCCGCGTAGGCCGGGGGTCGTCGGATGGCTTCCGGTTTTGGCTGCCGGGACAGCACACCCTGCAGCACAAAAGACGGCGGCACCCATACCGGGTGCCGCCGTCCTTGCTGTTGGGGGTGTTTTTAGCCTGCCTCGCTGCTAGGAGTTCCGGCTCTCGAAGAAGGGGTAGTCGGTGTAACCTTCAGCGCCTGTGGAGTAGAAGGTGGCGGAGTCCGGCTCGTTGAGCGGGAGGCCTTCCTGCCATCGCCGGACGAGGTCCGGGTTGGCGATGGCAGGCCGTCCCACCACGACCGCGTCTGCGTGCCCTTCGGCCACGAGGTCGACGGCTTCTTCCCGGGTGGTCACCACGCCGAAGCCCGTGTTCACCAGGAAGGTGCCGCCAAAACGGTTGCGGAGATCCTGGACAAGTTCGCCGGTGGGCTGGTGGTGGAGGATGCTCAGGTAAGCTAGGTTGAGCGGAGCGATGCTGTCCACCAGGACTTCGTAGGTGGCTCGAACGTCGGCGTCCGTCTCGGCGATGCCCTGGACGTTGTGTTCGGGCGAGATGCGGATACCTACCCGGTTGGCCCCCACGGCCGCCACCACCGCGTTGACCGTTTCGATCACGAAGCGGGCGCGGTTTTCCGGTGATCCGCCGTAGCTGTCGGTGCGGATGTTCGAATTGGGGGCGAGGAATTCGTGCAGGAGGTAGCCGTTGGCGGCGTGGAGTTCGACGCCGTCGAACCCTGCCTCGATGGCGTTGAGGGAGGCGTTGACGAATTCCTGGATGACCATGGGCAGTTCGTCGGTATGGAGGGCACGGGGAACCGGGTAGGGCTGCTTGCCGGCCGGCGTGCGGACAACACCTTCCACTGCGACTGCGCTGGGCGCCACGATCTCCGCGCCGCCGGTGATGTCCCGGTGCGAGACCCGTCCGCCGTGCATGATCTGGGCGAACATCCGGCCGCCCTCGGCGTGCACTGCGTCGGTGACGGTCTTCCACCCGGCTACCTGCGCCGGAGTGAAGATCCCGGGCTGGCCGGCGTAGGAGCGGGCACCTGCGCTGGGGTAGGTGCCCTCACTGACGATGAGGCCCAGGGAAGCGCGCTGGCGGTAATGCTCGGCCACCAGGGCGTTGGGGACGCCTTCTTCACCTGAACGGACGCGCGTCAGGGGCGCCATGACGAGGCGGTTGGGAAGCTCGAGTTCGCCGAGGGTGAGTGGGGAAAACAGCATGCGCGTTCCTTTCGAAGGCTGAAGACTTACTGTCCATGCCAACTACAAGGCGCGCGCAACTATTCCAGATGCGAGGCGAATCACACCTCCACCACCCGGGTGACCGCCGGCCCCGCACGCCTGCCAGGTCTGTTACGGGTATCGGGCCTCCTATCGTGAGGCGCCCGGGCAGCCTTGGCCCTGCGGGTTGGCATTGCAGTCGTCAGCGTAGTTTCGGGTGAGGGAACGCCAGACGCTGACAGTCTGGGGCGGGGAGCTGAACTGACCCTGGCCGGGGATTGGCAGGGCCGGGCCGTTGTTGACGGAGTAGGTCCCCTGGAACGACGTGGTCAGCACCACCTGGAAGTCGCCGGTGGAGCCATAGGCGTGGCTGGTCCTGGTCTTTTCACCCCAGCGTTCCTGCGGCAGCGGTCCACCCATTGAGGCTTGAGGGCCGAAGACCGTGCCGTCATCGTAGTTCCAGGTGTATTGGACCGGGGTGGCGACAACATGCACCTGCTGGCCGAACATTGTGATGTCGAACTGCTGTTCCACGGCTTCGGCGTAGAAGTTGGTCTCTGCTCCCCTCAGGGTGTGCGGGCTGGGCTGGGCCGTGACCGCGCCTGCCTTCACCGGAAGGTTCTGGAACTCCCGCTGGATGTCCGCGGCGATCCGTGGCAGCAGGTCCTCAGGCTTGGCGTCGTAGAGGCAGGTGGGGCCGGAGTGCGGCGCCCAGACCGCACCCGGGACGCCACGGGGCCGGGACAGCCACATGACCGGGATGCCGTCCTCGCCGTCGGGACCGTCCTTGCACTCCAACTGGCGCGCCAGGCACGGCGTATCGAAGTCTCCACCGCCCAGATGGCACTGCAACTCGTACTTGTACTCATTGGGGTCAGTGTTCACTGCGCCTGGTTCAGGAGTGACAAATTCGTTGCGATCGGAGTCCCAAACGTGTCCGCTCATACCCAAGCCAGGATTCCACTCACCACCGAACTCCGGATCATCAGCCGCTTGAACTGGAAGTGGACTGAGCAAGACGGCGCTCGCAGTGACCACGACTAGGCAGAGCCGCTTCAACCGGAACATTGTCAACCAACGATGCTTCCGAGTTCACTGGCAGTCCACGCCCCGCCTTTGTAGTCCAACATTAGGAGGTTGCCCTGATCCGGTGCCTGAGGATCAGTTCGAGCGACTGAACCGTCGGCGCGCATGTAGGACAAAGGTTCTTGATGAACTTGCACGGCAACTTGATATCGGCCGTCCTCGGCCTTCTCGAAAGTGGTGTTCGCGACAGGAGTGGTCAGTTTGCCACCAACCAACCAACGGCCTTCCGAGTGCCAGTTCTTAATGACTTCCTTGACCTTCAAACAAGCAGTGCACCCCGGCGGCTCCACCTGTTCGAATATGTCGACGTTGCCGGTTTCATAGGCATAGCTCAGGACGCTGAACCAATACTTCGCATATGCCTCGGCCCCCTCCTTCGTCTCCGTTTTCGCTACTTCGGGCAGCACGGGGACCGGGACGTTCTGAGCCGGACCGGACGCGTCGGCCGGCTTGTACACCGCACTGGGCGTGGGTGAAGGCGAAGTGGAGGGGCTGGGCGACGCGGGCGGGGTGGCGGAGGCGGAGGCCGGAGATGTTCCCGGATCCGCCGGGGCTCCCCCCGAACACCCGGCCAGCACTACAGCACCGGCCACGGCAAGGGCCGCGGCGGCAGGCCGAAGACCGAAAGACATACGGACGTTATGCGAGATCATGGGCCGCTATTCCCCCAGTAGTGACGACGGCTTGCTCCGGGCAGTGACTTAAGGGTAGCCCAGGTCACAATCGGGCGATAAGAGTTATCCACAGGAAAAGCCGGCGCCTTGGGAGGCGCCGGCTTTCCCAACCGGATCAATCGGGGCCCACGCCCCGTAACGTTACTTCTGGGCCGGCAGCACCAGTTCGCCCGACTTGTCCGTGGAAAGGGCAAGCGAAGAGACATACTGCGGGCCGCCGTCGGGCGCGTCCTGTGCCGAGCGCACCATGTCCGGGCGTTCGAACTCCAGGCCGGTCACGTGGCACAAAAGCTTGGCGTCGCTGGGGTTGCCGTCCGCATCGAACATGGGCAGGTCGATGCCGTCATCGGTCCGCCGCAGGTAGAACTTCCCGCGGGTCAGGACCGCAAGGACCGGTGGCAGCACCAGCGCCAGGCCCACCGCGAAGATCGGCGAGTACGGCTGGATGCCGGAACCAAAGGCGCCGAAAAACACCGCAATGGAAATACCCGCGGAGACGAGCATGGACAGGAAGCCCACCGGGTTCACCGCGTAGAGCATGCCGCGGCGGAACTCAGGGACCTTGGGTGAAATCTTCAGCAGGTACTTGTTGATGGCGATATCGGATGCCACGGTGACCACCCAGGCCATGGCGCAGTTGGCGTAGAAGCCCAGGATGGTGTTGAGGAAGTCGAACATGTTCGCTTCCATCAGGACCAGGGCAATCAGCAGGTTGACCACCACAAACACCATCCGGCCCGGGTACGTCTTGGTGATCCGGGTGAAGGAGTTTGTCCAGGCCAGGGACCCGGAGTAGGCGTTGGTCACGTTGATCTTGATCTGCGAGATGACCACCAGCACCACGGCCAGCGTCATGGCCAGCCAGGCGGGCATCATCTCCTGGTACACGCCGAGGAACTGGTGCACCGGCTCGTTGGCGGTCGCGGAGGCCGCAGGATCAAGCGAGGCAATCAGGTAGATGGCAATGAACAGTCCAACGATCTGCTTGATGGCCCCGAAAATGACCCAGCCCGGGCCAGCCAGGATCACGGCACGCCACCAGGCTCCCCGGTTGGCATCGGTGCGCGGCGGCATGAAGCGGAGGTAGTCGATCTGCTCGGCAATCTGCGCCATCAGGGACAGGCAGACGCCGGCGGCCAGCATGACGGAGGCCAGGTTCGGGCCGCCGTCGCCGGACTCACCCGTGTAGGCGAAGAAGCTGTTGATGCTCTCCGGGTGCGAGACCAGCAGGTACCCCACCGCGACCACCATCAGCAGCAACCACAGCGGCGTGGTCCACACCTGCAGCTTGGCCAGGGTGTTCATCCCGTAGATCACCAGGGGAATGATGATCACCGTGGATGCCGCGTACCCCAGCCACTGCGGGATGCCGAGTCCCAGCTCAAGCCCCTGCGCCATGATGGAGCCCTCCAGCGCAAAGAAGATGAACGTGAACGTGGCAAAGATGATGTTGGTGACCACGGACCCGTAGTAGCCGAAGCCGGAGCCGCGGGTAATCAGGTCCAGGTCGATGTTGTAGCGGGCCGCGTAGTACGCCAGCGGGAACCCGGTGGCGAAGATGATGACGGCGGCCACCAGGATGCCGAAGATTGCGTTGACGGTGCCGTAGGAGATGCCGATGTTCGCGCCGATGGAGAAGTCCGCGAGGTAGGCGATCCCGCCCAGCGCGCTGGTGGCCACCACCCTGGCGCTCCACTTGCGGTAGGACCGCGGGGCAAACCGCAGCGTGTAGTCTTCGAGGCTCTCCTTGGTGGCGTTCAGTGCGGCGGTGTTGCCCGCCGCCTGGGCGGCCGGGGAGCCGACGACGGCGGCGCCCGGAGGTGCGGCGGGCTCCAGCAGTTGGGTGGTTTCTGAGTCGTGGCTCATTCGGGTGCTTCGCTTTCGTTAGCAGTTCGAAGGTCTGGAGGCGACGCTATCCAGCCGAAGAGACGAACCCGTCACGGCATTGTTTCGAAGTCGTTAAGCGTTGACTGGCCCTGTCAACAAACGCTGCGCGCTGTGGTTGTCGCGACTCCACAAAAACCGCAGGCACCCATGGAACTAGCGTCTGAAGGAGACTTCCCGCGACCCAAAGGACCCGCCAATGACCATCCACGCTACAGACCACGCCATCCTCGACACCGCGCGCCGGCAGGTCCTGGACCAAGGCATTGGCCTGGCCGAGGAGCAGCTGGTGGACGTCCTCAGCCTCCCTGACGACGCCCTCCCGGCAGCCCTCGACCTTGCCCACCAGGTCCGGCTCAAGCACTGCGGCGAGGACGTGGAAGTGGAGGGCATCGTCTCCATCAAGACCGGGGGCTGCCCCGAGGACTGCCACTTCTGCAGTCAGTCAGGGCTGTTCGACAGTCCGGTCCGTGGGGTCTGGCTCGACATCCCGGAACTGGTCAAAGCCGCCAAGGAGACCGCCGCCACCGGAGCCACCGAGTTCTGCATTGTGGCAGCCGTGCGCGGCCCGGACATCAAGCTGATGAACCAGGTCAGGTTCGCCATCAACCGCATCCGGCAGGAGGTGGACATCAACATCGCCTGCTCCCTGGGCATGCTGACACAGGAGCAGGTGGACCAGCTCGCCGGGTGGGGTGTGCACCGCTACAACCACAACCTTGAAACCGCCCGCAGCTTCTTTCCGCAGGTGGTCACCACCCACACCTATGAGGAACGCCTGGCAACCTGCGCCATGGTCAAGGACGCCGGGATGGAACTGTGCTGCGGGGCGCTCATCGGCATGGGCGAGACGCTTGGGCAGCGCGCGGAGCTCGCCGCACAACTGGCGGCCCTGGATCCGCACGAGGTGCCGCTGAACTTCCTCAATCCGCGGCCCGGCACGCCGTTGGAGCACCAGGAGATCATGGACGGCAAGGACGCCCTCCGCGCCATCGTGGCGTTCCGGCTGGCCATGCCGCGGACCGTCCTGCGCTACGCCGGAGGCCGCGAGCTCGCCCTGGGCGACCTGGGCACGCGCGAAGGCCTGCTCGGCGGTATCAACGCCGTCATCGTGGGCAACTACCTGACCACGCTGGGCCGGCCCGCCACCGCGGACCTCAATCTCCTGGTGGAGCTGAACATGCCCATTAAGGAATTGCAGAAGACCCTGTGACCACCTCCCGGACCGGCGCGGCCAGAGGTGCCCGCGGCACCTACTGCGGGCATTGCGGCGGCCCCTGCGTACCGTGGACGGACGGAGGCGGGAACGCGGACGACGGCGGCACCGCGGCTCCGTCGCCGGCCCACCGCCAGTGCCTCTCCAGCCTGCAGTGGGAGCCTCCGCGGTTCTGCGTCCAGTGCGGCCGCAGGCTGAAAGTCCAGGTCACCCCGCTGGGCTGGCGGGCCGAATGCTCACGCCACGGCCCCACCACCGCACCGTAAGAATGCGACTTAAGCCTCTGGCACTTTTCTACATCCCGTAGAAGAATGGCTGCATGATCTTCGAACACGCTGATGGGCAGCCCGTACTCGAACTCACCGACGAGCAGTCGTGGGACCTCCTCGAAGGAACCAAGCACGGCCGGCTGGTGGTTTCCGTTGCCGGCGAACCGGACATCTTCCCCGTCAACTACGTCACCGCGGACTGGAAGATCTATCTGCGGACCGCGCCGGGCAACAAGCTCGCACAGCTGACCATCAACTCCAAGGTGCTCTTTGAAACGGACGGCATCCTTTCGGACCAGGCATGGTCCGTAGTGCTGCGCGGGAGCGCACGGGTGCTGACCACTTCCGCCGAGCTGGAAGCGGTGGAAGCCCTGGGCCTGAAGACGTGGGTGCCCACGCTGAAGGACTTCTACGTCGAAATAGCACCGGCCTCCATCAGCGGCCGGCACTTCAACTTCGGCGAACAGCCCGAACGCGAGATCTAGGCGCTCCTGGACTGGAACCATGGCGGACAAGCTGACGGCTGAGCAACGCAGCTGGAACATGTCCCGGATCCGGGGCAAGAACACGAAGCCCGAACTGCTGGTGCGCAGGCTCCTCCACGCCAAGGGCTACCGCTACCGCCTCCACGGCGCCGCGGGCGCGGGCAAACTGCCCGGCAACCCGGACCTGGTATTCGCCGGGAAACGCAAGGTCATTTTTGTCAACGGCTGCTTCTGGCACTTCCACGACTGCCGGGTGGGCCAACACGCGCCCAAGAACAACGCCGACTTTTGGGAGGCCAAGCGCACCCGCACCAGGGAGCGCGACGCCGGCCAGCGCCGCCAGCTCGAAGCCGCCGGCTGGGACGTCCTGACCGTGTGGGAATGTGAACTCAAGGACGGCCCGACGCTCGAGACCCACTTGGTCCAGTTCCTTGAAAACCAGCGCCGGTCTTGAGCCAATCTTTTCCCGCCGGACCCAGCTTCCTTGATCCGGACCGCGCAGACTTAGCAGGTGTTCCCGCCGGGAACACCTGCTAAGTCTTGAGGGCAGCCCCGCCGGCCGGTCCCCTATGCCCTTCGGGCCGCCAGGGCGGATTTGAAGGCTGCTGCCGACGAGTCGCTGCTGTTGATCCGCCAGTCTGTTTCCTTCTGGAGGTGGAACCAGACGAAGCCCAGTACGTCGGCCTGGGTGGAAAGGTAGGACACCAGGTCGGTGTTCCAGGCCGCTTTGGAGCCGCCCAGCTCGCTGGAGGCGACTTCTGCGATCAGGACCGGCTTCCCGGGGGCCAGTGCGCGGAGCTGTGCAATGCCCGGACCGAACAGGTTCTGCGGGGAGGCCCAACTGCTCCACGTCTGCGAGGTGCCCCAGTTGTAGCCGTCAAGGGCCACGATGTCCACGTACGCCGCGCCGGGGTAGAGCCCGGCAAGGTCCGTTGAGCCGAAGTACGGAACGTTCGGGGACCAGACCCACTGGACGTTCGCGGCCCCCATGGCGGCGACGACGTCATGGACATGGCGCCAGGCAGCGACGTAGTCACCGGCTTGGTTCCCGTTCACCCCTTCAGCCCATGGGTACCAGTTGCCGTTCATCTCATGCGCAAAGCGAAGCATCACGGGCTTGCCCCAGGCAGCCAAGGCCTGGCCCCATTCGCGCAGCCTGGCGTCATGGTCGCCCAGGGTGATCCGGTCCAGCGCATAGGCCGCCTGGTCAACGCCGCCGCCCCAGGCCCACGGCTCCCATGTGAGCAGGGGCGTGGCTCCCCTGGCGTTCACGGCGTCGAGCTCGGCCAGCGGCGGGGCTTGGAGGAAGTCCTTGTAGGAGAGGATGATGCTCGGGGTTTCCCCCGCGACGGCTGCCACCTCGTCCAGTTCCGCCGTGGCCAGCGGCCCGCCGGCGGTGGCAGCGCCGAACCGCAGGATGTCAGCGCCGCCTGGTGGCGGTTCCGGCGCCGCGGCCTGGACCGTGAACACGGTTGACGCCTTGATGGACGAGGTCTTCGCCGTGACGGTGACGTTCCCGGTGGAAGCGGCCGGAATCGTCACTCCCGTGCTGAAGGCACCGGTGGTTCCTGTCTTGAAGGCGAACGTTGCTGGACCGATGATCACCGTTCCCGTGGTGGCCGCCTTGAACCCGGTTCCGGCAACCGTCACGGCGGAACCGGCCGGTCCGGAGGCCGGACTCAAGGTGATCGCTGCCGGAGCGGCGGCCGCCGCGGCAGGCTGTACCGCGGCGAGGACCAGCCCGGTACCAACGAACAGTGCGATGCCAAGTTTCTGCAGTATTTTCGTAAACACAACCCATCCCCAGCTGACGGGCGGCCGCAGCCGCAAAGTGGTGGTGCTGGAAGCACTGGGTCAAGTATTGGGCGCGGAAACCGCAGAGTCATCAAGAAACCCACAATTCTTCCCCGAACCAGGGTGGCCCTGGAGCGGCGGACCTACCCTGAAATTGCACACCCGCCCCACCCCGATGACGCGCTGCCGGAGTGAAACGTCAGCTGAAAGGACCCCCCGTGAGCCCCTCGGATGACGCCCCCCTCCCCTTGGTGGACCAGTCAGTGCTGGACCGTCTCCGCGAAGAACTCGACGAGGACGGAGGGTACTGCAGGGTGTTCGTCGGGAACTTCATCGAGTGCCTGCCGCAACGGATCAGCAAGCTGCGGCTGGCGCTGACCACCGGCGACCTGGACGGTTCGGTGGACGCTGTGCTTAGCCTGAAGACCTCCAGCCAGATGGTGGGCGCCGAGCGGCTGGCGGGACTGGCCATCGCCCTGGAAGCGGAAATCCGCACCGGAGCTCACCAGGACGACGCCGCCGTCGTCCTTCCGCACCTGGCTGCCGCTTTCCTGCGGAACATCAGCCAGTGCAGCCGGCAGACCATGCACCGGCTGCAGGCTCAGTGCGCGCTCGGTGCCAGCCTGTAACCGACGCCGCGGACCGTCTGCAACCAGCGCGGCTGCTGCGGGGAGTCGCCGAGCTTCTTGCGCAGGTTGCCCATGTGGACCTCAACGGACCGTTCGTCCGCTTCGCTGATGTAGCTGCCGACGTCGTAGTCCTCGTCCCGCAGCCGGCGCACCAGGTCGGACTTGGTGCGGACCGTCCGCCCGGCTTCCAGCAGGGCGTGCAGGAGTTCGAATTCCGTGCGCGTCAGGTTCATCTCCCTGCCGTCCACCAGCACGGTGCGGGAGGCGTAGCTCAGTTCAAGGCCGTTATGGCTGAAATTGCCGCGCTCCGGGTGCCCGTTGGACTCGGCGGGCGCCTCTGCCGGGGCATCCGCAGGCTCGGGCGCGGACCGTGGCCGCCGCATCATGGCCGCAACCCGGGCACGGAGCTCCCGCGGCCGGAACGGCTTGGTCAGGTAGTCGTCGGCACCGGACTCGAGTCCGATCAGGGTGTCCAGCTCCTCCGTGCGGGCCGTCAGCATCACGATGTAGGCGTCGGAGAATTCACGGATCTGTCGGGACACCTCAAAGCCGTCAATGTCAGGCAGGCCCAGGTCAAGGGTGATGACATCAGGGTTGATGTTCTTGGCCACGAGCACGCCCTCGGCGCCGCTGCTGGCCACAGTTACGTCAAATCCGGCCTGGGTCAGCACCGTGCGAACCAGTTCCCGGATGTCGTGGTCATCCTCGATGACAAGTCCCACACGTGCATCACTCATAGCGCCCCCTCAGCAGCCAACGTCAGAAGTATAACCGGCTGCCGATATCCTGCTGCTATGGTCTCGCACCCTCTCATCCGAAAGTTCCAGGCCCATGGCTGATCCGGCGGCGTGGCAGTCCGGGCGGCTGCGCTTCTTCCGCCGCCAGTTCCATGAGTACCGGCTGCGGGACCGGGTGGCCATGAGCCAGATGCCGCTCTTCGTCACCACGCTGCTGACGGTGTTTTTGGTGTGGGCGTTCTTCCCCGGAACCATGGGCAACCCGCTCTTCGCCGGATTCGTCATCTCGCAGCTGGTCCTGATGGGGCTGTGTTACCTGGTCCCCTGGGAACGGCTTCCGTACACCAGTTTCCTGGTTATTCCGCTGCTGGATTTCGTGTCCATCGCCGTGGGCCGGGAAGGCGGCCAGGACAGCCTGACCGGCATCAGCCTGCTGGCGGTGTTCCCCGTGATCTGGCTGTGCGCCTCCGGTTACTACCCCAGGACGGCACTCTGGCTGTCCTTCCTGGCACCCCTGGCCATCATCTGGGTTCCCCTGCTGCTGAAGGGCAACGTCACCCCGCAGGACCTCACCCGGTCGCTGCTGCTGCCGGTAATGATGCTCGGCATCGGCGTGTCGGTCAGCGTACTCACCCTGAGCATGATGCGCCAGCAGCGTGAACTCGAAGAGAAGGACGCCCAGCTCCAGGCCAGCCTTGCCAGCAGCCGGCGGCAGGAGTCGCTGCTGAACACCGTCCTGGACACCGTGCACCTGGGCGTGCTGGCCGTCGATGCCGACGGCCACGACGTCCTGATGAACCGTAAACAGAAGGCCAACCACCTCCTGGCCAGCCCCAAGGACAACCCGGACCCCAATGAATCCCAGCTGCTGGTCTTCGGCCCGGACCGCAAAACCCTGGTGCCCGTGCAGGAACGCCCGGTGCGCCGCGCAGTGCTGGGCGAAACTTTCACGGACTACCTGGTCTGGCTGGGCGCCGGCACTGACCAGCGGGCCTTCGTCACCACAGCCCGGGCCATGAAGGATGCGGACGGCACGTTCGCAGGATCGGTGATCGCCTTCAGCGACGTCACGGACCTGGTGAACGCACTGGCCGCGAAGGACGACTTCGTTTCCAGCGTTTCGCACGAGTTCCGCACCCCGCTGACCTCGATCCTGGGCTACGTGGAAATCCTGCTCGCCGACGAGCCTGACGATTCCCAGCGGGACATGCTGGAGATCATCCGGCGGAACTCCGAACGGCTGCTCACCCTGGTCTCCGACCTGCTCGCCAGCCGCAACGGCCAGTTGATCGTCACCCCGCACACCGTGGACGTGGCCGAACTGGTGCGCGCCAGCGTTTCCTCCGCCATGCCCAAGGCCACCGCCGCAGGCGTGGTGCTGGAGGCCGAAACCCCGGACACGCTGGAGGCGCACGTGGACGGTGCCCGGATTTCGCAGGTGCTGGACAACCTGGTCTCCAACGCCATCAAGTACTCCCCCGACGGCGGCAACGTCCTGGTCCGCCTGGCACGCCAGGACGGACACCTTGAATGCCGGGTCACGGACACCGGCATGGGGATGACGCCGGAGGACAGCCGGGAAGTGTTCACCAAGTTTTTCCGGACCAGCAACGTGCGCCGGACAGCCATCCCCGGCGTGGGGCTGGGCCTGCCCATCAGCAAGGCCATCGTCGAGGCCCACGGAGGCACCATCGGCGTGGACAGCGAACTGGGGAAGGGAACAACCTTCACGTTCCGCGTACCGGTTTAGCAGGCGGACGCCTGCGGGAAACCTGCGGTTCCGGCAGGCTTAGGCACCGGAATGCTGCCGGACCACTTCGCCCCAGGACTGCCGTGCCAGCTCCCGGATGGACGCCAGGATCTCCGTCGGCGGCAGTGAGAGGTCCAGCGGAAACTCCACAATGTCGATGTCCGTGTTCATGATCCGGCGGAGTTTCATCTCACCGGAGCCTGCGTAGACCAGCCAGGCCGTGGGCACCGCCAGGGCGGTGCAGTGCGCCAGCATCTGGAAGTGGTCTGCGGTCAGGGAGGCGCCTGCGTCGGAGGCCGCCTTGTACTTGGCGTTGTAGGCCACCACGGGCCGGCCGCCCAGCATGTGCACCGCGTCCGGCCGGACGGTGAGGCGGTCACTGTCGCGCACCGCCTCACTGAGCAGGGCGTTGTACCGCAGCCGCAGCTCGCCCGGGTACGCCGCCATCGCCTCCCGCAGGGCGGTTCCCACGAAATCCTCAAACACCCGGGCCATGTCCACGACGAAGGAGGCCGTCTGCTGCCGGCCGGGCCCGGCCTCCGCGGACGCATTGCGCAGGATCAGCTCAGCGAGCCGCAGCACGGCGTGGTACCGCAGGTTCATCCGGGTGGGTTTCCACGGCGGCAGCGGGGCCCCGGACGGAAGGCGGGTGACGTCGTCGAGCTTTCCCTTGAGCAGGCGGAGCCGGCTCAGCACTTCCGGCCGGACCCGCGGGACCTGGCCCATTCGCTCCAGCGCCGCACGAAGGATCCGGTTCTCGGCGATGTCCTCCGTGAATTCGTCGTAGGAGACCTCCAGCGGAACCAGCATGCCCGGCCGGCGGGAGATCTGGTCCGATATCCGGATGCGGCCCTTGACGGTGCGGAGGGACTCGTCCACGGTCAGGTAGCCCTGCAGGACTCCCCTTCCCAGGGCCCGTTCAGCCAGCTGCGCCAGCGACTCGGCCAGGGCGCTCCATAGTTCGTGCTCCTCCTGCGCGGCCACCGTCCCCGGCCGGAAGCCCTGCTCCCCCGCGTAGCTGAGCAGGAACAGGAGCCGGCTGAGCCCCAGCCGGTCCTTGGGGCGCACGTCCAGCTGGACCGACCCGGTGCGCACGGAGCCCACCTTGCCCACGGGTTCGATCCGGTACAGGCCCATCCCCATGGGTGAGGCTTTGGCCAGGCCGCTGGAGTTCAGGAAGGACGCGCTGGCAGGGTCAAGGCGTTCCACGATGCCGCGGGACAGCTCGTCCAGGACCAGGTGCCGCAGGGCGCCGCCGGAATCAGCGGGGCGCAAGGCGTCCCAGCAGCTGGTCCAGGCCAAACCGTTCCTCCAGCTGGGCCCGGGTGAGCTGGCCGTGGTAGTGCTCTTCCAGCAGCGGCATGAGCTCGTACTTCCAGATCCGCCGCAGGCCCGCCGGGGTCTGGGCGGCAGGCTTCATGAAGTAGGACGGTCCGATCATGAGGTCGCGGTCCCACTCGTCGATGGCGCTGTTGAGGGCGTCCAGCAGCAGCGCCGGAGTGGTGTCCAGCTGGCGGGCCTGCAGGAAGCGCAGCAGCGAGCCTTTCACGGGTTCGGTCTGCGGGTGCAGTTCAATGAACGAGAAGCGGCGGCGGATGGCGGCATCCATCATGGCGATGGACCGGTCCGCGGTGTTCATGGTGCCGATGATGTACAGGTTGTCCGGCAGGGTGAACGGCTCGTTGGGGCTGTACTGCAGGTAGATCCGGTCGTCCCGGTACTCCAGCAGGAAGTACAGCTCGCCGAAGACCTTGGCCAGGTTGGCCCGGTTCATCTCGTCGATGATGAGGAAGTACGGCTTCTTTTCGTTCCCGGGCTTGGCGGCTTCCTCCGCCAGGCGCCGCAGGGGGCCGGCCACCAGTTTGAAGGACACCTGCCCTTCGTCCGTCTTGTCCGGCCGGTAGCCCTCGAAAAAGTCCTCGTAGGCGTAGGACGGGTGGAACTGGACCAGCTTGACCCGTTCATCGGTGGTGTCATCCGCCAGCTGGGCGGCAAGGTGCTTGGCCAGGTAGGTTTTGCCGGTGCCGGGAGGGCCGTACAGGACCAGCTGCCGGTTCTCCTCCAGCAGGTCCGCGATTTCCTGCAGGGGCGGCAGTTCCATGTGCAGGGAGGCCGCGAATTCCGGCGTCAGCGGGCTGAAGCCCTCCTGGGCGGGAGGCACGACGGCGGCACCGTCCGCGTCGCCGTCGGGTTCCGTTTCCGCTTCGGCCGGCAGGAGCGCCTGCAGCGCCTGCACCACCCGGGTCACGTCCACCACGAAGCCCGGCGTCGCCAGCTGGCGCTGCACGTGGCGGGGCAGGCTGGTGGTGGTGTGGCCCTCGTCAAACCAGCGCACCTTGCGGCGAAGGCGGCGGTTGTCGTCGTTGTACTCGGGTTCGCCCAGCACGCCGCCGAGCCGGACAGTGCCGGCGTGCTGGAACAGGACCAGGTCGCCGGGCTTCATTACGGTGAGGAAGGCAAAGACAGCGGTCTTGGTGTCTTCACGCTCCACGTAGCCGAGGTGCTTGTAGTCCTCGTCCACGGCGTGCTGGACCAGCCCGGCGGTAACACCGGGGTCCAGGAGGCGGAGGTGTTCGACGTCGAGCGTCACCTTCTCCTCGTCCCGCCAGGCGGTGAGGAGCTCGGCATTGTCGTGGTGGGTCCGGAGCAGCCAGGCCCGGCGCCCGGGGTCGCCCACCTTGCGCCACTGGCTGACCAGCTGCCGGGCGTACCAGTCGATGCGCTGGCCCGCCTGTTCGTCCAGGTGCAGCCGGATGCGGTGGATGTCCGCGGTGATGTCCTCTTCGGTGTCCCCCTTGGCGCCGCCCACCAGTGACGCGAACGCGTCCCTGATTTCCTGGCGCTCAACGTCAGCCACCACGGGTTCGAAATAGCTGGGCCATGCGAGGAACTCGATGCTGCGGCGGATGGCCGGCTGGTCGCCGGGCGTTGCTGCGGCCAGCCGATGGAACTTCAGCGGATCGCGAAGGGCAGCCGTGATGGCGGCCGGCGGCTGCTGGTCCACGTGCCGGACGAAGCGGCAGAGCCATGTGAGGTGGTCCCAGATGGTCCAGTTGAACTCCGCGGTGCGGTCCCTGATGACGCCGTGGTCCGTCATGCCCTGGTACAGCTCTTCGGGCAGCTCAAGGGGCGGTTCGAGCCAGGAGGCCGCCTCCGCGACGCGGGCGCGCTTGACCTTGAGCGACTTCACCTCGTGCGCCAGCGGCAGGGACTGCAGGAAGAGCAGTTCAGCGGCCAGCTGCTTCGCCTCGCGGGTGGCGCCCTCCAGGTTCTGCCGGAGGTTGGTCATCATGGGGGCCTTGGGGTCCGGGGTGCCGCGCTCCAGCCGGTCCAGGAGCTCGGCGGCAGCCTCGGAGGTCCAGGTCAGGGTCTTGCCGTCCAGCGCCGACGGCTTCCCCTGCAGGCCCGGTCCCAGCACGAACCATGCTGCATCCTCGATCTCCTTCGAGATGCCGAGGGCGCGGGTCATGGCAGCAGTGGAGGCGGGGGTCATGGGTTCAAATTTACAGGGTGAAGCTGGGCGCCTGCTCAAAGCGCCCCTGGCACCGTCCGCCGCGGACGCCCCGCCCGCCGCGCCTTACTTGAGCGGCGCGGCGTGCTTCCGGCCGAAGATGAAGTAGCCCATGGGGCCCACGAAGTTGATGAAGGACGCAGCGCGCCACGCCGCCTTGGGCCCGTTGATCAGCGCTGCGGGACGCCGGGAGATGTCCCGCTGGGCCGCGACCAGCAGCGATATCTGGACAATGGCCACCAGGATGGTTCCGGCTTTCGACGACGGCGACATCTCCTTCCAGGTCTTCTTCTTCCGGGCAACGCGGGTCTTGTTCTTGGCCATCTGGCTTCCTTTCGCTGGTGCTTGTTGTTCCAGTCCACTGGGCGGGGCGGGCTGCTGCCCAGAGGCTTAGTGCCTGTACGGCGCCATGCGTTCCTTCTGTTCCGGGGTCAGCCGCTGCACCCTGCCGGTGGCCTCGTCCACGAAGGCGAGGTGGCTGCTGGCGCGGACGCAGTCCTCACCGGTGACGGGGTCCTGGACCAGGTAATGGATATCGAAGCTGGCGCCTTTCACGGCGCCGATCCACACCTGCACCACGGCCGGGATGTTGCGGTACTCCAGCGTGCGGACATAGCGGATCTTGTGGTCCACCACCAGGGCCATGGTGCCGTCCGGTACATCGTTGAACAGCGAGACCTGCGGCTCGATGCCGGGCAGGCCGGCTCCCTTAGGTGGCCCGAAGGCGCCGATGCGGGCTTCCTCCAGCATGCGGACGATCTGCACGTTGTTGATGTGGCCGTAGGCGTCCATGTCGCCCCAGCGCATGGCCACGGGGACTTCGATCCGCTGCCCGCCGTGGCCCCTGTGCCCGCTCAGCTGCGCACCGCCGTCGAATCATCCACGGGCACTTCCCCAGCGTCCGCACCGGAGAACTGGGACATGTAGAGGCGGTGGTAGGCGCCGCCTGCCGCGAGCAGGGCCTTGTGGTTGCCCTGCTCCACGATCTTGCCGTTTTCCATGACCAGGATGGTATCGGCATCGCGGATGGTGGAGAGCCGGTGGGCGATCACGAAGCTGGTGCGGTCCGTCCGGAGCGCGGCCATGGCCTTCTGCACCAGCAGCTCGGTACGGGTGTCCACGGAGCTGGTGGCCTCGTCGAGGATCAGCAGCGACGGGTTGGCCACGAAAGCGCGGGCGATGGTGATCAACTGCTTTTCACCGGCGCTGACGTTGTTGCCTTCCTCGTCGATCACGGTGTTGTAGCCCTCGGGCAGTGCCCGGACAAAGCGGTCCACGAAGGTGGCCTTGGCCGCAGCCATGACCTGTTCCTCGGTGGCGTCCAGGTTACCGTAGCGGATGTTGTCGTAAATGGACCCGCCGAACAGCCACGCGTCCTGCAGCACCATGCCCACCTTGGAACGGAGTTCGGACCGGCTCAGGTGCGTAATGTCCACCCCGTCCAGGGTGATGGCGCCGGAGTTCAACTCGTAGAAACGCATCACCAGGTTGACCAGGGTGGTCTTGCCGGCGCCGGTGGGTCCCACGATGGCCACTGTGTTGCCCGGCTCTGCGGTGAAGGACAGGTCCTCGATCAGGTCCCGGTCCTCGGTGTAGCTGAAGGTGACGTTCCGGAACTCGACGTGCCCGTCGGTCCTCGCCGGCAGGTGCTCGGTGGCTGTTTCGGCGTCCTGTTCGTCGGCGTCGAGGAATTCGAAGACGCGTTCCGCGGAGGCCACGCCGGACTGGAGCATGTTGGCCATGCCTGCCATCTGGCCCAGGGGCTGCGTGAATTCCCGGGAGTACTGGATGAAGGCGGTGGCGTCACCCAGGGACATGGAACCGGAGGCCACGCGCAGGCCGCCCACCACAGCGATCCCCACATAGCTGAGGTAGGAGACGAACTGCATGACGGGGAAGATGATGCCGGACACGAACTGGGCGCCGAAGCTTGCCTTGTACAGGGCCTCGTTCCGCTCATCGAACCGTTCCAGCATGTCAGCGTCCCGGCCGAATACACGCACGAGGTCATGCCCGGAGAATGACTCTTCGATCTGGCCGTTAAGGGTGCCGGTGTTCTTCCACTGCGCGGCGAAGAGCTTCTGGCTCCTGACCCCGATGAGGCCGGCGGCCACGCCGGAGAGCGGAAGTGCGATCAGGGCGATCAGGGCCAGCTGCCAGGAGACGATGAACATCATGATCACGATGCCCACCACCGTCAGCAGTGAGTTAATCAGCTGCGCGAAGGCCTGCTGCAGCGCCTGCTGGATGTTGTCGACGTCGTTGGTCACCCTCGAAAGGACGTCGCCGCGCTGGCGGGTGTCGAAGTAGTTGAGCGGGAGCCGGTTCAGCTTCTTCTCGGTGTCGTCGCGGAGCTTGCGGATCACCTTCATCACGATGCGGTTCAGGATGTAGCCCTGCAGCCACAGGAAGATGTTGGCGACGAAGTACATCAGCAGGACCACCGAAATCAGTGTGGTCAGCTTGGCGAAGTCGATGCCGGTGCCGGGCACCAGTTCCATCCGCGACACCATGTCCGCGAAGTTGTCCTGGCCCTGTTGGCGCAGCCCTTCCACGAACTGGTCCTTGCTCACTCCGGCGGGCAGCTGCTTGCCCACCACGCCGCCGAAGATCACATCCATGGCCTGACCCAGGATCTTGGGGGCGATGACGTTGAGGACCACGGCGACCACCACCATGGCCACCACCACGGAAATGCCCAGCGACTCAGGCTTCAGCAGGCCCATGAGCCGTTTGGCCGACGGCCAGAAGTGCTGCGCCTTCTTCGCAGGCATGCCGCCGAACATGTCGCCGTCTGCCTCGGAGGGCGTGTACTCCTCCTCGTAGAAGTCGTCGTCCTCTGCGGCAGCCGGCTGCGCAGTAGCGGCTGGCTGTGCGGTGCTTGTCTGTGCAGTGCCCTCTTGCGCTAGGGCGGTGTCCAGTGCGGTGTCCTCCGGTATCGACCCGTTAACCGCCGGGTCCTTCCTGCGGGGGCTCATGCCATTTCCTCCACGCTCAACTGGGATTCGACGATTTCCTGGTAGGTAGGTGAGGTCTCCAGGAGTTCCTCATGCGTTCCACGGTCCACGATCCGGCCGTTGTCCAGGACCAGGATCTGGTCCGCTTCAGTGATGGTGGAGACGCGCTGCGCCACGATGATGACAGTGGCGTCAACGGTGGTGTCCTTCAGCGCGGCCCTGAGCCGGGAGTCGGTGGCGACGTCCAGCGCCGAAAAAGAGTCATCGAACAGGTAGACCCGCGGCCTGGTGACCAGGGCCCGGGCAATGCAGAGCCGCTGCCGCTGGCCGCCGGAGACATTGGTGCCTCCCTGTGAAATCCGCGCTGCGAGGCCTTTGTTCTTGTCCCGCACGAAGTCTTCCCCCTGGGCCACCCGGAGCGCGTCCCACAACTCCTGGTCCGTGGCCTCGGTCTTGCCGAACCGCAGGTTGTGCTCGATGGTGCCGGAGAACAGGTAGGGCCGCTGCGGCACCAGGGCTACACGTTTGGTGATCTCGTCCCGGTCCAGCTTGTTCACGGGGACGCCGTCCAGCAGGACCTCCCCCTCCGCGGGGTCGTAAAGCCGCGGCAGCAGGGACAGCAGGCTGGTCTTGCCGGCGCCGGTGGAGCCGATGATGGCAATCGTCTGCCCCGGGCGGGCCGTAAAGCTGATGTTGCTCAGGACCGGAGATTCGGCCCCCGGGTAGGCGAACGTGACATTCCTGTACTCCACCACGCCGCTGAGCTGCGTGGGCGCCACGGGGTGTTCGGGATCGTGGATGGAGGGCTCGACGCCGAGCACCTCGCCGATGCGGTCCGCGCACACGGAGGCGCGCGGAATCATCATGGCCATGAAGGTGCCCATCATGACGGCCACGAGGATCTGCAGCAGGTACTGCAGGAAAGCGGTCAGCGCGCCGACCTGCATGTCACCGGAGTCCACCCGTTGCCCGCCGAACCAGAGCACCGCAGCCGTGGAGAGGTGCAGGATCATGCTGATGGCGGGGAACATCAAGACGAACAGGGCGCCGATCTTCAGCGATACGTCCGTGAGCTCCTTGTTGGCCGCGCCGAACCGGTCCGTTTCGTAAGGTTCGCGGACGAAGGCGCGCACCACCCTGATGCCGATGATCTGCTCGCGGAGCACGGCGTTGATGCGGTCGATCTTCTTCTGCATGGACCGGAACAGCGGCATCAGCCGGACCACCAGGTACCCCACCACGACGGTCAGCAACGGCACCGAGACCCACACCAGCCAGGAAAGGTTGAGGTCCTCCCGCAGAGCCATGATGATGCCGCCGATGCACATGATGGGCGTGGCCACCATGAAGTTCAGGCCCATCAGCATCAGCATCTGCACCTGCTGGACATCGTTGGTGCCACGGGTGATCAGCGTCGGGGCGCCGAAGGCGATGACGTCCTTGGCGGAGAAGCTGGTGACTTTCCGGAACACCGCCCGGCGCAGGTCGCGGCCCAGGGCCATGGCCGTTTTGGACCCGAAGTAGACACCCGCGATGGCGGTGGCCACCTGGGCGAAGGCCACGAGCAGCATCACTGCGCCGGTGCGCCAGATGAAGTCGGTGTCCCCTTTGGCCACACCCTCATCGATGATCTGGGCGTTCAGGCTCGGCAGGTACAGGGCCGCGATGGTTGACGCGAGCTGGAAGACGATGACGGCTGTGATGTAGGCGGAATACGGTTTGGAGTAGCGCCGTATGAGGGTGAGGAGCATGGTCTCAACTCTAGTGTTGCCCACTGACATTGGAGTCCCGTTTATTCCACCTTTTCGATGCTGTTCACGGTGGGGCCGGAAACCGCTCCCCCGCCCGGGCCCCAGGCAGTAGCGGAAGGGCCTGCACGGGAAAGGCCGCCGTCCGCGCCGGAGAACTTCCGGTGCGGCCGGCGGCCTTGAGGAGCCCGTGTTCGCAGCCCGCCCTGCCGGGTTACTGCGCGGGCGTTGGCCCGTCGGAGCCTGAGGCGGGATTTGCGGCGCTGTGCTTGCCGCGTCCTGCAAGGTACAGTGCCGCAGCGGCCTGAAGCTTGCGCTCCTTCATCAGCTTGCGCTGGACCCTGCGCAGTTCCGCCGCCGTGGCTTCCTGCCGGGCAGCAAGCTCGCGCTGGGACTTCAGCTGTTCCTGGATGTCCAGGACCAGGCCGCCCAGCTCGGCCTGCTGCCGTGCCAGCAGGTGCTGCGTGTCCTGCAGCTTCCTGAGGGTGTCGGCGGCGTTGGCAACCGCGGCAGCCGCCTTGTCGGCCGCGTCGGCGGACCGCAGGTCCAGGTCCTCGGAACGGAACGAACGGGCAAAGGCCTCCTCGAAGTCGTCCGTGGCCACGGCGCCGGACGCCCGGGCCGCAGCCGCCGCGCCGCCGTCGTACCTCTTCGCCACGGAACCGCCGGTCCCCGGCGTGCCCGGAATTCCCGTGCCGTGCTGGCCGCCCGGCCCGGAAACGGCGGCGTGGTGGCCGGCGCTTTCGGCGCCGGACGGGACCACGGGCAGCTGGCCGGTCATGGCCGTCATTCCCGCTTCCCCTGCGGCATTCGCCTGCAGCGACGATTCGGGGGTGATGTCCACGGTCTTGCGCAGCGGGACTTCCTTGATGAAGATCACGGCGATGAGTGCCACGGCGCTCACGACAGCGGAGATCATGAAGATCCCGGCGGTCGCATCACCGTACGCTGCACGCATGACGTCGGCAATCGGCGCAGGGAGGTCCTTGAGGTCCAGCGTTGCGCCGCTGTCGCCGGAGGCCTGGATGCCCAGCTTGGTCAGCCCGTCGGTGGCCAGGTCCTTGACGTGGTTGGCCATGACAGCGCCCAGGACGGACACGCCGATGGCGCCGCCGACGGAGCGGAAGAAAGCCACGGAGGCGCTGGCGGAGCCGATGTCCGTGGCACGGACGGTGTTCTGGACGGCGAGGACCAGGTTCTGCATAAGCATGCCCAGGCCGATGCCGAAGATGCCCGTGTAGAGGCCGGTCAGCCACAGCTCGGTGGTGTGGTCCATGGTGCCGGCGAGCGCCAGGCCGCCGATCAGCAGAATGGTGCCGCCGATCAGGAACCTCTTCCATTTGCCGTAGCGGCTGATCAGCTGGCCGGAAACCACCGAGCCGATCAGGTTGCCGGCGATCATGGGCAGGGTCAGCAGGCCGGCTTCGGTGGGCGTGGCGCCGCGGGCCACCTGGTAGTACTGGCCCAGGAAGGTGGAGGAACCGAACATGGCAACGCCCACGGCCACCGAAGCCACGATGGCCAGCGCGGTGGTGCGCTCGGAGATGATCTTCAGCGGGATGATGGGCTGGGACACCCTGGATTCGACCAGCACCAGCAGGGCGAGCAACAGGACGCCGCCGCCTACCATGAGGGCTGACTGCCAGGACCACCAGTCGTAGTAGTCGGCCTTGCCGGCGAAGGAGACCCAGATCAGGAGCAGGCTGACGCCGCTGGTCAGCAGGATGGCGCCGAACCAATCGATCTTGGCCGGGCGCTTGATGTGCGGGACCTTGAGGGTGACCTGGAGCAGGATGAGGGCTACGACGGCGAGCGGGACGCAGACGAAGAAGGTCCAGCGCCAGCCCAGGGAGCTGTCCACGATGAATCCGCCCAGCAGCGGGCCGCCGGCGGTGCCGACAGCCATCACGGCGCCCATGTAACCGGAGTACTTGCCGCGTTCACGCGGCGGGATGATGGAGCCGATGATGGCCTGTGCGAGGGCGGTGAGGCCGCCCATGGCGATGCCCTGGATGACGCGTGCGGTCAGCAGGAACGGGATGTTTTCCGAGAACCCGGCCATCACCGAGCCGGCCACGAAGATCACGATGCTGAGCTGGACCAGCACCTTCTTGTCGAAAAGGTCGGCGAGCTTGCCCCAGATGGGGGTGGTGGCCGCGTTGGCCAGCAGGGCCGCGGTGATCACCCAGGCGAAGTCCGTCTGGGTGCCCTTGAGTTCGGACATGATGGTGGGCAGCGCATTGGCCACGATGGTGCTGCTGAGGATCGCGGTGAAGAAGGCAGCGAGCAGGCCGGTCAGGGCCTCCATGATCTGCCGGTGGTTCATGGGCGCGCCGGGTTCGTGGCGCTTGGATTGCCGTGACTCCTTGTGCGGGGCGCGTTCGCGGTGGCGCTCCTGCTCCAGGTCCGCGGCGGCGGTGACGTTAGCCATTAAGGGACTCCTGCGTGGTCTGGTGTTCGGTGGTTCCGGCCGCCCTTGCCCGGATGGAATTCTTCAGTGATGCGGTCAGCTTGCCCAGCATCGCCGCTGTTGCGATGGCGTCCTCCTCGTTCCAGTCGGAGAGGTAGCCCTGCAGCGTCTCGGCCCGGTGGCGGACCAGCTCGGCGAGCTTGGCCTTGCCTTTGGGTGAGAGCGCCAGCAGCTGGGCCCGTCCGTCGTCCGGGTCCGGGGTCCTGACCACCAGGCCGGCGTCGGCCAGTTCCGCCACGTGCCGGCTGAGCACCGGCGGGCTGACCCCGAGGCGTTCTGCCAGGTGGGCTGCCCGGGTTTCCCCTTCGCCGATGAACTTGAGCACGCCCTGGAGGGCGATGCCGGTGTCCTGGCCCTTGACGTTGATGGTGGTGACGCAGCGCAGTGCGCGCTGGAGGTCAAAGATATGGCCGACGAGGTCGGCAGCGGTGGCCGGTGCGACTGACATGACCCTCCCTGAAGAATTAGTTGCTGCAAGCAACTGTATCAGGAAAAGGTTGCTTAGGGAAACGAACTGTAGCGCCGCCGTCGTCCGCCTTAAACGCCAAAGGCTCCCGCACCTCCGCCGGAGCGGAAGTGCGGGAGCCTCTGGGGGCCCTCAGCTGTCCAGGTGCGTGGGCGCAAACATCTTCAGGAGCGTTTCAACCACGACGACGTTCGGCCCGTCCGCGGCGAAGCCCGCCTTGAGCGCGTCCCCCACACCTTCCGGGGAAACCCGGGTGGCCGGCACGCCGAAGGCCTCGGCGAGCTTGACGAAATCGGGACGCGCAAGCTCGGTGGCGGTGGCTTTGCCGAAGGCGCCCACCATGTATTCGCGGAGGATGCCGTACCCGCCGTCATCCACGATCAGCCAGGTGACCGGGAAGTTGTGCTGCTTGGCGGTGGCCAGCTCCGATATCGAGTACATGGACGAGCCGTCACCGGAGACGGCCAGCACCCGGCCGGGCCTGCCCAGGGTTTCCAGGCCCACGGCGGCGCCGATCGCGGCCGGGAAACCGTACCCCAGGCCGCCGGCACCCTGGGCTGAATGGAACTGCCCTTCGCGGGAGTCCCAGCAGGACCAGCCCCAGTAGGCGGCGATGGTCATGTCCCAGAAGGTCTGCATGTCAGCGGGCACCGCCTCGCGGATATCCGCCATGAACCTCAGCTCCTTGGCGAGGTCCTGGGACTCCAGCCTGGCCTTCACCTTGGCGAGGGACTCCTTCACCAGGTCTTCGGGGGTGGAACCGTGCCAGTCAGGTGTGGCGGTCCGGCCGGGGTCAAGCGCCTCATCCAGCGCGGCGAGCGCCTGCCCGGCGTCGGCCCGGATGCCCAGTCCGGGCCGGTTCGACTCGAGGACGCGGGGTTCGGCGTCGATCTGGATGATCCGGCCGCGGGGTTCGAACGTGAAGTAGTTGGACGTGACTTCACCGAGTGACGAGCCGATGACCACCAGCACGTCCGCGTCCTCGAGGACGTCGGTCATGTACCGGTCCTCGATCCAGGACTGCAGCGACAGCTCATGGTTCCAGGGGAACGCCCCGTTGCCGCCCGGGGTGCAAATGACGGGCGCACGGAGTTTCCCGGCAAGGGACAGCAGCGATTTTTCCGCCTTGCCGCGGCGGGTGCCGCCGCCGGCGATGATCGCCGGACGCCTGGCCTCCTGCAGCCATTTCACCGCTTCACGGACCAGCTCCACCCGCGGCGGGTTGTCCGCTGCCTCGGCGAGAGCATCCTCGACCGGCGGGACCATGATGGGGTCCAGCAGGACGTTCTGCGGGATTTCGATCCACACCGGCCCCTGGGGCGAAGAGATCGCCTCGGTCCAGGCATCCTGGATGGCCGAAGGGATGCCGGAGGCGTGCTGGATCAGCCGCTGGCTCTTGGTGACGTTGGCCGCTGAGGCCTTCTGGTCATCGAGCTGGTGGAGCATGCCCTTGCGGCGCGCCCCCAGGCCTTCCAGCGGAATCTGGCTTGCCACCACCACCATGGGAACACCGGTGGCGTAGGCCTCCTGCAGCCCGGCCAGGGAGGTCAGCGCCCCGGGCCCGGTGGAAAGGAACAGGACCCCCACCTCACCGGTGGCCCGGGAGTAGCCATCCGCGGCGAAGGCTGAGTTGTTCTCCACCCGGGAGGAGACGAACTGAAGGTTGCCGCGGCCCATCGCGTCGAAAAGTCCCAGCGCATGCTGGCCGGGGATGCCGAACACGGTCTTGGCGCCCAGCGCTTCGAGGGTTTCGACGACGAGGTCCCCGCCGTTGCGTTCGCCGGTCCCCTTGTTCGGGGCCGCCGTCCCTGGATCGACGTCGATCACGCCGCTACTCCTTGCCGGCCACGGCGAAGCCGGCGGGGCGGCGCACTTCCTGGCCGAGCGCCTGCGCGGCGTAGCCCGTGGCGGCGCCGAACCGGTCCCCCGGCAGGGCGTTGTCCGCCATCAGGGTCACCAGTTCGTAGGCAACGTGGCTGCCGGCCACGCCGGTGATCTCCGCGTGGTCGTAGGCCGGGGCCACTTCCACGACGTCGGCGCCCACCAGGTTCATGCCGCGGAAGCCGCGGATGATCTCCAGCAGTTCGCGGCTGGTGATGCCGCCGGCTTCCGGGGTGCCGGTGCCGGGTGCGTGGGCGGGGTCGAGGACGTCGATGTCCACCGAGATGTAGAGCGGGCGGTTGCCGATCCGGTCGCGGACCTTGGCCACGGTTTCCAGGACGCCCTGGTAGTAGACGTCGGCGGAGGTGACGATGCCGAACCCGAAGCGGTGGTCGTCGTCGAGGTCCTTTTTGCCGTAGAGCGGACCGCGGGTGCCGATGTGGCTGATGGCCTCGGTGTCCAGGATGCCTTCCTCGACGGCCCGGCGGAACGGGGTGCCGTGCGTGTACTCGGCGCCGAAATAGGTGTCCCAGGTGTCCAGGTGGGCGTCAAAGTGCAGCATCGCGATGGGCCCGCCGGCGCGCTCGGCCGCGGCGCGAAGCAGCGGCAGGGCGATGGTGTGGTCACCGCCGAGGGTCACCAGCTTGCTGCCCCCGGCGGTGAGGTCCAGGGCGTTCTGCTGGATGGTCTCAATGGCTTCGTTGATGTTGAACGGGTTCACGGCCATGTCGCCGGCGTCGGCCACCTGGATGTTCTCGAACGGGCTGACATCCCAGGCCGGGTTGTACGGGCGGAGCAGGCGGCTGGCCTCGCGGACATGGTTGGCGCCAAAGCGCGCTCCCGGGCGGTAGGACACGCCGGAGTCGAAGGGGACGCCCACCAGGGTCACGTCGGCTTTGGCCACCTGGTCCAGCCGCGGGAGGCGGGCGAAGGTGGCGGCACCCGCGTAGCGCGGGATGCGGGACGAGTCGATGGGGCCGAGGTTGCCGTTGGCTTCGATGCGCAGCTCTTCCATGCGGAACTCCTTTGAAGAGTGAAGTCTGATGTGACAGCCATCATACACCTCAGTTTTCCAATGCGCACCAAGTGTTTACCTATGCGCTTTTCGCGGGTGCGCGGGTGTCACACAGGACAGGTTTTAGAGCAGCCGCAGTGAAGTGCTGCCCGCATTCTCAAGGGTTGGCGTCGGGGTAACCGGCCAAAGTGTGCTCAGCGTGACGCCGGTCCGGAACGGAACTGCGGGCAGGACGGCACGCCGGTTTACCGGCTGGCGGCAGGGACGAGGACCCAGAGCACCTCAACGGGCTTGTCCGTCGGGTTGACCCAGGTGTGCGGCTCGCGGCCGGGGAAGGTGACGGTGTCCCCCGTGCTGAGGTCGAATTCCTCGTTGGTGAGGATCAGTGTGATGCTGCCCTTGATCACATGCAGCACGTCAACATCGCAGTCCACGGCGTAGAGCTCGGATTCGCCGCGGCCATGCGGCTCGATGACGGCCTGGATGATCTGGATCCGCCGCTCCGACCGGGCCGTCAGGAGCCGCTCCACGATCCCCTGGCCGCCCAGGGAGATCCTGGGCCCGTCATTGCGCTTGGTCAGGTGGGTTTCCGGGGCGGCGAAGAGGTCGCCAATGGAGATCGAGAGCACCTGGCAGAGGGTGACCAGCGAGGCCACCGAGGGGGACGTGAGATCCCGCTCCACCCTGCTGAGGAAGCCTTTGGTCAGCCCCGTGGCATCGGCCACCTGCTCGATGGTAAGACGCTGGGACTGCCGCGCCGCCCGGATCCGGGAGCCGATGGCCACCGGAACATTGCTGGGCTCTACTGGCAGTGCCTTCATCTACGACCCTTTCATCGCCGGCAGCCCGGCCCCGCTCTGGAGCAATACTAATGGCCGCCACCTTCTGTGACGCCTCCATGGCGCGCGGCCCCGGGACCGCGTCACGTCCTTGACTGTTACCGCAGTCACAGCCTAATGTTTGGAAACACCTGTTGCCTATCAGGCAATTATCGGGAGTTTCTTCCCGGCCTTCCACCTTCCGCGCCGCAGCCCGGACCCCCGCCGGAATGCGCTGCCGCCAATACGCTCCAAGGAACCAACATGGATGCAAGTGTCATCAATATCGCCATAGTGGTGGTGTACCTCGTCGCAATGCTCGCGTTCGGCTGGTGGGGCAAGACCCGCACCCGGAACAACAGCGACTTCCTGGTGGCCGGCCGCCGCCTGGGACCCTTCCTCTACACCGGGACCATGGCCGCCGTCGTGCTCGGCGGCGCCTCCACCGTCGGCGGCGTGGGCCTGGGCTATAAGTTCGGCATCTCCGGAATGTGGCTGGTGGTGGCCATCGGCGCCGGCGTGCTGCTGCTCAGCCTGCTCTTCGCCGGAACCATCCAGAAGCTGAAGATCTACACGGTGTCCCAGATGCTGTCGCTGCGCTACGGCAGCCAGGCCACGCGGGCTTCCGGCATCGTCATGCTGGCGTACACGCTGATGCTCTGCGCCACCTCCACCGGCGCGTACGCCACCATTTTCGTGGTGCTGTTTGGCTGGGAGCGCTGGCTGGCCATCGCCGTGGGCGGCGCGATCGTCCTGGTCTACTCAACGATCGGCGGCATGTGGTCCATCACCCTGGCCGACCAGGTCCAGTTCGTCATCAAGACCGTGGGCATCTTCATCCTCATGCTGCCCTTTACGCTCAACGCCGCAGGCGGCCTGGACGGCATCCGCAGCCGGGTGGAGGCCAGCTTCTTCCAGCTCGACGGCATCGGCATCCAGACCATCATCACGTTCTTCGTGGTCTACACGCTGGGCCTGCTGATCGGCCAGGACATCTGGCAGCGCGTGTTCACCGCCAAGACTCCCACGGTTGCCCGCTGGGGCGGGGCCACCGCCGGTGTCTACTGCATCCTCTACGGCGCTGCCGGCGCGCTGATCGGCCTCGGCGCCCGCGTGGCACTGCCTGACATTGACGTTGCCACCGAGGGCAAGGACGTCGTGTACGCCGAAGTGGCCCAGAACCTGCTGCCCATCGGCATCGGCGGACTGGTCCTGGCGGCGGCCGTCGCGGCCATGATGTCCACGGCGTCCGGCGCCCTCATCGCCGCGGCCACGGTGGCCCGCGCCGACGTCCTGCCGTTCGTTGCCGGCTGGTTCGGAAAGACCATCAATACCGATGACTCCGACAACCCCGAGCACGACGTCAAGGCCAACCGCCTGTGGGTCCTCGGGCTGGGCCTGGCGGTCATCCTGATCGCCATCGTCACCAACGACGTCGTCGCGGCGCTCACCATTGCCTACGACATCCTGGTGGGCGGCCTCCTGGTGGCGATCCTGGGCGGCCTGGTCTGGAAGCGCGGCACCGGAGCTGCTGCAGCGGCCTCCATGGCTGTCGGTTCCGTCGTCACGCTGGGCACCATGATCTTCCTGGAAATCAATGCCTCCGAACCGCTGGCGGGCATCCTCGCCAACGAACCGATCTACTACGGCCTGCTCTCCTCGGCTGTGGTGTACGTGGTGGTCTCGCTGATGACGCGGCCCACCGATCCGCAGGTCATGCGGAACTGGCAGCGGCGCGTCGCCGGCGAGGCCGCACCGGAGGAGCCGGCGGAGCGGGTTCCCGCCAACTGATTCCGGCCACAGGCAACGCACGACGGCGGCGCCTCCTTTCGCATTAAGCGCAAGGAGGCGCCGCCGTCGTCCGTCCTGCCCGCCGGGCGCGCTTAGTCGCCGTCGCGGACCTCGTCCGGATCCAGCGGGACCACCCGGTCCTCGGCGTCCACGACAACGGGAGCCGGCTGGACCACAGGCTCCTCCTCGTCGAGGAATTCGTCCTCCGTGTCCCAGTCGTCCGCGGCGACCGGTGCGTCCTCCGCGTAGTCGTAGGCGGGGTCCGCCTCCACGGCGTCCAGGTGCGGCATGTCCGGGTGCTGTCCGGTGGTGCCCATAATCCAACCTCCGTGTCTTGGCCTGGCGTGCTCTTCCACTGGGGGCGCTGGCTGCGCCACACTTCATCACAACACCGCAGCACACGGGGGTCAAGGGTCCGCTGAACGCCCCGGCAACGTCTGCCGGGACAGGCGGAATTGAGGCATACCGAAACCCGCAAGCGAGGAATACCGGCCGAAAAACCGCGGAATTTCGCAGTAGGCTGGGCTCTGCAAAGGGGCACCACACCACGCCCACCAGCCCAGGAGTCTTCGTGTCGCAGCACGCCCAATCCGTTCCGAACCGTCCCGCCCAGGAGTCCGCCCCGGTGCCGAATCCCGGCCCAGAAGGCCACCATCCCGCCCCCTCCCCCGCCGACATCAAGCGGTGGCGCCAGTACCTGGCCGATGAACGCGCCGAGGCCGCCGTCTACCGCGACCTGGCCCAGAACCGTGGCGGCGAGGAGCGCGACATCCTCCTGGCCTTGGCCGAAGCCGAGGGCCGCCACGAAGCCCACTGGCTCGCCCTCCTCGGCGACCACGCCGGCAAGCCCCGCCCCGCGTCGGTCCGCAGCCGGATGCTCGGCTTCCTGGCCCGGCATTTCGGGTCGGTGTTCGTGCTGGCCCTGGCCCAGCGGGCGGAGGGCCGCTCCCCCTATGCCAAGGACCCGAACGCCACCGACGCCATGGCGGCGGACGAACAGATCCACGAGGAAGTCGTCCGGGGCCTGGCCACCCGTGGCCGCAACCGCCTGGCCGGCACGTTCCGGGCCGCTGTCTTCGGCGCCAACGATGGCCTGGTCAGCAATCTTTCGCTGGTCATGGGCATGGCGGCTTCCGGCGTGGCCAGCAGCGTGGTCCTGCTCAGCGGCATCGCCGGGCTCCTTGCCGGGGCCATGTCCATGGGTGCCGGCGAGTTCATCTCCGTGCGGTCCCAGCGCGAACTGCTGGCAGCCACCCGCCCCACCCAGGTCACCCTGGCCGCGGCGCCGAAGCTGGACCTGGAACACAACGAACTGCTACTGGTCTACCTGGCCCGGGGCATGTCTCATGAAGCGGCGGAGCACCGGGTGGCTGAGCGCATGGGGCTGCTGTCCTGCGACTGCGATCCCAGCCTGTCCCTCCAGCCCGAACTGCCGGATGATGAGGACCAGCACGAAGCGGTGGGCACCGCCTGGGGTGCGGCACTGTCCAGCTTCTGCTTCTTCGCCTCCGGCGCCATCATTCCCATCCTGCCGTTCCTGTTCGGCCTGACCGGCGTGACCGCGCTGGTGGTGGCCGGCGTGCTGGTGGGCGTTGCCCTGCTGGCCACCGGCGGCACCGTGGGGCTGCTGTCCGGCACCTCCCCGCTGACCCGGGGCCTGCGCCAGCTGGGCATCGGACTGGGCGCCGCCGCCGTCACCTATGTGCTGGGGCTCCTCTTCGGCACAGTGGTGGGATAGCGGCGGCCCCTGCAGTGAGCACCCCTTGATGGAGGACGTCCCGCCCCGCCACGCCGGGACGCGCCCGCACCGCAGGCGCGGTGCGGGCTACCGGTCCCTGCTTGTATTGGCGCTCGGGACAGCGGCCATGCTGCTCGCCGTGGGCGATCCGCGCTTCAGCACGCTCTTTGACGGCCGGGAGCAGGAACGGGGCCCGGAGCAGTCCCGGCAGCAACCGGATGCAGGCCGGGAGGACCCCCGCCCCGCGCAGGCCGGCGGGTCCACCGCCGGTACGGACACTCCCCCTCCGGGCGTCGGGGAGGAAGCTGCACCGCTTGGCGCACCGGACGTCCCCGCAGTGGGCAGCGATTCCTACCGCTTCCTGGCGGTGAACGGCGACGGCACTCCGGTGGGCTACTCCCCCTGCCGTCCCCTCCACTACGTGGTCAACGGCCAGTTGGCCCCGGCAGGATCGGACCGCCTGGTGTCGGAGGCCATCGGCATCATTTCCGCTGCCACCGGCATCACCTTCGTTGACGACGGGCCCACGGGCGAGCAGCCCTCCGCGCAGCGCGCCGCCTACCAGCCGGAGGCCTACGGCGAGCGCTGGGCGCCGCTGCTGATCGCCTGGACCACCCCTGAAGCGTCCCCCGAACTGGCGGGCAAGGTGATCGGCACCGGCGGGAGCACCCACTTCAGTTTCGACGGCGGGCCCAAGACCTTCGTCACGGGCAGCCTGGACCTGGATGCTCCGCAGATCGCCGACGAACTCCAGCGCCCAGACGGGGAGCGGTACGCCGCGGCGGTCATCCTGCACGAGCTGGGCCACGTGATGGGGCTGGACCACGTTGATGATCCGGCACAGCTGATGTACCCGGAGATCGGCGCGTCCGTGGGTCCCTCCGGCGCCCTGTCAGCCGGAGACCTCAACGGGCTCTATGAGCTGAGCAAGGCGCAGTGCCGCAAGGACCTCTGACGGGACAGCGGCAAAGGACGCTTCACGGCCGCAGCGCAGCGGCGGCCTGCTCTTCCGTGTCCACCAGGAAGATCCGGCCTTCCATCGCCCGCCCGGCGGCCAGCTGTTCCAGCAGCGGCCACGCCGGATAGTCCTGCGTCCAGTACCGCGTTCCCACCAGGACCATGGGCGTGACTTTCTCCCGGGCGCCGTAATAGTTCTCGCAGGCGTCCTGGAAGATCTCCTGTACTGTTCCCGCGGCCCCGGGCAGGAAGATGATGCCGCCCTGGCACAAGTCCAGGAGGACGGCTTCGCGGATGGAGTTCGCAAAGTATTTGGCGATGTGGGTGGCGAAGTAGTTGGGCGGCTCGTGCCCGTAGAACCAGGTGGGGATTCCCAGCGACGGTGTTCCATCGGAAAAGCGTTCGACGACGGCGGCCGCGGCGCGTGCCCACGCGGACACCGAGGGGCGGAAGCCGGGGACGGCGGACAGGAGGCCGAGCGCCTCGTCCAGCCCGCCGTCGTCGGCCCGGCCCAGGTAGGCGCCGAGGTTCGCGGCCTCCATGGCGCCCGGGCCGCCGCCGGTGGCAACGATGTGGCCGTCGCGGACCAGCAGCTTGCCGAGCCGCGCGGCGCCGGCGTAGTCACGGCTCCCGCGTTGCGCGGCGTGGCCGCCCATGACGCCCACGATGTGCTTTCCGGACCAGGGGCCCGTGCGCAGCAGTTCATCCAGGGCATCGCCAATCGCGTGGTCGTGCAGCGATGAGGCCAGCGTGGCGTCCACCCGGTGCTCACGGCCGGGCTGGATGCTCCAGTGGTAGATCCGCGCGTCCGGCAGGTCCTCGTAAGGGGCGCCGGCCAGGCCCGCGTAAAGTTCGGCGGGCGTATAGAGAGCTGAACGGTAGGGGTTGAACGGAACGCCCTGGAGCCGGGGAAAGATCAGGGCTCCCCTGCGGCGGAGGCTGGCCTCCATCCCGTCGTCGAAGGTGCAGCCGAGGAACATGGCACCCGCCACGTCCAGGCGGGTGAGGGCCGCCGAGCGTCCCCGGAGGTCGAGGGACTGGGCATGCCAGCCGTGCGCGTTGACGGCGCCGGCCGCCACCAGGTGGTCGAAGCTGGCGAGGTCCTGCACTTCGAGGCTGCGCGGTGTGGGTCCCAGTTTGCCGGACGGGCTCATGGCCCCAGCCTAGGCCAGCACACACGGGAGCGGGGCCGGACCAACCCCGTCCGGCGTGGTGCCGTCAAGGTGGTCCGGCCCCGCGGGCCGGCTGTTTGTGCGGAAGAGGCTGTTTAGGCGGAAATCTTCGCCGGCACTTCCCCGTCCCGGAAGTGCGCCTCGAGGTCCTCGAGCGAGTGCCCCTTGGTTTCCGGGACGAACTTGATGACGAAGGCCAGGGAGCCGAGGTTGACCAGGACGAACAGGCCGAAGGTGCCGGTGGAGCCGAGGGCATTGACCACGATGGGGAACAGGAAGGAGATGGCGGCGTTCACGGTCCACAGGGCGAAGACTGCGATGCCCATGGCGAAGCCGCGGATGGCCAGCGGGAACATTTCCGAGAGCAGGAGCCAGACGCAGGTGCCGATGAAGCACTGGACGAAGGCCACGAACAGCATCATGGCGGCCAGGATGATGTAGCTGGCAAGGTCCGACTGCGGGAGCAGGAACACGACGGCCAGCAGGGCTTGGGAACCCACCACACCGGAGAAGCCGATCACCAGCATGCGGCGGCGGCCCACGAAACCCAGCAGCCAGATGCCCAGGATGGTCATCAGGACGGAGGTGACGCCCACGCCGATGGTGGCCACGAGCGAGGCGCTGACACCGAGTCCGCTCTTTTCCAGGATGGTGGGTGCGTAGTAGTTCACGGTGTTGATGCCGGTGGCCTGCTGGACGGTGGCCAGGCCGATGCCGATCCACAGCAGACGGCGCATCCAGGGGTTGTTCTTCAGGTCGCGCAGGGCGTGGTTGCGTTCTGCCTTGGCGGTGCTGGCCGTCCGGGCGATTTCCTCGAACTCGGTGGCGGCCTGTTCCGGGGTGCGGCTCATGGACAGCACGCGGCGGCTTTCCTCGAGCCGGCCGCGGATGGCGTACCAGCGCGGTGATTCGGGGAGCATCAGCATGCCGGCGAGCAGTGCCAGGGCCGGCAGGGACGCGATGCCCAGCATGGTGCGCCACACTTCGGTGTCGTGGATCAGGGCGTCCAGCAGGGCGTTGATGGCGAAGGCGAGCATCTGCCCGGTGACGATCATGAGTTCGTTGATGGTTACCATGCGTCCGCGGAGGTGGGCGGGCGCCATCTCCGCGAGGTACAGCGGGCAGGTGACTGCCGCGGCACCAACGCCGAGTCCCAGCAGGATGCGGGCGGCGATCATGAAGGGGACGTTGGGCGCGATCGCGCAACCAATGGCGCCGAGCAGGAACAGCAGCGCGCAGACCAGCAGGGATCTGCGCCGGCCGAGCTTGTCCGCCATGCGTCCGCCGGTCAGGGCGCCGACGGCGGCACCGGGGAAGAGCAGCGCGCTCACCACGGTGGCTTCCTCGACGGCGGTCATGTTCAGGGAGTCGTTCATGTACAGCAGCGCGCCGGAGATCACGCCGGTGTCATAGCCGAACAGGAGGCCGCCCAGGGTGGAGATGACGGTGAGCCGGGCCAGGTATCCGCGGCGGGTGGACCCCGGGGCACTCAGGGAAGGTTTCTGCAACAGCATTGTTGCCTCTCAGATTCTCTTGGGACCGAAATGGTCAGGAATGTGATGCGTGCCACTAGATTAGAGCGCTCTAACAACACCCGTCAAGAGAAAGTCTTAATGTCAGCACAATTTAATTTGGTCGGATCCCTGGAACTGCCGGGAGGCGCCCTTGACCGCGCAACCACGCCTGCTACGATCGGAACCGTAGAGTATGTCCTATCAAGCGAACATATGGCGGCAAAGCGGCTGCGCCTGACCTGGCGGATCCGGGCGCCGCGACCGAGAACAGGAACACACCGTGGCGAACAACCTGGGCCTTAGCATCGACCGCTCTTCCCCCGTGCCGCTGTACCACCAGGTGGTCCAGGGCATCGAGGCGGCCATCTACAGCGGAGTGCTGGAACCGGGCAGCCGCCTGGACAATGAGATCGATCTCGCCGCCCAGTTGAACCTTTCCCGGCCCACCATGCGCAAGGCCATGGACGAACTGGTCCGTTCCGGGCTGCTGGTCCGCAAGCGGGGCGTGGGAACCCAGGTGGTGTCCAGCCAGGTCCGCCGGCCGCTGGAACTGTCCAGCCTTTATGATGACCTCACCAACAACGGCAAAAAGCCCACCACGGAGGTGCTCAGCTTCTCCCATGTGGAAGCGGACGACGCCACCCTGACGGCACTGCAGCTGCCGGCCGGGTCCAAGGTCTACCACTTCACCCGGCTCCGCAAGGTGGGGGGAAAGCCGCTGGCCCTGATGGAGAACTGGGTCCGTGACGACATCGCAGCCATGGACGAGGCGATGCTGGCGGCGGAGGGGCTTTATTCGATCCTCCGCCGCGGCGGAGTCAACTTCCGGCTCGCCACCCAGCGGATCGGGGCCATGACCGCCAACGAGTACCAGGCCTCCAAACTGGACACCGCCGAAGGCTCGGCACTGGTCACCATGGAACGAACCGCCGTCGATGACACCGGACGGCATATCGAAACCGGACACCACGTGTACCGGGCCGATTCCTACAGCTTTGAAATGACACTTGTACAGCGCTGACCGCAAGGAGCAAACTGCATGGCCAACTGGGTCTACCCCCTGGGCACCGCCGCCGATGGCACCTGGGACGTTTCCCTGGGAACATCCGATTCCACACTCACCGTTGACGGGTGGGCACACACCGGACTGAAGGTGGCCACCCTGGCCGCGGGCGCCGCCGTCGAACTTTCCTCCGCGGACGAAGAACGCATCGTGGTACCGCTCAACGGGTCCTTCACGGTGACCGTCGACGGCACTGACTACCCCCTGGCAGGGCGCGCTTCGGTGTTCGACGGCCCCAGCGACGTCCTCTACTCGGGCACCGGCCGCGCCGTGCGGATCACCTCGGCCGACGGTGGCCGCGTTGCCGTGGCGACGGCACCCGCCAAAGCCTCGTACCCCACCCGCCTGGTCCCTGCCGCGGACACCCCCGTGGAACTGCGCGGCGCGGGCAACTGCTCCCGGCAGGTCCACAACTTCGGCACCCCTGCGGCGCTGGAAGCGGACCGGTTCATTGTCTGCGAGGTCCTGACCCCGGCCGGGAACTGGTCCTCCTACCCGCCGCACAAGCATGACGAGGAAAAGGACGGGGAAACGCACCTCGAGGAGATCTACTACTTCGAGACCCGGGTGGCCCACGGTTCCGGCGCCCCCGCCGACGCGGATGCCATAGGCTACCAGCGGGTTTACGCCTCCGATGAACGGCCCATCGACGTCTCCGCGGAAGTCCGCACCGGCGACGTCGTCCTGGTCCCCTACGGCTGGCACGGTCCGGCGATGGCTGCCCCCGGCTATGACCTGTACTACCTCAACGTCATGGCGGGCCCGGGCCCGGTCCGGGAATGGCTGATCAGCGACGACCCGCACCACGGCTGGGTCCGGCAGACTTGGGACAGCCAGAACATCGACCCGCGGCTGCCGTTCGGGGCCTGACGCAGGGCTGGCCTGCCGGCTGGCATAGTGGAGTCTTGTGAAACAGACTTCCCCTTCGCAGCGGTCCGTAACCATGGAGGACGTGGCGCGCGAGGCCGGAGTCAGCCGGGCGCTGGTGTCCCTGGTGATGCGCGATTCACCCAAGGTGTCCCCGGCCAAGCGGACGGCGGTGCTGGAAAGTGCCGCCGCCCTGGGCTACTCCCCCAACAGGCTGGCCAGCCGGCTGGCCAGCCACCGCACCCACACCCTGGGCGTGCTGTTCCTGGACCTGCACAACTCCGTCTTCGCGGACATTCATGACGGCCTCAGCGCAGGGCTGGCCGGCAGCGGCAACCAGGTGATGGTGGCTGTCGGCTCCGCGGATCCGCGCACCGAGCTCGAGGCCGTGCGTTCGTTCGTGGACTTGCGCGTGGACGGGGTGATCCTGGCCGGGTACACCGGCACCTCCGAGGATCTGACGGCCGCCCTGCGCGGGACACCCGGCGTGGTGATTACCCGGGAGTTGGAGGCCGACGGCGTCGATTCGGTTTTGACGGATGACTTCCGTTCGGGCGTACTCGCCGTGGAGCACCTTTACGGCCTGGGGCACCGTCGGATTGCCCACGTGGACATCTCCGACTGGCTTCCGTATACCGCCCGCCGCGAAGGCTACCTGCATGCCATGCGGCAGTTCGGACTGGAGCCCCAGCTGGTGCACAGCGACATGACCGAACGCGGCGGACGCGCGGTGATGGAGCAGTTCCTCGACTCGGGGGCGGAGCGACCCACCGCCATTTTCGCGCATAACGACCTCACGGCCATCGGCGTCATGGAAGCACTGGCGGGCCGTGGCCTCGCGGTCCCGAGCGATGTGGCCATTGTTGGTTGCGACAACATTGAGTTTGCCGCTTCCCCGCTGATCGGCCTTACGTCCATCGACCAGCACGCCAGGGAACTGGGACTGGTAGCGGCGCAGGCCATGCTTGACCGTATCGCCGGGACCGCCGGGCCGGCGGCAACCCGCAAGTTGGAACCGGCCCTGATGGTCCGCCGCTCCTCGGACCCCGCGGCCTGATCCCCCGGCTCCCCCGCCTCCATGAGGGGAATGGACCCTGTGCAGGGGCACCGGTCAAACTTCAGATGGCGCGCCTTTTAAGCTCGCGGTATACCGTCGTCCGTGACACGTTGAACAACTCGGCCAGCTCGGCCTGCGTGTGCTCTCCGGCATCGTGCAGTGTCAAAAGGTATTTTCGCTGCGTCTTGGACAATTTTGGCTGCTTTCCTTTCAGCCGCCCCTTTGCCTTTGCAATGGCCATTCCTTCGCGGGTGCGCATCCGGATCAGGTCGGCTTCAAACTCGGCCACCATGCCCAGGACGTTGAAGAGCAGCCGGCCTACAGGGTCAGTCGGATCGTGGGTGCTGCCCCCGAGGCTGAGGACTACCCCTTTGGCCGTCAGTTCGTCGGCGATGTCTCTGGCATCCGAAAGGGAGCGCGCCAGCCGATCGAGCTTGGTCACCACGAGGGTATCGCCGGCCCGGCACGCCGCCATCGCTTCACGGAGCCCCGGGCGTACCCGATTGGCTCCGGTCAGTCCGTGATCGACGAAGATCTGCTTCTCGTCAACCCAAGGGCAAGGAGAGCGTTTCGTTGGGCGGTGAGGTCCTGGTCGTTCGTCGAGACCCGGGCATAACCGATCTTCATTCCAGTCATGAGGAATATGGTTGCAGTAATGGCCCCGCCAGCGTGCATATCATCGTGCGGGTTTTACGTACATGGCTGAGGTCAGCATCCGTGCGGAACGTTGCAGCGGGTTGCTGCGAACGATGATCGACCGGCTTATGGGCGCCTGCCGTCGGCCTAGCGGCGAGCCGGGGAGCTCCAGATTGCGCGAGACTGAATAATACTTCGGGTGATGGTTTTCCATAGATTTCTCCCCGCTGTCGTTATTGTCGGCACCGCTGGAATCCTTATTCTTGCGACCACGGCTGACGCACTCGGCAATCCTCAGCTTGCATTCGGAATGATCGCCGGACTGCTGGTTCTGTTGATCGTCCTATCGGCTGCGGGATTGGTTTTTAGATTTAAGATTCGGCAGGCCGCCAGGCAGTATCACCAAGCAGCGTCGCAGGGACTCTCTGCTCCCGGCCGCACCCTTCGGGCTGAAGAGTCGGAAAGTTACCCCTGCGATGCAGAGACAGTGTGGTCGCTGATCCGCGCGGCTGAGAGCGCTGTCCTTCTGGAAAATGCGGCGCGTGCCTACACGGAGCCCGGAACCCCGACAGGGGTCGGTGAGCAACAGACCTTCATCCGGGCGGACGGGTCAGCGTCGACCATCGAGGTTGTTGAAGAAGAGGCGCCGTATTGGGCCAAAACGGTAATTGTCGCGCCTTCCAACGCCGATATGGTGCAGACTTACCGGATCGAGCCATCGGAGAGCGGTTGCACTCTCAGGATGTGCTGAGGCTCGGGTCCCTAGTCCCATCGTTTGGATTTAGACACCCTGGCGCCACCCGTAGGGGGATCCTCGAACGGACGCTTCCTACTCGACTGCTGGTCGCCCATAGGACGGGGGTGCATGAGAATTGCTGTTGTGGATAAAGCCAGGATTATTGAGTCTTCGTTCGCCGGGATACTCAAAGCGCGCGGGTTCCGTAGACGAGGTCGCAGCTGGTTCCGAACCACATCCTCAGGTGAGTATCAGGTGATTAACCTGCAGAAGTCCCCCTGGGGCGGGGAGAGCTTCTATCTCAACCTAGGGTGGGACCCGGCAGTGGCTTCTGGTGAGTTCAGATCAGAGAACTCTTGCGTTTTCGGTCTTCGCGCCGAAAATATCGATGTCATTCCATCCATCGATTTCGTTAGGCCAGATGGCTTGGCAGCGAGGGACCTGCCTGGAATCATCCTGCTGGACGCCGAGATGAGTAGTCGGATTCCAGAGGATTCCTTCGTCAAGCAGCTCATCGATGTCATTGTCGTCCCCATAGCAGACTTCATGGATCGCACGCCAGCCTTGCAGGATCTGGTCCCCCTGCTGACCGAAAAGCCCCACCTCGCCTTTATCCCCGTGCGGGAAGAACTTAAACGTCGCGGGTTTACCCTGCCTGCAATGTGAGGAATTTGGTCAGCGCCCGTTGAAGGATCCCGTACCGGCCGACGAGAGCGGCGCCAGCCCGGTGGCATAAGCAGTTGTTTTCGGTAGGCTGAGTGCGCCATGTTGTAGATACACAACGGCCGGACCTCCGCCACTGTGGTGGAAATCCGGAACTGGGATGTTCGGAGAACTCCTTCCACAAGCCGGTAGGTGCTGCTGATGTTGGGGGTTGAATCGGTGACTCGCTGGGCCCGATGGGGGCGAGCCTACTTCGGCCTGCAGGCCATCGCTGGCGCCTCCTGGTGGATTGCGGTTTTCACATCGTCCATGGTGCGCGAGGCAACCCTGGGCAATCTCAATCCGGTCGCGGTCGCTGCCCTCGACCTTCCACTGTTCGTGGTTGCCTCGGCGTTTGCGGGATTCGGTTTCAGGGCGGCCGCGGTAGTCAGCACCTGCTGGACCAGCATCGTTGCCGTCGCACTGGCAACATACGCCACAATCACAACCGAAGCAGGCTGGGGCGCTGTAATCATGTTGGCTGCTGCCGCCGGTGCACTGATCGCGCTCTGCCTCATTCTGCTGGGGCGCCTACCGACTTCGTGGATCATCCGCGGTCCCTTCACATTCCGGCCCGCAAAAAGCCACCCGTCTGCCGCAAAGCACGTGGCATCAACGTTCGTCCAAATCGTCATCTTCTGGGGGTCATTCCTTGTGGTGATCCCGGTCACCCTGGCGGCGCTTGAACAGCGATGGGCTGCGACACTCCCATTTCCATCATTTGCAGGTCCTTTCGGGCTCGCCGTTCTAGTCCTCGCCATCGCCCTTGGCCTCTGGTCTGCAGTTGCCATGTCGACGCTCGGAGACGGCACACCCCTGCCATTGGCAATGGCCAACCGACTGGTCATCGCAGGACCCTATCGTTGGGTTCGTAATCCGATGGCCGTCGCAGGAATCGTTCAAGGCGCCGCGGTCGGTCTGATTCTCCAATCATGGTTTGTCGTCGCATACGCGGTCGCGGGCTCGCTAGTGTGGAACTACGCCGTTAGGCCGCTAGAGGAATTTGACCTCAAGGAACGGTTTGGCGAGGAATTCCAGCGATATCAAGAAACCGTGAAGTGCTGGATCCCTCGAGTGCCGCAGACTCCCCGACCGTGAGGTGCCCGGTGAAGGATCGGTTATCGAGCGCTGCTGAGCAGCATACAAGTCATAGGGCCTAGGCATAGTTTTTGTTAGGCCGGATGGCTTGGCGTGAGGGACCTTCGTGGAGTCATCCTGCTGGCCACCGAGATGAGTTGTCCGATCTTTCGATCCCTCGGTACGGCTGGCGGGGTCAGTTACGCGACCTCGGGGCCCGCCTATTAGAGCTTTTGCGATTCGAGGCTGAGCGCTTGTCGGGGAGTCTGCATATTCGACTTACCGTCGCAGGCCAACCGTGCCTTCATCACAGCGATGTGGACCAAACGACCAGCACTCCACTTAAGGCGCAAAGCGCGAAGACGGACAGAAGGGGTGGGCCCGACAGTCTGTACTCTGGGTCCTGACCCCACTGTCCCAAGCTCCTGAAAATTATGAGTAGGATGCCTGCCATACAAAGGAGCCCCGCCGTCAGCACTAGGAGAGAAGGAAGACTCCTGTCTCCCACGGCGGCCAAAAAAACCACTGCAACGCCCAACAGGCCGCAGCCCGCCACCATGGCGACTCTGAGCGCTTTGGCTATACCCAAACGTGCCCGTTTCATGGGGTCTGTCGAAGACGTCATGGGCTGAGCATAACCGCCGCAGGCATGGGCTAACTATCGCGAGAAGGGCACCAGCACGGTGTTCGGAGTCTGAAATCTCGTCGTAGGCACAACTGGACCTTCATGCCGGACCGCGGTTCAAGTGCCGTTTGAGGATCCCGTACCGGACGCTGATTAGTTTCTTGCTTGGGCAGAGTTGGGCAGCTCATGATGCCGTCCGGGCAGTTTCCGCGATCATTTGTGGTTGAATCAGCGCGTGCTCCTGACAATGAAAACAACCGGTGATCGCTGACATGCCGCGGCCACCCCTTGACGAGTTCCTTACCGGCGAGCTGAGCAACTTCATCCGGGCTCAGCTCCTCACGGCAATCGAGCAGTTGCAGACTGGGCGGCGATCCTTCACGTACAACACCTTCAATGTGCTGCTCGACGCGGAAGCAGACACAACGACAATCGAAGATGAGCTTGACCTTGATCGCCAGAGCACGCTGGTACTTGAAGAGTTTCGGAAGCTTCTTTGGGCCACCGAGGATTCATGAGTCGATGCTTCTTAAGCGGGTCCTCCACCGGGCACTTACTCGGATAATTGGCGAGTGGCCAACGATGCCAAGACCGCGCGCGGCTCCACGTCGTACCCAGTTGCGCGATTGCCGGACCAGTTGAGCCCCACGCGTAGCCCATCTCGTTCCAGGCCGGGCAACCACTTTGACCGCCATCACTAAGAGGGATCAGGACTTTCTCGAAGCCTGCATAGTCCTGGGCATTCGTTACGATTCGCTCCGCTCGTGAGCTCAGGGACCAGAAGGGCATGCTTCGAAGTCCATTGTTTCCAAACGGGGCTGGAAAGCCGTGAGTATCCCGAATTGTCCAGACTTGGTGTCCGCGGACGACTTCCTCGAAAAATGCCGATGCATGCGCACCGCTGATTGTCATGGCAGCATCGTCTCAGACTTCCTGAGGTAACTCACCGACGTGGCGCAAGGATCGTATATTCGCATGGCCGCATCAGCGTCGGATTATGCGATCTGGACTACCCGACATTGCTGACACAGTGGATACTCTTGCAGGAATGGAGTCAACCTCTCCTGCATTGCTTTGAAGTCCCAGCCATACATGTACAGCGCTGTTTCATGGGGTCCTTGCCAATGGCTGCTTACGATGCCGAGTCCCTCCAACAACCGGCTGCACTCTGCATAGACGTAATTGGAGTCGCAATCCCGATACACCTCATCGGCTAGGTCGGTGCCGTTGAGGTAGAGGGCTAGTCCTTCGTGCGCCCCAAAAGGTATCCGACGATCTAGGTCTAGCAGGTGCAGTGAGGAGCCCTTGGGTGCAAGCATTGACGTGAGGGTTTCGGAAATGGCCTCGGCCCTCGCATCTGAGGGTCCGTCAAACTCAATCTCGATGTCGCACTCACTGATTTCACCGTTCGCCGCCATTTGGATTCCCCCACCGACCACACGAATTTCTTGTCCGCGCTGTTTCATCGCGGCCTCGAAGGCGTCTTCTAGTGCGGCCCGATCCAGAGGCTGCAGCCGGGCATTTAGCGTGACAACGACAACGCTGGAACTTCTTTTCTTGAAGCGGCCGAACATTTCCAACCTTCCAAAGCGTATGAATCCTCTTGAAACTACCAGTATGTTTTGGCGAGAAGTGGCATCAGATCGCCTAATGCTGTGGCCGCATGGGCCCCGTTGAAGTGCCGCCCGATGGCCGATCCCTCACCGGGCATCCGCTTGGGTTGCTTTTGACTGAAATGTCAGCCCACTTGAAGCTAAGCTCGTTCTGGTTTGAATGAACGTGAACATCCTTGGGGGAGCTATGGATGCTGGTCCGCTGAACTTCGTTGTCCTCTTGGTGGTGGGTGCCGCCGTCTTTTTCTATGTCCTCTACCTAGTGATTAGAGCGGCGGTTCGTGACGGTATCGTCCGTGCTGATGAACGAAGGACCGCCGATATAGCGGACTCGGAGCACCTCTAGAGGATCCTTCACCGGGCACTCCGATTTTCCACCGTGGGGTGAGGTGAAGACCGGCAACTGGGACCAGGCCAGAGACTACGAGGAAGAGGCTATCGAAAGCTTCCTGCCCTGCGGGCCGTCCGCAACTCGGTCCCTTACCCTATTGGCATCGAATTGAGTCTGAGCTGCAACAAGTGCTTCCAGGTGCAGATTTGGGGACCGGTTATGTGAAGGAGATCCCTAGCGAAGTTAGAGCGTGTTTGCAGGCGCTGGGCCTAGGGTCCAGACATTGGTAGGAGAAAAATCCATCTCCCAGCCTGGAACGAGTCCGGTCACATCGATGTGGTCGGGGTAACTGGGTATACCGTCGGGGAGAGCGGGGAGCCTGCCTGCATAGAACTCCACGGATTCCGCATTGATTATCAGATCCATCCCATAGTTTCCGCCTAGAGGTTTCGCTTCCACGCCGCTGGCCGTCTGTTCTATGTGGCATTCAGCCACTTCCCAAACCTGAGGGTTTGGCCTCTCCCTGGGACTAGTCGTTGCCCACGTCACTCCGGTTGTCTTTCGGAACATCATGACCCCACAGTTCAGGGAATCAATGTTGAGCTCGCCCGGGAGATAAGACGAACGGACCTCAAAGAGGGCGCCTACGGTTGAGTGGAGCACGTCTATGCGAACGTCTAAGAGTTGCGCGTCTTCGAAGATCCAGCCGATGGTCAGTGGATTATGTTCGGGGTTGCCGGGCAGACCCAGTATCTGATGCAGGAAGAGATCGGAAAGCTTCATGCACCGAACTCTACGTGGGCTCTATTCCGCGCAACGAGCTGGGGAACGTAACTGCGCGGGGCTCTGTTCTATGCAAAGCTGTGGCAGCTCGCAGATTAAACTTCAGGCCGGCAGAGGTTACAGAGCGCAGATGAGAAGACAGCCGTACGTTTCTCACCTGGCTACTCTTCGTAGGACAGGCTCGGGCGATCCACCCAGAACATGCTTGCCTTCGCCGACGAACTCCGCAGCAGGGGCGCCGGCCTGAGCGTCCTGAACCTGGGCGGGAGGCGACGTCGACACAGCAACACCGATGGGCTCTATGTTGTTCACAATCATGGCCGCCCTCGCGCAGATGGAACACGAGATCAAGCGCGAACGCGTCACTGATTCCATAATCAAACGAAGAGATGCCGGAAGGACCTTGGCGGCCGACCCCTCCGGACTCAACGACCGACATACGAATTCAGCGGGTTATCAGCACAATCGCTATCGCCACTCCAATGAGGACAGCACCTAGCCCCGCGACGACCATGTACCCAGGTTCTGGCCGCCCCATCAACTTGGTGCCCGCCTTGCCAAACGCTGATCGTTGAGAGTCTTCCATCAATTTGCTGAACGCTTTGCGCTTTGCGATCAGGAGAACACCGATAAGGACGGCGATTCCCGCAACAAGGCTTCCTACGAGTAGCTCCATGATTCTGGTATCCCATCCTAAAGATTGCGGCCAGCCTAGCCCTAGGCCTCGGGTATCTGTACCTGTTCTTCACCGTAGGTGGAGTATGAGATTCACTGCTCGCTCAATTACGATCACAGTCTCACACGAAAGACCGACATACCCTGGGATAGCTGGCTCGAACTGCTGAGCCGCTAGGTGTCCCGTATACCCTCGCCCTAAAAATTGCCCATTGAGGGTGCTCTATACGCTACGCAAGAAAATGTCTCGTAACCCTAGGGATTCGAGGCGCCCAGGTTGCGAGACACGTTGACTCGGGCTGCGGGCCGCGTCGGGGATCGTTCATCGGGACGCTTCAGGCAGGATCGATGTCTGCGAGCTGGACGGCAGTACGCAGATTGTCGAGGCGGAAAATCGCTGCCGGCACTTGCTCGTCGCGCAGGGTGGTGAACTGGATCGCATCAAGATCAGCTGCAGCGAGACGCGTGGCATGCTCTACGCCTGAACCGTCGTTCTCAAAGAGAGGGGCAACGTTCTCCAGGACTGACTGGGTTTCAGCAAGCGTGGTGGTCCCGTTCTCTAGATTTTTGATGGCCTCCAGCACCTTCTTGGCAAGGCGGATGTTGTGATTGTTCATCATCATCGTCCAGCCACTACGTGGGCGCGTTGGAGATCCGAGGCGCAGAATGAAAGGTCAACTAGGGCCATGAGGGAAATACTACGAAGACCCGAACTGTCTGTCGGTTTGCCCGTTGAGGGATCGCTCACCGGATGCCAGTTGGCGCTCATTCTGATCTCGCGCTGAGGCTTTTGGCCATGTGTTCGTTCAGATAGAGCAGTTCCCGGAAGGGCACGGCCTTTCTTGCCGCCGTCGCAATGTTCCGCCCCTCTTCTGTGAAGAGGAACGGGTAGACGCTGATGCCCTCGTCGAGGGACAGAGCGGCGACCTCTTCTTCCCATCCCGGCCATCGCAGCTCGCGGTAGAACTCCGTAGCTCCGCCCCTCACGAGCCACTCGACGAATGCCGTGTAGCCAGCTCCGAGGGGCGTCCACTCCAGAGTGTCCGGACCCCAATAGCAGACTTCACCGGGCTCGGCAGGAAGATCATCGTGATTGATAGCGAAGAAACCACCCAGAACGTCGTAAGCGATGACGAGATGACCTGGGGGCGCTGCACGATGATCGGGCTCACCTAAAGCGTTTACTGTAGCAATGTCCTCGATTCCATCGGCGCCAGCGCCGAGAATGCGTACCCATCCGTGATCGATGGCGATAGCCGCGCAGTTCGACGCAATTGCTCCCAGCGTCGACGCGGCTGTCAGCTGTAGACGGAAGAGAACGTTCCTTTTCGACGTGTCGTCCGCTGACAACACTTTGAAGTCGACGACCGCGTCAGCCAAGAGCGTTTCCAGCCATGGCCACGCGGGAGAATCGACGCCAAGAAGCTCATCAGCAGATCGTGTTGGAGTCATAAACAGATGCTGTCACAGGTCGCGCTTGCCCGGTTGCCGCGACTCCCGGAATGACAGGCCAGCCGCGCACGTTCCGGCGGCGCTCTGATCCCCTCCATGCGCACGCTGAAGGATCCTCCACCGGACAGTCGGTCGATCGGGTGCCTACCCCAACTGCTGCGTTCGACCAGTCTCGTAATGAAGGACGCCGTCGTGTTCCAGTGCGAACAGCCTGTCGGCGACTTCCTGCGCTTGAGCCTCATCGCAGGATATGGCGAAGAACTGCGGGGAGATGAAATCGATTAGGCAGCCATTCTCGGCAAGTTCAGCGGCCAGGAGTTGCGATGTGTTGGGTTCCTCGAAATTCAGTTGGACTCTGAATGTGAAATTGAGAGCGTCGTGCTCCACACCAGTGGCAACGAGCGCATTCTCAGCGGATCGCATCACGCTCACGCGGTCGCCGAAATTGAGGTCGTAGAGATAAGCGGGGACTCCTAGAACAGTCGCAGTGCCGTCCGCTTCCAAGCGACCGCGAAGTCCCTCCCATGTTTGCTCCACGTCAGGTTCAAGTGGTACCGCAAACCATATGGTGTCTCGCGCTTCCTGGGCTTCTGGAAGGGGCTGGAGCAAAGCATCGCGCCAGTGAGCCACGACGCCGGGATGTTGCCGGTAATCAGTCACGAGCTGAGACTACCCAAGGAACCGTTCGATGAGACCGCGCCACGGGGTAGGTTTTCCCAGCGGCGACGGGTAGGGGGGTTCTTCTACGAGCTGCTCCAAAAGGCTAGCCCACCTCCGGGCGTAGACACGATCAGTAATCCGCCTGGACCAGTGACGTTCCAAGCTTCGTACGCCGACTTGGGTTCCGGCACCACACTCAGCCGGAAGCCGTCCTGGATGGCAATCTCAAGTCGTCCGTCGTCGAAGGCTCTTGCCTCAGCAACCACCTGGGAGCGTGAGAGCGGCAGAACGGGACTGAGCTGATCGAAATCACCGCCCGGTTCGACTACATGAGAAGTACCATCGGGGTGCTCAAGAACGAAGCTCTCCTCAATGGTGATTCTGAGACGTTCGAGAACCAGAGTCACCTGGAAATCCAGGACGAGTTGCAGGATGAGTTGCCCACTCACCTCGAGAAGCCAGTAACCCTCGAATCTCTGAGCCCCGTTCAAGGACGCCGGAACATATGCCACAACGGCCCCCTTCCTACTACGCCCCGCTCCACCTTAGCCCTGCCCAGGGGCCGGCATCCCAAAGCGGGTAGGGTTCCCCACGGCGTCCAGTACCAAAGGAGTCCCCGTGAGCCGATCCCCTCTCGTGCGCGGCAACGTACCGGCCAGGGCCCGGCCGACCACTTCTCGGTCCCTGGCGGGTGGTTCAGACGCGGACCACGCCTGCGGCCTCAGCCGCCGCATCGTCCGGGGCTTCGGACGGTGCGTCGATGCGGGTTTCGCTCCGCTTGGCAGCGGCCGCAGCGAAGGCCATGACGGCCACGCCCGCCAGTGTGATGACGGCTCCGGCCCAGATGGGCGAGGTGTATCCGAAGCCTGCGGTGATGGTGACCCCGCCCAGCCAGGCGCCCAGGGCGTTGCCCACGTTGAAGGCACCGATGTTGGCACCCGAGGCCAGGGTAGGTGCTCCCGGGGCGTACTTCATCACGCGCATCTGCAGGCCCGGGACCGTGGCGAAGCCGAAGCCGCCCATCAGGACCAGGAAGGCCACAGTCAGCACCGGGTTGGCCGCTGCCAGGGCGAACCCCACCAGGACCAGGGCAAGGACGGCCAGGACCACCAGCAGGGTGCGGTCCACGTTCCGGTCCGCGGCCTTGCCACCCAGGGTGTTGCCTGCGAACAGTCCGACGCCGAACACGATGAGGAGCCAGGGGACGGTGGAGGCGGCGAACCCGGAGACCTCGGTCAGTGTGTAGGCGATGTAGGTGAACGCGCCGAACATGCCGCCGAAGCCCAGGATGGTGACGGCGATGGACAGCCAAACCTGCCCGGACCGGAAGGCCAGCAGCTCCGAGCGGAGGCTTCCAGCTTTGTCCGCCTCCCCTGCCTGGCGGGGCACCAGCGCCAGGATTCCGGCGAGCGCCAGCACACCGATCACGGTGATGGCCCAGAACGTGGCGCGCCACCCGGCGGCCTGGCCCAGCAGGGTTCCGAACGGGACACCCAGGACGTTGGCTGCCGTCAGTCCGGTGAACATCAGGGCAATGGCGCCGGCCTTCCTGCTGGGCGGGACCATGGCGGCGGCCACCACCGCACCGATGCCGAAGAAGGCGCCGTGCGCCAGGGCAGCCAGCACCCGGCCGAGCATCATGGGCCAGTAGTCGGAGGCGGTGGCTGAGAGCAGGTTGCCCGCGATGAACAGGACCAGGAGTCCTGCGAGCACCGGTTTGCGCTGCAGCCGGGTCACTGCCGCCGTGAGCCCCAGGGCCCCCGCCACCACGGCCAGCGCGTAACCGGAGATGAACCATCCGGCGGAGGCTTCGCTCACGCCGAAGTCTGCAGCAACATCCGGCAGGAGGCCGGCTATCACGAATTCGGTAAGTCCAATGCCAAACCCGCCGAGGGCTAGGGCTATCAGGCCAACAGGCATGTCAATGCTCCTTTGAGCTGTGTGGGTTGGGTTGTTGCGCCGCGGCATCGCGCCTAAAATAGTTGCAGGCGCGGTATTTATTGTTGCACAAGCAAATATACCGCGCAAGCAACTACTTTGTGGGCCAGGGGACCTTCCCCTGGCCCCGTCCCGGAAGGAGCACCATGGGCATCAAGGACGACGCCGTCGAGGTCCGAGCGCAAGGCTGGCGAACCCTGGCGGCCCTGCACGGACTGATCGAAGGCGAACTGGAACGGTCGCTGCAGGCCGGGTCAAAGCTGTCAGTGGTGGAATACACGGTCTTGGACGCGCTCAGCCGCCAGGACGGCTGGCACATGCGAATGCAGCAGCTGGCTCGGGCCACCGCGCTCAGTCCCAGTGCCACCACGCGGCTGGTGAACCGGCTGGAGGACCGCGGCCTGCTGACCAGGATCCTCTGCGACGACGACCGCAGGGGCATTTACACCGAGCTCACTCCCGGCGGCAGCAAACTGCTCGCCGAGGCGCGCCCCGTCCACGATGCCACGCTGGAGCGCGCGCTGGACCAGGCCCGTGCCCTGCCTGAACTCGCGCCCCTGGTGGACGCTTTGCCCGGGCTGCAGGTCCCCGCCTGACACGCAGGAAGCCCCTCCGGAACACTCCGGAGGGGCTTCTTTGGCCGTGGCTTCAGGATGCGCCGGCGGTCCCGGCTTTCTGCCCGGCGACGTTCTTGAAGTAATGCTCAAGGTCCTCAAGGCTGCGGTCCTTGGTTTCCGGAACGTACTTGGCCGCAAACGCGATGGCTCCCAGGCCAAGCACGGCGAACACAAAGAACGTGTTGGACAACCCGATGGCCGCCAGGAGCTGCGGGAAACCAAAACCGACCAGGAAATTCACGATCCAGAGCACGAAGGCCGACGCCCCCATGCCCAGCCCGCGGATCTTCAGCGGGAAGATCTCGGACAGCATCAGCCAGGTGACCGGCGAGATGGCACCCTGCTGGAAGGCCAGGAACGTCACCGTGAGCGACAGGATGACGAAACCCCGGACGGAGCCCTCCGGCAGGATCAGCGAGAAGAGGCCGATCAGCAGCAGCGCCGTCGTCGTGCCTGCCTGCCCGGTGATGAGCATCTTCCGGCGCCCCACCTTGCCCAGCAGCCAGATGCCCACGAACGTGGCCAGCACGGAGATCACACCGTTGGCGATGTTGGCGGTCAGGGCAGCTTCCCGGCCAAAGCCGGACTCGGACAGGATCTGCGTCCCGTAGTACATGATGGAGTTCACGCCCGTGATCTGCTGGATCACCGCCAGCCCCAGGCCCACGAAGAAGATCCTCCGCAGCCACGGAATGCCCAGGTCCTTCCATGACCCCATTTTGGACTTGTAGTCCTCCACGGCCATGGCCTTGACTTCTTCGAACTCCCGGCGGGCCTCCTCCTGCGACCTGATCCGCTGCAGCACGCTGAGGGTCTCACCGAAACTGCCCATCGACGCCAGCCAGCGGGGGCTTTCCGGCATGAAGTTCATGCCGATCCACAGCGCGATGGCGGGGAGGGTGGCGATCACCAGCATCCAGCGCCAGATGCCGCCGGATTCGCCGAAGGTGTTGCCGAGGTAGGCGTTGAAGATGAAGGCAAGCAACTGCCCGGTGACGATCATCAGCTCGTTCTGCGTGACGATCCGTCCGCGCCGGGCGCTGGGTGAGACTTCGGCAAGGTACACCGGAACGGTGACCGAGGCGCCGCCCACCGCCAGGCCCAGCACGAAGCGCGCCGCGATCATCACCTCGGTGCTCGGCGAGAAGGTGCAGGCGAGCGTGCCGACGAGGAAGATGACGGCCAGGACCATGATCATCCGACGGCGGCCGTTGCGGTCCGCCAGGCGGCCGCCGAACAGTGCGCCGAAGGCCGCGCCGAACAGCAGCGACGACGTGACCAGGCCTTCCGTGAGCGGGGTCAGCCCCAGGTCCTCCTGCATGTACGGGAGGGCACCGTTGATTACGCCCGTGTCGTAGCCGAAGAGCAGGCCTCCAAAAGTGGAGATGATGGTGACGGTCCGCAACGCCTTGTGGTGGTTGCCGGGCCTGGCCTCCTTGGCCGCCGGGGTATGCGCAGGGGAACTCATGCACTCACCTTTTGCACGTACTGCTTCATGGTGTCCAGCTGGTACCGGGACACCTCGTCGGCGTTCTCATCCTCGGCAAAGACGCTGGACACCATCACGGTGTCCTCGCGGTCCAGGAAGCCGATTTCCTTGAGGCCGCCGAAGAACTCGTCCCAGTTCACATCGCCGTCGCCCACCTTCAGGTGCTGGTGGACGCGGACCGGGTTGCCCGGCGGGTTGGTGATGTAGCGCAGGCCGTGGGAGGCGTGGTGGTCCATGGTGTCAGCCACATGGACCAGGCGCAGCCGGTCCCCCGCCGCGCGCATGATCTCCAATGGGGAGTCCTTCATGTGGAAGCTGTGCGAGGCCACGTAGACCATGCCCACGTTCTTCGAGTTCACGCCCCGGATCACGCGGATGGCAGCGAGGCCTTCCTCCACGAAGTCGTCAGGGTGCGGGTCGATCAGCAGGTCGATGCCTTCCCGCTCGATGATCGGCACCAGTTCCTCCATGGACCGGTAGAAGGCCCGTTCTGACTCCTCGGCCTTCTCCGGGCGGCCGCTGAACTCGGTGTTCATGGTGCTGACGCCCAGGTCCACGGCGATCTGGATGGCCCGCTTCCAGTAACGGACAGCAGCTTCGCGGGCATCCTCGTCCGGACCGGACCACCGGAGTACCGGCAGGATGGAGGCAATTTCGATGCCGGCGTCCGTGCAGGCCTTCTTCAGTTGTCCCACCAGTTCGTCGTCAGCCTTGGGATGGTTGTAGAAGGGGATGAAGTCCGGGTGCGGGGTCATCTGCATGTACTTGTAGCCAAGGTCCGCCACCACCTTGGGAAACTCGAGCAGGCTGTGCGAGTGGTGGTACGGGGTGGGGTCAAGTGCGATTTTCACGGAAAACACTCCATTGTGGATCTGGGCGGCTGGAAGGGTCTAACGGTAGAGGTCCGGCTTGGCGGCCAGCTTGACGGCCACCTTCTCGCCGTTCTTCTGGGCTTCGACGCCGGCTTCGCAGCAGGCTGCGGTGGCGTAGCCGTCCCAGGCGGAGGGGCCGCCGATCTCGCCCTTGAGGGCAGCGTCGACCCATGACTGGATTTCGACGTCGTACGCCGCGCCAAAGCGCTCCTCGAAGCCGGGCGTGACGTTGCCGCCCCAGCGGCCGGCGCTGCGGGTGTAGGGGCCCTTGTCGCCGCCGATGCTGACGATGCCGTCCTCGAAGGAAGCCTGCGTGGCGACCTCGTAGCCGAACTTGGCATTGACGTAGATTTCGACGTCGGCCAGGACACCGGACTCGGTTTCCAGCAGGACGTGCTGGGGATCGTGCTGTCCGCTGGGTGCGTTCCTGGTGGCTTTGCCGAGGCGGACCTGGACGCTGGTGATTTCCTCGCCGGTGAAGAACCGGATGGCGTCGAACTCGTGGACCACGGAGTCGTTGATCAGCATCTCGTTGGTGAAGCCCTCAGGGGTGCTGGGGTTGCGGTGCTGGTGGTGCAGCATGAGCAGCTCGCCCAATTCGGAGTTGCGGATGATGGAGCCCAGGGCGGCGTACTCAGCGTCGAAGCGGCGCATGAAGCCCACCTGGATACGCTTCCGGCCAAGTTCGACCTCAGCCTCGACAATCTTGAGCGAGGACTCGGCGTCCGGGGTCAGCGGCTTTTCGCAGAGGATGGGGATGTCCCTGGCGAGGGCCTTGAGGAGGATGTCCTCGTGCAGGAAACCGGGCGTGGCGATCAGGACGGCGTTGACGTCGCCGTTGTTCAGCGCTTCCTCGGCGTCGGCGAGTGCCACGGCGCCGGGGATGCCTTCGATGGCGGCCTGGGCGCGGGCCAGGTCAACGTCGACGACGGCGGCAACTTCCGCGCCGTGGATGCGCTTGTGGAGGCGCTGGATGTGGTCGGCGCCCATGCGTCCGGCACCGATGACGGCTACGCGGAGGGTTTCAGTCATTGTTCTGTCCTTCGGGGTCTGTAAGGGGTGTCAGCTGACAGCGGTGCGGGAGCCGCAGGACAGCAGGTAGTTGCGGGTGCGCTTGGCGATGGGCATGGGCACGTCGAAGGCGACGGGGTACATGTCCTGTTCCACGATGCCGAAGATGGGCCGGTTCAGGGCCTCGACGGCCTCGATGACGGCGCGCAGGTCCGGCAGGCCGTTAGGCGGTTCGGTCATGACGCCGGCCAGGTTGGCGGCTGCCCAGGTCATGTTTTCCTCGTTGACCTTCTTGAGGATGTCCGGGTTGATCTGCTTCAGGTGCAGGTAGCCGATCCGGTCCGGGTAGTTCTTGATCAGTTCGAGGCTGGATGCTCCGCAGTATTCGGCGTGGCCGGTGTCCAGGCAGAGGTTGAGGTACTGCGGGTCCGTGGCACCGAGCAGCGTTTCGATGTCCGCCTGCGCACCCACGTGGGAATCGGCGTGGGAGTGGAACTGCTGCTTGAGGCCGAAGTCCTCCAGCAGGGTCTTGCCCAGGCGGTTGTGCCCGGCGAACAGGTCGCTCCATGCCTTGTCGCTGAGGGTGCCGCTTTCCACGGCCTCACCGGTGACGTCGTCGCGCCACATGGCGGGGATGACCACGATGTGTTCGCCGCCCATCGCGGCGGTCAGTTCGGCCACCTGGCGGGCGGGCTCCCAGGCGGTCTCCCACTGGTCCAGTCCGCGGTGGAAAGCCGTGAAGACGGTGCCGGCTGAGATCTGCAGGTCGCGCTGCTTCAGTTCTTCGGCCAGGCGGGTGGGGTCGGTGGGAAGGTAGCCGTACGGGCCGAGCTCAATCCACTTGTAGCCGGATTCGGCCACCTCATCCAGGAAGCGCTCCCACGGCGTCTGCTGGGGATCGTCCGGGAACCAGACACCCCAGGAATCGGGGGCCGTGCCGATGATCAGCTTGTTCTCAGTCATGACAGCGTTGTCTCTCTCGGGTGTCAGTTGGAGGGGAAGTTGTAGGAGGCGCCGGAGGCGTGGTGGGTTTCGGGCCAGCGGGAGGTGATGACCTTCCCGCGGGTGTAGAAGGAGACGCCTTCGGGGCCGTAGATGTGCTTGTCGCCGAAGAGGGAGGCTTTCCAGCCGCCGAAGGAGTGGTAGGCCACCGGGACGGGCAGGGGCACGTTGATGCCGATCATGCCGACGGTGACGGAGCGCTGGAACTTTCGGGCTGCTGCGCCGGAGGAGGTGAAGATGGCGGTGCCGTTGCCGTAGGGGTTGGCGTTGATCAGTTTGATGCCGTCTTCGAGGGTGTCGACGCGGACGACGACGAGGACGGGTCCGAAGATTTCCTCCTGGTAGGCGGTCATTTCGGTCTTGACGTGGTCGATCACGGTGGGGCCCACCCAGAAGCCGTCTTCGTGGCCGGGGACCACGAGGTCGCGGCCGTCAACGACCATGGCGGCGCCGGCGGTTTCGGCTTCGGTGACGATCCGCAGGATGCGTTCCTTGGAGGCGGGGGTGATCACCGGGCCCATTTCAGCGTCGGGTTCGGTGCCGTTGTTGACCTTGACGGCTTCGGCGCGGTCCTGGACTTTGGCGACGAGGGCGTCGGCGGCGTCTCCGACGGCGACCGCGACGGAGATGGCCATGCAGCGTTCGCCGGCGGAGCCGAACGCGGCGGCGGCGAGGTGGTCGGCGGCGTTGTCGAGGTCGGCGTCGGGAAGGATGATGGCGTGGTTCTTCGCCCCGCCGAGTGCCTGGACGCGCTTGCCGTGCTTGGTGGCGGTCTCGTGGACGTACTGGGCGATCGGGGTGGACCCGACAAAGGAAATGCCGTCCACGTCCGGGTGGGTGAGCAGCCCGTCGACGGTTTCCTTGTCGCCGTGCAGGACCTGGAACACGCCGTCCGGCAGGCCGGCTTCCTTCCAGAGCTTGGCGAGGAGCAGCGAGGCGGAGGGGTCGCGTTCGGAGGGCTTGAGGATGAAGGCGTTGCCGGTGGCGATGGCCATCGGGGCCATCCACAGCGGGACCATGACGGGGAAGTTGAACGGCGTGATCCCGGCGACGACGCCGAGGGGTTCGCGGAAGGAAAAGACGTCGATGCCGGTGGAGACCTGGTCCGAGTAGTCGCCCTTGAGCAGGGTGGGGATGCCACAGGCGTACTCGATGACTTCCAGGCCGCGGCCGATCTCGCCCTTGGCGTCGGAGAGGACCTTGCCATGCTCAGCCGTCACGAGCTGGGCGAGTTCGTCCACGTGGGCGGCGACGAGTTCGCGGAACTTGAACAGCACCGCGGTGCGCTTGGCCAGGGAAATGTCGCCCCAGCTATCGGCGGCGGCCCGGGCGGCGGCGACGGTGGCGTCGAGGTCGGCACGGTTGGCCAGGCGCAGTTCGCCGGTCACGGCGCCGGTGGCCGGGTTGTACACGGGGGTGGTCCGGTCGCCCTCGCCGGCGGTCTCGGCGCCGTTGATGAAGTGGTTGATCACGGCAGTTTCGGTGGTGGTGGCAGTCATGGGACTCTTCCTTGAGTGGATCGAAGGGGACGTGCGGAGTGTGGTCAGCCGAGCAGCTTGCGCTGGCGGGACTTGTGGTCGACGTAGGTCTGGAAGGCCTGTTTGGTGGAGTCCAGCTCGGAGACCTGGGAAACGGGAACATCCCACCAGGACTCGGAGGACGGGGCGTCCAGCAGCGGGTCGGACTCGACGTGGATCAGGATCGGGCCGGACCCTTCGGGGGCTGCTTTGGCGTCGCGGATGGCCTGTTCGAGTTCGGCGATGACCTTCTCGCCGGGTTCGATCCGGACCACCTTCACGCCGAGGGATTCGGCGTTCAGGGCCAGGTCCACCGGGAGGGTTTCACCCTCGTCGAAGCTGTGCTGCTCTTCGTTCAGGGCACGATACTGGGTGCCGAACCGCTGCGAACCAAGCATCTCCGAGAGCGAGCCGATGGAGGCGTAGCCGTGGTTCTGGATCAGGACCACGATCAGCTTGATGCGTTCGGCGACGGCGGTGACCAGTTCGGTGTGCATCATCAGGTAGGAGCCGTCCCCTACCATCACGACGACGTCCCGCGCCGGCGCTTTTTCCCCGCCTGCCGCCGTCGTGCTTGCCGCTTCGGCGATCGCTGCCCGCTTGACGCCGAGGCCGCCGGGGATTTCGTAGCCCATGCAGGAGTAAGCGTATTCCACGTGGTAGCCGAACGGGTCGCGGACCCGCCACATCTTGTGCAGGTCACCGGGCAGCGACCCCGCCGCGCAGATGACGACGTCGCGGGCGTCCATGGCCCGGTTGGTGGCGCCGATGATCTCGTTCTGCGCCGGCAGCGGGGTGTAGCGGGTGTCGAAGGCCTCGTCCACGGTGGCGTCCCAGCGCTGCTTCTCCGCCTCGATCTTCTGTTTCAGGTCGGCCCCAACGCGGTAGCCGCCCAGGGCTGCGTTGAGCTTGACCAGCGCCTTGCGGGCGTCGGCGACGATCGGCAGCGTGGTGCCGTGCTTGTACGCGTCGATCGGGGCGACGTTGATGTTCACGAAGCGCACGTCCGGGTTCTGGAACGCGGTGCGGGACGCGGTGGTGAAGTCTTCGTAGCGGGTGCCGATGCCGATGATCAGGTCCGCCTCGGCCGCGATGGCGTTCGCCGCCGTCGTGCCCGTAGAACCAATGGCGCCGAGGGACTGCTGGTGGTCCCAGGGCAGGACACCGACGCCAGCCTGTGTATTGCCCACCGGGATCCCGGTCAGCTCGGCGAACTTCGCCAGTTCATCGTTGGCGTAGGCGTAGAGGACACCGCCGCCGGCAATGATCAGCGGACGCTTCGCGGCCTTGATCGCCTGGACGGCGCGGGCGATGTCGGCGTCGTCCGCGTCGGGGCGGCGGATCCGCCATTCCCGCTCGGCCAGGAACTCGACCGGGACGTCGAAGGCCTCGGCCTGGACGTCCTGCGGCAGCGAAATGGTCACCGCACCGGTCTCGGCCGGGTCGGTCAGGACGCGCAGGCCGTGGTGGAACGCGGAGAACAGCTGCTCGGGCCGGTTGACCCGGTCGAAGAACTTGGACAACGGCCGGAACGCGTCATTGACGGTGATGTCGTACGCGTACGGCTGCTCCAGCTGCTGCAGCACGGGGTCCGCCGCGCGGGTGGCGAACGTGTCGGACGGCAGCAGCAACACCGGAAGACGGTTGGTGGTCGCCAGGGCGGCGCCGGTCAGCAGGTTGGACGAGCCCGGGCCGATCGAGGTGCTGATCGCGTAGGTCTGGCGGCGGCGGGTGTGCCGGGCGTAGCCGACGGCCTGGTGGACCTGGGCCTGCTCGTTCCGGCCCTGGTAGTACGGCATCAGGGTGGGATCCTGCTGCTGGTACTGCTTCAGCGCCTGGCCCACACCGGCCACGTTGCCGTGACCGAAAATCCCGAACGTGCCCGGGATCAGCCGCTCCCGGTACTCAACGCCGCCCACCGTGTCCACGGTGTACTGCTGGGAAAGATATTCGACGACGGCCTGCGCCACCGTCATCCTGCGCGTTCCTGTTGTGCCCATGGCGGTTACTCCGATGCTTCTGTGGTGTGGTGCAGCAGCGAGGCGGCCGCGGCGACAGCGCCGGCGACGTCCCCGTCCGCGGGATAGAGCAGGGTACGGCCCACCGTGAGGCCCTGAACGCCCGGCAGCGACAGCGCGGCGCCCCAGGTGGCAAACACCTCGTCTTGGGTCCCGTCCGGGTCGCCGCCCAGCAGGACGGTGGGCATCGTGGTGGCCGCCATGACGCGTTCCATCTCGGCCACGACCGGCAGCTTCATCCAGGTGTAGGCGCTGGTGGACCCCAGCCCTTCGGCAATCCCGATGGACTTGATCACCGCGTTGGTAGACAGGTCGTTGCGGACCCGGCCGTTCTCCCGGACCGAGAGGAACGGCTCCACCATGGCGATCAGCTTCCGCTCGGCCAGCGAATCAATCGCCTTGGCTGTAGCTTCCAGGGTGGCCACGGTGTCCGGGTCGCCCAGGCAGATTCGGGTCAGCATCTTGCCGCCGTCCGCACCCAACGCTTCGAGGGCGGCGGCGGTGTGGCCGGTGAACCGGTCATCAAACTCGTTGACCAACCCGGCCAGGCCGCCGCGGTTCATCGAACCGAACACCAGCTTGCCCTCCAGGGCACCCAGCAGCAGCAGGTCATCCATGATGTCCGGGGAGGCCAGGATGCCGTCCACCGCAGGATTGGCCAGGGCGATCTGCAGCCGGTCCAGCAACTGCCGGCGGTCGGCCATGGCCACCGGATCGCTGCCGACGGCCAGGGCGCCACGGGCCGGGTGGTCGGCGGCAACGATGAAGTTTTGCCGGCCGGCCTTCAGCCCGGGGTGGCGGCGGCGCGCTTTGGCCGCCCGGGCCACGGCGTCCGGGTCCTCCAGCCGGATGGTGCTCAGGTGCTCATAGCGGCGGGGATCGTCGTCCACGGCGTGGTCGGTGGTCACGGGGGTGAGCGTCACAGTGCTGCTCCTTCGGTGGCAAGCGCGGCGGTGGTGGTGCCCGTGGCGCTGCCCGGGACGGCACGGCCCCGTTCTGCCAGCAGCGAGGTGACCTCATCCGGCGTCGGCATGGCATCGGCACAGGAGAGGCGGGAGGCGACGATCGCGCCCGCAGCGTTGGCGTAGTCCAGGACCTGCTCCAGCGGCCAGCCGGACAGCAGCCCGTGGCAGAAAGCTCCGCCGAAGGAATCCCCGGCGCCCAGGCCATTGAGGGTTTCCACCGGGACCGGCGCGGAGACAACGCGTTCGGTGCGGGTCTTGGCCATCACGCCCTCCGCGCCGAGCTTGACGACGGCGATTTCAACGCCGGCGGCCAGCAGGCGGTCCGCCTGCTCGTCCGGAGTCCCTTCGCCGACAGCCACGGCGCACTCTTTATCGTTGCCGATCGCGACAGTGACATGCGGCAGGATCTTCGCGACCTCGGCCCGGGCTTCCTCCTCGGAGGCCCAGAACATCGGCCGGTAGTCCAGGTCCAGGATGGTGAACTGGCCCTCAGCGAGTTCGGCGCGGGGGCGTGCCTCGTGTGCGGCGATATGCGCGGAACGGCTCGGTTCCTGGCACAGCCCGGTCACCGTGGACCAGAAGATGCGGGCTTCACGGATCGCGTCGAGGTCCAGCTCTTCGGCCTTGATCTGCAGGTCCGGCGCCGTCGGAAACCGGCCATAGAAGTAGAGCGGGAACTCGTCCGTAGCGGGCTTGATGGCGCAGAAGGTGACCGCTGTGGGCCAGTCCTTGACCGGTGTCACGTAAGCGTCGTCGACGTTGAACTTGTGCAGCTCACGGTGCAGGTAGGTGCCGAATGCGTCGTCGCCGGTGCGGGTGATCACGCCCGTGCGGCGGCCGTGCCGGGCGGCAGCAACAGCAACGTTGGAGGGCGAACCGCCGAGGTACTTGCCGAAGGAGTTGACGTCCTCCAGGCCAACCCCGATGTCGTTCGGGTAGATATCAACGCTGATGCGCCCGATCGTAAGAAGCTCGTGGGTCACGGGAATCGTGGACCTTTCTGGTGTGGAACGGTGAACCTTTGAGGGCGGCTGTTCCTGGGACTGGCAGGCCGTGGTGTGGGCCACAAGCACTACTTTGCCTTAGATAAATTGTCCTGTCAAAGGTTTGTACTGACATACTTACAACACTTTGGAGCGCGCTAATTTTGCGCGATGCTACTTCCTGGGAACCGCAAGCTCGCCCGTAACGTACTGCGCCCTTCCGTAGCCGAAGGACCAGTCACCGGCAGTGTTTTCGACGTACCCGATAAAGACGTCCTCGCCGGCCACCCCCTCGGCGGACAGCTTGCTCGCGACGGCGGCAAAGAGGCTCTGCTTGGCATCCTGCGAACGGCCGCCCTGGGTGAAGATCTGGATCATCACCACTCCCCCGGTGCGCTCGAATCCCAGCCCGGCATCCTGCGCCACAATCTGGCCCCTCGGGTGCTCGGTGAGGATGTGGAAGTAGTCACGTTCCGGAATGCCGTACTCGGCAAGGATGGCATCGTGGATTCCGCGGCTGAGCCGCTGCAGCTCCTCAGGGCTGCGGCCTTCGTTAACGTCAATGCGAACCAGGGGCATGGAATGATCTCCTTTTGAAGGGTTTGTACTGACATACTAACAAACTGCTGTCGACAAAGACAAGGATTTTCCTTGCCGACCGCCGAGTGCAGCAGTACCCTTAAACAACCAATCAGTTGATCAACTGATTGGTTGTTTACAGAGCTGGTCCATTCGGAAAGCAGGGAACGGCATGGGGCCCGACGACGCGGCACTGGACGTGGCCTTCCTGGCCCTGGCCGACCCCGTGCGCCGAAGCATCATCGCCCGGCTGAGCCGGGGGCCGGCCACCGTGAATGAACTGGCGGAGCCTTTCGAGATTTCCAAACAGGCGGTCTCGAAGCACATCCAGGTACTCGAGCAGGCTCAACTGGTCACCCGGACCCGGGATGCCCAGCGCAGGCCCGTCCACCTGAACCCCGCACGGCTCGAGGCGCTGACGGCGTGGATCGACCAATACCGGCTGGTCCGCGAGGCGCAGTTCCGCACCTTGGATGCCGTGCTTCAATCCAGCGCCGGGCGAAGCGGCGCCACGTCGAAGGACACATCATGAACAATCCCCTGAAACTGACGGTTCCCGAAGGCCTGCCCTTCATTGACTACGAGCGCGAGTTCGACTTCCCCGTCGCGGATGTGTTCCGCGCCCACAAGGAGCCGGACCTGATAACCCAGTGGCTCGGGCCCCGCGGCATGAAAATGGAGATGGACCACTACGACTTCCGCAGCGGCGGAACGTACCGGTACATCCACACCGGCACTGAGGGCATCCCCTACGAGTTCAAAGGTGTCTTCCACACCGTCCGCGAGAATGAATTTGCCCTGCAGACCTTCGAATTCGGCGGGTACCCCGATGTCGTGAGCCTGGAATACATGACGTTCGAGGACCTCGGCGGCGGCCGGTGCAGGCTGCGCGGGCACTCGGTCTACCCCAGCCTGGAAGCGCGGGACGGCATGGCACAGTCCGGCATGGAGGGTGGCATGACGGAAGGGTATGAACGGCTGGACGAACTGCTCAACGCGGCCAAAGTCTGACAGGACCAGGTCCAAGGCCCAGCGACGACGGAGCAGCAGCACGACGGCGGCGGGCGGCCGTGGGCGCCCGGGCGCGGGACCGCCGTCGTGCTTGGCAACACTGCCTTAACAGCAAAAAGCGGCACCCCCGCTGTCCCGAAGGACGGCGGAGGTGCCGCTTTGCGGCGGGTGGGACCCTAGAGGGCTGCGTAGACCTCGCGCAGCAGCTTGGCGGTCTCGGACGGCGTCTTGCCGACCTTCACGCCGGCAGCTTCGAGGGCTTCCTTCTTGGCCTGGGCGGTTCCGGCGGAACCGGAGACGATGGCGCCCGCGTGGCCCATGGTCTTGCCTTCGGGGGCGGTGAAGCCGGCCACGTAGCCGACAACCGGCTTGGTGACGTTCGCCTTGATGAAGTCGGCTGCGCGTTCTTCGGCGTCGCCACCGATTTCACCGATCATGACGATGGCCTTGGTTTCGGGGTCAGCCTCGAAGGCGGCCAGGGCGTCGATGTGGGTGGTGCCGATGATGGGGTCGCCGCCGATGCCGATGGCCGTGGAGAAGCCCAGGTCGCGCAGTTCGTACATCATCTGGTAGGTCAGGGTGCCGGACTTGGACACGAGGCCGATGGGGCCCTTGCCGGTGATGTTGGCGGGGGTGATGCCCACCAGTGCTTCGCCGGGGGTGATGATGCCGGGGCAGTTCGGTCCGATGATGCGGGTGACCTGCTTGCCGTCGGCGTCTACCGTGGCCTGGGCAAGTGCCCAGAATTCGGCGGAGTCCTGGACCGGGACGCCTTCGGTGATGACCACGACCAGGCCGATGCCTGCCTCGATGGCTTCAACCACGGCTGCCTTGGTGAATGCCGGCGGGACGAAGACGATGGAGACGTCCGCGCCGGTTTCCGCCATGGCTTCCTTGACGGTGCCGAAGACGGTGATTTCCTTGTCGCCGTGCAGGACAGTGGTGCCGGCCTTGCGGGCGTTGACGCCGCCCACGATGTTGGTGCCGGCCTTGAGCATCAGGGCGGTGTGCTTGGTGCCTTCGCCGCCGGTGATGCCCTGGACGATGACCTTGGAGTCCTTGTTGAGGTAGATAGACATGGTGCGTCCCTTTACTTAGCTGCGTTGGCGAGCTCGGCGGCCTTGTCGGCGCCCTCGTCCATGGTGGCGGCCAGGGTAACCAGCGGGTGGTTGGCCTCGTTCAGGATGCGGCGGCCTTCCTCGACGTTGTTGCCGTCGAGGCGGACTACCAGCGGCTTGTTGGCGGTGTGGCCGAGCTCGGCCAGTGCGCCCACGATGCCCTTGGCGACCGCGTCGCAGGCGGTGATGCCACCGAAGACGTTGACGAACACGGACTTGACCTGCTCGTCGCCCAGGATGACGTCCAGGCCTGCGGCCATGACCTCTGCGGAGGCGCCGCCTCCGATGTCCAGGAAGTTGGCGGGCTTGACGTTGCCGTGGTTTTCGCCGGCGTAGGCAACGACGTCCAGGGTGGACATGACCAGGCCTGCGCCGTTGCCGATGATGCCTACTTCGCCGTCGAGCTTGACGTAGTTGAGGTCCTGCGCCTTTGCCTTGGCCTCAAGCGGATCTGCGGCGTCCTTGTCTTCAAGCTGGGCGTGCTTGGCGTGGCGGAACTCGGCGTTCTCGTCCAGGGAGACCTTGCCGTCCAGTGCGACGATGTCGCCGGCGCCGGTCTTGACGAGCGGGTTGACCTCCACCAGGGTGGCGTCTTCCTTCTTGAAGACGTCCCAGAGCTTGAGGATGACATCGGCGACCTTGCCGCGCAGTTCCTCAGCGAAGCCGGCGGCTGCGACGATTTCGTCGGCCTTGGCCTGGTCGATGCCGACCGCGGGGTCAATGGCGATCTTCGCCAGGGCCTCGGGGCGTTCGACGGCGAGCTGTTCGATTTCCATGCCGCCTTCAACCGAGCACATGGCCAGGTAGTTGCGGTTGGCCCGGTCCAGCAGGACGGAGAAGTAGTATTCCTCGGCGATGTCCGCACCCTGGGCGATCATCACCTTGTTGACGGTGTGGCCCTTGATGTCCATGCCCAGGATGTTGGTGGAGTGCTCAAGTGCCTCATCAGCGGACTTTGCGACCTTGACGCCGCCGGCCTTGCCGCGGCCGCCAACCTTGACCTGTGCCTTGACGACAGTAACGCCGCCGATCTTTTCGGCAGCTGCCTTTGCTTCTTCAGGGGTGTGCGCCACGATGCCGGCCAGCACGGGTACACCGTGCGCCTCGAACATATCGCGCGCCTGGTATTCAAACAGGTCCACGGTTTAGTGTCCTTCTACGTCGAAGTAGTTTCTTTACAGCCGGACACCAACGATATGAGGGTGACCGGGCTGCGGATTGCACGCACCGGCGGCCTGTCTGGAAACGAGCCACGCGGCGTAATGCTCCATGGGGAACTCTAGTCCTTTGGGAGGACCGGGCCGTCCCAGACTACCTCTTATGTGAGTAACGACACTATTCTATGGAGCGTAGAAAAACCGCGGAATTACGGGGTTTTTGAGGGCTCTGCCAGCGCCGGAGGGCTGCCCGCCGGGCCGGGAGCGACCGGGGCGAAGAGTTCATATTTCTGTCCGGAAACGAAGAACCCCACCCCTGCCGAGACGTTTCCGCATGCCACGCCGCCGTTGTAGGCCGAACAGCGCAGCCCGTTGCGTTCGAGGTTCTGTCCGTCGGCCAGGACGTGCAGTTGCTGCAGGGGCCCGGCCTTGCTGCCGTTGGACCCGTAGGTTGCTTCGGTCAGCGTCAGCCCGGAGCGGCATTCGCCGTACCGGGCACTGTCCGGGGTCAGGAAGGCCACGCCGCCCAAGTAGCCGAGGTTGGTCCCGGCGCAGTCGTCTTTGACGTCCTCCCGGGCCGGCTGCGGGTATGCGGCCAGTTCGCAGTGGGCAACGGGCACCGTGGCGAGCTTGTTGTTGGCAGTGTCGCTGAAGTTGTTCGGCTCGTACGGCAGGTTGACGTGCTCGCCGCGGGCCGAGGTGAGGGAGCAGACGATGTTCCGGTCTTCCGTGGCAAAGGACAGGACGTCGTCACCGTTGGTGAAATCGCCGGGGTTGGCCAGGGCGGCCTGTTTCAGCTGTTCCAGGGGCGCCAGTGGCGCCGGCGGAACGTAGTCAGGGTCCTCAGTGGTGACACTGCAGGCCGTGGCACCCACCAGCAGCAGGGCGGCGAGCATCCCCCATACAGTCCGTCGCATGGCCTCCATTATGCTTCATGGCGGGCTTCAGGCGGACGACGGCGGCCCGGCGCCTTCCACAATGCCGGCGGCGCCGCCGGGTTCCTCCGCGGGGGCTTTGAAGCCTACTGCGCGTCGAGCTTGGTGAGCGGCGCGTAACGCAGCAGCAGGCGCTTCTCCCCGACGTCGAACTTCACCTTGGCCACGGTCTTGTCACCCGCACCTTCCACCGCCAGCACGGTGCCATTGCCGAAGCTGGTGTGGTTGACCTTGTCCCCCACGCTGACGGCGATAATCTCCTTTTGCGGCTGCACCCGGTTCCGTGCAATGGCCGCCGGGACGTCCGCGTTGAAGCCTGCCGAGGGGTCGGCTCCTGTTCCGCGGGCGGTGCCTGCACCCCAGAAGGAGCCGCTGTAACGGCCGGAGCTTATCGATCCGCCGCCCCAACTGCCCGCCTGCCTGGTGGTCCCTTCGCGTTTCCAGTCCAGCAGGTCCGCGGGTATTTCCTCGAGGAACTGGCTGGCAGGGTTGTACTGGCTCTGGCCCCACATGCTCCGGACCTCGGACCGTGTGACGTACAGGCGCTTTCGGGCGCGCGTCAGGCCTACGTAGGCGAGCCGGCGTTCCTCGGCGAGTTCCTTGGGGTCCGTGGCAGAGCGCTGGTGCGGGAAGAGTCCGTGTTCCATGCCGGTCAGGAACACCACGGGGAATTCCAGGCCCTTGGCCGTATGCAGCGTCATCAGGGTCACCACGCCCAGCCGTTTTGCCTCCGCGACGGCGGAATCGATGTCGGCCCCCGGCGCATCCGGGATCTGGTCCGCATCCGCCACCAGGGACACCTGTTCCAAGAAGGCCTCCAGGGAGCCTTCCGGGTTGTCGCGTTCGTATTCGCGGACCACTGCCACGAGCTCGGCAAGGTTTTCCACCCTGGACTCGTCCTGGGGGTCGGTGCTGGAACGCAGCGCGGCCAGGTAGCCGGTCTGCTCCAGGACCGCTTCCAGTGCGGCGGCTGCTCCGGAACCCGCAGCAACTTCGGCGAGGTCGTCCAGCAGCTTCACGAAGCCCAGGACAGCGTTGACCGACCGGGTGGCCATGGCCGGTGCCTGGTCGGCCCGGCGTGCCGCGGCCATGAAGGAAATGCGTTCCCGCTGCGCCAGCGCCGCCACGGCGCCTTCCGCGCGGTCGCCGATCCCGCGCTTTGGCTCGTTGAGCACCCGGCGCAGGTTGACGTCGTCGTCCGGGTTGACCAGGACGCGCAGGTACGCGAGGGCGTCCTTGATTTCCTTGCGCTCGTAGAACCGGGTGCCGCCCACCACCTTGTACGGGAGGCCGACCCGTACCAGTACGTCTTCAATGGAGCGGGACTGGGCGTTGGTGCGGTAGAAAATGGCGACGTCCCCGGGGCGGAGGTTTTCCTCGTCCTGGAGCCGGTCGATCTCCTTGGCAATGAACTGGGCTTCGTCGTGCTCGTTTTCGCCGACATACCCGATGATCTTGTGGCCTTCCCCTTCGGCCGTCCACAGCCGTTTCTCGGGCCGGTTGGGGTTCCGCGAAATGACGGAGTTGGCGGCGGTGAGGATGTTTTGGGTGGAGCGGTAGTTCTGCTCCAGCTTGATGGTGTGCGCCTCAGGGTAGTCCTTCTCGAACTCCACGATATTGCGGATGTCGGCGCCGCGGAAGGCGTAGATGGACTGGTCGGAGTCGCCCACCACGGTCAGCTCCGACGCCCCCGGGCCTTCACCCACGATTTCGCGGACCAGCGCGTACTGGGCGTGGTTGGTGTCCTGGTACTCGTCCACCAGGACGTGGCGGAACCGCCGCCGGTAGGACTCTGCGAGCGCCGGGAACGCCCGGAACATGTAGACGGTTTCGGCGATGAGGTCGTCGAAGTCCATGGCGTTGGCCTGGCGGAGCCGCTGCGTGTATCCCTTGTAGACATCCGCCACGGCCTGTTCGAACGGATCGTTGTAGTTCGCGGCGGAGGCGTAGGAATCGGCGTCGATGAGCTCGTTCTTGAGCGCCGAGATCTTGTGCTGGATGGCCTTGGGCGCGAACTTCTTGGGGTCCAGGTCCAGGGCCTTTGACACCTGCGTGACCAGGCGCAGCGAGTCGGCGGAGTCGTAGATGGAGAAGTTGGACTTCAGCCCCACGTTGGCGGCCTCCTGGCGGAGGATGCGCACGCAGGACGAGTGGAACGTGGAGATCCACATGATTTTGGCCCGGCCTCCCACCAGCGCCTCGATGCGTTCGCGCATCTCGGCAGCCGCCTTGTTGGTGAAGGTGATGGCCAGGATTTCCCCGTGGTGGGCGCGGCCGGTGGCAATCAGGTAGGCGATGCGGTTACTGAGCACGCGCGTTTTGCCTGATCCGGCACCTGCCACGATCAGCAGGGCTGATCCGGCGTGTTTGACGGCTTCTTCCTGCTGCGGGTTCAGCCCCTCCAGGAGTTTGCCGGGGTCAATGCGTCCGCCGTGGCGCTGTCCGGACCCGTGCTGGTCCGCGGAGTGCCCGCCGGGCACCATGCCGCCCGGTCCTGCCGCAGTTGCCACGCCTTCCGGGCTGGTCCTGGTGCGGGCAGCGGTGGCGGGGGCAGCCTTGAACGGTCCGTCAGAGTACGGGTCAAACAACATATCCATGGTGCCTACAAGTCTAGGCGGTGGGACCGACACCCACTCCCGGCCTGTGGATGACGCTGCCGGAAACCGGGACGGACTCAGGCCACCGAGCCGGATTCAAGCGCGGCACGCAACTCGCGGACCGCCGTCGTTCCTCCCGCCATGAACCACTCCAGGCCGTTGACGCGGACGGTGTCCACGGCGCCGCCGGCGGCACGGACAATCGCCTTGCCGGGGAGCCAGTCCCACTCGGGGCAGCTGTGCTGGAACCAGCAGCCGAGCTGCCCGTCGGCCACCCTGCCCAGGTCGCAGGAGCCTGAACCGAGCATGCGCAGCGCTGCCGCGGAGGTTGCTGCGGCGTGCCAGGGCATGGCGCAGAGCGGGTCCATCAGCCAGGTGGGGTGGATGTAGGTGGCGGCGCCCAGTTGGGCGGCCGGGGTTGCGTTGCGTTCCCCGTGGTTGTCGCGGTAGGCGGTGAGGGTGTCTCCGTTGAGCGTGGCGGGACGGCTGGTGCCGCCCAGCCACAACTTGTCCTCCTCAGGCTGGAAGATGGCCCCCAGCAGCACGTCGCGTTCGTCCTTGAGCGCGATCGCCGAGCACCAGTAGGTGGAACCGTGCAGGAAGTTGTAGGTGCCGTCCACCGGATCGATGACCCAGGTCCGGCCGCTGGTTCCTGCCACGGAGGCGCCCTCCTCCCCCAGGATGCCGTCCCCGGGGCGGCAACGGCGCAGCTGCTCCAGCACGTATTCCTCCGCCGCGTGGTCCGCTGCGGTCACCACGTCCGAGACCGAGGTCTTCTGCCGCGACTGCAGGCCCGCCATCCGCATGAGGAGGGCCAGTTGCCCGGCTTCCCGGACCAGAGCTGCCGCGAGCTGGTAATCGTCAAGTGCGGGGTCAAGGTCAGCTGCGCTGTGTCGGCCGATGGTCATGGCTTCAGTCTAGGGGGCGGGATAATGGAGCCATGGCCAAAACCCCTGCCCAGCGGATCAAGAAGCACGGCGCGAAGGCGGCGGTGCCGCAGCACCACCTCCCCCCGGTGCTGAACCCCACCACCGCCCGCACCCCGGAGAAGGCACAGGGCAACAGCAACCTGATCCTGATCGCCGGCGTGGTGGCCAGCCTGTTCCTCTTCTGGTACCTGCATTTGCTGGCCCTGGACCAGCTCACCCAGCTGACCAGCGGCCGGCCGATGCCCGATTCCCTGGTGGGCGGCTTCGACGCCGCGTACATCTCTGAACTGCGCGGCGTCATGGATGACGATGCCCGCGGCCAGCTCAACTACGTGCACAAGACTGCGGGCACCCTGTTTCCGCTGATCTTCGGGTTCACCTGGCTGCTGCTGATCGGCACCAACGTGGCCCGGAAGGCGCTGCGCTGGGTGCTGTGGGCGCTGCCGCTGCTGTTTGTCGTGGTCCGGTTGTGGGCCAACGTGGCCGTTGACGGCGTGCTGGCCGCGGAGGCGCCCGACGCCGGACAGGTGGCTTTGGCGTCCGGCCTCACCATTGCCGGCTGGGTCCTGCTGGTCCTGAGCCTCATCGCAGGAGCGGCGGCCGTGGTCATGGGAACGCGGAAACGCAAGGCAGCAACGGCCGCGAAGGCCGGTTGACGCTAACCGTTGCTCCGTAACTGCCCTTTTGGACCCCCAAAACGGCAGTTACGGAGCAATCGCTGAAGCCCTCAGGTGTTTCCGGTGCCGGTGCACGCGGCGCGCGATCACGATGCCGGCCATGGCCATGCCCACCGTGACCGGGTAGCCCATCAGCCGTTCCAGCGTGCCGGGTTCGGGAACCGCCATCCCGGTCAGGCCGCCGGTGGCGAGCGCGGCCAGCGACACTGCGCCGCAGGCGAGGATGAACCAGGCCATCCGGGTCTTGCGGAGCCACAGCACTCCCAGCACCAGCAGGGCCGCCGCCCCGGTGAGGAAGTACGTGACCGCCCCGATGAAGTGCCAGGGTGATCCTGCGTCCTCGGGCACCAACCCCACGACCACTGTCCCGGCGCCGGCGGCGCCGCTCAGCACCCGCACGGCTGCCGCCGCAAACCAGGGCCTGCGGCGGCCCGGCTGCACCGTTGCTCCGGGGCGGGCGGCGACGCACAGCAGGCCGGACGTCAGCAGCACCGCCCCCAGGATCATCCCCAGCCCCTGGACCACGAACGAGGCGTTCATCAGCCAGTTCAGCGGCGAACACACCTGCCGCCCGTCGTAGATGCCGCAGTTGAGCGCACCGAGGTCGCTGATGTAGCCGGTCCGCAGGTCGTACGGCCGCGGCCCGGCCCAGGCCATGACCACCGCGGCCTCCGCCGCGAAATACTGCAGCACGCTCAACACGGACCACGCGCCGATGTACTGCCGCGTGGACGCGGTGTCCGGGACGAAAGCGGCAGCGGGCGCGGCGGACGGGGCTGAACTCATGCCTTGAGCGTAGTACGGCCCCACACCTTGTATGCTGGTATGCGTGTCCGTCCGGACCGGCCCCGCCGGTCCCCTGGATGCCCGCCCTCGTAGCTCAGTGGATAGAGCACGGCTCTCCTAAAGCCGGTGTCGTTGGTTCGATTCCAATCGAGGGCACTTGAATGACCGGTCCCCCGCGTTTGACCTGCGCGCCTATCTCGCCGGCCGGTGGACCGTCGAACGGGACCTGCTGGACCGGGCGTCCGGCACCCGCGGAACCTTTTCCGGCGTCGTCCTCTTCACGCCAACGCCCGACGGCGGCCTGGACCTGCATGAGGAAGGCACCATGCGCTGGCCCACCTTCACCGGACCCGCCACCCGTGACTACGTCCTCAGGTCCGGCAGCCGTCCGGAGGAAATGGCGGTCTTCTTCCCGGACGGGCGCCCGTTCCACCACATGAGTTTCAGCCCGGAGGCCAACCTGGACAACCACTGGTGCGATCCGGATACCTACCGCGTGGCCTATGCCTTCGAGGGTCCGGACCGGTTCAGCTACAGCTGGGACGTGGCCGGACCCCGAAAGGACCTGCTGCTGACCTCGCACCTGACCCGGAGCGCAACCGCATGAAGCACAGGATCGTGGTGTCCGCCGTCTGCGTGTTCGACGCCGCCGGCCGCCTGCTTACCGTCCGCAAACGCGGCACCGGCATGTTCATGCACCCGGGCGGCAAACCCGAACCCGGCGAAACCGCCGTCCAGGCGGCGTCCCGCGAACTGCAGGAGGAGGTGGGCATCGCCATCCCCCCGCAGGACCTCCGGCTGCTGGGGGTCTGGATCGCCGACGCCGCCAACGAGGCCGACACCGACATCGAGGCAACCGTCTACGTGGCTTCAGGGACCTGGGAGGCGCACCCGTCGGCGGAGATCGCCGAGATCCGCTGGCTGCCCATCGACGGGGCGGACAGTGCCGCCCTGCCCGGCGACCTCGCGCCCCTGCTGACGGACCACATCCTGCCAGTCCTGGCGGACCCTGCGGCGGACCCGGCAGAAGGGTAACGCTACAGTTCCGGGACCGCGTCCTGGGCCACGGCCGCGGCCTCGGCGAACTGGGTCCGGTAAAGCTCCGCGTAGCGGCCCTCTGCCGCCAACAGTTCGCTGTGCGTCCCGCGCTCCACGATCCGCCCGTCTTCCACCACCAGGATGGCGTCAGCGGCCCGGATGGTGGAGAGCCGGTGCGCAATCACGACGGCGGTCCGTCCTTCCAGCGCGGCGCCCAGGGCAGCCTGGACGGCGGCCTCGTTCGTGGAGTCCAGCGCCGCGGTCGCCTCGTCCAGGATGACGACCCTCGGATGGCCGATCAACAGCCGGGCGATCGTGAGCCGCTGGCGTTCGCCGCCGGACAGCCGGTAGCCGCGCTCCCCCACCACCGTGTCCAGGCCATCGGGCAGGGCACGGATCATCGATTCGAGCCGTGCCTTCCGGATGGCCTCCCATATGTCGTGCTCCGTGGCGTCCGGCTTGGCCAGGCGCAGGTTGGAGGCGATGGTCTCGTGGAAGAGGTGGCCGTCCTGCGTGACCATCCCCATGGTGTCGCGGAGCGATTCGAACGTGGCGTCGCGGATGTCCAGCCCCGTTCCGGGCGTGCTGCCGCCCAGGCGGACCACGCCGGAGTCGACGTCGTACAGGCGGGACAGCAGCTGGGCGATGGTGGACTTTCCGGCACCGGAGGAGCCCACCAGGGCCACGGTCTGGCCCGGCTCCACCCGGAAGCTGATGCCGTGCAGCACCTCTTCCCCGCCGCGGGTGTCCAGGGTGGCCACCTCTTCCAGCGAGGCGAGCGACACCTTGTCCGCGGACGGGTAGGCGAACCGGACGTCGTCGAACTCCACCGAGACGGGACCAGCCGGCACCGCGCGGGCGTCCTCCTTCTCGCGGATCAGCGGCTGCAGGTCGAGGATTTCGAAGACCCGCTCAAAGCTGACCAGGGCGCTCATGACTTCCACCCTGGCGTTGGACAACGCCGTGAGCGGGGCGTAGAGGCGGGTCAGCAGGAGGGCAAGCACCACCACGTCGCCGGCGGCCAGCTGCCCGGTGATCGCGAACCAGCCGCCCAGGCCGTACACGAGCGCCAGCGCAAGGGCGGACACCAGCGTCAGCGCCGTCACGAAGGTGAACTGCAGCATCGCGGTGCGGATCCCGATGTCACGCACGCGGCCGGCACGGACGGCGAATTCCCGGGACTCTTCGTCGGGCCGGCCGAACAGCTTCACCAGGGTGGCGCCGGGGGCGGAGAACCGCTCCGTCATTTGGGTGCTCATGGCGGCGTTGTGCTCGGCCGCTTCGCGGCGCAGGTCAGCGAGCCGCGACCCCATGCGCCGGGCCGGGATGAGGAACACCGGCAGCAGGACCATGGCCAGGACAGTCACCTGCCAGGAGGTGCCGAGCATGACGATGAGGGTCAGGATGAGGGCCACAATGTTGCTCACCACGCCGGACAGGGTGCCGGCAAAGGCCGACTGCGCACCGATCACGTCGTTGTTCAGGCGGCTGACCAGGGCTCCCGTGCGGGTCCGGGTGAAGAACGCAATGGGCATCTTCTGGACGTGGTCGAACACGCGGGTGCGCAGGTCCACGATCACGCCTTCGCCGATGTTGGAGGACAACCACCGGTTCAGCAGCCCGAAACCCGCTTCGGCGACGGCAACCGCGGCGATGAGGAGGGCCAGCCGGATCACCTCGGCGGAGTCGGCCTTGGCCACGATGGCGTCCACCACCTGCCCGGCCAGGACCGGGGTGGCAACGGCCAGGAAGGCCATGGCCACGGACATGCCCACGAAGGCCAGCAGCTTGACCCGGTACGGGCGGGCGAATGCCATGACACGCTTCAGGGTGGCCTTGGAGAACGGCTTGGAGCCGCTCTTGGCCCGGGTGATGGTGTGGAGGGATCCCCAGGCAACCCGATCCATGCTCATGTGTGCTGCTCCGCGTTCGTGTGTAGTGGTGCTTCAGTTATTGCTGCCGACCCGCTCTTCAACCACCCGGCCGTTGTCGACATTCCAACGTACATCCAGGCGCACGTTCTCGAGGAGCCTGCGGTCGTGGGTGACCAGGAGCAGCGCGCCGTCGTAGCTTTCGAGCGCCTCTTCGAGCTGTTCAATGGCCGGAAGGTCCAGGTGGTTGGTGGGTTCGTCCAGGACCAGCAGGTTCACGCCGCGGGCCTGGAGCAGAGCCAGGGCAGCCCTGGTCCGCTCGCCCGGCGAGAGGGAATCAACGGTCCGCGACGTGTGGTCCGCCTTCAGCCCGAACTTGGCCAGCAGCGTCCGGACGTCCGCCTGGCCCATGTCCGGCAGGACGTGTTCGACGGCGGCAGCGAGCGGAAGGTGCCCGGGCAGCAGGCCGCGTGCCTGGTCGATTTCGCCTACGGCAACTGAGGCGCCCATGGCCGCGTTGCCGGAGTCCGGTTCCACCGCCCCCAGCAGCAGCCGGAGCAGGGTGGACTTCCCGGCGCCGTTGGGTCCGGTAATGCCGATCCGTTCTCCTGCGTTGAGCTGCAGGTTCACGGGCCCGAGGGTGAAGTCGCCCTGCCGGAGGACAGCATCACGGAGTGTGGACACCACTGAGCTGGACCGTGGCGCCTGGCCGATGGAGAACTGGAGCTGCCATTCCTTGCGGGGCTCCTCCACCGTTTCCAGCCGGGCGATCCGGGATTCCATCTGCCGGACTTTCTGGGCCTGCTTCTCCGAGGACTCGACGCTGGCCGCGCGCCGGATTTTGTCATTGTCCGGGTTCTTCTTCATGGCGTTCCGCACGCCCTGCGAGCTCCATTCCCGCTGGGTCCGGGCCCGGGACACCAGGTCCGCCTTGGTGGCTGCGAACTCTTCATACCGTTCCCGGGCGTGGCGGCGCGCAACGGCGCGTTCTTCCAGGAAGGCATCGTAGCCGCCGTCGTACACGGCCACTGCGTTCTGGGCCAGGTCCAGCTCCACGACGGTGGTGACGCAGCGGGCCAGGAACTCCCGGTCGTGGCTGACGAGAACCACGCCGCCTCGCAGGCCGGTGACGAATTCCTCCAGGGTGGCGAGCCCGGCGAGGTCCAGGTCATTGGTGGGCTCGTCCAGGAGCACCACGTCGAAGCGGCTCAGCAGGAGCGCGGCGAGCGCCACCCGGGCGGCCTGGCCGCCGGAAAGCCCGGTCATCAGGGCGTCCGCTCCCGTGTCCAGGCCCAGCCCGGCCAGGACGCCGGGCATGCGTTCGTCGAGGTCGGCGGCACCTGAAGCCATCCACCGGTCAAAGGCCCGGGAGTAGGCGTCATCAGCCCCGGGCGCACCCGAGCCCAGTGCCTCCGCGGTGGTTTCCATGTCCTTCGTGGCCTGTGCGCATCCCGTCCGGCGGGTGATGTACCCCGCTACGGTCTCGCCGGCCACGCGTTCGTGCTCCTGGGGCAGCCAGCCCACAAAAGCGTCGGAGGGTGCCAGGCTGACCGACCCCGCCTGGGGCTGGTCCACGCCGGCGAGGAGGCGCAAAAGCGTGGACTTGCCGGCGCCGTTGGCTCCCACCACCCCTATGACATCCCCGGGTGCGACGGTGAAGGAGAGGCTTTCGAACAGCCTGCGGTGTCCGTGGCCGCCGGAGATGTCCTTGGCAACGAGGGTCGCGGTCATTGGTGCGTCCTTTCACCCGCGCGGTGCCATGCGCCGCCGTGCAGGGGCAGGCCCGGATCCCGCGCCGGGGAAGGCGGGGCATTCTGCGGGCATGAAAGAACCCGCTGGTCCGGACTTGGGGGGTGTACGGACCAACGGGCTCGACCATCAAGCATAGTCGAAACAGGTGCAGGGGTAAAATCGGGGCCGGCCGGCGCGGTAAAATCGACGTACTGTCCGTTCAGCAGAGAGCATTCCATGACCCTTTCCGCCAAGGCGTTCCAGCGCTGGCTGCAAGGCATCGCCCCTGATGCCAGCACGGCAGATGTCTGCCGGGTCTCCGGAATCAAGCGGACCACCCTTGCCCAGCAGCTGGTGCGCGGCAAGGTGTCGGTCAGCACCGTCGTGAGCATCAGCCGGGCCTACAACATCAACCCCGTGAGTGCGCTCGGGGAGTTCGAGGCCTACCGCGTCCTGGCCGGGCCGCCGCAGCCGCCCACGCGGTGCGAACTGGTCAGCCAGGTTTCCACGGCGGACCTCCTGCGCGCCGTCCTGGCACGGCCGGCCATGGGTGCCTTCGGCCGCGAAGAAGCAGCGCCCGCGCCGCTCAGCCCCGCCCCGCACGCCACGTCGGTCAAGAACTGGGTGGATGCCATCGACGACGGCGAGGTCCGGCATCGGGTCTCCGCTGCCACCGGAATCGCACCACAGAATTACTCGGCCCAGTTGACGGCCAACAGGCTCACCCCTGAGCTGGCGGTGGCCACGGCCCTGGCAGCCGGGGTCGGACCGGCCGGCGGCCTGGTGGCCACCGGCCTGGTCACCGAGGAGGAGGCGGGCTGGCCGCCCGGCGCCCGCCAGGACGCCCTGGACAGCATGTCCGACGGCGACCTGACCGCCTTGGCCGGCGACAGGCTTCAGGCATTGGGCAAGGTCCTGCGCCGCCAGGAACAGGACCAGGCGCAGACGGAAAAGATCTGGGAGAACCTGGGATGATCGAAATCCTGCAGTGGACCACACTGGCAGTATGCGGCCTGGTAGCCGTCGCCCGTATTCCCGAAGCCCTGAAGGGCCGGAATACCTCGCTGTTCTACATTTTCGCCTTGATGGCGCTGGCCATCCTGCTCAGCATCGAGAAACCCTACGTCGCCATCGACCAGGCGATGGGTGGCATCAACATGGCCAACCTGCTGCTGCGGTTTGTGATCTTTGGCGCCATCTTCTTCCTGGGCATCCGCATCTCCAAAGCTTTTGGCGCCACCGGCGCATATCGGTTGATCACCGGCAGGACGGGCAGGCTCGCCCTGTTGATCTTCTCCGCCCTGGTGGTCGTAGTCTTCCTGCTCATGGACACAGCGGGGTCTTCGGCGGGGCTGGTTTCCGTCTCGGGCAAGGATCCCCGCAACTATGCGCTGGTGGAGTACTACGGGGCGGCAGGACGCGCCTACCCTGCGTTCGTCTCGCTCGTGCTCCTGCCGGCGATGACGCGCGCCGTGGCGGGCCGCCTTCCTGTCCTGGTCCGCATTGCCGCAGGCCTGCTGGGCCTGGGCGGGGTGGCCATCGCCTTTTCGCTGCTCTTCCCCGTCATCCCGCCGGAACTCGGTGCCCTGGAGTTCGTGGTGAACTACACGGCCGTCCTGTGCTTCGTGCTGGGACTGGCCCTGATTTGGGCCGCACGGATCCGCCAGGACAAGCGTGCGGGCAGCACCTCGTCATTTACCGAAAAGTAACCTAAACGGCTTTCACAAAATCATTAGAATATGAAACAATCATGAATGTGTGAAGGTGAGGCACGGCGCGTTTTTGAACGGGGATAAATTCTTGGACGCAGCCCTGCTTCGGGGGCCTTTGCACGCATTGGGGGGATGAGTGGTGGCGGCCGTTGGGGACCGCCCCCACTCAGCCTATTTAACGGCCCTTTCGCCGCGCCGGCGGGCTTGCCGGCCCGGCCGTCAGGGGCGGGAGAACCGCAGGGTCACCAGCTGGAAAGGACGCAGGTTCAGTGCTGCGCCCTCCCGGTCCGGCGCAACCCCCGGTGCCTGCTCCGGCCGCTCCAGCAGGTCGGTGGCCGCCACGTCCCGCACCGGGAAGTTGGCCGTGATCCGTCCGGCCGAGCGTTGGCCCAGCGACTCGTACAGCCTCACCACCACATCACCGGAACCGTCCTCGGCCAGCTTGACCGCTTCGACGACCAGCTGCGGATTGTCCACGGAGAACAGCGCCTCCACCGGCGCGGCACCGCGGACAATGCGCGGTGCGAGGTTGGTCCGGTAGCCGTCTTCCACGGCGGCGGCGATGTCCGCACCGGGGCGCACCGTCACCGTCAGTTCGTGGCTGCCGCGGTCGGCCTGGGGGTCGGGGAACTTGGGCGCCCGCAGCAGGGACAGCCGCACGGTGGTGGTGGTGCCGCCGTCGGACTCCCTGATGTTCCTTGACACGTCGTGTCCGTAGGTGGAGGAGTTGGACACCGCCACGCCGTAGCCGGGTTCCCCGACGTGGATCCAGCGGTGGGCGCAAATCTCAAACTTGGCCGCTTCCCAGGACGTGTTCGTGTGCGTGGGCCGGAAGACGTGCCCGAACTGGGTTTCGGACGCCGACCGGTCCGCGCGGACGTCCAGCGCGAAACCCAGCTTCAGGAGCTTCTCGCGCTCCTGCCAGTCCACCGACGTCGTGATCTCCAGTGACGGGCTGCCGGCGGCGAGGCTGATGCGCTGCGTGAGCGGTGACGCTCCGGCCAGCCGCTCCACCACCACGGCGGCACCGCCCGGGCTTTCCTCCAGCCGGATCGATTCAGCCCGCGTCAGCGGCGTGACGTTCCGGCGGTAGAACTCGTCGATGTCCCAGGCGTCCCATTCGTTGGGGGTGTCGCGGTGCAGTTCCAGCAGGTTCCCCCGCTGTCCCGGAGCTATGGCTTCGCGTCCGGAGGGGTGGTCCAGCAGCGAGGACAGGAGTCCGTCAGCGTCGATGACAGCCCGGACCAGCCCGTTGTCCAGGACGAAGCCGCCATCGAGGGCATCGGCGCGTACCTGCCCGGCCGGCGCCTCCACTTCCGCCGCAGCCATGGCCGGGACCCCGCTGCGGCCGTGGGGAGCGGAGTTGAGCAGGAAGGTTCGCTCCCCTGTTCCCAGTGCTGCCGCGGCCGCCTGGCTGATCAGCTCCTCAAGTGCGGACTCAATGGCCAGGTAGTTCCGTTCGGCGTCCTGGTGGACCCAGGCGATGGAGCTGCCGGGCAGGATGTCGTGGAACTGCTGCAGCAGGACCAGCCGCCAGAGCCGCTTCAGCTCCTCGGCCGGGTAGGCGAACCCTCCCCCGGTCCGTACAGCGGCGGTGGCGCACCACAGTTCCGCTTCCCGGAGCAGGTGTTCACAGCGCCGGTTTCCCTTCTTGGTCCGGGCCTGGCTGGTGTAGGTGCCGCGGTGCAGCTCCAGGTACATCTCGCCCACCCACACGGGCAACGCCGGGTATTCGTCCTCTGCCTGGCGGAAGAAGCTCTCGGCGGATCCGATCCGGACCTTGGGTGATCCTTCCAGGTCTGCCGTGCGGGCAGCGGCGGCGAGCATCTCCCGGGTGGGGCCGCCGCCGCCGTCGCCGTAGCCGAAGGGCACCAGTGACACCGTGCCGCGCCCGTGGTCCCGGTAGTTCCGTTCCGCGTGGGCGAGTTCCCGGCCGCTGAGCTCGGCGTTGTAGCTGTCCACCGGAGGGAAATGCGTGAACAGCCGGGTGCCGTCGATGCCTTCCCAGTTGAACGTGTGGTGCGGCATCCGGTTGGTCTGGTTCCAGGAGATCTTCTGTGTCAGGAACCACCGGCTTCCGGCAGCCTTGACGATCTGGGGAAGAGCGGCCGAGTAGCCGAACGAGTCCGGAAGCCAGGCTTCCCGGCATTCGACGCCGAACTCGTTGAGGAAGAAGCTCTTTCCCTCGATGAACTGGCGTGCCATGGCCTCGCCGCCGGGCATGTTGGTGTCTGACTCCACCCACATGCCGCCCACCGGAACGAACTGTCCGGCCCGGACCTTTTCCCGGATCCTGCTGAAAAGCTCCGGGTAGCCTTCCTTGATCCAGGCAAGCTGCTGCGCGGAGGAGCAGGAGAAGACAAAGTCCGGGTTTTCATCCATCAGTGCCACCACGTTGGAAAAAGTCCGGGCACACTTGCGCACTGTCTCGCGGACCGGCCAAAGCCAGGCCGAGTCGATGTGGGCATGGCCAGTGGCCACCAGCTGGTGCGCTGAGGCGTAGGCAGGACGCGAGAGGACCTCCGCGAGCTGGTCCCGCCCTGCTGCGGCCGTTCCCGCGACGTCGTCGGGGTCCATCACGTCCATCATGCGTTCCAGGGCGCGGAGGATTTCGTGGCGGCGGGGCAGCTCCGGCGGCAGCTGTTCCATCAGGCCGCCCAGGGTCCAGACGTCCTGTTGCAGTTCCCAGACGTGCTGGTTGAACTCGGCGATCGCGATGGTGCCCAGGCGGTAGTGCGGGGCCGTCCCGGCGGAGGCTTTGTCGCCGTAGGGAGTGGCAGCGAAGGTCCAGGCCTGCGCCAGGTCGGGGTTGGCGGCGGCCTCCACATAGAAATCCACTGCCATGCCGGTGCCCAGCAGTTTCAGGGGGATGTACTGGTTCCGGGGTGAAATCGCCTTGATGATGGTGCCGTCCGGCCGCCAGGCGATCCCTTCGCACTGGAAACCGGGGGTCTGCACCGTGAATCCAAGGTCCACCACCACTTCGACGCCAGTGTCCGGTCCGGTGCCCCATGACTCGGGCACTTCGCCCTGCAGCCGGAACCATTTGGTGCTCCAGGGGTGTCCCCAGGCAGCACCGTGCTCCTGGGGGTGGAACTGCTGCCGCATGGCTTCCAGGGCGGGGACCGGCTCATCCGGCACGTCCCAGCTGCTCAGGGTCAGTGGAAGGGTCCGGCCGTAGACGGCGGGGTCGATGCGCTCACGCACGAACCTTGCCAGGCGGACTTCCGTGATCCTGCGGTCGTCATGCAATGTGGGCCCTCTTTAGCGCTTGGAAGAACTGGACCATGGTGTCCATTCGGTGGACAAATCTACCCGCTGGCGGCCGGCAAACCAACCCTTTGCCCCGCAGCACGGAGGTGGTGCGGCGGCCTCAGGGGGCCGCGGTCGGAACCCTGGGGCCGGTGATCCTGGCGGCGCCGGCGTAGACGTTGAGGCTGGTTCCGCGGCTGAAGCCGGCGAGTGTGAGGCCGCTGGCTTCTGCGAGCTCCACGGCGAGGCTGGACGGCGCGCTGACGGCGGCCAGGACCGGGATACCGGCTTGGGCGGCTTTCTGGACCAGCTCGAACGACGCCCGGCCGGAGACCTGGAGCACGGTGCCGCGCAGCGGCAGGAGGCCTTCGCGCAGCGCCCAGCCAACGACCTTGTCCACGGCGTTGTGCCGTCCCACGTCTTCACGCAGGCACATCAGCTCCGCGCCGCCGTCGTCCGTGATCCGGAAGAGGCCTGCCGCGTGCACTCCCCCGGTGTCGTCGAAGACGCGCTGGGACTTCCGCAGCAGCGCCGGAAGCGATGCAAGGACGTGCGCGTCAAGGGCAAGGGGATCGTCCGCAGGGCTGTGGTGCGAGGACTTTTGCACCGCTTCGATGGAATCGGTCCCGCAGATGCCGCAGGAGCTGGAGGTGTAGACGTTGCGGCCGGTTTCGGGGAGCGGGACGTCGGGCCGCAGCTGGGCTTCCACCACGTTGAAGGTCTGGACACCGTTTTCGTCCTCGCCGGCGCAGAAGCGCAGCGACACCAGCTGGGAAGGCTCCCAGATGACGCCTTCGGACACCAGGAACCCTGCCACCAGGTCGAAGTCGTCGCCCGGGGTGCGCATGGTCACCGAGTAGGAGAGGCTGCCGAGCCTGATCTCAAGCGGTTCCTCTACCGCCAGGACATCCTCCCGGTAGCGGACCGGATATTCGAGTGCACCGGGCGAACCGTCCAGTACATACTTATGCACTTTGCGGCGCTGCGTTACTCGTCCCATGGGCCGGCCTGCCTGTTCATTCCACCATCATCGCAACCGCGGGGACGCGGCTCAACTCCGGAGGAGGCCGCCGTCCGGACCTGCAGCGGCCGGCTAGTCCAGCAGCGCGCTCCAGTCCACGGGGCCTTTCGGCGCGGGCTTCCCGGCCTGCCTGGACGTGCGCCCGCTGCGCGGCTTCGGCTTGTCCCGGTCTGTTGGCACAGCGATGGGTGGACCCCACGGCAGCGCGAAGGCAGGAACCTGCTCTCCCAGCTGCACCCCGTGCGGCGGCACCACCATGACGCCGTCCGCAGTGGCGAGCCCCCGCATCATGCCCGGCCCGGTGTGCTGGGCCGGTGCTGCCATCCCGTACAGCAGCCGGAAGGGCATCAGCCGCGTTCGTCCGGGGTCGGGTTCGATGAGGGCTCCTGACGCCACCTCCTGGACGGCAGGGAGGTTGCCGTGTCCGAGTGCCGCCAGCAGGGGCGCACCGAGCGTGCACAGGGCCATCATGGCTGCCAGCGGGTTGCCGGGCAGGCCCAGGACGAACCGCCCGTCAGGCAGTTCCGCGAGCACCGCCGGGTGCCCGGGACGCATCGCCACACCGTCAACAACCAGCCGTCCACCCAGCTCCGCAACGGCCCGTCGGAGATGGTCAGTGCCGGAGCGTCCGGTTCCGCCGGTGGTGATGACGACGTCGGCCGGCTGGCCGGGTCCGGCCGGATCGTCGGGGACCACGTCCTCGAGTGCACCGAGCCATTCTTCGTAGGAGTCGCCGATGCGCTGCTGGCCCCCCGGAATGCCGCCCAGCATTCCGACGACGGCCGGCAGCTGGTGGCCGAAGGTGTCCCGCACCTTGCCCGGCTCCGGCACTCCGTGCATCACCACCTCGGCTCCGGTCAGCAGCAGGCGCACCAGAGGCTTGCCCTGGACCTGGAGTTCGTCGTAGCCGGCCAGTGCTGCCAGTGCCAGGTGGGCGGGATTCAGGATCACGCCGGACGGGACCAGCAGATCGCCTTCATGGGCCTCCTCCCCGGCCCTGCGGACGTGCTGGCCGTTGCGGGGTTCGCCCGGCCGGGCGGTTCCGCCGGTGACCAGCAACGGCAGCCCGTCCTCGTCTTCGGCAAGGACTGCGCTTTCGCTGCGCAGGACAGCCTTGCCTCCGGGCGGGATGACGCCGCCGGTGACGATGGGGCTGGCCTGGTGCGGGGCCAGGCGGGTGCCGGGCTCCACCAGGATCCAGGGTCCGGAGCCGTTGACCGCCCAGCCGTCCATGGCGGAGGAAGCGTAGTGCGGCATGTCCTGGCGCGCGGCGATGTCCTCTTCGAGCTTCCGGCCCAGGGCATGCTGCAGGGGCACGGGCCCTGGCGGTATGGGAGTGGCGGCGTCAAAGGCGGCCCGCCGTGCCTCCTGCCAAGTGTGGTCCAGGTGGTGGTGGTCCTGGCCCTCCTGCGGCAGGCCGGGTGAGGCTGCCTCCGGTCCGGGGGCTTCTGTCATTCGCCGGGGGTCCCGGCGGCTTCAGCGTCGTAGTCGGAAGCCAGCGCGCGCGCCACCGCGAGGGCCTTGTCCATGGAACCGGCTTCTGCAGATGAGCCGGACCCGGCGGCGAGGCCAGCCGCATACCCGGCGATGAAGGTGGTGAGCGGGGCGGCGGGCCGGACCACGGAGTGCGCCGCGACCCCTGCGAGGGACAGGATGGCGTTGATATCCACCTGGACGTCCTCCAGTTCGTAGGCCTGGAGCAGGGACCTGCACCACTCCTCCAGCGTTTCGTCCTGGCTCTTCACCACATGCCTCCCAAGCTAGCTGTCGCTGCGCCGGTCATTGTCCCTGCACGTCCTGGCGGCCGGCTATCCCCAGTGCGGCGGCATCATCCCACGTATCCACATCCGCCGTGAAGGCGGCAGGGACAGGCACGAGCTGCACGTCCAGACTAGCAAGGAGTGACCGCACCGATCCGTTGACCAGCCGCCCGGCGGCCGCCAGTTCCCGCGCCGACTTATCCAGCACAGCTGTGCCATAAAAAGCGGCCAGGGGTTGGGCCTTCCCCTGCCCGTCGGCGTCAGCGGAACATGCGACCAGCGCTTCCGGGGCTGATTCCGGTAAAGGCTCCACCGGCAGGAACTGCTTGATGATGTTCACCGCGCCTGACGCCAGGGGCATGTCGCAGGCCAGCACCAGGGTGTAAGGGGCAGGGTCCGGTCCCAGGGCCCCAAGTCCGGTGGCGATCGCGGCGGCCGGTCCGGCGAATTCCGGCTGCTCGCGGCAGCAGATGACTCCGTCGGGCAGACGGCCGGGTTCCGGGCCAACCACCACTGTCCGGCGGGCACCGGCAGCGGCGAGCAGCGCGCGGTCAAGGAGGGTAACGCCGTCGAAGACCAGCCCCTGCTTGGGAACTCCGCCCAGCCGCGAAGAGCGCCCTCCGGCCAGGATCAGGGCATCAAAGGGCGGCAGGGTGTCCGGCATGCTCCAAGCGTACCCAGCGGCGCGGGTACTGTGACGCCCGTGCCGCGAAGGTCAGGCGGCGCGCTCCGGCAGCAGGAACGGATCCCAGGCCGGGGTTGGCTTCTCAAGTTCCTTGATCTGCCAGATGGTGCCACGCGGGGGCGCCGGTTCGAACCTCAGCTTCCAGCCCATTTCGGCGGGCGTGTGGTCTCCCTTGGCGTTGTTGCAGCGCAGGCAAGCCGCTACCAGGTTCTCCCACGAGTCGGCCCCGCCACGCGATTTGGGGTGCACATGGTCGATGGTGTGCGCTGCTTTACCGCAGTACGCACATTTCTGCCCATCCCGTCTCAACACACCCCGGCGGCTGACCGCGGTGGCATGGTTGTATCTGGGGCGGATGTAGCGGTTGAGGAGGATCACGGACGGGCGGCCCAGGATCTCCCGCGGACCGACCACAGGGTCATCCCCTTCGGCCACTACGCTTGCCTTGCCCGTCAGCACAAGTACCAGCGCCCGGCGGAAAGTCACAACCGCCAGCGGTTCATATCCAGCATTCAGAACGAGAGTGCGCATGCACGTACCTCTTCACGGCCGCACCCGTCAGGGGCACGAGGGCCGGCTGCCCTCGGCATGGCCGGGCTATGGATCGACACCACAAGAGTAAACAAAGAATTGCAGGATCAGCTAATCCCGGCACATCCCATGCTCACGGCTCCGCATGGCAGGACGGGCCCGGACAGCCGAAAGGGCCCCTGCCGTGGAAGGCAGGGGCCCTTGTCGTTCCGCGGTGGATGGCGGTTCAGTCATCCACAGGGCGGGACATCAGTTGACGCGGATGAAGACCGGGCCGGAACCGACGTTGGCGCTGAAGACAACGGTCTGGTTGCCGTTGTAGCCGCCGTGCACGGCCTGGCCGTTGCCGGCGTAGACAGCGATGTGGGCCATGCCGGCGCCGCCGTCCGCGTAGTAGATGAGGTCGCCCGGCTGCGCTTCGGCAGCGCTGACCGTGCGGCCCAGGGACAGGTACCCTGCGGGCCAGTCGTGGAAGTTGATGCCCACGGCAGCCAGGGAGTTGGTCACCAGCATGGTGCAGTCCTGCATCACGCCGAGCTGGGCGTAAGCGGCGGAGAGGATGGCTGCACCCTTGCCGCTGGCGGACGCCTGCGGAGCGGAGGCGGGCTGCGCGTTCACGGTGGCCGTGACCTGCGGAGCCGCTGCGGTTTCTGCAGCCGGTGCGGGAGCGGGGGCCGCTTCCTGCACAGCAACCTCGGGCTCTTCCTCAACGACCGGAGCAGGAGTGGTGCTCACGGCCGGCTTCTCGAAGGAGATGCTGATGGTGGAAGCAGCGGAGATGGGGGCGTCAACGGCTGATTCGACTTCCAGGGTGGACGCGGGGGCGGAGTCGCGCTGGATGTTGGCGTCAGCCGCGTTGGCTGCGATGCCGCTGGTCAGCACCAGGCCGGAGGCTGCGGCGATGACCGCTGCCTGGCGTCCGACGCCACCGGCGTTGTCGCCGACAGCCTTGGCGATGATGGCGATTGAGCTGGTCTTGGTGACTTCGGCGCGATGCCGTGCGGTAGCACGAGTAGTCATCAGTTCTCTCTTTCGTTGTCCCCGGGCCTGTGGGCAACACGGGGGTATGGACGCGCCGGCATCTTGGGGGTACGTCGGCGCGTCCCGAACGGGGATGTGATTTGGTGAAAATCGGGGGCAAAGAAATAGTTCCTGGGGCCAATGGCCCCGGGAACTAGTTCATGGTGTAGAACGAGGAGGTTCCGGTAGCGGCAACTGCGTGGAGCAGGGTGCCCTGGGAGGGGTTGAGTGCGCTGATCATCATGCCGTTGCCTACGTAGATGCCCACGTGTGCGCCGCCATTCTGCATGACAAGGTCGCCCGGCTGCGGGGTGGAGGTGGGCTTCATGGCAGTCCAGGCGTTGACGCGGGGAATGCTGATGCCGGCCTGGGCGTAGACCCACTGGGTGAAGCCTGAGCAGTCCCAGCCGTTGGGGGTGGTGCCGCCCCAGACGTACGGGTGGCCGATGCCGGTGTAGGCAATGGCGGCCAGGCCCGAAGTGGCGGCCGAGGAGACGGTCTCGGCAAGCTTCTCAGTCGCAGCGCCGGCAGCGTCTGCCGCGGAGTCGCGCTCAGCGGTGTCCGTGGACTGGGTACGCACCGGCTCGGGCTTCGGGGCGGCCGTGGTCTTGATCACGGGGCGCTCGAAGGAAACGGTGGCAGTGGGTGCCGCGGTAACGGCGAGGGCGGTCTGTGCCGAACCCGACTCGGTGGAGGCCGAGACACCGGCGGTGGTGTCCGCGACGGCCGGCAGGCCCATACCCAGGACAAGGCCGGATGCAGCTGCAACTACTGCAGCCTGGCGACCCACTGTCCCGGCATTGGCACTAACGGCCTTGGACACGGCGTCCAAAGGGTTGGTACGAACCGTTTGCGCACGGTGGCGCGCAGCATTATGGCGTGAAGACACGAAGGTAGCCTCTCCCAATGCCTGCGAGGTGAGCTGTCGGATTCGGATGGGAGTCACCCGGCCACACGGCTTCCTGGGAAGCTTTCGTGACTTAACCCCAAGGCCTTCGGTCAGAAGGCCAAAATTGGTTCCCCCGCCCCTGCCAGACGATGAAATGCGAACGGACCTTGAGCGGTGGCAGAGTTAGGCAATCCACTCAAGAGCGTCAACTTCGGAAAAGTTGACGCGAGTTAGACGGTACAGGACTTTTGCTTGAATGTCACATTCAGGTCACGGCGGGTCACGGTCAATCGAGAGTCCGCCATCATTTGACTAGAGCCAGCCGGTGGGGTCAACGACTTCACCGTTGACCTGCACCTCGAAGTGCAGGTGGCAGCCGGTGGAAGCGCCGGTGGTCCCGCTCAGGGCTATGACATCGCCGCGCGACACGGTCTGGCCCTCTGTCACGTTGAATGACGAGAGGTGGTTGTAGGTGGTCTCCAGGCCGTTGCCGTGGTCCACCACCACGCGGTTGCCGCCGCCGTACTGGTGCCAGCCCACGAACGTTACCGTCCCGGTGGCAGCAGCCATCACCGAGGTGCCGCACTGTGCCACATAGTCCTGGCCGCGGTGGAAGTCGCCCATGCCGCCGGTAATGGGGCTGACCCGGTAGCCGAACGGGGAGGCCGTGGCCATGCTGGCCAGCGGGGCACCCAGGGTCCCTGCGGACGCGGCCCGCGAAACGGACCCGGCAGACTGGGCACTGAGCAGCTGCTTGAGCTTGCCGTCAGGGTCCGCCTGGGTGACCACCGCGGAGCGGCTGAAGTCGATCTGGGCGCCTGCTTCCGCGGAAATCTCCGGTTGCGGCGTCACGGAAGATGCCGCCACGGATCCCGTTCCGGCGGTGCCGGTGGCCATGACGGGACCGGTTGCCGGGACGGCGACCGTCAATACCAGGCCGGTGGCCGCCAGGGCCACGCCGGCTTTCTGGCCGATGCCGCTGGCCGAGGCGAACTCTGTGATCTGCCTGAACGGACCCCGACGGCGGCGCGCATCACGGTGGATATCGCGGGGGCGCGTGGAGTCACCTGCGGGGGCGACGTCGACAGCACGCGGCGTCGCAGCGGGGCCAGCCGCTCGCCGGCGGCCCCGGGGGGTCTGCATGGTCAAGAAGGGTTCCTCTCTGGATAGCCTGCGAAGTTAGCTGTCGGATTCGGGTCAGAGAGCACAAAGACCCGGTCCGCCGTTGGCAAGCTGCGGCACAGAGATATCCCCGGAAGGTTCCTTCACTGGAAGAGGCTTGCTGCTGACGGACTTCACCCCAAGGCAGTCCCCCGCTGCCTGTTGTGGTTCCCCCGCCTCTGCCAGTAATTGCTTGTACGCCCGATCCGCTGGCAGAGCTCGGCTCCGGATCAGGTAACGCTTAAGTATCAACGCTTGGACTCAACTATAGGGGCTTAAGTCCCTTAGTAACAATTCCGTTATCTTTGCGTGATGCAGCCCTCACGGGGTATGGACACCAGGCGTTCGGTGCTGTTTCGTCCCTCAGCGGACGGCGACGAACACGTGGGCGGCCACTTCAGGAGGCAGCTCGAGGGCGCCTTCGATGCCGGGCACGCGGACCGAAATGTAGTCCCCCACGCGTTCCAGGGAAACACCCGCGCCGGGGCGGATGCCGCCCTCGTCCAGCTGGGCCAGCAGCTCCGGTTCCACCTGGATGGGCTCGGCAAGCCTGCTGATGGTCACGGTGGACGCCGCGGCGTAGGACTTCATGGCCTCCAGGAGGCTGATGGCGTCGTCGCCGGCCGGTTGGCCGGGCTGGCCGCCCAGCGCCGCGAGGCCCGGGATCGGGTTGCCGTAGGGAGACTCGGTGGGGTGGTCGAGCATTTCGTAGATCCGGCGCTCGACGCGCTCACTCATGACGTGTTCCCAGCGGCAGGCTTCGTCGTGCACATAGGCCCAGTCCAGGCCGATGACATCGGCCAGCAGGCGCTCGGCGAGCCGGTGCTTGCGCATGACCTCCGTGGCGCGTTTGCGGCCGGTTTCGGTCAGTTCCAGGTGCCGGTCGCCGGACACCACCACCAGCCCGTCGCGCTCCATCCGGCCGATGGTCTGGGACACTGTGGGCCCGGAGTGGCGCAACCGCTCGGCAATACGGGCACGCAGGGCGACGATGTTCTCTTCCTCCAGCTCCAGAATGGTGCGAAGGTACATCTCCGTAGTGTCGATCAGATCCGTCATCCAGCTCAGCTCCTCGAGCGCAATACCCTGCGTGTTCCCGCCGTGTCGCCGCCTTCAGCGCGGCGTGGTCCGGAGGCAAGCTTAGCCTATTTTGACTTAGTCCGAATAGTTCCGGCGGGCTGCCAGCCTGTCTCAATGAATGGACTTTGGCGGCTTCGGTTCCCGCCCGCAGCCCCTGTTCGGGCAGAATGGGAAGGCCTGCACCGCGGTCACGCCGACCTGCGGCAGGCACCCTGCCTGCCCGCCCGGGCACGAGCCACTTCCACGCCGACATTGGAGCACCTGTGAGCGAATCCAGCATCACTATTCCCGCCGACCTCCTCCCCCGGGACGGACGGTTCGGCGCCGGCCCGTCCAAGGTCCGGCAGGAGCAGATCGATGCGCTTTCGGCGGCATCGAAGACCATCCTGGGCACGTCCCACCGGCAGGCACCCGTCAAGAACCTCGTGGGTTCGGTCCGTGAGGGCCTGAGCCAGTTCTTCCGCGCCCCCGACGGCTACGAGGTGGTCCTCGGTGTGGGCGGTTCCACGGCATTCTGGGACGTTGCAGCGTTCGGCCTCGTGGAGAAGAAGGCCCAGCACCTCTCCTTTGGTGAGTTTGGCTCGAAGTTCGCCGCCGCCACCAACAAGGCACCGTTCCTGGATGCCTCCTCCATCATCACCTCCGAGCCGGGCACCCGCCCGTCGCCCCGGGCTGAAGCAGGCGTTGACGTCTACGCCTGGCCGCAGAACGAAACGTCCACCGGCGTGGCCGCCCCCGTGCAGCGCGTTGACGGAGCAGACGAAGGATCGCTGGTCCTGGTTGATGCCACGTCCGCCGCGGGCGGCCTGGACGTTGATGTGTCCCAGAGCGACGTCTACTACTTCGCTCCGCAGAAGAACTTCGCCTCGGACGGCGGCCTGTGGCTCGGCCTGTTCTCCCCCGCCGCGCTGGAGCGTGCTGCCCGGATCAAGGCCGGCGGCCGCTGGATCCCCGACTTCCTGGACGTCCAGACCGCAATCGACAACTCCAAGCTGAACCAGACGTACAACACCCCGTCCCTGTCCACGCTGGTGACCCTCGACGCGCAGGTCCAGTGGCTGAACGCCAACGGCGGCCTGGACTTCGCGGCCCGCCGCACAGCCGACTCCGCCGGGCGCGTGTACCAGTGGGCCGAAGCGTCAGCGTTCGCGACCCCGTTCGTCACCAACCCGGAAGAGCGTTCCAACGTCATCGCCACGGTGGACTTTGATGAGTCGGTGGACGCAGCCGTGGTGGCGAAGGTCCTGCGGGCCAACGGCATCGTGGACACTGAGCCGTACCGCAAGCTGGGCCGCAACCAGCTGCGCATTGCCACATTCGTCGCCATCGAGCCGGACGATGTCTCCGCCCTGCTGGCGAGCATCGACTACGTGGTGGGCGAGCTGCGCAAGTAGCTCCCGCCGTCGGCCTGGTTAGTCAGGGGCCTGTTCGCGGGCCGGAGCCTTCCGGGCTCCGGCCTGCGGGCAGGCCTTTGCCTTCCCGGGCACGTCAGCAGGACAGAACGTTTAAGCACGACGGCGCCGCCCGGGTTCATCCCGGACGGCGCCGCTCTGCGCCGTCAGTCAGCCTTTGCCGGCCGGCCGCCGTCATCGGCAGAGTCCACGTCCGCTGTGTCCTGCTCGCCGGGGTCCGCTTCTGTTGTGTCCGGCCCGGCAGAGTCCTGCCCGGAAGAATTTTGACCGGCGGAATCCTGTCCGGCAGGAGTTTCTTCCGGAGCGGCCGGTCCCGCAGGGTCCCCTTGTCCGGATGCGGAGCCGGGCTGTTCCGCGGACGCCTCCTGCTCCGCGTCCTGCTCCTGCTCATCCTCCGGCCGGACCCGCTCCGCCCACGGCACCCACTCCGGCGCCAGGATGGAGTCCTCGGACGGCAACAGGCCCAGTTCGCTGACCGTGACCACCTTGGAGCGGGAGTTGCGGGTCAGCACGGCGAACCACTGCCACCCCGCGTAGCCGGGCAGCCTGGACTCGAACAGGTGCGTCACCAGCCGGTCGCCTTCGCTCTTGGCGGCCAGGTGCGGGCCTATGTGCGAGGCGTCGGTGATGCCTTCAATGGCGGTACGGGCAATGTCCGCGGCGGCGGCCAGGAACGCGTCCGGCTTTCCTGTCCGCCATACCGGGACGCCCGCCTTGCGCCTGGTGGCCGGCTTCGCGGCTGCACGGGACGGCGCGGGACGTCCGGCGGCGGCGCCGGCCGGTTCCTGGGCTGGTGCCTGCACGCCTGCGTTGGCCTGTTCAGCTTCCGGGTTCATGGGCGCCTAAACGTCCAGCTCGTCGGCAACCTTACGCAGGGCGGCAGCGATGGCCTTGCCCTTGTTGCCGTCCGGGTACTTGCCCTTGGAGAGGGTGCCGGAGAGGTTGTCCAGTACCGTCACCAGGTCCTGGACCAGCGGCGCAAGGTCGCGGGCGCTGGGCCGCTTGGCCTTGGCGATCGAGGGGGTCTTGTCCAGGACCCGCAGGCCCAGGGCCTGGGCGCCCTTGCGTCCGTCGGCCACGCCGAACTCCACCCGGGTGCCGGCTTTAAGTTCCGTCACGCCCTCGGGCAGCGACGATTTGGGGAGGAAGACTTCCTGGCCGTCCTCGCCTGCGAGGAACCCGAAGCCCTTGTCCTTGTCGTACCACTTGACCTTGCCGGTAGGCATGTAATCAACCTTCTTCGTTCTGCTGTTCATGAGACACGGCCGGCGGCCACCGCATCCGCGCCGTTGTGCGGGTTCAAGGCATGGCGGCCGTGCACGTGTTGGTCTGTCATCAAGGTTATCCTGCCCGGCGGCACATTCACGCCTTGCGGGGGCCGGACGGCAGGGTTCACGCACCGCGGCGGAGGAACGGTAGCGTTACGTCCATGACACCCTCGCGCTACCGGCGGCCCCTCATGATTGCCGCCGCCGTCATTGCAGTGCTCTCCCTGGCCGCCGTGGCAGCGGTGATGGCCTTCGCCTTCGCGGGCGCGGTGGCTCCGGCCTGGGTAACGTATGCCGCGCTGTACGGACTCCCAGCCGCGTTTGTCCTCATGCTCTTCCTCGTCCTGGACAGTGTTGCCGGTCGGCGCCGGGCAGGAAAAGCTGACCAGCGGTAACGTTGGACTGATGTCCCTCATTCGCGCGCTCAGCAAGGACCTGGCGGCCCGCAGCGACGACTCGTTGCGGGAGCTGTTCGACGCGCGGCCGGATCTGCTCTCCCCTTCCGTGCCGGATTTCCCCGCCCTCGCCGCCCGGGCAAGTTCGCGGGTCAGCGTCCAGCGGGCCCTTGAACGGCTCAACCGGCCGCAGATGCAGGTTCTGGAGACCCTTCATCTGTGCACCAACACGGATACCGGGCACAGCGCCACGGCGGCCACGCTCCGGAAGCTGATCACCGGTTCATCCCAGGCCACGCTTGAAGGCATCCTGGGCCGCCTGCAGGAACTTGCCCTGGTGCACCGCGCCGATCCCCCGCCCGGCACGTCCGCCGGCCGCCAGCGCTTCTACCTCCCGGTGGGCAGCCTCAAGGACGTCGTGGGCATCTATCCGGCCGGCCTGGGGCGGAGCTACACGGAGCTGGTCCGGCTCCAGCCCGCGTTCGCGCAGCGGGCAGTCCAGGTGGTCTCCGAACTGCACCGCAGCGGTGTGGACATCCAGGACGCCACCACACCGATGGAAGCGGCACTGGCGCTGCAGCATTGGACATCATCGCCGGAAGCCCTGCAGCAGATCCTGGCCCACGCCCCGGAACGGACGACGGCGCTGCTCGCCAGGTTCCGGAACTGGGCCATGGGTGCCGTCCCCCAGGCACAGCGCAAGGCGTCAGTGCTCACCGAGGGCGCCGACGCCGGCCCCATCGACTGGCTCCTGGCGCGGGGCCTGCTGGTCCCGCTGGACGCCGCCCACGTGGAACTGCCCCACAGCGTGGGGTTGTCCCTGCGCGGCGGCGCCATCATTAACGACTTCACGCTGACGCCTCCGGTCCCGGAGCTCGGCAGCACCTCCGCGGCCCTCCGCCGGAACGCCGCCCTGAGCGCCATCTCGGACACCCTGCGCCTGGTGGGAGAACTCCTCCACGCGGTGCAGCGCCAGCCGCTGGCCACCCTGCGCAGCGGCGGGGTCGGCGTCCGGGAGACGCGGCGGCTTGCCGACATGCTGCGGATCGGACAGCCCCAGGTGGGAGTGCTCCTGGAACTCTGCGCCTTGGCCGGACTCATCCGCCTCGACGTCGATTCCTCCTCCTGGGTGCAGCCGCCGCAGCTGGAATGGCTGGTTTTGCCCCGGCAGGAACAGTGGCTCTGGCTGGTCAACGCGTGGCTGTCCAGTGAGCGTGTCCCGTCCCTGGTGGGCCAACCGGTCAACGGTGCGTCCGGGGTCCCTGCCGCGCACCGGTCCGGTGCCGGTGGCTCCATCGTCCCGTTGTCCGCCGAAGCGCAGCGCCCGGACGCCCCGGTCATCCGCAAACGCATCCTGGAAATACTGCTGGAGCTCACCGGCGAGGCTGCGTCCGCCGACGGTACGGCGCCCGTCCTCGACGCCGCAGCGGTCCTCCAGCGCGCCGAATGGGCGCAGCCGCGGATGGCACGGCGCTTCAGCTCCCTGATCCGCGGCGTCCTGGCCGAAGCCGAACTGCTGGGCCTCGTGGGGTCCGGTGCCCTCAGCCAGCTGGGCGCGGCCCTGGCCGCGGACCACCCTGACCAGGCCCTTACCCTCCTGGGGGAACACCTGCCGGCAGCGCTGAACCACGTACTGCTCCAGGCCGACCTCACCGCCGTGGCCCCCGGCTACCTGTCGCCCGACCTGGCGGAAAAGCTCCTGGCCATGGCGGACGCCGAAGGCCAGGGACCGGCAACCATCTACCGGTTCTCGGAAGCGTCGGTGAGGCGGGCGCTGGATGCCGGGCACGATGCCGGCCGCCTGCTGGCCTTCCTGCGCGAACATTCCGCCACTGCCGTGCCGCAGCCCCTCGAGTACCTGATCGAGGACACCGCGTCCCGCCACGGGCAGCTCCGGGTGGGCTCCGCCGCAAGCTTCATCCACAGCGACGACGAAGCCGCCCTCGAGGAGCTGATGGCCGGTCCCCGCGCAGCGGCGTTGGGGCTGGTACGGCTTGCCCCCACCGTCCTGGCCTCGTCCTCGGCGCCGCGGGAAACGGTCCAGGTGCTGCGGAGCCTGGGCCTCTCCCCCGCAGTCGACGGCGCGGAGGACCCGGCCGTGCGCCTGCGGCGCAGCGCCGAACCGCCGGAGAATCCGCGGCCTGTCTACACGGCACCGCGGATGGCTCCCTCCACTGAGGACGTGGACGCCCAACTGGCCGTGCTGCGGCAGGCCGGCGCCGGCGTCGCGCCTCACCCTGGTGCGGGCCGGGACGCGGAGGCGGCCACCCAGCTGGGGCTGGAAGCGCTGCAGCGCGCCATCCGGTTGAAACAGCGGATCAGCATGAACGTGGTGGACAGCGTCGGGAATGCCACGTTGGAAACCGTTGTTCCGTTATCCGTAAGCGGTGGACGCGTCCGGGTCTTCGACCCCGCCAGGGATACCGAACGGGTCCTGTCCATCCACCGCATCATCGACATCGAAGCTGCAGAAGAACTGCACCAGTGAAGGACTGTCCTGCGTGAATGACGGACCCCTGATCGTCCAGAGCGATAAAACCATCCTGCTCGAAGTGGACCACAGCCTTGCCACCGAGGCGCGCCATGCCATTGCGCCGTTCGCCGAGCTGGAGCGCGCACCGGAACACATGCACAGCTACCGGCTGACCCCGCTTGGCCTGTGGAATGCGCGCGCCGCCGGCCTGGACGCCGAAAAGGTGCTGGACACGCTGTTGAAGTACTCCCGCTTCCCGGTACCCCATTCGCTCCTCATCGACATCGAGGAAACGATGTCCCGGTACGGCCGGCTGCGGCTGGAAAAGGACCCGCAACACGGACTGGTCATGCGGACCGACGACTATCCGGTCCTGGAGGAAGTAATCCGGGCGAAGAAGATCCAGCCGTTGCTGGGGCCGCGGATTGACGGCGAAACGGTGGTGGTCCATGCCTCGCAGCGCGGCCAGCTCAAGCAGCTCCTGCTGAAGATCGGCTGGCCGGCGGAAGACCTCGCAGGGTACGTCGACGGCACGCCGCACCTGATCGCGCTGAACGAGGACGGCTGGCAGTTGCGCCCCTACCAGCGGTTGGCCAGCGAGAACTTCTGGTCCGGCGGCAGCGGCGTGGTGGTCCTCCCGTGCGGTGCCGGCAAGACGCTGGTGGGCGCCGCGGCCATGGCCACCGGTTCCACCACCACCCTGATCCTGGTAACGAACACGGTGGCGGCCCGGCAGTGGAAGGACGAACTGCTGAAGCGGACGTCGCTGACGGAGGACGAGGTCGGCGAATACTCGGGAGCGCTGAAGGAGGTCCGCCCGGTCACCATCGCCACCTACCAGGTGCTGACCACCAGGCGCGGCGGCCTGTACCCGCACCTGGAGCTGGTGGACGGGCACGACTGGGGACTGATCATCTACGACGAGGTCCACCTCCTCCCGGCCCCCATCTTCCGGATGACGGCCGATCTGCAGGCCCGCCGCCGCCTGGGGCTGACCGCAACCCTGGTCCGGGAAGACGGACGTGAGGGCGAGGTCTTCAGCCTGATCGGACCCAAGCGGTATGACGCACCGTGGAAGGACATCGAGTCGCAGGGCTACATCGCACCCGCGGACTGCGTGGAGGTCAGGGTGGACCTGCCCAAGGACGAACGGGTGGCCTATGCCATGGCAGACGACGCCGACAAGTACCGGCTCTGCTCGACGTCCGAATCCAAGACCCTCGTCGTGGAGCAACTGGTGGAACGCCACACCGGTGAACAGCTGCTGGTGATCGGCCAGTACATCGACCAGCTCGATGAGCTCGGCGAGCGCCTGCAGGCACCTGTCATCAAGGGAGACACCCCGGTCAAGGCCCGCCAAAAGCTTTTCGACGCGTTCCGGGCGGGAGAAATCCGGACGCTGGTGGTCTCCAAGGTGGCCAACTTTTCCATCGACCTGCCGGAGGCCTCCGTGGCCATCCAGGTGTCCGGCTCCTTCGGGTCGCGGCAGGAGGAGGCGCAGCGCCTGGGCAGGCTGCTGCGGCCCAAGAAGGACGGCCGGGCGGCACGGTTCTACTCGCTGGTGGCCCGGGACACCCTGGACCAGGAGTTCGCCGCCAAGCGGCAGCGGTTCCTGGCCGAGCAGGGTTATGCGTACCGGATCATGGATGCCAAGGACGTGGACGCCCCCGAGTGACGGGCGGCGCCCACATACATCACCACACGCCTTCGGAGCTGTCCCGTTCCATGGTTCCTGTCCGCGGATCCAACTGGGGGCGCTCGTAGGCCAGCTCGCCGCCGCTGCGTCCGCCGAAGGGACGGCCGTGGTCGGCGAATTCCTCCCGGAAGAACGCCAGGCACCATTCCCCCATTTGGATCCTCGCACCGGTCCGCAGGACGGATGGCCCGGACCGCGCAACGCTGCCGCTGACCGGGCCGTGCGGCACCAGGACGTACTCGTCCTGGTCGTCGTGCCGGATCTCGGCGTGGAGCGCCTCCAGCCCCTCCAGCTCCAGGCCTGAGCCGGGGTTGCTGCCGATCGTGGTGATGTCCTCCGTCAGGGCCACTTCCCGGGGTATTTGGCCGGTCCAGGAAGCGGCGTCCTGGACGAAGATCAGCCGTGGACGGCCGCCGCCCCTGGCGTAGTGCGTCGTGGTGACGCGGCGGACGACCTTCCGCTGGACGGTGGGAAACAGCGGCAAGGGAGTGACCGGCGGCAGCAGCGGCGTGCCCCCGGGCTGTCGCCGCCCCTGCCGGACCAGGGGCAGCAGGGACCCCAGCTTGCCCAGCTTGATGTGCGGCGAGCGCGTGACCAGCCGCTGCGCCGCCGGGCTGTCCACCTTGCCGAGGCTGACAATGTTTCCGTCCGGTCCCGCCAGGGTGACACTGATCCCCTGGCGTGCCAGGAACTCGGCCAGCGGTTTGATGGCTTCCAGCGACGTAAGTCCGCCGCCGGACAATGGCCCGACGCCGGCCAGGGACACCGTGACTTCGGTGCCGGCTGCTTCGGCCCGCCCCGTGGTGACCGCGCCTGACTCGTCGGTGATTGAAAAGTCCAGATCAATGTCCAGACGGTTCTCCGGCATAGCGGTCAGCCGCGGTCCGCGTCCGGACCGGCCGCATCCCGGTCGCTGGTGGTGACCCGGAGGGTGCCGTTGAGCTTCCAGGTGGCGCGCGGCGCATCAGGGCCGATGTCCCGGGGAACTTCCACCGTCATGTCAATGAACTGGTAGTTGATGGCGGCGCCTTTGCCGGTGAGGTAGGACCACATCTCCTCGGCAAGGTCCGCCCAGTCGCGGATGGTGCGGTCGCCCGCGGTGGTGTTGTCGGTGGCGCTCAGGTCAGTCATGATGGTCGATCCCCTTCGATGGCCGGGAAGTGTGTGGGGTACTGCCGTTGTATGAAGGGGCCACCGGCAACAGGAAAGGTCTCCCGGTGGTCCGTTGGTGCCGGGCCCTGGCCCGGCAAGCATCACTGTATGCCCGCTTCCCGAACCGGGGAAGATGCCCGCGGGCTAACGTTCTTGCCGCGATTTGAGTTCCCGGGTGCGGATGGGTCCGCCCGGCCGCACACTGGACACATGCGTAAAAAAATCGTGCCGGCAGAGCCCGGCCCCGGGCAGGAGTCCGTGTGGGATTATCCGCGGCCGCCGCGCGTCGAACCCGCTTCCCAGCGGATCAGGATTTTCCTGGGCGGGGAGTTGATCCTCGACACCACGGATTCGCTCCGGGTGCTGGAAACCAGCCACCCTCCGGTCTACTACCTGCCCCGGTCAGCATTCATCCCGGGGGCACTGGAGCCTGCCCCCGGGAGCAGTTTCTGCGAGTACAAAGGCACCGCCAAGTACCTTGCGGTCCGGGGAGGCGGGGTGGTTGCCGAGCGCGCCGCCTGGTTCTACCCGGAACCGTCGCCCGGCTACGCGGACCTGGCGGACAGGATTGCCGTCTACCCCGGGTCGATGGACCGCTGTGAGGTGGACGGAGAGCAGGTACAGCCACAGCCCGGCGGGTACTACGGCGGCTGGATCACCAGCCGGGTGGCGGGCCCGTTCAAGGGCGGTCCCGGAACTGCCGGCTGGTAGCTTACTGTCCGGCCGGTGCCACCACGACGGCGGGCGAACCCTCATTCAAGGGGTTGGCCGTAGCCGACGGGGCCACCACACCGAACCCGTAGCCCCGGGCGCGCAGGGCGTCGATGGTGGCGGGCAGGTAATCCCACTGGGACGCCGGGCAGCTCAGGACATCCTCGGCGTCGTGGAGAAGGATGATCGCGCCGGGTGCGGCCTCGTCCAGGACGTATTTCTGCACGCCTGCGGCGCCCGGGCACTCGAAGTCACCGGGCTGGCCGATGTGCCAGCGCCAAAGGATCCCGCCGGTCATGCCGACGGTGCGGAGATAGTCCACCGCATACGGCGTGCTGTTGCCGAACGGGAAGCGCATCAGGCGGGGCGCCTGTCCCGTGGCTGCCCTGATGGCCTCGTTGGTGCGGTCGATCTGCTGCCTCTGCTCTGCCTGGCTGATGGTGGGGAAGTCCGGGTGGTCCCAGGAATGGTTCCCTATGACGTGCCCCTCGGCTTTGATCCTGCGCACCAGTTCGGGGTAGGCCTGCGCCTGCGAACCCTGGAGGAAGAACGTGGCCTTGACGCCTTTATCCCGGAGGACGTCGAGGACGAAAGCGGTGCGCTGGGGTGAGGGCCCGTCGTCGAACGTCAGGCCCACAAGGGGTTCGTCGGCGGCGGTGGCCGCGGGGGCGGGCCCGGCCAGCAGGGTGAAGACCACGGCCGCCGCGGCCGCTGCCACTGATGCTGTTTTGCTCTTCATCGTGCTCATCCTCCCAGTCCCGCAGGCAGCGGAAAATCCGCCCGGACCTGAACACTATGGCCGCCAGGGAACCGAAGTAAACGGCTTCCGCCGCTTGGGGGGAAGCCGCCGGCCAGCCGGGGTAGCAGGCGGACGGCGGAGGCCGGAATAAGGGGGCGGCGCCGGAAATGCAGGGGGCGTGCAACCCTTGCGGCGGCCCGGCCTGGGCAGGTCTGCCGGTGCTGCAGGGGCTACCTAAACCGGCGGGGAGGGCCGCAGCAATACGCAACATTCTTCCATGGAACATCCAGACAACTCCCAGAGACTGGGAGCATGATGGGAGCATGAACAAGAACGGCCCCGAAGCGAAGCTCCTCGTTGTTGATGACGAACCCAACATCCGCGAACTGCTTTCCACCTCCCTGCGGTTCGCCGGCTTCGAAGTGGTGTCCGCCGCCAACGGCCGGGACGCACTGGCCGCTGCGGATACGCATGCTCCGGACCTTGCCGTCCTGGACGTCATGCTCCCGGACATGGACGGCTTCACCGTGACCCGCAGACTGCGCGCTTCCGGGAAGCATTTCCCGGTGCTCTTCCTGACGGCCAAGGACGATACCGAGGACAAGGTCACCGGCCTGACGGTCGGCGGGGACGATTACGTCACCAAACCCTTCAGCCTTGACGAGGTAGTGGCCCGCATCCGCGCGGTCCTCCGCCGCACCCAGCCGCTCCTGGACGACGACGCCGTCATCCGGGTGGGCGATCTGGAGCTCGACGACGACGCCCACGAGGTGCGCCGGGGCGGGACGGTCATTGAGCTCTCCCCCACCGAGTTCAAGCTGCTCCGCTACCTGATGCTCAACCCCAACAGGGTCCTGTCCAAGTCCCAGATCCTCGATCACGTCTGGGAGTACGACTTCAACGGTGATGCCTCGATCGTGGAATCCTACATTTCCTACCTGCGCCGCAAAGTGGACATCGACCCCGAGGCCCCGGCCCTGATCCAGACCAAGCGCGGCGTCGGTTACGTGCTCCGGACGGCAGAAAAGCGCTGACCTTGCTGGAACGGTGGAAGTCCTCGTCCTTGAGGACACAGCTGGTGGCCATGATCATGGCACTGTTGATTGTCGCCCTGACAGTGACCGGGGCGGGAACACTGACGCTGCTGCACAGCTACCTCCAGGGGCAGGTGGACGACAAGCTCAACGCCGCCGTGGTGCTGGCTGTCAAGCAACAGTCGTTCTCCCAGCTCCAAGCCACCAGCCCCGAGGTTCCCACCGATTACTCCCTGCTCCTGTTCAGCCCGGGCCAGCAGGCCCTAAGGCTGGGCGGCGATCCGGACAATCATCCCGCTGTCAGTTCCATCACCCCTGAACAGGCCCAGGCCCGCGGCCGCGTACCTTTCCAGGTGGGCGGAACTGACGGCGAGAACTGGCGGGTCGTCGCGGTGGACGTCCAGGCCAACGGCCAGCCCGCCGTCGTACTGATCGGCCTGCCGCTGGAGGGCGTGGACGACGTCCTCAAGCATGCCACGCTGGTGGTCACCGGCGTCGGCCTGCTCACCCTGCTCCTGGCCTCACTGATTGCCAGCTGGACCGTGTCCCGGGCATTCCGCCCCCTGGCGCGGGTGGAGAAGACCGCCGCCGCCATTGCCGCAGGCGACCTCTCACGCCGCGTCGACGTGGAGAACCCGGCCACAGAGCTGGGCAGGCTGAGCAGCTCGCTTAACGCCATGCTCGCCCACATCGAAACCGCCTTTGCCGCCCGCACGGCGTCGGAGGCCCGGATGCGCCGGTTCGCCGCGGATGCTTCCCATGAGCTGCGCACACCGCTGGTCACCATCCGCGGGTTCTCCGAGCTGTACCGCCACGGAGCGCTCACCACGGATGAGGATGTTGCCACCGCGATGGGCAGGATCGAGAGCGAAGCCAAGCGGATGGGCTCCATGGTGGAGGACCTCCTCCTGCTGGCGCGGCTGGACGAACAGCGTCCCCTGCAGCAGAAGCCCGTGGACCTGCAACTGATCGCCCATGATGCCGTGGTGGATACCCAGGCAAGCGACCGCTCCCGGACCATCACCCTGACGGGGCTGGACGGACGCCAGGCGTCACCGGCCCCGGTACTCGGCGACGAAGCCAAGCTGCGCCAGGTGGTGGGCAACCTCGTGGGCAACGCCCTGCGCTACACCCCGGAGGGCAGCCCGATTGAGCTTGCCGTCGGCGTGCGCACCCTGGACGGGCTTGAACGTTCGGTGCTGGAGGTGCGGGACCATGGCCCGGGCATCTCCGAGGAGGACGCTTCCAAGGTTTTTGAGCGCTTCTACCGTGCCGACACTTCCCGCACCCGCGACACCGGGGGCAGCGGGCTGGGCCTTGCCATCGTTGCTGCCATCGTCGGCTCGCACGGCGGCTCGGTCCGTGTCCAGGAGACCGACGGCGGCGGCGCCACCATGGTGGTCAGCCTTCCGCACCGCAGCGAGGCACCGGCAGCGGCCCCCGCCGAGGAGGCCGACGGCAGGGTTATCCACATATAACCTGTGCCCGTGGTCCGCCCCGCCGGGCCGTCCCTAGGCTCGTGTCAGAGGTCCGGAAAGGCCGGGCCGGGGCGGCAGGGCTGCCCGCTGAGAGCGAAAGGCACGGCCATGAGCATCATTTCCGTTGACACCGAACTCCTTCAACTGAAGTCCGCCAACGTCCAGGCCACCGTGGACCGGATCAGCACCGACGTGCAGGCCATGAAGCGGGGACTGGATGAACTGCAGGGCTCCTGGCGCGGCGCAGCAGCCACGAACTTCCAGGCGCTGATCACCGAATGGACCATCACCCAAGGCAGGGTGGAGGCCTCCCTCGCTTCCATCAATGCCGCCCTTGCATCCGCGGCGGCAACCTACGCCCAAGCGGAGCAGGGCAACACCCAGCGCTTCAGCTGAGCGGCTGTGCCGCGCGGCTTATGCCTCTGGCGTGCCCTGGTGGAACCGCAGCCGCCAGCGGCCACCGTCAAGCACCCAGAGTGAACTGCGGAGGGTCGTGCCGGCGCGGGCAAAGCTGCGGTACGTCAGCAGGACTGCGCTGGTGCCTATGCGGTCCGCGCCGAGGATCTCGATGTCTGTCCGCTCCCCCGGGTCCTCCTCCAGCGCCATCATCATGGCATCCCGGGTCCAGACCCGGCCCGAGCTGCCAATCTCCATGAAGTCGGGGTGCAGCAGGACGGCGGTGCGCCCGATGTCCCCGCGGACCAGCGGGCCAAGCAGTTCCCGCTCCAACTCCTCAACCTGGGCCTCTGCCGGGGCATCAGCCGAGCCCGCTTCACCTGCGAAGGCTTCACTTTCCAGCTCACTGAAAAGGTCCGGTTCACTGAAGGGATCCGGCTGGCTGAAGAGGTCCGGTTCCGCCACGGCGTTCCGGGACGGGGCCACCGGCTGTTGCCGGGCGGGGCTGGCGCTGGTGTGTGATTCGCCGGCCGCGAGCGGCCCAGGGCCGGCCTCCGGGCGGGCGGCGGCCGCCGGCCGTGCAGACTCCGGGCGGGCCGGCTGGAACCCCGGGCCCGAACGGGCGGCCACGCCCTGCTGGTAAGCGGTTGCTGCAGCCCGGGCGCGCTCGTCGGCAGCTTCGTTCAGGTCGTGGCCGGCGTGGCCTTTGACCCATTCGAAGGTGTATTTGCGTCCGGAGAGTTCCCGGTCCAGTTCCTTCAGCAGCTCAACGTTGAGCACAGGCTTGCCATCGGCTTTGCGCCAGCCCTTGCGCTTCCAGCCCGGCATCCACTTGGTGATGGAGTTGATGACGTACTGGCTGTCACACAGGATCCGCAGGTCCTCCTGCGGTACATGCGCAGTGGCACGGAGCAGGTCAAGGACCGCCATCAATTCGCCCTGGTTGTTGGTTCCATGCGGCCAGCCGCCGGCCCGCCAGCAATCGTCATTCACATACCAGGCCCATCCGGCCGGGCCGGGGTTTCCCAAGGCCGAACCGTCAGCCGCTGCAGTAATCGTCACCAATCCATCCTGCCAGACAGGACCGGCAATACCGGTGCCACCCCTGCGCAGCCTTCCATGGAAAGCGTTTACCGAAAAGCCTTGACTGCCAGCACCCGGCAGGGACAGAATCACTTATACACAATGAGAAAACGCTTTCTCATACGGGTGGCCGGCAGCAAGGATGCCTCCGGAACCCGTGGACAGCGCATCCGATATTTCGTGGAAGGCACATCAATGACGATTCCAACCGTAAGCCGGCGGCGGTTCCAGCTGGGTGCCGCAGCCCTGGCCATCTCCCTGCTGGCGACGGGCTGCGGCGCATCCGGCGGCTCCGGCAGCGACGGCGAGGTGACGCTGCGCTTCGCCTGGTGGGGAAACGAGTACCTCAACGCCCAGACCGAAAAGGTCATCGACGCCTTCGAGGCCTCCCATCCCAACATCAAGATCGAGTCAGAACCCGGCGAGTGGGGCGGCTACTGGGACAAACTGGCCACCAAGACCGCGGCCAACGATGCTCCGGACATCATCCAGATGGACCAGAAGTACATTGCCGAGTACGGCGGCCGCGGAGCCCTCCTGGACCTGTCCAAGCAGGACGGCATCGACACCTCCAAGCTGGATAAGGAAGCCCTCGCCTCGGGCCAGTACGACGGCGCGCAGTATGGCCTGAGCACCGGCCAGAACGCATATGTGATCATGGCCAACACCAAGGTCTTCGAGGCCGCAAACGTGCCGTTGCCCGATGACACGAAGTGGACGTGGGACGACTTCAAGGACATCGCTGCGAAAATCAGTGCATCCGGCGACGGCAAGACGTATGGTGCGGCCTACGGCTCCAACGAGGCTGACCTCATCATCTGGCTCCGGCAGCACGGGCAGAACCTGTACTCGGACGACGGAAAACTGGACTTCGACACCGCAACCGCCGCGTCCTTCTGGGAGCGGCTGAGGGAACAGCGGGACTCCAAGGCCAGCCCTCCGGCCACCATAGCCACCGAAGACGCGGGCGCCGGCCTGGAGGAAAGCCTGTTCGGCACCAACCGGGTGGGCATGGCCTGGTGGTGGACCAACCAGCTGGGCTCCCTGGAATCCACCACGGGCAGCCCCATCAAGATGCTCCGCGCCCCGAGCGGGGACGGTACCGCGGCAGGTAACGGCATGTACTACAAGCCCACGATGTTCTGGTCGGCTTCGTCGCGGTCCAAGCACGCCAAGGAAGCCGCCACCTTCATCGACTACCTCACCAACAGCCCGGAGGCGGGAGCCATCCTGATGACGGACCGTGGCGTCCCCACCAACTCCGCGATCGTCGAAAGCATCACGCCCAGCCTCAAGCCGGCCGACACCACCGTGGTGTCGTTCCTGAAGGAGATCGCCCCGGACATCAAGGACGCTCCGCCGGTTCCACCCGTCGGTGCCGGCAGCGTACAGAACGTCATCAAGCGCTACACCGATGAAGTCCTGTATGACCGCCTGACGCCGCAGGCCGCGGCGGAGGCTTTCAAGCAGGAAGTCGAAGGGATGCTCGCCAGCGCCAGGAAGTAGCCCGGCGGTACCCGGCATTACCCGGCAGACCAAAAAGCGGCCCCCTCCCAGGAGGGGGCCGCTTTCTGGTGGTGCTACTGGCGGGACAGGTCCCGGCCGGGAGGCTTAGAAGCCGCCCATGCCGCCCATCTCGTCGCCGCCGCCAACCGGAGCAGCGTTCTTCTCGGGCTTGTCGGCAACAACAGCCTCGGTGGTGAGGAACAGGCCGGCAATGGAAGCTGCGTTCTGCAGGGCGGAGCGGGTCACCTTGACGGGGTCGTTGACGCCGGCGGCCAGCAGGTCGGTGTATTCACCGGTGGCTGCGTTCAGGCCGTGGCCCGCGGGCAGGCCGCGGACTTTGTCCACCACAACGCCGGGCTCGAGGCCTGCGTTGAAGGCGATCTGCTTCAGCGGAGCGTCGATGGCAACGCGGACGATGTTGGCGCCGGTTGCCTCGTCGCCGGACAGCTGCAGGTTGGCGAAAGCCTTGGCGCCGGCCTGGATGAGGGCCACGCCGCCACCGGCGACGATGCCTTCTTCGACGGCAGCCTTGGCGTTGCGCACTGCGTCTTCGATGCGGTGCTTGCGCTCCTTGAGCTCAACCTCCGTGGCGGCACCGGCCTTGATGACTGCAACGCCGCCGGCCAGCTTGGCCAGGCGCTCCTGCAGCTTCTCGCGGTCGTAGTCGGAGTCGGAGTTCTCGATCTCGGCGCGGATCTGGGCCACGCGGCCGGCGATCTGGTCGGCGTCGCCTGCACCCTCGACGATGGTGGTCTCGTCCTTGGTCACGACAACCTTGCGTGCCTTGCCCAGGAGTTCCAGGCCGGCGTTTTCCAGCTTCAGGCCGACTTCCTCGGAGATGACCTGGCCGCCGGTGAGGACGGCGATGTCAGCGAGCTGGGCCTTGCGGCGGTCGCCGAAGCCCGGAGCCTTGACGGCAACGGACTTGAAGGTACCGCGGATCTTGTTGACGATCAGGGTGGCCAGGGCCTCGCCCTCGATGTCCTCGGCAATGATCAGCAGCGGCTTGTTGGACTGCATGACCTTTTCCAGGACAGCAACCAGTTCCTTGACGTTGGAGATCTTGGAGTTGACGATCAGGATGTACGGATCCTCGAGGACCGTTTCCTGGCGCTCTGCGTCGGTGACGAAGTAGGCGGAGATGTAGCCCTTGTCGAAGCGCATGCCCTCGGTGAGCTCGAGCTCCAGGCCGAAGGTGTTGGACTCCTCGACAGTGATGACGCCTTCCTTGCCCACCTTGTCCAGGGCCTCGGCGATCAGCGCGCCGATTTCGTCATCGCCGGCGGAGATCGATGCCGTGGCGGCGATCTCTTCCTTGGTTTCGATTTCCTTGGCGGTGTTCAGCAGTTCGGCGGTGACGGCGTCAACGGCCTTCTCGATGCCGCGCTTGAGGGACAGCGGGTCGGCGCCGGCAGCAACGTTGCGCAGGCCTTCCTTGACCAGGGCCTGGGCCAGCACGGTTGCCGTGGTGGTGCCGTCGCCTGCGACGTCGTCCGTCTTCTTGGCAACTTCCTTGACCAGCTCGGCGCCGATCTTCTCGTAGGGATCGTCCAGCTCGATCTCCTTGGCGATGGAAACACCATCGTTGGTGATCGTGGGGGCGCCCCACTTCTTTTCGAGGACGACGTTGCGTCCACGCGGGCCGAGGGTGACCTTAACGGCGTCGGCGAGGGTGTTCAGGCCCCGCTCAAGGCCGCGGCGTGCCTCTTCATCAAATGCAATGATCTTGGCCATAACGGCAGTAGTCCTTTCGGGACAGTCGTTAAGAATGAACCTCAGCTGCAGTGCCCGCGACGGACGGTCCTTCGCCGGCGGCCTCTGTATGCCCCCGGGTGGGAACCTCACTCCAGTAAGGTGTTTCTTCGCTCCTCGGCCGGTGCCTTGCGCCGCCGGCCGGAACCGGGCGCCGCTTTAGCAGTCGGTGCGTCAGAGTGCTAAGTCAATAATTAGCACTCCCCCGGTGAGAGTGCAAGCGACCGGGGCGCCCTTCCGCGGGTTTGCGGGCTGCGCTTCGCCGAGGGCGATCAGCTGCCGCCGCGGCCCGCCGTCTCGCGTCCGGTAGCGGCGGGAATGTTGTCGCTGCCGTAGGTGAACACCGTGAATGTTGCCGTGGTGATGTCCCCCTTGCTGTCGAAGGCAACCGGGCCGGACTCGCCGTCGTAATTGACCTCCCCGCCCGAGGCCAGCCCGGGAACGCAGGCCTTGTAGGAGAGGCAGGGCGCCGGGGCGCCGCCGGAAGAGTTGTCCGCGCCGGTTCCGCCGGACACGGCCACCAGGTTGGCGGCGATGGAACGGCCCGCGTCGTCCTGCGCCCGCGCCGCGGCCAAGGCCGCGAGGGTCACTGCGTCGTAGGTTTCGGCTGCGAAGGAAACGTCCCTGAGGTCCGGGTCCACCTCAAGCAGCCGGGCCTGGAAGCCGGCTGAGGGCAGGTGCCCGGGCACCACCGCCTTGGCCCCGTCCAAGGCCTTTGCACCGAGTTTCGAACCGTACCGGGCGAAGGCGCCGTCACTGAGCAGCAGCCGCGCCCCGGAAAGCCCTGCATTGTTCAGCTCGGCCAAGGCCCCCTGCGCACCTTCGCGGGCAATCACGACGACGGCATCCGGCGCCGCGCCTGCGGCTGTCCGGGCGGCGGTTCCGGCCTCACCGGGCGTGAACCCGGTGTTGTCCAGCACGCGCAGGCCGATCTGGCGGGCTGAGTCGGCGACGGCGGCTGAAACGTCCTTCCCGTACGAGCCCTCCTCATGGAGGACCGACAGGGTGGCTGCGCCGCCATCCTTGGCGAGCTTGGCGAGGACCGGTCCCTGGGCCACGTCCGCGGCAGCGGTGCGGAAGTAGTAGCCGCCGGACTCGGCGCTGCTGAGCGCGGACGCGGTGTTGGCCGGGGAGATGAGCGGGGTCCTGGCCCTGGACAGGACGTCGATGGCCTCGGTGGCATGGCTCGAGTCGGTGGGACCGATGACCACGTCGGCTTTGTCGGAGACCAGGGAGTGGGCCTGCATGGCGGTGTCCTGGTCCGCCTGGACGGGCAGGAGCTCCACCGGCCGGCCCTTGTGGCCGCCGGATGCGTTGATCTCCCTGACCGCAAGCTCGGCCGCAGCACGCTGGGAATCGTTGAGGAAGCTGCTGTCGCCGGTGTTGTCCAGGATCAGCCCGACCCGGAGGATGCCGTCGCCGGAGGCCTCAACTGTTTCCACCCGGGCGTTGCCGGTGACGCCGGAACAGGCGGACACGGAGAGGACCAGGGCAGCGGCGAGGAACGCGGCGGACACGGGACGGCGTCGGGCCGCGGGGCGGCGGGGGTGCATCACTCGGCGGGCCGGACGCTTTCGGCCTGCGGGCCCTTGTCGCCTTCACCGACTTCAAGCTGTACCCGCTGGCCCTCGTTGAGGGCACGGTAGCCTTCGCCCTGGATGGCGGACCAGTGGACGAAGATATCGTCCCCGGACCCGTCCACGGTGATGAAGCCGTAGCCCTTTTCGGCGTTGAACCACTTGACGGTTCCCAGTGCCATGATGACCAACTCTTTCCGTTGAGACCCGGGTGGCCCGCGCCGCGGTGCGCTGCGAAGGCCCGGTACAGAAGCCTTGATGCCACTCTAGTCAACGCCGGCCCAGGCCTGCGGACGGCGGACAGGGGCGGCGGCAAACGTTACTCAGGCGTGACCGCCTGCCGGGGATTACCGGTAGCCAGGTCCCAGGACCACGACCAGGGGCGCCTGAAATTCGGTGCTAGCCACCACCGACGGCACGCCGAGCAGGTTGGCCAGGGCACGGGCGTTGGCCAGCTGGTCCGCGCCGGAGTAGAACACCGTGGAGCCCTGCTGGGGCGCACCGGCCCAGTTCCCCACCTGCCCCAGGGTCCAGCCGTCCGCCTGGACGGTGCCGCCAACGCGCCCGGCCAGTCCGGAGGTTCCAGCGGCGTTGTACACGGCTACGGGCTGGGTCTTGTCCAGCACCGCGCCGGGGGCCGTCGTCGTGTTGGGCACCGGTTCGGGTTCCGTGGTGGGTTCGTTACCGGCAGCTTCGGTGGGACCGGCCGTAGCCGACGGGCCCGGCGTGGGCCCGGCAACGGCGGACGGGGAAGTACCCGTTTCAGCCAACGGCGCTTCGGAGACGACGGCGGAGGCCTGGCTGTCCGCCCCGCCCAGGCCGAGCTTGGGGAGGATCAGGAAGGACACCAGGCCAATGGCCAGCGCGGCCACACCCACGGCAAGGATGGGCCACAGCCGTCCCCGCGACTGCGGCGTGGACGCCGTACGGTGGACACCTTGTCGCGACGCGGTCTCCGGGACCTTGTCGAATTCATCGCGGGCGTATTTGGTCATGGCGGGGTGGATCCTTGCTGGTTGCTGCGGGGAGGCGGGGGCGCGCTAGGCGTCGGAGCCCAGGCGCCGCGCGGTGCGTGCACGGTGGCGCGACGTACGTAGTCTACGCAACCGCTTCACCAGCATGGGATCATGGGCCAGCGCATCCTCCCTGTCGATCAGGGCGTTCAGCAGCTGGTAATAGTGCGTGGCGGAGAGGTCGAACAGTTCCCTGACTGCCTGTTCCTTGGCGCCGGCGTACTTCCACCACTGCCGTTCCAGGGCGAGCATCTGCTGTTCGCGCTCCGTGAGGGAAGAATCCCTGGGGGTGAAATCCGCGAGGAGGGAAGCAGCCGCTGCACCCGCTGTGCCCTCTTCCGGAAGGTAACCGGTCAGATGTTCCCGGGCCGGTTCAGCCACGGCATACTCCTTCGCTGGTTACGGAAAATGTCACCCCTCCATGCTACGGACGAATAACATCCTTGTCATTTGGCCGCTGCACGGTTCGTCGGGGCTTCCGGCCGCGGGCCGGCGCAGGGCGCTTGCTGCGAGAATGGGCCGGTGGCTGAATCAGATGCGTTGTTCGAGCTGGAGCAGGAACCGTCGGACGGAGGTTTCGCCGGCCTTGCGGACAGGCCGCTGGAAGAGCTCATGGCGCCGGACTGGGCGGTGGCCCTGGCGGACGCCGAGGGAGGTCTCCGGCAGGCGCTCAGGTTCCTGGCAGCGGAGGAGGCCGCCGGGCACCGGGTCCTGCCGTCGCCGTCGAACGTGCTCAGGGCCTTCCGGCAACCGCTGCGGGACGTCAGGGTCCTCATCATTGGCCAGGACCCCTACCCCACCCCCGGCCATCCCATAGGCCTGTCCTTCGCCGTGGACGGGCACGTCCGGCCCATACCCCGGAGCCTGGCGAACATCTATCGGGAGATGGAATCTGATCTGGGCCTGCCGCCGCGGGTGCACGGGGACCTCTCCGCGTGGGCCGGGCAGGGCGTGCTGTTGCTGAACCGGGTCCTGAGCGTCCGTGCCGGGGCAGCCGGATCCCACCGGGGCAAGGGCTGGGAGAAGATTACGACGGCGGCAGTCACCGCGCTGGCGTCACGCACCTCCGCGGACGGGTCGCCCCTGCCGCTGGTTGCCGTGCTGTGGGGCAAGGACGCGGAGTCGGTGCGCCCGCTGCTGGGGGGCCTTCCGGTTGTCTCCAGCGCCCATCCCAGCCCGTTGTCGGCGTCGCGGGGCTTTTTCGGCTCCCGGCCCTTCAGCCAGGTGAACCGTTTGCTGCGGGACCAGGGGTCCGGGGACGTAACCTGGGAGCTTCCCCCAACACCGCTCGCTTAGGCTTGCCTTATGAGCTCTGTTCCCGCCGCTGCCGCCCCCAGGAAAAACCGTCCCCAAGTTTCCCTCACGGTCTTGAGGAAAGAGCAGCTCTCCCCCCACATGGTGCGGATCGTGGCCGGCGGCGAGGGGTTCGGCGACTTCGTCGACAACGGCTTCACCGACAGCTACGTCAAGATCATTTTCCCGCAGCCCGGCGTCACCTACCCCGAACCCTTTGACCTGGCCACGGCCCGCGAGGCGCTGCCCCGGGAGCAGTGGCCCACCACCCGCACCTACACCGTGCGGTGGGTGGATGAAGCTGCCCGGGAGCTTGCCATCGACTTCGTAGTGCATGGCGACGAGGGGCTCGCCGGCCCGTGGGCGGCCGGGGCCCGTCCCGGTGAAACACTGACCTTCACCGGGCCCGGCGGCGCCTACCGCCCCAGCCCGGACGCCGACTGGTACCTGCTCGCCGGTGATGAAGCCGCGCTGCCGGCCATCGCGGCAGCCCTGGAGGCGATGCCTGCCGACGCGGCGGGGCTTGCCTTCCTGGAAGTGGACTCGGATGCCGATGTCCAGCCCCTCTCCGCCCCGGAAGGGGTGCAGGTGAGCTGGCTGACCCGCAACGGGGAACCGGCCGGTTCCAGCCGCCTGCTGGTGGACGCGGTGGCGGGCGCCCATTGGCCTGCCGGCAGGGTGGACGTCTTTGCCCACGGGGAACGCGGCTACATGAAGGCGTTGCGGGAGGTCTTCTTCACCCAGCGCGGCCTTGACCGCAGCCAGGTGTCGCTGTCCGGATACTGGGCGCAGGGCCGTGTGGAGGACGTTTTCCAGGCCGAGAAGAAGCTTCCGGTAGGCAAGGTCTGACGGCACCCGCCGCGGCATCCCCCGGCGGCCCGCGCCGATCCATCCCGGGTTCGCGGGCCTGCTAGCGGCGCCGGGCGCGGCGCCGCTCGTTGCTGGCCAGGCTCCTGGTGAAGGGCCGGGCCAGGGTGTCGCCCAGGACGATGCCGCCGGCAGTGCCCAGCACAATGGCACCCGCGCTGAGCATTCCCCCGGCACCGAGCAGGATTTCCGACTCCTCAATGGTCAGGGCATACATGGACCGGAAGATGGTGAGGCCGGGAAGCAGGATGAGGGCCGCCGGAACCGCCACCACCAGCTGCGGGGCGCCCATCCGCAGGGCCACCACGCGGGCCAGCAGGCCGATCACCACTGCGGCCAGTGCCGGCGCGAACCGGTCACCGATACCCAGGAGGCCCCCGCCCAGCAGTACCAGGTAGCCCAAGACGCCAACCGCGGCAGTGGGCAGCAGGAGCTGCCAGCTGGTCTGCTCGGTGATGCCGATGGCCATCACGGCGATGGCGACGAAGAGGATGAGGACCCAGAGGTCGTAGGCGGGCGGGAAGGTTTCGGTGACGTCGATCCGCTGCAGGCCGAGCAGCTCACCCACCACGAAGGCCACGGCGATGCCCGCCACGATGGCGCCGAACGTCAGCAGGGTGGAAAGGAACCGGCCGGCTGCCGTTACAGGGAACCCGTTGATGGCGTCCTGCACGGAAGAAACCAGGCGTCCCGTGGGGAGCAGCAGCAGGATGCCGCCCACCACCACGATGGCCGGTGAGGTGGTGAGGCCAAATTGCCAGAGCAGCAGGGCCAGCTGGGTGACCACGAACGAGCAGCTGGCGGTCACGAAGAAGTCGGGGACCCGCCACCGGCCCATCTGCCGGGCCAGCAGGCTGATGCCGATGTTGGCCGCGAACGCGATGGCTGAGGACACGGGACCGCCGCCCAGGACACCGACGAACACGGCCGCGAAGACGCCGAAGGCCACGGTGACCATCCAGCGCGGGAAAGGCTTGGGGCTGGTGATGGCCTCGTTGAGCCGCCGGATGGCCTCGTCACGGCCCACTCCCCCGGCCACGATGTCGGTCACCAGCTGGTGGACCTTGGCCAGGCCGGCATAGTTGTTGGTCCAGGACCGGACCACCCGCAGCAGCGCGATGGGAGGCTGGTCCTTGGGGGCGTAGTTGATGCCGACGGACTGGTTGGTGATGTCCACTTCGACGTTTTTCAGCCCCAGTGCCGCGGTGACGGCGATGATGCTGGTTTCGACTTCGAGGGCGCCGGCGCCGTAGCGGAACATGGTTTCGGCGAGGTGGAGCACGAAGTCAAGGGTCTTGCGGGCGGAAGCGTCCACGCCGCCCACCTGGATGGTGGGGTTGGCGTAGGGGCTGCCCGTCAGCCGGTCCACGATGCTCATCGGGGCGGTGGGCGGGTTTTCGCCCTGCACCAGGCGCCGCAGCATTTTCTTGGCCGCGGCGTTCTGGCGGACCTGCGCGGCCGTGAGCGGTTCCGTTTTGGGGAGGGCGTCAGTGCGCGGCAGCGGGGTGGCCGGCCCCGTGGGGGGCCGGTCCGCGGCTCCGGATGGGTGAATTTTTGGGTGATCGCGCCGATCGGCCATGATCTGCTCCTCCCTGCTGCGCCGGGGTGTTCTTTGCTGGTTCTGGGTCGCCGGTCAGGCCCGCTTCAGCGGGAGCCTGCCCAGCACGGTGCGTGCTGCTGCAGCCGCTGATCTGGCCAGCCTGTTGGCGTGGAACACGGCGGGCCGGACGGGCATGGCGAAGCTGCCCACCAGCTGGACCACGTCGCCGCCGAACCCCTTCTTGAATTCGTAGCCGCCGTGGCCTTCCTCGTCCTGCCCGGAGATGCCGAAGGTGCCGTAGAAGTTGTACCTGGGATACCCCTTCTCGAGTGCGTGCAGCATCATGCCCCAGTACAGCGAGGTGGCGCCGTTGAAGTAGATGTAGTCCTGCACGGTGCCGCCGATGACGCACACCACTTCGTCGCCGTAGCAGACAAAGTGGATGGCGGCGACGGTGGCTACACCCACGGAGTCGGGGAACCGCTCAATGTCCTTGAGGCTCCGCTCGTAGCTGTCCACGAGGTCCTGGACCACTTTGAGCCTGTTGGCCTTCTTCTTGCTGCCCGTTTCCTCCACGTCGCGGCGGAGGTCTGCTGCGGTAGCCGATTCGGTGGCCAGGCGGTCAGTGATGGATTTGCGGTAGGCCGGGATGTCGATCTTGGCCATCATCAGTTTGGTGAATTCGGGAGACGTGGTGCGCAGCAGCTGCTCGTAGTAGTCCCGTTCCCGGTAGACGAAGCCCTTCTCGTCGCCGGCTTTGCTGAGTGCACCGTAGAAGTCGTCAAGGGTGTCCAGCGTGGCCTGTTCCAGGAAGACGCCGTTCTTTTCAGCCTTCCGGATGGCTTTGCGGGTGCGGTAGCTGGTGCCCATGATCAGTTCCTCGGCATCCGCGATGCCCTCGAGGTTCTTGATGAACATCCAGTTGACGTTGACGAAGTCCATGTCCAGGCCCTGGTGCCGGAATCCCAAGCCGTCCAGCCGGGCAACCAGTGGACGGTTGTCCAGGATCTCGGGATGCTCCGCCCCGTCCTCGTCCCTGGCGATGTATTTCAGGTTCGGCGAGATGCGCAGCTCAGCGGCCTTGCGCGCGGCGGCCCGTTGGCGCAGCAGGACGACGACGTCACGGACCAGGGCGGGGTCGCTGTAGTCCATCAGTGGTCCCTTGGCGCATTCGCACACGGTGTAGCCAAGGCGGGTGGTGGTGAAGTTCAGTTTCCCGGCCGCCACGAGCTCGCCGCCGCGGCGGACTCCGAACAGTTCCACCTCCTGCCCCCGGGCGCGCTGGAAGCGGGCGAAGTCGGCTGACTGCAGGAAGCTGTTCTGCGGGTGCTTTACCGCGAAGTCGGCGAACTGGTCCTCGGAAAGGACTGTGTATTCAAGGGCGGCGGCGGTGGAAACCTGGTTCAAGGGATTACCTTCTTTGGAGCTTGTCGCAACCTGGCGGGCAGGCGCTGGGGCGGGAGCGTCGTCGTCGGGAGTGTTGCCCGGGGTGGCCGGGCAACGGTGGCCGGCGCTGCTGTCAGTAGAACTGCTGGCCGGTGCGTGCGGTGTCGATCCGGCGGAACACCCGCTCACCGCCCTTGACCCAGAGCCTGTGCCGCAGCGGGGCCAGGACGTAGTCGTGGCATCCCACGAAGTCGGTGACGGTCTTGGTGAAGCTGGTCTTGAACATCCCCATGCCGTACAGGTTGTGGCTCTTGTCCTTGATCCGTGCCGCCGGCGGCGTGCCGCAGAAGTCGTACTCCGTGCAGCCCAGCTCCTGCATCCTGGTGATGGCAGTCCACTGCACCAGGTGCGAATCGCCGTATTGCTTGCGGTTCTGGGTGGATCCGCCGTCCTTGTAGGTGGCTTTGGCTCCGTAGTTGATCACGAAAGCGCCCACGCTGGGCTTGCCGTCCTCATAGGCGAAAAAGAAGTTGCCCTGGCCCCGGTTGCAAAACTCATCCCAGAACTGCGCGTAGTAGTCATAGCTGCGCAGCGGCATGGACCCCTTGGCTTTGACGGTGTCGGCCATGAGGTCGTAGAGGGCGCGGTAGGTTTCGGGTCCCTGTTCCTTGCGCACCACTTCGCAGCCTTCGCGTTCGGCCCGGCGGACAGCGTTGCGGGCACGGGAGGAGATGGCCTTGAGTACCTCCTCGCCGGTGCCGGAGATGTCCAGCACCGCCGTGGAGTCGTTGGACTGGATGTTGGGGGCCTTCACCAGTCCGGCGCCGGAGAGCGTGGCCCGGGCGTCCGCGGTGTCAACGATGTCGGGCTCGATCTTGATGGTGAACACGTTCAGCTTGTGTTCCAGGACCAGGGCGGCGCAGGCCTCCAGGGCCGGTTTGAGCTGGCCGGGGTCCGCCAGGTCGGGGCCCTTGATGAGGTACCAGAGCCGGCCGAGCAGGGGGAACTTCTTTTCCAGTACCAGGTTGTAGCTGGCAATACCGGGCCCCTCAAAAACCAGGAACCGGACCTTCCAGCCGCTGCCGTTCTTCACGGACGCATAGGCGGCGGACTGCAGCATGTTGCCGCCGTTCGGGTTCGCCGTAACGTGCTTGTCCCAGTTTTCAATTTCCTCGGCTGTGGCAAAACGCGCGGTGAATTCTCGCAAGGGGGCCGTGTCCAATCGGGGTTGATGCTCTGCGGTTCTCGGGGCTGCTGTACTCGTGGCTAGGTGCGGACATGCAACCTCAAGTCTAAAGCCTGCCGCGCCGCAGACCGTCCGCCAGGACAGCCCGCGGCGGTCTCCGCGCCCGGCCCGCACCGCCACGGAGTGGCGTCCTTGACTCGGGTACCCCGCTTCGGAAGGGTGGGAAGATGGAGCCGAATCCGGGACATCAGACCGTACAGGAAACCCCTCAGAGCAGGCCGTACCGGACGGGCGTGCAAGTGGCAGCCCTCGCGGGCTTCCTCGCCGCTTCCTTCCTGGTGGCCGCATTGGGCGGTACGGCATCGGCAAACAACGTCGACGGCTGGTACACCACCGCGGACAAAGCCCCTTGGACGCCGCCGAACTTTGTTTTCGGGCCGGTGTGGACCGTCCTGTACACGGCGATGGCGGTGGCCGCCTGGCTCGTGTGGCGCCGGCGGACAGACCGCACCCGTCCGGCCATGGTGGCCTACGCCGTCCAGCTGGTCCTGAACCTGGCCTGGACCCCGATGTTCTTCGGGCTCTACCCTGCGCTGGGCACGGCCGCCCTGTGGCTGTCGCTCGTCATCATCGTGGCGCTGATCGCAGCGGTGGTGGTCACGGTGCTGTACTTCGGCCCCGTCAGCCGGACGGCCGGGCTGCTGTTGCTGCCGTACGTTGCGTGGCTGGTGTACGCGACCACCTTGAATGCCTGGGCGGCGTTCAACAACTAACGCGCTCCGGCCGGCTGTTGGGGTTCAGCATTCGACGACGTTGACGGCGAGGCCGCCCATGGCGGTTTCTTTGTATTTGTCGCTCATGTCCTTGCCGGTTTCGCGCATGGTGATGATGACTTCGTCGAGGGAGACGCGGTGGGTTCCGTCGCCCCAGAGCGCCATTTTGGCGGCGTTGATCGCTTTCGCGGCGGCGATCGCGTTCCGTTCGATGCACGGGACCTGGACCAGCCCGCCGATCGGGTCGCAGGTCAGGCCCAGGTTGTGTTCCATCGCGATTTCGGCGGCGTTTTCCACCTGGGCGGGGGTGCCGCCCATGACCTCGGCCAGGCCCGCGGCGGCCATCGATGACGCCGACCCGACCTCGCCCTGGCAGCCGACCTCGGCCCCGGAGATCGAGGCCTGTTCCTTGTAAAGCACCCCGACGGCGCCGGCGGCGAGCAGGAACCGCACCACCACCGCGTCGCGGTCCTCCGCGGTGGCGGTGTCCATGCCCGGGGCGAAATGCAGGGCGTAGTACAGCACCGCCGGGATGATCCCGGCCGCCCCGTTCGTGGGCGCGGTGACCACCCGGCCGCCGGAGGCGTTCTCCTCGTTCACCGCCAACGCCACCAGGTTCACCCACTCCTGCCAGTACTTCGGGTCATGGAAATCCCACTCCATGAAGTCCAGGTCCTGGCTGTTGTCGCCGGGGCGGGCGCATTCCTTCTTCAACCGGTCGAACCAGTCCGGGGCGCGGCGGCGGACCTTCAACCCGCCCGGCAACACCCCGGTCCGCTTCAGGCTGGTGGCCACGCAGTTCTCCATCACGGACCAGATGTGCAGCAACCCGGCCCGGATCTGTTCCTCGTCCCGGGACGCCTTCTCATTGGCGGACATGATGTCCGCGATGCCCAGCCCGGTGTCCCGGCAGTGTTCCAGCAGCTCCGCGGCGGTCCGGAACGGGAACGGCAGGTCCTTCTTGGACGCCTCCAGTTCCTGCTGCGCGGCGTCCTCTTCACCCTCACGGACGATGAACCCGCCTCCAACGGAGAAGAACGTCGCCGCATGCAACACCTCACCCGCGTCGTCGGTGACGGTGAAGGTCATGCCGTTGGTGTGCCGGGGCAGCACCGTCAACGGCCGCAACACCATGTCCCCCACCCCGTACGGCAGCGCCACACCGCCGCCGGAACCCTCCACCGCGCCGGCCAGGTTCAGGGTCCCGGTGTCCGCGATCGCGGTGAGGCGTTCCTCCACCTCCTCGGGCAGGATCAACTCCGGATGGAACCCCTCCAACCCCAACAGCACCGCGGTCATCGTCCCGTGCCCATGCCCCGTCGCCGCCAACGACCCATACAAATCCACCCGCAACGACGCCACCCCGGCCAGGACGCCAAGGCTCTTGAGCTCCCCCGCAAACACAGCAGCAGCCCGCATCGGCCCCACCGTATGAGA
>NZ_KQ758606.1 GCF_001457025.1 Pseudarthrobacter enclensis | reverse complement strand
TCTCAGGCCGGCTACCCGTCGTCGCCTTGGTAGGCCATTACCCCACCAACAAGCTGATAGGCCGCGAGTCCATCCAAAACCACAAAAGCTTTCCACCAACCACCATGCGATGGAAGGTCATATCCGGTATTAGACCCAGTTTCCCAGGCTTATCCCAGAGTCAAGGGCAGGTTACTCACGTGTTACTCACCCGTTCGCCACTAATCCAGGAGCAAGCTCCCTTCATCGTTCGACTTGCATGTGTTAAGCACGCCGCCAGCGTTCATCCTGAGCCAGGATCAAACTCTCCGTTGAAGACAAACAGACACAACCAAAACCAGTGGAAATAACACCAGAAAAGGCTGCACAAAATTTGAAACCAGCTGTAAAAACCATGCCAACCACGGGGTGGCGGCACAGCCAAAACAACCAATAAAACAATTGGTATCAACAAACTTGGCACACTATTGAGTTCTCAAACAACAGACACACCCGGCACCACCCAAACAATTCCGTTCAGGATCGCTCCGGAGCAACTTTTCAAACTTACCCGATCCCCCACCGCGAAGCAAATCCGTTATTTCAGGATCCACATCGAAGAGAAGACCGCCCCAACCGATTTCCAGCGCCCTGAAGGGCAACCAGATCCTGGCTTTGATTTGGGGGTTTTGGCCACCCGGTGATCAGTTCTTCACTGTCTCCCCCGCGGCGACTTAGAAAACAATACACGCACTCCCGGCCCACCGCAAACCGGCCCTCCCCTCGCCGGAAATTCCTGCAATCCCGCGGCAGAACGAGGCATCGGGCGCCCGCGCGGCCTCCCGTCGTCGTCATCCTGCCGGTGTGTGCTGCCACACAGGGGTTTCGACGGGGCTCAACCACCGGCCGCCGGCGTTGGTTAAACGCAGAAGGACCGGCAACCCTAAGGTTGCCGGCCCTTCTCAAGCAGCTGGTATCAGCGGTGCTGGATTACCAGGAAGACTTGGTGATGCCCGGAAGTTCGCCCTTGTGGGCCATGTCGCGGAAGCGGACACGGGAGATACCGAACTTCTGGAAGGTGCCACGGGGGCGGCCGTCGATGATGTCGCGGTTACGCAGACGGATCGGGGACGCGTTGCGGGGCAGCTTCTGCAGGCCCAGGCGGGCTGCTTCGCGTGCTTCGTCGGTTGCGTTCTCGTCAACCAGGGTCTTCTTCAGTTCGAGGCGCTTGGCAGCGTAACGCTCAACGATGACCTTGCGCTGCTCGTTGCGAGCAATCTTGGACTTCTTAGCCATGTTTAGCGCTCCTCTCGGAATTCGACGTGCTGGCGGATCTTGGGGTCGTACTTCTTCAGGACCAGGCGGTCCGGGTCGTTACGACGGTTCTTGCGGGTCACGTAGGTGTAGCCCGTACCAGCGGTCGACTTGAGCTTGATGATAGGACGTACGTCCTTGTCCTTTGCCATTAGAGCTTCACCCCACGAGCCAGGATGTCGGCGACGACTGCGTCGATGCCGCGCACGTCGATGGTCTTGATGCCACGGGCAGAGACCTGCAGGGTGACATTACGGCGCAGGGACGGAACCCAGTAGCGCTTCTTCTGGATGTTCGGATCGAACCGGCGCTTGTTGCGGCGGTGCGAGTGCGAAATGCTGTGCCCAAAGCCCGGCTCGGCTCCGGTCACTTGGCAGTGTGCTGCCATGACTTCTCCTCAAGGATTGAATGAAATGATCCGCATATCTGCTGCTGGACCATGCGGCTAAGAGCGACCCACCAAAGGTACGGGCAACGGTTAGTCACGCAACTTGAGCCCCTAACTACCGGCCACCCTGGAGAAAATTACCGGGAAACCGGAGCAATTGCGCACGCTCCGCGCACTTAGCGCCTACCAAGTCTACGGTGCAGCGCAATTAAAGACCAAACCGACCGCCGGGGTGCAGATGCGGAGCACGTGGGGTCACAGCTTCCGTGGGCCCTTTTTCACAGCTGAATGAAAGCTTCGCGGCTCATCTTTGTTCCATGACAACGCAGCGCCTGCCGGCCCGTCCGGCCTACAGCAACTCCGGTCAGCCGGGGTTCCCCACCCTGCCCACGGATAGACCCGCGGGTGGGTGGTTCACCCGCCGGCACCGGCAGCGCATGGTCCGGGCTGACCTGCTGACCGTCATCGCCTGGGCCTCAGTCGCAGCCGCGGTGGCTTTGTGGTTGGCCGACGGCGGAGCTGCCTCGATCAGTTCGCCCGCCGGCGCCTTCACGGCGGCGGGGATCGTGGCCGGGCTGGCCGGCATGGATCTTGTGCTGCTGATGCTGCTCCTGGCCGCGCGCATCCCCTACATCGACCGCACCATCGGCCACGACCGGGCGCTGGAGTTCCACCGGAAGCTGGGCAAACCGTCGCTCTACCTGCTGCTGGCCCACGGGGTCCTCCTGGCCACCGGGTACGGACTGGCGGAGGGCCTGGATCCGCTCAGTGAATCCGTCGCCTTGTGGGTGCAGGTACCGGACATGTGGCTGGCATTTGTTTCCATGGCTCTCTTCATCGCCGTTGTTGCCACCTCACTGGTGGCTGTCAGGCGGCGTTTCCCGTACGAGTTCTGGTACGTGGTCCATCTGCTGACCTACGTGGCGGTGGGAACGTCGCTGCCGCACCAGTTCAGCGTGGGCGGGCTCTTTGCGGAGGGCACCTGGCAGCGCTGGTACTGGCTGGCTGTCTGCATTGCCACCGGCGCGGCACTGGCCTACTTCCGGGTCCTGCAGCCGTTTGTGGCTACATCGCGCCACCAGCTGACGGTTTCCCGGGTTGAAGTGGTGGCACCGGGCGTGGTCAACATTTCCATGACCGGCCGCCGGCTTCACCGGCTGGCGGGATCGGGCGGGCGCTTCTTCATCTGGCGGTTCCTGGCTCCGGGCATGTGGTGGCACCCGCACCCGTTCAGCCTCTCCGCCGAACCGGCCGTCAGCGGACCGGACGGCGCAGGCACCCTTCGGATCACGGTCCGCAACCTGGGCAGCGGTTCGGCGCAGCTGGTCCGCTTGCGCAAGGGTACCAGGGTTGCGGTCGAGGGCCCCTACGGCCTGCTCAGCACGGAAGCGCGGGTGCGGAACAAGGTGGTGATGATCGGTGCGGGCATCGGCATCACCCCGCTGCGGGCACTGTTGGAAACCACGCCGTTCGCACCCGGGGAGGCGAGTGTCCTGTTGAGGGGGCACACCGGGCAGGAGCTGTACCTCAGCAACGAAATCCTGGAGCTGTGCCGGGCCCGCGGGGCGCGGCTCTTCCACCTGCCGGGTCCACGGTCACGGGGCCGCTCCGGCTGGCTGCCGCAGGAGGCCGTCAGCGGCGGATACGACCTGCGCGCCTTTGTCCCTGACGTGGCCGACTCCGACGTCTACGTCTGCGGTCCCGCGGGGTGGGCGGACAGCGTCATCACCGATGCGAAGGACGCCGGCGTCCCTGAAGATCAGATCCATCACGAAAGGTTCGACTGGTGAAAGCACGGGGAACACTTGCCGCAGCGCTTGCGTCCGCAGGCATCCTGCTGGCCGGCTGGCAGGCCGGAACGCAGGCGGGGGGCGTCAGCACGCTCGCATCAGGCACCACAAGTTCAGGCACCACCGGTTCAGGCCCGACGGCGGCGGGCGCCACGGGTGCGTCCGGAACAGGTTCGTCGGGGACGGGTGCGTCCGGAACAGGTTCGTCGGGGACGGGTGCGTCCGGAACAGGTTCGTCGGGGAGCGCCTCGACGGCCGCCGGCACCTACAAGGGCAGCGCGGTGCAGACCCGGTTCGGGGCGGTCCAGGTCCAGATCACGGTGGCGTCCGGCAAGATCACCGACGTGACGGCCCTCCAGCTGACCGATGATGACCGGAAGTCGGTGCAGATCAGCAACCGCGCCGCTCCCCTGCTCCGCAGCGAGGTCCTTTCGGCCCAGTCCGCCGACGTCCAGACCATCAGCGGCGCCACCGTCACCAGCAACGCCTACCTCACCTCGCTCCAGGCAGCCATCGATGCCGCGAACCTCTGACCGGCTCCGCCCGGAGGGAACCGGCTTCAAGGCCGCAACCTTCGAGTGCATGGGAACCGTCATCAGCCTGACGTTCCCGGACTCCTCCGCGGGAGCGCAGGAAACGCAGGATGAGCTCGCTGCCGCAAGCGCCGTCGTCGAGCGCCTATTCCGGGAACTGGACGGGACTTTCAGCCTGTACCGTCCGGCGTCGGAAGCGAGCCGTCTTGCCCGCGGCGAACTCACGCTGCGCGGCGCCTCACCCGGGATGCGTGCCCGTTACGCCGAGGCGCACGAATGGCGGCTCCTGACCGAGGGAGCCTTTTCTCCGGAGCGGCCCGACGGCGTACTGGACCTTTCCGGGCTGATCAAGGCCCACGCCATCCGCGAGGCCGGACGTTCGCTGCACGCCCTGGGACGGCGTGACTGGTGCCTCAACGCCGGCGGTGACATCCTGGTCAGCGGCTCGCCCGGGCCCGGGCCCGATGCATCGTGGAAGGCCGGGATCGTGGACCCGGTGGACAGGAGCCGGCTGGTCAGCGCCTACGCCGTGGGCGGCCCTGCACGTCACGCGGCGCTGGCCACGTCCGGTTCCGCCGAACGCGGCGAGCACATCTGGCGGGTGGAGAGCGGATCGGATTTTATCCAGGTGACTGTGGCTGCCGCGGACATCGTGACCGCTGACATCCTTGCCACGGCGATAGTCTCCGGCGGCATGCCGATGCTGGACCGGGCAGCGGATCGGTGGGATGTTGCCGTCCTTGCCGTCCATGCCGACGGCTCCCTGATGGCGACGCCCGGTTTCCGCGCCTAGGTGTACTGGGTCAGGACGGCTGGGTCTGCGGGAGCTGAGTCAGCCGGGGGTACTTGGGGGCCAGGCTGTCGCCCGAGGATTTTCCGGTGACGCGCCGCACCACCCACGGCGCCGCGTACTCACGGAACCAGCGGGCATTGGCACGCAGGGCCTCCGACCCCGACAGTTCGGGGACCGGCGTCATGGGCGGGATGTCGATGGAGTGCTCGTATTTGAGGACCTCCAGCACCCGCTTGGCCATGTTGGCGTGCCCGGCGGCTGACATGTGCATCCGGTCCCGAGCCCACATGCCCCAGTCGTAGTACTCGCTGAAGCGCCAGTAATCCACCAGCAGGGCCCCGTGGTCGCCCGCAATGCCCCGGACCAGTTCGTTGTAGATGGCGGTGCGGCCCCGCATGGTGCCGAACACCTTGGAGCCGCGGGCATCGAATCCCGTGAACATCACCACGGTGGCCCCGGTGGCGCTCAGGGCGCGGACGCCGGCGTCGTAGTCAGCCATGAGGTCGTCAATGTCGATCCGGGGCCGAAGGATGTCGTTGGCGCCGGCGTAGATGCTCACCAGGGTGGGCTGGAGTTCGACGGCGGCCTGCACCTGCTCGGCGAGGATTTGCCGGAGTTTCCTGCCGCGGATGGCCAGGTTGGCGTACCCGAAACCGGGGTCGGCCGCGCCCAGTTGTTCCGCGACCCGGTCGGCCCAGCCGCGGACCCCATTGGGTCGTGTTGGGTCGTCGTCGCCCACCCCTTCGGTGAAGGAGTCGCCGAGTGCCACGAACCGGGTAGTGAAATCCATGCCGCTAGTTTGCCACCCGTTGCCGGAAGCAACCAACCGCGCGGCGTCAGGCGTCAGCCAGGGGTTTCGCGCAGGATCCAGTGGTCCGAATCCAGGCGGCCCACCACTTTCTCGCCGATCCGGGCAAGGGCCAGGACATCCTCCTCGGTGAGGGCATCAAGGAAGAGGTTCCGGACATCCTCCACGTGTCCAGGCGCCAGTCCGACGATGGTGGCCATCCCTTCCTCGGTGAGGTGGGCGATGGTGACGCGGGCGTCGTGCGGGTGCGGGCGGCGTTCCACCCAGCCGCGTTTCTGCAGTTTGGTGACCACATGCGAGAGCCGGGACAGCGATGCGCTGCTCCGTGCGGCAAGTTCACTCATGGGCAGGAAACGGTCCTCGGCTTCGGAGAGCATGGCCAGCACCGTGTAGTCGAACAGGGACAGCTTCCCCGCGGCGTGGAGCCTGGTGTCCAAGGCTGCCGGCAGCAGGGTGTTGATGCTGACCAGGGCCAGCCAGGCACGGCGTTCGTCGGCACTCAGCCAGCGCGGTTCGGTCATGCGTCCATTCTACGATTGATCTTTCAACCGACCGGGAGGACGGGCAGGCGCGGCCGGTAGTCTGGGCGCATGTATGTTGTCTCCCTGACTTACCGCGTTCCGCAGGACATCGTGGACTTCCACAACGACGCCCACATTGCATGGCTGCAGAAAGCCTTCGACGACGGCGTGTTCATCGCCGCCGGACGGAAGGTCCCGCGGACCGGCGGCCTGCTGCTGTCCCAGGCGGACCGTTCCGTCCTGGACGCGAGCCTGCAGCAGGACCCCTTCTACACGAACGGCGTGGCGGACTTCGAGGTCCTTGAGTTCCACGCCGGCAGGGTGGCCCCCGGTTACGAGATCCTGCTGGACAACCCGCCCGCAGCCGGCAGCTGAGGCACCTCCGGCTTAGGTGCGTGTACCGGCTAGGGTGCGGTGCCGGCGTCGGGCGTTTCCGCGGCCAGTTTCTTCAGCCCGCCTTTGCGCGGAACCTTCACGGGCTCCGGCCACCGCGGCGTGAGCGAATCGCCCAGGGTCACGCCGCGCAGCTTCCGGCCGAACAGCGGCAGCACCCAGTCGTGGACCCACCGCCGCTGCCGCCGTTCCCACTCCAGGAACGTCAGGCGCGTGGGCGGTTCCCAGTCCTTGGGCGTGATCTTGTGCGGCACCCCCAACTGGTCCAGGACCTGCCCGGCAAGGTACTTGTGGCCGGCCTTGGACATGTGGAGCCGGTCGGAGTCCCACATGCGCCTGTCGTGGAAGGCGTCGAGGCACCAGTAATCCACCAGCACCGCCCCGTGTTCTTTCGCGATGGCCCGCACCTGCTCGTTGTAGAAGGTGTTGCGCCGCTTCAACGGCTCCAGCAGGGCCGAAACCTTGACGTCGAACCCGGTGAAGAGGACCAGCGTGGCTCCGGTGTCCGCCAATTGCGCCACCAGGCGTTCGTAGTCGGCCATGAGGGCAGCCATGTCCGTGGTGAGGTCCAGGATGTCGTTGCCGCCGGCGTAGAGCGTGACCAGGGAGGGCCGCATCCGCAGTGCCGGTTCCAGCTGTTCGTCGATGATGTGCCGGAGCCGCTTGCTCCTGATGGCCAGGTTGGCGTAGCGCCACCCCGGGTCTGCCTTGGCGAGTTTCTCCGCCACCCGGTCCGCCCAGCCCCGGACGCCGTTGGGCAGCCGCTCGTCCCGGTCCCCCACTCCCTCCGTGAACGAATCCCCCAAGGCAACAAACACCCGCCGCCCGGACCGGGGAAGCAACGGAACAGAGGGCATAAGGCCAAACTAACCAGAACAAGAAGCGCGCAGGAAAAGCCGAGGTGAAGCGTCGGTGACGTGCTTACGAAGCCGGCGGCGCGGTTTTGCGTAGGAGCGCATCGCCGACCAGAGCGCAGCAAGGCCGCCCGCGGCCGAGCGAAGCGCCGGGAGGAAGGGCGGACCCGAGGGCCCCGAACTGAGCTTGCGAAGTTTGGGAAGGGTCCAACCGCTAAGCGACGGCAAGTCGGCGGTTGCGGCGTAGCCAGCAACCCCAAAAGCTACCCTTCGGATTTGCCCTGCCGCCAGTACCCCATGAACGCCACCTGCTTCCGGTCGATCCCCACGTCCCTTACCAGGTACCGGCGCATGTCCTTGATGACGCCGGCTTCCCCGGCAATCCAGGCGTAAAAGGGCATGGCTCCGGCAGGCATTCCCGGGTTCTTGGTAGCGCTGATGGCGGCGGTTTCCATCCGGGACGGCGTCTCCCAGAGGATGTCCTCGTCCACGTTGACGTCCTCGGGTTCGGGGCCGGCGCCGCCGTCGGATGCTTTGATGCCCACCCAGCCCGGCACGGGGACGGCTTTGCGCACGGCGTCCTGCAGCAGCTGGCCGTGGGGCCGGGACCGTCCGATGGCGGCGCCGCGGGCCAGCCAGGTGACCTCAATGTCCGCCGGGGAACTGAGCTGCTGGAAGTCGCCGGCTTCCGGAACCTCCAGGAAGGCGTGCCCGGTCATGTAGGACGGCAGGCTTTCGAGGATGGCCGAGATGGCCGGGATGGCGGTCTCGTCGCCTGCCAGCAGCACGCGCTGGGCCAGGCCTGGCCGCCACTCGATGCCCGAGTAGATCTCGGCAGTGACGCAGTGGGCGGCCCTGTTGTTGGGGCCGATGATGGTGATGGCGTCGCCGGGTTTGGCGTTGAGCGCCCAGTTGGCTGCCGGACCGCCGTTCCCGTGGTCGTCAAAGTGCATGACGAAGTCCACGTCGATCTCCGGGTACACCTCATCCAGCCGGGCGTTGCGCACGGTGTAGGTCCGCATGGACCCCTTCACGGCGGGATCCATGGCCAGCCACTCCCGGTACCAGCCGGATTCGCGCATTTCGAAGACCGGCAGCGGAATGGGGGTGCCGTCAGCGGCCAGCGAGGGGATCATCAGTTTGATCCGGAGGTCGAGGGTGTCCCCGTGGACGCCGAAATCGCGGAGGCAGTAGCCGCCAAAGGTAATCCTGCGGAAGTTGGGGCTCAGTTCCTGCACGGAGGAGACCGTGACGTCGAACGCCAGGGTCATCGGCTCGGTGTTCACTGCCGTGGTGCCGGCGGTTTGTGCGGCGGTTTCCCGGGTCTTCATGAAACGAGCTCCAGTTCGGTAGGGACGTGATGGCGGCCGATGGGAATGATCAGGGGCGTTGCGGACACGGGGTCGGGGATGACGCGGGACTCCAGGTTGAAGACATTGCGGACCAGGCCCTCGGTGACCACGTCCCGCGGGGTCCCTTGGGCTACCACGGCGCCGGCTTTCATGGCGATCACGTTGTCGGCGTACCGGGCGGCGAGGTTGAGGTCGTGCAGGACGATGGCCACGGTGGTGCCGCGCCTCCGGTTCAGGTCCGTGATGAGGTCCAGGACCTCCACCTGGTGCGCAAGGTCCAGGTAGGTGGTGGGTTCGTCCAGCAGGAGGACGTCGGTTTCCTGGGCGAGGGCCATGGCGATCCAGACCCGCTGGCGCTGGCCGCCGGAGAGTTCGTCCACGTTCCGCCCGGCGAGCTCCAGGGTGTCGGTGGCCTCCAGGGCCTGCTGCACGGCGAGGTCGTCCTGGGGGCTCCAGCTGCGGAAGAAGCCCTGGTGCGGGTACCGGCCCCGTCCCACGAGGTCGCGGACGGTAATGCCGTCAGGCGCGGTGGGGTGCTGCGGCAGCAGTCCGAGTGTCCGGGCCAGCTCACGGGCGGGACGGGTGTGGATGTCCTTGCCGTCCAGGGTGACGGTGCCGCCGGCGGGCTTGAGGAGCCGGGACAGGCCGCGCAGGAGGGTGGATTTACCGCAGGCGTTGGCGCCGACGATCATGGTCACCCTGCCTTCCGGGATTTCCACGCTCAGGCCGTCCACAACGCAGCGCTGGTCGTATTTCAGCGTCAGGTCCTTGGCATTCAGAACTGCCACGTCAGGCGTCCTTTCGGTTGTTGGTGACCAGGAGCCACAGCAGGAACGGGGCGCCGAGGGCACCGGTGACCACGCCTACGGGCAGCGCAGTTCCGTCCAGCAGCAGGGGTGCGATGTTGGCGGCGAAGTAGTCCGCTGCCAGGACGATCAGGGCTCCCACCAGGGCCGAGGCCGGAAGGCTGGCCTTGCGGGTGAAGCGGCGGGCGATGGGGCCGGCCAGGAAGGCGACGAAGGAGACCGGCCCGGCTGCCGCCGTCGCCACCGCTGCCAGCGTGACAGCGATGACCACCAGCGCCAGGCGCGTGGGGTTTACCCGGATGCCCAGCCCCGCGGCGGTATCGTCGCCGAGCTCCAGCAGCCGGAGCGGGCCGGAGATCACGGCAACGGCCGGGAGCAGCACGGCGAGGGCCAGGAACAGGACAGCGGCGCGGTCCCAGCTGGCGGAGTTCAGGGAGCCGTTAAGCCACACCAGGGCATCTGCTGCCGTGCGGATGTCCGCCCGGGTCATCAGGAAGTTGACCACCGCGTGCAGGGCGGCAGCGATCCCTACGCCGGCCAGGACCAGCCGGTTGCCGGCGGCGTTCCCCCGGCCGGCACCGCGCATCCCGGTTCCGCTGGAGATGGCGTAGATCAGCGCCGCCACACCCAGGGCGCCGCCGAGCGCCGCCCCGGACACCGCCGCTCCGGAGGCACCGAAAATCACGATGGCCACCACGGCGGCGGCGCTGGCACCGTAACTGATGCCGATGATGTCCGGGCTGGCCAGCGGGTTGCGGAGCATGGTCTGGAACAGCGCGCCGGCAAGGCCGAAGGCCAGCCCGATCATGGTTCCAATGACGGCCCGCGGAAGCTTGTTCTCCATGACGATGAAGCTGGCACCGGGGATTTTAGCCCCGCCGGTGAGGTGGTTGGCCACGATGGTGAAGAAATCCGGGATGGTCACCGTGTAGCTGCCCAGCAGCACGGAGGCGAAGAACAGGAGGACGACGCCGGCAGCCAGCACGGAGGTCCGGTTCAGTCCGGCACGTCCCCGGCGTTGCCCTATCAGATCGAGTCCTTGAGAGGCTGTTTTGGGAGCCCTATCTGATAGCGCATCGGGGCGGGTGGGGGTGGTTGCCTTGAGGGTCACAGTCCGGCTCCCTTCCCGCGGCGGACCAGCCACACGAAGACGGGAGCGCCGATGAGCGCGGTCATGATGCCGGCGGGGACCTCGCCCGGGAGCAGCACCACGCGGCCGATGATGTCCGCTCCCAGGAGCAGCACCGGAGCCAGGACAAGGGAGAACGGAAGGATCCAGCGGTAGTCCGGGCCGGTGAGGAAACGGACGGCGTGCGGGATGACCAGCCCAACGAATCCGATGGGGCCGGCCAACGCCGTTGCCGTGCCGCACAGCAGCACAATGCCCAGGGCCGTCAAAGCACGGGTCAGCCCCACCCTCTGGCCCAGGCCGCGGGCGATGTCGTCACCCAAGGCAAGGCTGTTCAGGATCCGGCCGGTCAGGAGCACAATGGCCGCACCCACGGCGAGGAAAGGCAGTCCGGGAAGGACCACGGACCAGTCGCGCCCGGCCACGCCGCCCACCTGCCAGAAACGGAACCGGTCCAGGGTGTCCTGGCTGGACACCAGGATGACGTTCATCAGTGAGAACAGTCCGGCGCTGAGGGCTGCCCCGGCCAGTGCCAGCTTTACCGGGGTGGCGCCGTCCCGGCCCAGGGAGGCGATGAGGTAAACCACGACGGCGGCAACCGCCGCGCCGAGGAACGCGAACCATATGTAGCCGGAGAAGGAGGCGATGCCGAAGACGTAGATGCCGGTGACCACGGCAAGGGCAGCTCCGGCGTTGACGCCCATGATGCCGGGATCGGCGAGCGGGTTCCGGGCCACGCCCTGCATGGCCGCGCCGGCGAGGCCCAGCGCACCGCCGGCCAGCAGGCCCAGGACGGTGCGGGGGATGCGGGCGTGCACCACGGCGTGGTCGCCGTTGGCGGGGTCGAACCGGGTGAACGCTTCCAGGACGGTGCCCAGGGGAAGCCCGCGGGCCCCCACGGCCAGGGAGGTTGCGGCCAGGAGGACCAGCACGACGACGGCGGCCAGCAGCCAGGCTGCACGCTTTCGTCCGGCGGCGGCGCCACCGGAGGCACCCGTTGCCGGGGACGGCACGGTGGTGCCCGGGGTCCCCGGGCGGGAAACCGCCGTCGTCGTTCCGTGGTTCATGGGACGGGAGTTACTTTACTGCGTCCGCTGCGGCGGCCAGCTGCGGCAGGAACGTGTCCAGGGACCACGGCAGGCTCAGCGGCGACGACGCCGAGATGGACAGGGTCAGGGTGTTGTCCGAATCCGCAACCAAAGCGCCGTTCTTGATGGCCGGGATCTGGCCCAGCAGCGGATCCGCCTTGATGGCATCGGTGGTCGAGGCATCGGGGACCCAGGTCACGAAGATGTCGGATGCGAGCTCGTTGGCCTTTTCAGCGGACCACGGGATGAAGAATTCCTTGGAACCCTTGGAGTTCTCTTCCACCACCGGGGCCAGTTTCATGCCGATTTCGGAAAGGAAGCGGGGGCGGTTGTCGTTGGCGGTGTAGACGTTGACGCCGTCGCCCTTGGCGGGTTCGAGGTTGCCGTAGATGAAGCTCTTCCCCTCGAGCTGCGGGTACTTGGAGACCTTGTCCTTGATGGTGGCCTCGGTGTCGGAGACGAGCTTGGTGGCTTCGGCTTCCTTGCCGAGGGCCTTGCCGATGATGGTGGTGGAGTCCTGCCAGGAGGTGCCGTAGGCCACGTCGGGGTGGGCCACCACGGGGGCGATCTCGCTGAGCTTCTTGTAGTCCTCTTCGGTCAGGCCCGAGTAGGCGGCCAGGATGACGTCCGGGGTGAGCTTGGCGATTTCGGTGAAGTTGATGCCGTCCGCCTCGGAGTACTGGACGGGGGCCTTGTCCGTGCCGAATCCGGCGCCGAGGTCTTCGAGGGCCGCGTCCTTCCACGGGGTGGAGCCCTTGTCGTTGCCGCCCCATTCATTCTTGGGAACGCCCACCGGGACCACGCCGAGGGCAATGGCGACGTCGTCATTGACCCAGGAAACCGTTGCCACGCGGGTGGGCTGCTTTTCGATCGTGGTCTTGCCGAACACGTGGTCAATGGTGACCGGGAACTGGGCGCTGCTGCTGGAAGCGGAGGCATCCGGCGTGGTGGACGCGGGGCCGGTGGAGCAGGCGGAGAGGGTAAGTGCTGCGGCGGCCAGGACGGCGCATGCCTTGCCGGCCGATTTGAACAGCGTACGGCGGGTGGCCGTGGGCCCGGTGAAGAGGGAGGAAGCCATGAAATTCCTTAAGTGAGCAATGCGAACTTAAGTAAGGCTAGCCTACCCTCCCCGCTATTACGCAAGCTTTTCGTTTCTTTATTCCCGTACGTGACGAAGGACACAGGTTTGGGCTGTGACCTTGGACAGGAGCCCCAGGCTTTGGCAGAATGCCACTGCCGGGTCCTGTCGCTGGACAGCCGGACAGAGAAGACGAGATGGGAAAACCAGGAACAATGCGCACGCCGGAGGGCAATATCGCCGCCGCTGCCGCTGAATGCGGGGTGGCCGCTGTGGCCTGCTTCGCGATGGGGCACTGACTCCTCCCTTTTCCCCGCCCGCTGCCGGGTTGTTGCCCGCCGCCGGGACCCTTACTTTGACGAAAGTCCAGCCATGCAATCAGTCACGCCCCAACAAATCCGTTCCTCCTTTGTCAACGCCAGCCGCTCCGAGGCAGCCAAACTCAACCTGCCCCCGAACTTTGGCGACCTCGACTGGGACAACCTCGACTTCCTGGGCTGGCGGGACCCGAAGATGCCGCTCCGCGGCTACCTGGTGGTGCCCGGCCCGAAAGGACTCACCGGCGTGATGCTCCGGGCACCGGAGGGCGGGCCCCGGAAAAACCGCTCGGTTTTGTGCGAGCTCTGCCGGGATGTGTTCTCCAAGGAGGACGTGCTGCTGTGGGTGGCCCGGCGCGCGGGCCAGTCCGGCCGCGACGGGAACACCGTGGGCACCCTCATCTGCGCCGACTTCCTCTGCTGCGGCAACGTCCGCAAGGAACCACCGGCCAACGAGATCAACCCGGACCCGGCCGCCGTCGTCCTCCGCCAGATCCAGGGCCTCGAGGACCGCACCGCACTGTTCCTAGGCCGGGTACAGGCAAAGTAGCGGCAGGGTCAGCGGAAGGTGAAGCTGGCCAGGATCCCCCTGAGGGCCTGCGCCTCGCTCCCTCTAAACCACGCCCGGGCGGCCCGGTCGTCCGGGAATTGCCGGCCGTCGAACAGCACCTCCGCCGTCAGCACGCGGTCTCCGAGGAGGATGATCCCGTTGACCGGGTCGCGGGGGCCCGTGGTGGGGGCTCCCGCGGTCAGCTGCAGGTGGTAGGTGGCATCGTCGTCGTCCCAGTCCACGTAGAAGGACGCCCTGGCCTCCGGCGTGGACCGCCCCTGGAGGCCGGGGACGGGCACGGAGTCGAAGACCGTCCTGGTCACCGGACCGGTGACCAGGTCCGCGATCTGCCCGTAAAAGATGCTGATCTGCTCCTTGCCGGCCGCGTCGTAGACGGTGGCCGTTCCCACATAGGGGGACGCTGACGCTTCAAAGACTTCCGTCCGCCAGTCCGCCGGACGGGTGAAGGACAGCCGGCCGTCGGGAAACGTGAAGGTGGCAAGCCCGGCCCCGGCGGAGGTTCCGGCCGGCGCCGGCGTGGACGGTACGGCCGTGGTGGCCGGAGCCTGCGACCCGGCCGCGGTTGGCGGAGGCTGGGAAGCCGCTGCCGTACTCACATCCGGTTCAGGCGTGCCTTCGGGCGTGCAGCCGCCCAGGAAGAGGGCGGCCGCGGTGGCCGTGGCGAGGAGGGCTGACGTGCTGCTTGCCCGGCGCATGCCCCCAGAGTGGCACACCGGGACGCCGGCGCACCAGCGTCCCGGGGACATATCCACCAGGTTGTTACCGCCGCCCGGGCCGCCGTGGTGTCACCGGTACGAGAAGCTCATGAGCACGGACTTGAGGGCGCGCCCTTCGTCGCTCCAGTACCAGCCCTGCGCCGCGTCGTCACCGTCAAAGCGCGGCTCGTCGAACAGCACGTCCGCGGTCAGGACGCGCTCGCCCAGCCGGACGAGTCCATACTGCACCTGGCCGTCGGGTGATACGGGCGCCCCCGGCGTGAGCCCCATCCGGTAATGGCTGGCACCGTTGGCGCGGTCGATATAGAACGACGAACTCGGCGTGGGAACGGAGGCGCCGACCAGGCCCGGCACCGGATCCGTCTCGATGACGGTCCTGGAGACGTTGCCCTCCGTGGCATCAGCTATCTGGCTGTAGTAGATGGCGATCTGCTCCTTGCCGGCCGCGTCCAGGACGGTCGCCGTCTCCACCGCGGGAGAGGTTGACGCCAGTTCATGCTTCACCTGCCACCCCTCCGGATACGCAAAGGACAGCCGGCCGTCTCCGAACGTGAAGGTTTGGGGTCCCGGGGTGAGGGGCGAGGACGTGGCGGCGGGAATGATGGACGGGTCCGGGCCTGCCTGGGCCGTCGAGGCTCCGGCCTGGGTGGACGGCGCGGTGGGCGGAACGGCGGGAGCAGGCTGGCCGGAAGCGGCGGGAGTGCCGGCGCTGTCCGGAGCGGAGCCCGCCGCGCACCCTGCGAGGGACAGGGCTCCTGCGGCGATCGCGGCAAGCAGGAAGGGGGCTGGGTGTTGGGGGCGCATCGGAATGCCTTTCAAGAGGACGCCGTCGTTCTCTAAGGGACATTGCGGACCCAGCACTCCGCAGGACCTGTGGGAATTACTCTGGCGAGGAGGATTGATAGGCCCAGAGTGGCACACGAAAAAGTCCGCCCACCAGACGGAAACCGATAAATCCATCAATTTGTTATACCCGCCCGGCGGGCGTTACCTCAGCGAAGCACGATGTCCACGGGGTTGGCCTCGGAGCGCCACGCACCCTCCTCGCCCGGCCGTGGGCGGATGACCGGAGCCGTAAGGACGCCGGAGCGGTTGGTGCGCCGGTCCCGCAGGATTTCGGTCACCGAACCAAGGTGCCTCGACAGGTCGATCACGTTCTCCGGAGCGGCCAGCAGCAACTGGAAGCCGAATTCGTGCAGCGCCTTGATACCGGCACCGGCGAACTCCTCGGACGCGAGCACAAAAGCCTCGTCCATCATCACGGTCCCGTACGTGGTGAACCCCTGCTCGGCAATGCCCAGCTGGTAGCTCAGCGCCGCAGCCATGATAAACGCCGTGAAGCGCTGCCGCTCGCCGCCGGACATGGATCCCGTATCCGCGTGCATGAAGACTTCGGTCTTCGCCGCGGCCTTCTTCCCCTTGGAGGCCGGAGCGGTGATCTCGCGGTGCTCCTTGCACTGAATGAACAGGTGCCCGCGGACGTCCAGCACCTCGGCCCGCCAGCGCCGATCCTCGGGGGCCTGGGAGCCGAGCCTCTTCACGAGGGTCTCCAGGGACTTGTAGCGCGCCGTGAGCTCGGCGTCGTCGTCCCGCTCCTGGGCAGCGCCGTCCACGCGGGCGGCCTCCGCCTTGGCAGTCCGAGTGTGCCGGGCCTTCAGCGCGTTCTGGATGGCGTCCTTGAACTGCTTGGCCGTGGGCGGCAGTGTCTGCTTGATGTCCAGCTCCAGGTAGCTGCCCTCGTGGAAGTTCACTTGGGAAAGGATGCCGTTGAGCGGCAGGATACGGCTGGTGATGGAGCGGCGTTCCTCGTCCAACAGGTGCAGCAGCGTGCTGAACGATTCATGCGTGCGCTGGTTGAAGAACTGCCGGAACTCCGCCTCCTGGGCAGGCAGGCCGTCGTTGACGATCGCGTGGTAGCGGGCCTCGAACTCGCCGGCGGCGCCGATGCTGGTGCCGTGGTCGGTAGAGATGGCGCTGCCCCATTCACGAACGAAGCCCTCGAAGGTGCGGGTCAGCCGCTCGGCGGTGGCCTGCCCCCGCGACTCCGCGGCATGCAGCTCACCCAGCAGGGAGGTCCGCACCCGGTTGGCCAGGTTGTCCAGCTCGTGCATTTCGGTCACGTCACCGAAGTCGGCGAAGTAGGGTTCCAGCGCGGCCGTCGTGGCGTCCGACGGCGGCGCCTGGGCCAGGCGGTCACGCGCGGCTTCCAGCAGGGAATCGGCGGCGGTCAGCTGCCTGTCCAGGGTCTTGTACTCGCTTTGCAGCACGGCCGCGGACTCGGTGCTGGTCTGGTGTTTCTGGCGGACTTCCTCGATGGTGGCACGCAGCGGTTCCAGGTCCGCCTGGGCTGCCAGGGCATCCTTGAGCCGCTGCTCGATGCCGGCCAGCTCATTTTCCGCGACTGCCGCCGACACCTGGTCCCACGGCCGGTCGTCCTCCGCGATCCGTCGCAGGGCCTCCAGCTGGCGGCTCATGCCCTGGTGCGAATCTTCCCGGCTCTGGGCGAGTTCGGCGGCCTTGGCCACTTCCTGCCGGAGGTCCTCCACCTGCCCGGCAACCAGTTCCAGCTTGGCGGCGTTGTCGAAGCCAAGAACGTAGTCCTGCCGGCTGGTGAAGCGGTCGTCCTTTTCCACCGTGTGGCGGTTGCGCTTGACCACGCCGCCCAGGCTGAGGCCCTTGTCCAGCCCCGCCAGCTCGTCCGGATCCTCCACGCAGGGGTAGGCAAAGTCCAGGGCGATGCGTTCGCGGACCCATTCGCCGGCTTCGGCAGCCGCGCCGGAGGCGAGGATGTCCAGTTTGGTGAGCAGGTCGCCGTCGCGCGCGTCCTCCACGGCGAGGGCGCCGCCGGCGAGCGGTTTGGAGACGTCAACCGCCCGCAGCGCACCGCGGACGTTGTGGTCGTTGAGGTAGCGGGTCACGGCACCGAAGTGCTCGCCGGGCACCAGCAGCGTGGTGGCCAGGCTGCGGAGCGCACGCTCCGCGGCGGGGCGCCACCGTTCCTCCCCCTCGGCCAGGTCCATCAGCTCACCGGCGAACGGCATCCGGTCTTCGGGGATGCCCGTGGCGGCGGCGATGGCGGCGCGGTTTTCAATGCTCGACGGCGGCAGCAGGGACTTGCGCGTCTTCAGCGAGACGAGTTCCTGCTCGGCTGCGGCCAGTTCGCGTTTGCGTGCCGCGTGCGCGTCGAAGGCCTCAAAACGCAGTTCCTGGAGCGCCTGCGAGTCGTCCTTCAGCTCGGCGGACCGGGCGGCGGCGTGCTCGTGTGCCTGCTCCCAGCCTTCTGCCGTCCACTCAAGCTGCAGCCCGGCGTCGGCCAGCGCCTGCTGGGCTGCCTCCTCCACCTGGCGGCGGAGGCGGAGGCCCACGCGGGCGTTCTCCAGGGACTGCTCAATGGCCGAGATGGCGTTGCCGCCCTGGCTGTTGTAGTCGGTCTCCAGCTGCCGCAGTTCCTTGGCCAGACCGTCGCGGACCGAACGCTCGGCACCGAGTTCCTTGGCCTTGGCCTGCGCAAGGTCCTTGAACCGGGCCAGGGTTTTCTGATGGACGGTGACGGCAAGCTGCTGCCGGTAGGACTCGAATTCCGCACCGGCCAGCTCCCTCAGCAGGTTCGCGTCCAGGAGCGACTGCGCGTAGTCGCGGTTCAGGCCGGGAACCGGTGCCAGCTGGTCACGCTGCTGGCGGACGTCTTCCAGGCGCTGCCGGATGGACATGAGATTGCTGAATTCCTCCACCACGTCATCCGCGGCGGCCAGCGTCGCCGGAGCGTCCAGCACCTGGTCGCGGAAGAACGTGTTGACGCTGCCGCCCAGGCCCTTGCCGGCCTGGATCACGCGCAGCAAGGGCAGCGCCTGGTCAGAGCTGATGCCCAGCAGCCGGCGGAACCGCTCCGCGAAGGCCTTGTGCACGTCGAAGACCTGGGCGTGCGGGAAAATCGTTTCCAGCGCGCCCTTGGTGAAGCGCTTGTCCGCGATGCCTTCCACGGCGTCAAGGTCCAGCGGCACGTTGTCGATGAGGTAGAACCGGCCCACGCTGGACTCGGTTCCGTTCTTCGGCAGGTCGAACAGCGCCGAGACGGTCACCCGCGTTCCGGCCGCGTTGTCGAAGGTCAGCGCCACGGCGGACCAGGTGGCCCCGGGGCGCTGGAAGGCACTGGCCGAGCCCTCGCCCACTGCCTTGTCGCCCACCTTGCCGCGCATGTACGTAAACGTGGTGCGCTTGTCCTCCACGGCGCCGCCCGAACGCTGGGCGGCCGCCTCGTTGGACCGCGGACGGGCATCAAACACCCGCAGCATGGCATCGAACAGCGTCGACTTGCCCACGCCCGAGTTGCCCGTCAGCAGCGTCCCGTTGCGGTCCACGTGCATGGTGTGCGCCCCGTGGAACGTCCCCCAGTTGACCACCTGCACCAACGCAAGGCGCATCTGCCCCGGGTTCGTCACATCCCCCAACGGAAGCATGCTCGCGATCGTCACTTGGCTTCTCCTTCAGGTTCCGGTGCCGTGGCTGGGTACGACGACGGTGCTGCCGCCCCCGCCCCTTCGCCGGATGCCACTCCCGGGGCGGCAGCACCGTCGTCGCCGTTTTCGTCCTCACCTTGGGTGTCGTCCCCCGCGCCGTCGTCCTCACCCGAAGTATCGCCGTCGAGGTCAATTAGTGCTTCTGTGCCGGTGGGATCTGTCGAAGCCGCCACCAGGGCCTCGATGTGGGCCGGGATGTCGCCGATGTTTTCGAAGGGCAGGGCCAGGGGCAAGGCGTTGGAGATGGTGTAGACGTCGTCCAGTCCGGTGGGCAGGAGAAGCTGGCGGGCCAGGAGCTTGGTGATGGCGCGGGTCACCACGTCCGCGTCGCGGAGGGCGTCCTGCTGCCCGGCGGGCTGGTAGTGGGCCACCAGGTCCGTGATCTCCTCGCGGGTGATGGTGGGGTCTGTCTGGGCGGTGACGTGCCGGTCCAGCAGGAGGCGCAGCCGGAGCAGCACGATGGTTTCCACCCTGCTGAGGGCCCGCTGCTGGCGGAGGATGCTCGAGCGGGCGCCGCCGCCGATCGCTTCCGGGTCCACCGGACGCAGCACGGCGATCTTCCGTTCGTGGTCCAGCTGCAGGGTCAGGAACAGCTCGGACAGGCGGCTGCGCAGGATCATCTGGTTGTCCAGCAGCACGGTCCACAGCTTTTCGTCCCGGCCCCCGTCGATGTAGGGGCCCTTCAGGAGCTTGACCAGGGCCTGGCGGACCTTCATGGACAGGACGCCCGTATCGCCGGGGAACAGTGCCGCACCGTCGACGAAGGTGTCGCGGGGTGAAACGGTGAACGGGCGCTCGGCTGCCGGTGCGGGCTCGGCCTCAGGCTGGATGTCCTCAGCCTCGTCCAGGCCGGCGTCGTGTGAAACCTCAGTCATCTGAATCCTTTGCGAGCGTGACCACCGGCAGGTACGCCCTGCGGGTGGAGCCGTCTATCTGTTCGAAGTCCAGGCCCTCAAAGTCGCTGCGGTTGAAGTCGGCCCCCGCGTGCAGGGCCTCTGACAGCAGGGCGCGGATGGAGTTAATGTGCTGCTCTTCAGGCGGCAGCTGCTGCCAGGCCTCGCCGAGGGTCCTGGCGCCCGCCATCGCCGCGCGGACCGCTGCCGGTTTCGCCTTGCCGGTCCTCGGCGAGCGCACCCGGTCCGAGTCGGTGAAGGCGATGGGATCGGCCAGGCGCGGAGGGGCCGCGAACTCGTCCGGGTCGAAGAGCTTCACCATGGACAGCGACTCGAACCCGGCGTTGTACAGGACCGGTCCCGGCACCAGGCCGGGCCGGTCACGCTCGTACGGCAGGGACCTGATGGCGTGCTCGGCTTCGCGCAGGACCTGGCGCAGCCGGACGGACTGGCGGAAGTCGTCACTCTGGACATACGTGTTCAGGCTCTCGCTGAGCTTGCCGTAGATGCGCTGGATCTGGCTGTGCTGCTGCCGGAGCTCCGCCACCAGGTTCTTCAAGGTTTCGCGGTCGTCCGCCGAAAGGTCATCCGCGAACTGGCGGCTGAGGACCTCGCCAATGGCAGACCGGAAGCGCACCTGCTGCTGCGGATCCTCCAGGAACGCGGTGAACGAACGGAAGGTACGTCCCTCCGGGCTCTGCCGCAGGCGCTTGTCCGCGTCGAGCACCTGGGCCATGGTGGCGCCCTTGGTCAGCGACTCTTCAATGATCTGGTTGCGGAGGCCGCCCACCAGCTCCTCGATCCTGTCGCGCATTTTCTTGTAGTCGGCGGGCAGGCTGGCGGCGAGGTCCAGGATGTTGCCGGCGGCTTCGACGGCCTCGTCATCATCGAGCAACCCGTCGAACTCGCCGGAGCTGATGTCCTGGATCAGCTGCTGGCGCTCTTCGATTTCGTCTTCGAGGGCCTCCAGCCGGGCACTCTGGTCCGGGTTGGTTTCGTTGGCCAGCTTTTCCACGTCGCCGAGGAGGGTGCCCAGGCGCGACCCATTGAGGGTGGACCGTTCGCTGGAGAGACTGTCCAGGAAGGCCAGCACACGGGCCGCGGGTTCGGTGACTTCGTAAACGATCTGGCCGGACTGGTTCCTGCGGGTCAGGAACTGCCGCCGGGTCCATTCGTCGCCGAAGGTTTTTCCGTTGGCTCCCCCGCCGAGTCCCGGATCCTGCCGCCGGAGCTCCTCCAGGAAGGAGTCGACGTCGGCATGGAATTCCTCCAGCGGAAGCTGCGGGCGGGTGCGGGTAAAGGACGCCTGGAGCACCGCGATCACCCAGGGCGCCGAACGCGTCAGGGCCCACGCCGGGCCCTTGGTCAGGAGTTCGAGGTCCCGGAGCCTGGCGCTGATGGCGTCAGCGGATGACCTGGCGGAGCGGGGCACGCACTCTCCTTGGACTGGTTGCGGGGGCGGTTGGCGGGGGCCGGACCGGAAAACGGCCAAGTACAAGGTTAACGCAGGGCCTTCCCGGGGGCCGCCGCAACCGCTCCGTGACCTACCTGGCGGTAGGGTATCGATCCCGTATCAACAGCTGTTTCGCCGTCCGCCGCTCTGGCTGGCCCCGCGGCCGCCACCCTACGCTTCTGCTACCGGTCTTCACCGCGCACTTCAGCAGTCATTCGCCACAGCAACGCCGCAGCAGGGGGATTCATGCAGTTTGATCTAAGCGCTCTGGAAACGTCCACGCTCGTCTTCATCGGGACCTTGATTTTTGGTGCGCTGCTGGCAGCTTTCGTGCTCGCGGCCGGGTTCGTCGCCCTGCTGCTGCTGGGTACCGGCAAGCTCGTGTGGACCGTGGCGGCGAATACCCTCCTGGCGGTGGTCCACGGCATCAACGCCGGATGGGACCGGTTGGTGCACCAGGCATCATCGGCGGAGGCGGCAGCAGACTTCCAGGCCCAGGCAGCCCCTGGCACCGGAACCTACCCGCGGGTAATATTGAGGGACAGCTGAAGGGTTCTCCAACCCCGGCGGATCCATGGCTACACCGGCCGGTCCGGCCAAGGAGATAACCCATGACCTCCGCCACTGACACCCCGTCCACCGACGCACCCGCCGAGGACGCCGTCCCGGCCGGCAAGATCGGCGCCGGCGCCACCGCGGCTGATGCCCGCGCCGTGGCCGAGGCCGCCCGCGACTCCGCCTGGGAGCGCCCCAGCTTCGCGAAGGGCCTGTACCTCGGCAGCTTCGACCTCAGCCTGGTCCACCCGTGGCCAACGCCGGACCCCACAGGCGTGGAACGCGGCGAGGCCTTCATGGCCCGGCTCACTGAGTACGCCCGGACCATGGACGGCAGTGTCATTGAGCGCGCGGCGAAGATCCCGGATGAGTACATCCAGGGCCTCGCGGACCTTGGCGTCTTCGGCATGAAGATCCCGGAGGAGTACGGCGGCCTGGGACTGTCACTGGTGTACTACGGCCGGGCGCTGGCGCTGCTGGGTAGCGTCCATCCCAGCCTGGGCGCCCTGATCTCGGCCCACCAGTCCATCGGAGTGCCGGAGCCCGTCAAAGTGTTCGGCACTGCCGAGCAGAAGCGGGAGTTCCTGCCGCGCTGCGCTGCCGGCGCCGTCACCGCTTTCCTCCTGACCGAGCCCGACGTGGGCAGCGACCCCGCCAGGATGGGCAGCACGGCCACGCCAACGGACGACGGCGACGCGTACCTTTTGGACGGCGTGAAGCTGTGGACCACCAACGGGGTGATCGCCGAGCTGGTGGTGGTCATGGCGGTGGTCCCGGCCCACACCGGCCCCGACGGGACGAGGCACAAGGGCGGCATCAGCGCATTCGTGGTGGAGATGGACTCACCCGGCATCACGGTGGAGAACCGCAACGCGTTCATGGGCCTGCGCGGCATCGAGAACGGCGTCACCCGCTTCCACCGGGTGCGCGTCCCGGCCGGCAACCGGCTGGGCCGCGAGGGGCAGGGCCTGAAGATCGCGCTGACCACACTCAATACCGGCCGCCTGGCACTTCCGGCGCTCTGCGTCGCCTCTGGGCGGTGGAGCCTGAAGATCGCCCGCGAATGGTCCAACGCCCGCACCCAGTGGGGCCGGCCGGTGGGCGAGCACGAGGCGGTCGGCAAGAAGATCGCCTTCATCGCCGCCTCCGCTTTTGCCCTGGATGCCGTGTTCGAGCTCTCCGCGGAGCTGGCCGATGCGGGCCAGAAGGATGTCCGGATCGAGGCCGCCCTTGCCAAGCTGTGGGCCACGGAAATCAGCTGCCAGATCGCTGACGAGCTGGTGCAGATCCGTGGCGGCCGCGGGTTTGAGACGGCGGAATCCCTCGCGGCCCGCGGGGAGCGTGCCGTCCCCGCCGAGCAGCAGCTGCGGGACCTGCGGATCAACCGGATCTTCGAGGGGTCCTCGGAGATCATGCGGCTGCTGATCGCCCGCGAGGCCGTTGACGCGCACCTGGCCGCCGCGGGCGACCTCGCTTCGATGGACGCGAGCCTGCAGGACAAGGCGAGGGCCGCCGTCGGCGCTTCCGGCTTCTACGCCCGGTGGCTGCCCAAACTGGTGGCCGGGGCGGGGATGGATCCGCGCTCCTACAACGAGTTCGGCCGGCTGGCCCGCCACCTGCGCTTCGTGGAACGTTCCTCCCGCCGGCTGGCACGCCAGACGTTCTATGCGATGGGCCGCTGGCAGGCGAAGATGGAGCGCAAGCAGGCGTTCCTGGGCCGCGTGGTGGACATCGGGGCCGAACTGTTCGCCATGACCGCCTGCTGTTCACGCGCTGAGATGCTGCTGCGCACGGATCCTGGGCGGGCCGCCAGCGCCTATGAACTCGCCGAAGCGTACTGCGAGCAGGCACGGGTCCGTGTGGACGAGTACTTCGACCGGCTGTGGCGCAACACGGACGACGCCGACCGCAGCCTGACGCGCAAGGTCCTCGCCGGTGACTACACCTGGCTTGAGGAGGGGATCCTGGACCAGTCCGAGGGGACCGGTCCGTGGATCGCCGACGCGTCCCACGGACCATCGTCAAAGGAGGACCTGCACCGGCGCTACCGGTAGAACCGCAGGTCACAAAGTAGTAAGCATCCTTGCTATCAATGCGGGGCGGTGGTTGAGTTGGGACATGAGCAGCTCAACGGACCCAGAGAACCTGCCCTCCCGGCGAGCACGGGAGGACGACCGTCCCGCAGGACAGCACGCCCGCGACGCGGACAGCCAGGCTACCCGCTCCATGGACCGCACTCCGATGGATGACGCAACCCGGTCCATGAACCGGGCGCCCGCCGGAGACGCCACGCCCGACTACCTCGAAGCACCTGCGGCCTCCGCCGAGCGCGACTACCCCGAACGGGAAACGGCAGACCGTGGCTACGCAGACCGCAGCGGCGCAACCCGGACCGCCGCCGTGCCTGCCGCGGCGGCTGCGGTTGACCCCAACCTCACGGACCGCGAGACCGCCGCCGCCCGCGAGCGGGAACAGTTTGGCGGCATCAAAGTAGGGTCGGCGTTCTTTGGCTGGCTTACCGCAACCGGCATGGCGGTGCTGTTGACCGCACTGGTGGCGGCCGCCGGAACGGCCGTAGGGCTGGCGAGCAACACCGACGTCAACGAGGCCGTCAACCAAGCGGCCCAAAATGGCGGGACGGTCGGACTGGTGGGCATCATCGTGCTGCTGGTGATCCTGTTCGTTTCCTATTACTCGGGCGGGTACGTCGCCGGGCGGATGGCCCGTTTCAACGGCGCCAAGCAGGGACTCATGGTATGGATCTGGGCCCTGATCGCGGCGATCGTGGTTGCCATCCTGGGACTGGTGGCCGGCCAGCAGTTCAACGTCCTGGCCAACCTCAACAGCTTCCCGCGGATCCCCATCAACGAAGGACAGCTGACCACCACCAGCATCATCGCCGCTGTGGTGGTTGCCGTGGTGGCGTTGGTGGGCGCCGTCCTGGGCGGACTGGCAGGCATGCACTTCCACCGCAAGGTTGACCGGGCAGGCTTCAACCCCGAGAACGATTACGCCGACGAGTAATCAGCCCCGGATGTCGCCATCCACGTAGAACCAGCGGCCGCCGGTCCTGACGAACCTGCTCACCTCGTGCAGCACTCCTCGCTCCGCCATCTGCCGGTAGTGCGCCCTGAACTCCACCGTGCCCTCGGTGTCGAACGGGCCGCCGCCGGCAGTGGCCACGATGTCGAGGCGCCGCCACTGCATGTCGGGGTCAAGCTCCAGGCTCCGCGGAGCTGTGTCGGGGTGCCAGGTGCGGAGAAGGTAGTCCCGGTCCAGCACCACAAAGGCGCTGTACCGGGAGCGCATCAGCTGCTCCGCGGTGGCCGCCTCTGCTCCGCCCATGTGGAACCGCCCGCAACAGGACGCGTACTGCTCCCCTGACAGGCAAGGGCAAGGGTCCTGTCCCCCGATTTTTGTCATACCGGGATGCTGTCATATCCGGTAACGGCTTTGCTACAACCCCCGCCCCGCCCCCGGCCCCGGGGGCATCGGGCAGCAAAAATCCGTAAAGTGGAGAGCAGGCTGCTGCCGGGCGGGCGGGAGGGCGCCGCCGCGGCCACGGCCGACGGCAGAGAGGAGAGATAACGTGGAGAATCCGGACACGCTCGTCCTCAACCTGACCTTTTTGGGCACGGTGGGCGTTGCGCTCCTGATGTTCTTCGTCCTCTTCCTCCTGGGTGTCCTCACGCTGCTGCTCGCAGGCCTTGGCAGGCTGGCGGCGATCGTGCTGATGGGCCTCTTCGGCAAGCGCCCCCGGGCCGACGGGCTGCCCCTGGTCCAGCTGTACGGCACGAAACTCACCCCAAGCGGGGACACGCCCGGCGCCGGGACTGCCGCAGCCCCTGACGCCGGCCGGAAACAGGGACGGTTCGGGGCCGTCAAGCCGGGGCGGCTGGTCTCGGCGCTGCGCACCGCCGTCGTCCGCAACCGCCAGGCGGCGCGCCGCGACCAGCCTGTCCTCGCCGAGGACTGGGCCTCCGCCGTCGCCGAGGCTGACGCCCGGGCGAACGCCCGGGAACGTGCCGCCAACCCTGAAATCAAGCTGTCCGTGCGGGACCTGCCGGATCCTGCCGTGCCGGCCGAGAAGGTGGAATCGGTGGCCCCGCTGGTGGAATCCGCGCTGCACAACCACCGCCCGGTCCGTGAGGTGCCCCGCTCCTTCAAGAAGCCGCAGGCCCCGCAGGTGCTGCCGCCCCTGGACACGGGGTCGCTGGTTTCGCTCTCCGGCCCGCAGCAGGTGCTCAAGCACAGCGAGGAACGGAAGCGGACGGAAACCGAGGGCGCCGCCCGGAACGGTGCACAGCCCTTACCCTGAGCAACCATCTCGGCTAGCGTGAAGCCCATGGAATTCAGATACCTCGGAAACAGCGGCTTCAAAGTCTCGGAAATTACTTTCGGCAACTGGCTCACGCACGGCTCCCAGGTGGAGAACGACGTCGCCACCCAGTGCGTGCGCGCCGCCCTCGACGCCGGAATCAGCACCTTCGACACCGCCGACGTCTATGCCAACACGGCCGCGGAGACCGTCCTCGGCGAGGCCCTGAAGGGCGAGCGGCGCGAATCCCTGGAAATTTTCACCAAGGTTTTTGGCCCCACCGGGCCCAAGGGCAAGAACGATCTTGGCCTGTCCCGCAAGCACATCATGGACTCCGTCAACGGCTCGCTGCGCCGGCTGCAGACGGACTACATCGACCTCTACCAGGCCCACCGGTACGACTTCGAGACCCCGCTCGAGGAGACCATGCAGGCTTTCGCGGACATCGTGAGGCAAGGTAAGGCCCTCTACATCGGCGTCAGCGAATGGACCGCGGACCAGCTCCGCGAGGGGCACAAGCTAGCCAGGGAACTGGGCTTCCAGCTCATCTCCAACCAGCCGCAGTACTCCATGCTGTGGCGCGTCATCGAGGCAGAGGTGGTGCCGGCGTCGGAGGAGCTGGGCGTGTCCCAGATTGTGTGGTCACCCATGGCCCAGGGCGTCCTCAGCGGCAAGTACCAGCCCGGCCAGCCTGCTCCCGAGGGAAGCCGCGCCACCGACGAAAAGGGCGGTGCCAAGATGATCCAGCGCTGGATGCGCGACGACGTGCTCCAGGGCGTGCAGGACCTCAAGCCGGTGGCGGAAGAAGCCGGCCTGTCCATGCCGCAGCTGGCCGTGGCCTGGGTGCTGCAGAACCCCAACGTGGCATCCGCCATCGTGGGCGCCTCCCGGCCCGAGCAGGTTGCGGACAGCGCCGCGGCGGCAGGGGTGAAGCTCGAGGCGGAAGTCCTGAAGAAGATCGACGACGCCATCGGCGCCCTGGCCGAGCGCGATCCCGCGCAGACCAAGTCCCCTGCCACGCGGGAAGCCTAGGCACATGGCAAACCTGCCGGAAGTGGCCGTCACCGGCGCCACGGGCGGGCTTGGCGGAATGGTGGCCCGGCACCTTGCCGGCTCCGGTTTCGCCCAGCGCCTCCTGGTGCGGGACGTGAGCCGCGCCCCGGACCTGGGCCAGGCGGCGGCAGCCGCCTGTAGTTATGGGGACGGTGAAGCCGCGCGCCGGGCGCTGGACGGAGTGAAGGTCCTGTTCATGGTCTCCGCCGCCGAGGCCGAGGACCGGCTCCAGCAGCACTACGCGTTCGTGGAGGCGGCTGCTGATGCGGGCGTGCAGCATGTGGTGTACACGTCCTTTTACGGTGCAGCGCCGGACGCCACCTTCACGCTCGCCCGGGACCACTACGCCACGGAGGAGAACATCAAGGCCTCGGGAATGGCTTTCACCTTCCTGCGCGACAATTTCTACCTGGATTTCCTGCCCCAGATGACGGACCAGGACGGCGTGATCAGGGGCCCGGCCGGGGACGGCGTCTTTTCGGGTGTGGCACGGGAAGACATCGCCCGGTCTGCATTCGCCGTGCTGCGGGATCCCGCCATCCACCAGGGCAAGACCTACAACCTCACCGGCCCGGAGGAACTCTCCATGGCCAAGGCGGCGGAGATCATCACGGCCGGCACCGGCCGGACGGTGGCCTACCACGCCGAAACCGTGGAGGAGGCCTACGCCTCGCGCGCCCAGTACAACGCTCCGGCCTGGCAGGTGGATGCGTGGGTCAGCACCTATACAGCCATGGCGGCCGGCGAGATGGCGGGGATCTCCACCGATGTGCACGGGCTGACCGGGCAGGACCCTATCAGCCTGGCGGAGTTCCTCACCCGGCCGGTGCTCTAGCGCCGGGCGCCCGGCCGCCGCCAAGGGGTGTTGACGGTGCCGCAGGTCCGGCGTAGACCTGTGGCAAGGCGTCACCGCCCCGGCGGCGCCCGCCCCCAGAGGAAACCCGGCGTCATGACTGAGATCAAAGAAGACAGGCAAGAAACGGCAGCAACCCCTGCGACGGGCGCGCCGCAGGCCCCGGCCGGCCCCACCGACGGGCCGCTCACCGCGGCGGAACTCCAGCTTTCGGCCCGGAACCACTCCATGCCGCTGGAGGCGCTGCGCCGCGAGGTCACTCCACCGGGCCTCCACTACGTCCTCACCCACTTCGATATCCCGGACATCGACCCGGCGTCCTGGCACCTGCTGATTGGCGGGGCCGTGGAACGGTCGCTCGAGCTGGGCATGGCGGCCCTGCGGCGGGACCCGGCTATTACGGTTCCGGTGACGCTTGAGTGTGCCGGAAACGGCCGCTCCCTGCTCACGCCCCGCCCGGTCAGCCAGCCATGGGTCATGGAAGGCGTGGGGACCGCCTACTGGACGGGTGTTCCGCTCGCCTACCTCCTGGGCAAGGCCGGGGTCCTGCCCAACGCGCGGGAAGTGGTATTCAGCGGCGCCGATTCCGGGATCCAGGGCGGCGTCACCCAGCGGTACGCGCGGAGCCTGCCGATCCGCGAGGCGCTGCGTGCCGACGTCGTGCTGGCCTACAGCATGAACGGCGGCGACCTGCCGCCCCAGCACGGCTACCCCCTCCGCCTGGTGGTTCCGGGCTGGTATGGCATGGCGAGCGTGAAGTGGCTTGAATCCATTGAGGTGGTCACCACGGCCTTCACCGGCTACCAGCAGGCGGTCGCCTACCGCTACCAGGACAACGCGGACGACGCCGGGACTCCCGTTTCCCGGATCAGGGTGCGTTCGCTGATGGTTCCGCCGGGCATCCCGGACTTCCTCACCCGCAACCGGACCCTGGTTCCGGGGCCGGTACTGCTGCAGGGCCGGGCATGGTCCGGAGGGGGCGCCGTGACGGGCGTCGAGGTGGGGATCGACGGCACCTGGCTGCCGGCGCAGCTTGAGAAAGCGCCGGGCGGATTCGCCTGGCGCCGGTGGACACTGCCGTGGGTGGCGGAACCGGGCGACCATGTGCTGTCCTGCCGCGCCACGGATTCCACCGGCGCCACCCAGCCGCTGGGGCAAAACTGGAACTACCAGGGGTTGGGCAACAACATGGTGCAGCAGGTCCGGGTGACGGTCTCCGCGCCTTCCTAGGACCGGGGCGATGGGGCCGGCGCTATACTCGGTGCCAGCCATGACCAGCCTTCCTGCCGCCCCCGCCACTGCCCGCATCGACGCGTGGCTGTGGGCCATCCGCGCCTACAAGACACGCTCCGCCGCCACCGCAGCCTGCCGTGCCGGCCATGTCCGCCTCAACGGCACCCCGGCCAAGGCGTCCGCCACGCTGGTCACCGGCGACACGGTGACGGTGCGGATGCCGGGCTACGAGCGGATCCTTGAGGTCCGCCGGCTGATCGTCAAGCGCGTCGGCGCGGAAGCGGCGTCGCACTGCTTCACCGACCACACCCCGCCGCGGCCGCCTGCCCCGGCACTGGGCATCCCCCAGCGGGACCGGGGCGCCGGCAGGCCCACGAAGAAAGACCGGCGCGAGATGGACCGCCTCCGCGGGTCCGCGTGAAAAGCCTCCCCGCATGACGGACGGGACTACGGAGCTGGTCCTGGCAGCAGTGCGCCGTCCCGGCACACAAATCTCCCTCGACGTGCACCTTCGCGGCGGGGCCGTGGCTGGAATCAGCCCCTCCGGTACCCGGGCGCACACGCGGCCCCTCAGGACCATCGACTGCGGCGGCCGGTACATCATCCCCGGGCTGTGGGACGAGCATGTCCACTTCTCCCAGTGGGCCATGCACGCGAACCGGCTTGACCTCTCGATGGCGGCCTCCGCGCAGGAGGCGGCCGCCGCCGTCGGGCGCTATCTTGGCGAGCTCAACCCGGCTAATGGGCACGGGAAACCTTCCACGGCCGTGGGCGTAGGATTCCGTGACGCCCTGTGGCCGGATACGCCAACGCTCGCGATGCTTGACGCGGCCACCGGCGAACGGCCCGCAGCGCTCATCAGCCATGACCTGCATTGCGTCTGGCTTAACACGGCAGCCGCCCGCCGGTATTCGTTGGACGTCAGTGAATCGGGGTTGTTGCGGGAAGAACCGGCGTTCCTGCTGACCCGCGAACTGGGGCGGCTGCCGGAGGCGGTGCTGGACGGCTGGAGCGCCGGCGCTGCCCGGGCTGCTGCCGCCCGCGGCGTGGTGGGTGTTGTGGACCTGGAGATGACCTGGAACCGGGACCCCTGGCTCCGGCGGATAGCAGCCGGCTTCGACAGCTTGCGCGTCGAAGCCGGCTGTACCCGGAGAACCTGGAGCGTGCCGCCGTCGAAGGACTGCGCACGGGCCTGGAGGTTCCCGGCGGCAAGGGCCTGCTGCGGACAGGTCCGCTGAAGGTGCTGATCGACGGATCCCTGAACACCCGAACCGCGTACTGCGTGGACCCGTACCCCTACGGCGGCCACGGACTGCTCACCGTTCCGGAAAAAGAACTGGTGGGCCTGCTGCGGCGGGCCCGGGACACCGGGTTTGTGCCCGCCGTTCATGCCATCGGTGGCGCCGCCAACCGGGTGGCCCTGGACGCGTTCGGCTCGGCCGGTATCGGCGGCCGGATTGAGCATGCGCAGTTTGTCCGGCGGGAGGACTTCGCCCGATTTGGCGCCTTGGGCGTGGTGGCCAGCGTGCAGCCGGCCCACGCGCTCGACGACCGCGACGCCGCGGACGCCAACTGGGCCGGTCGGACCGACAGGGCGTTTCCGCTGGGGTCGCTGCTGGATGCCGGGGCCACGCTGGCTTTCGGGTCGGATGCGCCGGTGGCTCAACTGAATCCGTGGGCAGCGATATCGGCTGCCACCACGCGGTCCTCCTTCGACGGCCGGGACCCATGGCAGCCGCAGGAAGCCGTCACGCGGGAACAGGCCCTCGCTGCCTCGACCCGCGGCCGCGGCACAGTCCGGATGGGCGGACCGGCGGACCTGGTGCTCCTCGATGCCGATCCTCTGGCAGTTGCGGACTCCGCGCTGGCTGGCCTGCCCGTGGCGGCCACGCTGGTAGGCGGCCGTTTCACGTACGACGGCGGATGGGCCGGCCTGTAGGGCCCGTTCGTTCCGCTGGGGTACCGGGAAGGCTGCTTCCGCTTGCCTCGTTAGTGGTTTCCAAGGATGTCCCGTCTGGCCTGGGGCGTGCCGTCCCTCGCCAATTTCCGACCCTGCGGGGTTTTCCACATAGGGGTTGTGGGCCGGTGGGAATGTTGGTGGGTGGTGGAAGATTTTGGTTATGGAAGCGGTGTTGGGGCTGGCTGAGGACGCGGTGACGGGGTCTGAGCCCCTTGCCCGCATCGTCGCGCTGCTCGACAACGCGCCGGTCGCTGCCGATGCGGTCGGGATGATCGATCAACTCCGGTTGCTGGAGGACGTGAAGTCCGTGGCCGCTGCGAAACAGGCCGAAATCACGGTGGCATTCGATCTGGCCCAGCGGCGGGAGCAGGCCGCCGCCGGTGTGCCCGCCGATCAGGTCGGGGCGGGGGTGGCGGCGCAGGTAGCGTTGGCGCGGCGGGAGTCCCCGGCCCGCGGCGGAAGGCTGCTGGGTTTGGCGAGAACCCTGACCGGAATGCCGCACACCCTTGCCGCGTTCCGGGGCGGGCAGCTGAACGAATGGCGCACCACCCTCATCGTGCGGGAAACCATCTGCCTCACCGCCGATGACCGCGCCGGCGTCGATGAGGAACTCGCCGCCGACACCGGCACCTTCGACGGTGCCGGGGACCGGGCCATCATCTCCGCTGTTAAGGCCGCCGCGTACCGGCGCGACCCGGCGTCGGTGGCGCGGCGGGCCGCCAAGGCCGTCACTGAAAGGACCGTGTCCCTGCGCCCGGCACCGGACACCATGACCTATCTGACCGCGCTGCACCCCGTGGCCGAGGGCGTCGCCGCGTATGCCGCCCTCAGTAAGGAAGCGGATACCCGCCGCGCCACCGGCGACGCGCGTTCGAGGGGTCAAGTCATGGCCGACACCCTCGTCGAGCGGCTCACCGGAACCCCGGGCGGGATCACGGGCATCGAACTCCAGCTCATCATGACCGACCGCACCCTCCTCCACGCCGGCCCCGAACCCGCCCGGATCCCCGGCTACGGCATCGTCCCCGCAGCAACAGCCCGGACCCTCATCACAAACCCGGTAGGTACTGCAAAACCCGGAACTTCAGCCAATCCCAACGATGCATCCGCCGGCGGCCTGGAACCCGAACTGGACCTCTGGGTCCGGCGACTCTACACAGCACCGGGCTCCGGGGACCTGGTCGCGATGGACTCCAAAGCCCGGCTCTTCCCGCCAGCACTCAAACGCTTCCTCCACATCCGGGACGACACCTGCCGCACACCGTACTGCGACGCGCCCATCCGCCATCACGACCACATCACCGCCTGGCACCACGGCGGCAAAACCACCACCGACAACGGCCAAGGCCTCTGCGAAGCCTGCAACCACACCAAAGAAACCCCCGGCTGGAAAGCCAAACCACTCCCCACCAGCACAGGCACAGGCACAGGCACCACCGGCGGCCACACCGTCCAACTCCGCACCCCCACCGGCCACGCCTACCACTCCACGGCGCCACCACTCCCTGGAACCGCGCCACCACTCCCTGGAACACCGCCCGGCACACTGCCAGGATTAGGGTTTCGCGCGGGATGCTCCCCCGGGGCCGGCACGCCTGCGAGTGGAAAGCCGCGTGGTGCAGGGCCGCGCCCAGTTCCGGCCAGGCCTCCGGGCCCGCCCGTCCTGACATCAACGGGGCCGACCATACCCACCGGCCCACTCCCGCAGCGTCCGCGGCCCTCCGTGCAGGTGCTGGGGCGGGTTGCTGAGCCCACCAGGCCGTGACAGCTACCCGTGAGCAATACAGCCCAACGGGCTCAAGTGTGCTCCCGGAAATGCGGCCGGCACGCCGCTGGCCCGCAGTGATGCAGGCTGATAGGGCTTCGCGGCAAAATCGCCTGCCCACCCTCAGAGCGGGGAGCGTAAAGTGGCATCAGACGCCTGTTTCCGGACGCATTGCTGTTGAGGGAGAGATCGTGACTGTTGATTGGGACGAAAAGAAAGCACTTCTACAGGAACCGAACATCGCGCAGGTGACGCAGCTTTGCGACGACCTTATGGAGAAGAAGCCGGGCTCCACGGTCCCCTACATCGACCCGGTGCACGACGAGGACGAATGCCGCATTGTCAGCCTGCACGTCAGCCCCGGCAAGGGCACCGAATCCGGCTTCATGTCCCACAACAACGATGACGAAGCGGCACGCCGCGCAACCCAGATCTATGAGCTTGCCGAACTCGACCCTCGGTACGTCATGCCGTGGAACGCCTACCCCTGGGTCCGGGAAAGCGGCAGCCCGTCGGCCCTGAGCGTCCAGGAAAAAACAGACGGCCTGCGCCCCTTCCGCCAGTTCCTTAAAATCAACTCCCGCGTTTCGGCGATCATCGCCCACGGGACGGACGCCTCCACCTTCCTCACACTGTACGAAAAGACGTACCACTCGTCCTTGAAGAACAGCGGCATCAAGATCTACAAGGCCACCGCCTTGGGCGGGCGGGCGTTCGCCGTGTCCGAGGCCAAGCAGGAGGAAATCCTCACCAAGAACGTCGACATCTACAAGGACGCCATGCAGCGGGCCGGTATCCAGCACCTGTGACCACGGCACCGCCCACCCGGGTCCTGGACTGGCTGCTCGACTCCGACCCCGCCATCCGCTGGCAGGTCCTGCGCGACCTCGCCAGGGCACCGGCCCGCGAGGTGGCGGAGGAACGCCGGCGGATTGCCACCACGGGTTGGGGTGCCCGCCTGCTGAGCCTCCAGGGGCAGGACGGCCAATGGGACGGCGCCACCTACTGGCCGGAGGAGAGCCACACCCACGGCTCCGGCAGCACGGACCACGGCGACGCAGGACCCGACAGCCCGGAGGCTGACGGCCAACCCTGGACCGCCACCACATACAGCCTGCTGCTTTTGCGCGGCTTTGGCCTTGACCCGGCCAGCCCGCAGGCCCGCCGCGCTGTATCCCTGGTAAGGGACAACGCCCGGTGGGACGAAAGCAACCAGCCCTTCTTCGACGGTGAGACGGAACCCTGCATCAACGGGATGGCGGCAGCCATAGGGTCCTACTTCGGCGAGACCGTGCACACAGTGGTGGAACGGCTACTGCAGGACCAGCTCGACGACGGCGGCTGGAACTGCGAAGCCGAACGCGGATCCACGAGGTCCTCCTTCCACAGCACCATCTGCGTCCTCGAGGGCCTGCTGGAATATGAGGAGGCAGGCTGCGGGACAGCCGAATCCCGGGCAGCCAGGAAACGCGGCGAGGAATACCTTCTGGACCGCGGGCTGATGCGGCGGAAGTCCACCGGAGCAATCGCAAGCCCTGACTGGCTGCTGTTCTCCTACCCCACCCGCTGGTTCTATGACGTCCTCCGCGGCCTGGACTACTTCCGTGCCGTGGGCGGGGCGCCCGACGGCCGCCTCACCGAAGCCGTGGAGCTGGTCCGGTCAAAGCAGCAGCCGGCAGGAACCTGGCTCCTGGAAAACAGCCATCCGGGCAAGGTCCACTTCCACCTTGATGACGGCGACGGCCATCCCAGCCGGTGGAACACCCTGCGCGCCCTTCGGGTGCTGCACTGGCACGACGCCGCCGCCAGCCGGTAGGCGTTCCTACCCCTCCAGCAGCCTGCGGCGGTGCTTCAGCTCCTTCACCCACGCCCTGGTGACCATGTCCGGGAACGGCGACCCGCCGTCGTCGTTCTTCCCTCCGCTGTTCTTTCCCGGCCCGGTGGTGCCGGTAAAGGCCCGGCCCGTCTCGAGGTCGGCGACCAGGGGCCCGATGGCTTTCAGGGCCACGTCAACAACCTTGGCGGCAGCCCGTTCGGGCAGCCCCAAGCCCGTGGCCCAACCCAGGAAGTGGCGCTTGGAAATGCCTGTACGTTTGCCGTCAATGGCCAATGCCAGCGTCTTGTCCCCGTACACCACCGTGGAGGGGATGTCGTAGACCGGCGCAATCATCCAGCCGGCCTTCGGGTCCTGCACCATGGACACGTTCTTGGCGTGCAGGTCGCCGTTGCCGGTCAGCCAGGCGAAGACGCCCTGCATGGCGAGGTTACGGAGCGCGGGCAGCGGCGCGGCACAGTGCCCGGCCAATGCCCGGCAGACCTGGCCGTAGCCCACGTTGTACTTGTCCGCGGGATACAGCTTCAGCACCTGGGCCCCGTCCTCGACGGCGAGCCGCAGGACCTCGTCGTGGCCGCCCGGCACTGCATCCACCGGAGGAACCCGGTCGAACCGCTCCACCAGGAGCCCTGGCCTGCCGGCGGTGTCCCGGATGAGGGCTACGCGGCTCAGCGGAATCCGCAGCCTGGCGGCGTACCGGAACATGACGTACTCGTTCTCCACCACGTGCGGGAATTCCGGGGCATTGAGTTTGAGGATGAAGCGCCGTCCCTGGGCGGCCACCGGCAGCGAGATCATCCCGGCGGAGAGCTTGTCCTGCACGCCGGCGAGCGCCACCGGATCGATCAGGTCCGGGTCCCCGAGGAGTTCCTCGAAGTCCACCGGCCGGCGGGGGTCAAGCTCCACGGCATGCTCGTCCGGGTCCAGCCGCTCGCCGTGGCCAATGATCTGGACGTCCCCCACCGGGTTGCCGCCGGCCGCAATCAGGAGCGAGAGATCATCATCGGCGCTGGTTTTGACCGAACGCCGCAGCGCGTTGAGCCGGCGGCCTTCGGGCAACAGACCAGTGAAGTATGGCGGGGCGGCTCCCGCTGCAGAGAAGACCGGCTCGGCGGAGAGCGGCAGGGAGGTGGCGACGGCAGGTCCCCCGCTTGCCAGGTAGGCGGGCAGGTAGCTGAACCTCGTTCCGCCGTCGTGCCGTTCCAGCCGGGCGGCCAGGACCCCGGCCTTGTAGACATCAGCGACCCGGTGCCTCATGGCGTTCCGTCCCCGTCCGGCGAGTGCGTGGCCCGCTCCTGCCCGGCCAGGGAACGCTCAGCACGGTTTGCCCTGTCCGCAATGCGGAGTTCCAGTCCCAGGGTGTCCAGGACGTTGATCAGTGAATCCAGCTGGACGCTCGGCTTGCCCCGCTCCACGAAGCGGACGAACCGTTCCGACACTCCGGCCATGTCCGCGAGGTCGCGCTGGGTCAGCCGGAGCGCGGTGCGCCGTGCCCGCACCTCCGCCGCAACAGCTTCCATTGCTCCGATCGCCATCCATGCCTCGCTTCCATAAGGCACGATCGTGCCGGTTAAGAGAAAACCTAGCAAGGACTGGACGGAAGCGTAAGGGCCGTGATCCGGGAACGGTACGATCGTGCCGATGACGACCAAGGCGACTTCGGACTTCTGGCGGTGCGCCGGGCGTGGTGCCATCGGGCCGCGCTTGACACCTTCGTGTGACCGGTGCCATATTTTAAGCGTGAACCTGTCAGACAGCCGGACAGCAGGACAGCCTGTGGTCCCCCTCGCGCGGCTCAGCGCCGCCGAAGCGGTGTTCAACGCCCTGCGCGCCGACATCGAGTCCGGCATGGTTCCCGTCGGAAGCAAACTGAGCTCCGAAGCAACGCTCGCGCAGCAGTACGGCGTCAGCCGCTCCGTCATCCGGGAGGCCCTGCGCTCCTGCACCGCACTGGGGCTCACCGTCACCAAGACGGGCAAGGGCACCTTCGTGGTGGCCAGCAAGGTAGCCAACGACCTCACCCTCGGCCAGTACTCCGCCCGGGACTTGACCGAAGCCCGCCCACACATCGAAATTCCCGCCGCAGGCCTCGCCGCCGAGCGGCGCACGGAAGAGGAACTGGACAACCTCCGCCACATCATGGCCGCCATGGCCACCGAAACGGATCCCGAATCCTGGGTGGCCCTGGACTCCACCTTCCACGCCACGATTGCCCGCGCCAGCGGCAACAAGGTGTTCGAAAGCGTGGTGGCGGACATCCGCGACGCTTTGGCGCACCAGTCCGAGACCCTGAACATGGTGGCTGACCGCCAGCACGCCTCAGACATCGAGCACCAGGACATCCTTGCCGCCATCGAGTCCGGTTCCGCGGAAAACGCGCGCACCGCCATGGCCCGCCACCTGGATGCCGTGGGCCAGGCCCTCGACTCCATCCTCAACAGTTAACCCAGCCAGCAACCCCAAGGACGCCATGCCCTCCCCCGTGTTTTCCGCTGCCCGCACCCCTGCCCTGGACCCGTCGGCGCTGCCGCAGCATGCCCCGCTGGTGGCGGCAGTCCGCAGCGGCATGGTGGAAAGCATCCACTACGGGTCAGGCATCGCCCTGCACGCGGACGGCTCCACCGCGGCAACCGCCGGGGATCCGGAGGCCCCCTTCTACCCCCGCTCCTCACTGAAGCCGCTGCAGGCCGTGGCGATGGTCCGCGCCGGCCTGGACCTGCCGGCTGACCTCCTGGCCCTGGCAGCGGCCAGCCACTCCGGCGACAACCTGCACCGCGACGGCGCCCGGCGCATCCTGGAGCTGCACGGCCTGGACGACGCCGCGCTCGAAAACAGCACCGACCTCCCCTACGGCACGGCAGAGCGCGAAGAATGGCTGCGCAACGGCGGCAGCGCCACCCGGCTCACGCAAAACTGCTCCGGCAAGCACGCCGCCATGGCCGCCACCTGCGTCATCAACGGCTGGCCTGTCCAGGGCTACCTGCACCCCGGGCACCCGCTCCAGCAGCTGGTCGCAGCCACCATCACCGAACTGACCGGCGAGGAGCCGGCCGCGGTCAGCACCGACGGCTGCGGCACCCCGCTCTTCGCCCACTCCCTGCGCGGCATGGCCGGCGCCTTCGGCAAAATTGCCGCTGCCGCCGCCCGGGCAACGGACGACGGCGGTGACGCACCCGGCGCGGAAGCCGCCGTCGGGCGCGCCATGCAGCAGCAGCCGCACATGGTGGCCGGCGAGCGCCGCGACGTCACCGAGCTCATGCGCCTGCTCCCGGGATCCGTGGCCAAGGACGGTTTCGAGGGCGTCCAGCTGGTGGGCCTAGCCGATGGCGGCGCCGTGGCCGTGAAGATTTCCGACGGCGGCGACCGCGCCCGGATGCCCGCCACCGTCCGGCTCCTCGCCGCCCTGGGCGTGGACACCGGCGCCCTGGAATCCATTGCCACCGCTCCCGTGCTGGGCGGCGGGCTGCCCGTCGGCCTGCTCCAGGCCACCGATTTCCTGAACCACGCTTCCTGACCAATTTTCCCGATCCGTACCTGTCCGAACCAGACAACGACGCCCCGTAAGGACCCCATGACCACCACACCAAACGCCGGTTTCCGGTCCGAGCACGACCTGCTCGGTGACCGCGACGTTCCCGCCGACGCATACTGGGGTGTGCACACCCTGCGCGCCGTGGAAAACTTCCCCATCACCGGCCAGAAGCTCTCCACCAACCTGCACCTGGTCCGCGGCCTGGCGGCGGTCAAGCTCGCCGCCGCCCGCACCAACCGCGACCTCGGCCTGCTGGATGCTGAACGCACCGCAGCCATCGAACAGGCCTGCCAGGACATCCTGGACGGCAAGCTCGCCGACCAGTTCGTGGTGGACGTCATCCAGGGCGGTGCCGGGACGTCGTCGAACATGAACGCCAATGAGGTCATCGCCAACCGGGCGCTGGAGATCCTGGGCCACCCCAAGGGCGACTACTCCCGCCTGCACCCGAACGACCACGTCAACCTCAGCCAGTCCACCAACGACGTCTACCCCACGGCGGTCAAGCTCGGCACCATCTTTGCTGCCCGGGAACTGCTGGCGGCCCTCGAGGAACTGGAAGAAGCCTGCGCCGCCAAGGCCGGAGAATTCCGCACCGTGGTGAAAATGGGCCGCACGCAGCTGCAGGACGCCGTCCCCATGACCCTGGGCCAGGAATTCGGCAGCTACGCCGTGACCATTGGCGAGGACCGGCTCCGCCTGGCCGAAGCCGAACTCCTGATCCACGAAATCAACCTCGGCGCCACCGCCATCGGCACCGGGCTGAACGCCCCGGCCGGCTACGCCGACGCAGCCTGCCGGCACCTGGCCGAGGTCACCGGCCTGCCGCTGGTGACTGCCGTCGACCTCATCGAAGCCACCCAGGACGTGGGCGCGTTCGTCCACCTCTCCGGCGTGCTCAAGCGCGTGGCCGTCAAGCTCTCCAAGATCTGCAACGACCTCCGACTGCTCTCCTCCGGCCCCCGCGCGGGCCTGGGCGAGATCAACCTGCCGGCCGTCCAGTCCGGCTCCTCCATCATGCCCGGCAAGATCAACCCGGTGATCCCGGAAGTGGTCTCCCAGGTGGCCTACGAGGTGATCGGCAACGACGTCACCATCACCATGGCCGCCGAGGCCGGGCAGCTCCAGCTGAACGCCTTCGAACCCGTGATCGTGCACAGCCTCCACAAGAGCATCTCCCACCTGGAAGCAGCCTGCCGCACCCTGACGGCGCGCTGCATCCGCGGCATCACTGCCAACTCCGAACACCTGCGGCTCACGGTGGAACAGTCCATCGGCCTGGTCACCGCCCTGAACCCCCACCTGGGCTACGCCACCGCCACGGCCATCGCGCAGGAAGCCCTGGCCACCGGCCGGGGCGTGGCCGAGCTGGTCCTGGAACACGGGCTACTCACCGCCACCCAGCTGCAGGAACTCCTGAGCCCCGAGCGGCTCGCCAACCTGAGCAAATAATCCCCACCCGCCCCCTAGCCTCGCAAGCTCGGCCAGGGAACCCGGCGGGCGTGGGCCCACTCAACTTTCCCCGTCTGTAAGGACACCCCATGACTCAGTCCCCACTCCCAGACCACGTCATCGACGGCGGCCACGCGCACGCCACCGAGACCTCCCTGCACGCCGAGGACAAGGGCTACCACAAGAGCCTCAAGCCCCGGCAGATCCAGATGATCGCCATCGGCGGCGCCATCGGCACCGGCCTGTTCCTCGGCGCCGGCGGCCGCCTGAACGCGGCCGGCCCGTCGCTGGTCATCGCCTACGCCGTCTGCGGCTTCTTCGCGTTCCTGATCCTGCGCGCCCTGGGCGAACTGGTGCTCCACCGCCCGTCGTCCGGCTCGTTCGTGTCCTACGCCCGCGAGTTCTTCGGCGAGAAAGCCGCGTTCGTCTCCGGCTGGTTCTACTGGATCAACTGGGCCACCACCACCATCGTGGACATCACCGCGGCGGCGCTCTACATGCACTTCTTCGGCAACTACATCCCCTGGATGGCCGACGTGCCGCAGTGGGTGTGGGCCCTCACCGCCCTGGTGGTGGTCCTGAGCCTGAACCTGGTGTCCGTAAAGGTCTTCGGCGAGATGGAGTTCTGGTTCGCCCTCATCAAGGTCGCCGCCCTGGTGGCGTTCCTCCTGGTGGGCACCTACTTCGTCATCTTCGGCACCCCGGTGGACGGCCAGCAGGTTGGCCTCAGCCTCCTCTCGGACAACGGCGGCGTCTTCCCCAACGGCCTGCTGCCGATGATCATCCTCATGCAGGGCGTCCTGTTCGCCTACGCATCGATCGAACTGGTGGGCACCGCGGCCGGTGAAACCGAGAACCCGGAAAAGATCATGCCCAAGGCCATCAACTCCGTGGTCTTCCGCATCGCCGTGTTCTACGTCGGCTCCGTGATCCTGCTGGCCCTGCTGCTGCCGTACACCTCCTACGAAAAGGGCGTCAGCCCGTTCGTGACGTTCTTCGGCTCGATCGGCGTGCAGGGCGTGGACGTGATCATGAACCTGGTGGTCCTCACGGCCGCCCTGTCCTCGCTGAACGCCGGGCTCTACTCCACCGGCCGCATCCTGCGCTCCATGTCCGTCAACGGCTCGGCCCCCAAGTTCGCCTCCCGGATGAATAAGGCGGGCGTGCCCTACGGCGGCATCGCCATCACCGCCGGCGTTTCGCTGCTGGGTGTTCCGCTGAACTACCTGGTCCCGGCCGAAGCCTTCGAGATCGTGCTGAACATCGCCTCCGTGGGCATCATCATGACCTGGGCCACGATCGTCCTGTGCCAGATCCAGCTCAAGCGCTGGGCGGACAAGGGCTGGGTGGAACGGCCGTCGTTCCGGCTCTTCGGCGCCCCGTTCACCGGCTACCTGTCGCTGCTCTTCCTGGTGGGCGTCCTGGTGATGGTGTTCATCGATTCGCCGTTCACCATGCTGGTGACCGGCATCGCCTCCGCCCTGATGGTGGTCGGCTGGTTCGCCTGCCGCAAGCGCATCCACGAGATCGCCGAAACCCGGGAAGGCTACACCGGGATCTCGCCGGTAGTGGCCAATCCCCCGGCGGGCACCTTCAAGAAGTAGCGCCTCTTAACGTCCGACGGCGGCACCTGGGTTCTGTGATGGAAGAACCCGGGTGCCGCCGTCGGGGTTTAAGGGGCAGCCGTCCGCCTGCGGGTTACCTGGCGGGCTTCACCACCATGGCAGAGCCGCCGCCCCGCCTCTCGGGTTCGGCAACCGCTGTCACGCGGCCGTCCCGGTGGAACTCGATGGCCGTTGCAGCGCCGATCTCCGCCGCCGAAGTGCCCGGTGCGCCCGCCGCTGCAAAGGCGTGCCCGTACTTGGCGGCCAGGACCTTGCCCGATGGCGAATCGATAAAGGCCTGCTCGGCCGTGACGTTGGCAGTGTTGCGCTGGGTAGCCCGCGGCGCCGCGACGGCATCCTCAATGCTCATGCCCAGGTCGATCCGGTTAACCAGCGTCTGGAGCACCGTGGTGATGATCGTCGAGCCGCCCGGGGAACCGAGCGCCAGGAACGGGTCGCCTTCCTTCAGCACGATGGTGGGCGACATCGAGGACCGCGGCCGCTTGCCGGGCTGGATCCGGTTGGGGTCGTCTGCCTTGTACTCGGTGGAGAAGTCCGTGAGCTCGTTGTTGAGGATGAAGCCGCGGCCGGGAACCACGATGCCGGACCCGCCGGTCTGCTCGATGGTCAGCGTGTACTCCACCACGTTGCCCCACTTGTCCGAGACGGTGAGGTTGGTGGTGTTGATGTTCTCAGTGTCCTTTGCATCCTCAGCCGCCGGAGCCACATCGCAGGTGCCGTCGTAGTCGTTGACGTCACCGGCCGGCACGGGCTTCACTGCGGCCTTGAGCGGGTCAATTTCGCAGGCGCGTTCCTTGCCGTAGACATCATCGAGGAGGGCCTCGGTAGGAACGGCAACAAAATTGGGGTCACCGACGTACTTGGCCCGGTCCGCGAAGGCGAGCGCGGACGCCTCAAGGTAGAAGTGCAGGACCTCGGACTGGTTCCTGGAGTTGCCCTTGCCGCGGACCCGGTCCGGCAGTTCGAACGGCGCCAGGATATTCAGCGCCTCGCCCACCGTGGTGCCGCCGCTGCTGGAGGGCGCCATGCCGTACACGTCGTAGCCCCGGTACTCCACATGGGTGGGGTCTTGGTCCAGCACCTCGTAGTTGGCCAGGTCCTCGGCCGTCATGAAGCCCTTGGGCACGGGCAGTTTCGTGGTGGAGGTCTTTTGCGGGTTCTGGACTGTCGCGGCGATCTCGTCGGCCAGGGGCCCTTCATAGAACACCCCGGTGCCCTCGTCCCCCAGCAGCCGGTAGGTGTCGGCGAGGTCGGGGTTCTTCAGGACGGATCCGACGGCGGGCGCCGCACCGCCGGGGAGGTAAAGTTCGCTGGTGGCCGGGAAGGCCTCAAAACGCACCTGGTTCTCGGCGGTCTGAAGGTTGAAGGTCTCGTCCACGGTGAAGCCGTTTTCCGCCACGTCAATGGCAGGCTCCAGGGCGTCTCCGAGGCTGAGGCTTCCCCAGCGCTCCAGCGCGCGTTCCCAGGTGGCGGCCGTTCCGGGCACGCCCACGGAGACGCCGCTGGTGACCAGTTCCGGGGTGAAGTTGTAAGGCTTGCCCGTGGCCGGGTTAATGAAGGCGTCGTTCGGCATGGCCGCCGGCGCGGTTTCGCGGCCGTCCAGCGTATGGACCTCACCGCTCCTGGCGTCGTAGTACACGAAGTAGCCGCCACCGCCGATGCCGGCGGAGTAGGGCTCCGTCACCCCAAGGGTTGCTGCCGCGGCGACGGCGGCGTCAACCGCGTTGCCGCCATTGCGCAGGACCTTGATGGCGGCTGCCGAGGCGTCGGCATCCACTGTGCTCACCGCTCCCCCATAGCCGGTAGCCGTTGCCTGCTTGTCGGGGACGCCGTCCCCCTTGTGTGCGGAGGCCGGGCTCAGGATGGCTCCCGAGGTCACGCTCATTGCCAGTGCAGCCGTTAAGGCTCCTAACCGGCGGCCCAGATGTGGCATGGTAGCTCCTATATGGGGTGCGGGTGATGTGGATCACGCTACTCTCCACGCCGGAGACACTCAACGTCCCCGCCTACCCTGCGGACCAGGAGGTAGCCACATGCCAGGATCAAAACTTGCCGTGGTGGGTGCCGGGAGCGTGGGCACGTCGCTGGCATACGCGGCGTTGATCCGCGGCTCAGCGGGCACCATCGCGCTGTATGACGTCAATGCGCCCAAAGCCGAGGCGGAAGCCCTTGACCTGGCCCACGGCAGCCAGTTTGCCGCGGCGTCGGCGGCCGTCACCGGGGGCGGGGACATCTCCGTCACTGAAGGCGCCGACGTCGTGGTCATCACTGCGGGCGCCAAGCAGGACCGCGGACAGAGCAGGCTGGACCTGGCCGGCACCAATGTGCGGATCCTCGAACAGCTGATGCCTCCCCTGCTGGAGCGGGCTCCGGACGCCGTCTACGTGCTGGTCACCAATCCCTGCGACGTCCTGACCGTCGCGGCGCAGCGGATATCGGGCCTGCCGGCGGAGCGGGTTTTTTCCTCCGGTACCGTCCTGGACACCTCGCGGCTGCGCTGGCTGCTGGCCCGCCGGGCCGGCGTTTCCGTGTCCAGCGTCCATGCCAGCATGGTGGGAGAGCATGGTGATACCGAGTTTCCGCTGTGGTCAGGGGCCACCATCGGTCCCGTCCCGATCCGGGACTGGACGGCCGGCGGGGAGCGGGTCTTTACGCCGGAGTACCTCAGCGCCACGGCGCAGGACGTGGTCTGGGCCGCGTACAAGGTCATCGCCGGGAAGGGCGCCACCAACTACGCCATTGGCCTCTCCGGTGCCCGGATCGTCGAGGCGCTGCTCCGCGGCGACAACGCCGTCCTGCCGGTGTCCACGGTGCTGTCCGGTCAGTACGGCATTTCCGGCGTGGCACTGTCCCTTCCCAGCGTGGTGGGGCGCGGCGGCGTGCACCGGGTCCTGGAAACACCCATGGACGACGGCGAGTTGGCGGCTCTGCGGCATTCCGCGGACACCCTGCGGGCAACCATGGAGACGTTGGGGCTTTGACGCGACCGCCGGTGGCAGCACGTCACGCAACGGAACCGCAACCTGCCCGGCACGCCGCATCGCTTATGCTCGCAGCAGTACATGGCCATGGCAGTTCAACGGGGAACCAACGGGAGATACAGCATGACGAACTGGCGGATCAGGGATTTCCACTCGGCGGACCTGGACGGCATCCTGCACCTGTGGGAGACGCTGAAGGCCACGAACGTGGAACCGGTGTACGCCCTCTCGGAGGTCCTGGCATCCTGCGAGAAGGACCACGCCGTGGTGGCCGTGCTGGGCGAACAGGTGGTGGGAGCCGCCGTCGGCCGCGCCGCGCACGACCAGGGCTGGATCGTCTTCCTCGCCACGCTGCCCGAATACCGCGGCCGCGGAATCGGCACCTCGCTGCTGGCCGCCGTCGAAAACCGGATGGCACCGCACGGGCTCAACAAGCTCTCAGCCCTGATGCCGGAATCCGAAACCCGCGTTGAAGCGTTCCTGGGCCGCGGCTTCGCGCTGAAGAAGAACCTGCGCTACTTCGAGCGCACCATTCCGGTGCAGCGCCAGGAACTTGGAGCGCTGGGCCAGCTCGGCGGCCGGGTCCTGGCCCGCGACCTGTGGGAAAACGTGGCCGGCATGCGCAAGGAGAAGGAACTCCTGGAACGCCGGCTGGTCCTGCCCTTGGCCGAAGCGGACCTCGCCGACGAATTCGGCGTGGTGCCGCCGCGCGCCGTCGTCCTCTTCGGCCCGCCCGGGACCGGCAAGACCACCTTTGCCAAGGCGATCGCTTCCCGCCTGGAATGGCCGTTCGTGGAGGTGTTCCCGTCCCGCCTCGCCGCGGACCCCCAGGGCCTGGCCGGGGCGCTGCGCGAGACGTTCCTGGAGATCGCCGAACTCGAGCATGCGGTGGTCTTCATCGACGAGGTGGAGGAAATCGCGTCCCAGCGCGCGGGGGACCCGCCCTCGCCGCTGCAGGGCGTCACCAACGAGCTGCTGAAAATCATCCCGGCGTTCCGCGAGCAGCCGGGACGGCTGCTGGTCTGCGCCACCAACTTCATCCGCGCCCTGGATTCAGCGTTCCTGCGGCACGGCCGCTTCGACTATGTGATCCCCATCGGCCTGCCGGACCGGCAGGCCCGCCACGCCATGTGGGAGCGCTTCATCCCAGCTCCCGTCGTGGATGACGTGGACGTTGAGCTGCTCGTGGAGAAGACGGAGGGCTTTTCGCCCGCCGACATCGAGTACGCCGCGCGGAGCGCCTCCCAGCGTGCCCTGGAAAAAGCGGTGTACGACGACGGCGGGCTGGCCACGGATGCGCGATCGTCCGTCCGGGAAGCGGTACGTAAGGGGCCCTCCACAGATGATTACCTCGCCGCGATCGCCGAAACCCGCACCACCGTCAGCCCCGAGGTCCACCAGGACTTCCTCGAGGACATCGAAGTCCTGGGAAGGGTCTGAGCCGGTTATCTTTGAGGCATGTCCTCAAACCCCCTCCGGCATGCGGTTGCGCGCATGGGCGGACGCGACCCGCATGAGAAACACAGGGCGGCCACGCCGCTGGAACTCTTCTTCGACCTGACGTTCGTCATTGCCTTCGGCGTTGCCGGGAGCCAGTTCGCGCACGAGGTGGCCGAGGCCCATGTGCTGCCCGGCCTGATCGGCTTTGCCTTCGCCATGTTCGCGGTGATCTGGGCCTGGATCAACTTCACCTGGTTTGCCAGCGCCTACGACACCGACGACTGGGTGTTCCGCGTGGTGACGATGGTCCAGATCGTGGGGGTGCTCATCCTCACCATGGGGATCGAGCCGATGTTCCACTCGATCGTCGAGGGCGAGCACGTGGACAACCGGGTGATTGTGGGTGGCTACATCCTGATGCGCCTGGCCCTGGTGGCGCAGTGGGTGCGGGCCGCCCGCCAGGACCCTGCCCGCCGCGAAACGTGCCTCCGCTATGCCCGGTACCTCGCAATCGTGCAGCTGGGCTGGGTGGTGGTACTGGTCCTGGACACCGGCGTGACGGCGACACTCCTGATGGTGGTTCCGCTGGTGGCGCTGGAGATGGCCACACCGTACTTTGCGGAGCGCAAGGCCAGCACCCCCTGGCATGCCCACCACATCGCCGAACGCTACGGCCTGCTGGCCATTATCGCGCTGGGTGAATGCCTCATCGGGGCCATCGAGACGCTGCGGGCGTTCGTCGCCAACAGCGGCTGGACCGTGGACGCGGCGCTGGTGGGATTCGGCGGGACGGCATTGGCCTTCGGCATGTGGTGGGTGTATTTCATGCTTCCCGCCGGGCGGGCGCTGCACGTGCGGCGGCACCGGTCCTACCTGTTCGGCTACGGGCACATTCCCATCTTTGCCTCCATCGCGGCCACCGGCGCCAGCCTCCACGTCGCCGCCTACTACATCGACCATGAGGCCCACATCAGTGCCGCGGCAGCCGTGGCCAGCATCGCCATCCCGGTGGCCATCTTCAAGGCCACGCTCACCTGGCTGTACAGCGTGATGATGGGGGCCGACCGCATGGTCATCGCCGTCGCGGCCGGAGTCATTGCCCTGCAGGGCGGCGCGATTGCCCTGGCCGCGGCAGGCGCCTCAGTGCCTGCCTGCCTCCTGGTCATCGTCCTGGCCCTTGCCGCCTCCATCATCATTGATGAAAAGCGCGGCGGCGCACGGGTGCACGCAGCCCTGGAGAAACTGGAACAGTCGCGTCACTGAATGTTGACGGTGTCCTTCCAGACCCACGGCTCCCTCGGCAGGGCCGCGGGACTGAAGGCGTCCAGCGCCGCTTCCAGCGTGCCCGGCGGGAGTCCGAGCGAGTCGAGCAGGATGTTGCGGACCTCCGCCGCTGAAACGCCCCGCGCCCCAAGGTCCGCGAGCGTCACCGCGCCGTCGCGCTTAGCCAGCCGGGCGCCGTCGGAATTAACTACCAGCGGGACATGCGCATATTCCGGAACGGGAATATTCAAGAGCGAGGCAAGGTATGCCTGCCGGGGCGTGGACGGGAGCAGATCATCGCCGCGGACCACCTGGTCGATGCCCTGCTCGGCATCATCCACCACGACAGCCAGGTTGTAGGCCGTGACACCGTCGTTGCGGCGCAGGACAAAGTCGTCAACGGCCCCCGTGTAGGCACCATGGAGGACGTCGTGAACGCTGTACTCGGCGAGCTCCGCGCGGAGCCGGATGGCAGCCGGCCTGGTGGACCGCTTGCACTCAAGCTCAGCGGCATCGAGGTTCCGGCAGGTGCCGGGGTAGGCGCCCTGCGGCGCGTGCGGAGCGGACGGGGCTTCCTGTATTTCCCGGCGGGTGCAGAAGCACTCATAGGTCAGGCCTGCAGACTGCAGCCGGCTGATGGCGTCGTCGTAAAGGGCGCCGCGGGCAGTTTGCCGGATCACATCCCCGTCCCAGCCGACGCCGATGGCAGCGAGGTCACGCAGCTGGACGGCCTCGGCTCCGGCGCGGGCGCGGTCCAGGTCCTCCACCCTCAGGAGGAAGCGGCGGCCCGTGGACCGGGCGAACAGCCAAGCCAGAATGGCGGTGCGGAGGTTGCCGACGTGCAGTTCGCCGGAGGGGCTGGGGGCGAAACGGCCGGCTGGGGTCATGGATCCAGCCTATGCGGAAAGCACAAGAGCCCCTCAGCCACCGATGGAACCGCGTAGGCGGTGGATCGGTAGCCCAGGGGCTCTCGTCAGTGGGTGCGGAAAGACGATGCGTGAACAAGAGTCAATCAGCGGCGGCCTCCTTGCGGGAAGCACTCTGCGGCGCCCGGGTGGTGTTCCGGCGGGCCGGCGGCCTGCGGGTTTTGGCGGTAGCCGCTGCCCTGTTGCCAATATTTCAGCAGTAGCCCTACAGTTGGTGCAACCGGCGAGTGAACGATTGATCAATCTGACTAAGCGAGCAATGCCGCATCGGCAGGGAGTGGGCAAATTGCAGGAACTAGACGCCACGGACAAGAGGATCATCCGCGCCCTCGACGAGGACCCGCGGCTCCCCATCATGGTGCTGGCCCAGCGCCTGGGGCTGGCCCGCGGTACCGTGCAGTCCCGACTTGAACGGATGGCCTCCGGCGGTGCGCTGCGGCCCAACAGCAGCCGGGTCCTTCCTTCAGCCCTGGGCCGCGGCGTTGCCGCGTCCGTGAGCGCCGAGCTGGACCAGAGCCACCTCAATGAAGCCATCGCGGCCCTCCGGAACATCCCGGAAGTCCTGGAGTGCCATGCCCCCGCCGGCGACACCGACCTGCTGATCCGCGTGGTGGCCACCAGCCCGGACGACCTCTACCGGGTTTCAGAGGAAATCCGGCTCTGCCCGGGCATAGTCCGGACGTCCACCAGCATGTTCCTGCGGGAAGTCATCCCGTACCGGACCACCGGCCTGCTTGACGGATAGCCCTCCCCATCGCCGCCCCGGACCATCCCGGCTAGGCTGGCTCCGTACATCCACACGGGGGGAACAACATGGCGGGAACTTTTTACGGCGGCGACGTCGCCCAGCTCCGGCAGCTCGCCAAGGACCTTGCGGGCGGCGCCAACCGCCTCAATGCCCTGGGGCAGCAACTGAACAGCACCATCAGTTCCGGGCTCTGGAAAGGACACGACGGGGAGAGGTTCCGCAGCGAGTGGACCGCCTCCCACCTCAAGCTCCTCAGGTCCGCCACCTCCGGCCTCGAAGCAGCGTCCAAGGCTCTGCTGGCCAACGCCGACGAGCAGGAGCAGGCCAGCAAGGGAGCCGGCGGCGGCACCGGCGGCCCGGGCGGAGGGACAGCCCAGGACCTGACCGACATGCTGAACTCCATGACTCCGGACGAGCGCCGGGACTATCTGCAAAGCGAGGAATTCCGGCAGTGGGCCCTCGCCAACCCGGAGGCCGCAAAGGCGGCGATGGACGCGGCGGCTGACTCAGGCCTGATCGACAAGAACTCCCCGGAATATGCGGATTTCCTCAGCGGCTACTGGAACAACCAGGCGATGCTGGAGATAGGCATCTACCCCGCCACCTGGGATACCTCTCTGGGCACCGAAGCCAACTGGGAAACCATCCGGAGCGTCTACGACTTCTACGGCCAGGCCTACCTGGCCAATCCCGACCTGCAGTGGGCCGGGATGGCCAACATGATCGGGCCGTCCTTCGCCGGCGGCTTCCGCGACATGGCCATGATGCGCGACCTCGCCCAACAGATCCTCAACAACCCGGCCGCCAACATCCCGGTGCCGGTCCTGGACCAGATCGAACAGCTGGCCGGGATGACTGACCAGGAGATCCGGTTCTACGAGGTCAGCATGCTGGACATGAACAAGGAGATCTTCCTGGACCAGGCCCGCCAGCACCAGGCCTACCTTAACGGCGGGTTGGAGGAGATCAACCGGCTGCAGGAGTCCGGCGCCATCGACGCCGGAACCGCACAGGCATGGGCCGACATCGATTCCGGCGACCCGGACCGGATCCAGGAAGGCAACACGGCGCTCCTCTACCGCGAGCAGAACGAGATCATCGCCGACGACTACGACACCATGCGCAGCCATCCCGGCGGGGAAGCCGTGACCTACATGGTCACGCTGGCCGGGGAGCCGTCCATTCCGGGCGCCAGGAGCTATCCGGAGGTGTTCCCGTACACCTTCAGCGTGGAAAGCCCCGGCCCGCAGAACGTTCCGTTCACCAACTGGGAGAACCCCACGCAGTTCCGCACCGACTTCACCACCGGCTTCCCGGACGGCAACATCGCCAATGCGGACCAGCGGTGGGAGCTCATCCGCCAGGACACCCTTCCCGCGTACCAAAACCTGCTGGCCACGGATCCGGACCGGGCGGCGCGGATCATCGGCTCCAACTTCGATGACCGGGTGGACCAGTACCGTCCCACCAACAACATTCCGCAGATCATGGACCGCTTCCTGGACGGCTTCGACGCGGAGGTCCACCAGTGACGCCCAACCGCAACGCCGGGCCCGCACCGCAAAGGCGCGCCCCCGCCGTCGTACTCCTTCTCCCCGCCCTCGCCGCCGCCCTGGCGGTGGGCGGCTGCACACTGTCCGCACCAGACCCCGCCACCCCGTCCTCCGCGACATCACCAACAGCTGGGAGCACCGTGAAAACCTCCGAATTTTCCACCCTCGATGCCGCCGGCGTGGAGACCATCCGCAGCACCGGGACCGCGCGGCTGGACATGAGCTCCGGCACGCTGGACAAGGAATCCGTCCGGGTCACGCCGGACAGCTACGGACCGGAAATCAACACCCGCGGCTCAGGCAAGATCAACCTGACCATCGTTGCGCCCAACGGCGAAATCACCGGCGAAACGGACCGGATCCGGTTCAACACCACGGACAAACGCGCCGACTTCAGCGAGGTCACGTACTTCCTCACCGCCGCGTCCGCCGAGGAATTCTTCGCCCTGATCCGCGACGGCGTTGAGCGATACGGGATCGATGCCGACTCGGCCGAACGCTGGATCAGCAGCACCGAAAGCGACCCCGAGGGAAAGAGCGACTTCTCCATCACCTCCGGAACCGCCACGGGCCTGGACGTGAACTATGACCTCAGGTACGACGGCGGCAAGGACACGCAGGTGATCATCGTCCACGTCCGCCCGGCGGCTTAGGGTAACGGCGGCGGCTAGACCGGCGGCCCCGCGTTGGGCTTCAGCGTCTTCATCACCAGCGTGGACGTCAGCCGTTCCACACCGGGAAGAGATGTCAGTTCGGCGTCGTAGAACCGCTGGTACGCGGGCAGGTCCTCCGCGATGACCTTTAGCAGGTAGTCCGGGGAGCCGAAGAGCCGCTGCGCCTCCACGATGTTGGGGTTGTCCGCCACCCGGTTTTCAAATATTTCCATGGTGGGGCGATCCACCTGGCGGAGCGTCACGAAAACGATCGCCTCGAATCCCAGCCCCACGGCGCCGGGATCGATGTCCGCCTTGTAGCCGCGGATCACACCGGACTGCTCAAGGTCGCGCAGCCGCCGGTGGCAGGGCGCCACGGTCAGCCCCACCTTCGCCGCAAGCGCCGTGGCAGTCATCCGGCCATCCTCCTTGAGGTGGCGCAAAATATTCCTGTCGATAGCGTCAATCACACAAAAATCGTACTGCTTGGCGAGCGTGCCGCGCGAAAAACGGACAGCACTTCCGGGCCGAAAGTTCCTACAGTTACTCCTGACAAGATTCCTGACAGGAGAAACCATGAATCCGGAGCTGTTCCTGGCCTTTATGCTGGTGGCCGCCGCCCTCGCCTGCACCCCGGGCGTGGACTGGGCGTACTCCATCACTGCAGGGCTGGGACAGCGGAGCTTCGTGCCGGCCGTCGCCGGGCTGTGCGGCGGCTACATCCTGCATACGGCGCTGCTGGTGGCCGGACTTGCCGCGGTGCTGACCGGGATGCCGGGCGTGCTGGGCTGGCTGACGCTTGCGGGCGCCGGGTACTTGATGTGGCTTGGTGTCAGCACGCTCCGCTCGTGGCGGGGCGCCTCGTTCAGTGCAGCGGATGCCACGGGACGTGCCGGCGCCACGCGGCTGCGGACGTTCCTGCAGGGCATGGGCACCAGCGGCATCAACCCCAAGGGTCTGCTGTTCTACGTGGCGCTGATTCCGCAGTTCGTCAGCGCCGACGCCGCCCTGCCTGTACCGGTGCAGTCCGGGCTGCTGGGCCTGACGTTCGTGGCGCTGGCCGGCCTGGTCTACACCGCCGTGGCGATGCTGTCCCGCAGGCTGCTGCAGAGCAGGCCGGGCGCGGCACGGGCAGTGACCCTGGCCAGCGGGATCATCATGGTGCTGCTGGGGACGGTGCTGCTGGGTGAGCAGCTGCTGCCGCTCCTGGCCGGGCGTTCCTAGTCCTCGCTCAGCGACTTCCAGTCCTGTTCCCAGATCCGGCGCATTTCCTCGTCTTTGCGGATGGGGATGGGCGCAGCGATCTCCCGTTGCGGCACCGGGTCCTCGCGCCGCCGCCCCCAGTCGCGCGGGTTCAGGGACCTCCGGCTGGACTCCAGCAGGAGCAGAGCCCGGTCCGTCAGGGCGTCGTTTCGGAGCGCCAGGTGCGTCTTCCGCCGCCGCAGCACCTCACCGATGGCCTGCTGGGCCGCATCGAACCGGCCTTCCCGGCGGAGCGCCCGGGCGCGGACCAGCAGCAGCGCGGCAGAGAGGTCGTCCGCGTTCAGAAGCCCCTCGGTCCAGTCGATCACCGTACGGCTGCGGCCCAGGCTGAGCGCCAGCGTGCACTTGGCCAGTGCCATAGGCAGCGACGGCGGCAGCCCGGTGAGTGCGTCCAGCGCAGCCTCCGTGCGCCCGGTTTCGCGCAGTGCGTGGGCCAGGGCAAGGAACACCGACTCCTCGCTGAACAGCACCGGGACCTCCACCCGCTCGGCGACCTCGATCCGGGTGACCACCCGCCGCAGGTAGGTGGCGGAGTACCGGTTCGCGTCGTCGTCGTTCCTGGTGGTGAGGCCGCGCTGCAGCAGCTCGGAGGCCCGCAGGTAGCCGCCGTGCTGGTACTCCAGCAGGCCGGACATCAGGTAGCACAGTCCCGCCCAGCCCGGATAGGAGCGTGCCAGCATGATCAGCCGCTCCGGCTCACGGCTGGTGAAGACGGCGTCGTGCACCTCCTTGGCCGGCCGCGGCATGCGCTTGAGGCGCGGCACGTCCCCGTCGATGGCGAGCAGGGCGGGGTTGCGGCCGCCCAGCACTCCGGTCAGCAAACCGCCGACGCCGCCTGCCAGGTCGTGGACAGGCGTGCGCAGCTGCGCCTGCCCAAAGGGCGTAAGGTCCCGGCCGTCCCAGTAGATCGGTGCAGTGTCCCCGGCGCTCATCTTTCCATGCTAACCAAGACCTGCAGCCCGGTTCCCGGCCCGCCGCCTACGGACGTGCCATGAACCATTCGGTAAAGGCAGCGGCGCGGCCGGATCCGTCGAAGCGGACTACCCACAGGTTGTCGTAGCTTGGCTGCTCCCCCGCATAGAGGGTCACGCCCTGCACGAATGCCGTGGAGCCGTCCACTCCCAGCAGCTCCCAGCTGAAGGTCCAGTCCTGGGGTTCGTCCCGGGCCGCGAGCCAGCCCTCCACGATGCCGTCCTGCCCGGTCCACGCGTCGGGGTCGTGCGGCCGGGTTTCGTACCGCGCATCCTCCGTGAAGAGGGCCCGGATATCCTCGGCCGAGTTGCTGGCCCAGGCCGCCTGGTACCTGTCCATCCATGGCGCGATGAAGGCGGCTGCCGCCGCAGGCCCTGTCATCCCCCCGTTCTACGCGGCAGCCACCGGCAGCGCAAGGCACCTCACGCGTTGACGGCGGCTATCCACACGCCAATGACCCAGGTGCTGGCAGCCAGGCATGCCAGCCCGAATTCTGCGAGCATCCCCAGCCCCGTGGCCTTGAGCGCGGCCCAGCTGGACCGGCCCGCCGCGGGGAAGTTCCGGGTGCGGGCGAATTCGCTGAGGAGCAGCCCGGCCGCGAACCCGACAAACAGCCCCACGACCGGGATGACGAACATGCCCGCCACCCCTGCCACCAGGCCCACCACGATGCTCCGGCCGGGAATGGCGTGCTCCTTGAGTTTCCGCCCCGTGAGGACCGCGCTGGCCGCCATTCCGGCCGCCACCAGTACTGTTCCGATGGCGAACACCACCCAGCCTGCCGTTCCGGCCCCGCCCCAGATGGCCCAGGCCAGCAGGCTTGCGCCGATCAGGATGCTGCCGGGCAGGACCGGAATGATGGTACCGGCCACGCCCACCAGGATCGCAAGGCCGCACAGGATGGTCACTACGGTCTCGGAGGTCATAGCCCCAGTCTAGGGTCGCCGGGAGGCCGGCCCGGAACGGCGCAAACGCCCGACGGCGGCGCCTCCTTTCGTGAAGGGGGCACCGCCGTCGGGCGTTTGGACGTGGTATTTCCGCGGGCGGACTACTTGGCTTCGGCTGCCGCAGCGACCGCCGCCGTCACGGCCGGGGCCACGCGGGGATCGAGCGGGCTGGGCACGATGTAGTCCGCGGCCAGGTCCTCGGCAGCCAGTTCCGCGATGGCGTTGGCCGCCGCGATCTTCATGTCCTGGGTGATGCGGCGGGCGCCGGCGTCGAGTGCCCCGCGGAAGATGCCCGGGAAGGCCAGGACGTTGTTGATCTGGTTGGGGAAGTCGCTGCGGCCGGTGGCCACGACGGCGGCGTACTTGGCGGCCACCTCCGGCAGGACCTCGGGATCCGGGTTGGACAGGGCGAAGACTATGGCGTCCTGGTTCATCAGGGCAAGGTGTGCCTCATCCAGCTTGGAGGAGGAAACGCCGATGAAGACGTCGGCGCCGGTGAGGGCCTCCGCCGGACCGCCCGTGACGCTGCGCGGGTTGCTGCGGCCGGCAATATCAGCCTTCTTGCTGGTGGTGTCCGCCGCGAGGTCCGCGCGGCTGCTGTTGATGACGCCCCTGGAGTCCAGCAGGACAACGTCAGGGATCCCTGCGGCGAGGAGGATTTCTGCGACGGCGATGCCGGCGGCGCCTGCGCCGGACACCACGACCTTGAGTTCGCCGAGTCCGCGGCCGGTGACCTTGGCGGCGTTGGTGAGGGCGGCCAGGGCAACGACGGCGGTGCCGTGCTGGTCGTCATGCATGACGGGGCAGTCGAGTGCCTCGATGAGCTTTTCCTCAAGTTCGAAGCAGCGCGGCGCGGCAATGTCCTCCAGGTTGACCGCGCCGAAACTGGGGCGCAGGCGGACCAGGGTTTCGACGATCTCGTCGACGTCGCTGGTGTTGAGGACCAGCGGAATGGAGTCCAGGTCGCCGAAGGTCTTGAAGAGCGCGGACTTGCCCTCCATGACGGGCAGCGAGGCGCTGGCGCCGATGTTGCCCAGCCCCAGGACGGCAGTGCCGTCGCTGACGACCACCACGAGACGTTCCGCCCAGGTCAAGGTACGGGCAAGCTCGGGCTGCCTGTGGATGGCGCGGCTGACCTCGGCGACGCCGGGCGTGTAGGCGATGGACAGGTCGCGCTTGTTGGACAGCGGCGCAGTGGTGCTGACCGACAGTTTTCCGCCTTGGTGGGCGCCGAAAATCTCGTCCTCGGTCAGCGGGGTGGCGGCGGAATTGTCGATGTCTGTGAGTGCGTCAATGGACACGTCGTTGTCTCCTGGTGCTCGCCGTGCTTCCACGGCACATGGGGCCGGGTCCGTGACGGACGTCCGGCGGGGAAGATGGTGCGTCAGGAAACCCAGGGGTGGCGGGTCCGGGAAGAGCTGTGGGGATGTCGCTCCCTGCTGCTCCTGTGGTCCCCATCGTAGGCAACGGCGCACGCCTGCTCAGGCAGGTTTGACGCCTCAGACGCATGACAAAAGGTTTTATCAGCGCTTTTTGTGACGCACGCCACGGCATAAAGGCGGATTTAATGCCTTATTGGTCTAGACCGATTACGCGGTCTGGGAAAGTGTGAACCGCTCTTGGGCGGCCGGGGAGAGCCGCGCACAGGCCTTTTTAAGGTCTTCCTCGGCCTCGAACAGGGACAGGCGGCGGTTCCGGACGGACTGGACCAGACCAGTGACCGCCAGCAGGAGGACCCGGGCGGCCACGGCGTCGCCTGCCGCCGCCTCAACAGCCTTCTCCCCCAGGGAGTCGATGTCCCGCAACAGCGCCGTGGTGTCCCGGTCCGGGAGGTAGACGCCGCGGCTGAGGCACTGCTCAACGGCAGGCTGCATCACGCGCATGTGGAAGATTTCCATGACGACGCCGGGAAGGGCCCGTCCGCGGAAGCGGGCGGATTCCCGCCGCGAGGCCGCCTCCAGCTCCTCGAGCTGGTGGCGGTAGAGGGCCAGCACCAGGTGGGTGGGGGAGGGGAAGTAGCGGTACACGGTCCCCAGGGGAACGTCAGCCTTGGCCGCGATTTCTGACAGGTCCACATTGTCCAGGCCCTTGCGGGCAAAGGCCGCGGCGGCTTCCAGCATGCGCGCGTATCGAAGGCGCTGGCGGGGAGCGGTGGGCCGGGGAGCCATGGGCGGATGGTCTGAAGCAGTTTCGGTCATCAGCAATTTCCGGTGTTGTCTTTTGGGGTCGCTGCTGCCGAGCGCCCCCATCCTTACCGCCCCGCAGTCCGCCTCAACTATACGGCACACCCTGCTGCCGCAACTCGTCAGTGGGCTTACCACCGACCGCCGGAAAGGTCAGTCCACGCCCTTGATCTTGACGACGAAAACAGCGCCCAACAGCCCGATGACGGCCGCCGTGGTGAACAGGGTGCCGTACCCGCCGAAGAACTTCAGGGCAAGGAACGCAAGCAGGGGGGCGATCACCTGCGGCAGGGAGCTGGCGATATTGATGACGCCCAGGTCCTTGCCGCGGTCCGCGGCCTTCGGGAGCACCTGGGTCAGCAGCGCAAAGTCCACTGCAAGGTAGGCCCCGAAGCCGATGCCCAGCACGGCGGCGCCGGCAAGGGCGCCCGGCCAGACCGGAAAGAAGGCCATGATCAGGGCCGCCATGGCGATCGTGGCCGAGGAGCCGATGACAAACGGTTTCCGCTTGCCAACCCTGTCACTCCACGGCCCGGCGATCACAGCCGTGATCATCACCATCACCGCATAGATTCCGGTGAGTACGAGCACGCCGAAGGCCGGGTCACCGTGCTTGATGATGTCGCGGAGGAAGAAGAGCAGGTAGACGATGGTGAGCTGATTGCCTACGTTGACCAGCAGCCGGGTCAGCCAGGCCCAGCCGAAGTCCGGATACCGCACAGGGCTGATGTAGAAACCCTTGGCAAAGGACCGCAGATTGAAAGTGCCCAGTTCCGATTTGGGCAGGGCGGGGTCGTTGCGGTGGAACAGGTAGGGCAGCACGGAGACCAGCAGGGCCCCGGCGCACAGCCAGTAGCCCACCATGAAGTTGCCGGAGACCACAGCGCCGAAGACGGCGCCCGTAAGGACGCCCAGGGTCTGGCCCATGGCCGCCAGCCCGCCCACGCCGCCACGCTGCGGGACCGGAACCCGGTCCGGGACGGCGGCGAAAATGGCCGCGTAGGCCGCGTTGGCACCCAGCTGCACCAGGCACCAGAAGAGCACCATCAGCGCCACCGACGCCGAGACGGACATGGCCAGCAGGGCGGCCGCGGCCAGCACCGCTCCCAGCAGGACCCAGGGGGCTCGGCGCCCAAAGCGCGACGTGGTGCGGTCAGACAGGGCGCCGAACAGCGGGTTGGCCACGAGGGAGACTGCGGCACCGCAGGCTGTAACCAGGGACAGGATGGCTTCCTTGCTGGGCGAATCAATGCTGATGGCCTGCTGGCCGATGAAGACATTGATGGGCCCGAAGAACGCGGCGTTGATGCCCACGTTGACCAGCACCAGCCCGGTGACCCAGCGCGCGGTGACCCGCTGCGTCGGCTCGGCGAGCGCCGCCGTCGTGGTCCGCGGAAGGTCCGGCGGGACCGGCGTGTTGGACAGGCTCATATCTTGTTCCCCCGGGGCAGGTGCTGATGCTGGAAATCAGACTATCGTGGGCCTTGCCCGCCGTCTGTGCCGCACGCGGGCGGGACTTTCCGGTACGGCACACCGAGGCTCGAAGGAGAACCACATGACTGCCGCTTCCACCCCTGCCGTGAACACCGCGGACCTGTACGACGAGCGCGGAGACGAACTGGCCTCCGTGGCACTGCAGTTCCAGTCCCTGGGCGGCCGGTCGCACTTCGCCGGGAAGGCCAGGACCATCCGCTGCTTCCAGGACAACGCGCTGGTGAAGTCCACGCTGGCCACCGAGGGCAACGGCAGCGTGCTGGTGGTGGACGGCGGCGGCTCGCTGGGCACGGCCCTGATGGGGGACATGATCGCCGAAAGCGCCGTGGCAAACGGCTGGGCCGGCGTCGTCATCAATGGCGCGGTCCGGGACCGCGAAGCCCTCGCGGCACTGGACCTTGGCGTGAAGGCGCTGGGCAGCAACCCCCGCAAGAGTGCCAAGGCCGGCGCCGGCGAAGTGGATGTTGACGTGGTGATTGACGGCGTGACCATCCGCACGGGCGCCATGATCTGGTGCGATCCGGACGGCATCCTGGTGGAGCAGTAACACCGGCCGCCGGAAAATAGGTCGGCTCCGGGAATGGAACTGAAGGTAAGATAGTTACTGAAAGCAACTATCAATGCTGACTTCCCTTTTCTTCCCCTTGGAGCACCTATGTCCACAGCCCCTGCCACGCGCGGCGCCGGAGAGACCCTGACGCAGCGCCAGATCGTCACCGTGATGGTGGGCCTGATGCTGGGCATGTTCCTGGCATCGCTGGACCAGACCATCGTGTCCACGTCCATCTACACCATCGCCAATGACCTGGACGGGCTCTCGCTCCAGGCCTGGGCCACCACCGCATACCTGATCACCTCCACCGTCAGCACCCCGCTGTACGGGAAGCTAAGCGACATCTTTGGCCGCCGGCCGCTCTACCTGACCGCCATCGCCATCTTCCTGGTGGGCTCGGTCTACGCCGGTTCCGTGCACTCCATGACCGAACTCGCGCTGGCCCGCGGCATCCAGGGACTGGGTGCCGGCGGCCTGCTCGCACTGGCGCTGACCATCATCGGGGACATCGTCTCCCTGAAGGACCGCGCCAAGTACCAGGGCTATTTCATGTCAGTGTTCGGCATCTCCTCCGTGCTGGGGCCGGTGGTGGGCGGCGCGTTCGCGGGTTCGGCCAACATCCTGGGCTTCGACGGCTGGCGCTGGGTGTTCTTCATCAATGTCCCCATCGGCCTGGCCGCCCTGGTGGTGGTGTTCCTGTTCCTCCACCTGCCGGCAAAGCACCTGAAGCAGAAGATCGACTACTGGGGCGCGGCGGCCATCACGGTGGCCATCGTCCCGCTGCTGCTGGTGGCCGAGCAGGGCCGCTCCTGGGGCTGGACGTCCACCAACTCCTTCATCTGCTACGGCCTGGGCGTGCTGGGCATCGCCTGGTTCCTGCTGGCCGAGAAGCGGGCGGGTGACTACGCGCTCATTCCGCTGCGGCTGTTCCGGAACATCACCTTCGGACTGTCCTCGCTGCTGAACTTCATCATCGGCATCGGCATGTTCGGCGCCATCGCAATGCTGCCCATGTACCTGCAGCTCGTGAAGGGCCTGACCCCCACCGAGGCCGGCCTGATGATGATCACCTTCACCGTGGGCATCCTCTTCGGGTCCATTACCGCCGGGCGGACCATCTCCGCCTCCGGCACATTCCGCATCTTCCCCATCATGGGCACTGGCATCCTTACGGCGGCCGCCCTGGTGATGGGCTTCTCCCTCCACGTTGACACCGGCCTGTGGGTCCCCGGACTGATTGCCGTGTTCTTCGGCGTGGGGCTCGGCTTCTGCATGCAGCCGCTCACCCTGGCCATGCAGACCTCCGTGCCGCCCCGGGACATGGGCGTGGGAACCTCCTCCGCCGCGTTCTTCCGGTCCATGGGCGGCGCCGTGGGGACCGCCGTGTTCATCTCCATGCTGTTCAGCCTGGCGGCGGACAAGATCGCGGACGGCATGAAGTCCGCCACCGCCGACGCCGCGTACCTGGCCATCCTGAAGGACCCGGCTGTGGCCGCGGACCCCGCCAACGCCAAGCTGTATGACTTCTTCAAGAACGGCGCGTCCAACGACTCGCTGAACGACACCAGCTGGCTGCACACGGCCAACAGCACGCTGACCCGGCCCATTACCGAGGGCTTCGCCGATTCAATCGACGCCGTCATGCTGACCGCCGCCGCCCTCACCGGGCTGGCCTTCCTCATCAGCCTCGCGCTGCCGAAGAAGAAGCTGACGGACCCCAATGCCGCTCCCCCGCAGGACAACGACCTGCAGGTCCCCGCCCACTAAACGCCCGCTCACATCCGGGCGTCAAACCCCCCACCCGCGCCCACCAGTGGCGGCACTATCCGGAACCCTCCTGCACCAGCGGGAGGGTTCCGCTGTTCCTGCCCGGCTGCGGAGCGCAAGAAAGAGGTGTACGACGGCGGCCCGCGCCGCCGTCGTACACCTCCGCCCGGTGCCCCCGCAACCGGCTGCCGTGGCCGGCTTCAACTGGAACGGGGCGGCGTGGCATGGAACACTACGGTAAGTACACTGGCCATCAGCGCCGGTTCCGCAGCCGACGACGTCCGCGCACATCCACCAAACCCCAAACCCAGGGAGAACCATGCCCACTGCACAGGAGCAGACCAACACCCGCATACCGCGGCGGGTGATCTGGCTGGCACTTGCGGGAGCGGTGGGGGGCTTCCTCTTCGGCTTCGACTCGTCCGTGGTCAACGGGGCCGTGGATGCCATGAAGGGTGAATTTGCCCTGTCCGAGGCCGTCACCGGCTTTGCCGTCGCCGTCGCCCTGCTGGGCTGCGCGGCGGGCGCCTACCTTGCCGGGAAGGTGGCCGACCGTTACGGCCGCATCCCCGCCATGAAGCTCGGCGCACTGCTGTTCCTGGTCAGCGCCATCGGCACCGGCTTTGCGTTCAGCGTGTGGGACCTGATCTTCTGGCGGCTGGTGGGCGGGCTGGGAATCGGCCTCGCCTCAGTCATTGCCCCGGCCTACATTTCCGAGATCTCGCCGCGGCAGGTCCGCGGGCGGCTGGCGTCCCTGCAGCAGCTGGCCATCACCACCGGTATCTTCGCGGCCCTCCTGTCCGATGCGCTGCTCGCGACCAGCGCGGGCGGTGCCGACCAGGCGTTCTGGCTGGGCATCGAAGCGTGGCGCTGGATGTTCTTGGCCGCCGCCGTTCCTGCGGTGGCGTACGGCTGGATTGCCTTCACGCTGCCTGAGTCCCCGCGGTTCCTGGTGTTCCAGGGCAAGGAGGACGACGCCCGGAAGATCTTCGACGCCATCGCCCCGTCGGACGACACCGACCGCCACATCCGCGAAATCAGGGATGCCATCGAGGAAGACAAGATTGCCGGGCAGAAAGGCTCGCTGCGCGGCAGCACCTTTGGCCTGCAGGCCGTGGTCTGGATCGGCATCATCCTCTCCGTCCTGCAGCAGTTCGTGGGCATCAACGTGATCTTCTACTACTCCACCACCCTGTGGAAGGCCGTGGGCTTCCAGGAAGAGGATTCACTCGCCATTTCCGTGGGCACCGCCGTGACCAACATCCTGGTGACCCTGGTGGCCATCGCGCTGGTGGACCGGGTGGGCCGCCGCCCCATCCTGCTGACCGGGTCCGTGGGCATGGCCGTTTCACTGGGCATCATGGCGGTGGCCTTCAGCTCCGCCACCGGTTCCGGCGAGGACATCACCCTGCCCGGCGCCTGGGGTCCGGTGGCCCTGGTGGCCGCCAACGTGTTCGTGGTCAGCTTCGGCGCGTCCTGGGGACCGCTGGTGTGGGTGCTGCTGGGCGAGATCTTCCCGTCCAAAATCCGCGCCCGCGCCCTGGGCCTGGCCGCCGCTGCCCAGTGGGTGGCCAACTTTGCCATCACCCTCAGCTTCCCGGTCATGGCGGCCGGCTCCCTGCCGCTGACCTATGCCATGTACGCGCTGTTCGCGGCGGCATCCTTCTTCTTCGTGATGTTCAAGGTGCCGGAGACCAACGGCATGTCCCTGGAACAGGCGGAGACGCTGTTCGTGGCCAAGGGATCCGCCAAGGGCTGATGCGCCACCCCGGGCCTGACCCGGGACGAGGAAAGCCTCCTGCGCTTGGTGCGCAGGAGGCTTTCCTTGTGTTGGTTTGGGTTACACCAGGTGCGGTTCGTGGGCAGTGAGGTACTTCCGGCCGCTGAACGCCACCAGGATGGCGATTGCCATGGCCACGGCACCGGCGTAGAACGGCACCTGGGGGCCGAAGTGCTCGCCCAGCTGGGCTGCCAGGAAGGGTGCCAGGGCGCCGCCCATCCAGCGGACGAAGTTGTAGCCGGAGGAAGCCACCGGACGCGGCGAATCGGACACGCCCATGGCGAGTTCGGTGTAGACGGTGTTGTTGATGCCCAGCAGGGCGCCCGCCACGATGACCAGGACGACGACGGCAGAAACCGAGTGCCCGGCGGCCAGTCCCAGCCCGGCCAGGTCCAGCAGCAGGACGAACAGCGTGCCGGTCAGCACCTTGACGGCGCCGAAGCGGTTCTGCAGGACCGGCGCCACGAACACGGAGAACACGGCAACCGCCACGCCCCAGCCGAAGAACACCGCGCCGATGCCGTAGGCGTCCATCCCCAGGATGAACGGGGTGAAAGCCAGGATGGTGAAGAAGCCGTAGTTGTAGAACAAGCCGCTGGCCGCCGTCGTGCGCAATCCCTTGTGGCCCAGCGCCAGCAGCGGGTCGCGGAGGCGGACCTTGCGTTCGGGCAGCGGGGTCTTGGGAAGCAGCGTCAGCAGGGCGATGAAGGCGGCGGCCATGAGCACCGCCGTGCCGAAGAACGGGGCACGCCACTGCCAGCCGCCCAGCAGGGCGCCCAGGAGCGGGCCGAGGGAGATGCCCAGGCCCAGTGCGGCCTCATAGAGGATGATCGCGGTACCGGCGCCCCCGCTGGCTACACCCACGATGACCGCCAGGGCGGTGGCCACGAACAGGGCGTTGCCCAGGCCCCAGCCAGCGCGGAAGCCCACCAGCTCACCCACGCTGCCGGACAGCCCGGAGAGCGAGGAGAACACCACGATGATGGCGAGCCCGATCAGGAGGGTCTTCTTGCCGCCGATGCGTGAGGAAACGAAACCGGTGATCAGCATGGCCAGCGCGGTGACCAGGAAGTAGCTGGTGAACAGCAGCGAGACCTCGCTGGGGCTGGCGTCCAGGTTGGTGGCGATGGCGGGCAGGATGGGGTCCACCAGCCCGATGCCCATGAACGCGAAGACCGCGGCGAGGGCTGTGGCCCAGACAGCTTTTGGCTGTTTGAGGAAGGAGGCCTTTTCGGCCTGGAGGGTGTTTTCTGGTGCCGGCAGGGTTTCTGCGAGCTGGCCGTCCATGGAGGATGCTCCTAAATTGTGCTTTGGGTCAGTTCTGGAGGTAGGCGTTGATTTTGTCGATGACGGGCAGCGCGGCCGCCAGCGCTTCCCGGTCCTGCTCGGTGAGCGAGGCCAGGATGTCCGCCATCACGGCGTTGCGGCGCTGGTTGGCGGACTCGACGGCGGCGCGGCCCTCGGGCGTCAGCATGACGCGCACGGCGCGGGAATCGGCGGGGTCGGGTTCGCGGCGGGCCAGGCCGGCACGTTCGAGCTTGATGATCTGCTCGGTGGCGCTGGGCACCCGGACGCCAAGGTTCCGGGCAATTTCCCCCACGCGGACGCCGTCGCCGAGCAGCATCTTCAGTGTGCTGAGCTGGGCGGCGCTGAGGTCCCCGTCGGCGTCGAGGCGGCGGACGAAGTAGACACTCTGGCGGAGGGCTTCACGAAACCCCGAGGCAAGCTCCTCGAGGCGGGAATCATTTGTCGTCATCATTAGGAACCCTAACATTTAGGGTACCTAACAGTCAATGCGGACGGGTGGCTAGAGGTCGAGCTTCATGCCTTCGTGGCTGGCATCGAACCCCAGCCGCTCGTAGAAGCGGTGGGCTGCCCCGCGGCTCTTGTGTGTGGTCAGCTGCAGCAGGGCGCAGCCCCGCCGGCGGGACTCGTTAATGGCCCACTCCACCATCAGCTTGCCCAGGCCCAGGCTGCGCAGTGAGGTGGCCACGCGCACCCCCTCGATCTGCGAGCGCCACGCCCCGTGCCGCGAGATGCCGGGCAGGAAGCTCAGCTGGAACGTGGCAACCACTGCGCCCGCCGCTTCGCCGTGCGGCACCAACTCGCCGACCACCAGCAGGTGCCGCGGGTCGGCGTCGATCGCGTCGAAGGCCCGCCCGTAAGGTTCCATGTCCTGGCCCGCCTCGCGGCCGGCACCCAGCGCGTCGTCGGCGAGGAGCTGGACGATGGCGGGCAGGTCCGCCCGCGTGGCGTGGCGGAGGCGGAAAGTCCCGCGCTCGACGTCGGCGGTCAGCAGAGGTTCCGGGGCACCAGCGGTTTCACTCACCTGCCCAGCCTTGCACGGGTGGGCGCGCGTTGCGGGGATAGCCACCGCAAGTGGGCGCGTCAGGTGAAGTAGACGCCGATCCTGTTCCCGTCGATCTCCTCGATGCGGATATCGATGTCGTAGACGTCGCGGAGCATGGCCTGCTGCATGATCTGCCGCGGGCTGCCCTGGTGGATGAGCCGGCCGTCCTTCATGGCCAGGATGGTGTCCGAGTAGCAGGAGGCGAAGTTGATGTCGTGGACCACGATCACGATGGTCTTGCCGAAGTCGTCGGCCAGGCGGCGCAGGAGCCGCATCATCTCCACGGAGTGCTTCATGTCCAGGTTGTTCAGCGGTTCGTCCAGGAGCAGGTACTGCGTGTCCTGCGCGAGCACCATGGCAATGAAGGCCCGCTGCCGCTGGCCGCCGGAGAGTTCGTCCACGAACTTGTCCGCCATGGGCGCCAGGTCAAGGTGGGCGATGGCCTCCTCCACCGTGGCAAGGTCCTCCACGGTGGGCCGTCCGCCCGAGTGGGGGAACCGGCCGAAGGCCACCAGATCGCGGACGGTGAGCCGCATGGTGAGGTGGTTCTCCTGCCGGAGGATGGCCATGGTCCGGGCCAGCCGGCGGCTGTCCGTGGACGCGATATCGAGCCCTCCGACGGACACGGCGCCGGAGCCCAGCGGCTGCAGCCGGCTGATCAGTGACAGCAGGGTGGATTTGCCGGCGCCGTTGGGGCCGATGATCGAAGTGATGCCGCCCTGCGGGATTTCGCAGCTGACGTCGTCGAGGACCGTCTGGCCGCCATAGCTCTTGGAGACGTTGCGGACCGCGATGGTCATTTGAGGGAGCCTTTCAGCAGGAGGTAGAGGAACAGGATGCCGCCGGTGAACTCGATGACCACGCTGAGCGCCGTGCCGAAGCCGAAGACCTTCTCCAGGACCAGCTGGCCACCCACCAGCGCGATGGCGCCGATCAGCACCACGATGGGCAGCAGCCAGGCGTGGCTGAAACCGCGGCACAGCTGGTAGCCGAGGCTCACCACCAGGAGGCCGAAGAACGTCACCGGCCCCACCAGCGCGGTGGAGACGGCCACCAGCAGCGAGCAGGCCAGCAGCACGCGCATCACCACCCTGCGGTGGTCCACGCCCACGTTGATGGCCACGTCCCGTCCCAGCGCCAGCACGTCAAGGGTGTGCCGGGCCCGCCACACGGCACCGCAGACGACGGCGACAATCACCGCCGCGACGCCCAGCAGGGAGGGGTCCACGTTGTTGAAGGACGCGAAGAACAGGTCCTGCAGGATGATGAACTCGCTGGGTTCCATCAGTCGCTGCAGCAGTGAGGAGAAGCCACGGAACAGGCTGCCGAGGATCACGCCCACCAGCAGGAGCAGGTGCAGCGAGCGGGTGGCGCCGGTGAACATCCAGCGGTACAGCAGGGCGCTGAAGGCCACCATCAGCACCACCTCGACGCCGAACTGCAGCGTGGGCGGGGCGGTCACCACGGCCGCAGCACCCAGGGCAAAGGCCATGACGGTCTGCACCAGGATGTACAGCGAGTCGAAGCCCATGATGGACGGCGTCAGGATGCGGTTGGCCGTCACGGTCTGGAACAGCAGCGTGGACACGCCCACCGCAACGGCCACCAGCAGCATCGCGGAGACCTTGATGGCGCGGCGCGGCAGGATGTAGCCGACGTTGCCCTTGAGTTCGAAGAACAGGAAGAAGAGGACCGCGGCGGCCGTCGCCGCGAGCAGGACACCCACCACCAGTTGGGGTGAAGCGTTCCGGAGCCGGCGCCGGAGCGGGCCGCGCGCCGGGGTCGCGGCGGACTCGACGGGGGCCGGGGAAGTGAGGGCGGGGGCCTTAGGCATTGCGTTTCCTCAGGATCAGGACAAGGAAGAGGATGGCACCCAGCACGGACATCACCATTCCCACGGGAACCTCGTAGGGATACCGGATGGTCCGGCCGATGATGTCGCATATCAGCACGAACGCCGCCCCGAACAGGGCGGTCCAGGGGACGGCGCGGCGGAGGTTGTCACCGAAGATGAGGGACACGATGTTGGGCACCACCAGGCCCAGGAAGGGCACCGCGCCCACGGTAGTGACAACGACGGCGGAGATCAGCGAGACAATGAGCAGCCCCAGCCTCATGGTGCGGGCGTAGTTCAGGCCCAGATTGGTGGTGAAGTCCTGCCCCATCCCGGCAACGGTGAACCGGTCTGCGGCGAGCAGGCCCACCAGCATGAGTGCCGCGACGATCCAGAGCAGCTCGTACCTGCCGCGGAGCACTCCGGAGAAGTCGCCGATCATCCAGTTGCTGAGCGTTTGCAGCAGGTCGTACCGGTAGGCGAAGAAGGTGGTGACGGCGGCGATGATGCCGCCCAGCATGATGCCCACCAGCGGGATGAGCAGGGTGTTCCTGGCGGGCAGCCGCCGCAGGATCGCCAGGAACAGGGCGGTGCCTAGCAGTGCAAAAGCGCTGGCCACCAGCATCTTGGCCAAAATGGGGGCGCCCGGGGCCAGGACCGTGACCACCAAAATGCCCAGCGTGGCGGACTCGACGGTACCCACGGTGGAGGGTTCCACGAAGCGGTTCCGGGCCATGAGCTGCATGATCAGCCCGGCCACTGCCACCGCCATGCCTGCGAGCAGCACTGCCAGGGTGCGGGGCACGCGGGAGATCCAAAAGATGTCCACGGTGCCCGCGTCCCCCGCGAGCAGCGCCGGGAGCGAGACGTCGCTGACACCCACGAACATGCTTCCGGCGGCGAGCGCCAGGACGGCAACTGCGGCGGCAGCCAGGCCCGCGTAGTGGCGGGCCTGGCTGCGGGTTGCCGGCGCCTGGGGGCGCGCGGCGGTGATGGTCATACTGAAGCCCGGTGGGGTTAGGCGACGGAGCCGGCCACGGCGTCCACCATGGCCTTGACGTTGTTCAGTCCGTATCCCACGATGTACCAGCCTGCGGGGTCAAGGTTGATGACCTTGCCGTTCCTGGCGGCGTTGGTGGACTGGACGAGCTCGTTGTCCAGGATGGGGTTGGCGGCGCCTTCAGTTCCGATGGCGGTGTCCCGGTTGATCACGTAGAGGAGGTCCGGGTTGGCCTGTTTGATGTACTCGAACGAGATGGCCTCGCCGTGGGAGCCTTCGGACTTTACGTCGGCGGCGGTGGGGACGCCCAACACGTCGTGGATGATGCCGAAGCGGGATCCGGCGCCATAGGCCGTCACCTCGCCGCCGGAGGTCAGGACGATCAGGCCCTTGCCTGCAGTTGCGGCCTTGGCCTTGGTGTCGGCCACGGTGGTGTCCACGGCCGCGAGCTTCTCCTCAACCTCGCCTGACTTGTTGAAGATGGTCCCCAGCTTTCCGGCCTGCTCCTTGAAGCTGCCCATGGGCTTGGCGGCATCAATGGAAAGATCGATGGTGGGGGCGATCTTGCTCAGCTCTTCGTAGGCTCCGGCGGTGCGGCCGGAGATGATGATGAGGTCCGGGTCGCCCGCGCTGACGGCTTCGAAATCAGGCTCCTTCAGGGAACCGATCTTGGTGTACTTGGCGTCGGAGTATTTCTTCAGCGCGTCCGGGTAGGCGGCTTCCGGCACACCGGCAGGTTCAACGCCCAGGGCATCCATGGTGTCCAGGACGCCGAGATCGAACGTGAAGACCTTTTCCGGGTTGACCGGGACGTTGGCCGTGCTGCCCTGCGCGTGCTCAACGGTGATGGTGGAGGTTTCCGCCGCGGGCGTGGCGGTTGCGTTACCCCCGCACGCGGTTACTGTCAGGAGGGCCGCCCCTGCCGCCAGTGCCCCCAGATAGCTCGACAGCCTCTTTTTCACGATGATTCTCCGCTCGTAATACGTCACAACTTCGTTGCCTAATAGTCCAGAGCCTACAAGTAAGGAAAGCCTTACCTTTGCGTTTTGTTAGGCTTTGTGGGAGAGATCACAGCAAAAAGGACGACGCCGGCACTGGGGTCAGTGCCGGCGCCGCCCTTCTGCAGTTCGTCGATCGCGTGCAGTACGTCGGTGCCGTGGGACGGCGGGGTGCGCCGGTCAGGAAATCAGGCGGAGGCGGTGGCCACCTCTGCCTGCCGCTCCTCAACCAGCGTGGAGACTGCGTTGAAGAGCGGATGCCCCGGCTCTAGGCCCGTGATCCGTGCGGTGGCGTCCGCCGCGGTCTCCGAAGCGAGGATTCCGGCCAGTTCGGTGGCCTCGGCGTCGGCTGGGTCGTTGAACCGCAGTGCGGCGGCGATGGCCCCCAGGAGTGCCTCGGGAACCACACCGCGTTCGGCCAGCTCAGCCGCCGGCCCAATGAACCGTTCGTGCCGGCTGAGCTTGCGCAGCGGGGCACGGCCCACCCGGTTCACGGTGTCCGGCAGGTGCGGGTTGGTGAACCGGGCCAGGATTTTCTGCACATAGGCTTCCTGTTCCTCGCTGCTGAACCCGTGCTTGGACACCAGCAACTGTTTGGTTTCCTCCAGCACAGCCCGCACGTCCTCGGCCACATCCTGGTCCGCCATGGCGTCGGAGATCTTCTCGAGGCCCGCCTCGAACCCGAAGTACGCTGCCGAAGCGTGGCCGGTGTTCACCGTGAACAGCTTCCGCTCGATGTAGGGCGCAAGCTCGTCCACGAAGGTGGCACCGGGGATCTTCGGCTCCGAGCCGGCGAACGGGGTGCGGTCGATGACCCATTCGAAGAACGTCTCCACAGTGACGTCCAGGCCCTGCCCGGCGTCCTGGTTGGGCACGATCCTGTCCACGGCAGTGTTGGCGAAGATTGCCTTGTCCTCCAGCGCCCCGCCGGCGGCCTCCGGACGGGAGCCCACCTCCCGGGCCAGGATGTCCGTGGCGTTGATGGCGTTTTCGCACGCCATCACCTGCAGCGGTGCCAGCCCGGGCTCGCGGGCGGCGATGCCGCGGGCTATCACCGGGGCCACGAACTTCAGGATGTGCGGCCCCACGGCTGTGGTGACGATGTCCGCCGTCGCGATTTCCTTGATCAGTTCCGTTTCCTGGGTGTTGGAGTTCAGGGCGCGGAAGTTGTCCACGGTCTGCACGGCGGGGTTCTCACCCACCTCGTGGACCGCGTAGCTGTCCGCCGCGGCCAGCTGGGCGATCAGCCCCTCGGCGACGTCCGCGAACACCACCTCGTAGCCGGCGTTGTGCAGGAGCAGCCCCACGAAGCCGCGGCCGATGTTACCGGCACCGAAATGTACAGCCTTCACTATGCGTTGACCTTCCCGAAGAGCTCCAGGACCTCGTCCTCCGTGGTGGCCGCCTCAAGCCGGGCCACCTGCTCCTTGATGGTGAATACCTTGGCGATCGAGGACAGGATGTGCAGGTGTTCGTTGTTCACGCCTGCCACGCCCACCACGAACTTGACCTCCTTGCCGTTCCAGTCGATGCCCTGCGGGTAGCGGATCACCGAGACGGCCGACTTCCGGATGTGGTCCTTGGCAGCGTTGGTGCCGTGCGGGATGGCGAGGAAGCTGCCCATGTAGGTGGAAACGGATTCCTCGCGTTCGTGCATGGCGGCGATGTAGCCCTCGTCCACGGCGCCGCGCGCCAGCAGGAGGCGGCCCGCCTCGTCGATGGCGGCGTCACGGCTGGTGGCGCTGCCGGTCAGGACCACGCTCTCACGGGCCAGGATCTCGCCCGTGCCGCCTGCGGGTGCTGCAGCGGTGCCCGCTGCCGCTCCGGCAGCTGCCCCGCCTGCTGCGGCAGCTCCGCCGGAGGTGCCGATGCCGGGCTCGGCTGCGTGGCCGGCGTCGGACGTTCCGCCCTCGGTATTGCTCTCCCTGACCAGGTCAACGATCTCGTCGTAGCGTGGGCTGTTCATGAAGTTGTCCACCGAAAAGTGCGCGGCACTGGAGGTGACCGGCTTGGCACGCTCGGTGAGGTCCTGGTGCGTGACCACGACGTCGTACGTGTCGCTGAGGTTGGCGATGGCCGAGTTGGTGACCTTGACGTCCGGGAACCCGGCCGCCTTGATCTTGTTCCGGAGCACTGATGCACCCATGGCGCTGGAGCCCATCCCGGCGTCGCACGCGAACACGATGTTCCGGATGGGTCCGGCCAGGACCGCGGTGCCCACGCCCGCGCCCGCGCCGGTCAACGTCGAGGAGACGGAGCTCTTCTTGCCCTTCATCTCCTCCATGCGTGACGTTGCAGCGTTGAGGTCGCCCTCGTCGCTGTGCTTGGTGGTCTTCATGATGATTGAAGCCACCAGGAAGGACGCAGCCGTGGCAAGCAGGACCGCGAGGATCACCCCGAGGTAGCTGTCACGGGAGGTCTGGGCGAGTACGGCGAAGATGGAACCCGGAGCTGCCGGTGCCACAAGGCCGGCACCGGTGACCGCGAGGGTGGCGATGCCGGTCATGCCGCCGGCGATGGCGGCCAGGACGAGCAGCGGGCGCATCAGGACGTACGGGAAGTAGATCTCGTGGATGCCGCCGAGGAAGTGGATGATTGCAGCACCCGGGGCGGAAGCCTTGGCCGCGCCCTTGCCGAAGAACATGTAGGCCAGCAGGATGCCCAGGCCCGGGCCGGGGTTGGCTTCGAGCAGGAAGAGGATTGACTTGCCCTGCTCCAGCGACTGCTGGACGCCCAGCGGAGTGAGGACGCCGTGGTTGATGGCGTTGTTCAGGAAGAGGATCTTGGCCGGCTCGATGAAGATGCTGGTGAGCGGCAGCAGGCCGTTGTTGACCAGGAACTGCACCACGTTGCCGGCGCCTGCGCTGAACCCTGAGACCACCGGAGCAACCGCATAGAAGCCCAGCATGGCCAGCAGCGCGCCCCAGATGCCGGCAGAGAAGTTGTTGACCAGCATTTCGAAGCCGGGCCGGATCTTGCCGTCCCAGAGGGAGTCGATCTTCTTCATGGTCCAGCCGCCCAGCGGGCCCATGATCATGGCGCCGATGAACATCGGGATGCCGGCGCCCACAATCACGCCCATGGTGCCGATGGCTCCCACCACGCCGCCGCGGACGTCGTAGACCATCTTGCCGCCGGTGTAGCCGATCAGCAGCGGCAGCAGGTAGGTGATCATAGGTCCCACGAGGCCGATGTTCGGCTTCCCGTCGGTCTCACCGAAGCCGCCAAGCTGGGGAACCGGCAACCAGCCCTTTTCAATGAAGAGGGCTGTGATGAGGCCCCAGGCAATGAAGGCACCGATGTTGGGCATGATCATTCCGGACAGGAACGTCCCGAATTTCTGGACGTGCACCCGAGCGCTGGTGCGGGGTTTTGCAACTGTCTCTGTTGCCATGTGATTTCCTAACCGTTCGTCCTGCTGCTCCGCAGGATGGTCCGATACTGACGACGACGTACTGCTGGTGGAACGGGGTGACGCGAAGATGGCGCCGGCCCTAGCCGGCGGGGCTGGTGGAGATCCGGTGCAGCCACTCAAGGAAGAGCTTGAGCTCCGAGCTCGAGAGCTGGTCTGAGTGCGAGGCCTGAAGCGCGGCGTTCAGGGCAATCGCTGCCACCACCACCGAGGATTTTCCGGTGTTGCCCGGGGCCGCGCCGCTGGCTGGCTCGGCGGACACCGCAAAGATCATGGCGTCCCGGGTCATGGTGGACAGTTCGAGGTTCCGGTCGGTGGCGGGTTCCGCGATCAGCATCAGCGTCACACCCACGTTGGCCGCCAGGATGGACCTGGCCGCTTCCCGGGGCTGGACGTTCAGCTGGCCCGCCGCCGCTGCCTTGTTCAGCATTTCCTCCATCAGCGCCTCGGCATCGGCCACGATGGCCGGGCGGCTTTCCGGACGGATGTTGCCGAACATCACCAGGTACAGTTCCGGCTGGTTCAGCCCGAACTGGACGTGGTTGTCCCACATTCTCCGGATGTCCTCAAGGGGCTGGCCGGAGGGGGCGAAATCCCTTTCGCCCGCGACATATTCTTCGAACCCTGCGGCCACTACTGCGTCGAAGAGGCCTTCCTTGTCGCCGAAGTGGTGATACAGGGTGGGAGCCGATACCCCCGCCAGCTGCGTGATCTGGCGGGTGGAGACCGGCGCTCCGCCGGATTTTGCCAGCAGCTCCGCGGCGGCGCGAAGCAGCCGCATTTTGGGGGGAAGCTGGCCATCCAAACTCATAACCGCTACCCTAGCACCTATAGCGTTGCTATATGAACTGAATCACATACAATTTTTTCAGGCTTGTTTCCACCTCCTGACGTGACCTGTCGTGGCGGTGCAGAGGTGTTCCGGCACGGCGCCGGAGTGTTTGGGCGGGCCTGCTACCGGCAGAGAATGAGGACCTTCAGTGCAGAACTTCCCAGGAGTAGGCGTCAGTCCAGGCCGCGTCATCGGCACCGTCCGGCAGATGCCCAAACCGATCAGCGAACCTCCCGCCGGTGACCAGCTGGCGGCGGGCACCACAGCAGAGGAAGCCACCGCAGCGCTGAAGGCGGCGGCCCAGGCCGTGCATGATGAGCTGAAGGCGCGGGCGGCGCACGCCAGCGGCGACGGCAAGGCGGTGCTGGAGGCCACGGCGCTGATGGCCAAGGACACCATGCTGATCAAGGGTGCCGCCAAGCTGGTGGCCCGCGGCACGTCCGCCGAGCGGGCCATCTGGGAATCCGGGTCCTCGGTGTCCGAGATGCTGCACAACCTGGGCGGCTACATGGCCGAGCGCGCCACGGATGTCCTGGACGTCCGCGCCCGCATCGTGGCCGAACTCCGCGGCGTGGCCGCCCCCGGCATCCCATCTTCCGAGACCCCGTTCGTCCTGGTGGCGGACGACCTCGCACCCGCCGATACCGCCACCCTGGACCCGAACAAGGTGCTGGCGCTGGTCACCTCCGGCGGCGGTCCCCAGTCGCACACCGCCATCATTGCCCGTTCCCTTGGCCTGCCCGCCGTCGTCGCGGCCGTCGGGGTGGACCACATCGCGGACGGAACCGAGGTGTACGTGGACGGCGCGGCCGGTTCCGTCACCTCCGAGCCGGACGGGTCGCTGCGCGCCGCGGCGGAAGCCTGGGCTGCCACCGCCTCGCTCCTGGCCGAGTTCACCGGCACGGGCGCGACGGCGGACGGGCACCAGGTCCCGCTGCTCGCGAACGTGGGCGGCGGCAAGGACGCGGTTGCCGCCGCTAAACTGGGCGCCCAGGGCGTGGGCCTGTTCCGCACCGAATTCTGCTTCCTGGAGCGTGACACCGAGCCCTCCGTCGAAGAGCAGGCCGCCGCCTACAAGAGCGTGTTTGACGCGTTCCCCGGCAAGAAGGTGGTGCTGCGCACGCTCGACGCCGGCGCCGACAAGCCGTTGCCGTTCCTCACCGACTCCACCGAACCCAACCCGGCCCTGGGTGTCCGCGGCTACCGCACCGACTTCACCACCCCCGGCGTGCTGGACCGGCAGCTGGAGGCGATTGCCCTGGCCGCCAACCAGTCGGAGGCGGACGTGTGGGTGATGGCCCCGATGATTTCTACCGCCGAAGAAGCGGCGCGTTTCGCCTCGATGTGCGCGGACGCCGGCCTGAAGACCCCCGGCGTCATGGTGGAGGTTCCCTCCGCTGCCCTCACCGCCGAGGCCATCCTCCGCGAGGTTGGCTTCGCCAGCCTGGGCACCAACGACCTCACCCAGTACGCCATGGCAGCGGACCGGCAGCTGGGCCCGCTCGCCAACCTGAACACCCCGTGGCAGCCGGCCGTCCTGCGCCTGGTGGGCCTGACCGTTGAGGGTTCTCGGGCGGAGGGCAACAACAAGCCCGTAGGCGTGTGCGGTGAGGCGGCCGCGGACCCCGCCCTCGCCGTCGTCCTGGCCGGCCTGGGCGTGAGCACGCTGTCCATGACCGCCCGCTCCCTCGCCGCCGTTGCCGCCGTCCTCAAGACGGTGACCCTCCAGGAAGCCCAGGAGCTGGCCAAGCTGGCCCTCGCCGCGCCGAGCGCCACCGAGGCCCGCGCCCGGGTCAGGGAGAAGCTGCCTGTACTGGAGGAGCTTGGTCTCTGACCCGGGCGCACCCGCCCGGAGGTTGCCCTACGGCAGGGCCGTGACCAGGATGTCCTGGTAGGTGGCCCTGCCGTCGAACACGTTGACCCCCACCCTGCCGGGCCCCGGCAGCGAAGAGTCCGTCACGTCGATCAGCTGCGTCCCGTCCAGCGATGCGGTGATCCGGTTGCCGTTGGCCGAGGCGTCCACGGCGTAGCTGACCCCGTGGCTTAGGTTCGCGGGGACGCTGGCCAGCACCGTGAACACGCCGCCCACCAGTTTGAAGACGCGCACCACCCGCAGGTTCGGGTCCAGGTTCACGTAGTACGCCGTGGACCCGTCCGCAGAGGACCTCAGCAGCACCGAGCCGGCGCCGCCGTAGCCCCTCTCGGGTGCGCGGTCACGGTTCAGGACCCCGCCGGAGAAGGCCTCCCCGCCGAACCGGACCGTGGCCTGCACCCGCACGTTGGTGTACATGGCGGCCCCCATGGCGGTGGAGTCCTTGTCGAAGGTGCCGGCAAGGCCCGCACCGGTGCCCTCCCAGCGTCCGCCCGGAACCACCGCATAGGCGCCCAGGTTGTGCCGGGCGGTGCCGCCCGCCGGAGGCAGGACGGCCGACGGCGGGGCGGCGGTCACGCGCGCGGTGTCGCCGAGCTGGTGTACTTTGACGGACACCAGCCGGGCGGTGCCCCCCGTAGCAGCGAACGACAGCCCCGTGGCGGACGGGTCCGGGAAAATCAGCGAGGTGATGGCTGCCGTGCCGTCCCCGCCGAAGACTTCCACCGAGGACGCATCCACCAGGATCCGCACTTTCACCCGCCGTTCGGAACCCACCATGGCGGAGCTCCAGGGGGCGGCGGCGTTGTCCGCCGCCTGCCCCGCAAAGTACCGGGTGAAGTCCTCCCGCCCGGCGGCGCCGCGGTCCACCGTGAGGGCGGCAGCTCCGGCGTCGTACACCACCCTGGTCTGCTGCGCACCCGTGGAGCCTGTCCCCTTCCGCAGCCCGAACTCGAAGGAGGACGCTCCGCCCGATGACGGGATGCCCACCTCGGCCTCAAGCTCGAACGAGCGGCCGGACGCGGCAGCCAGCGGGTTCGCGGACACCGGCGTCACCGTAAGGTCCGCGGCCTGCCACGTGGAGTCCCGCAGCGACGCTGCCTCCGCCACCGGAGCCTGGGTGAGCCGCAGCCCGGAGCCGGGAACATCCACGAGCCGGATCTCGCGGGGGATGGACAGCTGCCCGTTCCAGCGGCCGGTGGGCGGGCTGAAGGCGTAGTCCCAGTTGCTCATCCAGCCGATCATGATCCGCCGGTTGTCCGGCGTCCCGAAGAAGCTCATGGCCGCGTAATAGTCACGGCCGTGGTCCGCCTGCAGCAGGGTGGACGCGGGGGTGTCCGGTGTGAAGGACGTTCCGTTCCAGGTTCCCGTCACGTACTGCGCCGCGGATCCGTTGGTGGCGCGGACGGCTCCGGTGCTCCACCAGAGCACCCAGCGTTTTACCCCGGGCTGCCCCTCCACGGGGAGTTCGAAGAAGTCCGGGCATTCCCAGACCCCGCCGCGGACCCAGTCGCCGTAGCCGAATGTGCCGGAGAACGTCCAGTGGAGGAGGTCCGTGGAGGTGTAGAAGCGGATGTGGTCGCCGCCGGCCACCACCATGATCCACTTGCCGGAACCTGCGTCCCGGGTGACTTTGGGATCGCGGAAGTCCCAGCCGCCGTCCGGGCCGCCCGGGTTGTCCACCACCGGAGCCGCATGGACGGTTTGCCAGGTGCGGCCCTGGTCCTTGCTGTAGGCGGCACGGACGGACTGGTTTCCGTTTGGGGCGTCATGGTTGAAGCTGGTGTAGTAGGCGATCAGCCCGGAACCGCCGGGGAACAGTCCGCTGGCATTCCCTGCATCCACCACTGCTGAACCGGACCATGATTCGCCTGCGGCCATGTGCGGCAGGGCGATGGGCAGCTGCTTCCAGTGGAGCAGGTCCGTGCTCACCGCGTGTGCCCAGCGTCCGTGGTCCTGGTGGAACAGGTGGTACTCGCCCTGGTAGAACACCAGCCCGTTGGGGTCGGAGCTGTTGCCGGAGTTCTGGCTGTAGTGGTAGCCGGGCTGGTACAGGCCGTTCATGAACTGGTCCACGCTGTCCGCACGGACGTTCTGGAACCAGGCCGTCCCGGTGGCCAGCAGGGCGAACCCGGATCCGGATGCGGCAGGTACGGTGCCGTTCAGGACCGGCGTGCCGTTGACCAGGACGGCCGCGTCGGTGCCCCGCGCCGTGAACTGGATCCTGTTGAGCTGTCCGGCCTGGAAGCTGGTGGCGGGCAACGCGCCGGAGAGCAGCAGCGCGGAGCCGGCCCGGTTGAACAGTTGCGCCGTTCGCGTTCCCGGGTCGATGCGCAGTTCGAGCCCGCCGGCGCCGTCGGCACCGCTGCGGACCACCACCGAGGCGGTGGCGGGTGCGGTGACGGTGAGGTCCAGGGAGGCAACGACGTCGGACGCCACCGCCGGGATGTACCTCGCCGCCGTGCCGCCCGCTGCCGAGGCGCGCAGGCCGGCGGCGTCCGGCTCCCACGAACCGGAGGAGGTCCGCCAGCCCTGCAGCGGGCTTTCGAGGCCGCGAAGGGTCATGCTCTGGAACACTGCGGTGCCGTTGTAGGAGCCGAGGCCGATGTGGCCCGAGGCGGCAGTGGTGTCCGTGGCCGTGATGGCCGGCGTGGCCCCGTTGGGGTCCAGGAAGTCCGTCTGCCAGTACACAGCCAGGGAGTTCCCGAGGGCTGTCACGCGGAGGCGGTACACCTGGTTGGGCGTGATGGCAGTGGCGAACGTGCCGAGGGTGGAGTTGTCCGACACCCGGTAGAGCCGGAGCCTGCCCGCGTTCGGGTCCACCTCGGCGGCGTATCCGGAAGTTCCGGCCGCGTTGGTCCGGATCAGGACGGCCCCCACGCCGTACGGGGAGGCCACCTGGATGTCGGCGGAGAAGTCGATGTCGGCGGGTGACTGCCCGGTGGCAATGGCGCGGATGTTCGTATCCGCCGGGGCAACACCGCGGAACCCCGTGGCCGTGGCGGACCAGCCGGTGCCGGCGCTCCACCCGTCAATGTTGGCATCCACGGTGCGGACGCCGGGCGGCCCGAAGGCCACTGTTCCGTTGAAGGCGTGCAGCCCGACGCGGCCGGACCCGTAGCGGTAGTCGGTGGCGTCGATCCGGGAGACGCCGTCCACGGCGACGTAGATCCGTGGCCCGTCAACGTGGACGTCCACGTTGTAGGCCTGCCCGGTGCTCAGGGGCAGGGCTACCGGAGCGACGACGTCCTGCCCGGTGGCGAGGTCGAAGAGCCGGATCCGGTCCAGGTTGGGGTCGATGGTGGCCGCGTATCCGGTACCGGCATCCGGCGTTGCGCGGAAGACCAGGGCTCCCACGCCGTAGGGGCTTGCCGGATCAACCGTCACGTTGGCGGTGTACCGGGCGGTGCCCGCGATGACCTGTTCGCTGGTTGCCGCGGCGTTCTGGCCGGACGGTGCGACGGCGGTGTATCCGCCCTGCGCCGTCCGGGTCCAGGTTCCGCCGGACCCAACGACGTCCGGGATGGGGCTGGTGGTGCTGTTGAGGGTGACCGGGGCGGAGGCGAGGGCCGCCGCCGGTGCGGCGGCCCCCGTTCCCACGAAACCGGCACCGAGGACCGCAGCCGTGAGGCCCGCGGCTAGTCTCTTGTGCATGCAGATCGCCTTTGATCTCGAAAGGTGTGGTGCAGGGACTATGTGGCGCAGGAATTAGGGGAAGAGGGTGCGGGCACCTCCCCCGATGTCTGCCATGGTCCAGGCGTCGAAGGACAGCAGCCGCATGCTTCCGGTGGCGGACAGCGTGACGTGTCCGCCGCCGAGCGTGGGGTAGGCCCGTGCCGTGAGCGGCCTGCCGTTGGCGAAGATCTCGACGGCGGAACGGTCCACCAGGACGCGCAGGTGGACGTGGCCGTCAGTCATGGGAACCGGCCCGGACCTGTCCTCCTTGTCTACGGAGGCGTCCAAGGAACTCCGGGTGCGGTCGAGGCGGAGCAAGCCCACCGCACCGTCCGCGGGCCGGCTCAGCTCGATGCGGGTTTCCTCTGCGCCGTCGCCTGAGCCGAGGATAGCCAGCCGCAGCACGGAGCCGGGCGCCAGCTGGAGGTCCAGTTCGATGTCCAGTTGGTTGCCCGTGACGCCGGTATCCAGGGTTCCGGCCAGCACCCGGCCCGGAAGGCTGGTGTGGTTGCCGCGCAACTTTTCCAGTTCAGGGACCGGCGCGAACTGCAGCGTACCGTCGTCCGCCAGGGTGGTGACCCGCGGCAGGCTCATCACGCCGGACCAGCCGGCCTCCACCATCGCGGCATCCGTGCGGCCTTCCTGCAGCCAGCCGAACATGATGCGCCGGCCGGCCTCGTCCAGGAAAGACTGCGGCGCGTAGAAGTACCGGCCGCCGTAGTCCAGGCGGTGCAGCGCGGCCGGTTCGAACGCATCTGCCGAGTACCGGCCGGTCCAGTACAGCGGGTGGTGGGTGCGCCCGTCGTCCCAGGCGGAAAACACCAGGACGTCGGGTGAACCGTCTGCCGGTTCCGAGCCCAGCGATCCGCTGCCGGCGCGGAACAGGTCCACGCATTCCCACATGGTGCCGGTCCAGTCGGTATTGGCGGGGCTGCCCTGGGACGCGTCCCCGATGAAGAGCGGGCCCACGTAGTCCCAGGAGCGCAGGTCCGCCGACTCGTAAAGGAATGCTGTGCCGCCGCGGCCGCGGATGCCCGAGCCCACCAGTTGCCGCCACCGGCTGCCCTCGCGCCACACGCAGTGGTCGCGGTAGGCGGTGATGTCGACGCCGGCCGGCGGGGCTGCGATGACGGGGTTCTCCGGCGCCTTGGTCCAGGTGGACAGGTCGGGGGAACCTACGGCCACGCACGGAAGTTCGCGCTCGTCCAGCCGGCCCGAGTAGACCAGGGTGGGCGTGCCGCCGTCGTTCACCAGCACACCGGACCAGCAGCCGTCCGCGTCCGGTCCCGCCGACGGTTCCAGGGCCACCGGCTGGTCGGTCCAGGAGACCAGGTCCGTGCTGGTGGCGTGGCCCCAGAGGATGCGGTGGTGGAAGGCGCCCTCGGGGTTGTACTGGTAGAAGAGGTGGTAGGTGCCGTCCCACTGGCACACGCCGTTGGGATCGTTGAGCCAACCTGCGGGTGAAACGAAGTGGAAGCGGGGCCGGAGGGGATCGGCCTCGGCACGGGCAACCAGCTCGTCCCGGGGGACGGTGGCGAGCGGGTGGATCAGTTCAGTCATGCGGAAGCCTTCCTGGCGGCGCCCTGCGGGGCGGTTTCGGCGGCGAGGGCATGGCCGCCGGCACCGGCCCGGGGGCGGTACAGGTGGCAGCGGACCCAGTGCCGGTTTGCGGGATCGCCCACCTGGTGCCGGACGGGCTGGTCGGCGGAGCACCGCTGGTCCGGGTCGCCGTCGAACGAGCAGCCGGTGGAGGCCATGACGGCCTGGCGCAGCGCGGCGCGGCGGACGGGATCGTAGGAACCTGCCCGGGCCGGATCCGGCACGGCGGAGACCAGGAGCTGGGTGTAGGGGTGGGCCGGGTTTGCCAGCAGGTCCAGCGACTCGCCTTCCTCCACCAGTTCACCGGCGAACATCACCGCTGTCCGGTCCGCGAGGTACCGGGCCGAAGCGAGGTCGTGGGTGATGTAGAGCATCGAGATGCCCTGCTCGTACCGGAGCCGGCGCATCAGGTTCAGCACGCCGATCCGGACGGACACGTCCAGCATGGAAGTGGGCTCGTCGGCCAGGATCACCTGCGGTTCGACGGCGAGCGCACGGGCAATTGCCACCCTCTGCCGCTGTCCGCCGGAGAGCTCGTGCGGGTAGGAGTCCAGCATGTCTGCCTGCAGACCCACCGTGGCCATCAGCTCTTCCAGCCGCTGTTCCGTGCCGGCGCCGCCCCTGCCGTGGATGGCCAGCGAGCGCCGCAGGAAATGGTCGATCCGGTGCGCCGGGTTCAGTGAACCGAAGGGGTCCTGGAAAACCATCTGCAGCTGGGAGCGGAACTCCCGCGACGCCTGGAACCGGTCGCGTTTGAGGATGTCGACGCCGTCCACCAGGATGGCGCCTTCGCTCGGCTTTTCGAGCCGGGCGACGCAGCGGGCCAGGGTGCTCTTGCCGGAACCGGACTCCCCCACCAGGGCAACGATCTCGCCGCGGCCGATGGACAGGTCCACCCCGTGCAGCGCTCGGACCGAGTGGCGGGAGAACAGACCGCCGATGGGGAAGGTCTTGCCGAGGCCGCGGACCTCCAGGGCGGGCGTTTCCGCTTCCCCCGGTCCGAAGCGCCGGCCGGGACGGTCCCCGCCGGCCTGCGGGGAAAGGATGGGGTGGCTCATCGGGAGGCTCCTTCCAGGGCCGCTGCTTCGGCGTCGAGGGCGTGGGCGATGGTCAGGTCGTCGGCGCCGAAGGGGGCCACGAAATGGCCGGGCGCCGCCTCGGCGAGGTCCGGGATGTTCCGGAACTTCACGCCGTCGGGCAGGCCCGCCAGCGGGACCCGGGGGCCGGTGAGTGGCGGAAAGGCACCCATCAGCGCCTGGGTGTAGGGGTGGCGGGGGTCGGCGTGGACGTCCCGGGCCTTGGCGGTCTCCACGATGCGGCCGCCGTACATGACCGCCATCCGGTGGGAGAGCTCCACCATGAGGGACATGTCGTGGGTGATGAACAGGACGGAGAAGCCCAGCTCATGCTGGAGGTCCTTGATCTGGGCCATGATTTCCTGCTGGACCACCACATCCAGGGCGGTGGTGGGCTCGTCCAGGATCAGCAGTGAGGGCTTGAGGGCCACGGCCATGGCGATCACGGCCCGCTGGCGCATCCCGCCGGAGAGCTGGTGCGGGTAGGACTTCAGGCGGGCACGGTCGATCCGCACCAGTTCGAGCAGTTCCCCGGCCCGACGGAGGGACTCCTCGCGGGACAGCCCCGCGTGCGTGGTGAAGATGTCCACGATCTGCTCGCCGATGGTCAGCACCGGGTTCAGCGAGTTCATGGCGGACTGGAACACCATGGCCACGTCCTGCCAGCGGAAGCGGCGGAGCTCCTCCGGCCCCATGGCCAGGACGTCCTTGCCGCCGAAGGTGATGCTGCCGCCGGCGATCTTCGCCGGGTCCTTCAGCAGGCGCATGATGGAGTTGGCGATGGTGGACTTGCCGCAGCCGGACTCCCCCGCCAGTCCGAACACCTCTCCGGTGCCGATGCTGAAGGACACCCTGTCGACGGCGGTGGTGGACCGGGTATCGCCGATGTACTTCACGGTGAGGTTCCGGACCTCCAGGACGGGCTCGTGGGAGCCGAAGGAAACCTGGGAAACGGTCATTGCGCGGCGCTCCTTTCAATGGTGGCGCGGGTGTCCGGGGCTGATTGAACCGGAGCGGCGGCGGGCGCCTTGATCTTGCGCAGCCGCGGGTTGGTGACCTCGTCCACCGCGTAGTTGATCAGGGCCAGGGCGAAAGCCACGAGGGCAATGCAGGCACCGGAGGGGACAAAAACCCACCAGCTTCCGGTGAGCAGCGCCCCCTCGTTGCCGGCCCAGAACAGGTTGTTGCCCCACGAGACGGTGCTGACGTCGCCCAGGCCCAGGAACTCGAGGCCGGCCTGTGCGCCGATCCCGTAGATGACGCAGGCCAGCAGCGTCCCCATGACGATCGAGGCCATGTTCGGCAGGATCTCCCGGAACATGATCCGTCCGGCCCGTTCGCCGGACACCACGGCCGCTGCCACGAAGTCCTTGGAGCGGATGGACAGGGCCTGCGAGCGCAGCACCCGGGCGGAACCGGCCCAGCCGGTCACCACCAGCACCAGGATCACCGTGCCCAGCCCCGGCGGGAGGAACGCGGCAAGGATGACCAGCAGCGGCAGCCCCGGGAGGAGCAGGAAGACGTTGGTCACCAGGGACAGGGCCTCATCGATGAACCGGCCGAAGTACGCGGAGGCCAGGCCCACCAGGATGCCGATGAACGTCGAGGCGAACCCGACGGTGAGGCCCACCAGCAGTGAACTCCTGGCTCCGTGCACGGTCAGGGCCAGCACGTCCTGCCCCTTGGCCGTGGTGCCCAGCAGGTGTTCGGCGTCCGGTTCCAGGGATGCCATGGCGGTGATCCGGGACGGGTCGCCGGGGAACAGCACGGGCGCCAGGAGGGCGAGCACAATGAAGACGGCCAGCACGGCCATGCCTGCCAGGGCTTTCCGGTTGGCGAGCAGCCCGCGGAGGAAGCTGCGGCTGGTTTTGGGTTTCGCTGCGGCGGTCTTGCCGGCCGTGGTGCCGGGCTGCTGCAGGATTGCGGTTGCCATGGTGCGGTCCTCCTAGTTGCTGCGCACGCGCGGGTCGAGCCGGACGTACAGGATGTCCACCAGGAAGTTGGCAAGCAGCACGGCGGCGGTGATGGTGAGGAACAGGCCCTGCATGAGCGGGTAGTCAAGGCCCTGCACGGCGTTGAGGAGCTGGTAGCCCACGCCTGGGTAGGCGAACACCACTTCGGTGAGCAGCGCGCCGCCCACCACGAAGCCCAGGCCCATGCCGAAGCTGGTCACCGAGGGGAGCATGGCGTTCCGGGCGGCGTAGCGGAGCATGATGCGTCCGGGGCGCAGTCCCTTGGCCTCGGCCATGGTGATGTAGTCCTCGGAGTTGGTGGCGATCATGGTGTTCCGCATGCCCAGCATCCAGCCGCCGATGGACACCAGGACGATGGTGAGCGCCGGCAGCACCAGGTGGGCGGCGACGTCGCCGATGAACTCCGGCGTGAACCCGGGCTCCAGCCCGTCGGTGAACGCGTGCCGGATGGGGAACCAGCCCAGCACCACGCCGAACAGGTACAGGGCGCCCATGGCGAGCCAGAAGTACGGGAACGAGCCGATGAACACCAGTACCGGGGGCAGGGCGGAATCCACCGCTCCGCCGCGGCGCCAGGCTGCCGCGATGCCCAGCAGGTTGCCCACGACGGCGGCAATCACCAGGGCGGTGCCGCCCAGCAGGAGGGTCCAGCCAATCTGGGACGAGATGACCTCGGTGACCGGCGTGGGAAAGCGGGAGATGGACACGCCCATGTTGCCGGTGAAGATGTTGTGCAGGTAGTCGGTGTACTGCGCCCAGAGGGGCCGGTCGTCCACCCCGAGCAGCTTGCGCAGCGCCTCGATTTGTTCGGGCTGCATTCTGTCCTGCGAACGGGCAAACATGCGGGAGACGGGATCGCCCGGCATGAAGCGCGGGAGCAGGAAGTTCAGGGTGATGGATGCCCAGAAGGCGACCAGGTAGAAACCCAGCCGGCGCAGGATGAAGCGCACGGGTTCCCTCCAATTCGGGAGTGGTGAAAAGAGTTGGGGGCTGGCCGCCGGAACGTCCGGCGGCCAGCGGTGTCACGCGTGGTGGGCAGGGCCCTTACTTGCGCGGTTCCAGCGTGGTCAGCACCAGCACTGTGGTGGGGGCGCGGACCGACAGGGTGGCGTAGGGGTTGTCCTGGGTGGGCCAGCCGGTGAAGCGGGTGTCACTGAAGGCGCCCCATTCGGGACCGGAGAACAGCGGCACCAGGGGGGCCACGTCGTCGTACTCTTCCTGGAGCTGGTTGGCGATGTCCTTCTGCTTCGCCTGGTCCGACTCCGCGGCAAACTCTGCCAGCAGCGCGTCGGCCTTCGCGTCGCCGAAACGGTGGTAATTGTCGAACGTCTTGGTGCCCACCGGCTTCACGGTGGAGGTGCCCATGGAGGTGTTGAAGTACTTGTACGGGCTGGGGTCGTTGGCGCTCCAGACGATGCCGGAGTCGAAGTCACCGGTCTCGTAGCCGGCCACCACGGCGGCCCAGTCTGGGGAGTCCACCTTGGCGGTCACGCCGATCTCGGCCAGGTTCTGCGAAATGACGTTGGCCACCGAGAGCCAGTCGGAGGAGGAAGCGCCCACGGAGATTTTGAATTCGAACGGCTTGCCGTCCTTGAGCGTGCGCTTGCCGTCGGCGCCCTTGGCGTAGCCGGCCTTGTCCAGCAGCTCGTTGGCCTTCTGCACATCGTGGTTGGTCCACGTGCAGTTGTCCTTGACCTCGCTGTTCTTCCACAGTTCGTAGTTGCCGGACAGACCGGTGCAGTCCGCGGGCTGGGCGTAGCCGCTCATCCCGATCTTGGTCACCTGGTCCCGGTCCACGGCCATGCTCAGCGCCTTGCGGACGTCAACGTCATTGAAGGGCGCCTTGGTGGTGTTCAGCTGCCAGTTGATCATGGCCCCCGTGGGCGGGAACCAGTACTGGCGGTGCTCCTTGTCCTTGGACACAAAGGTCTTTTCGATATTCGGAATGTACTGCGGTGCCCAGTCCACGTCACCGTTGGCCGCGGCGAGGTTCGCGCCGTCGTTCCCGGCGAAGGCGAGCATCTTGATGCCGGCGATCTTCTGCTTTTCCGGCTGCCAGTAATTGGGGTTCTTCTTCAGCACGAAGGACTGGGCCTGGAAGCTGTCCACCTCGGTGTAGGGACCGGTGCCCACGGGCTTGGCGTTGGCGTCCTTCTCGGGGTCGGCCAGCGCGGACCAGATGTGCTTGGGCAGGATGGTGAGCTGGCCGACGTCGTACAGCGCCGGCGACCAGGGCTTGTTGAAGGTGAAGGTGACCTTGTTCCCTTCGGCGCTGACGCCGTCGAGGTATTCGAAGCCGCCCTTGATCTTCTTCTGCAGCTCGAACGTGTAGGCAACGTCATCGGCCACCAGCGGCTGCCCGTCGGACCATTTCACGCCGTCGCGCAGGGTGAAGGTGATGGACTTCCCGTCATCGGCGGCTTTCCAGTCCGTGGCGAGCCACGGCACCGTGTCCCCCTTGGCCGGGTTGAAGATCAGCAGGGATTCGTAGATGGACTGCTGGACCATGGGGTTCACCGTGGGTGCGAACGGGTTGAAGTTCTGCACGAAGGTGCCCATGTCCTCCCGCGGAATGGTGAGGAACGCACTGGCGTTTGAGGCCGCGTCGCCGGCTTTGTCGGGGTTGGCCGCGCAGCCGGTCAGCAGCATTGCGCCCACCGCCAGGCCGGCGGCCGTGATGCGGGCAGCCCTGAAGAATCGGGGGTGTGTCATGATGGTTATCTCTTTTCCTGTCTTCATCAGCGAGGTGAAGGGTGGGTTAGGGGTTTTGCTCTTCGGACCTTGATTTCGCGGTCAGACCGAGGAGCGTTCTAGCAGCGGACAGTCGACCAGTTGCTGGTCGGCAATGATCGGCTGTCCTGCTGTAAGAGCGGCGAGCGTCCGGACGCCCAGGGCGCCCATTTCTTCGAACGGCAGCGCAACAGTGGTCAGTTTGGGCCGCAGGTAGGCCGCAATCAGTTCCTGGTTGTCGAAGCCGATCACGGCAATGTCTCCGGGGATGGTCAGGCCCCGTTCCTTGATGGCGTCGTAGGCGCCCATTGCCATCCGGTCGTTGAGGCAGAACAGCGCCGTGGGCCTGTGCTCCCCCTGGTACCGGTCCAGGATCCGGCCGGCGGCCTCGTAGCCGCCGTCGGCCGTCGCGTATCCGGACACCACCAGTTCCGGATCCAGGTCCAGTCCGGCGGCGGTCAGTGCTTCGCGTGCACCTTCCAACCGCCCCACTGCTGCGGGGATGTCCGGATCGAGGTTGATGACTCCTATCCGTGTGTGGCCGGCCTTGAGCAAGCGTTCGACGGCGACCCGGCCACCCGCACGCTCGTCAGGGACGATCGAGGGCAGCTTTCCGTCAGCGTCGAAGCAGTTGATCAGGACGGTGGGTACTTCATTGGCGCTCTGCGGGACGTGGACGCCCCGGTGGAAGGTGGCTGCGTACAGAAGCCCTTCCACGCGCTGTTCCAGCAGCTTCTCTGTTGCGGCGTCCTCCAGGCCCTGGTTGGGTCCCTGCGCGTCGGCCTGGTCGGAGGGCGCGACCAGCAGGAACCGGCGGTCAAGCCATGCCTGGTCCTGGGCACCTTTGATGATGTCCACGGCGAAGGGTGCCGTGACGATCTCGGTGACGATGCCGTACCAGTCACTGCGCCGGGATGCCAGCGCCCGTGCCCCGGCGTTGGGCCGGTAGCCCAGCGCCTGGACGGCGTCGTTGATGCGGGTGCGGGTTTCCTCGGAGATGCTGGCGTTTTCGCGGTTGCTCAGCACGAAGGAGACTGCGGTCCGGGACACCCCTGCATGCTTGGCGACGTCCGTCATGGTGACGCCCCGCTGCCGCGCGGACGCAGGCTTGCTCGGGGTGGTGCTTTTCGCCATTGAATGCTCCGGGTCTTCGTGGTGCCGGGCTGTGCCGGCGGCCGTGTCCTGATGGTGTTCCCTGCACCGCCGACCTTGTGGGTAACGCGCGTTACTTGGAACGTGTGACTTAGGTTACGCGCGTTACTGGACCTGTGTCAACGTCCTATAAATTTCCCGCGCTAGGCTTCCTGTATGGCACTGATAGCCCCCCGGGCCACAGCCGGGCTGCCCGCAGACGAGGCAGCGGCGCTGGGCCGGGCCCTCCGCGACAGCAACGACATCACCGTGTTCGTGGACGGCACCGTCCACCGCCTGCCCGCCCAGGCGAGGGACGCCGTCGTCGACCTCCTGGCCAGGCTCAGCCGCGGGGACGCGGTGACCGTCAGCAGCGTCGAGGAAATGCTGACCACCTCGCAGGCCGCCGAGCTTGCCGGCATCTCGCATACCTACCTGCGCAATATGACGGACCGCGGCGAGATCCCCGTGGAATACCGTGGCACCCACCGGCGGATCCGGCAGGCCTCCATCCTGGCGTGGCTGGAGACGCAGCGCCGGAAAGAGCGTGAGGCCGCGGCCGGCACCGGGGACGCGGCCACTGACGTCGCGGCCACCGGCAACGCGGGCGACGACGGCGGGGCGCCTTAGTGCCCAAGCCGCTAGAGTCCCGCCCCATTGAAGCCCGCGGCCTGACCGGCCGGATCCTGTGGACCGGCACCACGCCGCCGCCGGGCACGGACGCTGCCGCAGAGTCCGCCGCGGCCACACCGGCCTACGTCCTGGTCCACGGCATCGGCGTGTCCCACCGCTACCTTCGGAAACTGCATGGGCAGCTGGCCGGCGGTGCACCGACCTATTCGCTGGACCTGCCGGGATTCGGCGGCACACCGCGGCCAAGCAGGCAGCTGCCGGTGGAGGAATACGGAGCCTTCATCGCGGAGGCGCTGAAGGCCTGCGGCATTCACTCGTACATCCTGGTGGGCCACTCAATGGGGGTTCAGTTCAGCATTGAGGCCGCACTGAGCGCACCCTCCCGGGCACGCCGGCTGGTGCTGATGGGCCCGGTGGTGGATGAACGCCACCGCAGCGTGAGGCGCCAGGGCGTGGCCCTGTTCCTGGACGCCCTGCTGCGGGAGAGCGCCTCGTCCAACTGGGCCGTCTTCACGGACTACCTGCGGTGCGGGCCGCGCTGGTACTTCACGGAACTGCCGGTGATGATGGAGTACCCCACCGAGCAGCGGCTGGCCGGCATTGACGTCCCTGTGCTGGTGCTGCGCGGCGAGCAGGACCAGGTTGCGGGCCGGGAGTGGTCGCGCCGCCTTGCCGGCGTGGTGCCGCAGGGCCACTTCGCCGAAATTCCCCGCACCGGCCACGTGGCCCAGCACCTGCGGCCGCGGGAAGTTGCCGGCGCCATCACATCCTTCGTGGCTGCAACTCCGGTTTAGCCGGACCACCGCCGTCAGATCCTGGGCCGCGACGCCCACCGCCTCATCTTCAGCGCGGCGTGCAGTTCCAGCCGGGGCAGCCCCTTCAGCGGGTCCACTCCCAGGAGCTGCCGGATCCGGCCCAGCCGGTTGTAGATGCTGCTGCGGTGCAGGTGGAGTTTTGCGGCAACGTCCTGGACTGACCCGTCGTTGTCATACAGCAGCTCCAGGACGGGGATGAGCTCACCGTTGCGGTCATGGTCCTCGAGTTGCCGGAAGTAGACGGACCCGGAGTCCGCCCACGCACCCACCCCGCCGCCGGCGGAAGCGAGCAGCTGGTAGACACCGGTGGAGCGGCAGTCCACCAGTTCGCCCAGCTGGGGATCGACGGCGGCCGCCTGGGCCGCCAGCTTGGACTGCCGGTAGGCCTCGCCCAGCTGGCGGGTGCGGGCAAACCCCTCACTGATTCCCAGGATGATCCGGTCCACCGGCCGCCCGGACCGTTTGGCCAGCTCCAGCTGGTAATGGACCAGCACCTGGGCATGATTGGCCCGGCCCGCCAGCTCCTGGAACAGCAGCACCGAGTGGGTTTCCGTCCCGGCGCTGAACAGGGCAGCATCCACCCCCACGGTGGCCTGCAGCGCGGTGGAGCGGTGAATCAGGGTTGAGGCGATGGGGTCTGGGCCGCTGGCCCAGTTGTCCGCATCCAGCACCGTGACCATTTGCCAGGGTCCGCGGCCCTGCACCTCTTTCCAGCCGGCCACGGCGGCCACCGCGTTGGGTTCCCCGGCGCAGGCGGACAGGAACTCCCTTTCGCGGCTCCGCCGAAACTCGGATTCCGCCGTATTGGAGTCCAGCAGGAGCCCGGACAGCAGCTCCAGCTCATGGTTGACCGAGGGCAGCTGGGTGAGGATCGCCGTCGGGCTTTCCTCCGCCGAGTCCTGCTGCACCCAGAGGTATCCCACACGGAACCCGCGGACCATCAGCGGAACGCAGATCCGGCCCAGCATGCCCAGCTCCGGATTGGCGGGAACCACCACGGGCCGGACCGCGGTGGCGATGCCCTGGGACAACTGCCAGGCGCTCACATCCGCCGGGACCTTTTTGCTGAGCAGGAAGTTCACGCGGACCCGGTCCGCGTGGGACTGGTTGGAGCTGTAGGCGAGCAGCAGGCCGTCCAGGTCCTCGAGAGAGAGGCCGCGGCCCAGTTTCTGCGCCACCCGCTCCACGAGCTGTTCCACACCCTGCTGCTGCATGGGCCAACACTACTGCCACCCGGGGGCCGGGGACGAACGGACATCAGGCGACACCTGACGCTCGCAGGCTCGACAAATGTCGATGCCGGAAGAGTAAAATCCGCGAAATGTCGCGGTAGCGGCGGGCGCCGGCGCTGGCGGCCATGTCGGCTGGCTCACAACGGGATTTATCGTGGAAACACGAAACCCACCCGCACTTTCCGGCCATCCGCCGAGAACCTGGAGCCCACGATGATCATCGGTGTCCCCAAAGAAATCAAGAACAACGAGTTCCGCGTCGCCATCACCGCTGCGGGCGTCCACGAGTTCCGCACCCACGGCCACACCGTGCTGGTGGAGCGCGGCGCGGGCCTGGGTTCCGGCATCACCGATGAGGAATACGCCATTGCCGGCGCCGAGATCGTCACCGAAGCCGATGACGTCTGGTCCCGCGCGGACATGGTCATGAAGGTCAAGGAACCCGTCAAGGCCGAGTACCACCGGTTCCGGAAGGGCCTGATCCTCTTCACCTACCTCCACCTGGCCGCCGAGCCCGAACTGACCCAGGAGCTGATCAACTCCGGCGTCACGGCCATCGCCTACGAAACCGTCCAGGAGGGCCGCGCCCTGCCGCTGCTCGCCCCCATGTCCGAGGTTGCCGGCCGGCTGTCCGTCCAGGTGGGTGCTTCCTCCCTGATGGCTCCCGCCGGCGGAAAGGGAGTACTGCTGGGCGGCGTTCCCGGCGTGCGTCCGGCCAAGGTGGTTGTCCTCGGCGCCGGTGTTGCCGGCACCAACGCCGCCGCCATGGCCCTGGGCCTCGGCGCCGACGTCACCATCCTGGACATCAACATCAACCGGCTCCGTGAACTCGACGCCCAGTACCAGGGCCGGTTGAAGACGGTTGCCTCCAACGCCTACGAGATTGAAAAGTCCGTGGTGGACGCCGACCTGGTGATCGGCTCCGTCCTCATCCCGGGCGCCAAGGCCCCCAAGCTGGTCACCAATGACCTCGTGGCCCGGATGAAGCCCGGCTCCGTACTGGTGGATATCGCCGTGGACCAGGGCGGCTGCTTCGAGGACACGCACCCCACCACGCACCAGGAACCCACCTACAAGGTCCACAACACGATCTTCTACTGCGTGGCCAACATGCCCGGCGCCGTGCCCAACACCTCCACGTACGCCCTGACTAACGTCACCCTGCGCTACGCCATTTCACTGGCCAACCTGGGCGTCAAGGCCGCGTTCGACCGTGACCCCGCCCTGGCCGCCGGCCTCAACATCGCCGCAGGCCACGTGGCACACCACTCGGTGTCCGAGGCGCACAACCTGCCGCTCGTGGCTGACTGGCACGAGCTCGTCTCCGCCTAGGCCCTGTTGCCGTCGGAACGGCAGTCATCCAACGCGTGCTGCTCCTTCGTCGCTTTGACGCACGCTTTCTGGATGGCTGCCGTTCCGACGTTAAGACCCTAAGGAGGCGAGCTCGCGGGCTTTTTCTATGATGGTGAGGACCTGCACGGCGTCTTCCGGGTTTACCGGGAGGGGGTGGGGTGATTGTGCGCCGCCGTCGAGGATCTTTTCTGCCAGGAGGCGGTAGAACTCGGGGTAGTTGCCCCGGGCGGTGGGTAGCCGGTCCAGGTGCCCGTCCCGGCCCAGGGTGCCGGCCCACTCCGGCGCCTCCACCCCGTAGTCCTCGTCGAGGGGGCTGCCGCCGGCCACAATGTAGGGCTCCTGCGGGTCCACCCCATGCTTGGTGAAGCCGCCCACGGACCCCAAAACCCTGAACCGGGGCGCCTGCTGGGCGCACAGCATGTTCATGCTGAGGTGGGTGAGGACGCCCGCGTGGTGGCGGAGCACCAGGAACACATCGTCGTCGGCGCGCTCGTCGGAGCGTCGTGCCTTCAGCTCGGCGTGCACCACCCTGGCCGGCCCGAACAGCTGGAGCGCCTGGTCGATCAGGTGGCTGCCCAGGTCAAACAGGACCCCGCCGCCGTCGTCCGCGGTTGCCCGCGCCTTCCAGGCCTTGGCGATCGACGGCGTCCACCGCTCAAACCGTGACTCGAAGCGCAGCACCTTCCCCAGGGCCTGCGCGTCCAGCAGTTTCCGTAAGGTGAGGTAGTCGCCGTCCCAGCGCCGGTTCTGGAAGACCGTCAGGACCCGTCCCCGGTCGCGGGCCAGCGCGATCAGCTCCTCACCCTGAACGCTGGAAACGACGAAGGGCTTATCCACCACCACATCCAGGCCCGCCTCCAGCGCCGCCTTGGCCAGCGGATAGTGGGTGGCCGGCGGGGTTCCCAGCACCACGAGGTCCAGGCTGTCCGCGCGGTCCAGGACAGCCCGCCCGTCAGGCACGGTCCGCACGCCCGGGTAGCGGGCCGTAGCGGCCTCCTGCCGGCCGGCATTGGAGGTGGCAATGATGTCCAGCGAGTAGTTGCTGTCCGCGTCCAGCAGCGGCGCGTGGAACACGCTGCCGGAGAGCCCAAAGCCGACGACGGCGGTGCGGATGGCGCGTGGCGCAGCTTCAGTTTCCGTCATGCCACCAACGCTACTCCGCTGTGTTCCCGGGCGCGCACGAGGATGCTTCCGCCGCCCGGGCGCTGCTTAAAAGGCCGCGGCCGGCACCTCCCGCCTGGGGAGATGCCGGCCGCGGCTGTTCCGATGCAGCGGGAAAGTTACTTCTTTTCCCAACCCAGGGTGGTCCAGTCCGGGACCTGGGACAGGCTCTGGAACAGCGACGGGCCGTAGTTGGCGAGGCCCGTGCGGACGAAGGAAATCTGCGGGCCGTTCATGACCACGCCCATGGAGAAGTACTTCGCCATGTGCTCCTTTTCGACCTCCATGGCCGCCTTGTTGCGTTCGGCGTTGTCCTCGATGGAAGCGAGGTCGGCGATCTTCTTGTCCAGCTCGGCGTCGCCCAGCTGGTTTTCGTTCGTCTTGGAGTCGTAGTACTGCTTCACGGCATCCGTGGCGTCCGGGCCCACGGTGTAGCCGGAGACGCTCATGTCGAAGTCGCGGCCGCCGATGACCTTGCCGAAATCGGCGGAAGCGCGCTGGTCGATGCCAACGTCCATGCCGCCGGCCTGCAGCTGCTTCTGCAGGGTCTGGGTGAAGGCCAGGGTGGTGGGATCGTCACCGAAGTTGCTGATCTTGAAGGCGGCAGGCTTGCCGTCCTTTTCCATGATGCCGTTGGCGTTCGGAGCGTAGCCGGCGTCCGTGAGGGCCTTCTTGGCGGCGTCAGGACCGGTTTCCTTGACGGGGTAGTTGTCCTGGTAGTACTCGGAGAACGGCAGCAGCATCATGGAGCCGGAGCTGGGCTCTTCCCAGTTCAGGCCGTTGAAGCGCACCTTGCGGAGGGCTTCGCGGTCGACGGCGGCAAAGATGGCCTTGCGGACGGCGACGTCGGTGATCTTCTGGGCGTTGATGTTCATGCCGCCGGCGAAGAGGCGCTGGCCGCGGCGGATGTCCGCGTCCTTGGTGCCTTCGAGCTGCTTGTACGGGGTGATGGTGTTGGCGGAGACGGCGTCGATTTCACCGTTCTTGAACGCCGCGATCTGCGCGCTGCTTTCCAGCTGGCGGAAGGTGACGTTGGCCAGGACCGGCTTGTTGCCCCACCACTTGTCATTGGGAACCATGGTCACGGTCTTCGCGGCGGGATCGTACTGGTCCAGCTTGAAGGGCCCGGCCATCCACTCGGGGTGCATGTTGCCGTTGAAGCCTTCGTTGAAGACCTCGGGGCTGTTCACGGCCGGGTGGATCAGGCCGAAGAAGAGCGAATCAACCGGGTACACCGGCTGGGTGGTCTTGACGATGACTTCCTTGTCGCTGCTGCCGGCCTCAACCGATTCGACGAACTGGTACGCGCCGGAGCTGACGATGTCGTAGCCGTTGTCCGGGCTCTTGAGGATGTTCCAGGTGTTCTGGAAGGCCTTCACGTCGATGGGCGTGCCGTCGTTGTAGGTGGCCTTGGGGTTGACCTTGATGGTGATGGTCTGCTTGCCGTCCTTGACTTCGCTGTCCACGGATTCGCAGAAGTCCGGGTTGGCGGTGACCTTGCCGACGAAGTCGACCTTCCAGCAACCGCCGATGCCGCCGCTGTTCATGGCCACCGGGTTCATCGGGATCTGCAGGGCGGAGTTGTCCGCGCTGTTGCCGTTATTGGAGAAGCCGTTGAAGTCCGGGCCGATGTTGCCCAGCGGAAGGGTGACCTTGCCGCCCTGCTCAAGATCGGCTGCCGGCTTTTCGTTGATGCTGATCAGCTTGGACAGGTCGCTGCCTGCCTCCTGGCCCTTGGCTGTCTCCGGCCCCGTGGAGCCGCCAGAGCCGCAGGCGGTCAGCGCCAGAGCCGCAGCAATGGCTGCCGCTCCGCCGATCCTGTTCAGATTCCTCATGGTTTTCCCTTCATTGATGCGGGTGGTGCTGCTGGTGGGTCGGCTAAATCTAAGGGGCATGGTGTTCCGCCTGGTCGTGCGTGACGAGCATGTCGTCGTCCAGTTCCCCGTCGGGGAAGAAACACGCAAACTGCTGGTCCAGCGCCGGCGCTTCCGGTTGCAGTGACCGGGCCGCCTGGGACGGGGCAACGGCCTCCAGCGGAGGTTCCAGGGTCAGGCACTTTTCCTGCTTGGCGGCAGGCAGGGCCGCGAAGACCGGGCAGCGGGTGGCAAAATTGCAGCCTTTCGGCGCATCAAGCGGGGACGGCAGGTCTCCCTTGAGGATGATGCGTTCGCGGGTGCGCTCCACCTGGGGGTCCGGTACCGGGATGGCGGAGAGGAGGGCGCGGGTGTAGGGATGACGGGGGTTATCGAAGACCCGGTCCACCTCGCCGATTTCCACGATCTTGCCCAGGTACATCACCGCGACGCGGTTGGAGATGTGGCGGACAACGGAGAGGTCGTGGGCCACCAGGAGGTAGCTCAGGCCCAGTTCTGCGCGGAGCTTGTCCAGGAGGTTGATGACGCCGGCCTGCACCGACACGTCGAGGGCGGATACCGGCTCGTCCAGGACCACCAGCTTCGGGTTCACGGCGAGGGCGCGGGCGATGCCGATGCGCTGCCGCTGGCCGCCGGAGAACTGGTTGGGGAACCGGTTCACGTGATCCGGCTGCAGGCCGACCAGCTTCATCAGTTCCATGATCCGCGTCCGGATGGCCGGCCGGTCCATGCCCGCGTTCTGCAGCGGCTCGGCCAGCACCTCGTACACCGTGAACCGGGGGTCCAGGGCGCCGGTGGGGTCCTGGAACACCATCTGCAGTTCCCGGCGCATGGCGCTCTTGGTTCTGGCATCCGCGGCCTGCTTGTTGCTCAGCCCGCCGATCACCACCTCGCCGTCCTGGTCCTTGTGGAACTCCATGATCTCCAGCAGCGTGGTGGTCTTGCCGGAGCCGGATTCACCCACAATGGAAAAGCATTCGCCTTCGCGGATATCAAAGCTCAGCCCGTCCACAGCCTTGACGGTGCCGATGCGCTTCTTGATGAGCGCACCCTTGGTCAGCGGGAAATGCTTGCGGATGTCCCTGAGCTGGAGCACGGTGGAGCGGTCTGTCCGCGGGATCGCGTCGAAGCGGGATTCCGGCACCGGCGGAGCGGCAAAGATGTCGTGGACGTCCACGTCCCCACCCAGGGCCTCGGACTTGATGCACGCTGCGTGGTGCAGCGCGCTGCCGGGAACGGGGGCCAGGGGAGGCTCACCGTCACGGCAGGCGTCGGACGCCAGCGGGCACCGTGGGGCGAACGAGCAGCCGGTGGGCGCGTGCAACAGGTTTGGCGGCAGGCCGTCGATGGGAACCAAGGACGTCTTTTCCGCCACGTCCACCCGCGGCACGGCTCCCAGCAGGCCCAGGGTGTAGGGCATGCGCGGGTTGTAGTAGATGTCGTCCACGGCACCGGTTTCCACCGGTTTGCCCGCGTACATCACCATGATGTCGTCGGCCATGCCCGCCACCACACCGAGGTCGTGGGTGATCATGACGACGGCGGCGCCGGTTTCCTCCTGGGCGGTGTGGAGCACCTCAAGGACCTGGGCCTGGATGGTGACGTCGAGCGCCGTCGTGGGCTCGTCCGCGATGAGTACGCGGGGGTTGTTGGCGATGGCGATGGCGATCATGACGCGCTGGCGCATGCCGCCGGAGAACTCGTGCGGGAATGCCTTGAGCCGCGCCTTCGGGCTGGGGATTCCCACCATGGCCAGGAGTTCGACGGCGCGGGCTTCCTTGGCCTGCTTGCTCATCGTGGGGTTGTGGATGGTCAGCGCTTCGATGATCTGGGTGCCCACGGTGTACACCGGCGTGAGCGAGGACAGCGGGTCCTGGAAGACCATGGCGATGTCGTTGCCGCGGTAGCCGCACATGGCCTTGTCGCTGAGCCCCAGCAGTTCCTGGCCGCGGAGCCTGACCGAACCGGTGACCTCGGCGGTTTCGGGGAGCAGGCCCATGATGGCCAGCGACGTCACGGACTTCCCGGAGCCGGACTCGCCCACGATGCCCAGGGTCCGGCCCGGCATGAGGTCGAAGTCCACGCCGCGCACCGCGTGCACTACGCCGTTTTCCGAGGTGAACCGGACGTTGAGGTCCCGCACGGACAGCACGGCGTCGGTGGGTGCGTGCAGGCCGGCGATGTGCAGCCGTTCGACGGCGTCCTCCGTGGAGTTGACGGACGCGGTGGGGCCGGAGCCGGTGGTGGTTTCGCTGCTCATTTGCTCTTCTCCACCCGGATCTTCCTGGCCTTCCTTGCTTTGCCTGTGGAACTTGAACTGGGGTCGAACGCGTCGCGCAGGCCATCGTTCATCATGGCCAGGGAACCGGTAAGCAGGAACATGACGGTCAGCGGCACCCAGAACATCCACGGGAAGGTCTGCACCTGGGAGGTGGCCCCGCCGATCAGGACGCCCAGGCTGACGTCCGGAACCTTGATGCCGATGCCGATGAAGGAAAAGGCCACCTCGGCGAGGATGGCGCCGGTGACGCCGCGGGTGATGTCCAGGACCAGCAGGGAGCCGATATTGGGCACCAGGTGGCGCCAGACGATCCGCCGCGGCGGTACGCCCATGTACTGCGCCGCCTTCACGAAGTCCCGCTGCATCAAAGACATGGACAGGGAGCGGATGAGCCTGGCCGTTCCCATCCAGCTGAACACCAGCAGCACAATGATGAGCAGCAGCCAGGAGGGCAGGTCCCGCTTGAGGCCGGCACCCCCCCCGCTGGTGGCCACGGCCACCACCAGGAGGGCGGGCATCATGATGAGCGCTTCGAGGACGAAGAGCATCACCTTGTCCACCTTGCCGCCGAAGTACGCCATGGTGCAGCCGTAGACGGCGGCGATCAGGACTGAGACGAGCCCCACCACCAGGCCGATCAGGATGGAGATGCGGGTGCCTTCGACCGTCATGGCGTAGAGGTCGATGCCCGCCTGGGAGGTTCCCAGGAAGTGCTCGGCCGAGGGCGGCATGCCGATGTTGAAGGGGTCGATCGTTTCCTTGTCCCACGTGGTGAAGAAACCGCCCACGAAGGAGAACACGGTCAGTGCCAGGAAGATCACCAGGCCGGCCACGGCGGTCTTGTTCCGCATGAAGCGGCGGAAGATGATGGTGGACTTGCCAATGACGACGTCGGCGCTGTCCAGGTGCGCGTCCTGTGCCGCGGCGGCGGGATCGACTGCGTTGAGGTTGGTCATGGTTACTGCACCCGCACTCTCGGGTCCACCAGGGTGGTGGCGAAGTCGGCCAGGATGGCGCCCAGGGCAAAGATGACTGAGCCGTAGGCCAAGGTGGCGGTGGCCGCGTTGACGTCCTGGAGGGAAATGGCGTCGATGCTCCAGGAGCCTACGCCCGGCCAGGCGAAGATCTTTTCGGCGAAGAAGCCCCCGGCGAAAATGGCCGGGATGGTGAACGCGATGCTTTGGGCCACCGGGATGAAGGAGACCCGCAGGGCGTGCCGGGCGATTGCCTGGTTCCTGCTCAGTCCCTTGGCCCGGGCCGTCCGGACGAAGTCTGCGTTGACGTTGTCCAGCAGGTACTGGCGCTGGGCGATCTGGTACGCGCCCCAGCCCACCAGCGTGATGGCCACGGTGGGTACCGCGTAGTGAGCGGCCATGTCAACCACCTGCGCCCATCCCGGCTCCATCCCGGGAGTGGATATGCCGGTGACGAAGAAGATCCGCTGCCCCACCGTTTCGTTGATGTTGATGGCGCCGAGCTGCACCAGGAAGTAGGCGATGGGAGCCGGGACGATGTAGGCCAGGTAGCTGTAGGAGGTGATGACCCGGTCCTGGAACTTGTACTGCCGGGCCGCCGAATACACGCCGAGCGCAACGCCGATGATGAGGGTCAGGATGATGGAGGCCAGGAACAACCGGGTGGAGATCCACACGCGGTCCCCGAATTCTGCGTTGATGTAGGCCCCGTTGGGGCTCCGGCCCCAGTCCCAGCGGGTCACGACGCCGGTGAGCCATTGGACGTAGCGCTCCCAGGGGCTCAGGTCCGGGTCGAGGCCCTTGAGGCGCATCGAGTTGGCCACCTGCTCCGGGGTGGGCCGCGGGATCCGTTCCTGCTCGAGCAGCGCGGGTTTCAGCGAGCTGACGGCAAGGAAGTACCCGGCGGAAGTGGTCAGGAAGATCATGAAGACGTACGTGATGCCGCGCTTGGCGAGGTACTTGAGCACGGGACTACTTCTGCTTCGCCGCCGCGTGCTGCTGTGCAGGACACAGCCATGGGCGCCGGTGTGCCGGAATGCGGGGCAAAACAACAATCACGCGTTGGATCCTTCCGTCTTCCCCGGTTGGGCGGGAGTTGTGCCGCGTCACCGGGGTTCGTTGCCAGCGGATAGCTGGCTCCCGCTTCCCTCTCGGAACTGCCCTTGCGGACTATGTTGCGGGTCACATTCCAGAGGAAACTATCACAGCCCGAAAGGCAAGATGCCCGGTAATGGCGGGAAAAGAGCAGTGCCGTATCAGATTGTTATGAATAATTCTGTGAAGTTGATTTGACTGGACGCTGCAAGCGCGGCGGACTAATCTATGCAGGCCTTACGACGCGTGTCACAAGATCGCGCCAGGACGCAACCAAGCGTTCCGGGGCCACCCCATGCCGCCGCACCAGGTCCAGGAGGCGTTCGGGATCCAGCGCGGCGCCCAGGGATCCGGCCATCAGCCAGGAATCGGCGTCGAACCCTGCATCATCCAGCAGTACCTCAATATGCCGGTGCCACAGGGCGGCAGCGGGAACATCGAACCGGCCGCGCGACGCGTCCTCGGCGGCGAGGACCAGGTCACCGAATTCGACCACATAGGCGATGCGCCCGGCGCCGAAGGCCACCAGCCGTTCCAGAGCCGGCGCACCAGGGCCCAGCGGCGGCGGGCCGAACATGAAGCGTGACTGGAAGTCCACCTCCGAGTCATGGAGCAGCGCCAGCATCAGGCCTGCCCGGCTGCCGAACCGGCGGAATACCGTCCCCTTGCCGACGCCCGCACGCTCGGCCAGGCGGTCCATGGTGAGGCCACCGGCGCCGCATTCGGAAATGAGCTCCTTGGCGGCCCACAGAAGCCGCTTCCGGTTCCGTGCGGCATCACTGCGCTCGGCTGCCGCTGCCTGGTCCGGGCCGGAGCGGAATGGGATGGACGTCACAAGCCCCAGTCTAGCCCGATGGAATATAACCGGACCGCAGTCCGTTTAGTCTGGGTGAAGGCAGCATTGCCTTGGCTTTTGACACCGGCCACCGGCCCCCACCCAGGAGTTTTCCATGACGAAGAGCACCATCCTTACCCTTGTCGGCAGCCTGCGCGCAGGGTCCACCAACCAGCAGCTGGCGGAGGCCATCCAGCTCAACGCTCCCGAGCAGGTGGATGTCGTCATCCACGAGGGCCTGGGCAACATCCCGTTCTACAACGAGGACATCGACGTGGAAGGCCAGGTCCCCGCCGAGGCAGCCGCCCTGCGGGAAGCAGCTTCCAAGGCCGACACCGTCCTGCTGGTCACCCCGGAATACAACGGCACCGTCCCCGCGCCGCTGAAGAACGCCATCGACTGGCTGTCCCGCCCGTTCGGCGCAGGCGCCCTCGCAGGCAAGCCGACCGCCGTCGTCGGCACCGCTTTCGGCCAGTACGGCGGCGTGTGGGCCCAGGACGAGGCCCGCAAGGCTGCGGGCATTGCCGGCGCCCGGGTGCTCGAGGACGTCAAGCTTGCCGTCCCCGGATCCATGGTCCGCTTCGCCGAGATCCACCCGAAGGACGACGCCGAAGTGGTGGAGCAGATCAAGGGAGTCTTTGACGCCCTGACGGCCACCGCACCGGCCGCCTAAGGCCACCGAAGGTTAAACCCGGCACAGCCGGCCGCCCGGTACGCAGGTTCGCGTACCGGGCGAAACCGTATGCGGGGCCTTCCGTAACCAAGTCTTGTCCCAACCGGTACCGCCCGGACACCTTCCGGAAGCGCGCGGCGCCGTAGCGTTAATCCACTCAACGTGCCGGGAATGGGATGCGGTGCAGCATGGCGTGTGGAACGGGCGGCACAGGACGCCGCAGGATGTGGGCGGCGGCCGCCGCTCTTGCACTTCCGCTGTGGCTCACCGCCTGCGACAGCCTCCCCGGCGCAGGTCCGGCCGCACCGCCCGGCGGGACAGCAGGCAATCCCACGGCAGCCGCCGGGGCCGGAGAGCCTGAGCCGCACCCCCAGGCGCCGCCGCCCGCAGGCACGCCGGATACGCCCCCCGGGTCCGGCCCCTCCGGCACGGGACAAACCGGCACAGGACAAACCGGCACAGCATCAATGACCGCAGGATCAACCGGCGCACCCCCTACTGTGCCGGAGGCACTCCCGCCCGGATCCGTAAACCCGGCCACCCCCGGGCAGGCGGCCGCGGGGTCACCGCCCGCGGGTCCCGCCGCCGGCAGTACCGGCCAGGCGCCGGCAACGGGATCCGCGCCGGAACACCCCGCGCCGGAACTACCCGCCCCCGGCCGCCGCACGGCCACGGCGTACTTCGTGCTGCTGGACGACGGCGGGAGCAACGGAGTGCGTTTCGGCTGCAATGACAGCCTGGTGGGCCTGGCCAAGGATGCGCCGGCAGGCATGGAGCCGCTGCCCGCCGCCATGCAGGTCCTGCTGACTGCAGGAACGGACACCAGCCTTCCCGGCGGCGGGCCGGCCCAGGGGCGGGACACTTACAACGCCCTCGCCGGCTCCCGGCTCAAGTTCCTGTCCGGCACCTTCGACGGGACCACGGTGACCGTCTACCTGGCCGGAGCACTCAGCCTCGGCGGCGTGTGCGACATCCCGCGCATGGAGGCGCAGCTAACCCAGACAGCCTTGGCCGCCGTGGACGCAGTGCGGGCCCAGGTCTACCTCAACGGACGGCCGCTGGCAGAGGTCCTCCGCCTCGACGGCGCGGACGGCCTGTAAATAGATAAACAACAGGTGTTGCTTTTGGGGCAACTCACCGCTGTATCCTGAGCATGTGAGCCACGAGACACTCGACGCTGCAGCCGCGTCTCTTCCAGCCGAAGCCATTGATGCCATCGAGCGGGCAGCCACCTCCGCCCACCGCCACGAGGAGCTGTTCTCTGAACGTGCCGCCAACATCCGGCAGTCCGCGGTGCGCGACGTCTTCGACATCTCGCTCCGCCCCGGCCTGGTGTCGCTGGCAGGCGGCAGCCCGTACCTCCGGTCACTCCCCCTGGACCGTCTGGCCGAAACCGCCGCACGGATTATCGCCGACGACGGCCTGACCGCCCTGCAGTACGGGGCCGGGCAGGGGACCGAGGAACTGCGCACCCAGATCTGTGCGGTCATGGCGGCGGAAGGCATCACGGATGCCCAGCCGGAGAATGTGGTGATCACCGCAGGCTCCCAGTCCGCCCAGGACGTCGCCACCAAGCTGTTCTGCAATCCCGGCGATGTGGTGCTCGTGGAGGATCCCACCTACGTAGGCGCCCTCAACACCTTCGAGGCTTACCAGGTGCAGGTGGAAACCGTGCCCATGGACCAGTCGGGCCTGGTTCCCGAGCTCCTGGAAGCCCGGATCGCCGCGCTGCAGCTCGCCGGCAAGAGCATCAAGTTCCTCTACACCATCCCCAGCTTCAACAACCCCTCGGGCATTACCCTTTCCGCCGAACGCAGGCAGCAGATCGTCGACATATGCCGCACAGCGAATATTCTAATCATCGAGGATAACCCCTACGGGCTGCTGCGCTTCAACGGCGAACCACTGGCACCCCTGCGGGCGGACAACCCTGACGACGTCATTTACATGGGGTCGTTCTCCAAGATCTTCGCCCCCGGGCTGCGCATCGGCTGGGCACTGGTCCCCGCGCACCTGCAGCGCCGGTACTACCTGGCGGCGGAAGCGGTGACCCTGTGCCCGCCCGCCCTGAACCAGATGCTGGTCTCGGCGTACCTGCGGGACTTCGACTGGCAGGGACAGATCCGCACCTACCGGAGCCTGTATGCGGAGCGTTGCAGGGCAATGCTCTCCGCCCTGGAGGAGTACATGCCCGAAGGCGCCACCTGGACCAGCCCCGAGGGCGGATTCTTCGTCTGGGTCACCCTTCCCGAAGGGGTGGACACCTATCCCCTGCTGCACAAGGCGATCGATGCGGGAGTCGTGTTCATTCCGGGAGCTGCGTTCACGCCGTCGGACGAACCGTCCAACAAACTCCGCCTGGCCTTCAGCGCCGTCCCGCCGGATGCCATCCGGGAAGGCGTGCGCCGCCTGGCACCGGTACTGCAGGAAGCGCTGGCCGCACGGTAGCCTTGGCCTCACCACTGCTGCAGAACCTAGCAAAGGAGCAATTCATGAGCGGAACGATCGTTGTAGGCGTCGACGGAAGCGGGACGGCCAAGAAGGCCGCAGAATCCGCACGGGACCTGGCAGCAGCCATGGGTGCATCCCTCCACGTCGTCTCCGCCTTTGACAGCGACCGCACGGAGGTCTTCGGCAGCGGAAGCGACCAGTGGATCGTCTCTGACGCGGACGCCGCCGAGCACGTCGCCCGGACCGTGGCGGAGTCGCTGGGCGGACAGATCAAGGTGACGTACTCGGCGGCCCGCGGACGTCCCGCCGACGCCCTCATCAAGGAGGCCCTGCGCATGGAGGCCAAGATCATCGTGGTCGGAAACCGCCGCATGCAGGGCATCGGCCGCGTCCTGGGCAGCGTCGCCAACAGCGTTGCGCACAACGCCCCCTGCGACGTGTACATCGCCAACACGTACGACGCCGACTAGGAGTTACGCCGGACACTCCCCGTGGTGGCACGGATCGCTGCGGGGGGTGGGCGTTCTCACGCCCGGATCGGCCTTTCAGCCCAGAGCGCAACGATAAAATTGAGTGAGCCCTCAATGGTGCGGACAACCCTACCCGACCACCACCGAGGGGACCCCTTGATTACTTTGCAGCGCCGTCAGCTCGTAGGCCACGACATCCTCCTGGCCCGCCACGGAAACCACATTTCCTCCATGCGCGTGGACCGCGGCAACGGAACCGTTGTGGCCCTCCTGGACGACGGCAGCGTTGACACGGCACCCAACATGATTGCCCCGGACCTGAACATGCCGCACACCGTCCGCAGCGTCATGCGGGAGGACTGGAAGCTGCTGTCCATCATGACCGGCGCGGCCGCAGCCTGGGCTGCCCTCATGGTGGGTGCCGCCGTGGTGATCGCGTCGTCCACCGGGAACACCGCCGCCCTGGACATGATGTACGCCTACCCGGGCTACTGATCCACCACCGCTGACCCTAGGGCACCAGCCAGGCCCGCAGGAGCCACCAGATTCCTGCCATCACCACGCCGCCGAAGAGCGAGCCAGCCACCACCTGGGCCAGGGTATGGGCGCGCAGCACCACGCGCGACCAGCCAACTGCCGGAACCAGCAGCAGCAAGGGCAGCCACGCGGCCCCCAGCATGAGCACCGCCACCACCGCCGAACAGGAAATGGCTGCGGCATGTCCGCTGATTTTCCAGAACGGGCTGACGGCCGCCAGCACCACCACGCCGCCCACCACGGCCAGCACCATGGCGAAGACGCTCGCAGGAGCGCCCGCCGCGGCCAGCACCGCCAGCCCTGCAAGGATTGATGCCAAAGCCATCAACAGCACGGGAAGACGCTGCCTGCGGTCGCTGACGTGGTGGTCCGTAACCTTGCCCAGCCGCACCAGGACCAGCAGCAACAGCAGCGGCACCACGCAGACAAACAGGGCCGCCAGCGCGCCGTAGGCCATGGTGGCCGGGAAGCCGTCCTGGATCAGCGGGCTGAGCAGCAGCTGGACGGTGACCACCACCGGCGGCTGGAAGGTTTCCGTCAGCCACCGCGCCGTCCTGTTCCTGGCGCGGATGGACCGGCCGGGCATCACCGGCCCGGCCGATCCGTCCGCTTTTGCCTCAGTCAAGGAGCAGCGCGGGTTCTTCCAGGATGGCGGCGACGTCGGCCATGAACCTGGCGGACAGGTCGCCGTCCACCACCCGGTGGTCGAACGAGCCGCCCAGCGTGGTGATCCAGCGCGGGATGACCTCCCCGTCCAGGACCCACGGCTTCTGTTTGATGGTGCCGAAGGCGACGATCGCCACCTCGCCCGGGTTGATGATCGGCGTTCCGGTGTCGATGCCCAGCGCGCCGATGTTGGTGATGGTCAGGGTGCCGCCCTGCATTTCGGCGGGCTGGGTTTTTCCGGCACGGGCCGTGGTGGCAAGGTTGTTCAAGGCCACCGCCAGTTCCTTGAGCGACAGGTCCTGGGCGTTCTTGATATTCGGAACCATCAGGCCGCGTGGCGTGGCCGCTGCGATGCCCAGGTTCATGAAGTGCTTGACGTGGATCTCAGCATTGCCGGATTCGGCGTCGTCCACCCAGGCGGCGTTGACGCTGGGGTTCCTGGCCGCGGCCCAGATGACGGCCTTGGCAAGGATCAATAGCGGCGAGATCTTGATGCCCTCGAAGTCCCGGGAGTTCTTGAGCCGCTTGACGAACTCCATGGTGCGGCTGGCGTCGACGTCCACGAAGATGCTGACGTGCGGAGCCGCAAAGGCTGAATCCACCATGGCCTTGGCCGTGGCCTTGCGCACTCCCTTCACGGGGATCCGCTCAATCCGCTGGTCCTGCGGCTTGCCGGCCTTGCCCCAGAACCCGTCCGCCTTGTCCAGCTCCGCGTCCCGCTGGGCCTGGTAGCTGACCAGGTCCTCGCGGGTCACTTCGCCGCGGGAACCGGTGGCCACGACGTCCGCCAGGTCGATGCCCAGGTCCCTGGCGATCTTGCGCACCGGCGGCTTGGCTAGGACGCGGTTGACCAGCCCCGTGATGGTGCCGCCCAGCGTGGGCCGCGTGTCCACAGCGCCGGCCGCCGTGACTTCGGCAGGAGTGTGGGGCTGGACCGGCTCCACCTCAGGGGCGTTGGCGGTGATGGAATCCGCGGGCGTCCTCGGTGCCGCAGCGGCGGCGGGCGTCCGGGAGATCCGGGGCCTGCGCTTCACGGCGTCGGCCTTCGGCCCGGAACCAACCAGCGGCCCGGCGGCCGGGGCACCGCCCTGCGTCCCACCGTCGTGCGTGCCCTGCTCCGCGTCCTGGCCCTGGGCGTCGTCCGGGAGCTTGCCGTAGAGCGGCTGCTCCAGCACGTCCGGAGTCCCGGGGGCTTCCGGGGCCCGGACGTCAGCCGGGGTGGGATCGCCGGCTACGTCGTCGCTGACGCTGATGATCGCCGTGCCGACGTCGATGGTCACCCCTTCCTGCACCAGCAGTTCGGTGACGGTCCCGGCAAAGGGCGACGGCAGTTCCACGATGGACTTGGCCGTTTCGATTTCGCACAGGACGTCATTGATGGCGACGGCGTCGCCCGGCTTGACCTTCCAGGAGACGATTTCGGCTTCGGTGAGGCCTTCACCGACGTCGGGCAGGTTGAATTTGTTCAGTGCCATGGTGTCCTCAGTAGGAGAGGGCGCGGTCCAGCGCCTCCAGGATGCGGTCGATGTCCGGCAGGTAGTCTTCTTCCACCTTGGCCACCGGGTAGGGCATGTGGAACCCGCCGACGCGGATCACCGGGGCTTCGAGGGAATGGAAGGCCCGTTCACTGATGCGGGCTGCGATTTCGCCGCCGATCCCACCAAACGTCGGTGCCTCGTGGGCCACGATCAGCCGGCCGGTTTTCTGCACCGACGCGGTGACGGTATCGAAGTCCAGGGGCGAGATGGAGCGCAGGTCGATGACCTCGACGCTGCGGCCGTCCTCCTCCGCGGCGTTGGCCGCTGCCAGCGCCACAGGCACCAGGGGGCCATAGGCCACGATCGTGGCGTCCGTACCCTCACGCAGCACATGGGCCTTGAACGGGTCCCCGGCCGGGCCGGCAGCCTCCACGTCAACCTCTCCCTTGAGCCAGTAGCGGCGCTTGGGCTCGAAAACGATCACCGGGTCCTTGCACTCCACGGCCTGCCGGATCATCCAGTAGGCGTCGTGGGGGTTGGACGGCGTGATGATGCGCAGGCCCGCCGTGTGGGCGAACAGCGCCTCGGGCGACTCGGAGTGGTGTTCCACGGATCCGATGCCGCCGCCGTAGGGGATGCGCACAACCACCGGCACCGTCAGGTTCCCGTTGCTGCGGGCATGCATCTTGGCAAGCTGGGTGGTGATCTGGTTGAAGCCCGGGAAGACGAAACCGTCGAACTGGATCTCGCAGACCGGGTTGTAGCCGCGCAGGGCCAGGCCGATGGCAGTGCCGATGATGCCGGACTCGGCCAGTGGGGTATCCACCACGCGGTCAGGGCCGAATTCGCCGATCAGCCCGTCGGTGACCCGGTAAACGCCGCCCAGCGCCCCGATGTCCTCACCCATCAGCAGTGACTTCGGGTTGGCTGCGAGCGTGGCGCGCAGGCCCTCGTTGATGGCCTTGGCGATGGTCATGGTGGTCATCAGTGGCCTGCCTTTGCTGCTGCACCGTGCGGCGCGGTCGGTGCGTCGCCGCCGTCGAATCCTGCGGTGTATTCCTCGAACCACGCCAGTTCCTCGGCCACCAGCGGGTGGGCTTCGGCGTAGACGTTAGCGAAGGCGGTGCGGATGTCCGGGTTTTCGAGGTCGTGCGCGGTGCGGCGCACGTAGGCAGCCAGCTCGTCGCCGTCGGCCTTGACCTTGGCGAAGAACGCGTCGTCGGCCAGGCCTTCGGCGCGCAGGTACTTCTCCAGGCGCAGCAGCGGGTCCTTGGCCCGCCAGGCATCCTCCTCCTCCGAGCCGCGGTACTTGGTGGGGTCATCCGCCGTCGTGTGGGCACCCACCCGGTACGTGAAGGCCTCAATGAGGACAGGGCCCTTGCCTTGGCGTGCGTGTTCAAGGGCCCACTCGGTGACGGCGTGGACGGCGATGACGTCATTGCCGTCCACCCGGATGCCCGGGAATCCGTATCCCTTGGCACGGTTGGAGAGCGGCACGCGGGTCTGCACGTTGGTGGGGACCGAGATGGCCCAGTGGTTGTTCTGGCAGAAGAACACCACGGGCGCGTTGTAGGAGGAGGCAAAGACCATGGATTCGTGGACGTCGCCCTCGGAGCTGGCGCCGTCGCCGAAGTAGGCGATGACGGCTGCGTCCGGTTCGCCGGCTGCCGCGCCGGCGGAGAGCTTTTGGTCGCGCTGGATGCCCATGGCATATCCGACGGCGTGCAGCGTCTGGGCTGCAAGGACCAGCGTGTAAAGGTGGAAGTTCGTCTCCTTGGGATCCCAGCCTCCGTTCGAGACGCCGCGGAACTGGCGCAGCAGCTCGGCAAGGTCCACGTTGCGGGTCAGGGCAACGCCGTGCTCGCGGTACGTGGGGAAGATGTAGTCCTGCGGCTGGCTTGCCCGGCCCGAGCCGATCTGGGCGGCCTCCTGTCCCGTGAGCGGAACCCACAGGGCCAGCTGCCCCTGGCGCTGGAGCGCCGTGGCTTCAACGTCGAACCGGCGGATCGAGGCCATGTCGGCGTAGAGCCCGCGCAGGTCCTCCGGGCTCAGCCTGTCCGCGTACCGGCTGTAGACGGGGTCGGCGCCGAGGGTGCCGTCGGGACCCAGCAGCTGCACCATCTGCGCCGGGGGTTGCCCCATGACGGCTTCGGCGTCAGCTTCCCGCTGGTCCTCAACCGCTGTTCCGTCGAACTCGGTGGAAGGCAGATGTGTGCCCATACCGTCTCCTTGCTTCCCGCATGCGGATGCAATGCACTGTCGCTGGGATATATGCCTTGATCGGAATACATTCCCGGAGCGGCATATACATTGGCTTACAGATCCTAACTTTATCTTCAGTAGGTTCGTGCAGGCCTACTTGTTAAGCGCTAGGAACCCCGTGGCGGGTTTGTATAGTCCGCACACAAGGCCAGGAGGCGGGTGTTCGCCTCCTGCTCGCCGATGCTGACCCGGACGCCCTCGCCCGGGAAGGCCCGGACGGACAGCGCCTGGGCTGCCGCCTTCGCGGCAAAGTCGGCGCTGTGGGTGCCAAGGTCAAGCCACACAAAGTTGCCCTGGGCGTCGGGCACGGCCCAGCCGAGCGCCCGCAGGCCAGAGAGGACGCGCGTCCGCTCATCCACGAGGCTTTGTACCCTTTCCACAACCTGGCCGAAGTTCTGCAGCGAAACAATGGCCGCCGTTTCGGCTATTTGCGACACCGCGAACGGGGTGGCGGCCACCCGCAGATGCTGGGTCAGGCCAGGGCCCGCCACGCTGTAGCCCACCCGAAGGCCTGCAAGCCCGTGTGCCTTGGAGAACGTGCGGAGGACCACCACATTGGGGTATTTGCGGTAAAGGGACAGGCCGTCCACAGCATCGGCTGACCTGACGAACTCCTGGTATGCCTCATCGATGACCACCACCACGTGGGATGGTACGGACCCGATAAAGGCCTCGGTCTCCGCCGCGGTGAGCGCAGGACCGGTGGGGTTGTTGGGGGTGCACAGCAGGATGACCTTGGTGCGGGCGCTGACTGCTGCTGCCATGGCGTCGAGGTCGTGGCGTCCGTCGGCCGTCACGGGCACCTGGACACTTTGTGCCCCCGCGAGGCCCACGCTGATGGGGTAGGCCTCGAAGGAACGCCAGGCGTAAATGACCTCGTCGGGCTTGCCGTCCTCGTTTTGGCCAGCGAACGTGGCAAGGATCTGGTTGAGGGCGCCCAGGCTGCCCGCACCCGTGACGATGTCCTCGGCAGGAACCTGGAGGAAACCGGCAAGCGCGGTGCGGAGCCTGGTGCTGAGCGGGTCCGGGTAGCGGTTGAAGTCTGTCTGCCCGGCGATGGCTTCCAGGACGGCCGGCAGCGGCGGGAGGGGGTTCTCATTCGAGGACAGCTTGTAGCTGGCCAGGCCTTCGACGGGGGCAGGCGGCTTCCCGGCGGCGTACCGCGGCAACCGGCCCACCACCGGGCGCGGAAGGATGCCGTCAGCCAGCGTTTCTGATGAGGTCATGGAACCCAGCCTACTTCTCACTGCCGGGGCAGGGAGCGGAAACGGCCTGGCTCATGGCCGGACGGAGGCCGGGGATGAGCCCGGCCTCCGTCCGCCTTTCTGTCTGTTCGGACTAGGCCTGCCGCACCAGGTTCAGCGGTGCGCTGTCCACTGGGGTGCCTGCGAGCTGGGGCGCCCACCCATCGGCCCCGCGCAGGTAGGCCTCCGTCGTGAAGTCGGCTGCCAGGGAAGGAGGCAGTTGCGGCCTGTCCGGGGTAGTTCGGGATCCGGGTCCGTTGTTGTTGAACTCGTGGAAGCGCGCTTCACGCCAGGAGAATCCGCTCATGTCGGTCCAGGGCGAACCCGAGATGTGTGCTCCCAGCCAGGAATCGTGGACCAGCACCTGGGCGATGGCGTCCGGGTCCCCGCCCGGATGCCAGGGGCGGCCCAGGTGGACCGAGGCGGAGGCGGCGTCGGAGACGAAGCGGCACTGCGTGAACAGGTAGCCGTGCTTGATGTCCTTATTGACGCTTCCCGCCGAGACGTAGCCGTTGTTGGTGGCGGAGCCCCGGTCCAGGGAACGGATAGTGCAGCCGGCGAAGACTGTGGTCCCCCTGCCGAAGATGAAGTCCACGTCGCCTTCGATATAGCTGTCCTGGAAGAGGGAACGCGCCTGCACCGCGCGCGCCGGGGAGTCCACCAGCAGCGTGTCCTGGTTGCCCAGGCAACGGACGTTGGTCAGCACGGCACGGTCCCCGGCCAGGAACAGCGCCACGGCCTGGCGGTTCTTCATGTCCTGGTTTGCGGCTTCATCGAAGTCGTTGCTGAACGTCAGGTTCCGCGCCGTGAAGTCCGGTCCGTCAATGCGGACGCTGGCGCTTCCTCCTGTTCCGTAGGGGCCGCTCCCGTCCGGCTTGGGAGTTCCGGAAGCGTTGTTATAGACCAGCACCACGTCTTCCGGAGCCTTCCCGAGGCCGACGAAGGAGATCCGGGGCTTGTTGGCCGGAACCCGGATCAGTCCACGGTAGGTCCCGGGGGCAATCCTGATCTCCGTGCGGCGGCTGCTGTTCGCCGGTGCTGCGTCGACGGCGGCCTGGACGGTGGTGAACTGGCCGCCGTTTCCCACGGTGAGGACCAAGGGCTTGTCCACCGGCCGCTCGGACGGCCAGTAGATGGCCGCCAGCGGATCCAACGTCCCGCCTGGTTCCCGGAACCATCCCGGCGGCGCGGCGGGCTGTGCTTTGAGTCCTGCGACCACGAGTTGCGCCACGGCCAGGGCACCTTGCGCCTGGAAGTGGGTGTTGTCCGTGACGCCATCGGGGTATTGCGGGTACTGGCCCGGCGCCGTGTGCAGGAAGTGGGTGGTGGTTCCTTCCGGACCGAGCTGTTGCCACAGTTCCTTGGAGGATGCGGTGAGGTCCACCAACGGGACTCCCCGTGCCGCGGCCAGTTCCCTGACCGCCTGCGGGTAGGCGCCGTGGGTGTCCTGCGCAACGCCCAGGGGGCTGAAGCGCCGGCGTTCCACGGGGGTGACCAGTACTGCCGTGGCGCGTGCTGCTGAGGCCGCGTCGAGGTATTTTCCCAGGTACTCCTTGAACGTGGTTTGCGGATTGGTGCCGCGAGATGGATCCTCAACTTTCTCGTCGTTGTGTCCGAAGGAGACGAGCAGATAGTCGCCGGGTTGCAGCGCCCCCGCTACCTCGTCCAGCAGCCCGGCGTCGGCGTAGCTCTTCGAGGAAGCGCCGGACCATGCGTAGTCGAACACCTGGGCCTGTGGGCCAAGCAGCAAGGGAAGCGCCTGGCCCCAGCCTGCGCGGGGACGTTCAGAGTGCTGGTAGGCGGAGGACGTCGAGTCCCCCACCACGAAGATCACCGGACGATTCCGGCGCGGAGCCGCTGCGGGCCGGCCTGCGGCCTGTGCGGCCGGGCTTGCTCCAGCCAGCACCGCCGCAGCTGTGAGGGCGCCTGTGGCAGCAGATGCCAGCACAGTCCGCCGGCTTGGCGTAAATCCCCGCATCAGCGCTTCTCCCCTGCCGTGTAAATGGGGCCCACGTTGCCGTCCAGCAGGGCCGGTACAGCCTGGGCGGGGTGCACCTGGGTCCGGAACACCGGCTTCCAGGACGTGTCCTCCGCCAGTTGCTTGTCAGCCGCAGCGGCAGAGTTGTAGGCCTGGCGCAGGTCCACCGCCTTGCCGTTCACGGTGTTTCCGATGGTGGTGATCACCTTTCCCTTGAAGTGGCTGATGGCCGCCGATGCCGGGATGGTGGAAGGAAGAGTGAAGGCATTGGCCTCCGCGTGGATGTGCGACTCCACCCCGGCGCCGAACGTGTATCCGTAGGGAGTCGGGGAATCGGCAGTGGTCAGGAAGTGGTTGTTGTACACGTCCACCTGCCCGTACCTGACCCGTGGGGCGCGCTGGCCGACATTGTCGAAGACATTGTGGTGGATGGTGACGCGCAGTTTGCCCACGTCCCCGCGGTTCGTGGAGTCAGTGGAGCCGATCAGCAGGAGCTTGTCGTGGTCGGAGAACCGGTTGTAGGACATGGTGACCAGGTCGGAACCGTTCGTGACGTCGACGGCCCCGTCGTGCACCTGGTATTTGCGTCCGAAGTAGAGGGGCTGGAGCTTGTCCAGGTTGGGGGCATCGGTGAAGTGGGAGTGGTCCACCCAGACATTCGTTGAGCCGTTAATGATCTGGAGGAGGTCGTATTCGCTGTTCCAGTTGCCTTCAGCACCGTCGGTGGGATCCCAGGCCGGGAAGCAGTCGGCCGAGTCGCGGACAGTGAGGTTCCGGAAAATGACGTTGTTGGCGCGGTTGATCCGCAGGGCGGCACCGGTGATGCTGCTGTCCGGGGAGGCACCCACGATGGTGGTGTTGCCGGGGATGTCCCAGCGGATGACTGCCGCCTGGTTGGCTGCGGCTTTGCTCCGGGCAGTTTCCTGCGCGCCTTCGGGCTCACGGTCCGTGCCGTAGCGGGCGGGGTCATAGTCGTAGAGGTACTGCTGCAGGGAGAACCCGGTACCGGCCGCATAGTCCTCGCAGGTCAGGGCCTTCCCGTCCGCCGTCGTATTTGCCGCGATGTCCCCGTGCACGCGGATGATGCGGGGTTCGGTTCCGGCCACCGCGAGCGCCGCCACCAGTTCCGCCCGGTTGTGGACGTCGAAGACGCGGTCCGCCGTGGCGCCGGCGCCGCCCGTGGTCCCGGCACCGGCCGATGCCCAGCCATCTCCGGTGTGGAGCACCTGGCGTTCAAGCGGCATCCGTACGGTTTGGGCAGTTGCGGATGATTGCGGGGACGGTGGTGTGGCGATGGCCTGGGCCGGCAGGCAGATGGCGGCCGCCGCGGCCATCGCGGCAGCAGCTGCCAAAGGACGTTTGATGCGCATGTGCTCTCTTCCTCCATTGGAATGAACCGCGCTTTCGCTGCCGACGTCTCTGTACGGCATATCAGAAAGCGGTTTCTCTAGTCTGTGAAACCGCTTTCTGATCTGTCAAGGGATATGACTGAAATGTCTTTCGGCGCCGGACACCCAGCACCCTCACCACTGCCGCTGCCGGACGCTCCACTGCAGGGGTGCGCCAGGGCCGGTGTGGAAGCATAGGGCCATGGGTTCCTTTATTCTCCGGGTCATCGTCAACGCGGCCGCGCTCTGGGTGGCCAGCTGGATCCTGCCCGGCATGGACATCTCAAGCACGGCGACCTCCGATGCCGTCGCCAAGACCGGAATTTCCCAGGACACCGAAACCATCGGCATCGTCCTGGCGTACTTGTTCATCGGCCTGATTTTCGGTGTGGTCAATGCCCTGGTCCGGCCGCTGGTGAGTCTACTGGCCCTGCCGATCACCATCCTCACGCTTGGCCTGTTCGCCATTGTCATCAACGCAGCGATGCTGTACCTGACGGCATGGATCAGCGGCTATACGCCGGTGCACCTCACCGTTGACTCTTTCTTCTGGACGGCAATCCTGGCCGCGATCATCATCTCGCTGGTCTCGATGGTGGCCGGCCTGCTGCCTGGCGGCCGCCGCTGACCGCAGGTACCGTACAGTCCTTCCTCATGCGCCCGCGCGGAGCCGCCCCAGGCTGAACCGCCCAGGCCTGCGCGCCGGCACCCGCTGCCGGGCGACCCGATGCGGCCAAGTAGGCAAAGGTTCACCTGACAGGTACCCGGCAGGTGCCTTCCGGGTGCCGTCCGAAAAAAATGCAGTACCTGCCACCCATGCCCCCTGGGGGTGAGGCTCCTAGGCTGCCGACGGGGCCTGTGAAGGGCCCGTCGGGTCAGTTCGACATACGGGGGGCCAAGAATGAAGGCAACGCGGATCCTGGTTGTGGCCTGCCTGCTCATGGGCTGGCTCGCAGGCTGGCTGGCCGGGCCTTCGCAGGCAGACACGCCAGCAGCGCCTGCATCCGGCAACCCGGCGGCCACTGGCTACGACATCTCGTGGCCACAGTGCGGCACCGGACTCCCTGAGTCTCCCGCCTACTCGATAGTTGGCGTAAACGGCGGCCGCCCACACACGGCAAATCCCTGTTTTGCCGAACAACTGGCCTGGGCGGACCGCAGCGCTGAGGCAGCGGCCGGCCTGCCATCCGCTGTCTACGTGAACACGGCCGCCACGGGCCCGGTGGGCTCGGTGTGGTGGCCTGCGGCCAACACGGCCGGCGGCGCGGCCATCGCCAACCCCTATGGGTCGTGTGACGGCAGCGCCTCCCCGGCCTGCGCGTACATCCACGGATACACCATGGCTGCCAATGATGCCGCCATGGTGGCGGACGCCGGCGGCGCGGCACGCCGCATGTACTGGCTGGACGTGGAGACCGGGAACAGCTGGCTGCCCGACAAGGCAGCCAATACCGCAGAACTGGAAGGCATGACCGCATTCCTGCAAAGTGCCGGAGTTGAGGTGGGAATCTACTCCACCGGATACCAGTTCGCCCAGATCGTGGGAGAGGTGGGACCGGCCAGCAATTTGTACCCGCTGAAGAGCTGGCTGGCAGGCGCAGCGTCAGCAACGGCCGCGGAACAGTTGTGCTCCGCGGCGCCGCTCACAGCCGGGGGCGTGGTAGCGCTGACGCAGTTTACCGACGGAATACTGGACTACAACGTCCGGTGCCCTGCCTGGGCTCCGGCGCCCGCACCTGCACCTGCACCCGCCTCGCAGGAAACCACCGCACCCGGGAAGCTGCGCCTCGCCGTCTCCGCAAAGATGTCCGCCGCGCAGATCGCCTGACGCGGCCAGACCGGAGTGCATGTATCCCGGCGCCGGCGGACCGCCGGCCTTGACCGTGTCCTGGCCCGGCGGAACCCTGCACGGCCTCAGCGCCCGCCGAGGTGGCGCTCATGGAAACGTGGATCAGGTGGCTGCAGCGTGGTTGACGGCGCCTTGGCCCGGGACAGCGAGAACCGTGTTGCCCTCGCGATGCCGCCGGCCCCCAGTACGCCGCCCAGTGCAGCTGTGGAATGGACCAGGGACGGATCTTCGCTTGCCGCGACCTTTCGGGCCGCATCCTCGTACCCGGTCAGCCGGTGTCCCGGGCCCAGCCCCTTGTCTCCGCCGGCTTCGGGAGGCGTGTCCGTGAAAACCGTGACCCTGTTGGCCGTTTCCGGATTGGCCGCACCGTCCGCCCCGGGAACCCAGTCGGCCTGGTGTTCCAGATGCAGTGATTCCACGTCCTCGTCCGTGCGGACGCCCGCAACGGGCGAACCTGCGGTCAGGATGTATTTCACGTCGTACTGCTGGAGGACCCGGGCATCAGCAGCAAAATTCATGGCGTGGATGCCGCCCTGGCTGTAACCGGCAACAACAACGGGCGCGCCTGGCTCCGCCCCTGCCTGTTCCAACGCCGCCAGGAGGGCCTCGTCCATGTCCTCCGAGTTGTACAGCATGGCCTCCAGGATCCCGGCCTCATCGAAGGGGTTGTCGCCGCCGGCTTTCCTGCCCTCCGCCTGCGTCCCCGGCAGCACCACCACGTAAGCCTCCCCGCCGCCGTTATCAACCTCCAGGACCTCGATGAAACGGGATCCGCGCGCCTCGGTCTCCCTGATCCGCGCGATGAGCCCGGCAGGGGAAGCATCGAGCTCCACCGCCACGGTTTCCTCCCGTTGAATCCCGATCGGCCGGGGAATGAATCCGGCGACGAGGGCCATCACGCCGTCCCGGATAAACGGCGCCGAGGAGTTCACTGCCTGAACCTGGGGCGCCGAAAGTTGCATCATGGCGATGACGTTCTCCATGACGCGCCGGTCCGGAACTCCCGTGGCCATCATGGTCCCCCAGGAGAAGCCGATTTGGGTCATGGCAGTGATTCCGCGTGACCGGCCGACGTTGGCCCGCCATTCCGCGTCCTGGTAGTCCCGAATACAGGCACGGACCTGGCTGCTGATCCGCTGCAACTCCGCCCTGCCCGCCTGGACCCGCCACTGGCTCTCCCGGACCGCTGCAATGTGGCCCGATGCGGACCATGGCGGCTGCCTGTCCACCCAGCAGAGCTGGTCAAGGACCCGGCCGGTTTCCCGCTCAACAGCCGTCAGCCCTGAGGCTAGGGCCTCGAGTTTTTCCGCACCCGCAGTGAGTTCATCAAGCTGGACGCCGATCCCGCCGATGCCGCCGCGGATGGTCAAATCGCCGTCCCGGGCAGCGCCATACAGCCGGATGCCTTCCTGGCCGGACGGATCAGTCAGTTCCATCAGGATCACCTGTACGCGGCAGCGGCTGCGGCCACACTGTCCTCGGCATGCCTCGCCACCGCGGCCTTCGCCCCTTCCAGGGCGTCAGCTGCGTGCCGCAGGGCTGCCCCTTGGCGGGAAACAGTGTCACGGTAGGCCCGACCGGCGGGGGATTGCCAGTTGAGCAGCTGGATGTCCCGCAAGCCTGCCAGCACCTCCTCGACCTGGACGGCGCAGGACGCAAGCCGCCTGACCAGGGGCAGCAAATCGGCGGCCACATGCTCGGCCGCTCCCGGCAGTCCCTCACCCACCATGTTCCACACACCTGCGCTTTCCCGCCCCCGGCATCCCGGGAGCATTGCCGACCCTGCTGATGGGGTAACGCTACGGAAGCAGGACCGCCGGCCACAGTGCCGCCGTCGTCTATGTGGACAAGTAACGTACGGAGGCCGCTTAAGGGGCCGCAGGAGTTCGTGAAAGAATCAGCACATGCCTGAAACTGCCGCCACAGCTGACACCCGCACGCCCTCAGGACGCCTGGCCCTCGCCGCGTCCCCGGAAAAAATCGCCCTGGGCCCCCTGGACGGCCGTTACCAGCCCGCGGTGGCGCCACTGGTGGACTACCTGTCCGAAGCCGCGCTCAATCGGGACCGCGTGGCCGTCGAAGTTGAGTGGCTCATCCACCTGACCAGCAACAGCGTCCTTCCCGGCGCCGGGCCACTGACCGCTGACCAGCAGGAGCAGCTGCGCGCCATCGTCACCGAATTCGATGCGGCCTCCGTCGCGGAGCTCGCCGAAATCGAGGCCGTCACCGTCCACGACGTCAAGGCAGTGGAGTACTACATCGGCCGCCGCCTGCCAGGCATCGGCATCGAAAACCTGACCGCCATGGTCCACTTCGGCTGCACGTCCGAGGACATCAACAACCTCTCCTACGCACTGGGCGTCAAGGGCGCCGTGGAGGACGTCTGGCTCCCCGCGGCCCGCGCCCTGGTGGCCCAGATCGGCAGGATGGCCGAGGACAACCGCGCGGTGCCCATGCTGTCCCGCACCCACGGCCAGCCGGCCACGCCCACCACGCTGGGCAAGGAACTGGCCGTGATCGCGCACCGCCTCAACCGCCAGCTGGACCGCATCGCCAAGACCGAATACTTGGGCAAGATCAACGGCGCCACCGGCACCTACGCCGCCCATGTGGCGTCCGTTCCCGGCGCGGACTGGCAGCAGGTGTCCAGGTCGTTCGTCGAGGGCCTGGGCCTCACCTGGAACCCCCTGACCACGCAGATCGAAAGCCACGACTGGCAGGCCGAGCTGTACGCCGACGTCGCTCGCTTCAACCGCATCCTGCACAACGTCTGCACGGACATCTGGAGCTACATCTCCATCGGCTACTTCGCGCAGATCCCCGTCGCGGGCGCCACCGGCTCCTCCACGATGCCGCACAAGGTCAACCCCATCCGCTTCGAAAACGCCGAGGCCAACCTGGAGATCTCCTCCGGCCTGCTGGACGTCCTGGGCTCCACCCTGGTGACCTCCCGCTGGCAGCGCGACCTCACGGACTCCTCCAGCCAGCGCAACATCGGCGTGGCATTCGGCCACTCCCTCCTGGCCATCTCCAACGTGGCCAAGGGCCTCGAACGCCTTGACGTGGCCGAGGACGTCCTGGCCGGGGACCTGGACACCAACTGGGAGGTCCTGGGCGAGGCCATCCAGATGGTCATGCGCGCCGAGGCGATCGCCGGCGTCGAAGGCATGGAGAACCCGTACGAGCGGCTCAAGGAGCTCACCCGCGGTCACCGCGTGGATGCTGCCCGGATGCAGGAGTTCGTGCAGGGCCTGGGCCTCTCCCCCGACGCCGAGGCACGGCTGCTCGCCCTGACCCCGGGCACCTACACGGGCATCGCGGACAAGCTGGTGGACCACCTCAAGTAGTCCCTCACCGTCCGCGGAGAGACGTACGACGGCGGCGCCGGGCCCGGGTGGGTCCGGCGCCGTTTGTTGCTCCCCGGCACAGTTTCCCTCCACGGGCCTGCCGCCCGTTCGGCTGCCCCGGCCGATGGGTGCCACACTGGAGGGCATGAAGCTTCTGCTCATCCGCCACGGGGAAACTCCCGGCAACGTCCTTGGCCAGCTGGACACCGCGCACCCGGGGCCGGGGCTGACCGAGCTGGGTGAACGGCAGGCGCACGCTATGGCACGGTCGCTGGCCAACCACCCCATTGAGGCGCTCTTTGCCTCCACCCTGATCCGCACCCAGATCACCGCCGCTCCCCTGGGCAGGCTCCACGGCCTGCAGGCTGCGGTCCTGGACGGTCTTCACGAGATCGAGGCGGGCTCGCTGGAGAAACTCACGGACCACGAGTCGCACAAGCGCTACATGGGGACCGTGATGTCCTGGGCGGCCGGGGACCTGGACGTCCGGATGCCCGCCGGCCCTGACGGGCACGCCTTCTTTGCGCGGTTCGACGCCGCCATCCTGCGAGCCGTGGAGCGGGCCTCCGGAGCGGACGGCACGGTTGCCGTGGTGAGCCACGGAGCGGCCATCCGCACCTGGGCCGGGCTCCGGGCCGAGGGGATCGACCACGAGTTCGCGGCCAGGCATGTTCTGGCCAATACCGGAATCGTGGCGGTGGAGGGAGATCCGGACACCGGCTGGAAACTGATCCATTGGGCCGGGAGCCCCGTGGGCGGGCTGGCGCTGGCCGACCCTGCAGCGGAAGACCCCATGGGCCGGGACGTCAGCCGCCCCTGAGGATCCGCACGCCGTCGGGAGGGCCGCCCTAGGTGGCCAGGAGCCGCTCCCGCCGTTCCCGGGCCGAACGCGCCGGACACGCATCCGGCCTGGCGGCCGGGCCCGGCGGCACCAGGCGGCCGGCCAGGACGGAAGCCTCGGCCGCCGTCGGCCTCTCCCCGCCGTCCATGGCTGTGAGGGCGCGCAGGAAGTTGCCCCAGCGCGGTCCCAGAGACTCGGGGATCTCCGGGCTCCTGAGGGTGCGTGCCACGAGGGACTCGACGGCCGTACCTGGAAACGCCTTGGTGCCGGTGAGCAGTTCAAGCAGGACCAGCCCCATGGCATAGACGTCCCAGGAAGGCCTGGCGACGCCGCCCGCTGCCTGTTCCGGGCTCATGTAGTGGACCGTTCCCGAGGAGATGCCGGGCTCCATGGCGGCGCCCGCCCTGGCGGCGATCCCGAAATCGATGATCCGCACCGGGCTTCGCCGCAGCCCGCTGAGCATCAGGTTGCCCGGCTTGATGTCGCGGTGCACCAGGCCGCGGTCATGCAGGTGGGCGACGGCGCTGAAAAGGCTCCTCGCCCAGACTGCCACCTCGTCCGGCGAGGAGGTACCCGTACGGACCGCCTCTGAGAGGCTTGTCCCCAGCGCCAGTTCCTCGACCAGGTAGGCATGCCCCGAGCGATAAGTGCCGGCCGGCATGGTCCCGTGATCGATGAACCTGACGATGGACGGGTGGCGAAGGGAGGCCAGGACCGTGGCCTCGTCGCGGATCCGCTGGTGCTGTTTGTCCGAATTGTCCGCAGCCACCTTGATGGCCACGTCCGGACCGCCGGACACATCCAGCGCCCTGAAGACTTCCGCCACCGAGCCGCGCCCCAGCCTTTCCTGGAGGACGTAGCGGCCGGCGATCACAGGGGCGCCTGAACCGGTTCGCCAAACGGGTTCCACGCGTCGAGCTGGAAACCGCACTGGCAGCGCCACACGGGCAGCAATTGAACAGGGCCGGGTTCGTCGGGCCCGAAGGTGTACCCCATGACGGCACGGCGCACAGCGGGCGTCACCAATTCCATCGGTGTGCCGCAGTGGACTAGACGCTCTGCTCCCCCTGCAGAGGTTTTCTCGAATGTGATCAACGCGCTCACTACTTCCGTCAGGCAGTAATTCTTCGGTTGATCGTAAGCTTACATATAACTAGCCCATCTAGCTAGTTTGGCTAGCAAGTTTGTTGTGGGCGTCTTCGAGCTCCGCAATGGCTTCGGTCATGCGCCCCAAGAAGGCGACCACGGTGCGGGCTTCCTCGGCACTCAGCGACTCCGCGACGGTCATCATCCGCCGGTGCATGGCGCCGAGGGTTTCCCGGACCTCCGTGTCGGATTCCACCGTAGGTACCACCACCACCGAGCGGCGGTCGGACGGGTGCGCCTCGCGGCGCACGTGCCCGCTGGTCACCAGCCGGTCAATCAGGGACGTCGTGGAGGCGCTGGTGATGCCCAGGAAGTGGCTAAGATCTTTAGGTACCACCGTTTTTCCCGAGGCCTGCGCGCGGAGCAGGTAGCGCAGGGCGAGGATGTCCGTCTCACCCATGCCCATGGAGTCCCGCGTGGAGCGTCGGATGGCAGTTTCGGCCGCCCGGTAGTCCCGCAACGACTTCAACACAGCTGCCGCATAGTCCAACTGACCATCCGGACCGTACCAGTAGCCCGAACCCTCATTGCCTGTAGAAACCATACGTTTATCTTAGACCAGCTGATAACTAGCCTGCCAAGCTAGTTGACCGCAGGCCGGCCGCATGGCGTTATCCGGACCCTTACCCGGCAGAAACACCCGCGTAACCGGGCGCCCCTAGCCTTGATCTGCATCACCCCTTCGGCGAAACGAGGCCAGACATGCAGACCAATCCGCGGCTGAACATCAGGCAGGTAGCCTGGGCGCACCCCGTGGGTGCCGATCTGCGCCGCGCCCAGCAGGCCGAACTTGACGCGCGGTTTGGCACCGCGGACCACGAACCCGGCCCACCGCCGTCGGGCGCCGACTGCGCAGTGTTCCTGGTGGCGTACGACAAGGGGTCGGGCCAGCCGGTGGGCTGCGGCGGATTGCGGATGCTCGATCCCACTACCGCCGAGATCAAGCGGCTTTACGTGGTTCCGTATACCCGCGGCTCGGGTGTGGCGAGTTCCATCCTGGCAGCCCTGGAGGCGGAGGCGTTCAAGCAGGGCATCACGCGGATCAAGGCGGAGGCCGGCTCCGCGCAGGCGGACGGGCGGAACTTCTACCAGAATTCGGGTTTCGAACCCGTGCCCAACTTTGGCCCGTACATCGGCGTGGAACACTCTGCCTGCTATGCCAAGACCATCGATTCCCGCAGCGCGGCCCACACTGCGATGGCCTAGCCGGGTTCCGCGGCGTCACACTGCCTGCGGAAGGACCGGCCTCCGCTAACCTCGGCCTATGGGAACAGCAGACATCACCTTCCGCACCCGCAAATGGGTCCGGCCCGAAGACCTGAACGCCAACGGCACCCTTTTCGGCGGAAGCCTGCTGAAGTGGATTGACGAGGAAGCAGCCATCTACGCCATCCTGCAGCTTGGCAACGGGCGCGCCGTCACCAAGTACATCTCGGAAATCAACTTCGTGAGCTCCGCGGTACAGGGCGACCTGATCGAAATGGGCCTGACCGCCACGAAGTTCGGCCGCACCTCGCTCACCATGCGCGCGGAGGTCCGGAACATGATCACCAGGCAGAGCATCCTGACCATCGAGGAGATCGTGTTCGTGAACCTCAGCGCCACGGGCAAGCCCGAACCCCACGGCTACACCGAGATCACCTATGACCGCGACAGGATCCCCACCCACCACCTGACCGAAACACTGCAGCAGGACTGAGGTTCACCCGGGGTTCACCCCGGAGCCTCCAGACGTTTTTGCGAGCGGACCAGATTAAACAGCCGGGCTGTTTATCGAATCGATAGCTATAGCGGCCCCGCTTTCCGCATGCCCGGCTATAGGCTGTGCGGACATGCTCCGGTTCCAGTGCAGAAATGAGTCCTGATCGTGCGTAAATTACAGTCTTTGGTTGCCGCCGCCGTCGCCGCCACCCTCCTTGCCGGATGCGGAGGAGGCAACCCGTCACCCGGTGAGTCCGGGGCCGCCTCATCCGCTCCGGGCGCAGGATCCGCAGACACCCTGGTGGTCTACACCAACTCCAACGGTGAGGGCCGCGGAGACTGGGTGACGAAGAAGGCCGGCGAGGCCGGATTCAACATCGAAATCGTGGGAGCCGGAGGCGCCGACGCCACCAACAAGCTCATCGCCGAAAAGAACAATCCCATCGCGGACGTCGCGTTCGGACTCAACAACATGTACTTCTCGCAGGTCAAGGCCGAGGACGTGTTGGAACCCTACAAGCCTGCATGGGCCGGGGACGTGGACACCTCGCTGGCAGACGGCGAAACGTACTGGCCGCTGGTCAAGCAGGCCATCCTCCTGGGCTACAACTCGGACAAGTTCTCCAAGGACACCGGCCCCCAGGACTGGACCGACCTGTGGACCAAGGATGAATTCAAGGCCCGCTATGAGCGGGTCACCGGCCTGGGCACCGCCACCGCCCAGCTGGTCTTCGCCGGCATCCTGACCCGCTACCGTGACGACTCGGGGGACCTGGGAATCTCCGACGAAGGCTGGAAGCAGGTGGAGCAGTACTTCCAGAACGGCAGCCCCGCCGTCGCCAAGACCGACCTCTTTGCCCGGATAGCGTCCGGCGAAGTGGACATGGGGCAGATGCCGTCCTCGATCATCGCCGAGCGCGAGAAGTCCTTCAAGGTCAACGTGGACACCGCCACACCGTCGGTTGGCGTCCCGCTGGCGGTGGAGCAGATCGCCCTGGTCAAGGGGACGAAGAAGAAGGAACAGGCCCAGAATTTCATTGACTGGTTCGGCAGCGCCGAAGTCCAGGGCGAGTTCGCCAAGCAGTTCAACTCCATGCCGGTCAACAAGGGTGCGCAGGCCCAGGCCAACCCCGAGGTGGTGGACTTCTTCGCCGACCTCAAGCAGCAGGACATCGATTGGGACTTTGTCCAGGAAAACATGGGCGCCTGGGTGGAGAAGATCGAACTCGAGTACATGACGTAGCACCGGTCCCGCCGCCCGGTCCGCCACTCCGAGAAGCCACCAGACAGGTTTGCCATGATCCGCTTGGACAGCATCAAAGTTTCCTTCGGCAGCTTCACTGCCATTCCGCAGTTGGATCTCCACGTCCGGCCGGGTGAATTCTTCACCCTGCTGGGACCGTCCGGCTGCGGAAAGACGACGGCGCTGCGCACCCTGGCGGGGTTCATCCAGCCTGCTGCCGGAACGGTGACAGTGGACGGGAAGGACGTGACCCGGCTTCCGAGCGACAAACGGCAGGTGGGCATGGTCTTCCAGAACTACGCCCTGTTTCCCAGCATGAGCGTGTGGGAGAACATCGCCTTCGGCCTGCGCGTCCGGAAGGAGAAGGGCGCCGACAGTGACCGGATGGTCCGGGACATCGCCCGCCGGGTGGAGCTCAGCGACGAACAGTTGGCCAAGAACGTCGCTGAGCTCTCCGGCGGCCAGCAACAGCGGGTGGCTGTTGCCAGGGCGCTGGTCCTCCGGCCCAAGATCCTGCTGCTGGACGAACCCCTGTCCAACCTGGACGCCAAGCTCCGGCACCAGCTCCGGCAGCAGCTCAAGGACCTGCAGAGCGAATTCGGCATCACCACCGTGTACGTCACCCACGACCAGGATGAAGCCCTGGCCATGAGCGACCGCGTGGCCGTGTTCAACAAGGGCGTGGTGGAGCAAGTGGGAACCCCGCAGGAGATCTACGATCACGCCGCCACGGAGTTCGTCTGCAACTTCATCGGCGACAGTTCGTCCCTGACCCCGGAATTCGTCGCCGAGGTGAACCGGCTCTCCGGCGCCGGCCTCAGCACGGAAGCCCGCTCCTACCTGCGGGTGGAAAAAGCGTCCCTGGACGCCCCCGCGAACGGGGGTGCCGCCGTCGGCCTTGCCGGAACCGTTATGTCCCGCACGTACCACGGCCTCCACAGCCGGTATGTGGTGCGGAGCCATGGCGCGGACATCCGACTCCTGGTCCGGGAAGATGGCGGGGCCCACCCCGAACCGGGAACCGAAACCACCGTCCACGTGCGGCCGGAACACATCCTCCAGTACCACCCGGAAACCGGGAATGCCCTGCGGGCCCAGGACACGGCGGCGGCCCTGCCATGAGCGGCTCCTCACCGGTCCGGTCGATGGCCAGGTCCCCCTTTGTGCTGGTGGTGGGGGTGGTGCTCACCTGGTTCATCGCCGCGTTCCTGGTGTGGCCGAACATCCACGTCCTGATGGCCACCTTCTTCCCGGACGGCAGCTTTTCGGGGCGGGCCGCCGAGAAGCTGTTCTCCTCGCAGCGGGCCATGAAGGCGCTGGGCAACAGCTTCCTGCTGGCCGTTGCGCTGTCCATCACCGTCAACGTGGTGGGCATCTTCATTGTCCTGGTCACCCACTATTTCCGGATCCGGGGATCGCGGATCCTGTTCCTGGGGTACGCCACCACCTTCATCTACGGCGGCATTGTGCTGGCGGCGGGCTACAAGTTCATCTACGGGGACAAGGGAATCGTCACCTCACTGCTGCTGCAGGTGTTCCCGGGCATGGACCCGGCCTGGTTCTCCGGATTTTTCGCGGTCCTGCTGGTGATGACCTTTGCCACCACCACCAACCACATGCTGTTTGTGGCCAACGCGTTGAAGGGCGTGGACTACCAGACCATTGAGGCGGCGAAGAACCTGGGTGCCTCCACCTGGACCATTCTGCGGCGCATCGTGCTGCCCATGCTCAAACCCACCCTGTTTGCGGTGACCATCCTCTCCTTCCTGACCGGCCTGGGTGCCCTCAGCGCACCCCAGGTGCTGGGCGGACGGGACTTCCAGACCATTACGCCCATGATCCTGACGTTCACCAACAGCCCCACGTCCCGGGACCTGGCCGCGCTGCTGGCCGTGATCCTCGGCGTGGCCACCATGCTGATGCTGGCGGTGATGTCCCGGCTGGAGCGGGGCGGCACCTATTTCTCCGTCTCCAAAGTGTCCTCCGAGCTGCAGAAGCAGGACATCCGCAATCCGGTGGCCAACATCGCGGTCCATGCCGTGGCCTACCTGCTCTTTGCGGTGTACACGCTTCCCGTGGTCCTCATTGTGCTGTACTCGTTCGCGGACGGAGCGGCGATCCAGACCGGGCAGCTCACCTGGGGAAGCCTCACGCTGGACAACTACGTGCGGGTGCTGACGCAGCCTGCCGGGCTGCGTCCGTTCGTTGTCAGCGTCGCCTACAGCGCCCTGGCCGCGCTGATCGCCGTCGGCGGGCTGCTCTTCGTGGCCCGCCTGCTGCAGAAATACCGGAACTGGGTGGCCTCGCTCTTCGAATACCTGCTGCACATTCCATGGATCCTGCCCTCGGCCCTGCTCGCCCTGGGCCTGATCATCAGTTACGACCACCCCAACCCGATGGTGGGCGGGGCGGTCCTCACCGGAACCACGGTGATCCTGCTGATCGCGTTTGTCACTGTGAAGATTCCGTTCACGCTGAGGATGCTGAAGGCTTCCTTCGCCGCAGTGAATTCCTCGCTGGAGGAAGCAGCCGCGATGATGGGCGCCAGGACCCTCTACGTTTTCCGCCGGATCCTGCTGCCGCTGGTGCTGCCGGCGGCGGCAGCCATCACTGCCCTGAACTTCAACAGCCTGCTGGATGATTACGACACCGCCATCTTCCTGGCTCACCCGTTGTTCCAGCCGCTGGGCCTGGTCATCAAGGCCAACACGGACGGCGCGGAAGGAACGGACGGGGTGGCCAACACCTTCGTCTACACCGTGCTGTTAATGGTGATCACCGGCGTCACGATGTACCTGGTGTACGGCCGGTCCCGGCGCAGCGGCAACCGGAAGCGCCTCCCCGCGGCTCCCGCAGCAGGCGGTGCCTCCGCCGCCGGGGTCCTCGCCGAGAGTTCCGCACCGGCCGGCAGTTCCGGGTCAGCGGCGGAGGAGGGGGTTCTGCCCGGACCCGCGCGCCGGCCCTGAGGCCGGTGGTCAGGCGGCGGTACCGCGGACGACGGCGGTACCCGGCTTCCGGCGTCGGGCCAGGCCGAGCAGCCGGTCCCGTAAGGGCTGGGCACCTTCCGCGAGGGCAATGCGCCCCATCGCCGCCGATGCCACGCCCAGGGCCTGGGTCCTCAGCCGCCGCTGCCGGTCGTAGGCACGGAGCGCCTCGGCTTCGGGCAGCGTGTTGAGAAGGTCCGCGAGGGTGACGGCGTCCACCAGGGATTCGCAGGCGCCGCGGCCCAGTGTGGGCATCATGGCGTGTGCGGCATCCCCGATGAGCACCGTGCGCCCGTGGACGTAGGAGCCCAGCCGCGGGACAGTCCACAGGCGCTGCACCAGGCAGTCCCCGGGGCTTGCGGCGGCGAGCGTCCGGCGGATGGCGGGCGCGTGGCCGGAATAGCGTGCCCGGGCCTCCTCCAGGGCCGCCGCGGGGTCGATGCCGTAGGGGCCGGCCGCAGACCGGTAGCTGGCGTACCAGAACGAGCCGCCGCGGGCAGCCGCCATGCCGAACAGGTCGCCGCGGCCCCAGTACTCGCCAACCTCGTCCGGGCCGACAGGAGTGGGCAGGGTGCCCCGCAACGCAAGGTAGGGGGAGAGCCTGGCGCCGGTGCCCGGCCCCCACCCCTCCCGGCGGACCGTGCTGTGAACGCCGTCGGCACCCACCACCAGGCTTCCGTCCGCGGGCGGTGCCTGTACATTGCCGGTGCTGCGACGGACGGTTCCGGGCACCGCCGCGTCCAGCAGGCGCAGCAGGTCCACGCGCGAGATGCCGAACATGTCGCCTGCGTCGACCGTGATCCAGGGCTTACCCTGGGCGTCCCGGACCGACCCGCTGCCGAGCACGGGGCTGACGGCCCTGGCCTCGCCGAGGATCCCCAGCCGGTCCAGTGCGCGCTGGGCGTTGGGCCACATGCCCAGGGCGTTGCCCACGGCCGGAAGTTCAGGCCTCTTCTCGTACACCGTGACCTGGAATTTGTCCGGGTCCAGGCATGCCGCCAGTGCCAGCCCTGCGATTCCGCCGCCGATGACCGAAATTCCGTTCATGCAGCAAAGCTACTACTTTTGTAGTGATACCGGAAGGGGTGACGTCCCCCTGTCACTAGACTGGGGCCATGCCTGACCGCCGGACCCAACTCCTCGACGCAGCCCTGGCCGTGGTGGCGGAGAAGGGAATGAAGGGACTGACCCACCGCGCCGTGGACGCCACCGCGGAGGTCGCCGAAGGGACCACCTCCAACTACTACCGCAGCCGCTCCGCCCTGGTCGATGCGGTCCTGGAGCGGCTGCTGGACCTGGATGCGGAACTGCTGCGCCAGCGCGGACCGGCAGGCCCGCCGCGGGACATCGATGAACTGGCCGGCCGGCTGGCGTCCACCGTAGTGGCACTGGCCGGGCAGCACGCCGGCATCAACCGGGCCCGGATGGCCTTCTCGCTGGACCGCCCGGAGGCGGTCACCGCCGGTCACCGCCTCCTCGTGGGCAACCTGGAACAGGCCCTGGCGGCCCTCGGCGTCCCGGACCCTGCAGCCCGGGCACGGGACGTGGCCGACTACGGCGACGGCCTGCTGCTGCACCTGCTCACGGTGCGGCGCGACGAGGCCCCGGACGTGGAAGCCGTTGCCGCAACCATCAGGCGGCTCCTGGCCCCCTGAACCCGGCCGCCCGCCGTCGTACTTTCCCTGGCGTGTCCGGCGTCAGGCGCGGCCCGGCCACCCGGTGTAGGCCTCGGCCAGGTAGGCCATGCCGTGGCGTGAGGACACCACGGAATTCAGTTCGCCCAACTGGCGGGCGCGGGAAAAGTCATCGGCGTCGGCGGGCGTGTGCAGCATGGTGGTCATCCAATAGGAGAACTGCTGGGCCTTCCACACCCGGTCCAGGGCGCGGTCGCTGTAGGTTTCCAGCAGCCGGTCCGAGCCGGAGTTGTAGTGGCTGTCCAGCCCCTCGAAGAGGACCTTGACGTCGTGGATGGCCAGGTTCAGGCCCTTGGCGCCGGTAGGCGGGACGGTGTGGGCGGCATCGCCGGCCAGGAACAGGTTGCCGTACCGCATGGGCGTGTGGACGAAGCTGCGGAACGGCAGGACCATCTTCTCGATGACCGGGCCCTCCTTGAGTTCGAAGCCGTTGCCGTTGACCCGGCCGCGGAACTCGGCCCAGATCCGGTCATCGTCCCACTCGGCGACGTTCTCCTTGGGGTCGCACTGGAAGTACATGCGCTGGACGGTCTCGGTGCGCTGGCTGATCAGGGCGAAGCCGTTGGCCGAGTTGGCGTAGATCAGTTCGTCCGAGCTGCGCGGTGCCTCGGCCAGGATGCCGAACCAGGCGAACGGGTATTCATGGAAGTACCACTTGCGGTGGGCTTCGGGGATCTGGAACCGGCAGTGGCTGCGGGAGCCGTCCGCCCCGACCAGGAAGTCGGCCTGGATCTCGAAGTCGGTGCCGTCGGCGTCCGTGAACCAAACCTTGGGCTTGCCCTCGAGGTCGTGGACGCTGGTGTCAGTGACGCTGTAGCGGACGTCGCCGGCGTCGGCCTTCCTGCGGGCGGCGAGGTCCGTGAAGACGTCCGTCTGCGGGTAGAGCCACACGGATTCGCCCACCAGGTCCTTGAAGTCGACGCGGTGGCTCTCGCCGTTGAACCGCAGCTCGATGCCGTCGTGCCGGTCGCCGTGGGTCAGCACCCGGTCCGATACCCCGCTGTCCACCAGCAGGTTCACAGTTCCGTGCTCCAGGATGCCGGCACGGACGGTGCGGCTGATCTCGTCGTGGCTTCTGACTTCGATCACGGTGGACTCGATGCCGGCCTTGGCCAGAAGGTGGGAGAGCATGAGCCCGGCGGGGCCTGCGCCCATGATGGCTACCTGCGTGGTGATGGTGGTGCGTGCCATGATTGTCTCGCTTCGTTGCGGGCCCGGCGGGCCGGAATGTGCCTGGCACCAGTGTGCGCCGCGGCGGGTGACCGGCGTTACAACAATTCCGTTGAATGGTTCGAGGTCAGGAGTCCGCCAAGCGGCGGGCGATGCCCCGCGCCGCGGTCTGCAGGGCCGGAACAAGCGCCTGGAGCCGCATTTCCCGCAGCGGAACCACGACGCCGAGGGAGGCGACCGCGTGCTGGCGGCGGTTGAGGACGGGCACGGCGATGCCCCAGGTGTCCGGATCCATGACGGCCTTCAGCTGCGCGTAGCCCTGGCGGGATGCTTCGGCGAGCAGCGTCCGCACATCATCGGCGGTCAGGGTGCCGCCGGGGTCCGAAAAGCCTTCGAGGTACGCCGCCTGGACGGATTTGTCCTGGTGCGCCATCAGGGCCAGGCCGGCGGAAGAGACGTGGAGGGGCATCCTGCCGGCCACCTGGGCACGGTTGGCCACCGATCCGCGGCGGGACAGGCGCTCCACGAACAGCACGTCCCGGCCGTCCAGGACCGCGAGGTTGACGTTCTGATTAAGGACCTGCTGGATGTCCTCCATGAACGGCATGGCAGCCTGCCGCAACGCCAGCGTTGGCGAGGCGCGGTTCACCAGCTCCCACAGCCGCAGCCCGGGGCGGACCAATCCTCCGGGCGCTGTGTCGAGCAGGCCGTGACCGGCCAGCTGGCCCACCAGCCGGTGCGTGGTGGTCAGCGGCAGGCCGGCGCGTTCGGCAAGCTCGGAGAGCTGGAGGGAGCCTGCGTCCTGCGGAAAGGCGGAGATCAGGCGGACGATGCGGTCCACCACGGAATCGCCCGACTGCGAGTTCGCCACCGCAACCCCTTCCGTTCAACGGGAAGTCCAGCCTACCGCGGCGGGGACGCGGGATGCCTTGCCCCCGAGTCAATGGCCAGTGCCCTCGGAAGGCGGTCAGGCCGCCGTCGTGCGTTGGCCCGCCGCAGACCGCAGGCGGCGCCACACACCGGGTGCCAGCACCACAGCGATGCCGACGGCGGCGCCGATCACGGTCTCGATGATCCGGTCCCGCAGCAGCATCCGGGGTGAGGCCGGCACCACCAGGAGCGTGGAGATCAGGGCCAGCGGGGTGACGAAGACCTGGGCCAGCAGGTACTGCCGGATGATGAACATCTCGGCGCCGAACTGGCACAGCGCCATGACCAGCACGGTCTGCCACGGCTGGAGGCCCAGCAGCAGGACGGCTGCGAGCAGCAGCAGGCCCAGGACCGTGCCGACAATCCTTTGGACGCCGCGCCGCACCCGGTGGCGGGTGGTGTGGCCCACCAGGGGCACCACGGCCGCGACCATCGCCCAGTAGTTGTGGCCGAACCCCAACTGCTGGCCCGCCCAGGTTGCCAGTGATCCCGCCAGCGCGGCCGCAACGAGGTAGCCGAACCCTTCAAGCCAGGCGGCACGCTTCTCCGCCCCGGTCCGCCGGATGCGCGGCGGCCACGTCCAGGGCGTGCGGTGGCTGGGAAGTACGCGGGAGGAAAAGCCGATCAGCAGGCACAGCACGGTGGTCAGGACCGCCACCAGCATCCCTTCCCACAACGGCGGCTGGTGCGGGATGGAGGCGATGGCCGCGAAGGCGAAGATGTGGAACAGGGATCCGCCCGGCCTCAGGCGCAGCCAGGAGATCGCCACGGAACACCCGCCGGCCACGAGGGTGGTGGCCAGGACCAGCAGCCAGGTGTGGGTGGCCGCGTCCAGGCCGAAAGCGGAATCCATCCGTGCGGCGAGCGCGGCCAGAAACATCACCAGCAGCATCAGGAGCCCGGCGCGCAACTGCAGCACGAAGCGGGCGGCGTGCGGTTCGCCGCGGCCATAGATGCCTGTGAAGGCACCGAACGACGCGAAGATGGCCACGTCCAGGCGGCCCAGCAGGACCAAAGTGGTGAGGGGAACGAAGACACCGACGGCGCAGCGCAGGGCGGGGTGGTGGTCCTTGTTGCCGGGGCCAATGCTGAACATCTCAGCAAGCATCTTCACGTTGGGCAGCGCCTTCCTGCGGTAACCGGTTGTCCTGATAGGGCGGCCGGCCACGCTGACGTTCCGGGTAAATCCTACGGCGGAGGCCCGCCCGGCCGCGCATTAAATTCCCTTGAATGGAATGGGCCGGCAATGCCGCAGTAACAGCAGGCACCGATGCTGGGCTCATGACGCGCGCATCCCGGAACACTCCTGCGGCCGAGCTGAGCTGCGAAGTCTGCGGCATGATGCCCGAGCCGCCCAGGACCCGCCTGACCGTGGCGAACGTGGCGGTGATGCTGCCCATCGAACTGCTGGTGCACGCCCTCGTGGTGGAAACCCACCTGCCCTACGTGGCCAAGGTGCTGGTCCTGACGCTGACCGCCACGGTGCTGGTGATCTGGGTGGCCGAACCCTCAGCCGCCCGGCTGCTGCGCGGCTGGCTGCACGCTCCGGCGCTGCACCGCCGCCGCACCCTCGACGCCGCTCCCGCGCTCTGGCGGGCGCGGACCGTACTCCGGGATGAGCCGGGCTCGCTGGAGAAGGTGACCGGTTCGCTGGCCCGGAACGGCGTGAACATCCTGGGCCTGCACGTCCATCCCGTGCCCGGAGGCGTGCTGGACGAGTTTGTGCTGTCCGCCCCCGGCAGCATGGGGGAACGGGAGCTGCTGGACGCACTGCGCGACGGCGGCGGGGCAGCTCCGCACGCCTGGCCCACCACCGCGCTGGCCATGGCTGACGGACAGACGAAAGCGCTGAGCCTCGCCGCCAGGATCGCCGAAGCCCCCACCGAGCTGCCCCTCGCCGTGGCGGAGCTGCTCCGCGCCCGGATAGTGCCGCCGTCGGACGTTTCCGCCGCGGTGGCCGGCGGCGGCGCCGTTCTCAAGATCCCCACGGCCTGGCACGGGCCCATCGTCTTTGCCCGGCCGGGCGAACCCTTCACACCTGCCGAGTCTGCCCGGGCCCACCGGCTGGCGGAGCTGGCGGAGGTCCTGGCGCACAAGACCACCCCTGCCACCCCCAACTAAGTACCGGTTACATCCGGAGCGTGAGCGCCTCCGGCTCCATGGTCATCAGGACGTGCTTGCCCTCGCCTTCGTGGTCCCCGTCCAGCTGATAGTTGTCGTTGTGTTCGAGGGTGATTTCCACGGTCTTGCCCTGGAAGTACTCCACGGCGGTGTCCTTGGTCCTGCCCCTGCCAATGATGCCTGCGAGCACGGAGAGCCAGCCCAGTTTGCCGTGGTGCGGAGCGAGCACCGCGATATCCAGCAGGCCGTCATCCACCTTGGCGTCCGGGAAAATCTCCAGGCCGCCCTGGACCTTGCCGCAGTTGCCCACCATCACGCTGCGCACGCCGCGGTGCACCACCGTCTCGCCGTCGATGACCACGGTGGCCTTGACGGGCTTTCCGGGCAGGTTCCGGATGCCGGCGTCCACGTAGGCCAGCCAGCCCACCTTGTCCTTCAAGTCCTCATTGGTGTCCGCCATGATGGTGGCGTCGTAGCCCACACCGGCCATGACCAGGAACAGCTGCTCCTGGTCCGGGTCGCTGCGGCGGGCACGGACCACGTCGATCTTCCGCTCCGAACCGGTGAGGGCTCCGGCCATGGCACCGTCGTAATCGGTCACGTCCATCCCGAGGTTGCGGGCCAGCAGGTTCCCGGTCCCCAGCGGCAGCAGGCCCATGGGAACGTCACCGCCGGAGAGGACCTCGGCCACGCAGCGGACGGTGCCGTCGCCGCCGGCGGCAATGACAATGTCGGCCCCCTGCGCCAGCGCTTCCTTGGCCTGCCCGACGCCGGGATCCTCCTTGGTGGTTTCCAGCCAGATGGCCTCGCCCCAGCCGTTTTCCACGCAGTGCTTGGCCACCAGGCCGCGCACGTCGATGTCCACCGGCTTGGCGGGATTGACAATGATGGCTGCGCGCCGGGGTGAGGTGGAGCTGTTGGCAGTCATGGCGTCCTTAGGTGGCGGAATGGAAAGCAAGCTTCTCAGAGAAGAGTAGCCTGACCGCCGGGGAGTTCCCGCCAGCGCCGGCTACAGGGATTTGACGGCCCCCAGCACCTGGGCCAGGGAATCCTTGGCGTCGCCGAACAGCAGGGAGGTCTGCGGCTCGTACAGCAGGTCGTTTTCGATGCCCGCGAAGCCGGGGCGCATGGACCGTTTGAGGAACACCACCTGCCGCGCCGCCGCGACCTCCAGGATGGGCATGCCGTAGATCGGCGAGCCCGCGGTGGTCTTGGCGGCCGGGTTGACCACGTCGTTGGCGCCCACCACCAGTGCCACGTCCGCGGTCTTGAACTCCGGGTTGATTTCCACCATTTCCTTGAGTGACTCGTACGGGACGTTGGCTTCGGCCAGGAGCACGTTCATGTGCCCGGGCATCCGGCCGGCCACCGGGTGGATGGCAAAGTCCACCTCGATCCCGCGGGCTTCCAGGGCCTGGGCCAGCTCCGCCGCCGTGTGCTGGCCCTGCGCCACCGCCAACCCGTAGCCGGGCACGATGATGACCCGCTGCGCGTACCGCAGGAGCACCGCCACGTCCTCCGGCGTGGAGGAGCGGACCGGCCGTTCGCTCACGGCGGTGGATCCCGCCGTCGAACTTCCCCGGAAGGCGCCGAACATGATGCCGGCGACGCTCCTGCCCATGGCGGCGGCCATGGCGCGGGTCAGGATGGTGCCGGAGGCGCCCACCAGGGTGCCGGCCACCACCAGGAGCACGTTGCCCAGCACCAAGCCGGACGCGGCCACGGCCAGGCCGGTGAAGACGTTCAGCAGTGAAATCACGATGGGAACATCGGCGCCGCCCACGGGCAGCACAAGCAGCGCACCGGCGGCCAGGCCCAGGACCAGCAGCAGCACCGCGAGCGCGGTGGACCCGGTCACCATGACCGCGGCGGCAGCAGCCACGGAGGCCAGCAGCACCGCGGCCATCACCACGGGCAGGCCGGGGAACAGCACCGGCCGGGTGGTCATGAGCTCCTGCAGCTTGGCGAACGTCACCCCCGAGCCGGCAAAGGAGACGGCACCCACCAGGAGCGTGAAGACGATGGCCAGCCGCACCCAGGGGCCGTCCGCGTGCGGCAGTTCCAACAGCGCCACCAACGCTGCGGCGCCGCCGCCCACCCCGTTGAACAGCGCCACCAATTGGGGCATCTGCGTCATCTTCACGCGCCGGGCTACCGGGGCGGCCACGGCGGCTCCCACGGCGATGGCGGCCAGGATCCAGGGGATGTTCTCCAGCCTCGCGGACAGGAACACGGTGACGACGGCGATCACGGCGCCGGCCGCGCCCACCAGGTTGCCGCGGCGGGCTGTGCGGGGTGAGCTGAGGCCGCGCAGCGCCAGGATAAAGAAGACGGCGGCCACCAGGTACAGGAGCGCTGTCCAGGCGGGGTCCAGGACGCTCATTTGCCCGCCGCCTTGTCCCCGGCCGCGGGCCGCGCGGCGTCCTTCCTGGCGTGGAACATGTGCAGCATGCGGTCCGTCACCACGAAGCCGCCCACCAAGTTGGCGGTGGCCAGGACGACGGCGAGGAGCGCCACTGTGAGGACCCAGGGGTCGGTTGCCTGGCCGGCCACGATGATGGCGCCCACCAGGATGATGCCGTGGATGGCGTTGGCTCCGGACATCAACGGCGTGTGGAGCGTGCTGGAGACCTTGGACACCACCTCGAAGCCCACAAAGACGGCCAGGACCGTGATGGTCAGCAGGCTCATTCCGTCCATCAGAGCGTTCCTTCCTGCGGTGCCGTGCTCCGCGCCCCCAGCAGCTCCGCGGTGGGGCGGTGCCGCACCTCACCGTCGTGGGTGAGGCACGCGCCGGCCACCACCTCGTCGCCGAAGTCCAGGTCCAGGGCGCCGTCCTTGACCATCAGCGCCAGGAGGTTGGCCACGTTCTTGGCGTAGAGGCGGGAGGCGTCAAAGGCCATGGCGGATGCCGGGTCCTTCAGGCCCACCAGGGTGACGTAGCCGGTGCCGTCGGCGGTGGGGACGTCGGTGTCCTCGCCGGGGACCACGCCTTCGACGTTGCCGCCGGACTCCGCGGCAAGGTCGACGACGACCGATCCGGCCCGCATGCCCTGCACCATCCCGCGGGTCACCAAAAGGGGTGCGGGGCGCCCGGGAACAGCCGCCGTCGTGATCAGCACATCCGACTCCGCAACATGCGGAGCCAGGAGCTGCCGTTGCCGGGTGCCGGCGTCGGAACTGAGCTGGCGGGCGTAGCCGCCTGCCGCTTCCGCGGTTTCAAGGTCCAGGCGGATGAACGTGCCGCCCATCGAGGCGACCTCGTCCGCGGAGGCGGGACGGATGTCATTGGCGAAGACCCGGGCGCCCAGCCGCTTGGCGGTTCCGATGGCCTGCAGCCCCGCCACGCCGGCGCCCAGGACCAGGACCCTGGCGGGCGGGACGGTGCCCGCCGCCGTCATGTAAAGCGGGAAGAACCGGGGCAGCCGGATGGCAGCCTCCAGGACGCAGCGGTAGCCGGCCACCAGGGCCTGGGAGCTGAGCGCGTCCATGGACTGGGCACGGGAAATCCGGGGAACCAGTTCCAGGGCGAAGGACGTGACGCCTGCGCCGGCGAGCGCCTCCACGGCAGGCAGTTCGGACGACGGCGAGGCCAGGCCCACGGTGAGGGTCCCCCGTCTCAGGGCGGCGGCGGCGTGCGGGTCGAGGGGCCGGACGTGCAGCAGGACGTCCAGGGCGGAAGCATCCAGTGCGGGGACGACGGCGGCGCCCGCCTGCATGTAGTCGCGGTCCGGGTGCCCCGAACGTTCGCCCGCTGCCGCCTCCACCAGGACCTCCAACCCCATCCCGGTAAGCTGCTTCACGGTGTCCGGGGTGGCTGCAACGCGCCGTTCACCGTCCCGGCGTTCCCGCGGAATACCCACTTTCATCCGCCGATTCCCCTTCCCGCCGCGACCGGCAGCCTTGCGGCAGCCGCTCTGCTGCGCACAGTTGGCTTGAGTCTAGGGCCCGTGCTGCTGCGGCGGGAGTGCCGCGGCGGGGTTGGATGGCAAACAGTTACCTTTGCCGTGACGCGCCAGCACAGCAACGGCGTGCGGTGCCGTGCGGTGCTGCGCTGGGTTGGGCTAGCCGCGGGCGGTCAGGTCCGCTGAAATGAGTTTGGCGGTGGCGGTGATTTCCTCCGCCACTGACGCCAGGTAGGCCTTCGGATCCGGCTGCGCCGCCACGGACTGGGCCTGCAGGGACACGTTGACAGCCGCCACGGCTTTGGGACCGTCGAAGACCGGGGCGGCCACGGACATCAGGCCCAGTTCCAGCTCCTGGTCCAGCAGGCACCAGCCCTGGGCGCGGACAGCCTCCAGCTCGGCCAGCAGCTGCGGGACCGTTCCCAGGGCGCGCGGCGTGAGGGGCCGAATGTCGGCGGCGGCCAGGTACTCCTCCAGGGCGGGTGCCGGGAGGTGGGCCAGCAGGACCCGGCCCATGGAGGTGGCGTAGGCCGGGAAACGGGTGCCCACGGTGATGCCGATGGTCATGATCCGGCGTGTGGTCACCCTGGCGATGTAGGCGATATCTGTTCCGTCCAGCACGGCCGCGGAGGTGGATTCGCCCAGTTTGAGGGACAGCTCCTCCAGGTGCGGCTGGGCCAGTTGCGGCAGGGAGAGCCCGGAAAGGTAGGCGTAGCCGAGCTGCAGCACCTGCGCCGTCAGGGCGAACGTCTTGCCGTCGGTGCGGACGTAGCCCAGCTCCACCAGGGTGTGCAGGAACCGGCGTGCGGTGGCCCGGGTCAGCCCGGTTTGCCCGGCAACCTCGGTGAGCGTCATGACCGGGCGGTCCGCGTCAAAGGCGCGGATCACTGCCAGGCCGCGTGCCAGCGACTGGACATACTGGTCGCTGGCCTGCGGGGGCTGGGTGTCCGTGCGGACGGCGTCGGTCATGGTTACCAATCCTAGGCGGCGCTTCCGACGCCGGACGCGGCCTTCAGCGGGACGGGCACCAGTTCCTGGAGTTCTTCAAGGGTGCAGCCGAAGGTTTCACGGACGGTGACGCCGTCGGGACCGGTGAGGAACACGGCCTTGTCGGTGTAGACGCGGGTGACGCAGCCGACGCCCGTGAGCGGGTAGGTGCAGGATTCCACGATCTTGGACGCACCCTCGCGGGTCAGGAGGGTCATCATCACGAACACGTCCTTGGCGCCGGTGGCCAGGTCCATGGCACCGCCGACGGCGGGAATCGCCCCGGGTGCCCCGGTGTGCCAGTTCGCCAGGTCCCCGGTGGCGGAGACCTGGAAGGCCCCCAGGACGCAGATGTCCAGGTGCCCGCCGCGCATGATCGCGAACGAGTCGGCGTGGTGGAAGTACGAGGCGCCGGGCAGCTCGGTGACGGGGATCTTGCCGGCGTTGATGAGGTCGCCGTCGATCTCGTCGCCCTCCGCGGCGGGGCCCATGCCCAGCATGCCGTTCTCGGTGTGGAGGGTGATGTTTTGTTCGTCGGTGAGGTAGTTGGACACCAGGGTGGGCTGGCCGATGCCCAGGTTCACGAAGGAACCGGGGGCGATGTCCTTGGCCACGAGCCGGGCGAGGTCGTCCCGGCCCAGCGGCGTCTCTGATGTCTTGATGCTGGTTTCGGTGAGGCTCATCTCAGGCCGCCTTTCCGTTCGTGGCACCGGCACCGCTGCCGGCAACCTGGACGATGCTGTTGACGTAGATCCCCGGGGTGACGATGTTTTCCGGGTCGAGCCCGCCGGTGGGGACGATCCCGGATACCTGGACGATGGTGTGCTTCGCGGCGGCGGCCATGATGGGGCCGAAGTTCCGGGCCGTCTTGCGGTACACCAGGTTGCCCTTTCCGTCGGCCTTGAGCGCCTTGATCAGGGCGACGTCGGCGTGGATGGGGGTTTCGAAGACCTGCCACTTGCCGTTCAGGAACCTGGTTTCCTTGCCTTCGGCGAGTGTGGTGCCGTAGCCGGTGGGGGTGAAGAACCCGCCGATCCCGGCCCCGGCGGCACGGATCCGCTCTGCCAGGTTGCCCTGCGGAACCAGCTCGAGTTCGATCTCGCCGGCCTTGTACTTGGCGTCGAAGTGCCAGGAATCGGACTGCCGCGGGAAGGAGCAGATCATCTTCTTCACCCGGCCTTCCTTGATCAGCAGGGCCAGGCCCTGGTCGCCCTGGCCGGCGTTGTTGTTCACCACCGTCAGGTCCGTGGCACCGCATTCGAGCAGCGCGTCGATGAGTTCGAACGGCTGGCCGGCGTTGCCGAACCCGCCGATCATCACGGTGGAGCCGTCCTTGATCCCGGCCACGGCCTCCTGGACCGAATCAACAAAGTTCAGCATGGCTTATGCCTTTCCGTTTGAAGCAGTCACGTTTTCCAGCACCACTGCCAGGCCCTGGCCGACGCCGATGCAGATCGCTGCGACGCCCCAGCGTTCGCCGGAGGCCTGCAGGGACCGGGCCAGGGTCCCCAGGATTCGGGTGCCGGAGGCGCCGAGCGGGTGCCCCATGGCGATCGCTCCGCCGTGCCGGTTCACGATCGAGGGGTCGATGCCCCAGGCGTTGACGCAGGCCAGGGACTGCGCGGCGAACGCTTCGTTAAGTTCGACGGCGCCCACCTGGTCCCAGCCGATGCCCGCCTTCGCGAGGGCCTTGTTGGCGGCCTCGACGGGGGCGTAGCCGAAGTACTGCGGATCGTTGGCGTGGGCGCCGCGCCCGGCGATGCGGGCCAGCGGGTCCAGCCCGAGCAGCCCGGCGGCAGCCTCACTGCCCACCCAGGCCGCGGAGGCGCCGTCGGACAATGGAGACGCGTTGCCCGCCGTGACGGTGCCGTCCCCGGTCCGGAACACGGTCTTCAGTCCGGCGAGCTTCTCCGCCGACGAGCCGGGACGGATGCCTTCGTCGCGGACCAGGTCGGTGCCCGGGACAGGGGTGACAAGGGTGTCGTAGAAGCCCTCGTCCCACGCGGCGGCGGACAGGTTGTGCGAGGCGGCTGCGAACTCGTCCTGCGCCTCCCGCGTGACGCCGTACTTCTCCCGGAGCCGCTCGGTGGCCTCGCCCAGGGAAATGGTCCAGTCCTTCGGCATCGCCTTGTTCACCAGGCGCCAGCCCAGGGTGGTGGAGGCCAGGTTCAGGTCGCCTGCGGGGTAGGGCTTCTCCGTCTTGGGGAGCACCCACGGCGCCCGGGACATCGACTCGGCTCCGCCCACCAGGACCAGGTCGGCGTCGCCGGCGTTGACCTGCCGGGACGCGATGATGGCGGCGTCCAGGGACGAGCCACAGAGCCGGTTCACCGTGGTGCCGGGGATCGAGACCGGCAGCCCGGCCAGCAGCGTTCCCATCCGGGCGACGTTGCGGTTTTCCTCGCCGGCGCCGTTGGCGTTGCCGAACACCACCTCGTCAATCCGCTCCGGATCAAGCGAGGGGGCGCGCCGCACGGACTCCCTGATCACGTGCGCGGCAAGGTCATCCGGGCGGACGGCGGCGAGGCCGGAGCCGAACTTGCCGAACGGTGTGCGCACGGCGTCGTACACAAAAGCCTGGTTCATGGGGTGGTGTCCATTTCTCGAAACACTTGCTGGGCGGTCTTGAACGCGGTGTTGGCGGACGGGACGCCACAGTAGATGGCGGTCTGCAGCAGGATTTCCTTGATCTCGTCCCGGCTGAGGCCGTTCCGGAGGGCGGCGCGGATGTGCATGGCCAGCTCCTCCCAGTGCCCGTGCGCCACCATGGCGGTGATGGTCACCGCGGAGCGCATCTGGCGGGACAGGCCCGGCCGGGTCCAGATGCCGCCCCAGGCGATGCGGGTGATCATGTCCTGGAAATCGTCGGTGAAGTCGTCCTTGCTGGCGTTCGCCCGGTCCACATGGGTGTCGCCGAGGACTTCGCGCCGGACGGCCATGCCGCCGTCGTAAATGTCCCTGCTGGTGGCGCCGGGCTGGACCACGCCGTGGCGCTGCGCCCCGTCCTGTCCAGCGCCGCTCACTGGGCCGCCTCCCGCGACTCCGCCCAGCCGACCAGGCTGCGCATCAGGTCCGCCACGTGGCCGGGCGCCTCGGCGGGTGCCAGGTGGGCGATGCCCTCGATGGTGACGGCGGTGGCGGTGCCTCCGCCGTCCCGGATCCCGGCGGCCACTTCCTCCGCCATGGCGGGCGTGGCCACACCGTCGAGCGCCCCGGCGACCACCTGCGTGGGAACACTGATGCTGCCCAGCTGGGCACGGACGTCGAAGGCCGCCAGGGCCTCGCAGCAGAAGGCGTAGCTGAAGCGGTCGGCGTCCCGCAGGGCGTGCAGCAGGCGGCTGCTCAGTTCGGGCTGGCTGTCCATGAACCCGGGGGCGAACCAGCGTTCGGCCGAGCCCTGGATCATCACCGGTGTGCCCTGGGTGCGGACGGTCTCCGCACGCTCCAGCCAGGCCTCCGGGGTGCCGATCCTGGCGCCGCTGTTCTGCACGGAGAGGCTTTTGAGCCGTTCTCCGTGCTTGATGCCCAGCTGCAGGCCCACGGCGCCGCCCAGCGACACGCCGGCGTAGTGGAAAGTGCTGCCCGGGGCGATGGAGTCGATCAGGTCCACCACGGCGTCGGCGAGGTCTGCCACGTCGAAGCCTTCGGTGGCGGCAGGCGAAACACCGTGGCCGGGGAGGTCCCAGGCCACGACGTCGTAGTCAGCGCCCAGCACCGACGCTGCCCGGTTCCACAGGATCGATGAGGTGCCCAGGGACGGTCCCACCACCAGGAGGGGGTGCCCGCCGAGGGGACGCTGCGGGGACAGCAGTGCTGCTTTGAGTGCCGGTTTAGCCACGGGAGGCTCCCTTCGGGTCGGGGGTCGGGGAATTAAAGTCGGGGTAGGCCGCGAGGATCCGGCGGGAGATCTCGCCAGCCTGGCCAAGGTAGTTGGCCGGGTCCAGGAGCCCGTTCAGCCGCTCATCGGTGGCGACGGCGGCGGGAACGGCCTCGCGGAGGAGCCTGCGGTAGGTGCTGGGCTGCTCCGGAGGAGGAACCTGGAGCGTCCGGTCCACCACGTCCTGCAGCTGCTCCTTGCCCGTGCGGCCGTCTTTCTCCCCCAGCAGAGGCGCCACCGCGGCGTTGACGCCTTCGGCCAGCAGCAGCGGCCCGGCAAGGTCCAGGTTGCGGCGCATGGCGTCCGGGAAGACCCGCAACCCGCAGGCCAGCTCCCTGACGTGCCCGGCGGCGCCGAGGGCGAGCGCCAGCAGCTGCCGGAGGGCCGGCCATTCGGCGTGCCAGGCACCGTCCGGCCGCTCGTCGTTGAAGGTGGCGGCTGCGAGGTGAAGCTGCGCGGCGAGGCCCGGGGCCTGCAGCGCGGCGCTGCGGACCAGCACGGACAGCACCGGGTTCTGCTTCTGCGGCATCGCGGAAGACACTCCCCTGCCCGCGGCCCGGGGTTCGGCGAGCTCGGCCACCTCGGGGCGGCTGAGGAACAGCACGTCCGCGGCGATCTTGCCGAAGGCGTCCAGCACGGCTGCCAGGGCGTTGCCGAGTGACGTGACGGCGATCCGGTTGGTGTGCCACGGCGCGGGTGCCGGGGCCAGCCCCAGCTGTTTCGCCAGGGCGTCGGCAAGGGTGAACGGCGTAGCGGCCGAACCGCTGGTCAGCACGCTTCCGGCGGCCAGGGTCCCGGCGGCACCGCCGAACTGGACCGGCAGCGCCAGGGCCTCGAGTTGCCTTCCGGCGGCGGCAGCCCCGTGGAACCACTGCGCCGACCGCAGCCCAAAGGTGAAGGGCAGCGAATGCTGCGTCAGGCTCCTGCCCACGCACAGCGTGTCCGCGTGCTGCTCCGCCAGGGCGGCCAGCGCCGCCGTGATGGCCTTCAGGTCCGCCAGCACCGCGCTGACCGTGTTGCGGGCCACCAGCATCAGGGCGGTATCCAGGACGTCCTGGCTGGTGAGGGAGGCGTGCACCGCCTTCCCTGCCCCCACACCGGCGGTGTCCAGGGCGGCGACGTTCCTGCGCAGGTCGCCCAGCAGGGGGATGACGGGGTTGCCGCCGCCTTGGGAGCGCCGGGCGATGTCCGCAACGTCGTAGCGGCCCGCGTCAGCTGCGGAGGCGACGACGGCGGCGGACCCGGCGGGTGCCAGGCCTGCGTGCTCCAGCACGGCAGCCCAGCCCGCTTCCACGGCGAGGATCGCCGCCAGCACTGCCCGGTCCCCCGTCAGCGCCGCCACCAGGGGCGACGCCGAGACGGGACTGAGCAGGCCGGCGTCGGCTTCTTCCGCGAAGGCGCGCAGGTCTCCCATGGCGGCGGCGTGCGTCACTGGAAGTCCAGGAACACGGTCTCACCCTCACCCTGGAGGCGGATGTCGAAGGTCAGGCCTCCGTCGGCGTCGCGCCGGGCAATGAGGGTGCTGCGGCGCTCAGGATCCAGCGAGCTGAGCAGGGGGTCGTTGGCCAGGGCTTCGGTGTCCTCCGGCAGGTAGATGCGGGTGAACAGCCGGTTGGTCAGGCCGCGGGCGAAAATGGCCACCGAAATGAAGGGTGCGGCCGCTGCTTTTCCGGGAACGGGCTTGGTGGGCCCCGGGTTGACGGTGGTGAAGGTGTAGACGCCGGAGTTGCCCACGGCGCCGCGGCCCCAGCCGGTGAAGGTGTAGCCGTCGCGGACCAGGGAACCGGTGCGCTGGACGATGTTGCCCTCGGCGTCGGGCTGCCAGATTTCCAGGATCGCGTCCGGGATGGCCTGGCCGGCGCCGTCGTAAACGGTGCCCTGCAGGCGGATGGATCCCGGTGAACCGGGAGCGAGGAGCTCGTTGTCTTTCTCGAACGGCAGGGCGTAGCCGTAGAACGGGCCGACCGTCTGGGCGGGGGTGGGTACCAGTTGGGTGCTCATTTTCCTACTCCTCGTCATCCCCGGCGTCGCCGTATGCCTCGTTTTCGGTCCAGGTCCGCTTGGGCCCTGTCAGGACGATGTCCCAGTTGTAGCCCAGGGCCCATTCGGGCTCGGTGAGGCTGTGGTCATAGCTGGCCACCAGCCGGTCGCGGGCGTCCTGGTCCACGATGGTCTGGTAAATCGGGTCGAGCGGGAAGAGCCGGTCGCCGGGGAAGTACATCTGGGTGATGATGCGCTGGGTGAACTCGGAGCCGAAGAGGGAGAAGTGGATGTGCGCGGGACGCCAGGCATTCAGGTGGTTCTTCCAGGGGTAGGCTCCGGGCTTGATGGTGGTGAACCGGTAGGACCCGTCGGGGCCGGTGATGCAGCGGCCGATGCCCGTGAAGTTGGGATCGATGGGCGCCGGGTGCTGGTCCCGCTTGTGGATGTAGCGGCCGGAAGCATTCGCCTGCCAGATTTCCACGAGCTGACCGGCCACCGGGCGGCCGTCGCCGTCCAGGACGCGGCCGGCGACGATGATCCGCTCGCCCTGGGGTTCACCATTGTGCTGGATGGTCAGGTCGGATTCCAGCGCGTGCACGTCCTGGTGCCCGAACGCCGGGGAGTACAGTTCGATGGTTTCCGGGTCCGTGTGGTGCAGGCTCTTGGTGGGGTGGCGCAGGATGCTGCTGCGGTACGGCGGGTAGTCCAGGCGGGGCTGGATTTCCGGCTGCGCGCCGTCCTTGAGCGCGCGCTGGTAGGCGTCGCCGATGGCATTGATCTCCGCGCTGAGATCGGCCTGCGTTTCGATGGCCTTGTCCAGCGGCAGGTGGGCCGCCTTCGGCTCGGCGGGCGGGACAAGCTCGTCCGATTCAAGCTGGGCGTTGGTCTCTTCCGGCACGTCCGGCTCCTTTCTGGTGGTTTTGCCTGGTGGTGGCTGGTGCGTGGGTTGTGTCAGGGGTGCAGTGAGTCGTACTGGACGGCGTGGCGGACCGGGGCGTTGGGTGCGCCGTAGCCGTTGTAGCCGCCGCGGCGTTCCACCATTTCGAAGAACACGCTGCCCACGGTGGCCGTGTAGAAGTGCAGGAATTCGCCGTCGGCATCCCGGTCATAGAGCAGGTTCAGCTCCTTGAGCGTGGCCAGGAAGCCGGGCTCGAGGTCGAACCGGGCGTCCAGGTCCTCGTAGTAGTTGGCCGGAATCTGCAGGAAGTCCAGGCCGCGGTCCCGGGCGGCGCGGGCGGTGGCCACCAGGTCATCCACGGCGAAGGCGATGTGTTCCTGGTAGGTCTTGTGCCCGGAGGCTTGCTGCACGGGCGCGAGGTTGAGCACCAGCCGCACGGCGCCGTCGGTGGTTTCCATGACCTGCGAGCGCACCAGGCCGCTGGGGCTGGGGACCTCGGCGAAGGGCTGCGGTTCCAGTGCCAGGGCACTGGTGTAGAAGAGGACCGCTTCGTCGAAGTGCTGCCACGGCTGGGCCAGGTTCACGTGGTCGATCACGGCGCTGGTTCCGGCGCCGTGATGCTCCAGGCCTTCCCCGAATTCGTGTGTCCACGCGGCGGTTCCGTCCGGGCTGCCCTGGCAGAGGAAGATCTCGGTGGAGTCCGGCGCGGAGATGCCCTGGAAGACCTCCTCGTCGGCCTGGACTTTGCGGGCCACCACGGGGGCCTTGAGCTGCTGGGCCCGGGCGGAGGCAATCACGGGGGAATCGACGTCGAACCCCAGGGCGGCGATGGACGGTTCGGTGTGCGAGGCCGCCTGCTCGTTGATGATCACCCGGGCCTGGCCCATGGTCCACAGCTGGACGTCCTTTGTGCGGTGGCGGCCTTCGAATTCGAAGCCGAGCTGGCCGAGGAGCTTCTCCAGCTGAGCGGTGTCGTCCGCCTTGACCTCGGCGAAGTTGAACCCGGCGGGCTCGTTCACCTTGGGCAGCGTGGCCAGCTCCATGGGATAACGACGGCGGTGTGCGCCGCCTGCGGCCGGGGTGCCTTCCGGAGCGTTCCCGGCCAGCCACTGGGCGCTCTGCTCCTCCAGCCAGATCAGCGAGCGCATGGCGTCGACGGCGGTGCGCTCCACGTCGGACTGCCGGAAGACGTCGTTGAAGACCTCCAGCGACACGGGCCCGGTGTAGCCGGCGCGGACCACGTGGCCCATGAATTTGGCGAGGTCGAACTGCCCCTCGCCGGGGAAGACCCGGTAGTGGCGGCTCCAGGACAGCACGTCCATGCTGAGTTTGGGGGCGTCGGCCACCTGGACGAAGAAGATCTTTTCCGGGTTGAACGCCTCGATGTGGGATGTTTCCCAGTCGCGGGACAGGATGTGGAAGGAGTCCAGGCAGGTGCCCAGGTTGGGGTGGTCCACCATCTCCACCAGGCGGTAGGCGTGCTCGTAGTCGTTGACGTACTTGCCCCAGGCCAGTGCCTCGTACGCCACGTTGATGCCGTGGTCCCCGGCCAGTCCTGCGAGCTGGGCCAGCTGTTCGGCGCGGAGGCCGTCGTCGTCGATGGTGGCGGTGGCGACGTTGGAGCAGACCAGGATGGTATCCATGCCCAGGCGGGACATGAGCGCGAACTTCGCCTCGGCCCGGCGGAGGTTGGCCTTGAGCAGGTCCGGGGTGACGCCGTCGAAGTCGCGGAACGGCTGGTAAAGGTCCAGGTCCAGGCCCAGGTCTGCCGCCATGCCGCGCACCTGCTCCGGGCTGAGCGGCGAGGTGACAAGGTCCTGCTCGAAGATCTCGATGCCGTCGAATCCCGCGATGGCGCAGGCCTGCATCTTTTCCTTTAATGTGCCGGAGAGGCAGACGGTGGCGATTCCGGTGCGCATCAGGCGGCCACCCCCTCGGCGGCCACGAGCTCCAGGAAGTGCGAGCGCATCCGGTCCGGGTCGGCGTCGAGGCCGGTGAAGATCCGGAACGCGTCGGCGGCCTGGCCCACCGCCATCCGGCCGCCGTCCAGGACGTCGCAGCCCTTGGCGCGGGCGCCGCGGACCAGCTCCGTGTCGATGGGCCGGTACACGATGTCCGCCACCCAGTGCCGGGACTCCAACAGGTCCAGGTCCAGGGGCACGCCGGGATGGGCGGCCATGCCCACGGGGGTGCAGTGCACCAGGCCGTCGGCCAGCCGCATGAGCTGCGGCAGTTCCGCCGTCGTCCGTGCCGTGACAATGCTGTCCGGGAAGAAGCCGGCCAGCTCCGAGGCGCGCGCGGCAGCGCGTTCGGGGTCCATGTCCACCAGGTCCAGTTCCTTCACACCGGCGCTGAGCAGGGCGTAGGCGACGGCGGATCCGGCACCCCCGGCACCGAGCTGCACCACCCGGTCCAGCCGCGCGCCGGGAAGGCCGGAGGCCAGGGCAGCGGCGAAGCCGGAGAAATCGGTGTTGTGGCCGATGAAGCGGCCGTCCCGGATGACCACCGTGTTGACGGCGCCGAGGCGGCGCGCATCCGGGGTGACCTCATCCAGGTGCTGCAGGACCAGCTGCTTGCAGGGATGGGTGATGTTCAGGCCGTTGAAGCCCAGAGCGCGGGCGCTGCGGAGGATTTCACCCACGGAGTCCCCTGCCAGGCCCAGTTCGAGGAGGTCGATGGGGCGGTAGAGGTAGCGCAGCCCCTGCACGTCCCCCTCCCGTTCGTGCATGGGCGGGGTGAGCGATGGCGTCACGCCATCTCCGACCAGTCCCACCAGGTAGGACTCAGTTCGTTGGCTCATCCGTGCAGCTCCTTTGGTAACGGCACCGTGCCGCCTGCGGCAGTCCGGTGACAGGGATTACAGTACAGCAATTGTTCATTCTGCGCACTACTGTTCGACTAGCGAACACTGAGAAGTGGCTACCGTTGCGGAAGGCGGGCAGCAAGCTCGGCCGCGGCGTCCTGGAGCAGCGGCACGTGGGCCTTCAGCGCCTCCAGGTCCATGCGGAACACCGGGACGGCGGTGGCCAGGGACGCGAACGCATGCCCCTGGCTGTTGAGCAGCGGGACGGCCACGGCCCGCATGCCGATCTCGTTCTCTTCATCCATCACGGCAAAACCCTGGCGGCGGACCTGCTCGATCTCAGCGCGGAACGCATCCCGGTCGGTGATGGATTTTTCGGTGAGCCCCTCCAGCGGCAGTTCCGCCAGGAGCTTTTCCCGTTCGGCATCCTCGGCAAAGGCAACCAGCGCCTTGCCGACGGCGGTGGCGGACAGGGAGCCCAGGTGGCCGGGGTCGCTGGTCACCCGGAACATCTGCGGGCCATCCACCTTGTTCACCGTCAGGTGGTGGTGGCCGTCCCGGACGCTGAGGATGGTGGCCTCGCCGGTCTGCTCCGTGACGCGGCGCAGGACGGGCATGGCCGCGCCGGCGAAACCGTGATGGTTGGAGACGCGCTGGCCCAGCTGGAAGATGCGCAGGCCCAGGTGGTAGCGCCGCCCGTCCGGCTCGTAGTCAACGAAGCCGTCGCGGGCCAGGGAGCCGAGGAGCCGGTAGGTGGTGCTGAAGGGAAGATCTGCCCTGCGGGAAATCTCAGCGGCGCTGGCACCGCGGGGCTCCTCCCCCAGCAGCACCAGCAGGCCCAGCGCCTTGCCCACCATGTCGGTGCGTTCTGCGCCTTTCTTCGAGGGCGCCGCGCCCCCCGGACCGGAAGGGGGCGCGCCCCCTGAGTCCGCCGGGCCATCCTGAACACCGTCGGTCATTGTGGCTTGATTCACACTCATGCCTCGATATTGCCACAATGTGAGAGCTATTTCTAGATGATGATTATTTTCTTGACAGGTGACGCCTCTCACAGACATCATTGCTGTATCGCACAAGTAGCTCTCACCATGTGGCTACTCGCTCGGGTCTTCAACGGACTCCAGCCGCATCGCGCCCCGCCCGCACCCAGGCCGCGGCGGCTGCGACTCCTGAACCATCGCGACAATGTCGTCACACAAAGGAACTCCATGAGCCAGACACTTCCTTCCGCCGGAGCGGGGACTGCCACGCACGCCGGAACACCCAAGAAGGCGGCACTCGCCAGCTTCCTGGGCAGCGCCGTCGAGTATTACGACTTCTTCATCTTCGGTTCCGCGGCTGCCCTGATCTTCCCCACGGTCTTCTTCCCCAACGCCGACGCCAACGCGGCCATCATGTCCTTTGCCACCTTCGGCTTCGCCTACGTGGCGCGGCCCGTGGGCGCCATCATCCTGGGCCACTTCGGCGACCGGGTGGGCCGCCGGAAGGTGCTCATGTTCACCCTGGTCCTGATGGGCGCCTCCACCTTCCTCATCGGCTGCCTCCCGGACTTCAACACCGTGGGCTGGTGGGCACCGGCACTGCTGGTGCTGGCCCGGCTCTGCCAGGGCCTCTCGGCCGCCGGCGAACAGGCCGGTGCCTCCTCGATGACCCTGGAGCACGCCCCGGACAACCGCCGCTCCTTCTTCACCTCCTGGACCCTCACCGGGACCCAGGGCGGCCAGATCCTCGCGGCCCTGGTCTTCATCCCCGTCCTTGCCCTCCCGGATGAGATCAAGTTCGGCATCGGCTGGCGCATTCCGTTCTGGCTGAGCGCCGTGGTGGTGGTTGTCGCGTTCTTCATCCGCCGCACCCTGCACGAGCCGCCCGCCTTCGAAGAGGCCCAGAAGTCCGCCCAGATCTCCAAGCTTCCCGTCGCGGACCTGCTCAAGGGCCACTGGCGCGACGTCCTCCGCGTCATCTGCTGCGCGTTCATCGCCGCAGTGTCCACCGTGTTCGGAACGCTGGCCATCAGCTACGCCAAGACCGTTGCCGGTGTTGACGGGACCACCACCCTCTGGCTCGTGGTGGGAGCCAACCTGGTGGCCCTGGGCACGCAGCCGCTGTTCGGCATGCTGGCGGACCGGATTGGCCGCAAGCCCGTGTACGTCTACGGCGCCGTGGCCAGCGCGGTGCTCACGCCGCTGTTCCTCCTGAGCCTGGAATCCGGCAGCGTGCCCCTGATGTTCCTGGCCGCGATCGGCATGTTCTCCTTTGGCTACGCCGCGGCCAACGCCGTCTGGCCGTCCTTCTACGCCGAAATGTTCAGCACCAAGGTCCGCTTCTCCGGCCTGGCGATCGGCACCCAGCTGGGCTTCCTGATGGCAGGCTTCGCCCCCGCCATCGTGGCGGCCATGGGTGGCATCAAGCCCGGCGGCTGGGTCCAGATCAGCATCTTCACTGCCGTGATCGCCGCCATCGCCGCCATCTCGGCACTGACGGCGAAGGAGTCCTACAGGATTCCCACCAAGCAGCTCGGCCTGAAGTAGGCGCCCGGCGCGTACGCTCCCTCCCGGTTACCGATTGAACAAAGCCCGCCACCTCCTGCAAAGCCCGGAGGTGGCGGGCTTTTTGCTGCCGCCGGGGGCGCGGGGGCGCGGGTAAGCGGGCAGGAACGCACGACGGCGGCCCGGAACCGGGTGCCTGGCTGCCGGCCCGGGTTCTGCGGGGTTACGGTTTGCCGGTCTCCAGCACCGAGGCGAGGTCGAAGTTCACCGGTTCCTCCAGCTGGGCATAGGTGCACGATTCCGGATCGCGGTCCGGCCGCCACCGGTTGAACTGGGCGGTGTGCCGGAACCGCTCTCCCTCCATGTGGTCGTAGCGGACCTCCACCACCAGCTCGGGCCGGAGCGGCACGAAGGACAGGTCCTTGCCGGCGCTCCACCTGCTGCCCTCGGCGTTGCGCGGCGTCCGTTCACCTTCCTCCTGCTTGGCCCAGGCCCAGGGATGGTTGTCGAAATCGGTCACCAGCGGCTGCAGCTGCTGGAACAGTTCCTGCCGGCGCTTCATGGGGAAGGCGCCGATGACGCCCACGCTGGCCAGGCCGCCGTCGTCCTTGTAAAGGCCCAGGAGCAGCGACCCGATGACGTCCGGGCCGCTCTTATGCAGGCGGTAGCCGGCCACCACGCAGTCCGCGGTGCGCTCGTGCTTGATCTTGAACATGGTCCGCTTGTCCGGCTCGTAGGTCCCGTCCAGGCGCTTGGCCACCAGGCCGTCCAGCCCTGCACCTTCAAACTGCTCGAACCACTGGCCTGCCGTGTCCTTGTCCGTGGTGGCGGCGGTGAGGTGGACCGGTGCCTTGCTGGCGGCGAGCGCCTTTTCCAGGGCCGCCCGGCGTTCGGCGAAAGGCCTGCCGGTGTAATCGTCATCGCCCAGGGCCAGCAGGTCAAAGGCCACGAACGAGGCCGGGGTCTGCTCGGACAGGAGCTTCACCCGGCTGGCGGCGGGATGGATGCGCTGCTGCAGGGTGTCGAAATCGAGACGGTCGCCGGAGGCACCGATCAGGATGATCTCGCCGTCCACCACGCAGCGCTCCGGAAGGTTTTCCTTCAGCGCGGCCACCAGTTCGGGGAAGTAGCGGGTCATCAGCTTCTCGTTGCGGCTGCCGATCTCCAGGTCATCGCCGTCGCGGAAAATGATGGACCGGAAGCCGTCCCATTTCGGTTCGTAGCTGAGGTCGCTTCCTTGAGGGATGCCGTCGATGCCGCTGACGGCCTTGGCGAGCATGGGCGGGACGGGCGGCATCACTGGAAGGTCCATGTGCCCATTCTTGCCCGGCCGGCAGTCCCCGCGGTACCCCTCCCGTGCGCGGCGCGCCGCTCCCCGCCCGGCCTACCCCGCCAGCAGCCAGACGATCAGGACCAGGACCGGCGCGGCCGCGGCCGTCGAAATCAGGATGGTCTCCCGCGCCACGGCCATGCCACGCCCGTATTTGCTGGCGAAGAGGAAGACGTTCTGCGCGGGTGGGAGCGCGGCCATGAGCACCACGCCGAGGAGCATGTGCGGCTCCAGGTGGAAGAGGAAACGGCCGACGACGAAGGCCACAGCGGGCATGACGGCGGACTTCAGCGCGGTGGCGGTGAGGATCTCCGCGGTGTGCCCGCCGCTGCGGAGCATCCGGGTGCCGCGAAGGGACATTCCGAATGCCAGGAGCACCACCGGCACGGCCGCCCCGCCCAGGAGCGTCAGGGGAGCCAGGACTGGCTCGGGGAGTTTGACGTGGAAGGCCGCCAGGACCGCACCCAGGAGGGTGGCGATGATCATCGGGTTGCGGAACGGCTGCGTGAGCAGGAGCCGCGGTGAGAACCGGCCGGCGGCGGACAGGTCCAGGACGGTCAGGACCAGCGGTGCCAGCAGGAGCAGTTGGACCAGGAGCACCGGGGCCACGGGGGTGGCATCGCCCAGCGCGTAAAGGGTGATGGGGATGCCGATGTTGTTGGCGTTGACGTAGGAACTGGCCATGGCACCCACGGCGGTGTCGGCAAGGGGCCGCCGGAACCAGATCCGGCTGGCGCCGACGTAGAGCAGGGCGGTTATCAAGGCGGTCAGCAGTGCCAGCGGCACATACGCGGAAAACACCACCGTGATGTCGGATTTCAGCACCACGGTAAAGAGAAGCACCGGGTTGGTGATGAAGAAGGCAATTTTGGTCAGTGCGGAGACCGTGTGTTCATCGCCCAGTCCGCACCGCGCGGCCACGTAGCCCACGGCAATCACGACGCCGATCACCGCCAGTCCGACCAGCACGCCGCCCATGGGGGTACTTCCTTTCCATCCCGCACTGCTGCGCCCTGCAGCGTGTGCGGTATTACAAGTACCAAACTTATAGGTCAAGTAGCTCCTCCGCATGCCGCGGTCAGCTATCGACACGGCCGGAGGCGGACGGTAAGGATTAACAATGGTCACCGTAGGATTCCACGCCTCGCATGAACAGATCAGTCCCGGCCGGCTGCTGCAGGATGTCCAGCACGCCGAGCGCGCCGGGTTCGACGCGGCGATGTGCTCGGACCACATCGAACCCTGGTCCGCGCGGCAGGGCCACTCCGGTTTCGCCTGGTCCTGGCTGGGCGCGGCGCTGGCCACCACCGGCCTGCGGTTCGGGGTGGTGACCGCACCCGGCCAGCGGTACCACCCCGCCATCATCGCGCACGCGTCCGCGACGCTGGCCTCGATGTTCCCCGGCAGGTTCTGGTTCGCGCCCGGCAGCGGGGAAAACATGAACGAGCACGTCACCGGCGACGCCTGGCCGCCGAAGGACATCCGGCAGCGCCGGCTGGAGGAGTGCGTGGACGTCATCCGGCGCCTGCACCGCGGCGAGGAGGTCACCCACCGGGGCCTGGTGACCGTGGAGCAGGCCCGGATCTGGGATGTCCCGGAATCGCCGCCACCCTTGATCGCGCCGGCCATCAGCGTGGACACCGCCCGCCGCGCCGCCGCCTGGGCTGACGGCCTGGTCACCGTGAACCAGCCGGCGCCGAAGCTCCGCGAGATGCTGGCCGCGTACCGGGACAACGGCGGCAAGGGCAAAGCCGTCCTGCAGGTGCACCTGTCCTGGGCCGGGAGCGAGGAAGAGGCCGCAGCCATTGCCCTGGACCAGTGGCGGACCAATACGTTCGCGCCGCCCATCCCCTGGGACCTGCCCACAGCGGGGCATTTCGACGGCGTGGGCGAGCATGTGCGCGAGGAGCAGGTCCGTAGGTCGGTGAATATCTCGGCCAGCCTTGGCCAGCACGTGGACTGGCTCGGCGGATACGCAGAGCTGGGCTTCGACGAGCTGTACCTGCACTTCGTCGCACAGGAGCAGGCGCCCTTCATCGACGCGTTCGCCGCGGACGTCCTGCCGCAGCTGCGCACCCGCGGCACCGCCGCTGCCGGAACCCCCGCGGAACCGCAGCTGGTCCGCGCTGCCGCAAATCCGGCGTCGGACGCTCCAGCATGAGGATCGCCGAGACGTCCGACCTGTGGTGGAAGAACGCCGTCATCTACTGCCTGGACGTGGAGACATTCTTTGACGACGACGGCGACGGCACCGGCGACTTCGCCGGCCTTACCCAGCGCGTGGACTACCTCGCAGCGCTGGGTGTGACATGCATCTGGCTGATGCCCTTCTACCCGACCCCGGACCGGGACGATGGCTACGACGTCACGGATTTTTTCGGGGTCGATTCACGGCTGGGAACCCTTGGGGACCTGGTGGAGTTCATCCGCGCCGCGAAGGACCGGGGCATGCGGGTCATCGCGGACTTCGTGGTGAACCACACCTCTGACCAGCACCCGTGGTTCGTGGAGGCACGGAAGTCCACCGACAACCCGTTCCGTGACTTCTACGTGTGGCGGCAGGACACGCCGCCGGATACGTCCTCGGAGGTGGTGTTCCCCGGGGAGGAGAACTCGCTGTGGACCCAGGACGAGGCAACGGGTGAGTGGTACCTGCATATGTTCGCCAAGCACCAGCCGGACCTGAACGTGACCAATCCGAAGGTCCGGGACCAGATCGCGAAGGCGATGGGGCTCTGGCTGGAGCTGGGGCTGGACGGGTTCCGGCTTGATGCGGTGCCGTTCTTCCTCGAGACGCGGGGGCAGCCGAAGGACGAGGCGGCGAACATCGACCCGCACGCCTACCTCGCGGCGCTGCGGAGCTTCGTGAGCAGGCGCAACGGGAGCGCAGTGCTGCTCGGCGAGGTGAACCTGCCGTACAAGGAGCAGCTGGAGTACTTCGGCGGGCCGGACGGCAACGAGCTGAACATGCAGTTCGACTTCATGTCGATGCAGCATATTTATTTGTCGCTGGCCCGGCAGGACGCGCGGGCGCTGGCCGAGACGCTCAAGAGCCGGCCCGCGATCCACCCGGACAACCAGTGGGCCATGTTCGTGCGGAACCATGACGAGCTGACACTGGACAAGCTCAGCGACGGCGAGCGGCAGGAGGTGTTCGCCGCGTTCGGGCCGGAGAAGAACATGCAGATCTACGGCCGGGGCCTGCGCCGCCGGCTGCCGCCGATGCTCGGCGGGGACATGGAGCGGCTGCGGATGGTGTATTCGCTGATTTTCTCCCTGCCCGGCACCCCGGTGCTCTTCTACGGCGAGGAGATCGGCATGGGCGAGGACCTGCGGCAAAAGGGCCGAGCCGCCGTCCGCACCCCGATGCAGTGGAACAGCGAAAAGAACGGCGGCTTCTCCAGCGCCAAGGCATCGGACCTGGTGGCGCCGTTGGTGCGCGGCGAATACGGCCCGGACCGCGTCAACGCGGCCGCGGGAAAGCGCGACCCGGAGTCGCTGTTCACCTTCATGGCCACCCTGATTGCCCGCTACCGGGAGGCGCCCGAGCTGGGCTGGGGATCGTTTGCGGTCATCGACCAGCCGGAACCTGCCGTGTTCGCGCACACGTGCAGTGCCGACGGCGGGACGCTGGTGCTGCTGCACAACTTCGGCGAGGGCACGGTGAAGGTCAGCGGAAAGGCAGTACCGGACGACGGCCCGGCTCACGCGTTCCGGGGCGCCGTGCTGCTGGACCTGTTCGACGGCGGCAACGTCGCCCTGGATTCCGACGGCGGCTTCTCGCTTGAGCTGGGGCGGTACGGCTACCGGTGGTTCCGTGTGCACCGCAAGGGCGACCGGCCGGCACCCTGACGGGGCGCCGCCGTCGTGCTTTGTGAAAAAATCAACCATGCGCGCCATGCAACACTCCAGCAAACTGCAGAACGTCCGGTACGAACTCCGCGGCCCCATCCTCCAGGCGGCCAAGAACATGGAGGCGGAGGGGCACCGGATCCTGAAGATGAACCTGGGCGACACCGCCCCGTTCGGGCTGGAAACCCCCGAGTCCGTGGTGGTGGACATGATCCACCACCTGCGCGGCGCCCAGGGCTACAGCGATTCGAAGGGCATCTTCTCCGCCCGGACCGCCATCTCGCAGTACTACCAGACCCGCGGGCTGATGAACATCGGCGTGGAGGACATCTTCGTGGGCAATGGGGTCAGCGAGCTGATCTCCATGTGCCTGCAAGCCTTCATGGAGAACGGCGACGAGATCCTGGTCCCCGCACCCGACTACCCGCTGTGGACGGCGGCCGTCACCCTCACCGGCGGGACTCCGGTCCACTACGCCTGCGACGAGGAGGAGAACTGGTGGCCCAACATGGCCGACGTCGAAGCGAAGATCACCGGCCGCACCAAGGGCATTGTGATCATCAACCCGAACAACCCCACCGGCGCCGTCTACCCCCGGCACATCCTGGAGCAGTTCGCCGACCTGGCCCGGAAGCACAACCTGGTCCTGTTCTCCGACGAAATCTACGAAAAGGTCCTCTACGGGGACGCCGTCCACATCCACACCGCTGCGGTGGCCGAGGACATCTGCTGCCTGACCTTCAGCGGCCTGTCCAAGGCGTACCGGATGCCGGGCTACCGCGCGGGCTGGGTGGCCGTCACCGGCCCACTGGCGGCAACCGCCGCCTACCGGGAGGGGCTGGAACTGCTCGCGTCCCTGCGGCTGTGCCCCAACGTCCCGGCGCAGCACGCCATCCAGACGTGCCTGGGCGGCTACCAGAGCATCGAGGCGCTGGTGGCGCCGGGCGGACGCCTGCGTGAACAGCGGGACCTCGCCCACAAGCTGCTGACCGCCATCCCGGGCATCACGTGTGTCCCGGCAGCGGGTGCCATGTACCTGTTCCCGCGGCTGGATCCGGACCTGTACCCGATTGCCAGCGACGAGCAGTTCGTCATCGACCTGCTCAGGGACCAGAAAATCCTGGTTTCGCACGGCACGGCCTTCAACTGGCCCACGCCTGACCACTTCAGGTTCGTGATCCTGCCGTCCGTGCTGGACATCGAGGAAGCGGTCCGCCGGATCGCCACGTTCCTGGCCACATACCGGAGCCGCGAGGCAGCGTAGCCTCCGCGGCCGGTTGCCGCTAGGGCTGCGGCGCTTTTTCTGCCGCAGCCCTGATCAGCCCTTCCGCTGCGGCCACGATCCGGTCCTGCAGCGGCGACGGCGCTGCCGCACCGTGCCGCCCGCTGCCCTCCTGCCCGCGGATCTCCACGGCCAGTGCGCTCATCAAATCCGCGTCCTCCGCCGTGGCCAGGTCGCTGCCGATGAGCTGGACCAGCACCTTCAGGCCGGCAAGCCGGCGCTGCGGGTCGCTCCCGTCCAAAGCTGCGTCAATGGCCCACTGCGCCCGCTTCCACCACTGGTCGCGCCGGTCCGCCCGGTCGCGCTGCCGGTACGTCAGGTAGGCGACCAGGACGACGCCGAAGGTCGCCAGGGGCGCCAGCGACGCGGCTGCCAGCATGGCCGCCCAGATTCCCTGCAGAATCTCCATGCCACCCCCATAGGCGGGCCGGGCACCCGGGCCCGGGAGGCCGCCGTCGGGCTTTGCGCCGACACTCCTTTATAGGACGGGCGCGTAGAACTAACCGGCAGCTAACCACAGGGAAACGGGCACGCAACATTCGCGGACCACACTGGACAGTGCAGGCAAGAGCCGGCACCAGCTCCAGCCAGGAGGCCCCGATGTTGAAGAAAGCGACCCCGCATGTAACCAGAGTCCGCGCCCTGGACCAGCTCCACCGCGGCGACGAAATCGAAGCCCGGCTTTCCGTGGGCCCCTCCTACGATGACGTGGTCATCCGCCGCGGCAGCGTCCAGGAGACCGCACCCGGCATCGGCGTCGTGTGGATCCTGGACCGGATCACCGGCCTGCGCAAGGCGGTCAACACGGACGAATGCACGGTGTGGCGCGTCGCCTGACTTCGTTTTCACGCACGACGGCGGCACACCAGTGGCGCGGCGACGGGCGCAGTCAGTAAGGACTGCCCGAAGCCACGGCCGGGAGCCGGCGTCAGCCGCCTGCCACCGACTGGATCACCACTACCTCCTGGCCGGGGGATACCGGGGTGTCCAGCCCTTGCAGGCGACGCACTTCATCACCGTCCACATAGATGTTCACGAAACGGCGCAGGGCCCCCGTTTCATCCCGGAGCCGCCGGCCCAGCACGGCGAAACCGGCGGTGACCGAGTCGAGGAGCTGCCCAACGGTCACCGGCCCGTCGGCGGGCGCAGTCAGTACGGACTGCCCGCCGGCCAGGGGCTGCAGGACGCTGGGCAGCACCACCGCAATGTCAGGCACCGGCCACCACTGCCGCGCGGACGCAGAGCACATCGGGCAGGTGCCCGATGACTTCCGTGAAGGTCTCCCCCTCGTCGGCGCTGGCGTAGACCGTCCCGCCGCGGGTGCCGAAGTACACGCCGGCGGGTTCTGCCGTGTCCACGGACGCGGCGTCACGCAGCACGCTGTTGTATTCGTGTCCGGGCAGCCCGGTGCTGAGCCGCTTCCAGGTGCTTCCGGCGTCGTCGGTCCGGTGCACGGCCAGTTCGCCGTCCGGCGGGATGCGTTCGCCGTCTGCCTTCAGCGGCACCACCCAGGCTGTTCCTTCCCGGCGGGGGTGCGTGAGCATGACGAAGCCGAAATCCGCGGGCAAACCGTCCGCGATGGACGTCCAGTTGTCCGCGTTGTCGTCCGTGCGGTACACGCCGTGGTGGTTCTGGGCGTAGAGCCGGCCGCCCACGGCGGCGTCGGCGGCGATCTTGTGCACGCATTGGCCGAACTCGGGGTTGGGGTCGGGCATGAAGTAGGCCGAGATCCCCTTGTTGCGGGGCTCCCAGGAGCTTCCGCCGTCGAGCGAGCGGTAGACGCCGCCGGTGCTCATTGCGATGTGGACGGTGTCCCCGGCGGGGTCCACCACGATCGAGTGCGCCGCCGCGCCGCCGTAGCCGGCGCCCCAGTCGCTGCGGTGCGGGTGGTCCCAGAGGCCGCGGTTCAGTTCGAAGTGTTCGCCGCCATCGGTCGATTTCCAGACGGAGATGGGCTCCGCGCCCGCCCACACCACGCCCGGCCGGGATTCGGCGTCCGGGTAGATCTGCCAGACACGCTCGACGGCGGCCCCTGTGTCCGCTGGAAAAGTGATGGCGCCGTGCTCGGGCTCGGCCCACGTGGCACCAAAATCATCCGAGTGCGCCACGGTGGGTCCCCAGTGTTCGCTGCGGACGCCCACCATGATGCGGGTGTGGCCGCCACGGGTGTCGATCCCGACGCTGGGAATCTCCGACATCAGGAAGTGGGGGCCGGTGAAGGACCATTCACGCCTGTCCCGGCTGGTGGCCAGCCACAGGCCTTTCTTGGTCCCGATCGCTAAGACAAAACTCTCTGCGGTTGCCATGCCCACCATGCAACCATCGCCCGGGACGGGCCGCAACGGTTTTTGGGCAACGGAGCCCGCGGGACGTTGGCCCGGCAGTGCGGGAAGTGCCTAGTCCACGAATTCGGACTGGGTTTCGATGAAGTCCCAGTCGGCGGGGGTCAGCACAGCGGCCGGGTTGCCCGGGTGGGGTCCGCCCGCTTCGGCGATTCCCTGGAGGACGGGCAGGGGCAGCTCGGCGGCACGAAGGTTTTCGCGGAGCCATTCCTTGCTGTCCAGGTCCAGGTCCAGCCACCACATGAAGATTTCCATGACCCGATCACCGGCCTTTCGTCTGATTCAACGTTAGGCGCGGGCGATTTCCGGGACAAGGCTCTGCCCTCCCCCGCAGGTACTTGCGGGCCAGATTCGGGTACCGGCAAGTAACCTTACTGTCCCTTGGCCGGGCAAAGACGAGTACCCCCTACTGAGGACCTGCCCCCGGGGCCGCCCCTAGCCTGAAACCTCAAGCAAGCTGACCGTGCTGCTGGGGCATACGGCGTCACCGCTGGTGTCCCCAGCCATGGTCCGTTTCACGCGATTACCTGGGGAGAAACCAATGAAACGCACCATAGGAACGCTGGGCGCCGTGGGCCTGGCAGCACTTGTCGTCGCAGCTCCGGCCGGCGCAGATGCCACGAAGAACAACCCTTGCGACGGTGGGGACAGTACGTGCACGGCCGCTTCGACCGGGGCTACCGGGAACGGCGCCAACAACGCCGGCGGGAACGGCGGGGGCAACAACGCAGGCGGCAACGGCGGAGGCAACAACGCCGGTGGGAACGGCAACGGCGGTGACCACGGAAGCGCCGGCGGCAACGGCGGTGGCAACGGCAGCGGCGGTGACCACGGAAACGCCGGCGGCAACGGCGGAGGCAACAACGCCGGCGGGAACGGCAACGCTGGCGGGGGCAACAACGCCGGCGGGAACGGCAACGGCGGAGGCAACAACGCCGGCGGGAACGGCAACGGCGGAGGCAACAACGCCGGCGGGAACAACGCCGGCGGGAACGGCAACGGCGGTGGCAACGGCGGTGACCACGGAAACGGCAACGGCAACGGCCACGGCGGGGGCAACAACGGCGGCGGGAACGGCAACGGTGGTGGGAACGGCGGCAACCACGGCGGCGGCGACCACGGCGGAGGCGGCGACACCGGAGGTGGAGATACCGGCGGCGGCGACACCGGCGGAGGCGGCGACACCGGCGGCGGAGATACCGGAGGCGGTGGCGGTCACGGCGGCGGTGGCGATCACGGCGGCGGCGACACCGGTGGCGGCGGCACCGGGGGAACGCAGACTCCTCCGCCCACGACGCCCACCGTGGTAACCCCGGTGACTCCGGTGACTCCGGTGACTCCGGTGCAGCAGGTGCCTGCCCCGGTGCAGCCGGCAGGCGGGGCAGTTGCTGCCGCGCCGGTCAGCACCGGAACCAACGTGGGCTACAACGCCCAGACGGCCGTGGGCGCCGACCCGACATCACCGGCCTGGCTGGGCGGCGTGGGCGCACTCGTGGCAGCGGGAGCCGCCGTCGCGGTCCGCCGCCGGTCCGAAGCGCAGCAGGCGGGCTGAGCCACCTGCCGCCGGGAGCCGGCGGCCCAGACAAGGAAGGCGTTCCGCCAGTGCCCGGCGGGACGCCTTCCTTCCTTTCACCGACACTTGAGGCAGGAGAGGCATGCCCACCCAGCACCGCCGCCCGCTGCGGCGATCCCTGAACCGAACCGACCTGGCTATTCTGCTCTGCGGCGCCCTGGCGGCCCTCGGGATCACCTTCGGCACGCCACTGCTTCAGCAAACCCCGTCACCCGCCGTCGTCCATGCCAACGCGGCAGCCTCGCCGGACCGCACTCAGGCACCCGCAGCGGTCAGCGCACCGGCGCCGGAAAACCCGACGGCGGCATCCGCCCAGCCTGCCACGGCACCAGTGCCGGGAACCGCGAGCCCGGCGGCCGCGGGGCCTGCCCTCCCGGAGACGTCCGCACCGGTCCGTATCACCTACCCCGGAGCGGACTTCGATGTGCCCGTCCATCCCCTCGAACCGGATACCGCCGCGCAGGAGAGCAGGACGATCATTCCGCCCGAGACCAAGGACGGCTACTGGCTTACCCCCTTCGGAACGCCAGGCCGCACCTCAACGAACACCACCTACGTCGTCGGGCACAGCTGGGATGGCGCGGACGCCCCCTTCAACCATCTGAGCTCGGCGGCCCGGGCAGGCGACCGGTTCACCGTGGAAACCGGTACAGGATCCATCACATACCGGGTGGACAGCGTGGACACCTACGTGAAGTCGAACCTCAAGGACAGCCCGGTCTGGGACATGGTGCCCAACAGGCTGGTCCTGATCAGCTGCTTCACGCAGGACCCATGGGGCAAGAACGTCGTAGTTACCGCCTCACCGGCAGGTCCATGACCCTGGCACACGGATGGGCCTGTTCACCCGCCCCGTCGCGGGCGGACAATGGGCTATGACATCGGATCGGTTCAGCGGCACCGCCCCGCTGCTGGTGGGCGTCATGCCCAGGCAGCATCCGGAAGTCCTCCTCACGGCGGCCACCCTGGCTGCCCGGTTGGGCCAGCCACTGGTCTGCGCCTACGTCGACGAGGCCAGCTACCTGGTGGAATGGGACCCTGCACGATCCGCCCATCGGCTCTCACTGCATCCTGATGCGGACGATGAAGACATCCGCACCCTGACCGCCGGACTGCAGGAAGACATCACGGCTGCCGTTGGCTCAGTGCCGGCCGGCACCGGCGCAGTGGAATGGACCCTGCGCATGCTGGCCGGCGACCCCGCCCGGGCGCTGGCCCGCCTCGCGGCGGAAACAAATGCGCCCATGATCGTGGTGGGCACCTCCGAACGGGGCTTTTCCCACCGGTTGTCGGAGGCACTCAACGGTTCGGTGGGCGCGTGGCTGAGCCATCACCAGAGCCGGCCGGTGCTGGTGGTCCCCTACCGGATGGCCGCCCATGAGGACCGCTGATCTACTGCTGTAACCCCTTGTGCCGCGGGACCGGGCACGGTCCGGGGCAGGGGCTTGATAATAAAGCGAAAGTAGTTATTCCGGGTGCTGGCGGACCCGGCTACCAGGCAGTAAGCTGAATCAGGCGGACCGGTTCCACGGATAGTGGATGCTGGCCTTAGCCCCAAGAGCTGCTCCGGAGTGCGTATCCCCCAATAACGCACTCCGGAGCTTTTTTGTGTCCGGAAACAGGAGCCTTCGCCGGCCGAAGGCATACCCCCTGGGGGTACTTGCGGTATACCCCAATGGGGTATATGTTGTGGGCATGGACGCAACCGAAGAAGCCGTGGCGGCGCCTGATGCTGGGCACGCAGCGGAACACGGGTACACCGCCAACAAGGATGCCTACCTGCGCCGGCTCAAACGCATCGAAGGCCAGGTGCGGGGCATCGCCCGCATGGTGGATGAGGACAAGTACTGCATCGACATCCTGACCCAGGTGTCAGCAGTCACCAAGGCGCTGCACGCCGTGAGCCTGGGCCTGGTGGAGGAACACATCGGCCACTGCGTCGTCGGCGCCGCGTCCGAGCCGGATCCCGCAGCACGGGCAGAAGCCATCGACGCCAAAGTGAAGGAAGCCGCCGAGGCCATCGGCCGCCTCCTGCGCTGACACAAGCCCCTGGATTTCAACTGAAACAACATCCGGCCACCGCCGGAAGCTACGAAGGAGCAGCGATGAGCACCACTTCCCCTACCACCACCACCGTGAGCGTCTCCGGGATGACCTGCGGGCACTGTGTCTCCGCCGTCAGCGAGGAACTCGAAGCCCTTGCCGGGGTGGAAGCCGTGGACGTCGACCTCAATGCGGGCGGCATTTCCACCGTGACCATCACGTCCACGGGGCAGCTGTCCCCGGCGGAGATCGGCGAAGCCGTGGCTGAAGCCGGCTACCTCGTCGTGGCCAACGAAGCCTAGGACCAGGCGCAGCCCCGCACTATCCGAGAGGACGGAATGAGCCACCAGGAACTGCTGCACCAACCCGGAACCCGGGTGGTGGAGCTGGACATCGAAGGCATGACGTGCGCGTCCTGCGTCAACCGGGTGGAAAAGAAGCTCGGGAAGCTTGAGGGTGTGGCGGCAACGGTTAACCTGCCGCTGGAATCCGCGTACGTCACGGTTCCGGAGGGCATCACCGACGACCAACTGGTCACCACGGTTAACGCGGCCGGGTACAAGGCAACAGTCCGGACGCCGCCGGCGCCTGCGGCTGATGAAGCCGCGGCCGGAGCGGACCACCTTACCCACGGGGGCACTGCCGCGCAGCTCCGGCCGCGCCTGCTTCTCGCCGCTGCGCTCACCCTTCCGGTGTTCCTCATCTCCATGGTGCCGGCGTTCCAGTTCCCTCACTGGGGATGGGCCGCAGCGGTGCTTGCACTGCCGGTGGTCACCTGGGCGGCATGGCCCTTCCACCGGGCCGCGGCCGTCAACGCGAGGCACCTGGCGTCAACCATGGACACGCTCGTGTCCATCGGAGTGACGGCCGCCTACCTGTTCTCGGCCTGGCAGTTGGCCGCCGATCCATTGATGACCGCACACCCGGGCATGGAGGGCATGGGGCCCGGCGGCCTGTACTTCGAGGTGGCAGCCGTGGTCACCACCTTCCTGCTGCTGGGCCGCTTCCTGGAAGCCAACGCCAAGCAGAAGGCCGGCGACGCGCTGCAGGCCCTCCTCAACCTCGGCGCCAAGGATGCCATCGTCCTCGAATCGGGCGTTGAACGCCGGGTTCCGGCGGACCGGCTCCGCGTGGGGGACGTCCTGGTGGTCCGGCCCGGAGAGAAGATTGCCACCGACGGTGTGGTGGTTGACGGGACGTCTGCCGTGGATGCTTCGCTGGTCACCGGGGAGTCGGTCCCCGTGGAAGTGGGTCCGGACAGCAAGGTCACCGGCGCCACCATCAACACCTCCGGGCGGCTGCTGGTACGGGCCACCCGTGTGGGATCCGAAACCACGCTGGCGCAGATGGCCCGCCTGGTTTCGCAGGCACAGACCGGAAAGGCACCCATCGCGCGGCTGGCGGACCGGATCAGTGCCGTCTTCGTTCCCGTGGTGCTGGCCATTGCCGCCGCAACGTTCCTGCTGTGGCTCCTCTTCGCCGGTCCGGGTGCGGGCACGGACGGACTGCGCTCCGCCTTCACCGCCGCCGTGGCGGTCCTGGTCATCGCCTGCCCGTGCGCCCTCGGCCTGGCCACCCCGGTGGGCCTGCTGACCGGCACGGGACGCGGCGCCCAGTTGGGCATCCTCATCAAGGGCCCCCAGGTCCTGGAGGATACCCGCACGGTGGACACCATCCTGCTGGACAAGACGGGCACGGTGACCACAGGGGTCCTGGCAGTCGATGCCACGGAGGCCTTCGCCGGGTTCAGCGGCACGCAGGTCCTCCGCCTGGCCGGAGCCGTCGAGGCTGCCTCCGAACACCCAGTGGCGCGGGCGGTCGCGGCGGCGGCCGCCCACGAAGGGCTTCACACGCCCGACGCCGGCCGGTTGCCGGGCGTCGAAGGCTTCCACTCCGCGCCGGGCGGCGGAGTCTCCGGCACCGTGGACGGACAAACGGTCCTGGTTGGCCGGTCCGGATGGCTGGCGCACAACGACGTCATCCCCTCTCCGCAGCAACAGCAGGCGCTGGCCACGGCCGAGGCGTCAGGCTCCACCGCCGTGTGGGTGGCCGTGGACGGCGTTCCCGCGGGGATCATCAGCCTGCGCGACACTGTCAAGGAGGGCTCGGCGGCCGCCGTCGCACGCCTGAAGGACCTGGGCCTGCGCCCCATCCTGCTGACCGGCGACAATGCCGCGGTTGCCGCCCACGTGGCTGACGCCGTCGGAATTGCCCCCGCGGACGTGTACGCCGGGGTCCTCCCCGAGGGCAAAGTGGAGGCCGTCCGGAAGCTGCAGGCGGGAGGGGCCACCGTGGCCATGGCCGGCGACGGCGTCAACGACGCCGCGGCACTGGCCCAGGCGGACTTGGGCATCGCCATGGGGTCCGGGACGGATGTGGCCATCGAAGCGGCGGACCTGACGATGATGGGCAACGACCTTGCGCAGGTGGCGCAGGCGATCGAACTGTCCCGGCGGACCTTGGCCACCATCAGGACCAACCTGTTCTGGGCGTTCTTCTACAACGCCGTGGGAATCCCGGTGGCCGCCCTGGGGCTGCTCAACCCGATGATCGCAGGGGCAGCGATGGCCGCCAGTTCAGTGCTGGTGGTGGCCAATTCGCTGCGGCTGCGGAGCTTCGGGAAGTAGAGTGCCGCCGGGACGCCGTTCAAGCGGCGCCGTAGCGGACCGCCGCCCGCGCCTTGGCCTTGGCGGCCTCCGCCTCGCGGTCCTTTGGCGGGGCCTGCGTCACCAGCGACTCCAGCAGGTGCTGGGTGATGTGGGCGATCTCGTGGACCGCCTTATCGAAAGCCTCCTGGTTGGCCTTGGACGGCTTGGTGCTGCCGCTGATCTTGCGCACATACTGCAACGCCGCGGCATGCACTTCCTCGGAAGTGGCGTGCGGCTCGAAGTTGTGAAGGGTTCGGATGTTCCGGCACATAGTGCCATGCTAGGCTCTGGATCGCCTGGGATCGACCCCCATGGCCTGCCTGCGGGCGGCCTGGGGTGGCCGGCCACCATGGGGAGGACAGCATGGGCAGGGGTGCCCATCGACACTCCTTCCGGGGCCGGGATAGGTTTTAGGCAATGGATCTTCCGGATGAGCCGGGGGGCCGCTGGGGATGCCGATCTGGTTCGGATCCACTTACCAACAAGGAGATACTGATGGCTATTTGGGGTGCAGACGTTCAGCAGCTTCGTCAGCTGGGCAGCAAGCTTCAGGCAGGTGCGTCCGAAATCGAGACGCAGAAGTCCACTCTCACCAAGGTTCTGAGCAGCACCAACTGGGAAGGCCCCGACGCTGACAAGTTCCGCAACGAATGGTCGGGCCAGCACACCACCATGCTGACCAAGGTTGCCGAAGCCCTGAAGGAAGCCGGCGACAAGGCCAAGCGCAACGCTGAAGAGCAGGACCAGGCTTCCCGCTAAGCACTGGCTGCGCAGGACCTTCAGCAGGTCTTGCCGGGAGGGCCCGGACACCATGGGGTGTCCGGGCCCTCCTCCGTTTAAGGCCGACCGCCGCGGCCGGTCCGTCCGGCGGCGGCAAGGGCCCGGCGGCTCCGCACCGCGGGCAGCTAAGGTACGGGCTCGACGTCGTTCGCGTGCTCCAGGGGCGACGTCGCCTTCTCCGCGGGTTCTGCGCCGGCGGCCGGCCGGCGCAGTTCATCCAGCCGGACCAGGACAACGCCGCCGACGATGAGGACACCGCCCAGGAGCTGGATGGTGCCGGGGAGCTCTCCGAGCAGCAGCCAGGCCCAGATGACGGCGAAAAGCACCTCGGTCAGCGACACGAAGGATGCCACTTTCGAGCCGAGGGCACGCGCGGCCATGATGCCGGAGACGTAGGCGAGCACAGTTGCCAGGATGACCAGGCCGGCCAGCGAAACCCACCACGGGGTCACCCACGGACCGAGTGCGGTGTCCGCCGTACTGAAGGCCATGGGCAGCAGTCCGATGGCACCGGCCAGCCACATGACAGCTGCGCCCACCAGCAGGCCGCCGGATGCCAGCACCATGGGCGGCAGGGTGTCGTTTTCCTTGGCCGTGATGAAGAAGTAGATGGCCAGGCAGACGGCGGCAGCGATGCCCCACAGGACACCCACCGGGTCAACCTTGACGGCGCCGGTGAGGTCCAGGACCAGGACCAGGCCGGCCAGGGACAGCAGGGTTCCGCCGAAGGTGAGCGCGCGGGGCCTCCTGCGGCTGGCGGCCCAGAGCCACAGGACAATGATCACCGGTGCCAGGTATTCGAGCAGCAGTGCGACCCCCACCGACAACCGTTCCACGGCGTTGAAGTAAAACAGCTGGCAGGCGGCAACGCCGATGAGGCCGAAGAGCACGATGGTGAGCCAGTTGTCCCGCAGCTGGTGCCAGCGTCCCCTCAGGGCCAGGGCAGCCGGGATGGCCAGGATGAGCGCGGCGCCGGTCAGCCGCGCCGTCACGGCGGCTCCCGGGGACCATCCCGTTTCGAGGAGGGCCTTGGCAAAGGAGCCCGATGTGCCGAAGACGGCTGAGGAGAACAGGGCGATCCCCAGGCCGGAGGCGAGGAATCCGCGGCGGGGGGCCGCTGCCGTGGGCGTGGCTGGGTGGTTCTTGGCGGCAGGCACCGTCGCCTCCTGTCAGGAGTAAAGTGGGGTATTGATCATGACAGTACGCCCCGGCCCTGTAAGGAGTCAAGATGGTTTTTGCCCCTGACACTGAAGTTGCGCTGCGCAGCGTGGTCAACCTGATCAACTCCGCCGCGAACGGCCGCGAGGACCTGGGCTCGCAAAAGGACCTGGACGAGTTCCTGGCGGCAGAGCAGTTCTCGGGTTCCAGGGCCAGGGATGAGGCGGAACTGTCCAGTGTCCGGCGGCTGCGCGGCGAACTTGCGGGCGCCTGGGTGGCCGGCGAGGACGCTGCGGTGCAGATCATCAACCGCCTGCTGCGTGACGCCAATGCGCTTCCCCAGTTGGTCCGCCACGACGGCTGGGACTGGCACCTTCACGCCACAGCGCCGGAAGCGCCCCTGGCGGACAGGATCAGCACGGAGGCGGCCATGGCACTGGCGGACGTGGTGCGCAGCAAGGAGATGGACCGGCTGCGGGTCTGCGAGGCGGAGGACTGCGACGCGGCGGTCCTTGACCTTAGCCGCAACCGGTCAAAGCGGTATTGCGATACCGGAAACTGCGCCAACCGGGCACACGTCGCTGCCTATCGGGCGCGCCAGGCGGCAGCGGGGTAGCTGAACCTGGCCCGGAGGCACGGCGTCAGCGGTCCACGGGGCCGTCCGGGCCGCCGTCGGATTCCGGGACGTCCTTGGTGCCCGTGCCGCCGAAACCGTGCGAAGGGTTCTTTGCCGAACTGAGGTTGACGCCGGACCCCTTGCCCAGGTGTTCAGCGTTTTCCTTGTAGCTCATGGACAACATCGCCGCGATCACCAGGGTGACAATGAAGGCGATGCCGGCGGCCGTGAAGGCGAGGTCGAACCGGGGGGCGCGGGCGCTGCCGCCGGACGCGAAGATCACCACGGCGAAGAAGGCCACAACGGCCCAGAACGCGGAGAACATCAGCGGGCCCTTCACCGAGGTCCGCAGCTTGCGCGGTTTTCCCTGATGCTGGTCTGCCACGGTGAGTCCTCCCTGCCGGGCGGCGCGGCCGTCCCGGTGTCTGTTGTGGTGGGTCCCGGCCAAATTTTCTACAACAAGTAGAACCAGGATCCTCCTAGTTTACGGCTTCGCAGCGGCACTGCGGGAATCGTGCCGGAGCGTGAGTCCGGACAGCACCCACAGCACGCCGGAAATGATGGCACCGCCGCCGGCCACGCCCAGCAGCGCGTGGGCACCCAGTCCGATGAAGAACGGAAGGGCAGCAGCGGTGCCGAGGCTGATGATGCCCGAGGTGATCCAGTCCCTGGCCAGCGCGTGGCGGCCGCGGTTTCGGACGCCGCAGGCAAGCTCCAGCGCTCCGGACACCCCCAGCCCCAGCGCCGCGATGGTGGCGAACAGGAGGTCACTGTGGAGCAGCAGTACGGCGAACCCTGCCCCGGAGAGCACGGACCCGGCGGCGGAGAGCAGCTTGCCCGTACCCGAGTCGCGGGCAAAGCCGGTGGCCGGGATCCCCCAGAGGGTCACCGCGCCGGTGGCCAGCAGATAGAGGCCGCCGGTCCACCCCATGGCCTCAACGGAGGGAGCGGCCCAGAAGATGGTGATGGCGCCGAAAACCAGGGCGGCAGCGGAGCGCAGCAGGACCGGCTTCCAGAGGTCGGCTCGGGGGGCGGTTCCGGAGGCAGCACCGGCAGGCATCAGGGGTTGCGTCACCGGTCCAGTTTAGTGCGCCGCAGCCCTAGGCCGAACCCAGCACCATCCACCGGTCGCCGCGGGCACGGAGCCCGAGCGTGACGGCGCGCGCCGCCATGTACCCGACGGCGAAGGCGGCCCAGAGCCAGCCAAGTCCCGCAGCGCCGGCAGCACCCGAGAAGGCAACAGCGGCCAGGAGCGGTGCGTACACGGCAAGGTTGACCAGCCCGGCCAGGGCGAGGTACCTCGCGTCGCCGGCCCCGATCAGCACGCCGTCCAGGACGAAGACGTACCCGGCGATGGGCTGCCCGGCGGCAAGGACCCACAAGGCAACGGCCAGCGCCGACTGTACCTGCGGGTCAGGAGTGAAGAGGGCTCCCGCCCACGGTGCCACGGCGGCAAGCAGCAGTCCTGTAACCACGCCAAAGCCTGCGCCCCAGCGGATCATGGTGGTGGTCAGCTCCCGGGCCTTTCCCGCGTTTCCGGCACCGAGTTCCTTGCCGATCAGCGCCTGGGCTGCGATGGCCAGCGCGTCCAGGGCGAAGGCCAGGAAGGAGAAGATGGTCATGGCCAGTTGGTGGGCGGCCAGGTTGACGGCACCCTGCCCGGTCACCACCACCACGGTCACCAGGATGGCGGCCCGCAGGCTCAGCGTGCGCAGCATCAGCCACGATCCCACGCGGGTCATGCTCCGGATCCCGCGCCAGCTGGGCAGCAGCGGGACCCCGTGCCTGACCGCGTTCCGCCGCACCATCACCAGGTAGACGGCGGCCATGCACCACTGCGCCACACTGGTGCCCACGGCTGAACCGGTCACCGACCAGCCCAGGCCGTAGACCAGCCAGAAGTTCAGGACGATGTTCAGGCCGAAGCCGGCGGTGGCCACCAGCAGCGGGGTGCGGGTGTCCTGGAGTCCGCGGAGCACGCCGGTGCCGGCGAAGATCAGCAGCATGGCCACCAGCCCCGGCATGGACCAGCGAAGGTAGTCGACGGCATAGCCACGCACTTCGCCCTCGGCGCCCATCAGCGCGATCAGTGGTTCCGCCGCGAAGAAGCCGGCTGTTGCCAGGACCACGCCGAGCAGTGCTGCCAGCCAGACGCCGTCGCGTCCCGCGGCCAGGGCCTTGCCGAGGCGGCCCTCACCAATGGCCCTCGCCACCGCGGGAGTGGTGGAGTAAGCCAGGAAGACCATCAGGCCCACCACCGTGTGCAGCACGGCCATGGCCAGCCCCACGCCGGCCAGCTGCGCAACGCCCAGGTGCCCGACGATTGCCGAGTCGGCCAGCAGGAACAGCGGCTCCGCCACGAGGGCGCCGAATGCCGGCACGGCGAGGCGGAGGATCTCGCGGGCATTCCCGCGGCGCGTGATGGCGGCCTCAGGCAGTGAAGATGGGGGCATCGTGCCAGCTTAACCGCCGCGCGCGGAGGCGTCCGGCGGCGGCTTGCAAATATGACGGCAGGGGCATGACAAATCCCACACTCGGCAACAATTGGTTGACTCTTCAACTAAAGCTGCGGAACACTTGAATGGTTCAACGCTGCGATCCGGCCCCTGCTTGCATGTGTCCAGCTCCGACCGATATCCGAAACGGTGAAACCCCATGAACCAGTCCCGCCTGACCACCACAGCCATCACAGCCCTGCGCATCGTCCTGGGCTTCCTGTTTGCCGCCCACGGCTGGCAGAAGTTCAACGAATGGACCATCGCCGGCACACAGGCCTCCTTCGCCAAGATGGGCGTGCCTGCCGCCGACGTCGTAGCCCCGGCCGTCGCCGTCCTGGAACTTGCGGGCGGCATCGCGCTGATCCTCGGCATCCTGACCCGCGTCGTGGCAGCACTGCTGGTCCTGGACATGCTCGGTGCCCTGTTCCTGGTCCATGCCTCCGCCGGCGTCTTTGCCGCCAACGGCGGCTACGAACTGGTGCTGCTGCTGGCCGCGGCCGCATTCACGCTGGCGCTGACGGGCGCGGGCCGAGTCTCCGTCGACCGTGCCCTCTTTGGCCGCGCCAACTCCAAGCTGGCAGTCCTGGCCTGACCACAGCCACGCCCTCACGGACGACGGCGGCTGCGCACCCGGGTGCGCAGCCGCCGTCGTGCGTTGCGGGCAGCCGCACCGCCCTCTGTTGCGCGGCAGGTCCGCTCTGTTGCGTCCGGACCCGCCGGTAGCTCGCTGCCTCAGTATGATCGGCACCATGACTGAGACCGGTGCCCCCAACTCCGTTACCCTCCGCTTCCTGGCCGCCCCCACGGACGTTGGCCACAGCGGGTCGGTGGACGCCGGAACCGTCCTTGAATGGGTGGACAAGGCCGCCTACGCCGCGGCAGTGGGCTGGGCGAAGTCCTACTGCGTCACCGCCTACGTGGGCAACATCCACTTCGCGGACCCCGTGAACAGCGGGGACATGGTGGAGGTTGAAGCCACCATCGTGTACACCGGCCGGTCCTCCATGCACATCCGCACGGTTGTCTCCTCCAGCGACCCCAAGGGAGGACCCGCCACCATGCGGAGCCAGTGCATGGTGATCTTCGTGGCGGTGGGCGAGGATGGGAAACCCATCCCGGTCAAGCAGTTTGAACCGAGCACGCCGGAGGAGATCGAACAGCGCGACCACGCCCTGGCCCGGATCAAGGTCCGCGAACGGATCGTGGAAGCCATGAACCGGCAGGAATATACCGACGCGGGCACGGCCGAACGGGTCACGCTCCGCTTCATGGCGGCCCCCACTGACGTCAACTGGGGCGGCAAGGTCCACGGCGGCATCGTCATGAAGTGGATCGACGAGGCGGCCTACGTCTGCGCGTCCCGCTACTGCGGCAGGGACACCGTCGCCGTGTTCTCCGGCGGCGTCCGTTTCTACCGGCCGCTGCTGATCGGGCACGTGGTGGAGGTGGAGGCGCGGCTGGTCTACACCGGCACGAAAGGGATGCACATCGCCGTGCACGTCCGGTCCGGCGATCCTAAGGGCAGGGAACTGAACCTCACCACCTATTGCCTCACCGTCATGGTGGCGCGCGACGACGAAGGCACCTCGGTGCCGGTTCCGGCCTGGGTGCCGGTCAGCGACGAGGACAAGAGGCTGCACGCCCACGCCCGCGAACTCCTGGAAATCCGGGGAACGGCGCCCGGCAACCGGCTGCCCAACCACCTGCTGGCGCAGAACCCTTAGAAGCCGCCACCGCCGCCGGCGTCGCCGGCCATGTTGGCGAAGCGGGAGTAGTGGCCCTGGAAGGCCACCACAATGTCCTTGGTGGGACCGTTACGGTGCTTCGCCACCAGGATGTCGGCCTCGCCGGCGCGCGGGGATTCCTTGTCATAGACATCTTCGCGGTGGAGCAGGATCACCATGTCCGCGTCCTGCTCGATGGAGCCGGATTCACGGAGGTCGGAGACCATGGGCCGCTTGTCCTGGCGCTGCTCCGAGCCACGGTTCAGCTGGGACAGGGCGATCACCGGCACCTGCAGTTCCTTGGCCAGGAGCTTGAGGGCACGGGAGAACTCGGAGACTTCCTGCTGGCGCGATTCCACCTTCTTGCCCGAACTCATCAGCTGGAGGTAGTCAAGGACCACCAGCTTGAGGTCATGCTGCTGCTTGAGGCGGCGGCACTTGGCCCTGATCTCCATCAGGGACATGTTGGGGCTGTCATCGATGAACAGCGGCGCCTCATTCATGCGGCCCATGGTGGTGGCGATCTTGGACCACTGCTCGTCCTTGATGGTTCCCTTGCGGAGGTCCTGCAGGCTGATGGTGGCCTCTGCGGAGAGGAGGCGCATGGCGATCTCGTTCCGGCCCATTTCGAGCGAGAACATGACGGTGGCCAGGTTGTTCTTGATGGCTGCCGAGCGTGCGAAGTCCAGGGCGAACGTGGATTTGCCCACTGCGGGGCGGGCAGCGATGACGATCATCTGGCCGGGGTGCAGGCCATGAGTGAGCTCATCGAGCTCGTAGAAGCCGGTGGGGACACCCACCATGCCCTCACCGCGGTGGCCGGATGCCTCGATCTCGTCAACGGTGGACTCCATGACGTCCTTGAGGACCACGTAGTCCTCAGCCGTGCGGCGCTCGGCGACGGCGTAGACCTCGGCCTGCGCCTGGTTGACAAGGTCCTCCACCTCACCGTCCGAGCCGTAGCCCATCTGGACGATCTTGGTGCCCGCATTGACGAGGCGCCGGAGCACGGCCCGCTCGGCCACGATCTCCGCGTAGTAGCCTGCGTTGGCTGCGGTGGGCACCGTCTGGATCAGTTCGTGGAGGTAGGCCGGGCCGCCGATCCTGTTGATCTCGGCCCGCTTGGTCAGTTCGTCGGAGACGGTGACGGCGTCAGCGGGCTCACCGCGGCCATAGAGGTCAATGATCGCTTCGTAGATGGTTTCATGCGCCGGCCGGTAGAAGTCGTTGCCGCGGAGAATCTCGACGACGTCCGCGATGGCATCCTTGGAGAGCATCATGCCGCCCAGGACGGACTGCTCTGCTGCGATGTCCTGCGGCGGTTTCCGGCTCGCGTCCGATCCCCTGGTGGATTCGACCTGGTCCAGATGCGCGATTGACAAAGTTGCTGTCCTCCATGTGTGCCGGGGCGTGCCCGGTTAGTTCCCGTCCTGCCAGGGCTTCGCCGGAAAGGCCCGGTTCCGCCACCCGTCCAGGTCTACCGGCAGGGTCCGACAATGCGCCGGCAAGGCCTCAACCGGACGCGCGCGCGGGAGTTATCCCCACAATCCACAGGTTTTCCACAGAGACCCCTCCCTTGGGGTTCCCAGCGCTGTCCGGCCTTGGCGAAAGGCAGATCCGCGGCCCGCAAACCGGCCCCCGAAACAGGTACTCCGCCACGCTAGCCGCCTGCAGTCCAGCCGCAAAGTCCACCCTCCCCACACCCTGTGGATAACCTGTGCACTACATGGCATAGCTTGTGCACAGTCTGTGTGGAAAGGTGTGGATAAGAAAAAAGTTTTGCACCCCACCACCGCTTGACCTGCGGAAACATCCGGGAAGGCTTGTGGAGTAAATATTTCCCCTGTGGAATCTCATCCACAGCGGCGTGTCGCGAGTGGCCGTTTCCGGGCGTGTTGGCAGGGGCGGTGATGCACCTCATGCCACCTGGGCCGGCGGCCTTATATTCCCGTCCGCGCCGTCGGCCGCAGACGCCGCAGCGAGCATGCGTGGAAGTGAATATTGCTGTGGATAACCTGCTTCTGGCTTAAGCTCTAGATAGGGGCCTGCGCCCTGGGCCCGGCAGCACCGCAGGATCAGCGACTGCAACCAGATGTAGATAGAGAACGGCTGTAGAACCATGGAATCGCTTGTGATCCCTGCCCTCATCCTCGTCGTCGTGGTACTGGCGGTAGGCCTGGCCGCGCGGGCGCTGGGACGTCGGAAGGGAGGGCGCGGAGACGCTCCGCAGCAGCCTTCCCCCGGCGCGGCCGAACTCGCGCGCACGGCTTCCGCCAAGCTGTCGGAAGAGGAACACCGGCGCATTTATGCGCTGATTGCGCAGGGGCAGGCGATGGCCGCCATCAAGCTCTACTACGAGGTCACCGGCGACGGACTCCGGGCCTCCCGCGACGCCGTAGGCGCCCTGGCCGCCCACCCGCAGCCGTACCGCGGTCCGGAGGAGGCGGCAGAACAGCCGGAGGATGACGACGACGAACCGCAGCGCTTTCCGTACCGTTACCGCGCCATCGCCAGCAAGGGTGACGTGACCCGCGAGGTCAGCAGCAACATGCTCAATGACGAGATCTACGGCAGGATCCGCACCCTGGCCCGCAACGGCGACACGGAGGCCGCGGCTGCCGCGCTGACGCGCCATTCGGACATCTCCATGAAGCAGGCGCGCGAGTTCATCGAGCTCCTGGACGACTGACCCGACACCGCCCGGGGTCAGCGGGCTCCCGAGATGCCGGCCAGGAGCTGTTCGAAGGGCAGCGATTCCATTGGGGCAGGCCGGCGTCCCGGCTGCGTCCCCTGGAGGAGCTGCGCCAACTCCGCCGCCGCCCGGTCCACCCTGCCGGCAAGCGGGGTGCCGGCGCCGTCAGCGGCCCCCCAGTCCTGGGGACCTGCGAAGACGGCCGTGGCCGCCACCCGGGTCCGGAGGTAGCTGAACAGGGGACGCATGGCGTAGTCCAGGACCATCTGGTGCCGGTCCGATCCGCCCGTGGCCCCGAGCAGTACCGCCTTGCCGTCCAACGCCTTGGGGTCCAGCACATCGAAGAATGACTTGAACAGGCCGCTGTAGGAAGCGCTGAAGACCGGAGACACGGCGATGATGCCGTCGGAGGCCTCGACACCGGCAATGACCTCGGCGAGGCGCGGGGCCGCATAACCGGTCACGAAGTTGTTGGCGATATCCACTGCCAGGTCACGCAGTTCCACGGTGTCCACCTGCACGGTGTAGCCCGCTGCTTCGAGCTGCCGCTTCGCCGAGGCTGCCAGCTGGTCGGCCAGGAGGCGGCTCGACGACGGGACACCGAGTCCGGCGGACAGGACGGTAAGGCGGCGGGTTTCCATGGCGTTCTCCTCATTCAACTGACCTGCATGCATTTGCATCTACCTGTTGAACTGCGGCGGTGCTTGAAGTATTCCCGGGCGCCCGCAACCGTTCGTCGTCAGAGCAGGACGGTTCCGCTGATGCAGGTGGTGGAGTGGCCGCCCACCCAGATATCGCCGTCGACGGCATCGACGTGGACGCGGCCGGCACGGCCCAGGACGGTGCCCTGGGCGGCCACGTAGCTGTCCGGGGCCCTCCCGCTTCCAATGAGCCATTGCGCGGCTCCTGCGTTGAAGCTCCCGGTCACGGGATCCTCCACCATGGCATCGCCGGGGATGAAGGTCCGGACCTCGAAATCGGCGTCGCCGCCCGGAGCGTGCGGCCCAATCACTCCCACTTTGAGGTTTCCCATGGCGGCCAGGTCCGGTTCCAGCCCAAGGACCTGCCCGGCGGAGCCCAGCAGCACGCCAATCCATTCCGGCCCGTTGACCAGCCAGGACGCGTCCAGGATGTCCCCGGCAGGCACGCGCAGGGCGGCGGCCAGTTGCACGCGGAGGTGCTTGTCCACGGCTTCGAAGCGGGTCAGTTGCGGCGCGGCGAACGCCAGCCTGCCGCCGTCGCGCTTGACCCTCACCAGTCCGGCGCCGCATTCCTGGACCACCCAGTCCTCGGACCGGGGCACTCCGCCGGCCTCGAGCCAGGTGTGCGCCGAGCCCAGGGTGGGGTGGCCGGCGAAGGGAAACTCCTCGGACCCGGTGAAGATGCGCACCCGGTAGTCGGCCCGCGGGTCCGTTGGCGGGAGCAGGAACGTCGTTTCGGAAAGGTTGGTCCAGTTGGCAAACCGCTGCATGCGGTCCGCGGTCAGGCCCCTGGCGTCCAGCACAACAGCCAGCGGGTTGCCGCGGTGGGGTTCGCCGGAGAAGACGTCGGCCTGGTGGAAGGGGCGGAGGCGCATGCTGTGGCTGGTCACCGGTGCAGGCTATCAAAGGCGCTGGCCGGGTGCGGCAGCGTCTGCAAGACTACGTCCATGGCAGAGAACAAGACCGTCCCCACAGCCGCTTCCGTGGACGAGTTTCTGGCAGCTGTGGAGCACCCGGGCCGCAGGGCGGACGGCTTTGAGCTGCTGGACCTGATGCACGGCGCCACCGGCCAGGAGGCTGTCATGTGGGGGCCAAGCATTGTGGGATTCGGCAGTTACCACTACCGCTATGCCACCGGCCGGGAAGGTGAGGCGGCCGCCGTCGGATTCTCCCCCCGCAAGGCCAACCTTGCACTGTACGGGCTGACGTACGGGCCCGACGCCGGCATGCACCTTGAAGCGCTCGGCAAGCACCGGACCGGGGCCGCCTGCCTCTACATCAACAGGCTGGCTGATATTGACCGCACGGTGCTGGAGGCCATGATCAGGAGCGGCTACCAGCACGTCATGGCCGAACTCCACCGGCCCTGATCGCAGATGCAAAAGACCCCCGCGGCCGTTATCCGGCAACGGGGGTCTTCGGTGCAGTCGGAAATTACTTTCCGGCCACCACGTCGAGTTCGATCACAGCGGCGACGTCCTCGTGCAGGCGGACGTTGGCCTGGTAGGAACCGACCGACTTGATGTGGACGGGCAGTTCAACCTTGCGCTTGTCGATGCTGCCCAGGCCTGCGGCCTCAACAGCGTTGGCGACGTCGGCCTGCTTGACCGTGCCGAACAGGCGGCCGGACTCGCCGGCCTTGACGACCAGCTGGACCGGCTTGGACTGCAGTGCAGCAGCCTGCTTCTGAGCATCTTCCAGGGAAGCGTGCTCGCGGGCGGCGCGGGCAGCCTTGATGGACTCAACCTGCTTCTCGCCACCCTTCGTCCAGGTCAGGGCGAAGTTGCGGGGCAGCAGGAAGTTACGGGCGTAACCGTCCTTGACCTCGACAACGTCGCCAGCAGCACCGAGACCGGTGACTTCGTGGGTCAGAATGAGCTTTGCCATGTTAGTTAATCCCTTCCTTAGCCGCGGCCGGCGCCGGAGTAGGGCAGCAGTGCAACTTCGCGGGCGTTCTTGATTGCCTGAGCGATCTTGCGCTGTTCCTGGACCGTAACGCCGGTGACGCGACGGGCGCGGATCTTGCCGCGGTCGGAGATGAACTTGCGCAGCAGTGCTACGTCCTTGTAGTCGATGACGGTGATGTCAGCGGCCTTCAAGGGGTTGGACTTTGGTTTGGGCTTACGGAGTTCAGCCTTAGCCATCGTGGAGCTCCTATTCTAGGGAGCCCGTGGAGTGGATCCACGGGATGGTGGTGGTCCGACGGCGGCAGTGGCTTTGGTGCCTTGCGGCACCTGGGCGGTTCCGGCGTCGGGCCTTTAATGGGTGTTTAGAAGGGAGGTTCGGAATCTGGGCCATTGCCCCAGCCGCCTGCGTTGGAGACACCGGGCGTTGCCCAGGGGTCGTCCTGTGCAGCCTGCTGGTTGCCGCCGCCCCAGCCTCCGCCGGAGTTGCCGCCCTGGTTTCCACCAGAGTTGCCTCCTCCGAAGCCGCCGCCGCTGTTGCCGCCGCCGAAGCCACCCTGCCCGCCGCCGGAGCGCTGGGTGCGGTTGACCTTGGCGTTGGCGTAGCGCAGGCTGGGGCCGATTTCGTCGACCTCAAGCTCGATGACGGTGCGCTTTTCGCCTTCTTTGGTTTCGTAGGAACGGCTCTTCAGGCGGCCGGTGACGATGACGCGCATGCCCTTGGTGAGGGACTCGGCCACGTTCTCGGCAGCTTCACGCCAGACGGCGGCGCGGAGGAACAGGGTCTCCCCGTCCTTCCACTCGTTGGACTGGCGGTCAAAGGTACGGGGGGTGGAAGCAATGGTGAAGTTCGCGACTGCCGAACCTGACGGTGTGAACCTCAGTTCCGGGTCATTGGTGAGATTACCGATGACCGTAATGGTGGTCTCGCCTGCCATCTACTGCCTCCTTGTTCGATCCTGGATGAAGAGTGCGTTTCCTGCGGGGTAAAGAATGAAAATCGGTGCTGAATTACTCAGCAACAACCTTCTGCTCTTCGGGGCGGGTGATCTTGGTGCGCATGATGGTCTCGTTAAGAGACAGCTGGCGGTCAAGTTCCTTGGCGGTAGCCGGCGTGGCAGTGAAGTTCACCACGGCGTAGATACCTTCGGACTTCTTCTTGATGTCGTAAGCCAGACGGCGACGGCCCCAGATGTCAACCTTTTCGATGGTTCCACCATCGTTGGTGATGACGTTCAGGAACTTCTGAAGCGACGGCTCAACGGTACGCTCTTCGACCTCGGGGTCGATGATTACCATCAATTCGTAAGGACGCATATGTGAACCCACCTCCTTTGGGCTAAGCGGTTACGGCATTTCCGTAACAGGAGGTTCATTTGCGATGTTGCGCGGTGCACGTCGGCCGGTTGGGAGGCCGGGCGCAGCACAGACTTCACTATCTTAGTGCATTTGGGGCGGATAAGGCGATTCGCTCCTGCCTTGAGCCTAGCGGGAGGGCGGCAGTCCCGCGGGAATCCGCAGCCGTATGTGGAAAACCGCCCGCCCGGAGCCATGGGGCTCCGGGCAGGCGGCGGGAGTGTACTGAATCCGGCGGGCCGGACGTGGGGTGCGGCTTACGACGCCGGTCCGGTTTTCGCGGGAAGGTCGCGGCTGCCGGCTGCGGGCTCCGTCTTGGCGGGGCCGCCCTTGCGGTAACGCCACACGCCCACAGCAACGACGACGGCGGCGAGGGCTGCGGAGAGGAGCATCGATTCCCGGGTGGACTCCACGATGACCATGCCCACCAGCAGGGCGGCGATGCTGGCAATCGCGAGCCAGGTCAGGTACGGGAAGAACCACATCTTGAGGGTCAGTTCCTTGCCCGCGTCACCCATGCGCTTGCGGAGGATCAGCTGCGAGGCCGCGATCACCAGCCAGACGAACAGGGCAATGGCACCGGACGTGTTGACCAGGAACAGGAAGACGGTGTCCGGCGCGATGTAGTTCAGGCCCACGGTGATGAATCCCACCACGGTGGAAGCCAGGACCGCGGCGGCGGGAACGCCCCGGCGGGAGATCCTGGTCCAGGAGCGCGGCGCGTCACCCCGCTGGGACAGCGAGAAGAGCATCCGGCTGGCCGTGTAGAGGCCGGAGTTCAGGCAGGACAGGACCGAGGTGAGCACCACGATGTCCATAATGGTTCCGGCGCCGGGGATGCCGAACAGTTCGATGACGGCCACGTAGGGGCTCTTGGCTACGCTGGCGTCGTTCCAGGGCAGCAGGGTGACCACGATGGCGATCGAGCCGATGTAGAAGACCAGGATGCGCCACACCGTCGACTTCACGGCTTTCTTGACGGCGTCCACGGGGTTTTCGGACTCGCCGGCGGCGATCGTGGCAATCTCGGCGCCGAAGAAGGAGAAGACCACCACGAGGATGCCGGCCAGGACCGCACCCGGACCGTTGGGCATGAAGCCGCCGTTGTCCAGCAGGTTGCTGAGGCCGGGTGCGGGAACGCCGGGCACCAGGCCCAGGATGGCGGCGACGCCGAAGAGCAGGAACAGGACAATGGCAGCGACCTTGATGGAGGCGAACCAGAATTCGAACTCGCCGTAGGACTTGACCGAGCCGAGGTTGGTCAGCGTGAGCAGGACCATCAGGATCAGGGCCCAGACCCACTGGTCGATCCCCGGGATCCAGCGGTGCATGATGGCGGCACCGGCTGTGGCTTCAATGCCGAGCACAATGATCCAGAACCATGCGTAGAGCCATCCGATACTGAACCCGGCCCACCGGCCCAGGGCCTTGTCCGCATAGGTGGAGAAGGAACCGGTCTCGGGATTGGCGGCCGCCATCTCGCCGAGCATGCGCATCACCAGGATCACCACGATGCCCGCTGCCATGTAGGCAAGCAGGATGCCGGGGCCGGCCTGTTGGATGGCCGCACCGGAGCCCACGAAGAGTCCCGCGCCGATGACGCCGGCGATGGCGATCATGGAAAGGTGCCGTGGTTTGAGCGACTTGGACAGTTGCTGGTCAGCGGGCATGCGTGCGCCGTCCTTCTGGTTATTGCGTAAATTTGGGGCTACTGGCGGCGGCGGAGGTTGCCCGGGGCCCTTCCAGTGCGGTGGATCACAAGTTTCTCCCACCCTAGACCTGCCGGGTCGCACAGGTTCATGTGCATCGGCACAAGCGGAGCCTGCCCAAATCGGTGGTTTCTCCAGCCGTGAACATTAGCAGGCATCAGAAGGTTCATGCAGGGAAACATTGAAATGTGAGGGAAACTTACTAGGCTCAGGGCCTTCAGTTCAAAGCCGTGGGTGACAGCAGGTGTTGGAGACCACATACATGCCGGGTCCAAGTGGTGTACTCGCAAATTCCCGGCAAAAAATACTGTGGTGCCGGCAAAAGACAGCAGGCTACATTGTGGTGCATCGGCTGGGAACCGAGGAGTTGACCTAACAGTCAAGCAAGCGCTGTGGGGCATCGCCGTGGATTAGTGCAGGAAATAAGCGGTCTCATTCTTAGAGGATGGGGGCTCCATGTCTTTAGTCGGCCGAACCAATGAGCTGGAACGGATCCTTGCCGTGATAAGGGCTCCGCGGGAAGGCGCCCTGACGGTAAAGGGGAGTCGGGGGACAGGAAAATCAGCGCTGCTTTCCGAAGTCCCCCGCCTCTCCGACGAGAGGACCGTAGTCCTTCGGGCCAGCGCCTCGGAGGCCGACTGGCCCTTTTCCGGCCTTAGCGCGCTTCTCAACGGAATCGATGATCCTCTGCTCAGCAGGCTGACGGATGAACTTCTCCGCGACTCGGGCCGCCCCATGGACGTCACCACGCTGGCTATGAGGCTTCTCGAGGGACTGCAGCAGCGCTGCTGCTCAAGGACCATCGTTGTGCTGGACGATGCGGACCAGCTGGACCCCGGCAGCCAGGCAGTCATCGGATTTTTGGCCCGGCGCCTCGCCGGCACCGAGCTCGTGATCATTGCCGGCGTTCGTGACGAAGCAGCGGGCAGCCCATTCAACAGCCTGCCCGCAATAACTCTTCAGCCTCTCAGTTACACCGACACCATCCGCATGCTGGAGGCCATTCCCGCACGCCAGACCGCCGCTACGGCGGTACACGCTGTCGCCGCCGCTACAGGCGGGAATCCCCTCGCCGCCGTCGAACTTTATGCTTGCCTGCTTGAGCGCCAGGCGGAGGGAAAATATGCGCTCCCCATTCCGCTTCCCTGCAAGGGGAGCTTTGAATCGTATTTCGCCGGGAAAGTAGGCGCACTGTCCCACGGAGCCCGGCAGGTCATGGATCTTCTGGCGCTTTCCTCAAGAAGCGACATCGCTTCGGTCCAAGGCGTGCTCGGCAGCTCATGGTCCGCGCTGGATGAGCTGATGGCCAGCGGCATGGTTAGCCAGTCCGGCCCGTACGTCCGCATCCAGGACCAGCTTCTGCGCGGTTATGTTTTCGCTTTGATGCCACCGGCTGTCCGAACGGCCCACCACAAGGCCCTGGGCGATGCCGCGGGTGAATCGGACCAATACGCGCAGCGCTGGCATACCAGCTTCAGCACTTTGGAACGCCAGACCCCCTTCGCCCTCCTCAGGTCCGCCGTGGACTTGATCCGCAAGGGCGATGTTTCCTTCGCCGTTGAGTTCATTGAGCGAGCACTGACAATCAATCCCTGGGAAGCTGAAACTGCTGCGCGATTAACTATCATCGCGGAGCTTTTGTTTAACAGGGGCGAATTTATCTATGCCAAGCGCTATTTGGACTGGGCCCGGCGGATTACCCACAGTCCGGCGCTGGTTCTGCGGCTGACAGGGCTTGCCTTCGAGATTCAGTTTCTACAGGGTGCCACGGTGCGGTCGAGCATGGTTCTTCGGTTGGTGAAGGAGCTCGGCAGCCATGATCCCGCCTACGCTGCTTCGCTGCTGGCATTTGGAGCCCTCTATTTCGCTGAACGGTGGGAACTGGATGATGCCCTGAGCCTCCTTGATCAAGCCGGTGGGTTCAGTGAATTTGCGACAACTGAAAGTTCAGCCGTGAGTGACCGCGCACGGCTCCTCATCGATGCCATTCGGGGAAGGGCGCAGTATGGTGCCGGGAAGTCTGCGCTCAGCATGGCTGTTCTGGTGGTTCAAGGGCGGGCCCTGACGTACTCGGAACACCATGAACTGGCCAGGGAGGCTTTCAGCGTAGTCCGCAACTCCCTTGACTCCTCGAATGCGATTTGGCAAGAAACCGCGGAATACCTCGCTGTGGACAACGAGATTCGCGCTGGAAATGTCCGGAAGGCTGCTCACTCCATCTCCCAGCTCGAACTCTCTGAACCAGAATCGAAGTACCACAGGGGAATGCGGCACATTTTCCGCATTTGGCGCGCTTTCTCCCTCGGTGATGATGCCGCTGCCTCCCGCCACGTTGCGGACGCCCAGCATTTTTCGGGCGCAGACAGCAATCCAGCTATTACCGCCCAGTTAGCGGCATGGCAGGGCCATTTCGCTCTGGTGCGGGGGAATTTTGCGGAATCGTGCGCGCATCTCACGCGCGCCGCCGAGATCGGCAACAGGTTTGCAAATCCCACATTGTTGCGGATCGACGCCGATCTTGTGGAGGTATTGTTCCGCCTCGGCCGAATACGTGAAGCGACTCAGGCCCTTCATCGTTTCGAGAGCAGGGCAGTTGGGCTGAGATCGCCCTGGGTCCAGATGAGCGTGGCACGCAGCCGTGCGATGCTGACTGAGGGTGAGCAGTCTTTGCAATTGTTCAGGCAGGCGATGGAAAGCAGGGGCAGCCACGAATCGCCTCTTGAACGCGCCCGGACCATGCTGTGCTACGCGGAGCGTCTCGGGGCCCTGGGCCGAACCAGAGAGGCCATGGACGGTCTTCATCGAGCGAAAGTCATGTTTCACGAAGTCGGTGCCGACGCCTGGATCAGGCACGTGGACAGCTTGCTCCTTGAGGACCGGGCAGAGACGCCCAGAGCGGACGGCAACCCGGCACTGATGATCCTGCTCGATCATGAACGCGCCCTCGCGAAGATGGTCGCCAGGGGTATGCGGAACAAGGAAATCGCTGCGGCACTCTTTGTGTCGGTCCGGACCGTGGAGGTCCGGCTGACGACTATTTACCGGAAGCTCGGAGTGGAATCAAGGGCTCAGCTAACGGCCTTGGCATCCCGTAAGGACGCTCCGAGGCGGGAACCACACATGTTACCGGCCGTTTAGACGGGTCTTACTCAGCGCAGGTAACCACATATTCCGCAGAGGTTTGATTCGTCACCAACATATCCTTCTGCCGCCCGGGGTTCTGCACCGATGCGGGCGCTAGCTTTGGTTGGAGGCAGGGAAACCAGGAAAGCAGGATGCCGATGAGTCCGGAAATGCTTCTGGCCCGGATCAGTATTTCGCAGCCTTGGCTCGGCGCGGAGGAGGCCGCTGCCCTCGCGGAAGTCATCGCTTCAGGATGGGTGGCACAGGGCCCGAAGGTTAAGCAGTTCGAGATCAATTTCGCCTCACTGCAGGAAGCCGCGCACGCGGTTGCTTTTTCGAGCTCCACAGCTGCCATGCACGTGGCACTGATAGTTGCAGGAATTGGCCGCGGTGACCACGTCGTTGTACCTTCGCCGGCCGTGGCCGCCGTAGCTGGCGCCATAGCCGGCGTCGGGGCACTCCCGGTGCTTTGTGACGTTGAACCAAGGTTCGGGAATGCAACAGAAGCGACAATACGTGCAGCACTGACTCTGGACACCAGAGCCGTGATCGTCAGCGACCAGGGCGGCATGCCTGTTGACCTGGACCCCATCAGGGAATTCTGCGCCCGGCATTCCATTGCGGTGATAGAGGATGCCGCATCCGCTGTTGGGTCCCTATATAAGGGTCATCCCGTAGGAGTCGGTGCGGACATTACCGTCTGGGCGTTCGGTCCAGGAGGGACTCTCACTACCGGCGAAGGCGGCATGCTCACGACTGGCCGGACGGACTGGGCGATCCGGGCACGGAGCCTCCGCGAACACGTCCGCCACCTTCCCCGCGCCCGGCAATCATCCCCCCTATCGCCTCGCGATGTAACTGAGACGGGCCTCAACTGCCGGATGACGGACCTTCAGGCGGCCCTGGGAAACGTCCAGCTTCGGAAGCTCGCACGAATTGTTCAGCGCCGCCGTGACATTGCCAAGTCCTACACTGCAGGGCTGGCTGGGTTGGCAGGGCTGAGGCTGGCTTCCGACCCTCCGCATGGCACTGCGAATTTCCAGTCCTACTGGCTGGAGGTCGGGGATGGCTTCGGCGTGGACCGTGAAGGGTTGCTCGAAAGGCTGTCCGATGCAGGTATAGAGGCCGCCCCTGCAATGACCCTTGGGCGCCGGCTTTCGCGTTGGCGGGAAGCAGGTGCCAGTGCGTTGCAGAACGCTGAGCTGCTCAGCGCAAGGACACTTGTCCTGCCCATGCATTACCAACTGGACGGGGTTGGCATTAACCGGGTCATTAATACGATTCAGGCGTCCGGCGCAGGGACCACCCGATGAGCGAACTGGTTTTAGTGGCAGCAACGGGGCTGGCCCGCGAAGTTCTGGCAATGGTCAGGGGGAGCGGTCAGTACGACGTTCTGGGCGTGCTCGACGACGATGGGCGCCTGACAGGCTCCGCCGTTGACGGTGCGCCTGTCCTGGGCACCGTTGACGACGCGCCGCTCTACTCCCACGCCTTGCTGCTCGTCTGCCAGGAGTCCGGGAGATCCCGCGAACAAACCGTGCAGCGGATGGAGGTGATGGGTATTCCGGAGAGCCGGTATGCCACGGCGATAGACGCCACGGTCCAGTGCCCCGAAGGCTGCCTGATTGGTCCCGGGAGCATACTCTTCCGAAACGTCACGCTCACAGCATCGGTCACCCTGGGAAGCCACGTCGTCGCGATGCCGTCGGTGACTTTCATGCATGACGACGACGTGGCGGACTACGCGACCTTCGAAGCGGGGGTTGCGCTGGGCGGCGCAGTAAGCATTGAACGAGGTGCAACGCTGGGGATGAATTGCAGCGTCCGTGAAGGTGTTTCAGTGGGTCGGTACTCAACGGTCGGCATGGGCGCCGCAGTCCTTGCCAACATCCCCGCCGGGGAAACATGGGCCGGGGTTCCAGCCCGCGTGATTGGCACGTCGGCCGCCGGATAAAAGGCCGGGCCTCATAAAAAACGCCGCACCCCCTGCCGGTCTGGTGACCTGCAGGGGGTGCGGTGGTCTGTCGAATCTGCTGATCCGGCTATCGCTCGGTCGCCGCTGCCCCGCGCTGGGGTTCGTAGTTCTCCCAGATGTAGTACGTTTCGTTGCCGTAGTGGTTGCGCAGAGTAACAGTGTTCGTGAGTTTGTATCCGAACGACTCCATTCTCGGCATGAGGTCCCGGCTCGCTTGGGTCGCTCCACACAGGTATACGTACTGCCAGTAACGGTCACGCAGGCCCGCTTCCGCCGCCGGCATGCCGCTTTGGCCGTTGTAGTAAATCCAGTCAGTGGTGGTGAACTGCCAAACTTCCGTGTCATGCATGAACCGGTACCGCATTGGCTCGCCTACATCGCCCAGGGTCCGCATATACGGTGTGGCTTCCCAGGAGTAGGCCATGATGTCAGATAGTTCCTTGCTGTTGGACCAGCTGCTGAACAGTCGATTGCTCTCGGCAAGACCGGCAATGACGAGGACAGTGATGACACCGACGGAGAGAAGCCTGCGGGCCGGATGGAGGATGCGCCCGGACAACAGAGCGCCGACAGCTAGGGAACCGAAGAGCAGTCCAAAACCCAGGTGCTTCTCCAGCGAGACACTCTCTCCGATGTATGCCTGGTAAATGGCCGGAGCCAGCATAGCCATCAGGAGGACCGCAGCGAGCAGCGGCCTGCGCAGCTTCCATGCGATGTATCCGGCAGCGGCAGGGACCACCAGCAGGTAGGGCCAGATGCTCCTCATCGTCATGAAGGCTACATCCTGCCAGGTGGCGGCGTTGATGACGTTCCTTTCGGTAGTCGTGGCTGCCAATCCTTCCAATGCGGCGCTGCCTACGGTAAAGGCGAGAATGGTGAGGATCAGGCCGGCCAGCAGGCCGGCGGCACCAGCGAACTTTGTAGTGCGCCACCGTTCCTGGGATGACAGCCAAATGACGGCCAGGACGAACGGCACAAACATCAGTGCCGCGTACTTGGATACGACGGCCACTGTCAACAGCAGACCCACCACAGGAGCCCACCCGAATTGCCGTGTCAGCACGCCTTTGACGCCGGCTGCCATGGCCAGAGCCAGCAGGGAGAGTGCCATGGCGTCGAAGGTGGCGAAGTGCCCCAGGAACATGGTGGGACCAGCGATGGCGAAGGAAGCGGCTGCCCAGAACGCAGCCTTCGGCTGGAAGAGCCGCTTGGCCACGTAGTACAGAGAGGCGGTTGCTGCGAGCATGAACGCAAGACTGAGCAGGCGTACCATTTCCAGTCCCCCCACCCGATCAAGCAGCGAGGCGATGAACGGATAAACGGCGGGAGCGCCGGAGAAGTACCGCGCCGGATCGTCATAGAGGGGCGTGCCGTTGATCCAGTTTTCAGTCATCCGGTAGCCGGTCCAAATGTAGAGACCTTCGTCCCGATGGACCGTGTTGGTCAACCGGAGACTGACCAGTGCCTGGATGAGGAGAACCAAACCAAGGGGAACATGCCGCATCCAGGAGCGCGCGAGGGGCCGAACCTTTGAAGGCAGGAACGATGAGATGGCCAGCCCCCACACAGGGGTTTTCGGCTCGAAGCGGGTGGGTGCAAAAGTGCTCATGCCCGGCCTGCCTTCCTGAACCCACGCAGGCTGCGAAGGCTGTCAAAACCCAGCGGCCAGTTGAAGGACCCGGGCTTGCTCAACAATTTGCCCCGAAGGGTTGTGAAACGGGGAAGTTCAACTCCCAAAGCCAACAGAAGTACCGGAATGGAGACATAGGCGTTGACTCCTACGAAGAGCAGGGCCGCCCACCAGTCGTACAGGGTGAAGTCCGGGCCGGACAATCGCCAGGCCAGACCGGCCAGGACGGCCCCGAAGGTGACCGAGATGTAGCCGACAATCAGCCGCTTGACCTTGATGGCCAAAGGAGCAGGCTCTGTGCCGCCGTGGCTCGGAACCCATTCCGAGGTCTTCCCGAAAAATACATCGAAAATCGCCACCGCGTGGGTGAAGGAGTAAATGAGTTGTGCGCGCAGTACGTCCAGCCGCCAACGCGAGGTAAGGAGCAGGGGATAGACCAGCAGCCACAGCGCCAAAAGCGGCAGCAGCGGGAGAAAATTCATGACTGTCATGTACTGCGGGAAGATAAGAATCATGATGAGGATTGGCAAGGGTGCGAAGAACGCATTCATGGCGGTTGTGGCGTAGTAGAAAAAGCCTGACCAGTAGGACAGCCGCTGTTTTACATTGAGTCCCGAGCTGGTGTGGAACTCTTCGTTTTTGACCAGTTCCATGGAACCCTCACACCACCGGTACTGCTGGGTGATGAATGAGTCCAGGGTGTTGGGGCACATCCCCTGGGAAAGGTTGACCGGGACATACTGGAGCCGGTATCCGGCCTTGCCCATTTCGATTCCGGTAAAGACGTCTTCGGAATGGGAGATGGGTGGAAAGCCGCCAATCTCTTCAAGAGCGGCCCGCCGATATACGGCGGACGTGCCGCAACAGATGGCCGCATTGACCGAGTCGCGGCTGACTTGGATCAGGCGATAGAAGATCTCCTGTGTTGCGCCTGCAGTCCGCTCAAGCCAATGCATTGACTTAGGGGTGGAAAAGAATTGGGGGCTCTGGACAATCCCTACTGAGCTGTCCTCCATGTATGGCAGAAGTTCAAGGAGGAACTCTGATCGGGGCACGAAGTCGGCGTCGAAGATTGCAATCATGTCCCCTTCGCTGCGGTCATAGGCGTAGCGCAGATTCCCGGCCTTCTTCAGCTCGCTGCCTGGACGGGCAATGTATTTGAAGCCGAAGGAGGTGGCCGCTGTCCTGACTTCCTCGCGGCCGTTGTCGTCCAGGACGTAGACAGTCAATGCTCCCGGATACTCAAGCCGCGCCATGTATCCGTAGGTGTTCCGCAAGATCTCCAGCGGTTCACCCGCCGTTGGCAGGAAGACATCGACAGAGGGATACTCTTCCGGCGCCCACGTCTCGACTGTGAACTGGTGGTCCGGGAGGGTGACGTTGCGCCTGTACGTGGAGGTGCGCAGTCCCAGTAGCGTCTCCGCTGCGTAAAACGCGAGGGGAACCAGGAAGATCAAGGTCCAGTAGTCCATGCGCGAGAAACCATAGAAACTGATGGCAATGCCCAGGAACGCCAAAGCATGAGCCCAGAAAAACCAGCGGTGCTGGGATCCCTTGATATAGGCATATTTCTCTTGTTCGTTGGGTGGCGCAACGAGCGTGTGGCCGGACCGGGCTGTGCGGATAGCGAGCGATGTCATGTCTCTCCAGACGGGAATGGCGTTGGCACCACGCTTGGTCGCTGCTGGCGACAGGCATGGAGTGGTTGGGTGCTCAGGCGCAGGCGATGCCGTTGCCGTCCTTGTCCAGGCCAAGGGGGTCGGTGCCCCGGACCTGAAGGGGTATTCCCTGGGGGAAGAGCGTCAGCAGTTCCTCACAGGTCCAGGCCGCTTTTGCGCCGTGGCCGGCATGTCCTGCAGCGCTGGGCGGTGCGACGGGAAGGCAGGATCGTCCGTCGCCATATCCAGGTGCGCAGCCGCCGGTCCGGGCGGCATCGTTGATCCCTGCGTCCTGCTCCCCACGGGCCAATTCGCGCATCTTCAGGCCTGAGGCCTGCTTCGTGGACCCGTTGTTGACCCCTTTCCCCTCCGGTGTCACTCCTGCTGCGGCGATACCGTGCGGTTGCCGCAGGGCTTCGCCAAGACTCTGCTGACTGCCCCCGCCGGAATTGGCCTGGGCTTGCGACTGACCGTGTGGTTGTTTGAGGGCTTCACCGAGGCTTTGCTGCTTTCCGTTGTTGCTTCGGGCTTCCACAGCCACCGCCTCCGGCAGGGCGGACTCTGACCGGGTCACGGGTGATGCAGTTGCTGTGGGCGCAGGTTTCCCGGCCCCTGGATTTGCAGCCCCATGCCCCGCATGCTGGGCCTGTGTGGCAGGCGGAAAACCCGGTGGTGCCGCGACGCTGGAACCTACTACTCCTATGGCTGCCAGCGTGACCGCCAGGGTTCCCATCAAGGTGGCCATGATCCTGCGAGTTTTCATCCTTGGCGTCCTATCGTTATCCAGCGGGCCACGGAGACGGCGCCTTTGTCATCCAGGACCGTGAGCATGTACGGGCCTGGCGGCAAGAGAGACGTGTTGGTGGGAACGACTGCGGTCCTGGTAGCGCCGGTGCCGGTGATCGGCAGGTCGACCAGTCGGGAGTTGGTATCCATTTGGTGCGTGGAGGACATAGGGCTCGTCAGCGAAGCGCTGGCGATGTTTCCGGTCGTCTCCAGCGTTATCGACTGCCCGTACGCCGCAGTGGCCGGGCTTGACGTGACGGTTGGGCGCGTTCCGCGGAAGAGATACGGGGGGTTGTAGATGGAAACCCGCATCTCAACCGACCCATCGATGGGGTTGGAACCCAGGATCATGACCCGGCCGTCCGGAAGGAGCAGGTTCATGGAGTGGTAGTTCCGCCCCACCGGATCGGCCGGAACTGTGGTCCACGTGTCGTTGGCCGGGTTGAAGATGGATGCTGCGCTGATGTTGCCCGTACGGTTGCCCGTGGCGCCGTTGGAGGCGAGGACAGTCCGGTCAAACATGTTGGTGAGGTTGACGTACTGGCGGCCGGGCCCGGGAAGGTCAGGGGCCGGGCGCCAGGAGGGGTTGGCCTGGTTCATGTCGATGACGTCAACCGATTTGGTGGGGGCGGCGCCCCGGTCGATGTAGCCGCCGCCGGCGATCATGAAGCGTTGGTTCTGGGCCGGGGGAAGCAGAACGGAGCCTGCGTGGTCGCGCAGATCCTTGTCCCGCAGGCCCGGCACGTCGGCGACCTGTGCGGTGAGCCAGTTGTAGACCGATGAGCCGCTGCCGGGGCGCTGGTCGCCGAAGGTGTGCGCCCCGGTGTAGAAGAGGCGTCCGTCGCCCATCAGGAACATATGCGGGTACTCGCCCCAATAGGTCCATGTTTGGGGAACCTGGGATGCCGGCAGCCACGAACTGGTTGCGGAGTTGAACATTTCCGTGGTGTGCGCGCCGTGTGAACCTGCGGCGTCGCTCAATCCACCGCCCATCCAGATGTTGCCGTTTCCGAGCTTTGTCAGCGTCGGGTACCAACGGCCTTCGTTTGCATCATTGGTCTTGGTGTAGCGGTTGGTTGCCGGGTCGAATACATAGGACGACCGAAGTCCCTTGAAGCCGGAGGTGGGAGTCCACCACTCCTTGGTTCCCCCTTGGATCAGGATTCGACCGTCAGGGAGTGTGACGTGCCCGGCGCAGAACATGTCCTCGGGTGTCGGGATCTGTGTCATGTCGCCTGTGGTGGGATTCCACACGTGTGACGTGAACTGCCCGGCGCGGAAGTTCCCTTCGTCGTTGCCGGAGCCTGCAATGACCAGGATTCGGCCGTCCCGGAGCAGGGTCTGGTGGATGCCCCGGTTTGGAAGTGTTATTGAGGCGACCTGCCACTCTCCGGTGGTTGCCCGGGGGTCGGCGGTTGGTGGGGGTGTGGTAGTCCCTGTCCCTGTTGTGAGGGTCCAGCCTGTTGACATGATGGTGCCGTTTCCAACCGCGGCCATCCCGAAAGATAACCGCGTGGTACCGGCCGGTAACGCCGGTAC
>NZ_KQ758605.1 GCF_001457025.1 Pseudarthrobacter enclensis | reverse complement strand
TGATAGGCCGCGAGTCCATCCAAAACCACAAAAGCTTTCCACCAACCACCATGCGATGGAAGGTCATATCCGGTATTAGACCCAGTTTCCCAGGCTTATCCCAGAGTCAAGGGCAGGTTACTCACGTGTTACTCACCCGTTCGCCACTAATCCAGGAGCAAGCTCCCTTCATCGTTCGACTTGCATGTGTTAAGCACGCCGCCAGCGTTCATCCTGAGCCAGGATCAAACTCTCCGTTGAAAACAAACAGACACAACCAAGAACCACGGAAACAACGCGGAACCAGGCTGCACAAAATTTGAAACCAGCCAAAAACACCATGCACACCACGGGGTGGCGGCACAGCACATTCAACCAATTACATACATAATCGGTATCAACAAACTTGGCACACTATTGAGTTCTCAAACAACAGACACATTCGAATATTCCCGAAACAATTCATTTAGCAATGAATTTCCGTTTCGTATTTCTTCGCTGCGATGTTTCAAGCTTATTTCATTCGATTTCACTTTTGCAAATCCGGCTGTTTTCCCGGAATTCACCCAGTGGAATGAAATCCACCCAGCAAAAAGTGAAGCTTTTCGTCAATCCATGCGGAGCATGTTTGAGAACCGCTTCTCAATATTTGTTGGGAGTTTGTCACCACTCAGCGGCGGCGACTCAGAAAACAATACACGCCCCTCCGCAGCCGCGCAAATCGGCTGCCGAGTGGCGTGCAGGTGGTAGGGTCCGCCGCCCGGCTACGGGACCAGGACTTCCACGGTGGCCAGGTTCTTCTTGCCACGGCGGAGCAGCAGGTATTGTCCGTGCAGCAGTTCGGATTCGGAGATGACGGCCTCGGGATCGAGCACCTTCTCGTTGTTCACGTAGGCGCCGCCCTCTCCGACAGTGCGGCGTGCTGCCGACTTGCTCTCGGAAAGGCCGGACGCCACCAGCAGGTCCACAATCCCCAACGCGTCCACCTGCACGGTGGCGGAGGGAAGTTCGGAGGTAGCTGCCTGGAGGGTCGGCTTGTCCAGCGCAGCGAGATCGCCGTTGCCGAACAGTGCAGCCGACGCCGCAATGACCTTCTCCGTTGCCTCAACACCGTGGACCAGCGCGGTCACTTCGAAGGCGAGCTTCCGCTGGCCTTCCCGGGCGAAGGGTCGCTCCGCCACAGCCTGGGCGATCTCCTCGATCTGCGCCCGCGTCAGGAAAGTGAAAACCTTGAGCCGGTCCACGACGTCGGCGTCAGCCGTGTTGAGCCAGAACTGGTAGAAGGCGTACGGGCTGCACATGCCGGCGTCGAGCCAGATGGCGTTGCCCTCGCTCTTGCCGAACTTGGTGCCGTCCGCGTTGGTGATCAGCGGCGTCCCCAGGGCGTGGACGCTCTTGCCCTCCACCTTGCGGATCAGTTCAGTTCCGCTGGTGAGGTTGCCCCACTGGTCCGAGCCGCCGGTCTGCAGCATGCAGCCGTAGTCGCGGTACAGCTGCAGGTAGTCCATGCCCTGCAGGATCTGGTAGCTGAACTCCGTGTAGCTGATGCCTTCGTCGGAGTTCAGGCGCGACGCCACGGCGTCCTTGCGCAGCATGGTTCCGACGCGGAAGTGCTTACCCACTTCCCGGAGGAAGTCGATGGCGCTCAGCGGAGCCGTCCAGTCCAGGTTGTTCACCATCTGCGCGGCGTTCTCCCCCTCGAAGCTGAGGAAGCGGCGGACCTGGGCCTGGAGGTATCCCACCCATTCCGCAACGGTGTCCTTGGTGTTCAAGGTGCGTTCCGCCGTCGGCCGCGGATCACCGATCATGCCGGTGGAACCGCCCACCAGGCCCAGAGGCCTGTGGCCGGCGAGCTGCAGCCGGCGCATGACCAGCAGCTGGACGAGGTTGCCCAGGTGCAGGCTCGGCGCGGTGGGATCGAAACCGCAATAGTACGTGACCGGCCCGTCGGCGAGGAGCTTTTCCAGCTCAGCTTCGTCGGTGGAGACGTGGACCAGGCCACGCCATTTCAGCTCCTGCCAGATGTTGGCAAAAGTGGGGTCGTTCTGTTGCGTTTCGAGGCTGTTGATGTCAGGCACGCCTTCTAAGTTAGCAGTATCGGAGTGCCCTGATCAGCGGACGATGCCGGCGGGCACCGGCTGGGCGGCGATCAGCCGCAGGCGCTGCGTGGGACGCGTCATGGCGACGTAGAGGTCACCCACCTTCCCGTGCTCGTGGTTGAGCATGGTGGACGGTTCCAGGACTACGACGCCGTCGAATTCCAGGCCCTTCGCTTCCCGGGGACTGATGACCACGATGTCCTGCTCGTAGCTGCCCGCACCGGAACCGACGCGGTGCCCGTACGCCTTGCGGAGCGCGGACGCGGCAGCCGGCAGCAGGTCGCCGTCGGCGATGACGGCGAGCAGGCCGCCGTCGAGCGCTTCCAGTTCCTCCGGAAGGACCTCCAGCAGGCGGCTGACCACGGCGCCGTCGTCCACCTCGTCGATGACCGGCGACCAGCGGCCCTCGCGGACCGCCTTGGGCGCGGACACCACCAGTCCCGCCGCGTTGGCCATGCGCACGGCGGCTTCGGCGATCTGGGATGGCGTGCGGTAGTTGACGGTCAGCTCCTCCAACTGCCACCGGTCACCGAACATCGGGGCCAGCGCACCCTGCCACGAGTTGGCACCGGCCACGGAGCTGGTCTGGGCGATGTCCCCCACGATGGTGAAGGATTTCAGCGGGCAGCGCCGCACCAGCAGCCGCCACTGCATGGGCGAGAGCTCCTGCGCCTCATCCACCACGATGTGCCCAAAGGCCCAGGTGCGGTCGCTGGTGGCACGCTCCGCGGCCGTTTGCCGGGCTTCCTGTTCGCGGTTCTGCTCCGCGAGTTCCTCCGCAGACATCAGCGGATCGACGCCTGCCGCCTGCATGTTGACCAGGGTCTGCTTGGCGTTGGCGAGGTCGCGGGCACGGTCGTGCTCCTGCTGGGCCAGGCCGCGGCCGGCGGCGGGATCCAGTTCGCCGAGCAGTTCCGCTGCCTCGTCCAGCAGCGGCACGTCAGCTTCGGTCCAGGGCGCATCGGCCGGCCGCTGGAGCAGCGCGCGCTGGGCCGGGGTCAGGTTCGGGGTGCAGAACTCCAGGATGGCGGGCTTGCTGAACAGCTCGGAAATCAGCTTCTCCGGCGTCATGGGCATCCAGCACAGGTTCAGCGCAATCCGGACGTCCCTGGCGGTGCGCACGTCCTCGGCCAGGTATGAGCGGTCGGCGTTGTTGCCGATGTTGTCCGCCTCGATCTTTTCGGTCAGCTGCTCCGTCAGCTCGCGGAGCAGGATCTTGACGAACGTCACCCGGGCCTCGTTGTGCGGCTTGCCGGTGGAGCGGGCCCGTTCGCGGGCGCGGCGCACCTGCCTCGGGGTGAGGGTCAGCTTCCGACCGTCAACCTCGAGGATGCGGTTGGCTTCGGGAATCCGCTGGCGGTTGGAGACGGCGTTGGCCACGATCTCCGCCATGTCCAGCCGGCCCTTGATGGCGGCGACGTCGGGGTCGGTTTCGGGGACTGCCTGGATGCCCGGCATGAGCCGCCCCAGGCTGGCCATGACGACGCCGGTCTCGCCCAGCGAGGGCAGGACGCGTTCGATGTATTTCATGAACGACGACGACGGGCCCACCAGCAACACGCCCGCGCTCTTGAGCCGGTCGCGGTGGGTGTACAGCAGGTAGGCGGCGCGGTGCAGCGCCACGGCAGTCTTGCCGGTGCCCGGGCCGCCCTGCACCACCAGGGCGCCGGAGATGGACGAGCGGATGATCCGGTCCTGTTCGGACTGGATGGTGCTCACGATGTCCGACATCCGGCCGGTGCGCTTGGAATTCAACGCGGCCAGCAGGGCGCCTTCGCCCTGCAGCGATTCGTCGTCGGACAGCATGCTGGCGTCCAGCACGTCGTCCTCGATGGCCTTCACTTCCCTGCCCTGCAGGATCAGGTGCCGGCGGCGGCGCACGCCCTGCCGGTCGAACGCGGTGGCCTGGTAGAAGTGTCCTGCTTCCGGGGCACGCCAGTCCACCATGAGCCGCTGCAGGTCCTCGGTGGTGAGGCCGATGCGGCCGATGTACTGGGCGTCGCCGGAGTCCAGGTCCAGGCGGCCAAACACCAGCCGGTCGTCGACGGCGTCCAGCTGGGCCAGGCGGTCCTCGTACAGTGCCGCAAACGCGTCCCGTTCGGAAACGTTCTGCATGGTGCCCACGGCGCCGGCCCGGCGCACCTGCGCCAACTGCCGGCGCTTCTCCTCGCGAAGCTCTTCCAGCCGGGCATACAGTCCGGCTACATACTCCCGTTCGTGGGCCAATTCGGCGTCGAGCATTTAACGTTCCCCTATCGCAAAAGACAGACCGTCCATTCTACAACCATTTCCGTTAACGCTGGTGAAACCGGGCCGTGCCCGGGGCGGGGGCAGGACGGTGCTTTCGTGGCCGCTGCACAGCAGGCTTGTAGCGGGACACCGTGGGGTCGCCGGTGAGCCAGAAGCGCCATGCATACTCCTCCGAACCCCCGGCGCCGGATACGCCCACGCGGGGACCTGAGCTGACGTCGCCGGCCGGCCCGGGCGGAAGTACCAGCGCAAAAGGCGGTGCGAGTGCGTCGCGGCCGCTGTCCGCCGTCGTCAGTCCCAATGCCTTGGCGAGCCGCGCGGGGCCGCTGGCGAGGTCGGACCGGTGTTTCGACGTCGGCCGCCGCAGCCGGGCAAGCTCAACGCCCTCCACCACCTCCCCCGCGCGCAGCAGCAGCGCCGACGCTGCGCCGGCCGGCCCGCACACGATGTTGGTGCAGTGATGCATGCCATAGGTGAAGTAGACGTACAGGTGGCCGGGCGGACCGAACATGGGGGCGTTGCGGGCGGTGGGGCCGCGGTACGTGTGCGAGCCCGGGTCCGGGTGCAGCGAATCCTCCGGGCCCATATAGGCCTCCACCTCGGTGAGCCGCACGGCCACGGCACCGTCCCGGGACTCGTGCCTCAGCACCGCGCCTAACAGCTGCGGGGCAAGGTCACGGGCATCGCCGGACAGGATTCCGCGCAGCTGTTCCGCGTCCGGGGCGGGTGGTACATCCATGCCCAGACCTTACCCATGTGCGCCGAAAATACCGGAACCGCGCCTCCCGGCGGACCAACGGACATGTCCGATTTCCGCTAGTGCAGCCGGATGCCGGCTGGCAGGATGGAGGAATGGACTTTTGGCAGCGCTACCGGGCCATCGATGCCCGGGACACCCGTTTCGACGGGCAGTTCTTCACCGCGGTCAGGTCCACCGGCATCTATTGCAGGCCGTCCTGCCCGGCACGGACCCCGAAGGCCGCAAACGTGACGTTCTACGAAACCTCCGCGGCCGCGCACGACGCCGGCTACCGCGCCTGCAAGCGCTGCCTCCCGGAGGCCGTGCCCGGGACTCCTGCCTGGAACATCCGGCAGGACGTGGCCGGCCGTGCCATGCGGCTGATCAACGACGGGGTGATCAACCGCGACGGCGTCGAGGGCCTGGCATCCCGGCTGGGCTACTCCGCGCGGCAGCTGAACCGGATCCTGACCCAGGAACTGGGCGCCGGTCCCCTGTCACTGGCCCGGGCCGGCCGCGCCCAGACCGCGCGCACCCTCCTGGTGTCCACGCCGATGAAGCTCGCCGACATCGCGTTTGCCGCCGGCTTCAGCAGCGTCCGCCAGTTCAACGAGACCGTGGCCGAGGTCTTCGCCATGACGCCCACGGCCCTGCGCGCCACCGCACGGCACGGCCGGGCAGCGGCCGGCAGCACCGCCCTCACCCTGGGCCTGCCCTACCGGGAGCCATTCGACCCCGGGATCTTCACTTTCCTGGCGGTCCGGGCCATCCCCGGCATCGAGGCCGGGACCACCACCTCCTACGCCCGCACCCTAAGGCTGCCGCACGGCGACGCCCGCTTCACGGTGGCGTACGACGGCGGCGCCCGGGGACGGCCGCTCACGCTCACCGTCGGCGCGGTGGACCTGCGCGACCTGCCGGCGCTGCTCAGCCGGGTCCGCCGGCTGTTCGACCTGGACGCCGATCCCGAAGCGATCGACGGCACCCTGGCCGCTGACTCCCGCCTCGCCAAAGCAGTGGGCGAGGCGCCGGGCATCAGACTGCCGGGGGCTCTGGACCCGCAGGAACTGCTGGTCCGTGCCATGGTCGGCCAGCAGATCACCGTGGCGGCGGCCCGGACGGCCCTGACCCAGCTGGCCGCCGCGGGCAGTCCCAGCACCGCCCCCGGTGACGGGCTGGACCGCATGTTCCCCACGCCGGCCGAGATAGCCGCGGCAGGGCACCTGCTCCGCGGTCCCCGCCGTCGAACGGAATCGCTGCTGCACGCCGCGACAGCCATGGCCGACGGCGAGCTCGACTTCGGCTATGGCGACGATCTGCCGGGCTTGTCCGCGGCGCTCCTGCCGCTGCCCGGCGTCGGCCCCTGGACAGTGGGCTACGTGGCCATGCGGGTCCTGGGCGCACCGGACATCTTCCTGGCCAATGACGCCGCGGTCCGGAACGGTATCCGCGCACTCGCTCCCGGCGGGGCCGGCACCGGAGGCACCGCCGGCCCTGACTTCAGGGAAGTCAGCCCCTGGCGCTCCTACGCCACCATGCACCTCTGGCAGGCGGCGGCGCAGGCCGCGCAGTCCCGCCGTCCGACGCCATCCGATCCCGCGAAAGTGATGCCATGACAGCCCAGCTGCTTCAGATGTCCACCCCCGACGGCCCGTTCACCATCATCGCCAGGGACGGCATGGTGCTGGCCTCGGGCTGGACTGCCGGTCCCGGGGAACTGACGGGACAGATCCATCCCGGCCTGCTGCCCGAGTCCCTGCAGGAGGTGACCGGACTCCCGGGCATATCGGCCGCCGTCGACGCCTTCTACAGCGGCGACCCGGAACCGGCGATGGCGGTGCCGGTGCTGCAGCGCTCCGGCCCTTTCCGCGCCCATGCCTGGGACGTCCTGCGGCAGGTCAAGCCGGGGTTCCCGGTGACCTACACCGAATACGCGGCCCTTGCCGGCAACCCGAAGGCCGTCCGGGCGGCGGCCAGCGCGTGCGCGTTCAATGCTGCCGCGCTGTTCGTCCCCTGCCATCGGGTGATCCGGACGGACGGCAGCCTGGGCGGGTTCCGCTGGGGCCTGCGGATCAAGGAAAGCCTGCTGGAGCGCGAGGCCGCCTGACACAGCTTCCGCGCCCGGTTTGCTCTATCACTTTTGGTCCCTAAAACCCCGGTTTAGGGACCAAAAGTGATAGGGCAGCGGTGCGCTATTGAGGGTTCGGCGTTGCCGAGGGCCAGGGCAGCAGGTCCGGGAGGTCCGTGCCGTCGGCGTCGGCGGACGCCCGGAGGCTGCCGAGGGTCGGTTCGCGTCCGGCAAGCCAGGCGGCGATATCGGTCAGCATCCCGTTGATCACAATCGACCGGTGTCCGCTGCCCAAGGCGACCGGCGGAAGGCCGAGCGACTGCAGGACCAGCCTGTCGCCGGGCCGGACGCGCGGTTCGAGGAACGTGAAGAGGTGTTCACAGAACTCCCGGCTCCAGGTTTCCGGGCCCCGGCCGGTCAGCAGGTCGGCGTTGTGGATGGTGAGTTCGCGCCACAGCGCCAGCCCGCCGTCGAGCACCACACCGCCGCGGTAGGCGATCGGGGCCCACCAGCCGGTCCTGTTCGCCGCCGAATCCTTGACCCCGGGCAGCGTGTCGAAGGCGTGCAGGGCACGGGCAACGGCGGCTGCCACGTCAGCCTGGTGGGTTGCGGCATCGTGCCCGGCCGCCATGTCGATGGCCCGGTTCCGGCCGTCCATGCCGCCGTCGTACAGCTCCACGGTCTCACCTCGGGCCGCGTATTCGAGCTGGCGGGCCATCGCGTTGGCGATGCCGGCCAGGTGTGCCAGGACATGCCCGCGCGTCCAGCCGGGCAGCGCTGAGGGTGCCTTGACGTCCTCGTCGGTGAGCTTGGCGACGTCGGTGGTGACGGCGCCGGCCGCTGCGTGGAGTGCGGCGAGCAGGTTCTCGGGGGCAGGATCTGTCATGGCGCTCATCCTAGCCCGTGGGGTTCCCGTTCCGGTCCAGCCTGTGACGGACGTGCCGGCCGTCGTTGCTGCCCTGCCAGAACTCATACTCCACGGGCTGCAGCGCATACAGCTGCCAGTCCGGGTTGTCGCTGCCATCGGCACGGGGCCGCTCATGCCAGTCAACGGCAGAGGCTGCGGCGGACAGTTCCGCGACCGTGCCCGCCACGCGGACCTGGCGGCCCAGGCCGGGCCAGTAGAAGTTCATTGCCGCCCGCGGCGATTCCGCAAGTTCCTGCCCCTTCCGTGAGGTGCGGGACGTGGCGAAGTGCCAGCCGTCGTCGTCGATGTTCTTGAGGATGAGCATGCGCGACGACGGCTGCGGCCCGCCGTCGGGATCCTCACCGACCGTGGCCAGGCTGAAGGCGTGCGGCTGCTGCGTGCCCGCAGCGAGGGCCTCATCCAGCCACTGTTTGAAGAGTTCCGCGGGTTCCCTGGGCGCCTTGTCCGGGTCGAACCCGGGGAGGTTGTCCGGGAAGTCCGGGAGGGTGCGAAGGAATCTGCGGAAGGTTTCGCTCATGGCGCCATGGTAGCCGGGAGGAGGTTTCGACAAGCTCAACCAGCGGTGGTGGTTGAGCTTGTCGAAACCAAGGGCTACTGCCCCGCGTACTCCCGCACGCCAGCGAGCTCGCTTTCGAGGGCTGCCAGCTGGCGTTCGACGGCAGCCGGCGCAGTTCCACCCTGGGAGTTGCGGCTGTTCAGCGACCCCTCGGTGGAAAGGACCGTGCGGACCTCCGGGGTGAGGTGCTCCGAGATGGCGGCGTATTCTTCGTCCGTCAGGTCCCAGAGTTCCACGCCGCGGGACTCGGCCTGCTTGACGGCAGCGCCGGACAGCTCATGCGCCTCGCGGAACGGCACGCCCTGGCGGACCAGCCATTCGGCGATGTCCGTGGCCAGCGCGAAGCCCTGCGGGGCCAGCGACTCCATCCGTTCGGTGTTGAACGTCAGCGTGGCGATCATGCCGGACACGGCAGGGAGCAGCAGCTCCAGGGTGTCGGCGGCATCGAACACCGGTTCCTTGTCCTCCTGCAGGTCGCGGTTGTACGCCAGCGGCAGGCCCTTGAGCGTGGCCAGCAGCCCGGTCAGGTTGCCGATGAGGCGCCCTGCCTTGCCGCGGGCCAGCTCGGCAACGTCCGGGTTCTTCTTCTGCGGCATGATCGAGGACCCCGTGGAGTACGAGTCATGCAGCGTGACGAAGGAGAACTCCTTGGTGGCCCAGAAGATGACTTCCTCGGAGATCCGGGACAAGTCCACGCCGATCATGGAGCAGACCCAGGCGAACTCGGCGAAGACATCGCGGGCGGCGGTGCCGTCGATCGAGTTGTGCGCCGCGGAGAAGAACCCGAGGTCCGCGGCCACTGCCTCCGGGTCCAGTCCCAGGGACGAACCGGCAAGGGCGCCCGAACCGTACGGCGAGACACCGGCCCGCTTGTCCCAGTCCTGGAGCCGCTGCAGGTCGCGCAGCAACGGCCAGGCGTGGGCCAGCAGGTGGTGGCTGAGCAGGACCGGCTGGGCGTGCTGCAGGTGCGTACGGCCGGGCATGGCCACGCCCTGGTGTGCCTTCGCCTGTTCCACCAGCGCATCGATGGTGGCCAGGACGCCGCGGGCGATGATCCGGGCGTGGTCCCGGAGGAACATCCGGCCCAAGGTTGCCACCTGGTCGTTGCGTGAACGGCCGGCGCGGAGCTTGCCGCCCAGTTGGGGGCCGGCGCGCTCGATCAGCCCGCGTTCCAGGGAACCGTGCACGTCCTCGTCGGACTCGGCCGGCAGGTACGCGCCGGAGGCCACGTCCTCGTCCAGCTGCGTGAGCGCGGCGAGCATGCCCTCGAGCTCGGCGTCATCCAGCAGTCCGGCCTTGTGCAGCACGCGGGCGTGCGCCTTGGAGCCGGCGATGTCGTAGCGGGCCAGCCGCCAGTCGAAGTGCGTGGACTTGCTCAGCGCCGCCAGGGCGTCAGCGGGGCCGCCGGCGAACCGGCCGCCCCACAACGCGCCCTCGTTCGTTGCGGTTTTCTGCTCAGCCACAGGGACTACTCCCCTGCGACCCGCAGGTCGCGGCCGGAGGCGACCTTGGAGGACATGCCCCACAGCTCGATGAAGCCGCGGGCCATCGACTGGTCGAAGGTGTCGCCGGTGTCGTAGGTGGCGAGGTCAAAGTCGTAGAGCGAGGTGTCCGAGCGGCGGCCGTTGACGACGGCCTGGCCGCCGTGGAGGACCATGCGGATGTCGCCGGAGACGTACTTCTGGGTGTCCTCGATGAAGGCGTCCAGGGAGCGCTTCAGCGGCGAGAACCACTGTCCGTCGTAGACCAGCTCGGCCCAGCGCTGGCCGACTGTTGCCTTGAAGCGGGCCTGCTCGCGCTCGATGGTGATGTCCTCGAGGTGCTTGTGGGCGGTGATCAGGGCCATGGCACCCGGGGCCTCGTAGATTTCGCGGGACTTGATGCCCACGAGGCGGTCCTCGACGACGTCGATCCGGCCCACGCCCTGGGCGCCGGCGCGGCGGTTCAGTTCCTGGATGGCCTGCAGCGGGGTGACCTTGACGCCGTCGATCGCTACCGGCACGCCGGCCTGGAAGGAGATGGTCACCTCGTCCGGTGCCGGCGGGAATTCCGGCGTGGCGGTGTAGTCGTAGATGTCCTTGGTGGGGGCGTTCCAGATGTCCTCGAGGTAGCCGGTTTCGACGGCGCGTCCCCAGACGTTCTGGTCGATCGAGTACGGGTTTTTCTTGGTGGTCTCGATCGGCAGGCCCTTTTCCTCGGCGAAGGCGATGGCCTTGTCGCGGGTGAGCGCGAGGTCACGGACGGGTGCAATGCACTTCAGGTCCGGGCCGAGGGTCTGGATGCCTACTTCGAAGCGGACCTGGTCGTTGCCCTTGCCGGTGCAGCCGTGGGCAACGGTGGTGGCGCCGAATTCGCGGGCGGCCTTGACCAGGTGCTTGACGATGACCGGGCGGGAGATGGCGGACACCAGCGGGTAGTGGCCCTGGTAGAGGGCGTTGGCCTTCAGGGTGGGCATGGCGTATTCGTTGGCGAATTCGTCGCGGGCGTCGGCAACGTAGGCTTCGACGGCGCCGCAGCCGAGGGCACGCTGGCGGATGGTTTCGAGGGACTCGCCGCCCTGTCCGACGTCGACCGCCACGGCGATGACCTCGGCACCGGTGGCTTCACCGATCCAGCCGATGGCTACGGACGTGTCCAGGCCGCCGGAGTAGGCAAGCACAATGCGTTCAGTCACTTCAGATGCTCCTTGTTGGGGTTGGTTGGGGTGATTGTCTTCAAGCTTATTGCCCGGCTTCCTCGGCCAGTTGCAGGAAGCGGGCTGCGAGGTCCGGTCCGCCCAGCGGGTCGCGGGAGACCAGCAGGACAGTATCGTCACCGGCGATGGTGCCCAGGATGGACGGCATCACCGAGTGGTCGATGGCCAGGGCCAGGAAGTTCGCGGCGCCCGGCGGGGTGCGCAGGACCACCAGGTTGGCCGATGCTTCGGCCGTGACCAGCAGTTCGCTGCAGAGCCGGGCAAGGCGGGCATCGAGGATTTCCTGGCTGACGCCGCTGCGGGCTGCCCGCTCGCCGCCCTCGGCCGGGACGGCGTAGACCAGGGCGCCTTCCTTGCCGCGGACCCGGACGGCCCCCAGTTCCACCAGGTCACGCGACAGGGTCGCCTGGGTGACCTGGACGCCGTCGTCCGCCAGCAGTGCCGCGAGCTCCGCCTGGGACCTTACCGACTGGCCGGTGAGGATGGCGGTGATGCGTGCCTGCCGGGCAGTTTTGGTGGCGGGGCTGGACCCCGGCACCGAGGGGGTGGTGGACACTAGAACGTGCTCTCCCCTGTGCCTTCAACCGGGGAAAGTCCCTCGACGAACGCCAGGCCGGAGCGGTGCATCAGCCAGGCCATCAGGGCCTTCTGCGCGTGCAGCCGGTTTTCGGCCTCGTCCCAGACGATGGATTGCGGGCCGTCGATGACACCGGCGGAGATTTCGTAGCCGCGGTAGGCGGGAAGGCAGTGGAGCACGACGGCGTCATCCGCGGCAAGTGCCAGGGCGGACTCATCCACGGAGTAGTCGCGGAACAGCTGCAGCCGGGCTTCCTTTTCGGCTTCCTGCCCCATGGACACCCAGGTGTCCGTGGCCACGACGTCGGCACCTTGCAGGGCTTCCTTGGCATCCGTGGTGATGAGTACCGAGCCGCCGGTTTCGGCTGCGCGTTCCTCGGCTGCCGCCACGATCTCCGCGGCGGGGAGGTAGCCTTCCGGCCCTGCGATGCGGACGTGCATCCCGGCGGTGACGCCTGCCAGCAGGTAGGAGTTGGCCATGTTGTTGGCGGCGTCGCCCAGGTAGCTCATGGTAAGGCCGTTGAGTTCGCCCTTGTGTTCCTTGACGGCCAGCAGGTCGGCCAGCAGCTGGCAGGGATGGTAGTCGTCGCACAGTGCGTTGATGACCGGGACCCTGGAGTTTTCCGCCATGGCCACCAGGCCAGCGTGCGCTCCGGTCCGCCACACGATGGTGGACACCATGCGTTCGAGGACCTTGGCGGTGTCCTCCACGGATTCCTTGTGGCCGATCTGGGCCTCGCCCGGGTTGATGATCAGGGCGTTGCCGCCCATGTCGGCGATGCCGGTGGCAAAGGAGACCCGGGTGCGGGTGGAGGTCTTGTCGAAGATGACGGCCACGGTCTTGCGTCCGTTGCCGGGGGCGGCGTACGGCTGGACGCTGTACGGCGCGGCTTTCATGCGGGCGGCGAGCTCCAGCACCTCGGCCTGCTCGGCGGGAGTGAGGTCCGTGTCCTTGAGGAAGTGCCGGGTGGTTGCTGCGGTCACTGGGCGTCCTTAGCTGTTTGGAGGATTGCCGGGAAGGCGTCGAGGAAGGTGTCGGCCTGGGCCGTGGTGAGGATCAGCGGCGGGGCCAGGCGGATGGTGCGCGGGCCGGGGCTGTTGACGATGAAGCCGGCGTCCAGGGCTGCCTGCACGACGGCGGGCGCAACGTCGGCGTCGAGGTCGAAGCCGATCAGCAGGCCTTCGCCCCGTACCCCGGTCACGCCGGCGATGCCAGCCAGGGCTGAGCGCAGGTGCTCCCCCACGGCGGAAGCGTTCGCGAGCACGTGCTGGTTTTCCAGCGCGTGCAGGGTGGCAAGTGCAGCCGCGGTCGCCACCGGATTGCCGCCGAAGGTGGTGCCGTGCTGGCCGGCGGACAGGAGCGACGACGTCTCCGCGCCGAAGGTGACCAGGGCGCCGATCGGGAACCCGCCGCCCAGGCCCTTGGCCAGCGTGACGGCGTCGGGCATGATGCCGGCGTCCTCGCTGGCAAGCCATTTGCCGGTACGGCCGATGCCGGTCTGGACCTCGTCCAGGATGAGCAGCGCACCCGTGCGGGCGGTCAGCTCGCGGGCAGCCTTCAGGTAGCCGGGCGGCAGTGGGCGCACTCCGGCCTCCCCCTGGATGGGCTCCAGGAACACTGCTGCAACAGTCTCGTCAACAGCTGCCTTGAGCGCTTCGACGTCGCCGAAGGGAATGTGCACCACGCCGCCGGGCAGCGGCTCGAACGGGGTCCGGTACGCCTCTTTGGCTGTCAGTGCGAGCGCGCCCATGGTCCGGCCGTGGAACGCTCCTTCGAGCGCGATGATTTTGGTCCGCTTGGTGTCGCCGGTTCCGGTGTTGCGGCGCGCCAGCTTGAAGGCGGCCTCGTTCGCTTCGGTGCCGGAGTTGCTGAAGAACACCTTGGATCCGGCCGGCGCCTGCGTGAGTTCCAGCAGCTTTTCGGCCAGGGCCACCTGGGTGGGGCTGGTGAAGAAGTTGGACACGTGGCCCAGGGTGGCCAGCTGGCTTGCAATGACCGACGTGACGAAGGGGTGGGCGTGGCCCAGGGCATTGACGGCAATGCCGCCCAGCAGGTCCAGGTATTCCTTGCCGTCGGCGTCCCACACCAGGCAGCCGGCGCCGCGCACCAGGACCCGCTGCGGTGCGCCGAACACCCCCATCAGCGAGGAGGAGTAGCGGGAGAGCCATTCAGACCCGGCGTGGCCGGTGGTTTCGACCAGTTCGGAAACGGGGGTTGCGGGCTCAACCACCGCGCTGTGCTTGTTCATGCGTTTGTCTCCTCGTCCGGGACCACCTGGGTGCCGATGCCCGCCGTCGTAAATGTTTCCAGAAGCATGGAGTGGGCCAGGCGCCCGTCCACAATGTGCGCGCGTTCCACGCCTTCGTCGATGGCCTTCAGGCACGCTGCCATCTTGGGGATCATGCCGGACTCGAGCCGGGGCAGCATGTCCCTCAGCTCGGATGCGGTGAGCGAGGAGATCAGGGAGGACTTGTCCGGCCAGTTGGCGTAGAGGCCTTCGACGTCGGTCAGGATGACCAGTTTGGAGGCGCCCAGCGCGGAGGCGACGGCGGCAGCCGCGGTGTCCGCATTGACGTTCAGGACCTGGCCAGTGGGCTGGAAGCGGGCGGCCCCGGGAACTCCGTCGCCGCCGTCGACGATTTCCGGGGCAACGGTGGAAATCACCGGGATGCGCCCGGCGTCGAGGATGTCCACGATGCCGGCGGGGTCGACGCCGACCACCTCGCCCACGAGCCCCAGGTCCACGTCCTGCCCGTCCACCACGGTCCCGGTGCGGACGGCGCGCAGGAGGCCGCCGTCTTCGCCGGACATGCCGACGGCGTAGGGGCCGTGGGAGTTGATCAGGCCCACCAGCTCACGTCCCACCTGGCCGGTGAGGACCATCCGGACCACGTCCATGGCCTCGGGCGTGGTGACGCGCAGGCCGCCCTTGAACTCCGACTCGATGCCGAGCCGGCCCAGCATGGAGTTGATCTGCGGGCCGCCGCCGTGGACCACCACGGGGTGGATGCCCACGTGGTGCAGGAAGACGATGTCCTCGGCGAACGCGCGCCGCAGCTCGTCGTTGACCATCGCGTTGCCGCCGTACTTGATCACCATGGTGGTGCCGGCGAACCGCTGGATCCAGGGCAGCGCCTCGATGAGGGTGGCTGCCTTGTCCTGGGCGTCTGACATGCTGGTGGTCTCACGCGTCTGGGTGTTCATGCTGTCTCTTCCGCAAATGGTGGCAAACGTGCCGCTGTTGGCAATGGGCGGCACGCTAGCTCGAGTAGGCGCTGTTTTCGTGCACGTAGTCGTGGGTGAGGTCGTTGGTCCAGATGGTGGCTTCGGCGTCGCCGGCCTGCAGGTCGATTTCCACCAGGACTTCGCGCGGTTCGAGGTCTACGAGGGCGCGGTCGTCGCCGATGCTGCCGTTGCGGCAAATCTGGACGCCGTTCATGGCCACGTTCAGCTTGTCCGCTTCGAACGCGGCGTCGGTGGTTCCTACGGCGGAGAGGACGCGGCCCCAGTTGGGGTCCTTGCCGAAGATGGCTGCCTTGAACAGGTTGGACCTGGCCACTGACCGGCTGACCGTTTCGGCGTCGGCTTCGCTGGCGGCGTTGAACGTGCGGATGGCGATGTCGTGGCTGGCACCCTCGGCGTCGGCAATCAGCTTCCGGGCGAGTTCGGCACAGACCTGGGTCAGCCCGGCGCCGAAGGCTTCGGCGGAGGGAACCGCGCCGGACGCGCCGGAGGCGAGCAGGACCACGGTGTCGTTGGTGGACATGCAGCCGTCGGAGTCGGCGCGGTCGAAGGTGACGCGGGTGGCGTCGCGGAGGACGACGTCGAGCATTTCCGGCTGGACGTCGGCGTCAGTGGTGAGGACCACCAGCATGGTGGCCAGGCCGGGCGCCAGCATGCCTGCACCCTTGGCGATCCCGCCGATGCTGAACTCCTGGCCGTCGGCGTCGGTGCCGATGAACAGCGCGGACTTGGGCACGCTGTCCGTGGTCATGATGGCGTTGCCGGCATCCGGACCGCCTTCGGTGCTGAGGGCGGCAGCCGCGGCTTCAACGCCGGGGAGGATCTTTTCCATGGGCAGCTGTTCGCCGATGAGGCCCGTGGAGCAGACAAAGACGTCCGTCGCCGAAATCTTCAGCACCTCCGCCACTTTCTCGGCGGTGCTGTGGGTGTTCTGGAAGCCGGTGGGTCCGGTGCAGGCGTTGGCTCCGCCGGAGTTGAGGACCACCGCGTCTACGCGGCCGTCGGAAACCACCTGCCGTGACCAGTGGACGGGGGCGGCGGCCACGCGGTTGCTGGTGAAGACGGCGGCGGCGGCCTTGGACGGGCCGTCGTTGACCACGAGGGCCAGGTCCGGCTTTCCGGAGGCCTTCAGGCCGGCTGTCACGCCGGCGGCGCGGAATCCCTGCGGTGCGGTGATGGTCACGGGGCTACTCCCTGCAGGTTGAGGCCGGCGGTTTCCTGCAGGCCGAGTGCGATGTTCATGGACTGGACGGCGCCGCCTGCGGTGCCCTTGGTGAGGTTGTCGATCACGCAGGTGACGATCACCCGGCCGGTGTGGGCGTCGAAGGCCAGCTGCATGGCGGCATGGTTGGAACCCTGGACGGATTTGGTGGTGGGCCACTGGCCTTCGGGAAGGAGGTGGACGAACGGCTCGTCGTCGTACGCGTCCGCCCAGGCCTGGCGCAGCTGCTCCGCCGTTGTGCCTGCTTTAACCTTGGCTGTTGCCGTGGTGAGGATGCCGCGGCTCATCGGCGCCAGGGTGGGCGTGAACGAGACGGTCACCTGTTCACCGGCCGCGTTGGAGAGGCCCTGTTCGATTTCCGGGGTGTGGCGGTGTCCGCCGCCCACGCCGTACGGGCTCATGGTGCCCATGACTTCGGAACCGATCAGGTTCACCTTGGCAGCCTTGCCCGCGCCGGAGGTGCCGGACGCAGAGACGATGACGACGTCGTCGGGCTGCAGGAGGTTCGCCGCGAACCCGGGCGTGAGGGCGAGCAGGGACGAGGTGGGGTAGCAGCCGGGTACGGCGATGCGGGTAGCGCCCTTGAGGGCTTCGCGCTGGCCGGGCAGCTCCGGGAGTCCGTAAGGCCAGGTGCCGGCGTGGGCTGAGCCGTAGAACTTTTCCCAGGCTGCCGGGTCCTCGAGCCGGTGGTCTGCGCCGGCGTCGATGACTACGGTGCCCTCCGGCAGCTGTGCGGCAATTTCGGCGGAGGCGCCGTGCGGCAGGGCGAGGAAGACGACGTCATGGCCGGAGAGGTTTTCGACCGTGGTGTCCTCAAGGATGCGGCTGGCCAACCCGTGCAGGTGTGGCTGCAGCTCGCCAAGCCGGGACCCCGCGTTGCTGTGGGCGGTGATGGCACCGATCGTGACGTCCGGGTGTCCGGCCAGGAGGCGGAGGACTTCCCCGCCGGCGTAGCCGCTGGCTCCGGACACTGCTACAGAAATAGTCATGGTCCGACTATACAGCAATAGTTATGCATACAAACCGATAGTTATGCATAGATGCCTGCTTTCGGGAACTGTCCCTAGGATGGTCCCGGAACGGATAGGCCGGAACCGGGGAGGAAAGCGATGACGCACGCAATCGTTGCACAGCAGGCAGGCGGACCGGAAGTCCTTGCGTACACGGAGGTTGCGCGGCCCGAACCGGGTCCGGGCCAGCTGCTGGTCAAGGTGGCCGCCGCCGGAGTCAACTTCATCGACACCTACAAACGCGGCGGTGTCTATAAGGTTCCCTATCCCTTCATCCCCGGCGGCGAGGCCGCGGGCACTGTGGAGGCAGTGGGAGACGGCGTCACCGCTTTCGCCGCGGGCGACCGTGTGGCCACGGCGGAAGGCCTCAGCTGCTACGCCGAGTACGCCCTGGTGGAAGAGGACGCGGCGCTGCCCGTTCCCGACGGCCTGGACGATTTCACGGCGGCGGCCCTTCCGTTGCAGGGCATGACGGCGCATTACCTGATGAACTCGACGTTCAAGGTCGAACCTGGCCACACGGTCCTGCTGCACGCCGGCGCCGGCGGCGTGGGACTGCTCCTGATCCAGCTGCTCAAGGCCCGCGGCGCCGAGGTCATCACCACGGTTTCCACCGACGAAAAAGAACAGTTGGCCCGCGGAGCGGGCGCAGACCACGTGCTGCGCTATGACGGCTTCGCTGCACGGGTGCGGGAGATCACCGGCGGTGCCGGCGCGGACGTGGTGTTCGACGGCGTCGGCAAGGACACGTTCGACGGCTCGCTGGAAGCCCTCCGGATCCGCGGCATGCTGGTGCTGTTCGGCGCCGCGTCCGGCCCCGTGCCGCCGGTCGACCCACAGCGGCTCAACGCCGGCGGATCGCTGTTCCTGACCCGCCCCACCATGGGGCACTACCTGCGGGACGCGGCGGAGCGCCGCTGGCGTTCCGACGAGGTCTTTGCAGCCGCAGCCGACGGCAGCCTGAAGGTGCGCATCGGAGCCCGCTACCCGCTGTCCCAGGCTGCCCAGGCGCACCGGGACCTCGAAGGCCGCAAAACCACGGGCAAGGTGCTGCTGGTCCCCTAGCAGGCACCGGGACAGGGAAGTCCCCGCAGCAAGGAATGCTGCGGGGACTTTTCACGCCGGTTTGTCCGCTGGTTACCGCTGGACCGCGCCGAACCGCTCGGCGGCCAGTGCCACGGCGGTTTCGCGCGCGGCCGAGGCTTCGTCTGCCGTCAGGGTGCGGTCCGCGGCGCGGAAACGCAGGCCGAAGGCCAATGACTTCTTGCCGTCCTCGATGCCCTTGCCCGCATAGACGTCGAAGAGGGCGACATCTTCCAGCAGTCCACCGGCGCCCTCACGCAGGGCGGCGAGCACGTCGTCCGCGGGGACGTCGGCCGGAACCACCAGGGCCACATCCTGGGTGGCCACCGGGAACGTGGAGATGTGGCGTGCCACGATGACGTCCGGAGCGGCGTCGAACAGGGCGTCGGCGTTGATTTCCAGGGCAACCGTACGGGCGGGCATGTCCGAGGACGCGAGCAGCTTGGGGTGCAGTTCGCCCGCGAAGCCCACCGTCTCTCCGGTGCGGAGGGACAGCCGCGCGGCGCGGCCGGGGTGGAACGCCTGGTGGCTTCCCTGGCTGACCACGAGGTCCACGCCCAGGACGTCGCCGGCAAGGCGCGCAATGTCCAGAGCGTCTGCCCAGTCCCACGGCCGCGGCGTGTGCGCTGCGGCAGCCGGGGAATCGTGGCCGGTCAGGACGGCAGCGAGGTGGAACGGCTGGGCCGGGACGCCTTCGTACAGCGCATCCAGCACCTCAGCGTCCGGCCGGGCGCCCAGCGGCGGGATCGAGTCCGTGCCTGCGGTGCCTTCCGGGAGGAACACCAGTCCGGATTCGAACAGTGCCAGGTCGCGGAAACCGCGTGAGTGGTTGCGCTTGGCCACCTCGATCAGCCCGGGCAGGATGGAGGTGCGCAGGAAGCCCTGCTCCTCGCTGATGGGGTTGGCCAGCTTGACCGCGCTGCGCTCCGCGCCGTGTTCGGCCACGCCAAAGGTGTCGTTGGCAGCCTTGGACACGAACGGGTAGGACAGCACCTCGGTCAGGCCGGCGTCGGCCAGGGCCTGGATCAGGCGGCGGCGCTGCTGCTGGACGCGGGTCAGGCCGCGGCCGGGAGGCGCCACGGGCAGCGTGGCGGGGATCTTGTCGTAGCCCACCAGCCGCGCGATTTCCTCGGACAGGTCTTCCTTGGTCTCCAGGTCGTGGCGCCAGCTGGGCGCTGTGACCGTCCAGCCGCCGTCGTGCTTCTCCACCGTCGCACCGAGGTCCTCCAGGGAGGTAGTGACCTGCTCTTCAGTGAAGTCGATGCCGATGCGGGCGGCCGCGAAGCCGGCCGGCAGGTCGATGGTGACGGTCTCCGGGGCGGTGCCGACGTCGGTTCCCGCTTCGTCGGCCAGGCCGCCGCCCAGCTCCACCAGGAGGTCCACGACGCGCTGCGCGGCGATGCCCGCCACGTGCCAGTCCACGCCCCGCTCGAAGCGCTTGGAGGCTTCGGAGGGCAGCTTGTGCCGGCGGCGGGAGCGGCCGATGGATACCTCGTCGAAGTGCGCGGCCTCCACCAGGATGTTGGACGTCGTGCCGCCCACCTCAGTGGCCGCCCCGCCCATCACGCCGGCGATGCCGATGGCGCCGGAGTCGTCGGTGATGAGGAGGTCCTCGGCGTCGAGTGTGCGTTCCTTGTCATCCAGGGTGGTGATTTTCTCACCGGGTGCGGCCCGGCGCACCACGATGTCGCCGGACAGTTTGTCCAGGTCGTAGCAGTGCGTGGGCTGGCCGAGCTCGAGCATGACGTAGTTGGAGATATCGACCGGCAGGGAGATGGAGCGGATGCCGGCCAGCCGGAGCCGGGACACCATCCACTGCGGGGTGGGCCGGGACGGGTCAACGCCGCGGACGGTGCGCGCCACGAAACGGTCGCAGCCGGGCTTGCCGTAGATGGGTGCGTCGTCGTTGAGCTTGACGCCGTAGCCGCCGGAGAGCTCCGCCGGGGCCTGGACCTTGCCGGCAGGGTCGGTGAAGGCGGTGCCGGTGGCGTGGGCGTATTCGCGGGCCACGCCGCGGATGGAGAACGCGTAGCCGCGGTCCGGGGTGACGTTGATTTCGGCGGCCTGGTCGTACAGGCCCAGCAGCTCCATGGCGTCCGTTCCCAGCTCGGGGTCCAGCCCGATCCGGGACAGCACCAGGATGCCGTCGTGGTCTTCGCCGATCCCCAGTTCGCGCACGGAGGCGATCATGCCCGCCGAGAGGTGGCCGTAGGTCTTGCGTGCGGAGATCTGGAAATTCCCGGGCAGGACGGCGCCCGGAAGGGTGACCACCACCTTGTCGCCTTCCACGAAGTTGTGGGCACCGCAGATGATGCCCTGCACGCCGGAGGGGTCGATGCCCTTGCCGGTCAGGGTTTGTTCCTGCCCCTCGGGGACAACCCGGACCTGGCACCAGTTGATGGTCTTGCCGTTGGTCTGCGGCTCCTTGACCAGGCCCAGGACCTGGCCCACCACGATGGGGCCCTGCAGGGCATCGGTGGGACGGTGGACGTCCTCCTCCTCGAAGCCGACCTTGACCAGTTCTTCCATGACGTCCTCGGCCGTGGCGCCGGCCGGTACCTCTGCGAACTCACGCAGCCAGGAAAGTGGGATACGCACTGTTAGATCTCCATCCCGAAGTGCTCGCTGAAACGTACATCGCCTTCGATCATGTCCCGCATGTCGCTGACCTCATTGCGGAACATGAGGGTGCGCTCAATGCCCATGCCGAAGGCAAAACCTGAATAGACGTCCGGGTCGATGCCGGCCGCCCGGAGGACGTTGGGGTTGACCATGCCGCAGCCGCCCCACTCGATCCAGGCCGGGCCGCCCTTGGCGCCGGGGTGGAAGATGTCCAGCTCAGCGGAGGGCTCGGTGAAGGGGAAGTAGTTGGGGCGCAGCCGGATTTGGGCCTCCTCGCCAAACATCTGCCGGGCGAAGTGCTCCAGGGTGCCGCGCAGGTCGGCCATGCTGAGGTTCCTGTCGATGGCCAGGCCTTCGAACTGGTGGAACACCGGGGTGTGGGTGGCATCGAGTTCGTCGGTGCGGAACACCTTGCCGGGGCACAGCACGTAGATGGGCACCTCGCGCTCCAGCATGGAGCGGACCTGCACCGGAGAGGTGTGGGTGCGCATCAGCAGGTGGGCTTCAGGGGGCTCCACGAAGAAGGTGTCCTGCATCTCGCGGGCCGGGTGGTCCGGCTTGAAGTTCAGCGCGTCGAAGTTGAACCATTCGGATTCCACTTCCGGGCCCTCGGCAATTTCCCAGCCCATGCCCACGAAGATGTCCGCCACACGGTCCTGGAGCGTGGAGAGCGGGTGCCGGGCGCCGGCACGACGGCGGCGCGGAGCCGCCGTGACGTCCACGGTCTCCTCGAGGAGGATGCGGGCGTCGTTTTCCGCTTCCAGCACGGCGGTACGCTCGGCGAGCGCCTTGTTGACCCGGCCGCGGGACGCACCCATGAGTTTTCCGGCGACAGCCTTCTGGTCTTTCGGCAGCTTGCCGATTTCCCGGTTGGCGAGGCTGAGCGGAGACTTCTCGCCGGAATGGGCCAGCCTCACCGCCTTCAGCTCATCGAGGGTAGCCGCGCCGGCAATGGCGGCGACGGCCTGGTCTACAGCGGCGTTGATGGCGGCTTCATCCGTGGGATTCGGAATGGCGGCGCCCGGCAAAGTTTCAGTCATCTACTGTTCTTAGCTACGAGTTCGTTGGCTGCCGGCGGCGGGCAGCCGGGTTTCCCGGCGGCGCGTCCGTCACTGGCAGGTCATGGATGAATGCCCGTGGATGCGGTTCGGTGATCCAGCACATTCAATGACCAGGGCAGGGCAAGCCGGGTATCCGGCAGCCACTGCCCTCCAGTCTAGTAGAACGCTCCGGCTACCATGGCCTCATGACTTCGAGGCAGCGGCTGACGGCCGGGCAACGGGCCCGGCTGGCGGCGAACCTGGCCAACGGCAGCACCCTGTTCGGCGTTGCCGTGGCGGCGGCCGCACGGACCCGGCTGCGGCGCGGGCCCCGGGGAATGCTCATTGCCTCCGGCTACCGGTGGCGGCTTCCCGTGGCGGGCGCCTTCACCCTGGGCAACGTGGTGCTGTGCCGCTGCACGGCGGAGCGCCTCCTGGACCGGCCGCAGCTGCTCCGGCACGAGGAGAAGCATTGCACCCAGTACGCCTGGTGCCTCGGCCTTCCGTTCATCCCGCTGTACCTGCTGGCTGCGGGCTGGTCGGTGCTGCGGACGGGCAACCCTGGCACGGGGAATGTGTTCGAGCGGCGGGCCGGGCTGGCGGCCGGAGGCTATCCACTGAGCGGAAGCAGGGCATGGTCATGACCACAGGCAACCCGAACGCCGGCCGCGGGCACGGCACCGTGTCCGCCACCGGAACCGGCTGGGCGGAAACGGCGCCGGACGTGGCGATGGTAACCATCGGCGTCGAAAGCAGGGGGCCATCGGTGGACGCCGCCTACTCCTCTGCCGGAGCGGCCATGGCCGCTGTCACTGACGCCTTCCGCCGCCAGGGAGTGGCACCGGCGGACCTCCAGACGGCCGGACTTGGGGTCAGGGCGGTCCTGGCCTGGCGCGAGGGCGAGGGCCAGCGCGTCGTCGGATACGTTACCTCCGGAACCCTGGTGGTGCGGCTGCGCGACATGGCGGCGGTTCCCCGGACAGTGTCGGCCGCGGTCACTGCAGGCGGCGACGACGTCCGGCTGAACGGCCTTGCCTTTACGGTCTCCGATCCGGCAGGCGTGAAGGAACGGGCCCGCGCGGCCGCCTGGGAGGATGCCAGGGCCGCCGCAGCACAGTATGCAGAACTGGCGTCCGCCACTTTGGGCAATGTCCTCTCCGTTGCGGAGCTCCCCGCCGGCCAGGCACCCATTCCCTTCGCCGGCATCCAGCGGGCGGCCGCCGTGGAGGCCATGCCCGTCGAACCCGGGGAATCCCGCGTGGACGCCTCGGTCACCGTGGTGTGGGAGTTGCTGGCGGACTGAGCGCCCGCCGCCTTGACTTCCATTCGAACATGTTTTCGAATAGATGCATGAGATGGGACGCGCAGGCACTGGTGCAGGCACCCGGGGACGGCTCAGCTCCCGCCCCGGCGCTCCTTCCGCTGGCCGGGCTGGTCCGCTCCGTCACCACCCCGGAATTTGCCGGCATCACCTTCCACGAGGTCACTGCCAAGTCCGTGTTGAACAGGGTGCCTGCCGGGTCCCGGATGCCTTTCGAGTGGACAGTGAATCCCTACCGCGGCTGCAGCCACGCGTGCGTGTACTGCTTTGCCCGCAAGAGCCACACCTACCTGGACTTCGATTCCGGGCTGGACTTTGACAGCCAGGTGGTGGTGAAGGTCAACGCCGCCGAGGTCCTCCGCAAGGAACTGGCCAAACCGTCCTGGAAGCGTCCGCAGGTGGCGCTGGGCACCAACACCGACCCCTACCAGCGGGCCGAGGGCAGGTACCGGCTGATGCCCGGCATCATCACCGCCCTGGCGGAGTCCGGCACTCCCCTGTCCATCCTCACGAAGGGGACCCTGCTGTCGCGGGACATCCCGTTGCTGAAAAGTGCGGCGGCGCAGGTCCCGGTGGGACTGGGCATTTCCCTGGCCATGACCAACGAAACCTTGTCCGAGGCCATCGAGCCGGGCACCCCGGGTCCGCGTGCAAGGCTCCGGCTCATCACCCGGCTGCGGGAGGCAGGCCTGCCCTGCGGCGTGATGGCGATGCCCATCCTGCCCTGGCTGTCGGACAGCGACGAAGCCCTGGACGCACTGTTCGGTTCACTGGCGGCGGCAGGCGCCACGGGCGTCAGCGCGGGCGCCCTCTACCTCAAGCCGGGCACGCGTGAATGGTTCATGCAATGGATCGCCGCCCGCCACCCTGAACTGGCCGGCCGCTACCGGCGCCTTTACGGTACGGGCTCCTATGCTTCCAAGGAGTACCGGGCGTGGCTGGCGGCCAAGGTGCGCTATTTCAAAGCCCGGCACGGTTTTGCCCACACTTCGGGGTTCAGCCACCGGGATCTCGATCCCCGCGATGAAGAGGCCGAGTACCCGGCAGGGATCATTCCCGAAACACGGGCCGGACACGGCCCGGCTGTTGGGCCGGACAGCGCCGCGGGCGCGCAGCAAGCCCTGTTCTAGGCCGGGCCGGCTTCGGCCCGGCCTGGTTTCCAGCGCGGGCCTGGTCTCCAGTGCGGCTGGTGCCTGGCCGTGTGGTCAGGTCCGTTCTTATCAGAACGGCTCGTGATCAGTGCCGTTCGGCAGGGACGGCCAGCGAGGCAAGCAGTGCCCGCACGATCGGGAAGTCGGCCGGAATCCAGGGAAGGGCCATCACGGCGTCCGGATCATCCAACGGGACCCAGCTCAGCTGGTCATGGTCCTCCAGGGGCCGCGGCCGGCCCTGGGTGACTTCGGCAAACCAGACCCTCATGGCGGCGCGCCCGTTCAGCGGCCACCCGGCAGGTCCACCGCCCGGAAGTTCCGCTCCCAGGCGCACTTCGACGCCGAGCTCCTCCAGCAGTTCCCGGCGAAGGGCAGCTTCAGGTTCCTCACCGGGTTCCACCTTGCCGCCGGGGAACTCCCACAGTCCCGCCAGCTTCTCCGGGGCACTGCGCCGGGCAACCAGCAACGTGGACGGCTGCTCCAGGCTGTCGAGCACCGCACCACCCACCACCTGTATCAGTTCAGTCACCGGTCCAGTCTATGGGGGACAATGGGAACACCGGCCCCGGTACCCGGGGAGTCCGGCCCGCCGGGAATACTCTTCCTCCTCGTCCCGTTGACGTGTTCCGGGCCTGCGCTTTGCCGGTCCAGCAGCCCCACCGCCGTGGCATGCGTATTTCCATCAGCAGTCCACCCCGGAAGCAGGCTTATGAGCAGCGCCACCACCACGTCCACAGCGGCCCCCATGACGTCGCGCAACCTGGGCCTGGCAATCCTGGCGCTGGCCATGGGCGGCGTGGGCATCGGCGTCACCGAATTCACCATGATGGGACTGCTCAAGGAGGTGGAGCAGGGCCTCAACATCAGCACCCCGGAGGCGGGGCACCTGATTTCAGCCTACGCACTGGGCGTGGTGGTGGGCGCACCCCTGCTGGCCGCCGTCGGCGCACGGCTCCCCCGCAAGAGCCTGGCCCTGGGCCTGATGGTCTTCTTCACCGTGGCCAACCTGTCCTCGTTCGTGGCCCCGGACTACGGCACCATGCTCGTGTCGCGCTTCGCCGCCGGCCTTCCGCACGGTGCGTTCTTCGGCGTAGCGGCCGTGATCGCCGCTTCGCTGGTGCCGGCCACCCGCCGGGGCTGGGCCATCTCGATGGTCATGGCGGGACTGAGCATCTCCAACGTCGTGGGGGTGCCGTTTGCCACGTGGCTGGGTCAGACTTACGGCTGGCGGCTGCTGTTTGTCCTAGTGGGCCTCATCGGGCTGTTGACCCTGGCCCTGGTGTGGCGGTTCGTCCCGTTCCAGGAAGCCCACCCTGACGCCAGTATCCGCCGTGAGCTCGGTGCCCTGAAGCGCCTTCAGGTGTGGCTGGCCATCCTCATCGGCGTGGTGGGCTTTGGCGGGTTCTTTGCCACCTACACCTACATTGCCCACACCATGACCGTGGTGGCGGGGATCCCGTCGTCGCTGATCCCCGTTGTCGTGGCCCTGTACGGCCTGGGCATGGTGGCCGGAAACATCGTGGGCGGCCGGATCGCGGACAAGTCCGTCATGGGCACCCTGTACAAGGTGCTGCCGGCCATCGCCGCCGCCCTGGTCATTTACGCGGTTGCAGTGCACTGGCCCTGGTCCGCCCTGCTGATGGTGTTCGTCGTGGGCGCTTCCGGCTCCATGCTGATCCCCGCCCTCCAGACCCGCCTGCTGGATGCCTCGCCCGATGCGCCGTCGCTCGCCTCGTCCCTGAACCACGCGGCACTCAACGTCGCTAACGCCCTCGGGGCCTTCCTCGGCGGGCTGGTCATTGCCTGGGGCTGGGGCTACGTGGCGCCGGCCCTGGTGGGTGCCGTCCTCGCCGTTCTTGGCTTCGGCGTCGCCGTCCTCAGCGGCCTGCTGGAGCGCAGGCAGCCGCTCGCCGGGTGATGTGTTCCGGGGCCGCGGCATGCCTGGCCCCGGTTCGCCGCCGGAAGCCCCGGAACTGCTGACTTTAGGGGCCCGTTATGTTAGCTTGAGGCTCATCGGGACCATCACGTTCCCGTGAATATGAGGAGGAAACATGGGTTTTCTTGCTTGGATTATTCTCGGCCTGATCGTTGGGGCCATCGTTAAAGCCGTCATGCCCGGCAGGGTCGGCGGCGGTTGGGTCACCAGCCTGGTTCTGGGCGTGGTTGGCGCTATCGTAGGCGGCTGGATCGGCAGCCTCCTGTTCAACCGGGGCGATCTCGCATTCTTCGACCTCGGAACCTGGATTCTCGCTATTGTTGGCGGCCTGGTTGTCGCCGGCATCTACGGAGCGATCACCGGCCGCGGCAAGGCAACGCGCGCACCCTGATCTGCCCCGTTGGCAGAATCATCCGCTATCAATGGCCCCGGAATTTCCGGGGCCTTTATTCGTGCGGCGTCTCTCCGGTCACCTGGCACTGGACCGGATGATGCCTTTATTCGTGCGTCGTCTCACCGTGCGCCGGCTCCTGCTGGGACCGTGCACTTGCGTACAGGCAGACCGTCGCAGCAGTCCCCAGGTTCAGGCTCTCAGCCGCCCCGTAGATCGGCACGGCCACGCGGTGGTCCGCAAGGTCGAGTTCCCCGGCGGACAGCCCCTGGGCCTCATTGCCGAACAGCCAGGCGGTAGGGGCTCCCAGGTCGAACGCCGACGCCGGTCCGGCACCGGTGAGCCTGCGCCGGGCGTTTTCATCCTGCAGGGCGTCCAGGTTCAGCGACCCGTAGCCGTCGGCTGCCAGGATGCCGATCCCCCGCGCGCGGCAGGCCGCCGCCAGTTCCGCGGCATCGGCGCCCAGGACCACCGGCAGGTGGAAGAGTGAGCCGGCTGTCGACCTGACCGCCTTCGGGTTGTAGATGTCCACGCTGGACGCGGTGAGTACAACGGCATCCGCACCTGCGGAGTCGGCGGCGCGCAGGACCGTTCCGGCGTTTCCGGGATCGCGCACCTGGCAGAGTACGGCAATCAGGCGCGGACCGGCGTCGAGGACGGTGTCGAGGGAAACGTCGACGAAGCGGCAGACGGCGATAATCCCCTGCGGGTTGACCGTGTCCGCCATGGCGGCAAGCACCTCGTCCGTGGCCAGCCGGGCGTTGGTGCCTTCTGCCAGGTCCTCGAATTCCGGGTAACGGTCCAGGCATGCTTCGCTGGCGAAGACCTCCGTGACGACGCCGGGTTCGCCGCCGGCAAGCCGTTCCTGGTGGAGTTTCAACGCCTCGCGGACCGCCTGCGGGCCTTCGACCAGGAAATGGCCGCGCTTTAAACGGGCCGGGCGCCCTGCAAGCTTTGCCACGTCACGGACCCGATCGGCTCGGGGATTGGACAGCGGTAAATCTTGCGGGCGCCCGGTTTTGTTCATACAAGAACTCTAGTGGCTGCTGCCACCGGTTCCTGAACCGGCCCTGGCGGGGCCGGAAGAGTGCTTACTCTGCAGCGGCCTCGGCGGCAACAGCCTTCTTGCGGGTGGCCGGCTTCTTGGCAGCCTTGGGGGCGGCAGCAGCCTGGACGGCAGGAGCGGAGGTGTCGGAAGGCAGCGAGTCCTTGGCAACCTTGACCAGCGCAGCGAAGGCGTTGGCGTCGGACACGGCCAGCTCGGCCAGCATGCGGCGGTCAACCTCGACCTCAGCGGCCTTGAGGCCCTGGATCAGGCGGTTGTAGGTGAGGCCGTTGGCGCGGGAAGCAGCGTTGATGCGCTGGATCCACAGGCGGCGGAAGTCGCCCTTCTTCTTCTTGCGGTCGCCGTAGCTGTACACAAACGAGTGCAGCAGCTGCTCTTTGGCCTTGCGGTACAGGCGCGAACGCTGTCCGCGGTAGCCCTTTGCGCGTTCGAGAACAACCCGGCGCTTCTTGTGGGCGTTAACCGCCCTCTTCACACGTGCCACGTGCGTACTCCTTCGAAAATCTGATCCCAAGCATCTATTCCCGGATATCCCGGTGGCCTGAGAAGGCTTTTTGGCAGGTGACCGGCTGCCGGACGGCAGTCAGCCTAAGAACTTGGAAATTAGATGCCGAGCATCTTCCGGATGACCTTGGCGTCGCCCTTGAAGACAATCTTGTCGGAGGCGAGGCGGCGGGTCAGCCGGGTGGACTTGTGCTCGAGGTAGTGGCGGCGGTTGGCCTGCTGGCGGCGCAGCTTGCCGCTGCCGGTCAGCTTGAAGCGCTTCTTAGCACCGCTGTGGGTCTTCATCTTCGGCATGGGAACCGATCTCCTTACGTATCCGCAGGCTGGGCCTGCAGTTCTGTCGCGCAGCCGTCCCAGGGACGGCCTGCTGCTTGCTGACTGCCGGCGGCAAGGCCTCCGGCAGGTGTGAACTAAGTGGTTTTCTTGCCTGACGGCTTCGGCACTGCCTTGGGCACGGGACGGGCGCCCGGCTTCGGTGCAGCAGGCCTGGCCACGGGCTTCGGCGGAGCGGGAACCGCCGCGGGCTTCGGAGCCGAAGGCGCGGCCGCCGCGGGCTTCTCAGCTGCCGCAGGCTTCGGCGCCGGAGCGGAGGCCTTGGGGGCTTCCTGCTTCGGAGCTTCCTGCTTGGGGGCTTCCTGCTTGGGAGCTTCCTGCTTCGGGGCTTCAGCCTTGGCGGGAACCTCCGGAGCGGCAGCCTCAGCCACTGCGGGCGCCTGCTCCTCAGCAGGTGCCTCGGGCTCGCTGGAAACAGTGAAGCCTTCGGGCAGCAGGTCACCCAGCGACTGCGTCATGGGAGCCTGGTCCTTGCCGGACGTGTCAACGCGGCCGGCAGCCTTTGCTTCGTTCTGGGCCTTGGCTTCGGCGCGCTGGGTGGCGCGGCGGGCCTCGGCTTTCGCTTCTGCCTTGTTCTTCAGCGGACCGACCACCATGACCATGTTGCGGCCATCGATGCGCGGGCTGGACTCAACCACACCCACCTCGGCGACGTCGTCGGCAAACCGCTGGAGGAGACGGATGCCCATCTCCGGACGCTGCTGCTCGCGGCCGCGGAACTGGATCATGGCCTTGACCTTGTCCCCGGCGCCGAGGAAGCGCAGTGCGTGTCCGCGCTTGGTCTCGTAGTCGTGGGTGTCGATCTTCAGGCGGAAACGGATTTCCTTCAGAACAGTGTTCGTCTGGTTCTTCCGGGCTTCACGTGCCTTGACTGCGGCCTCGTACTTGTACTTGCCGAAGTCCATCAGCTTGCACACCGGAGGCTTGGCCTGAGGTGCAACTTCAACGAGATCAAGGTCGGACTCGGCAGCCAGACGGAGGGCATCCTCGATACGGACGATGCCTACCTGTTCACCTGCAGGGCCGACCAGCCGCACCTCGGGGACGCGGATACGCTCATTGATTCTTGGCTCGCTAATGTTAAAGCTCCTGTTGTTGTTGTCGTTTCCCGGCAAACAGAGAAGGCCCCCAATTGCCGGAGCAATCGAAGGCCTCGTGATCGGCTGGCTGCACGGCCCCGCGGAACGGGACTGCATACATTGGTCCGGACGGTGTCCGGGGTCAATGCCCAACCGGTACCCGGCAACCTTGCGTTCCACGGAATCCTGGAGTGGACCTTGGAACAACGGCTGACGCGGGTGGGAGAGAACTCCGCTTGCAAACTGCATGCCATTCTACAGAGAAAATTCCCGTCAGCGCGGATGGGCGCCGCTGGGAACCTGGCCTGTGAGGGCAATCTCTGAAATAACGACATTCAGTCGGTCTGTGTCAAGCTTACCAGTATGAGCACCCCACACAGTAATTCATACGTTTTCGAGCCTGCCCAGGAGGGCGGAACCGCTGCCGCTGACGTCTCGCAGCAGATCCGGGACATCTCCGAGGTTCCGGCCATCGAGGTCATCACCACCGCCGCCGTCCACCTCATGAGCGCCGCAGCCGTCAAGCTGGGCCTGGCCGCCGAGGACAACGCCGCCGAACTGAAGGACCTGGACGAGGCCCGCAAACTGATCACTGCCCTGGCGGGACTGGTAACGGCAGCGGCGCCGGAGATCGGTTCGCAGCACGCCGGCCCGTTGCGTGACGGACTCCGGTCCCTGCAGCTGGCCTTCCGCGAAGAGTCGCTGATCCCGGACGCTCCGGGGAAGGGCCCGGGCGAGAAGTACACGGGCGCGGTGAACTGACGCGGACTCCCCCGGACAACGCCCGACGGCGGGACAGCCTCCACCGGCTGTCCCGCCGTCGTCCTTTTAAGCCCAGGCCTGAGGCGCCAGGAGTGCGTCGGCGTCAGGCCGTTTGCCGCCGCCTCCGCTGCAGCAGCAGGCCGGCGAGGCAGAGCAGGACTCCCGCAGCCCCCACGGACACAAAGCCGCCGGACGGACCCATGGTGTCGATGAAGACGCCGGCCAGCGGCGATCCCAGCGCCACCCCGCCGGTGAGGGCCGACCCGTACCAGCCCATCGCCTCGCCGCGGCGTTCCTCGGACACGAGGTCGGCCACCTTCTCCGACGCCGCTGACAGCACCGGTGCGCACAGCAGTCCGGGCAGGATGGACAGCAGGGCCAGTGACCAGGTCCCGTCGGCGAATCCCATGGGAATGGTGAACGCCGCCATCCCCAGCAGGAGCAGCAGCGGTGGAACAGGGCGGTGCATGGCGCCATAGACCAGGCCGCCCACCACGGATGCGGCGCACCAGAACAGGAAGACAATCCCGATTTCGCCTTGGTGGCCGCCGATTTCCAGCGCGGCAACGATGCCGACGTCGCTGCCGCTGAGTACCATGCCCGCCCCGGCTGCCACGGCGAACACAGCGGCCACGGCAGCGGTGAACCAGGCGAAACTGTGCGCCACCCGGCCGCGGACCCCGGAGGCAGGTGCTGCCGCGGCCGGCACCAGGTCCGCAGCGGCTTCCTGGACGTGGGCCGGCGCCGCGGAGACCACTGCCACTTCCGCTGCATGCTGCTGGTCCCCTGCGTATTCGGCATCCTGGGCGGGGCTTCGGGTGGGCGGGTTGAACCAGATCAGGAACAGCCCTGCGAGGGATGTGGCCAGCCCCACGACGGTCAGGCCGGCGGTGGTGTGCCCGCTGGTGGCCACCACCGCGCCCGCGGCGGGGCCGATCATGAACACCATCTCGGTGCTGATGGCATCCAGGGCGAACGCGGTGCGCCGCTGGTTGCCGTCGGCAAGGACGCCCAAAGACTGGCGCACCACGCTGAAAATGGGCAGCGTCAGGAGGCCTCCGACGAACACCAGCGGCAACAGCCACTGGTACGACACTTGCGGAACAATGGACCAGATGACGGCTTCGGATATCACCGAGGGCACCAGCGCGCGGCGGAGCCCGGCGGTGTCCACGCGGCGTCCGCGCCAGGGCGCCCCGAGGGCTATGCCGATGGTCATCACCGCGGCAGCGGCTCCGGCGGCGGCGTAGCCCTGCCCCAGGGTGAGGACGATGTGCAGGGTCAGCAGCACCCCGGCCGCCGAGTGCGGAATACGGGCAATCATGCCCACCAGCAACAGCCGCCGGATGGGCCGGACGGCGAGCAACTCCCGGTAGAGAGCGAAGTTCACGACAAGGTTCCTTACGTATGCCGCAGGAACCCGGGGATCGTCCCGTTCCTGCCGGCTAGCCTGTTGCGCGCCGCAGCTTGACCTCGAGCGAATCGACCCGCTCCCCAAACAATACATTCCGGGACCACGCCTCCTGCAGCGCGGCCACCAGCTGCTGCACGCCCGCGGCATCGAGCCCGTCTTCCAGGTAGAGCACCACCTGCAGTTCCGGTCCGGCACCGCCTCCCGGCAGCACGGCGCCGTCGGCTCCCCGGGAGGCCACTCCCCCGCCGGGCCTGAGTTCGACACGCCGGACGGCAGGGAACGCGGCGGCCGCGGCGCCCATTTCGGCGGCGAGCTCACCGTCCGCGTAGGACGGCGTCCAGTCACGCTGCTGGGCCAGGGCCCACACGGCCGGCCTGCGGACCACGAAGGTGACGTCCGCACCGGGATCCAGGACCAGCAGCTCGGCGCCCTCCGCCACGGCGGACAGGGCCGCCCGCGCGGCATAAACGGCGACCGGGCGGGCTTCCGGATGCCAGGCCGCCAGCGCTGCGGCCGAGGTGAAGGCCGGCAGCGCTGTCCTGCCGTCGGCTGCCTTCAGGGTCACCAGGGCCATGTCTGCCTGCTTGTCGGCCTGCAGGCCGTGGCTTCCCTCCGCCTCTTCAGCCAGCGTGGCCACGATGGGGATGAACACCCGTGCAGTGGCCAGGGATGCCACGACGGCGGCTTCGTCACCGGCTCCTCCGCGGATAGCGGCGATGGCGGCGAGGTAGCCGGCGTTGGCCGCGCCGTCGTCGTCCTCGAAGTTGTGGATCTTCGCGTCCCCACCTGCGAGGCTGCGGCCCGCCCAGGGCTGTCCTGCGGAGTCCGCCGCGCCGCCTGCGCCGGCCAGCGCGGCCGCGATGTGGCCGGGCAGCTGGCGGGGCGCCGGTGAGCCTGAGTCGTGGCTGGCCATCCTGGGAATCCCGGCAGCCTAGCGGCGGCCGGCCACGTCGAGTGCTTCGGGCAGCGTAAAGGCGCCGGCGTACAGCGCCTTGCCGACGATGGCCCCTTCAACGCCCAGCGGGACGAGGGACCGCAGGACCTTGAGGTCTTCGAGGCTGGAGATGCCGCCCGAGGCCACCACCGGTTTGCCGGTCTTCTCCACCATCTGGCGCAGCAGTTCAACGTTGGGGCCCTGCAGGGTTCCGTCCTTGGTGACGTCGGTGACAACGTAGCGGGCGCAGCCGGCCTCTTCGAGGCGTGCCAGTACGTCCCACAGGTCGCCGCCTTCCTTGGTCCAGCCCCGGCCGGCCAGGGTTGTTCCGCGGACATCGAGGCCGACGGCGATCTTGTCGCCGAAGCGCTCGATGGCCCGGCCCGTCCACTCGGGATTCTCCAGCGCGGCGGTGCCCAGGTTCACGCGGGCAACACCCAGGTCCAGGGCGGCTTCGAGGGATGCGTCGTCGCGAAGCCCGCCGGACAGCTCCACCTTGATGTCCAGCCGGCCCACCACCTCGCGGAGCAGCTCTGCGTTGGAGCCTCGGCCGAAGGCGGCGTCGAGGTCCACCAGGTGAACCCATTCCGCACCCTGCTGCTGCCAGTTCAGGGCGGCCTCCAGCGGGGTGCCGTAGCTGGTTTCGCTGCCGGCCTCGCCCTGGACCAGCCGAACGGCCTGGCCATTGACAACGTCGACGGCGGGCAGCAGTTCGAGGACCGGCAGGTCTTGTGCGGTGGTCATGTTCATCCTTGGTGTCGTGGGCGGTCGCTGCCGGCGCGTGCCGGACAGAAGTGCGGGGCGTGTGGCCACGCGGAAAGCGTCAGGTGGCCGGCAGTGTCAGCAGGTACGCGGCCAGCAGCGCCATGCCGGCCAGCACCCAGAACGATATCTGCGTCCACAGCGGCTTGTGCTGCTGCCTGAAGGACAGGGCCCCGCCCACCAGCAGGCCGGCGAGCCCCATCAGGACTATGGACCACATTCAGGCGTCGCCGCCGGTGGCACCGGCGGCCGGGCCTGCGGGCTTGCGCAGGGCATCGACCCAGTTGCGAAGCAGGCGGGCGCCGGCGTCGCCGGACTTCTCCGGGTGGAATTGGGTAGCGCACAGCGGGCCGTTCTCGACGGCGGCAATGAAGGGTGCGCCGTGCTCGGACCAGGTGACGAGCGGCGGCGCCATCCGCGGCTGGATGACGTCAAAGTTCCATTGCTGGACGCCGTAGGAGTGCACGAAGTAGAAGCGTTCGCCTTCCACTCCTTCAAACAGCCGGGACCCTTCCGGCACCTTGACGGTGTTCCAGCCCATGTGGGGTACCACCTCTGCCGGCAGCAGTTCCACTTTCCCGGGCCATTCGCCGATGCCCTCGGATTCGGTACCGTGTTCGACTCCCGCCTCGAAGAGCACCTGCAGGCCCACGCAGATCCCCAGGACGGGGCGGCCGCCCGCGACGCGGCGCCCGATCAGCCGGATGCCGTCCACGGCCTTGAGCTCACGCATGACCGTTTCGAAGGCTCCAACGCCGGGGACCACCAAGCCGTCCGCGTTCAGGACGTCTTCGGGCTTGGCGCTGAGGATGACCTCGGCACCGGCCCGCTCCAGGGCGCGCACTGCGGACCTGACGTTGCCTGAGCCGTAATCCAGCACGGTGACGGTGGGCTTGCCTTCCGGTGACACGGGCCGCCTCGACGCGGAGGGGTCGATGATGGCGCCGTCTTTCAGGATCTGGCCGCTCACAGTGCCCCCTTGGTGGACGGAATGCCCTCGACCCGCGGGTCCGGTTCGATGGCGGCCCGCAGGGCGCGGGCGAAGGCCTTGAACTGGGCTTCGACGATGTGGTGGGGGTCGCGGCCTGCCATGACGTTCATGTGGAGGCAGATTCCTGCGTGCAGGGTGATGGCTTCGAAGACGTGCCGGGTCAGCGAACCGGTGAAGTGGCCACCGATCAGGTGGTATTCCTGGCCTGCTGGCTCGCCGCCGTGCACCAGGTAGGGGCGGCCGGAGACGTCCACCACGGCGTGTGCCAGAGCTTCGTCCAGCGGCACGGTGGCTTCGCCGAAGCGTCGGATGCCGGCCTTGTTGCCCAAGGCGGTGCGCAGCACCTCGCCGAAGGTGATGGCGGTGTCCTCAACGGTATGGTGGACGTCGATGTGGGTGTCCCCGGTGGCCTTGACCGTCATGTCGATCAGGGAATGCTTGCACAGGGCCGTCAGCATGTGGTCGTAGAACGGCACTGAGGTGTCGATGTCCGAGACGCCGGTACCGTCGAGGTTGATTTCCACGAGCACGGACGACTCGCTGGTGGCGCGCTCCATGCGCGCGGTCCGGGCGGCTGCCGGGTTCGGTCCGGTGGAAGTCATGGTCACATGTCCTTTTGGGGCGAAGGGGTGGTTCAGGGCGTCAGAGCCGATGGTTCAAGTTTAGGCGCGGACTGCCGGCCGGTTGGCAAGGATGCTCTCCAGCGAAGTCAGGAAAGCTGTGGTTTCCGTCTCAGTGCCGGCTGTGACGCGCAGGTGTCCGGGGATGCCGACGTCGCGGATCAGCACACCGGCATCGAGCAGGTCCTGCCACACCTGGTGGGGGTTTTCGAGCCCGCCGAAGAACACGTAGTTAGAGTCCGATGCTGCCGGGGAGAGGCCCATGCGGGTCAGTTCCGAGACGATGCGGTCGCGCTGCTTTTTGATGTCCTCGACGTCGGCCATAAGGGCTTCGCGGTGCTGCAGCGCGGCAAGGGCTGTTGCCTGGGTGATGGCGGAGAGGTGGTAGGGCAGCCGGACCAGGCGCAGGGCATCGGCAACTTCGGGGGCTGCTGCCATGTAGCCCAGCCGGGCGCCGGCCAGCGCGAAAGCCTTGCTCATGGTGCGGGAAACGATGAGGCGTTCCCTGCCGGGCAGCAGGGTGAGGGCGCTGGGCGTGCCGTCATGGGCAAACTCGTGGTAGGCCTCATCCACGATCACGATGGTTTGGCTTTCGTTGCCGGCCTCGTAGACGGCCTCGACGACGTCCAGGCCAAGGCCGGTGCCGGTGGGGTTGTTGGGCGAGCACAGGAAGACGATGCCGGGCTTGAGTTCGCGTACCTGGCGCGCCGCCGATTCGGCACTGAGTTCGTAGCCTTCTTCGCGTTCGCCCTTGATGTACGTCGTGTCTGTGCCGCTGGCAAGCAGCGGGTACATGGAATACGTGGGCGGGAACCCGAGCGCGGTGCGGCCGGGGCCGCCGAACGCCTGCAGGATCTGCTGGAGCACCTCGTTGGATCCGTTGGCGGCCCAGATATTTGTCTCATCCAGTCCGTGGCCGAGGTAGTCGGCCAGTGCCTTCCGGAGCTCGGTGAACTCCCGGTCCGGGTAGCGGTTGAGGCCCATGGCAGCTTCGGAAACCGCGGCGGTGATGGCGGCCCTGACGTCCGCCGGCACGCCATGGGTGTTCTCGTTGACGTTGAGGAGGATGGGGACGTCCAGCTGCGGGGCGCCGTAAGGCGTCAGCCCGCGAAGGTTGCTGCGGAGGGGAAGACGGTTCAGGCGCTCAAGCTGGTCATTCACCTGAACAGTTTAGTGGGCGCCCGGGCCGCCGGAAAATGTGACGGTCCGGAGGCGCCCTGCCGGCGCCGGCGGGGCCTCCTGCCGGCGCGGCCTGTTCCTAGCGGGTGGGAACATACAGCTGCTGCCCCGGGAGGATCTTCCCGGCGGGCAGGTTGTTCAGCTGGACGATGTCCGCCACGACATCCCGCGCATCACGGTCCGGTGCGACAGCGCCGGCGATACCCCAGAGGGACTCCCCCGGTTGCACAGTCACCGTCACGGCAGGAGTCACTGCAAGGTCAGCCGCCGACTCGGATGCCTTGGCCGGCGAGTTGAAGAATCCGCCCAGGGAGAGCAGCAGGGCCGCCAGCAGCACCAGGGGGATGCCGAACAGCACGATCTTGCCGCGCCGGGTGAGGCGGAGCGGGGGCAGGGCCGCCTGGTTGTGCCGGGCGGATGGTGCGTGGTGCTCCGCCTTGGCGTTCGCTGCTCCGGATTCCCGCGCCGTGAATGCTGATGTAGCTGACATGACCTTAGCCCTCCTGGACCGTTCTGTTCCGCCCCGTGCCGCTCTGCGCCGCTTGCGCTGCTGCCGGCCTGGCGGGCCGACTGGTGTGTGTGTTCGAAGGTATCCCACATCCTTAGAACACATGTTCGAATACAGCCTGTTCCATTTTTAGCACTTATGGACGAACAATGTCGAGACTCGCTAGAACAAATGTTTGAAAATGCCCTGTGGCTGACCTAGTTTTGAGTGCAGGAACAACCACTCCTGAAGTTGATCAGCAGGGTCTGACAATGAGGGCAGAACCACCCAGTCCGGTGCACTTGTGAGCCCGGTGGCAACCGAAAGGCAACGGCAAACATGGCAGCAGCAGCCACCGGCGGCAGGGCAGCCCCCCAGCCCAAACGCACCGTCAAGGGGCTGACACCCCGGCAGAAGAAGATCCTGGAAACCATCCAGCGTTCGGTCAACGTCAACGGCTACCCGCCGTCAATGCGTGAAATCGGGGACACCGTCGGCCTGGCCAGCCTGTCCAGCGTGACCCACCAGCTGTCCCAGCTGGAGAAGCTTGGTTACCTCCGCCGCGATCCGAAGCGTCCGCGCGCCATGGAAGTCCTGATGCCGCTGACGCTGGACGGAGGCGCAGCAGGTGCAGCCGGCAAGGGCACCGCCGAACCCGCATCGCCAAAGAAAGCGCCGGGCGCTTCGGTCACGGAGCTGCCCACCGCATTGGATACGGCAATGGTCCCCTTGGTGGGCCGGATCGCCGCGGGCGGGCCCATCCTCGCCGAACAGATGGTTGAGGATGTCATGCCGCTGCCCCGCCAGCTGGTGGGGCAGGGCGAACTGTTCATGCTCAAGGTGGCCGGAGACTCCATGGTTGACGCAGCCATCTGCGACGGCGACTGGGTGGTGGTTCGCCGCCAGGCGGACGCGGCCAACGGTGACATCGTCGCCGCGCTCCTTGATGATGAGGCGACCGTCAAAACCTTCCGCCAGCGCGACGGCCACACCTGGCTGCTGCCCCAGAACACCCAGTACGAGCCCATCCTCGGTGACCACGCCACCATCATGGGCAAGGTGGTCTCGGTCCTCCGCTCGCTGTAGCGGCGCCGCCCGGAGCCAAACTGCGTCCACGCAAGTTCAAAACCGAAAGAGGCACTTTCCCCACGGGATGGTGCCTCTTTTCCGTATTGGCCGCAGGGCCTGCGGTGGGTTCGCGCCCCAGGTCAGCAGCCCAGGTCAGCATCCCAGGGGTCACGGTGTGCCGCCAGCCAGCCTCTGCAAGGCCGCGACCGCCGTCGTCCGGTCCGTTGTTGCCCAAAACGGCGGCAGGGCGCCGCGCAGGAAACCGGCGTAGCGTTCGGTGGCGAGCCGCGAATCCAGCACGGCCACCACGCCTTTGTCTCCCGTGGACCGGATCAACCGGCCGGCTCCCTGGGCCAGGCGGATGGCAGCGTGCGTGGCGGACACAGACATGAAGCCGTTGCCGCCTGCCTGGGCGACGGCGCGTGACCGGGCGGTCATCAGGGGATCGTCCGGACGGGGGAACGGAATCCGGTCGATCACCACCAGCCTGCAGGACACACCGGGAACGTCAACGCCCTGCCACAGTGACATGGTGCCGAACAGGCAGGTGTCCGGCTCGTCCGCGAACTGTTTGACCAGCGCCGTCATGGTGGAGTCACCCTGGCACAGGACGGTCATGTCCAGCTTGGGACGGAGCGCTTCAGCGGCGTCCTCCGCCGCCCGGCGTGACGAGAAAAGGCACAGGGCGCCGCCGTTGGAGGCCCGGATCAGCGCCTCGAGCTCGGCCAGCGACTCGGGGGAAGTCCCCCGGCCCGGCTTGGGCAGGTGCCCGGCGACGTAGAGGATGCCCTGCTTGGGGTAGTCGAAGGGCGAACCGACGTCCACCCCGCTCCACGAGGGCGCGCCGTCCCCCACGAGCCCCAGGCCGCCGGCCGCAGGTTCGAAGGCAGAGCCTATCGCCAGGGTGGCGGAGGTAAGGATCACGGTGTGGCCTGCGAACAGGCCTTCCCGCAGCCTGCCTGCCACGGACAGCGGCGCGATGTTGACCAGGGCCGGAGCGTTCTCGTCCGGTTGGGTGTAGCCCTGTGCGGGATCGAAGGAACCGGTGCGTGAGATCCATACGACTTCCCTGTTCTCGCGGGCGGCAAGCAGCCGTTCACACAGTTCAAGGATCAGCATCAGCCGTGAACGCGCCAGCTGCCTGCCGCCGTCGGCCGTGTTGCTGCTGTCGCCCTTGGAATCGGAGAGGGCCGCACGGCACGCCTCGCGGAGTTGGTCGACGCAGTCGAGCTGTTCATCGTTCAGCCCGTTGGGAAGCAACCCGCCGGGCGCGCCGGCCAGCGCCAGTTCAAGGTTGGCTGCGGCGGCGTTGAGGGCATCGACGGTGATGGCCGTGTGCTTGCGCGCACCGGCGGCGGCAGCGTGCACCATGGCGACGGACAGCTGGCCGGACACCGCACCCGTGACCCGGTCCTGCAGTTCGTGGGCCTCGTCCACCACCACGACGTCGTACTCGGGCAGGACGGCGAGGCCCTCAAAGGCACTGACGGCAAGCATCGCGTGGTTGGTGACCACCACATCGGCCTCTGCAGCGTCCTGGCGGGCCAGTTCGCTGAAGCATTCCTCCGCGAGGGGGCACTTTTGGGCACCCAGGCACTCCATGGCGGTGACGGAGACCTGCCGCCACGCCCGGTCCGTTACGCCGGGGAGGAGCTCATCGCGGTCACCGGTGGCGGTCTTTTCCGCCCACTCGCGCAGCCGTACAACCTCCTTGCCCAGTTGCGAGGACGGACCGCCGACGGCGGCCGCGAAGTGGGGAACACTGGTGTCCTCGCCCAGGGAGAACAACTGGCCCTCGGATGGTTCCTCGGACGGGAATCCGCCCTCCAGCTTGTGCCTGCACACGTAGTTGGAGCGGCCCTTGACCAGGGCCACCTTGACGGGCCGGTCCAGTGCGGGGGTGATGGCCTTGAGCAGCCGCGGCAGGTCGCGCCCAACGATCTGGGTCTGCAGTGCCAGGGTTGCCGTGGACACCAGGGCCGGCCTGTTGCTCTTCAACGCATGCGCGATAAGCGGGATCAGGTAGGCGAGTGATTTGCCGGTTCCGGTGCCGGCCTGGACCAGCAGGTGGTTGCCCGTTTCAATGGCGTTCGCCACCTGCCGGGCCATTTCATGCTGCCCGCTGCGGCTTTGGCCGCCCATGGCGGAAACGGCCCGGTCGAGCAGTTCGATGGCGAACTGCCCGCCGGCCGTTTCCGTTTGTCCTTTGGCCACAACCTCAGTCATTGACGGCGAAGGATTCCAGTTCGGCGGCGAGGCCCTCGCGGACCATCACCACCGCCCGGGTGCCGGCTTCCACATGGTCCATGCTGATGATTTCGGCATCGGAGTCATGCAGTTTGCTGATCAGGTCGCCGCGGTTGTACGGGATGAGCAGCTCAAGCTTGACGCCGGGCCGCGGTATCGAGTCGCTGATGGCTTTCAGCAGTTCCGCGATGCCCTGGCCCGTGCGGGCGGACACCACCACGTGCCGCGGCTCGCGCTGCTTCAGCCGCTCCAGCACGAACGGGTCCGCGGCGTCGGCCTTGTTGAGCACGATGATCTCGGGGACCTTGCGCGCGTCAACCTCGGCGAACACTTTGCGGACCGCGGCGATCTGGCCCTCGGGGTCCGGGTGGGAAGCGTCCACCACGTGCAGGATCAGGTCGGAATCCGCCACTTCCTCCAGCGTGGACCGGAAGGCCTCCACCAGCTGGGTGGGCAGTGAACGGACGAACCCCACCGTGTCAGCCAGGGTGTAGCCCAGCCCGTCTGCAGTCTCCGCCTTGCGGACTGTGGGATCCAGGGTGGCGAACAGGGCGTTCTCCACCAGGACGCCGGCATCCGTCAGTCGGTTGAGCAGCGATGATTTCCCGGCGTTTGTGTAGCCGGCAATGGCTACGGACGGGACGGCATTACGACGGCGGTTGGCGCGTTTGGTTTCGCGCGCCGGCTTCATCGCGGCGATCTCGCGCCGCAGCTTCGCCATGCGCGTACGGATCCGCCGCCGGTCCAGTTCGATCTTCGTCTCACCGGGACCGCGCGAACCCATGCCGGCGGCCGCGCCGCCAACCTGGCCACCGGCCTGCCGGGACATGGACTCGCCCCAGCCGCGGAGCCTGGGCAGCAGGTACTCGAGCTGCGCCAGCTCCACCTGCGCCTTGCCCTCACGGCTCTTGGCATGCTGGGCAAAGATGTCCAGGATCAGTGCGGTCCGGTCTATGACCTTGACCTTGACGATGTCTTCGAGGCCACGCCGCTGCGACGGGGCCAGCTCTGCGTCCACCACTACGGTGTCGGCGCCGGTGGACATCACCACATCCTTGAGTTCCAGGGCTTTGCCGGATCCCAAAAAGGTGCCGGGGTCCGGCTTTGCCCGGCGCTGGACAAGCCCGTCCAGCACCTCGGACCCGGCGGTTTCGGCCAGTGCGGCGAGTTCCCGAAGGGAGTTTTCCGCGTCCGCAAGGGTTCCGTCGGACCACAGTCCGGCCAGGACCACACGTTCCAGGCGGAGTTGGCGGTATTCGACTTCGGTGACGTCTTCGAGCTCGGTTGAGAGGCCTGCGGTGCGGCGCAGGGCCCGGCGCTCCTCGAGGTCCTGCTGGTCGCCGTCGTATTCGGAGTGTTCCTCGTCCAGGAAGGAGATGGCCTGGGCCTTCCCCAGGACAGCTTTTCCGTTGCCGGCACCGCCTGACGTCCTGGACTTGGCCGGTACGTCCTTGGCGAGGATCCTGTCGATAACAGCTTGGATCTCCTCAGGACTCATGTCCTGGGCTGCTGGGTCGGATCCTGTGTTGGGCTGGCTGGTCATGGTCTCCTTTGAAGGTTCGGCACTTCCAGAATAGTGCCGTTCGGTGGAAAGTGGTGAAGTATTCGCGCTGGGCTGACGGGCTGCGGTCATGCAGTACTCCTGTGCTGGAGGCCGGGGCGGCAGCAGTGCCGCCGGCGTCGTGGGTGCCGCGGGGCGGCAGTCGGCAAAATGGGGGCCGGAGGAACGGCGGAAGGGCAGCGGATCAGGCTGGCTTCGAGTGTGTGTCCGGCGTCCGGGCAAGCGGTTCGGCTTGGTCCGGTGCACAAGCGGAAGGCGGGAGGCCTGCGTCGCTGTGGGCAATGGCGCTGTGCGGGAATGGTCACCGCGGGACGTGGGTGCGGGTCGGGCTGGGCCCGGGCCGGCTACTCGAAGATCAGGAACATGCCTCCAAGACTAACAGAGGCGGTATGGCGCGGTTTTCCATTACGCTGCAAGGGGAACTACTCTGGCCAGTTATGGAGTCCGCACACTATTTCAGCGCTACGCCCGCCGGTCCCTTTACCCGCAAGCCGCTGACGGTGGAACTCGCGGGGGAAACGCGCCGGCTGCAGACTTCATCGGGGATCTTCAGCCCGGACGGCATCGATAAGGGAACCGCAGTGCTGCTTGCCGAGGTGCCGGCACCCTCTCCCACGGGAAACCTTCTCGACATTGGCTGTGGCTGGGGTCCCATTGCGTTGACCATGGCGCTGAAGGCACCGCACGCCCACGTCTACGCGGTGGACGTCAACGAACGTTGCATCGCGCTGACCGGTGAAAACGCGGCGGCGCTTGGGCTGTCCAACGTCTCGGCCAGCACCCCCGAGGCAGTGGATCCCGAGGTCCGTTTTGACACCATCTGGTCCAACCCGCCCATCAGGATCGGCAAGGACGAGCTGCATTCGCTGCTCAAGCTGTGGCTGCCCCGCCTTGCCCCGGGAGGTACGGCTTACCTGGTGGTGCAGAAGAACCTGGGTTCGGACTCGCTGCAGCGCTGGCTTGCCGCGGAACTGGACGGATCGTTCACGGTGACCCGCGAGTCGACGTCGAAGTCGTTCCGCATCCTGAAGGTCAGGAAAGCGTCCCTGACGCCACAATAACCGCCGGACCGCTGAGCTCCACGTGCTCGTGGCCGCCCGGACCGGCAAAGAACTTCACGCCGACCACACCGCCCGGCACGGTTACGCGCCACGCGTCTGGTGCGCCGGCGCCGGCCCAGTGGCGGGTGGCGACGGCGGCAGCGCACGCCCCGGTGCCGCAGGACTGGGTCTCCCCCACACCGCGCTCGTGGACCCGCATGGTGACCGACCCGACGCCGTCGTGCACCAGCGGCTCTGACGGCACCACGAACTCGACGTTGGTGCCGTTGGCGGGGACCGGCTCCACGGCGGGGGCCGTGTAGAGGCGCGTCGCCTCGAGTTCGGCCAGTTCAGCCAGGGCTACCACCGTGTGGGGGTTGCCCATGCTGACGGACAAGGCCGGGCGCGGCACTTCCAGCCCTTCGGCGGTGACCAGGGAATCCATCGCCTTCGCGGTGGCTTCACCCGGGAAGATGAATTCCCAGGGACCCATGTCCACGGCGTAGCCGTCGGCCGTGCGGACCACCGTTTTCAGGCCGCCCCGGGTGCCGATGGCGAGTGCGCCGCCCACGGGAAGGTCGATCAGCCCTTCGGTGCGCAGGAAGTGGACGAACACACGGACGCCGTTGCCGCACATTTCGGACAGCGAACCGTCACCGTTGCGGTAGTCCATGAACCACTCGGCTGCCGGATTTGCGGCCAGGATGTCACGGCCTTCGGGCAGGAACCGGGACGGTACGGCGCGGATCAGGCCGTCCCCGCCGATGCCGCGGTGCCGGTTGCACAGGGCTGCCACCTGCTGGGCGTCAATGCTGTGCGCGCCCTCGGGATCGGCCACGAGGACAAAGTCGTTGCCGGTGCCGTGCCCTTTCGAGAAGCGCAGCCCGGCCAGCGTCTGGAAGGCGGATCCGGTGGTCTCGGTGAGGGTTGCGTCCATGCCTTCAAGCCTACCGGCCGCGCTGTGGACCCGGGAAACCGGTGAATCGGGAAAGCCGGGACCCTTTGACCGCCACGGGCTGCGTCAGCGGCAGAGGGCGGCGGCGCGGCCGGCCAGGCCGGGGTCCTGCCAGTCCAGCCAGGTGATCCGGGGGTCTGCGCGGAACCAGGTGAGCTGGCGGCGGGCAAACTGCCGGGTGGCCACGATCGTGGCCTCTGCGGCCTCGGCAACGGTGGCGGATCCGTCGATGACCTGGAGGAACTGGGCATAGCCGAGGGCCCGGCAGGCGGTCTTTCCCGCCCGCAGGCCTGCTGCGTCCAGGCGGCGGACTTCCTCGAGCAGCCCCGCGTCCACCATGGCGTGGACCCGGGCGGCGAGGCGCTCATGCAGGGCAGCGCGTTCCACCGCCAGGCCAATCTGGACGGCTGGCTGGTAATACTCGCGCCGGGGCATGAAGGAGCTGAAGGGCCTGCCGGTCAGCTGGTGGACCTCGAGGGCCCGGATGATACGCCGGTCGTCTGATAAGCGTTCGGCAGATGCGGGGTCGACGTCCCGCAGCCGTGCCAGCATGGCCGCCCGGCCATGCGCAGCGAGTTCCGCCTCCAGGGTGCGGCGCACCGTTGGGTCCGTGCCGGGGAATTCCAGGACGTCCAGTGCTGCCCGGACATACAGCCCGGATCCGCCCACCAGGATGGCCCGCTTCCCGCGGGCGTGGATGTCCGCGATGACCTGACGGGCCTGGTGCTGGAAGTCGGAGACGCTGGCCTCCTGGGTCACGTCAAGAATGTCCAGCAGGTGGTGCGGGACGCCCTTGCGCTCGGCGTGGGTGATTTTCGCCGTGCCGATGTCCATGCCGCGGTAGAACTGCATGGCGTCGGCATTGACCACCTCACCGCCCAGTTCCAGGGCCAGGGAGACGGCGAGGTCTGATTTTCCGGATCCGGTGGGACCGACGACGGCGACGACGGGCGGGGTGCCCACGGGTCAGGAGGCGCGGACGGGCAGCGACGGCATCCCGAGGGATACGCCCTTCCGGCCGTTTGTGCCGGGAGCGGGCACACCGCAGGAGTCGGCCTGCGAGCGGTCCCACGCGTCCCCCGCACGGGACCGGCGGAGGCTGTACTCGTCAGGCGCGGGATCGGCGATCAGGTGGAACGCTCCTGCCTCGGTGATGGTCACGGTGACGAGGTCCCCCGGGCGGGGTTCCTCTGCGCCGCCGGGAACCGAGAAATGGACCAGGCGCTGGTCGCGTGAACGCCCGGACAGGCGGTGGGTTTCTTCGGCTTTCCGGCCGGACTGGGCGGTGACCATGACTTCGACGCGGCGGCCGAGCTGCTTCCGGTTTTCCTCCGCGGCGATCCTGTCCTGCAGCGCGGTCAGGCGCTCGAAGCGTTCCTGGACCACCGCCTTGGGCAGTTGGTCCGGGAGGTCGGCGGCCGGTGTTCCGGGCCGCTTGGAGTACTGGAAGGTGAACGCGGTGGCGAAGCGTGACTTCTCCACGACGTCGAGGGTGGCCTGGAAATCTTCCTCGGTTTCGCCCGGGAATCCGACGATGATGTCCGTGGAGATGGCAGCGTGCGGGATCCTGTCCCGCACCTTGTCCAGGATGCCCAGGAACTTCGCGGACCGGTAGGAGCGTTTCATGGCGCGGAGGATGCTGTCCGACCCGGACTGCAGCGGCATGTGCAGCTGCGGCATGACGTTGGGGGTTTCCGCCATGGCATCGATGACGTCATCGGTGAAGGCTGCGGGGTGTGGGCTGGTGAAGCGGACCCGTTCGAGGCCTTCGATGTCGCCGCAGGCACGCAGCAGCTTCGAAAATGCCTGGCGGTCGCCGAATTCCACGCCGTAGGAGTTCACGTTCTGGCCCAGGAGGGTTACCTCAATGGCGCCGTCGTCCACCAGCGCCTGGATCTCGGCGAGGATGTCGCCCGGCCGCCGGTCCTTCTCTTTGCCTCGCAGGGCGGGCACGATGCAAAACGTGCAGGTATTGTTGCAGCCCACGGAGATCGACACCCAGCCCGCGTAGACGGAATCGCGTTTGGTGGGCAGTGTGGAGGGAAAGACGTCGAGGGATTCGAGGATTTCCAGCTGGGCTTCGTTGTTGTGCCGGGCCCGGTCCAGCAGCGCCGGAAGGGCGCCGACGTTGTGGGTGCCGAAGACGGCATCCACCCACGGAGCCTTCTTGAGGATGGTCTCGCGGTCCTTCTGTGCGAGACACCCGCCCACCGCGATCTGCATCCCCGGGTTGGCGGCCTTGACGGGCGCCAGGATGCCGAGGTTTCCGTAGAGCTTGTTGTCTGCGTTTTCGCGTACGGCGCAGGTGTTGAACACCACGATGTCCGCCTGGTCGCCCTCCGCGGGAACATAGCCGGCGTCCTCGAGCATGCCGGCCATCCGTTCGGAGTCGTGCACGTTCATCTGGCAGCCGAAGGTTCGCACCTGGTAGGTGCGGGGCTTCGGTTCGCTGGGCAGGCCGGCCACCGGTTCTTCGGTGGGGGCGCCGGACAATGAAGGAGGAATGGTCAAACTCACCCGTTAAGGGTACCGGGTGTATCCGGCGCGCGCCGTGCCGGGTCCCGCCGGCCTTCCGGCTCGCGGGCTGCCGCGTTCAGTCGTCGTCCTGCCGGCCGGCCCTCGCGTCCAGCACTTCCCCGACGATCCGGAAAGCCTGCCCCGGCTGGTAGCCCTTGCGGGCCAGCATCGATGCGAGGCGCCTGGCAGTTTTATCCCGTTCCGCCCGGTCCTGCAGGTCCATGCCGGGGCGCAGCTTTCGTTCGACGAGGGTACGGGCGGCGGCGTCCTCGTCCGCGTCGGAGAGTTGTTCCAGCGCCGCGGCGGCCGTTTCCTGGTCAATGCCCTTGTCCGCCAGTTCGCGGCGCAAGGCGCCCCGGGCCAGTTTGCGGGATTGGGCCCTGCTGCGGACCCACATGGCGGCGAACTCGGCGTCATCGATGAGCCGGGCGGCTTCGAATTTGTCGAGCACCGCTTCGGCCACGTCCTCGGGGACGTTCCGTTCCGCCAGTTTGCGGGCCAGTTGCAGCCTGCTCTTGGCCGAAGCTGTCAGTTGCCGGTAGACAATCGTCTGTGCCACCGTCACGGGGTCCGGTTCGCGGTCCCCCTGGACGGGTGAGTCGGAGGACGGACCGTTCTCCTGCCGGGCAGCTCCGCTGCCATTCCGCCGGCGGCGGGCCTGCGAGGACCCGCCCCGGCGGTCTTCAAAGCCAGTCAACCGTTAGAACCCGTCAACAGCCTTCAGCTTCGGGGAGTCCTCTTTGGACTCGGCGTCGCCGGCTTTGACACCCACGCCCAGCTTTTCCTTGATGAGGCGCTCAAGTTCGGCGGCGAGCTCAGGATTGTCACGCAGGAACCTGCGGGAGTTCTCCATGCCCTGGCCCAGCTGGTCGCCGTCGTAGGTGAACCAGGAGCCGGACTTCTTGATGATGCCGTGCTCCACGCCCATGTCGATGATGCCGCCTTCGCGGGAAATGCCCTGGCCGTAGATGATGTCGAATTCGGCGACCTTGAAGGGCGGCGCCATCTTGTTCTTGACGATCTTCGCCTTGGTCCGGTTGCCGACGGAATCGGCACCTTCCTTGAGGGTCTGGATGCGGCGGACGTCGATGCGCACCGACGCGTAGAACTTCAGCGCTTTACCACCGGTGGTGGTTTCCGGGGAGCCGAAGAAGACGCCGATCTTTTCGCGGAGCTGGTTGATGAAGATGGCGGTGGTCTTGGTCTGGCTCAGGCGGCCGGTGATCTTACGCAGCGCCTGGCTCATGAGGCGGGCCTGGAGGCCGACGTGGCTGTCGCCCATGTCGCCCTCGATTTCGGCGCGGGGCACCAGGGCGGCGACGGAGTCGATGACGATGATGTCCAGGGAGCCTGAGCCCACCAGCATGTCCATGATTTCCAGGGCCTGTTCACCGGTGTCCGGCTGCGAAACCAGGAGGGCGTCCGTGTCCACGCCAAGCTTGGCCGCGTAGTCCGGGTCCAGGGCGTGCTCGGCATCGATGAACGCCGCAATGCCGCCGGCGCGCTGCGCGTTGGCCACGGCGTGCAGGGCAACGGTGGTTTTACCGGAGGATTCCGGTCCGTAGATCTCGATGACGCGGCCGCGCGGCAGGCCGCCAATTCCGAGGGCGACGTCCAGGGCGATGGAGCCCGTGGGGATGACCTCGATCGGGGCGCGGACTTCGTCACCCAGGCGCATGACCGAGCCCTTGCCGAACTGCTTGTCAATCTGGGCCAGTGCTGCTTCCAGCGCTTTTGCACGATCCGGGGCTGCCGCCATGGTTGACACCTCTAATGCTTTCTCGATGGTGGCCTTCGCGGCCGTTTATTGGTCATTTCTGACGCTAAGGGGACCCACTGACATTCCGGCCGGACAGTAGCGGCTATGTGGATAACCCCATGTAAAAATCATAGTCATATCCGAACAGGTATTCGAACAGCGCCGCGGCGTGTCAGCACAATGCATGGAGCCGGATCAGTCGCGGCGGGGCTTGATGTCCCTGCCAAGCCGCCGCTCGGCGGGGACGTCCTGGACATCACAGACGGCCAGCCAAACCTTGCGCGGTTCCACCCCGGCGGCCAAAGCCTGGTCCGCGGTCCTGCCGCCCACTCCGGCCAGGACCAGGGTGCTGCTCAGGACACGGGAGTAGCCCGCACCGAACTCATCGTCCATCAGCCGCCAGTAGTCGCTCAGTCGCATCGGAAAATTCTCTCATGCGGCGGCACCTAGAATTGTTGCCATGAGCAACTCCCCCGACGCCCTGCCGGACAGCGCCCCGGACCATGACAACGTCGATGCTGCGCTGGAGAACGTCGAGCACCAGATCAGCCTTTTTTGGCGCCGGGCGCGGGCCATCTCCAACCAGTTGTCGCGTGAAGTCCACCCGGACATGGAACCGGCGGCCTACGGCCTGCTGACCATCATCCGCCGTGAGGGCACCATCCGTCTCACCGATCTGGCCATGGTCATCGGGGTGGGCAAGCCGTCAGTCAGCAGGCAGATCGCTTTCCTTGAGGGCCTGGGCCTGGTGTCAAAGGAAGCCGATCCCCTGGACGGCCGGGCTCAGGCCATCCGGCTGACGCCCAAAGGCGAGGAAAAGATGCACCAGGTGCAGGACGCCCGGCGGCAGGTCTTCCGGGAACGGCTGGGCGAATGGCCGCTGGGCGACCTCCAGGAACTGGCCCGCTACATGGCCAAGTTGAATGCCACGTACGAACGGGACGGCTTTCCCCAGGACGGACCGGCGGAGGACCTGCGCGACTGACCACCGGGGCCGGCGGGGCTGCCCGGCCGACGGCCCGCAGACGGACGAAGCCCCCGGCCGGTGGCCGGGGGCTTCGTGCGTTCCCTTCCCGTCCGCGGACGGGCTGCCCTTAGCGGGCGCCGGAGAGAAGGCCGGTGGAAAGTTCGTCGTTCAGTTCCAGGTCGCTTTCGAGATCCCGGCCGTAGCGCTGGGAGAATTCCTGCGGGACGGTGTCCGGAACCGCTACGCCTTCAGCGACTGCCACCCGGTCGCTGACCTCGCGGAGCATGCTTGACAACGGCACGTCCAGCGCCGAGCAGATGGATGACAGCAGTTCGGACGACGCTTCCTTCTGGCCGCGTTCAACTTCGCTGAGGTAACCGAGGGAAACCCGGGCACTGTGCGAAACTTCGCGGAGCGTGCGCCCCTGACGCTGGCGGACATCGCGCAGGACATCACCGATTTCGTGACGAAGTACAACCATCTTGCGCTCCTTCTGTTCGCTCTTTGCCTGATCGGCGAGGCCCACATCCTTCCAGCGGACAACGCCGTTTACGGATACGGGCTGCTTTACCATCTGTATCGCCTTGCTCCCTCATGTGTCAGGTCCGCTGCGGAGCGAACCCTCGTGGTGGTTTCATCCTAGGCGCCTCCGCTCTCCGGAAGCGACACAATGTAATAACTAATCGGTACCGGCTTTTGTTCCCGGCAACTTTACGCCCGGTAACCTGGCGCATTCCCGGATCAGCCCGGGAGCACCTGCAGTAGGCGTTCCAGGGCGGCGCCGCAGGCCTGCCCCCGGATGTCGGCGCGGCTGCCCTGGAACGAGTAGCCGTGGGCGCCGGAGCCCGCAGCGGTGGCGATGCCGATGTAGACGGTGCCGACCGGCTTGCCGTCGTGGGCGTCCGGACCGGCCACGCCGGTGGTGGCCACCCCGATGTCGGCGCCGAGTGCCTCGCGGGCGCCGGCCGCCATGGCCGCGGCAACCTCGGCGTCCACGGACCCGGCACGGGCCAGCAGTTCGCCGGAGACGTGCAGCACCGCCTGTTTGACGGTGTTCTGGTAGGCCACGACGCCGCCCTGCAGCATGCCTGACGCGCCGGGCGTGTCCGCCAGCACGGCGGACACCATTCCTGCGGTCAGCGACTCCGCGGTGGCTACGGTTTGTCCGGATGCAATGGCCCGGCGGACTGCCTCGGAAGCGAGTGCGTGAAGGTTGGTCACGGCTGATCCTCCCCGAGGCTGTCCGGTTCGTGGCGCTTGCCTTTGGCGCGCAGCCGTAGGGCCTCAACGACGTATTCCACCCCGGTCCACACGGTGATGATGACGGCCGCGAGCATGACGGCAAATGCCATCCAGCCAAGCCACGGCGCCAACGCTCCCAGGGGCAGCAGGTAGAGGAAGATGGCAGCCGTCTGGACCACGGTCTTGAGCTTGCCGCCGCGGGAGGCCGGGATGACGCCGTAGCGGATCACGAAGAACCGGAGCGCAGTGATCCCCCATTCCCGGACCAGGATCACCAGCGTCATCCACCAGGGGAGTTCGCCAAGGAGCGAGAGCATCACCAGGGCGGAGCCGGTGAGGAGCTTGTCGGCGATGGGATCGGCAATCTTGCCAAAGTCGGTGACAAGGTTGCGGCTCCTGGCAATGTCGCCGTCGAGCTTGTCCGTATAGATGGCGACGGCGAAGGCCAGCACGGCAGCCCAGCGCCACGGCCCCGATTCACTCCTCAGCCCCGGGGCGTCGGCCACCAGGAACCACACGAAAAACGGCACCAGGACGATGCGGATCATGGTCAGGATGTTGGGAAGGTTCCAGACCCCGGCTCGGCCCTGGCCGGCGGCGGTTGCATCGGTGCTAGTCACGTTTCTAGGCTACAGTCCCCCGCCTAGCGTCCCGTCAGGGACCAGGCGTCCTCGGACCCGTCATCGTCGTCTCCGTAGCCGCCGGGCGCGGAATCGGAGCCGTCGTAATATTCCACGTTCTGCTTCCGGGCGTCCAGGTCCGCTGCCACGAGGTCCTCGGCATAACCGCCCTTGGCCACGTTGGCGTTGGCGTTGTCGCTCAGCGCGGCGGTTTGTGAATCCGGCGCGGCGGGGGCTTCCTGGCCCTTCATGGCGGCCAGCACAGCGGCGAGGTCGTCCGGCTTGACCAGCACGTCGCGGGCCTTGGAGCCTTCGGACGGGCCTACCACTCCCCTGGATTCCAGCAGGTCCATGAGGCGCCCTGCCTTCGCGAAACCGACGCGGAGCTTGCGCTGCAGCATGGAGGTGGACCCGAACTGGGTGGTGACCACCAGTTCGGTGGCCTGCAGCAGCACCTCGAGGTCGTCCCCGATGTCGTCGTCGATCTGCTTCTTTTCCGCTTCGGGCGCAACATCGTCCCGGTAAACCGCCTGCAGCTGGCCCTTGACGTGCTCAACCACCTTGTGGATCTCGGATTCGGAGACCCAGGCGCCCTGGACGCGCATGGCCTTGGAGGCGCCCATGGGCAGGAACAGGGCGTCGCCCTGGCCGATCAGTTTTTCGGCGCCAGGCTGGTCCAGGACCACGCGGGAGTCCGTGACCGAGGACGTGGCAAAGGCCATGCGGGAGGGCACGTTGGCCTTGATCAGGCCGGTGACCACGTCCACGGAGGGCCGCTGGGTGGCCAGCACCAGGTGGATGCCTGCGGCACGGGCCAGCTGGGTGATACGGACGATCGAGTCCTCGACGTCGCGTGGCGCCACCATCATGAGGTCCGCGAGTTCGTCAACGATCACCAGCAGGTACGGGTAGGGCCGGATCACGCGCTTGGAGTCGGGCGGGGGCTGCACCTTCCCGGCGCGGACGGCCTTGTTGAAGTCGTCGATGTGCTTGAAGCCGTAGTTGGCGAGGTCGTCGTAGCGGGCGTCCATTTCGCGGACCACCCACTGCAGGGCCTCGGCGGCTTTCTTGGGATTGGTGATGATGGGGGTGATGAGGTGCGGCACGCCCTCGTAGGCGGTCAGTTCCACCCGCTTGGGGTCCACCATGACCATGCGCACCTCGTCGGGGGTGGAGCGCATCAGGATGGAGGTGATCATCGAGTTCACAAACGATGACTTACCGGCACCGGTAGCGCCGGCCACCAGCAGGTGCGGCATCTTCGCGAGGTTGGCCACCACGTAGCCGCCCTCGACGTCCTTGCCCACGCCCATGACCATGGGGTGGTCCGTGCGGCGCGCGTTCTGGCTGCGCAGCACGTCGCCCAGGGAGACGGTTTCGCGGTCCGTGTTGGGGATCTCGATGCCGATGGCGGATTTGCCCGGAATGGGGCTGAGGATCCGGACATCGCTGGAGGCGACGGCGTAGGAGATGTTCTTGGACAGCGCGGTGACGCGTTCCACCTTGGTGCCCGGGGCAAGTTCGATCTCGTACCGGGTGACCGTGGGGCCGCGGCTGAACCCGGTGACGGTGGCATCGACGTTGAACTGCTGCAGGGTATCGGTCAGGGCCGCCACCACGGCGTCGTTGGCTTCCGTGCGCTCCTTGGGGATGGAGCCGGGGGTCAGGAAGTCCGACGCCGGCAGGGTGTAGGTCACATCGCCGGCCAGCGAGAGCTGCTCGGTGCGCTGCGGAATGGGCACGGGCGGCGGGGCCGGAGCGACAGGGTTGGACGGCACAGTGGCGGCTGCCGCACTGCTGGCAGCCGCGTTGGGGGCGCCCGGTGCGTGGCCGGGGCGGGCGCCGGCGGCTGCCATCCCGGGCGTGACCATGGGGATGGCCTCCGTGGCGTTGTCCGCCGGTGCTGCGGCGGCCGCGCCAAGCCCTTGCGCCGCCTTGATCTTTTCGACGGCGATTTCGGCCTGGGTGGGGCGCCGGACGCCGGGCGCCGGGCGGACGGGTTCGGGGTCGTCGTCAATGACGGCATGCTCGAAGGCTTCGTCGCCGACGTAGCCGTCCAGGCCTTCCTCGGCGTCACCGTCCTTGCCGAACCTGCGCCGCTTCTTCTTTTTGGGCGCGGCGGGCGGGGTGCGGTCCAGGTAGCTGCGGTCGTGCGTGTCGCCGGGCTCCTGGTCCATGAGGTCGATGCCCATGAGGTGTTCGTAGGCGCCGCGCAGGCGCCGCGGGATGGCGGTGAACGGTGTGGCGGTGATGATCAGGAGGGAAACAAAGGCCAGCAGGCTGTAGAGGACCACGGGGACCGCGGGGTGGATGGCGGCCAGCGGGGTGGCCACCAGGAAGCCCAACATGCCGCCGGCCTGGCGGAGGCCGTCGAAGCCGTCAGCCACGGTGGGCTGGCCGCCGAGGATGTGGGCCAGCCCGCAGCCGGCGAACGTCATGACCAGGAAGCCGATGCCCACGCGGTTGTTGCCCCGGCCGTCGGAGGGCACACGGAACAGCCGGAAGGCGCAGACAAAGAGCATGAGAGGCAGGAGCAGGGAAATCCAGCCGAACGTGCCGTTCACCACTGCATAGACGGCGTCGGGGAACCATCCGGTCAGGCCCCACCAGGCGAAGGTGGCGATGAAGACGCCAAGCGCGAGGTTGAACAGTGCCGCCCCGTCGCGCCGTTCCTCGGCGGGGATGTCGCTGACGTCGTAGCCGATGCGGCGGACTCCCCCGCCCACCATGTGCCCCAGTCCCAGCCAGGCCCCGCCCACCACGCGGGCCAGCCAGGGCTGGTGGTGTTCGACGGCGGGAAGCTGTCGGGTGCGTGCGGTGCTGGATGATCCTCCCCGGCCCGTCTTGCCTGCCGATGAGCCGGTTCCGCGGCCGGTGGAGCTGCCGGAACCGGCCCTGCCGGTACCTTTGGGCGCGGAAGTAGTACGTGTGGCCATGCTTTCACGCTACCGGAAATGCGCCCTGATTCCGGGGATATCGGCGCCGTCCGCCGCCGGGCCGGTACGGTGCCTGGTACGGAACGGGCCCGGTCCAGGTGGACCGGGCCCTTTGGCGCCGTGGATTTCCGGTGGACCTGCGTGCGGCCGCACCGGCAGTACTGCTTAGGCCTCCAGGACCACGGGAATGATCATGGGGCGGCGGCGCAGCTTGCGGTTGACCCAGGTGCCCACCACGCGGCGGACCACCTGCTGGAGCTGGTGGGTGGTGTGGTCAGCGTTGCTGAGCACGGCTTCCTCGAGGGCTGCGTTGATCTTGGGGATGATGTCGTCGAACACGGAGTCGTCCTCGGCAACGCCCCGGGCATGGATTTCCGGCCCGGAAACCACCTTGCCGGTGGCGCGGTGGATGACGGTGATGATGGAGATGAAGCCTTCGTCTCCCAGGATGCGCCGGTCCTTGAGGTCGGCGTCCGTGATTTCGCCCACGCTTGAGCCGTCAACATAAACGAACCCGACCTCAACCTGGCCCACGACGTCGGCACGGTGGTTGTGCAGGTCGATCACCGTGCCGTTGTCCGCCAGGATGACGCTGGCTTCCGGGACACCCGATTCGATGGCGATCTTGCCGTTGGCCAGCAGGTGGCGGGTTTCGCCGTGCACCGGCATGGCGTTGAGCGGTTCGAGGATGTTGTAGCAGTACAGCAGCTCACCGGATGCCGCGTGGCCCGAGACGTGGACCTTGGCGTTGCCCTTGTGGATGACGTCCGCGCCGAGCTTGAGCAGGCCGTTGATGATCCGGAACACAGCGTTTTCGTTGCCGGGGATCAGGCTTGAGGCCAGGATGACGGTGTCGCCGTCGCCAACCACCACCCGGTGGTCGCCGTTGGCCATGCGGGACAGCGCCGCCATGGGTTCGCCCTGGGAGCCGGTGGACATCAGGACGACGCGGTTGTCCGGCAGGTTGTCGATGTTCTTGATGTCCACGATCAGTCCGGCCGGGACATCGAGGTATCCGAGCTTCTCCGCGATTGCCATGTTGCGGACCATCGACCGGCCCACGAACGCCACTTTGCGGTTGTGCTTGGCGGCGGCGTCCAGCACCTGCTGGACGCGGTGTACGTGGGAGGAGAAGGACGCCACGATGATCCGCTTGGTCGCCTGGCCGAAAAGCCGCTCCAGGGTGGGGCCGATTTCCTTCTCGGCGGTGGTGAAGCCGGGCACGTCGGCGTTGGTGGAGTCCGACATGAACAGGTCCACGCCTTCTTCGCCGAGCTTGGCGAAGTGCCGCAGGTCGGTGATGCGTCCATCCAGCGGCAGCTGGTCCATCTTGAAGTCGCCGGTGTGCAGGACGGTGCCGCCCGCGGTGCGGAGGAACACGGCCAGGGCGTCCGGGATGGAGTGGTTCACGGCCACGAACTCGCACTCGAAGGGCCCGAACTTTTCCACCTGGCCCTCTTCCACCGTGAGGGTGTAGGGGCGGATGCGGTGTTCCTGGAGCTTGGCCTCGATGAGGGCGAGGGTCAGCTGGGATCCCACCAGCGGGATGTCGTTGCGGAGCCGCAGCAGGTACGGGACAGCACCGATGTGGTCTTCGTGGCCGTGGGTCAGGACCACGGCCACGATGTCGTCCAGCCGGTCCTCGATGTACGAGAAGTCAGGCAGGATCAGGTCGACGCCCGGCTGGGTTTCCTCCGGGAAGAGGACACCGCAGTCCACGATCAGCAGCTTGCCGCCGATTTCGAACACGGTCATGTTCCGGCCGATCTCCCCCAGCCCGCCAAGCGGGACGATCCGCAGCGTGTCCTGGGGCAGGCGCGGAGGGGTAACAAGGCCGGTGAGGGCGGTTTGGGTCATGTTGCACTACTTTCCAGGCGGGAGGGTGCCGGTCGTCGTCCTCAGGAGTAGACCAGCCCCGCTTCCGCCAAATCCCCGCGGATGGTTTCGATCTCGGCTTCGTCCGGCTCCACGAGGGGCAAACGGACAATCGAGTTGGGCAGGACTCCCTGCCATTTAAGAATCTGCTTGGCGGCCACGGCGCCCTGGACCCGGGTCATGGTGGCCCGGACGACCGGCTGGAGTTCAAAGTTGATCTTCCGCGCCGTGCCGAGGTCGTTGGCGTTGACGGCGTCGATGAGTTCACGGAACCGGCGGGTGGCCACGTGCGTGGTGACGCCCACCAGGCCGACGGCGCCCAGGGCCATCCAGGGCAGCGTCAGTCCGTCATCTCCCGAGTAGAACAGGAGGTCGGTTTCGGCCATGACCCTGGAGGCCGCCACCATGTCGGCCTTGGCGTCCTTGACGGCCACGATGTTGGGGTGCTGTGCGAGGCGGATCATGGTGTCCGGCTCGATGGCAATGGAAGAGCGTCCCGGGATGTCGTAAAGCATGACGGGAACGTCCACGGCCGAGGCGATGGTTTCGAAGTGTGCCCGGACCCCGGCCTGGCTCGGCTTGTTGTAGTAGGGGGTCACCAGCAGGAGGCCGTCGACACCGAGGTCTGCAGCCTGCCGGGAAAGGTGCACCGAGTGGGCGGTGTCGTTGGTTCCGGTGCCGGCAATAATGGCAGCGCGGCCACCCACCGCGTCCTTGACCGCGCGGAACATGCCCAGGTTCTCTTCGTCCGTCAGGGTGGACGTTTCACCGGTGGTCCCGGTGACCACCAGTCCGTCGCAGCCGTCGTCCACGAGCTTGCTGGCCAAAGCTGCTGCCTGGTCGTAATCGACGGCGCCGTCCTTGGTGAACGGCGTGACCATGGCGGTCAGGAGCGTACCGAGGGCAGGGATGTGCGCGGAAGAGTCAGCCATGGCAAAAACGTTACCCTGTCCCCCGCTGGTTAGGACAATGGCGGGGGCGTGATGAACGTCAAATAATGGCCGCGGCCCGTCACGGGGTGCCGCAATACCTGGCCACGGCCGCCTGGCGCAGCCCTTCGGCCCAGTCCGCCAGCCTCTGCGCGGCGCGGACGTAGTGGAACAGTTCCACTGGGGTCAGCGCCTCAAGGTCCGTCTCGGCGAGCCGGCGGGCCAGTTCGGCACCTTCCGGCTGGGCGGCGAGGCTGACGCCTTCGCGTTCCCATTGGACGTCCTCCGCCGGCCTGCCGGCCACCAACTGACGGAACAGGAAGTCAACCACTCCCGGACTCATGGCTTTCAGGACGCCCGCACCGGGTTCGGGTCGCCGCGGCCCCGCAGCGGGGATACCTGGGGTTGGGGTTTGCATGCCGTCCAGCATATTCGAACATATATTCGAAAACAAGGGTCGCGGCCGCGTTGCTTTCGTTGACCTGCGGCAGGAGCCGTGACAACGGACCGCCCGGCCGCATGTGAGACGATGCGGTTCATGACTTCCCGCAACCCTGCCCGGGCGCCCCGCGCAACGGCGGCCCGCCGGACCCAGGGGCGGCTCTACGGCATCGACGCGGCGCGCGGGATCGCCCTGCTGGGCATGATGGCCACCCATCTCCTGCCCACCTTCGAATCCAACGCCGACCTGACGCCCACGTGGATCGGACTGGCGTTCTCCGGACGGGCGGCAGCGCTGTTTGCCGTCCTGGCCGGCGTCGGACTTGCCCTGTCCACCGGCAAGGAGAAACCGCTGGAGGGCGGCAGCCTGGCAGCAGCCCGGCGCGGGGTTGCCCTGCGTGCCGTGGTGATTGCCGCCGTCGGGCTCAGCCTGGGCAACCTTGAGGTCAATGTGGCGGTCATCCTGGTGCATTACGCTGTCCTGTTCCTGTGCATCCTGCCGTTCCTGGGAATGGGGCTGAAGCCGCTGTGCGCCTGGGCGGCCGGATGGATCCTGGGGTCACCGGTCCTGGCCTACCTGCTGCGCCCGTGGCTGCTGGCCGCGGAACCGCCCCTGCAGCTGGGCCACAACCCGGGCTGGGAGGACCTGGCCACGCCGGGCCGCCTGCTGGCCGACGTCTTCCTCACCGGCTACTACCCGGTGTTCCAGTGGATGTCCTACCTGCTGGTGGGCCTGGTGATTGGCCGGCTGGCGCTGGGAAAGGCGCTCGTGCCGGTGCTGCTGCTGCTGGCCGGGACGGTGGTGGCGGCCGCAGCCAAGGCGCTGGGCGTGACGGCGATGGAGTCATGGGGCGGGCGCGCGGCACTGGAGGCGGTGTTGAATGCACCCGGGTATCCCCTGGACAGTGTCTTGCAGGTGAACCTGACCGGCATCAGGCAGGAGGGTTCGTGGTGGTGGCTGGCGTCCGCGGCCCCGCACTCCGGAACGTCCCTGGACCTGCTGCACACCTCGGGCGTGGCAGCGGCCGTCATCGGCGCCTGCCTGCTGCTGGAGCGGCTGGGTGAATGGATCGACCTGGACCTGCTGCTGCCGCTGCGCGGTCCTGGGGCAATGACCCTGACCCTGTACACGCTGCACGTGTGGGTGCTGTCCGGGTTCTACCTCAAGCCCCTGCCGGCGGGCTGGACCGAGGACGGCATGTACTTCGCGCACGCGGCCACAGCCATCATCGTGGGGACGGCGTTTGTGCTGCTCAAGTGGCGGGGGCCGCTGGAGTGGCTGGGCCACGCCGCCACCCGGCTGGGGCGCGGCCAGCTCCGGCTGCCGGGCCTGGGCTAAGCCTGCGGATCAGGCAGGGACCTTGCCGCGGAACAGCCGGCCGGCCTCGCGCATCGAGGCGCGTGCCCGCTTGCGGTCCCCGGCGGCGTCATAGGCGCAGCTCAGCCGGAACCAGGACCGCCAGTCCCCGGGAGCGGCCTCGGCTTCGGCCTTGTACTTTTCGAACTCGGCATCTGCGGCTTCCCTGACAATCCGGCCGCCGGGCGTGCGCGGCAGTTCATCCACGGGCAGCCCGCCTTCGGCTTCCAGGACCTTGGCCATCTGTTCGGTCCGGGCACCGAACATGAGCTCGCGGATCAGCGCCCACGCACCAACGACCGGCAGGACCAGGTAGGCGGCGCCGATGGCCCGGGCCGTCAGGTTGCTGTCCGTCAGGAGCAGGATGGAGCGCTGGAAGGACACCACGAGGTAGAAGACCAGCAGCAGGGTGACCAGGGCCACCCAGATCTTGGTCCGGTTCTTCCGGAAGGCGGCAAGGAAGCCGGCCACGGCTAGAAACCCAGGTCCAGGTAGCCGTCCAGGCCCACGGTGAGGCCGGGATGCGCATCCACGTTGCGGATGCCGATCAGGACGCCGGGCATGAACGAGGCGCGGTCAAAGGAGTCGTGCCGGATGGTCAGCTGCTCGCCGGAACCGCCCAGCAGCACTTCCTGGTGGGCCACCAGGCCGCGGAGGCGCACGCTGTGCACGCGGACACCGTCAACCTCGCAGCCCCGCGCGCCGGCAAGTTCGCTGGTGGTGGCGTCCGGGCTTGCCGGGACGCCGGCCGCTTCACGTTCCGCGGCGATGAGCTGCGCGGTGCGGACGGCGGTGCCGGACGGGGCGTCCACCTTGTCCGGGTGGTGGAGTTCGATGACTTCCACTGATTCGAAGTACCGGGCGGCCTTGGCGGCGAAGGCCGAAGCCAGCACCGATCCCACGGCGAAGTTTGGCGCGATCAGCACGCCGGTTCCGGGGTGCGCGGCCAGCAGGGCTTCAAGAGCGGACAGGCGCCCGGCGTCCCACCCGGTGGTGCCGACGATGGCGTGGATGTTGTTCTCGACGGCGAAGCGGACGTTGGCTTCGGTGCTGTCGGGAACGGTCAGGTCCACGAGGTACTGGGCCCCGGCGGCCGTCACCTGGTCCAGGGAATCACCCCGTCCCAGGGCTGCCACGAGCTTCATGTCGGGTGCGGCTTCAACGGCTTTGACGGCTTCGGCGCCCATGCGGCCGTTGGCGCCGAGGACGGCGACAAGCTTGGGTTCGGAGTGTTGTTCGGTCATGGCGTTAACCCTACCGTCGGGCCCCGGAAGGTCCTGAACCGGGCCGTGTGCGTTACCTCGCAGGAACCCTTCGCAGGCCGGCATCAGCCGCCGGCGCCCACCCACTCCACGGTTCCGTCCGAGAAGAACTGTTCCTTCCAGATGGGGACCTGTTCCTTGATGCGGTCCACGAGTTCGGCACAGACGGCGAACGCCTGTCCGCGGTGGGCTGCGGAGACGGCGCACACCAGCGCGGGATCGCCGATCTGCAGCATGCCGATGCGGTGGGCTGCCCAGATGCGGACAGGCTTCGCCTCCGCTTCCCCGTCCGCACCGCCGGCGTTCTGCTCGGCAACCAGCCGGGCCACGACGTCGGCCATCACCTGGTGCGCCGTGGGGTGCGCACTATAGCTGAGGCGGTCCACCGGCTTGCCGCCGTCGTGGTTGCGGACCACTCCGCTGAAGCTGACCACCGCGCCGGCGGTGTCGCTTTCCACTGCGGCGATCGCCTGGTCTACGGAAATCGGTTCCGGGCTGAGGACGGCGGATACCACCTCGAATGCTTCAGTGCCCATGGTTCCCTTCCAACTGGTCGCAGAGGTGCCCGATCACCGGGTCGAGGACGGAGAGTCCGTCCATGACCCCTTTGGGTGAGCCGGGCAGGTTAATAATGAAGGTCTTTCCCGCCGCGCCGGCATGTCCACGGCTCAGTGCCGCCAGCGGCGTTTTGGCCGCGCCGGCGTGCCGGATCGCTTCCATGATGCCGGGAATTTCACGGTCCAGCAGGGGCCGGGTGACCTCGGGGGTCCGGTCGTCCGGGTTCAGGCCGGTGCCGCCGCTGGTGATGACGACGGTGGGATGCTGGGTCAGGAGGGCACGGATCGCGGCGCCCACGGGCTCGCCGTCGGGGACCACCATTGCCGGGAACACCTCGAAGCCGTGTTCGGTGAGCCAGTCCGTGATGACGGGCCCGGTCTCATCCTCATAGATGCCGGCCGCTGCCCTGGTGGAGGCAATCACCACGCCGGCCTTCCTGCCCTGGACGTCGCCGTGCCGGTGCGGTTCCGCTGCGCCGAATGCCTGCGCAGCTCCGTGGCTGCCCTGCGGTGTCACAGTGCCCAGTCCCCGCTCTTGCCGCCGCTCTTGGCCAGCACCTTGATGTCGGTCAGGACGGCGTGCTTGTCCACCGCCTTGATCATGTCGTACACGCTGAGGGCGGCCACGGAAGCCGCCGTCAGGGCCTCCATCTCCACGCCGGTGACGCCCCTCGTCTTCACCGTGGCCAGGACTGCCACGGACTCGGCTTCCAGGTCGAAGTCCACCGTGACTTTGGAGAGCGGCAGGGGATGGCACAGCGGAATCAGCTCGGGAGTCTTTTTGGCGGCCATGATGCCGGCCACCCGGGCCACGGCCAGGGCATCACCCTTGGGGAGCCCGCCCGTGCCCAGGAGGCCCATCACCTCCGCCGTGGTCCGCACGGTGGCGGTGGCAATTGCTTCGCGGGTGGTCTCTGCCTTGGCGGACACGTCCACCATCTGCGCGCTGCCGTCCCGGCGCAGGTGCGTCAGTGCGGCAGGGGTCTGTTCTGCATTCACAGCATCCATACTTCCACCTCGTCCCCTGCCGCGAGTTCCGTTACGCCCTCGGGGACGTGGACCAGGGCGTTGGAGCCGGCCAGCGCGTGGACCAGGTGCGAACCCTCGCCGCCTTCGAGCCGCACCGTGCCGTCCGGCTGCAGGTTGCCGCGGCGGACCTGGTGCTTGCGTTCCGGGGAGGTCAGCCCGTGGCCAAGCCTGGCGCGGAGGGGTGCCCTGGGGGCGGGAGCACCCAGCAGTGCCGAGAGCGCGGGCCGGAGGAACATTTCGAAGGACACCAGGCAGCTCACCGGATTGCCGGGGAACCCCAGGAAGGGGACGCCGTCGAACGTGCCGATCCCCTGCGGCCCGCCCGGCTGCATGGCCACATGCAGGAAGTCCACCGGCTGGTCCTCCATCGCCTGCCGGACCACTTCGTAGGCGCCCTTGCTGACGCCGCCCGTGGTGACGATGAGGTCCGCTTCCGTGGATGTGGCCCGCAGCAGCTTCCGCAGTTCCCCGGGCTCGTCGGTGGAAATTCCGGTGCGCCGGACGTCGATGCCGGCCTCCGCCATGGCGGCCTCGAGGAGCGTGCCGTTGGCGTCATAGATCTTGCCGTCCGGCAGTTCCCGGCCGGGTTCCACCACCTCGTCGCCCGTGGTGACCAGGAGGACCGTGACGGCCTTGAAGACCTCGACGTCCGCGCGTCCGAGCGCGGCCAGGAGCCCCAGCTGGGCGGGACCGAGGTGGGTCCGGGCCGCAAGGGCGCGCCCGCCGGCGACGATGTCGCTGCCCGCCGGCCGGACGAAGGTTCCCGCCGGGACGGCCGGCAGGGTGACGCTGGCCTCGCTGCCGGCCGCGGGGAAGCTGTCCGGCACAGCGCGTTCAATAGGGACGACGGCGTCCGCGCCGTCAGGCAGCATCGCACCGGTCATGATGGGCGCCGCAGTCCCGGTCAGCAGCGCGGGCGGCCTCGACCCCGCAGGTACCGGGGGCGCAACGCGAAGGTCCGTGCCGCCGTCGTGCAGGTCCGCGGAACGGACGGCATAACCGTCCATCTGCGAATTGGCGAACGGCGGCAGGCTGACCGGCGCCACGATGTCGTGCACGAGCGCCCTCCCCAAGGCCGCACGCAGCGGAAGGACCTCGGCGCGGGACTCTGCGGCCAGCGGTGCCAGGAGGGCGGTGACCGCCGCCAGGTGGCCGGCAACGGAACGGGACTGGTGGGCCGTGCCGGCCCGAAGGGGGTGGGCAGTGGTCATGGATCCGCCTTAGGTTGCGGCCGTCAGGATTTCACGTCCACTCTAACCGTGTGGAATCCGGTGGCCCCGTCGGGGACCACAGGCCGGACATCCTCCACCTGCGGCCGGCCCGTGAGGTCGGTGGCCCGCACCTGCACTTCGTACTGCCCGGGGGTGAGGTCCAGGGTGAGCTTCCACTGGTACCAGGTGTCGGTGGAGATTCCCGGGGACAGCTCGGCGGCCTGCCACCTGCCCCTGTTGACGCGGAGCTCCACTGCCATGATGCCGGTGTGCTGCGCCCAGGCGACTCCCCCGAACGTCACCGCTCCGGCGTTGACCGGGCGGCCGCTGCGGGGGACGTCGATCCGGGAGGACAGCTTGATGGGTCCGTGGTCGGACCAGCCCCGGCCCGTCCAATAGGCCTGGTCCTCCGCAAACCTGGTCACTTTCAGTTCGGTGACCCACTTGGTGGCAGAGACGTAGCCGTAAAGTCCGGGCACCACCAGCCGCACGGGGAACCCGTGCTCGAGCGGCAGCGGGGCGCCGTTCATGCCGACGGCCAGCAGCGCGTCCCGGCTGTCCGTGAGCACTTCCAGCGGCGTGCCGGCCGTCCAGCCGTCCGCGCTGGTGGAAAGGACCATGTCGGCGTCCCTGGCCGGCCCCGCCAGCGCAAGGAGGTCGCGCACCGGCCAGCCCAGCCAGCGGGCAGTGCCGATCAGGTCCCCGCCTACGGGATTGGACACGCAGGCGATGGTGACATGGCGTTCGGCCAGGGGTTTGGCCAGGAGGTCCGCGAGGGTCAGTTCGACCGTCCTCTCCACCATGCCGGTGACCCTCAGGACCCAGGTAGCGGGATCGAGGGCCGGAGGGATAAGGGCGGTGTCGATCCGGTAGAAGTCGCTGGCCGGGGTGACCAGCGGAGGCATCCCCGCCACCCCCGCCTCGGCACCGGCAGGGATGGGCGGAGCGGGATCGGCGGGCGGCGGCAGCACCACCCGCGCACGGGCTTCACTGACGCGCAGCACGGTACCGCGCCACAATCCGGCAAGGACTCCCCCGATGAGCACTGCTGCGGCGCTCCCGGCCAGGTGGCGGAGGAAGCTGCGCCGTGCCCCGCCCTGGCCGGGTTCAGGTGTCCCGTCCTCCCACGCCCGCAGTTTCCGGACCAGCAGGCTCAGCGGCAGGGCCGCCACGGCCGCTGCGGCGACCGGCAGGGCAAAGGCCACGGCCGTGGCCTGGGCGCGGCCGCCAACTGCTGCCACTCCGGCCACCCCGAACACCGCGATGACCGCCAGGCCGGCAAACGGCCGCCGGCGTTCCACCACGCCGGCCAGGGCTGCCAGCGCGGCAATGACCAGTGCCATGCCCACCAGGAGGGCGATTTTGTCCGCCGTACCGAACAGCGACACCGCCCAGTCCTTCACCCCCGGCGGGACGGCATCGATGACGGCCCCGCCCGCCGCCGTCAGCGGTGACAACGACGGGCTCCACACCGCGGCCAGCAGTTCTCCGGCGGTGACCCCGCCGGCCGCGGCCACCACTCCTGTAGCGGCAGCCGGCCAGGCGTTGGCGTTGGGTGGGGACTGCGCGCCTGCCGGTCCGGCGTCTTCGGGCGGTCCGCCGGCGGCGTCGGAGGAGGTTTTCGGCGCCTTATCCGGCCCGTGCCCGGGCGCGGGCGCTGGTACTGGGGCGGTCCCGGCGTGGCGGGTGCCGCCGTCGTGCGCGTCCTGCGGTGGCCGGCGGGTGTTCACCCTTCAAGCATAATTTCGCCCGTGCCGCAGCAGCGCTGTGCACCGGGAATTCCTGCCCGCCGGGGACGTGCGCCGTCACGGGTGTGATGAGGAGCCCATCGTGGCGTAGCCTGAATTTATGAGTGTCCAGCTAGGCATGCCGCAGCCCCGCGAAGAAGCGGGCGCGGCGGTTCCGTCCGTACCGTCCCGCCGTCCGGTGGACGCCCCGGGGGGCCTGGTGGACCGCTACGGACGCAGGGCCACCGACATGCGGCTTTCCCTGACCGACAAGTGCAACCTCCGCTGCACCTACTGCATGCCCGCCGAGGGCCTGGAATGGCTGGCCAAACAGGCTGTCATGACGGCGGAGGAGATCGTTCGGATTGTACGGATCGGCGTGGAGCACCTGGGCGTGCGCGAGCTGCGGCTGACCGGCGGCGAGCCGCTGGTACGCCACGACCTGGTGGACATCATCGCCGCGTTGCGCAGCAACCACCCGGACCTGCCCATCTCCATGACCACCAATGCGGTGGGGTTGGCCCGGAAGGCCGCTGCGCTGAAAGAAGCCGGCCTGACCCGCATCAACGTCTCACTCGATTCGCTGCACGAGGAGACGTTCACCCAGCTGACCCGCCGCCCGTTCCTGAACCAGGTCCTGGACGGCGTGGACGCCGCCTGGGCTGCCGGGCTGGGACCCGTGAAGCTCAACGCCGTCCTGATGCGCGGCATCAACGACTCCGAAGCGCCCTCGCTGCTGGCCTGGGCGTTGGACCGCGGATACGAACTCCGTTTCATCGAGCAGATGCCGCTTGACGCCGACCACGGCTGGACCCGCCGCAACATGATCACCGCAGCCGAGATCCGCGGCATCCTGTCCACCGATTTCTTCCTGAGCCCCGATCCCCGTGAACGCGATGGTGCCCCCGCGGAACGCTTCGAAGTACGACGCCGGGTGGCGGGGCCGGGTGCTTCCAGCGACCCGTCCGCGCACGGCCCCGTCCTGGGAACCGTGGGGATCATCGCCTCGGTCACCGAGCCGTTCTGCGCGGACTGCCGCCGCACCCGGATCACCGCTGAAGGCAAGATCATGAGTTGCCTCTTCTCCCGGGAGGAGTACGACCTGCTGGGACTCCTGCGCTCCGGCGCCGACGACGACGCCTTGGCGCAACGCTGGCAGGACGCGATGTGGATTAAGCCAAAAGCCCACGGCATGGACCACGTGGGACTGGACGCTCCGGACTTCGTCCAGCCGGACCGCAGCATGAGCGCCATCGGGGGCTGACCGGAATGCATGTACGTTACTTCGCTGCCGCGCGCGCCGCTGCAGGTTTCGACGAGGAAAAGTTCGATCTCCCTGCCGGGGCAACCGTGGCGGACCTGCTGGAGGCGGTGCTGGCCGTGCCGCGTGAGGACCCTCCGGCGGGCACGCCCCGGCTGGCCACGATCCTTGCACGCAGCAGCTTCCTGCTGAACGAGGTTGCCGTCCGCGACCACGCCACGGTGTTGGGTGCCGACGACGTGGTGGACGTCCTGCCCCCGTTCGCCGGAGGGTAGCCCCTCCCGCTGCACCTTTCATTGTCGGACCCTCGCGGCAGACTGTGGTTATGGGAAACGTGGCGGACTCGGTGGCGGTGAAGGAGGGTCTTCGGGCTGCCGTTGCCGCGCTGAATGCGCTCTTTTTGACGGATGCGGACCTGGAGCGGGTTGGCCTTGATGCCGTACCCGGGGAAGCAGTTGATGTTCTGGAGCGGAAGTCGGAGCTGCGGTTGGAGCGGTTGGCGGTGTGGAGCCGGCTGGAAGCCCAAGTCGCGGCCGGCAAGGCACGTGACGCTGCAGAGTACGCGGAATTAGCAGAAGCGATGACGCCGCCGGAGGCCACCGGGTCGGAGCGGGCGTTCGTGGAGATGTCCACGGTGGCGGAGGTCGCCGGGGTCCTGACCATCGCTGAGGGTGCCGCGGCAGCGTTCATCAGCCAGTCCCGGAAAGTCTGCGCGATGCCGGCGGTCGCGGGTGCGCTGGCGGCGGGGGCGATGTCCTGGCGGCATGCTGTAATTGTGGCCGACGAAACGGACTGCCTCGCCCCCGAGAGTGCTGAGGCGTTGGTGGCGCATTTCTTCGACCCGGACGCACCCCACCGTGCCCGGGGGTCGGAGCCCGGGGACCTCGTCCCGTCCCAGTTCCGCGGGAAAGTGCGGTCCTGGCGCGAACGCACCTATCCCGACTCCGTCCAGGAACGGCATATCAAGTGTGTGGCGGACCGGCGGATGGAATACCGCCCGGACGCCGACGGGATGGCATGGATCAACCTTCACCTGCCCGGGGACACCGCCTGCGCCATCTGGAACAAAACCACAGCCATCGCCCGCGGCCTGCAGGGACCCGACGAGACCCGCACCCTCAGCCAACTCCGCCCGGACGTCGCCGCAGCGCTCCTGCTCGGCGCCCACACCGGTACCGCTGACCCGGCCCGGCACGACGACGGCCAAGAACCAGGCAAAACAGCAGACGCCCACGGCACCGGCACGCACGGCACCGGCATTCAGGGCACGGGCATCCAGGGCACCGACCCTTATGCCGTTGAGCTCAGCAGGATCCCCGCCCCCAAGGCCGACGTCCTGGTCACCATCCCGATATTCACCATGCTGGGCAGCACCGACGAGCCAGCCGACCTGGACGGGTACGGGCCCATCCCCGCCGCCATGGCCCGTCAACTCGTCGCCAACGGGGCCAGCTCGTTCTACCGGGTCCTCGTCGACCCCCGCGACGGTGCACCCCTGGAGATCGGCCGGACCAGCTACCGGCTCACCGAAGCAATGAAACGCTGGATCCGGATGCGCGACGGACACTGCACCTTCCCCGGCTGCACCAACCCCAGCACCGACAACGACACCGACCACCTCACCGCCTGGCACCACCACGGAACAACCGGCGTCAGCAACCTGGCACAACTCTGCCCCAAGCACCACAGGCTCAAGCACAACAGCGGTTGGACCCCCACACCCGCCACCACAACCGAACCACCCGGCTGGACCTCACAGGCCGCCACTACCCAGCCCAACACCCCGACCCACAACCACCCCACTGGCCACCCGGAACGCCATGTGTTCCCAACATGCACGGTGAGAGCGCCGCACAGCCTGAAACCCTCCCTGCTGCGGGAGGGGCTGACGAGCTGAAGGCTACGGAGTCCCTGGAGCAACGGGTCCTTTCCGGTCTGGTCAGCTTCCCGGACTACCTCCCCCTGAATTCACCCGGTGATGACGAACCTCCCGAAGAAGAGCTGGCCGGGTCCCACCGACCATACCTGGACGACCCCGTGTGGGAGGCCTTCTACGCTGCACCACGTGGGTCACCGCAGGCTTGATGCTTTGGGTGGCCGCTGATGTCCGAAATGCCTGGGATGCCGTCATTTCCCGGGCACGGTGGTTCTAGGGTGGGCCATTGATCCGATGAACCGGGAGGCGGGGCAGCAGTGCAGCCAGCCTGTCTGGACGGTGCGGTCAAACCCGACGGAAGGTGGACGTCATGAACGGGACGAAGGCCGGATTTTTTCCGTTCGCGAGGGCCTTCCCCGGTTCACCGGTGCCCGGCCGGGGCGCGGACCCCAGCTCGGTGACATGCAGGAGCACGGTTTCCGGAACCGGCACGGCCCGGGATCCTTCGCTGTGCGCTGGTGTATCACCATCTGCCAGCCGGATGCTGTGCCGTGTCCAGCCCGCGGCTCCGCGGCGCTCTACCCTCAGCACTCCGTCATGCCAGGTGCACCGCGTGGGAGTGTCAGGCACGGTACCGGTGCTGTCCACGTAGTACCAGAACACGTCCCGGTGGTCGGGATCGAGGGTGAACACACCATGGCCCTCGTAGTGGGAGCCGTCGGGTTCACGATGCCTGTAGCTCTGCACCACAGCGAATCCTCCGGCCACGCGGCGGTACGTCACCTCGGCGTCCACGGTGCGGGCGGGGCCCCACGGTCCGGCAGCAAGCTCCGTGGTGCCCTGCCAGGAACCCAGGAGCCTGTCCAAGGCCGGATGAATCGCCCCGTGGGCGGGCCGCAGCGGTACCTGCGCGCTGTCCTGGCCCTGACCGCTTGCTGCCACGCCTTCCACCCCTCACCACACGGCGGTGTGTCGGATGGCTTTATCGTAGTCCGCCGTGGGCATCCGGCGAAGCACTCAAGACAGCACTCAGGACAGCACTCAGGACAGCACTGAGGGCGCCGGCCGGCGGGATGGCTCTGTCAGCTCCTGGGCCCACCCGGCGCCGGCCCGGGTTCGAGCCTGCTCCTGGGCCCACCCGGTGCCAGGCCGGGTCAGAGGCCGAAGGTCTCCGTTTCCTCGAACGGACCAACGACGGTCACGGTCCGGGGCGCGGCAGCAAGCTCGGCCGCCAATTCCTGGACCTGCTCCGCGGTAACGGACTTGATGAGCCGCAACGTCTCGTCGATGTCCTGGTATTCGCCGGAGACGAGTTCGGCACGGCCCAAGCGTGACATCCGGGACCCGGTGTCCTCCAGCGCCAGGACGATACCGCCAGACAGTTGCCCCACGGCTTTGCGCAGTTCCTCGTCCGTAATGCCGTGCTCAGCGAGTTTGTCCAGCTCGATGCCCAAGAGCTCAAGGACCTGCCGCACCTTGGACGGGGTGCAGCCCGCGTACATGCCGAAGTAGCCGGCGTCAGCGTAGGAAGAAGCAAAGGAGTAGGTGGAGTACACCAGCCCGCGCTTCTCCCGGATCTCCTGGAAAAGCCGGGAGGACATCCCCCCGCCGAGGACGGCGTTCAGGACACTCATGACGTAGCGGCGATCATCGGTGGCCACAATCGTGGGGCAACCCATGATGATGTTGGCCTGTTCAACGGCGCGCTTGACCACCTGCAGCCCGGCGGTACCGGTAATCAGTGCGCGTTCAGTAGAACGCCGCTCCACCGGCGCCGCATTCGTTTCCAGGTCCCAGCCGGCGGATTCCAAAGCGTCCACGACCAGCCCGCAGACGACGTCGTGCTCCAGGCCTCCGGCGGCGGTGATCACCAGCTCGTCCGGCTTGTAGTAGCGGCGGTAGTGTTCCCAGACCGAGTCCCGGGCAACGGCCTTGATCGCGGCGGGGGTACCGCCAATGGGCCGGCCCAAGGGGTGGCTGCCCAGGACGGCTGCGACGAAGTGTTCGTGGGCGACGTCGGTGGGGTCGTCGCTGTCCATGGCGATTTCCTCGAGGATGACGTCGCGTTCCTGCTCCATCTCGTCGGGGTCGAGGACGGCCCCCGTAATCATGTCAGCGATAACGTCGATGGCCATGGGCAGGTCCGTGTCCAGGACGCGGGCGAAGTAGCAGGTGCTTTCCTTCGCCGTCGCCGCGTTGGATTCGCCGCCCACCTCGTCGAAGGCAGAGGCGATTTCGAGGGCTGTACGCCGCTTGGTGCCTTTGAACAGCAGGTGCTCAAGGAAGTGGGTGGAACCATGCTGCCCGGGCGCCTCGTCGCGCGAGCCGACGCCGACCCAGAAACCGATAGTGGCCGACCGCTGCCCGGGCATCGCTTCAGTCAGCACCCGCACTCCCCCGGGAAGCACCGAGCGCCTGACTTCGGAGCCGCCGTCGGAACCGTGGACCAGGGTGTCGCCGCGGTGGTTCTGCTCAAGCGGCAGGGGAACAACAGTCATTGATGCCTTTCACAGGGCAGCCGGGATCTGGCTGCCATCGTAACAGCGGCGGGGCCGGTGGATCATCCACCGGCCCCGCCGATTTATTCACGTGTACGCGAGGGCGCAGTTGCTACGCGTCGGCGCCTTCGGCAGGCTCAGAGGCGTGGGCACGCTCGGTGTCGCCGGCGCCTTCTTCCTCGGCCACAACCGGGGCCAGGGACAGCTTGCCGCGGTCATCGATCTTGGTGATCTCGACCTGGACCTTCTGGCCCACGGAGACGACGTCATCCACGTTGTCCACGCGCTTGCCGTTGGCGAGCTTGCGGAGTTCGGAGATGTGCAGGAGGCCGTCCTTGCCCGGAGTCAGCGACACGAAGGCACCGAAGGTGGTGGTCTTGACGACCGTACCCAGGTAGCGTTCACCGACTTCCGGAACCTGCGGGTTCGCGATGGCGTTGATGGCGGAGCGTGCTGCCTCGGCAGACGGGCCGTTGGTGGCGCCAATGTAGACCGTGCCGTCGTCCTCGATGGAGATGTCGGCGCCGGTGTCTTCCTGGATCTGGTTGATCATCTTGCCCTTGGGGCCGATGACTTCACCGATCTTGTCGACGGGGATCTTCACGGCGATGACGCGCGGTGCGAACTCGGAGAGCTCGTCCGGGGTGTCGATGGCCGAGTTGATGACGTCCAGGATGTGCAGGCGGGCTTCGCGTGCCTGCTTCAGCGCAGCCGCCAGGACCGAGGCGGGGATGCCGTCGAGCTTGGTGTCGAGCTGGATGGCGGTGACGAACTCGGAGGTACCGGCAACCTTGAAGTCCATGTCGCCGAAGGCGTCTTCGGCGCCGAGGATGTCCGTCAGGGCGGCGTAGCGGGTCTGGCCGTCAACCTGGTCGGAGACCAGGCCCATGGCGATGCCTGCGACGGCGGCCTTCAGGGGCACACCGGCGTTCAGCATGGACAGGGTCGAGGCGCAGACGGAACCCATGGACGTTGAACCGTTGGAACCGAGGGCTTCGGAAACCTGGCGGATGGCGTAGGGGAATTCCTCGCGGGACGGCAGGACCGGGACGAGTGCGCGCTCGGCCAGGGCACCGTGGCCGATTTCGCGGCGCTTCGGGGAGCCGACGCGGCCGGTTTCACCGGTGGAGTACGGCGGGAAGTTGTAGTTGTGCATGTAGCGCTTGGTTTTCACCGGCGACAGCGAGTCGATCTGCTGCTCCATCTTGAGCATGTTCAGCGTGGTGACACCCATGATCTGGGTTTCGCCGCGCTCGAAGATGGCCGAACCGTGGACGCGGGGCAGGACCTCGACCTCGGCGGTGAGCTGGCGGATGTCCGTCAGGCCACGGCCGTCGATGCGGACCTGGTCCTTGAGGATGCGCTGGCGCACAACCTGCTTGGTGACCGAGCGGAATGCTGCGGACAGTTCTTTCTCGCGGCCTTCGAATTGGTCGGCCAGTCCGGCAAGGACCTCGTCCTTCAGGGCGTCGGAGGCGTTGTCGCGCTCCTGCTTGTCGGCGATCTGGAAAACAGCGGTCAGCTTCTCCGTGGCAGCGGCTTCCACTGCTGCGTACACGTCGTCCTCGTAGTCAAGGAAGACCGGGAACTCGACCGTGGGCTTGGCGGCGCGGGCGGCCAGGTCGGCCTGGGCGTCGCACAGTGCCTTGATGAACGGCTTGGCGGCCTCGAGGCCCTCGGCCACAACCTCTTCGGTGGGGGCGGTGGCGCCCTGTTCCTTGATGAGGTTCCAGGAGTTGTCCGTGGCTTCGGCTTCCACCATCATGATGGCGACGTCGTCACCGGCAACCCGGCCTGCAACCACCATGTTGAACACGGAGTTTTCCAGCTGGGAATGCTTGGGGAAAGCAACCCACTGGGAGCCGTTTTCGTCGGCGACCAGGGCAACGCGGACGCCGCCGATGGGGCCCGAGAACGGCAGGCCGGAGAGCTGGGTGGACATGGAGGAGGCGTTGATGGCCACCACGTCGTAGAGCTCGTCGGGGTTGATGGCCAGGACGGTCACCACGATCTGGACTTCGTTGCGCAGGCCCTTGATGAAGGCGGGGCGCAGCGGGCGGTCCATCAGGCGGCAGGCCAGGATGGCTTCGGTGGACGGGCGGCCTTCACGGCGGAAGAACGAGCCCGGGATGCGGCCGGCAGCGTACATGCGCTCTTCGACGTCGACCGTCAGCGGGAAGAAGTCGAAGCCTTCGCGCGGGTGCTTGCCGGCGGTGGTGGCGGACAGCAGCGCGGTGTCATCGTCGATGTACACCATGGCCGCGCCGGCTGCCTGCTTGGCGAGGCGGCCGGTTTCAAAGCGGATTACGCGCTTGCCGAAGCGGCCATTGTCAATAACGGCTTCTGAGAACTGGATTTCGGGACCCTCCAAGAGAGTCACCTCCGTTTCTGTTTCACGGAAGTCCAGCCGCATCAACCCAGCCCAGCATCTGTCTACTGGCCCTGCACCCGGTCATCGATCGAGACCCACGGGCCGGCGGCTTCACCAAAGAAGCCGTTCCCGGGGATCACTACCGAGGACCGCGAATGCGTGATGCGGTTGATCCTCCTGTTGAGTTTTGTGTGAAGAAGGCGGCCCGATCCGTGAAGGAAAGGGCCGCCCCAAAGTCAGACTAGCGGCGCAGGCCGAGGCGCTCGATGAGCGAACGGTAGCGGGCGATGTCGGTCTTCTTGAGGTAGCTCAGCATACGCTTGCGACGACCAACCATGGCCAGCAGACCGCGCTGGGTGTGGAAGTCGTGCTTGTGCTCCTTCATGTGCTCAGTCAGATCCTTGATCCGCTGGGTCAGGACGGCAACCTGGACCTCGGGTGAACCGGTGTCGCCTTCGGCGGTTGCGTATTCCTTGATGATGGACTGCTTTACAGCGGCGTCAAGTGCCACGTTTACTCCTTGGGATGTGCCGTGAGGGCCCGGTCAGAAACTCACTGCCGGGTCTGCCGCCGCAGCCGGGACCGGTTGAACCGGGGATGGGATGCAGGCAACAGGACCCAGCCGCCACGGACTGCAGCCGGATCCGTCGTCCAGTTTACCGGCCCGGACCTAACCTGTCGAAACAGAATGCGGCGGCGCGGGCCGCCTGGCCTGTCAGCCCTGCAGACGGTCCCGGATCGCGGCCATGCCCTGGAGCACTTCGCCGAAGCTGGTGCTCAACGGCGAGAGTCCCACCCTGATGCCGTGCGGGGCGCGGAAGTCCGGGATGACATCCCCGTCCCACAGGTCTTCGACGGTGGCCTTGGTGAAGTCCGGGTGGTCCACGGTGATGTGGCTGCCGCGCTCCCCCGGTTTCCGGGGCGAGGCCAGCCGGGCGCCCAGTGGAGCGAGCCAGGCGTCGAAAACCTCGACGGCGAACGCGGTCAGCATCTCCGACTTGGTCCGGATGGCCGCCATGGAGGCTTCCTCGATCAGGTCCAGGGTGCCCTGCATGGCCAGCATGCCGAAGATCGCCGGGGTGCCGCTGAGGAACCCGCGGATGCCCGGGGCAGGCTCATAGCCGGCCGCCATGTCGAAGGCGTCCTTGCGTCCCATCCATCCCCAGATGGGCTGGTTCAGTGATGCTAGGTGCCGTTGGTTGACGTACGCGAAAGCCGGTGAGCCCGGGCCGCCGTTGAGGTACTTGTAGGTGCATCCCGCGGCGAAGTCCACATCCGCGCCGTCCAGGTTGATCTCCACGGACCCCGCGGAGTGGCAGAGGTCCCAGACCACCAGCGCACCGGCGTCGTGCACTGCTTTGGTGATCCCGGCAAGGTCCGCGAGGTGCCCGGAGCGGTAGGCGATCTGGCTGAGGAGTACGACGGCGGTGCGCGGCCCGGTTGCCGCCCGGACCTGCTCCACGGTCACCCCGGCCGCGGGATCCGTTTCGATCCACCGCAGGGTCAGCCCTTCCTCCAAGGCGATGCCCTCGACCAGGTACCGGTCCGTGGGGAAGTTTTCGGTGTCCAGGACGAGTTCGTTCCGGTCGGGATCGGCCACGGCCGCCAGCGCGGCCCGGATGAGCTTGTACAGGACCACTGTGGTGGAGTCGGCGATGATGGTCTGCCCGGGTGCCGCCCCCAGGACGGCGCGGCCAAGCTGGTCACCGATGGCCTGGGGCAGGCCCAGCCACTTTTCGTCCCATCCGCGGATCAGGCGGCCGCCCCATTCGTCCCGGATGAACGCGGCGATGTCGTCCGCGGTGCGCTTCAGCGGCCTGCCGAGGGAGTTCCCGTCGAGGTAGGACAGGGGGGTGTCGGTGCCGATGAAGTGGTCGCGGTAATGCGCCAGCGGATCCTGCGCATCGAGCCCGTCGGCCCGCTGCCGGAGTGCCTGGTCCGCACCGGTGTGCTGGTGGTCGATGCTCATTGTCCGATCTCCGTCCTGACCGCGAACAGCTCCGGGAAAAACGTCAGTTCCAGCGCTTTTTGCAGGAAGGTCACTCCGCTGGATCCGCCGGTGCCGGTCTTCATGCCGATGGTCCGCTGCACGGTGCGCAGGTGCCGGAAACGCCAGAGCTGGAAGTTGTCCTCCAGGTCGACGAGTTCCTCGCAGGCCTCGTAGGCGCCCCAGTTGTCGGCTGCGTGCTCGTAGATGTATTTGAAGAGCGGGACCAGCGCAGGCGTGAATTCGTGGGCGCGCGTGACGTCCCGGGTGAGGACGGAAGCCGGCACGTCGAAGCCCTGCCGCGAGAGGTAGGCGAGGAATTCGTCGTAGATGCTGGGCGCCGCCAGGAGTTCCTCCAGCATTGCGTGGGCTTCCGGGTCTGATTCGAAGACCGGCAGCATCTTGCGGTTCTTGTTGCCCAGCACGAATTCCACGGCACGGTACTGGGCGGACTGGAAGCCGGAGGAGTTGCCCAGGAACCCGCGGAACTGCGAATACTCGGTGGGCGTGAGCGTGGCCAGCACGGACCACTGTTCAGTGAGGGTCTTCTGGATGTGCTTGACCCTGGCGATTCCCTTCAGCGCGGAGCCGAGATCGTCCGCGCGGAGCCAGGCCGCGGCGCTGCGGAGCTCGTGCAGCACCAGCTTCAGCCACAGCTCCGTGGTCTGGTGCTGGATGATGAACAGCAGCTCGTCGTGGTGCTCCGGTTCACTGACCGGCTGCTGGGCGCTGAGCAGGGTGGGAAGCTGCAGGTAGGAGCCGTAGCTCATCCGGGAGCTGAAGTCGCGGACAATCCCCTTGTCCAGCTTCCGGGTGTTCTTCTCGACGGACACGTCCTGCCTTTCGCCTGCTTCGAGGGGATGGCCCTAGCGCCGGGCCAGCAGCCCGTGCGCCTGGACCACGTCCAGTTTCATCTGGTCAACCAGTGCTTCAGGCCCACGGTAAGCCACCATGCCCCGCAGCCTGGCCACGAATTCGACAATGACTGTCTGGCCGTACAGATCGAAGTCCTCCACGGCTTCCTTGGGCCGGTCGATGACGTGCGCTTCAACCTGCCGGCTCACGCCGTCGAACGTGGGATTGGAGCCGACGGAAATGGCGGCCGGCCAGCGTTTGCCCGCCTGGTCCACCAGCCATCCCGCGTAGATGCCGTCGGCCGGGATCAGGCCGGTCGAGGTGGCGGCAAGGTTGGCGGTGGGGAATCCGAGGGCGCGTCCGCGGGCTGCCCCGTGGACCACTTCACCGCGCATGCGGTGCGGCCGGCCCAGGACGGCGGCGGCAGTGGCAACGTCGCCTTCCTGCAGCGCCTCGCGCACCCAGGTGGACGAGCAGCGGCGGTCCGTGCCGTCGTCGTCGTGCAGGGGGTAGCCTTCGGAACCGAATTCGCTGATGACCTGGACGTCGAAGTTGAACTTCGCGCCCAGCTCCTTCATGGTGTCCAGGTCGCCGGAGTTGCCGCGGCCGAAGCGGGCGTCGTGCCCGATGACGACGTGGCTGGCATGCAGGCAGTCCACCAGGTACTGCTGCACGAATTCTTCGGCAGTGAGGCTGGCCAGGTCGAGGGAGTACTTGACCACCAGGATGCCGTCCAGGCCCAGTTCGCCGAGGGCTTCGAGCTTGTCCTCGAGTCCCATGATGAGGCGGGGGGCGCTCTCGGGGCGGTGGATCACGGCCGGGTGGGGGTCGAAGGTGACGGCGACGGCTTTGGAGTGGGTGAGCCTGGCGGAGCGGATGAGCTGCGAGAGCACCTGCTGGTGCCCGCGGTGAACGCCGTCGAAGTTGCCGAAAGTGACAACTGATGGGCCGAAGTCCTCCGGGACTTCGGACGGATCGTTCCAGATGTGGACCATCTACCTCGCCTTAAACTGCCTGCAGCATCAGTAATCCGCAGCCATCAGGGCCGCGGAACTCTTCAAGGGTACCCGCATTCCCGGGGCCGGTTTTCACCGGGACGGCCTGCGCCGGTACAGCCACACCAGGCCCAGGACGGGCAGCACCAGCGGGATGAAGCCGTAGCCGCGGCCGAACAGGGACCACACGGTTTCATGCGGAAACGCCACGGAGTCGAAGATGCTGAGGGCTCCGACCACCAGGACGCCCACCAGCTCAACCAGGACAGCGGCGACGGAAACCTTGAACCAGGTTTTCCCCGCCTTCGCCAGGGAGACGGTGGCCACGGCGTATACCAGGGCAGCGAAGGCGGACAGCAGGTAGGCTGCCGGCGCCTCAGAGAACTTGGTGAGGATCTGGTAGCCGGCGCGGGCCGTGGCGGAGATGGCGAAAATGGCGTACACCGCAATCAACAGCCGGCCCGGCCCGGTGTTGCGGGTGTTTCCGGGCGCCGCTGCCGGCTGGGCGTGCTGGTTTTTCACGTTGCGTGCTTCTTCCACTTCAGTACCAGATCTGGTTCATGCGGGCGGCCATCACCAGGGCGGTCACGCCGACGGCGGCCAGGACAAAGTTGCTCCACCGGGTCCGTTCCAGGATGGACCAATAGACGGCGGCAGGGGGCAGGAGCATGGCGGTGACAAGGTAGCCCCAGAACTCCCAGGCTTCACCGGCAATGGATTCTCCGGCGATGACCCGGATGATCGATCCCACCAGGTAGACCACCAGTGCTGCCTCCACCGCCACGACGGACAGCAGGGTGGCGTCGTTGGGGGCTTTCTTCATGATGCCTGCGGCGGCGCAGATGACCGTGGAGATCAGGCCCACGGCAAGGATGAGGTAGAAGAACCCGTCCACTCAGGCCTCCCCGGCTGCTGCGGGGGCGCCGTTGCCCGGGGCGAAGACCAGGACGGGCTTGGCATAATTGCCGCTGTCCGCGAGCAGGGCCACCAGGTTCCCGTCGGGGGCGAACGCGGCGGCGGGGTGCTCTGCGGTGGCGGCGTCCGGGCTGCCCGCGGGGGCCCCGGCCGGGATCCTGCGGCCGTAGGAGATTTCCGTGGTTTCCGCGGCGGTCAGTTCACGGTTGGGCATGAGCGCACGGGCCGCCTGTGACATCTCCAGGACGTCCAGGTCCCCGGCAAGCTGCTCCAGGGTGCGTGCCTGGTCCAGCGAGTAGGGGCCGACCTTGGTGCGGCGGAGTTCGGTGAGGTGTCCGCCGACGCCGAGCGCGTTCCCCAGGTCCCGGGCCAGGGCACGGATATAGGTTCCGGAGGAGCATTCCACGGTGACGTCGAGGTCAATGACGTCCGCGGCCGCGTCGCGGCGGATGCTGTGGATGTCGAAGCGGTGGATGGTCACCGGGCGTGCGGCCAGCTTCACGTCCTCGCCGGAGCGGACCCTCGCGTAGGCGCGTTCGCCGTTGACCTTGATGGCGCTGACGCTGCTGGGCACCTGCTGGATGGCGCCGGTGAGGGCCGCGACGCCGTCGTGGATGTCCTGGTCCGGCACCGCGGAGGTGCCGGCGGTGGCAACCACGTCCCCTTCGGCGTCGTCCGTCACCGTGGACTGGCCCAGGCGGATGGTGGCGGTGTAGGTCTTGGACGTTCCCACAATGTAGGTGAGCAGGCGGGTGGCCTTGTTGATGCCGAGCACCAGGACGCCGGTGGCCATGGGATCGAGCGTCCCCGCGTGCCCTACTTTCCGGGTCCCTGCGATGCGCCGCATCCGGCCAACCACATCATGGCTGGTCCATCCCTGCGGCTTGTCCACTATCACCAGTCCAGAAAGCACGCCTACCAGTATATGGGTGCCGCCGCGGGCCCCGGCGCCGTCCCGCGGCCCCGCCGCCAAGGCGCCGGGTGGGAGGGGCTGCTCCCGGCTAGGATGGCAGGCATGCCTGAGCTTGCCGCCCATGTCCGCGACGTGCCCGTCAACCAGATCCGGGAGATCACCGAGGCCGCCTGGCGCACTCCCAACGCCCTGGTCCTCAGCATCGGTGAGCCGGGTTTCGCACTCCCCCGCCACGTCCTGGACGCCGGCATGGCGTGCCTGGACAGGGATGAGACGAACTACACGCCCAACGCCGGGATCCCCGGCCTCCGGGAGGCCTTCGCTGCGCGTTTCCGGGAAGAGCAGGGCGTGGACGTCGGCGCTGACCGGGTGTACGTGGTCTCCGGCGCCCAGCAGGGGCTGCACTTCGCGATGAGCCTGTTGCTGTCCCCCGGTGATGAGATCCTCATCCCCAACCCGGGTTACCCCACGTTCGCGATGACCAGCCGGCTGCTGGGCGCGGTTCCGGTTGGCTACCCGCTGTTGCCGGAGAACGGGTTCCAGCCCCGCACCCGGGACATCGAAGCGCTCATCACGGCCAGGACCCGTGTCCTGGTCCTGAATTCCCCGTCCAACCCGTTGGGGGCCGTCCTGGGCGAGGAGACTGTCCGTGACCTGATGGACCTGGCGCGCAGGCACAACCTGTGGGTCATTTCGGACGAGTGCTACGAAGCGTTCACCTACGATGTGCCGCATGTCAGTCCGGCGCGGTTCGACGGCGGCACACCGGCCGAGGCGCGCGTGTTCACCTCGTTGACGCTGTCCAAGACCTACGGGTTGACGGGGCTGCGGATCGGCGCGCTGATCTGCCCGCCGGGATTGCAGCAGCAGATGGACAACGTGATGGAGTCGATCGTTTCGTGCGTGGCGGCACCCTCGCAGTATGCGGCGCTCGCCGCCCTCACCGGCCCGCAGGACTATGTGGAAACGGCGCACCGGCATTACCGGGAGAACCGGGACGCCGCCTCCGCCGTGCTCGACAGCAAGGACATTCCCTACCTGCAGGCACAGGGGGCCTTCTACCTGTGGGCCGACGTGTCGCACGTTAGCGGCGGCGATGTCCGGGCCTGGGTTCGCCGGTTCCTGGCCGACGCCGGCGTGGCGCTCGCCCCTGGCACCGCGTTCGGCTCCATCGGCGAGGGCTGGGTCAGGATCGCGCTCTGCGGCCGGAAGCAGGACCTGCTGGACGGGCTGTCCCGCCTGCCGGCGCGTGCACCCGCGGGCGGCACGGCCGGATAACTCCTGGCGACAGGGGGCCGGTTAGCGCCCTGACCCGGCCAACGCCCCGTCCAGCCAGGACCGGAGCGCAGCGGCCGGGGCGGCGCCGGCCTGGCGTGCGGCAACCTTGCCGTCCACCAGCACCATCAGGGTGGGGATGGCCTGGACATCGAACCGGCGGGACAGGGCGGGGGAAGCGTCCACATCAACTTTGACGAGTTTGATGGCTCCGGCCCGTTCCCTGGCCAGTGTGTCCAGGACCGGGCTGACCATCCGGCACGGCCCGCACCAGTCGGCCCAGAAGTCCACCAGCACGGGCACCGGCGACTGCTCGGCGACGGGGCCGAAATCGGCGTCGCCGGCGGCCACGATCCAGGGCAGTGCTGCCTTGCAGTGGCCGCAGCGGGGCCGTCCGCCGGCCCGCGACGGGATCCTGTTGGTCTTTCCGCACGAGGGACAGGCCATAAGGGTGCTTTCCATGTCAGTACTCCGTCCTGTCCTGCTGGGCGCCCCACGCCTGGAAAGGTGCGTCCGACGCCGGGAAGTCGCTGCAGATGACCGGCATCAGGTCCGCGCGCGTGCCGGCGAAGTATTCGTAGAACAGGGCGTCGTCGAAACCTGCCGCCGCGGCGCCGTGCCGGTCCGCTGCGAAATACACACGGCCAATCCGTGCCCACAGCGCCGAGGCCAGGCAGAGCGGACAGGGCTCGCAGCTGGCATAGAGGACCGCCCCGTCCAGGTTGAAGTTGGATGTTCCGGCGGCCGCGGCACGGATAGCCACCACTTCGGCGTGGGCAGTGGGGTCATTGTCACGGGTCACCCGGTTGACGCCTTCGAAGACCCGCCCGTCGGGCATCACCACCACCGCACCGAAGGGGCCGCCGCCCTCGGCGACGTTCCGTGTTGCCAGGCCCACTGCCTGCTGGAGGTACCCCGCGGGGCTGTTGTTGTCCGGTGCCGTGGTCATAGTCAGATCCTAGCCAGTCTGCCGCCGGATAGGGGATGGATCCGGGGGCCTGTTAGGGGGGAAATCACCGATGACAGGACGTCAACCCGGGCATATCCTTGCGCCGGGGGAATCCGCATTTTTTGCCTCCAGCGAGGCTTCGTATCCGGCCCGCCAAGGGCATGCACCCGGAGAACCCAATGAACAAGAGAATCACTATTATCGGCCTGGTGGCTGCCGCCATGGCGTTCGCCCCCGCAGGCCCGGCGGCGGCATCGGACAAAGGCAGGGACGATGTCAAACCCCAGGAGGTGGCCTCGGGCCTGGTCACCCCGCTCCACCTGGCAGTTGGAACAGCAAAGTCCCTCTACGTGAGCCAGGACTTTGCCGGCAAGCTCAGCCGCGTCAGCCGCGGCGGTGACATTGAGGACGTGTACACCAACCCCGGGCAGGGATGGGACGTGGCAGGGGTGGACACCCGCGGCGCCACCACATTCTTCCTGGAAAGCAAGGGCGCAGGCCTGGGCAAGCCGGATCAGCTTGAGGGATACCTGAAGGCCATCGGTCCGAACGGCAAGGTCAGGGAGGTCGCCGGCTTCGCCGACTACGAGCGGGAGAACAACCCTGACGGCGACCAGCAGTACGGGCTCGATGACAACGTCGGTGACGCCTGCCTGCAACAGTGGCCCAAGGACTTCCCCGCCCCGGCGCGCTACACCGGTACTGTCGACTCCCATCCCTACGCGCTCGCCGTGCAGGGCAACACCGCCTATGTGGCAGACGCCGGCATGAACGCCATCCTTGAGGTGGACCTGCGATCAGGCGACGTTTCCACGCTGGCCGTCCTGCCGCCACGGCCGGCGGTCGTTCCGGAAGGTGCAGACAAGCCTGAGTCGGAGGGTGGCCTGGGAGTCCCCGCCTGCGTAGTGGGCCACGAGTACGCCTTTGAACCTGTTCCCACCGATGTGGAGATCGGGCAGGACGGGTGGCTGTATGTGACGTCGCTGCCCGGCGGCCCGGAAAGCGCCGCGCTCGGCGCCCGCGGTGCCGTGTTCCGGATCAACCCATGGAACGGCCGCGTGAAGGTGTGGGCGGATGAGATCCTCAGCCCCACGGGCCTTGCCATCGCGAACAATGGCGACGTCTACGTGGCGTCACTGTTCGGCGGACAGATCCTGAAGTTCGTCGGCCGGGACGGTGACCGTTCGGATTTCCTGACGGTCAACCAGCCTGCCGACGTTGAGATCCGGGGCAACACCCTGTACGCGACGACGGACGTGCTGCCGCCCATGACGGGCCCCGAACCGCCCGCCGGTCCCCCGCCGGCGACAGGGAAGGTCATCAGGGCCGATCTCCGCTGACGGGCAGCAAACCACCCCGGACACGCGTAAGGCCCGGACTGGCGTGATCCGTCAGTCCGGGCCTTGGCGAGCGGCGATGCCCTACTTGGTGCCGCCGTCGGTGTTGCCGTCTTCTTCGATATCCTCGTCCGAGGTGAGGTCCAGGTCCTCTTCGTCGAAGTCGTCCTCGTCGATGTCGGCGTCAGCCGGGGCGTCGCTTCGGTAGGGGTCGGCGTCGCCCGCGTGCTTGGCGTTGGCTGCCAGTGCGGCCACCTCGGCGTCACGCTTCTTGGCTTCGCGCAGCAGCTCCTCGAGGTTGGAGGCGTTGACCGGAATCTGGTCGGCAACGAACTCAAGCGTGGGCGTCAGGCGGGCGGTGATGTTCCGGCCGACTTCCTGCCGGAGCACGCCCTTGGCCTTCTCCAGCCCCTTGGCCGCGTCAGCCTGCAGGGCCTGGTCGCCGAAAACGGTGTAGTAGACGGTGGCATGCTGCAGGTCGTTGGTCACCCGGGCATCGGTAACAGTGACACCCTCAACCCGGGGATCCTTGATCCGCCGGCCCAGGGCCTCAGCAACAACAACCTTAATCCGCTGCGCCAACTTGGCAGCACGTGCCGGATCAGCCATGAATAACTCCTAAAAAGAAGAAGGGTTACGACGACGGCGCATGGGCTGCGTCGTACGTTCCAGTTGAATGCCACGCACCCAAGGCGAGCCGACGACGGACCCGGCGGGATTCTTTCCGGCGGCCAGGGAGTGGCATCGGGCCTGCCGGAGCTGGGCGGCGCGGGATCGAAGATCCCAAGCCGCCCAGCGAAGGGGCGGGGCCGCCGGAAAAATCCCGACGGCCCCACCAAGGAGACTAGACGCGCGGCTTCTCGCGCATCTCGAAGGTCTCGATGATGTCACCTTCAACAATGTCGTTGTACGAGCCAAGGCCGATACCACACTCGAAGTCCGTGCGGACCTCGGTGGCGTCGTCCTTGAAGCGCTTGAGCGTCTCGATGGTGAGGTTGTCGCCGATGACCTTGCCGTCGCGGCTGATGCGTGCCTTGGTGTTGCGGCGGATGATGCCGCTGCGGACGATCGAGCCTGCGATGTTTCCGAACTTGGAGGAGCGGAAGACTTCGCGGACCTCGGCGGTGCCCAGCTGGAATTCTTCGTATTCCGGCTTGAGCATGCCCTTGAGCGCCATTTCGATGTCGTCGATGGCGGCGTAGATGACCGAGTAGAAGCGCATGTCGACGCCTTCGCGGTCTGCCAGTTCGGCAACCCGCTCGGCGGGCTTGACGTTGAAGCCGATGATGACTGCGGAGTCGACCGTTGCCAGGTTGACGTCGTTCTGGGTGATAGCACCCACGCCGCGGTGGATGACGCGCAGCTGCACGCCTTCGCCGACGTCGATCTTGAGCAGGGCGTCCTCGAGGGCTTCCACTGCACCGGACACGTCACCCTTGAGGATGAGGTTGAGGGTGTCGATCTTGCCGTCGGCCACTGCCTGGTCGAAGTCTTCCAGGCTGATGCGCTTGCGGCGCTTGGCGAGCTGGGCGTTGCGCTCTGCTGCTTCACGCTTTTCGGCGATCTGGCGGGCGGTGCGCTCGTCGGCGGTCACCAGGAAGGTGTCGCCGGCGCGCGGCACGTTGGACAGGCCGAGGACCTGGACCGGGCGGGACGGCAGTGCGACGTCGAGGGCCTCACCGTTTTCGTCGAACATGGCGCGGACGCGGCCGTGGGCCGTGCCGGCGACGATGGTGTCGCCGACGGCGAGGGTACCGGACTGGACCAGGACGGTCGCAACGGCACCGCGGCCCTTGTCGAGGTTCGCTTCGATGGCGATGCCGCGGGCAGCCTTGTCCGGGTTGGCCCGGAGGTCCAGGGCGGCGTCTGCGGTGAGCAGCACGGCGTCGATCAGTTCGTCGATGTTGAGGTTCTGGCGGGCAGAGACCTCAACGAACATGGTGTCGCCACCGTATTCTTCCGGAACCAGGCCGTACTCGGTCAGCTGGCCCTTGACCTTGTCAGGGTTGGCGCCTTCCTTGTCGATCTTGTTCACTGCCACGACGATCGGCACGTTGGCCGCCTGGGCGTGGTTGAGCGCTTCAACGGTCTGCGGCATGACACCGTCATCGGCTGCCACCACGAGGATGGCGATGTCGGTGACCTTGGCACCACGGGCACGCATGGCGGTGAACGCCTCGTGACCCGGGGTATCGATGAAGGTGATGTCCCGCTCGGTGCCCTCGTGCTCGTGGGTGATCTGGTAGGCACCGATGTGCTGGGTGATGCCACCGTGCTCGCCGGCAACGACATCCGAGTTGCGGATGGCGTCGAGGAGGCGGGTCTTACCGTGGTCGACGTGGCCCATGACGGTGACCACGGGAGCCCGCGGTTCAAGTTCCTCGTCGCCTTCGGCCTCGAGTTCAGCTTCAACGTCGATATCGAAGGTGGAGAGCAGTTCGCGTTCCTCGTCCTCGGGCGAGACGACCTGGAGCTTGTAGCCCAGTTCCTCGCCAAGCAGGGCGAACGTGTCCTCGTCCAGCGACTGGGTGGCGGTGGCCATTTCACCGAGGTGGAACAGCACGGTCACCAGCGCGGCGGGGTTTGCCTCGATCTTGTCGGCGAAGTCCGTGATGGACGAGCCGCGGCGCAGGCGGATGACGGTGTTGCCGTCGCCGCGGGGCACGCTCACGCCGCCCAGCGACGGTGCGCTCATCTGCTCCAGTTCCTGGCGCTTGGCACGCTTCGACTTGCGCTGCTTGCCGCGGCCTGCGCCGCCCTTGCCGAAGGCACCCTGGGTGCCGCCGCGGCCGCGGCCGCCCTTACCGAAACCGCCGCCGGCAGGTGCACCGCCGCCACCGGGACCACCGCTGCCGGGGGCACCCGGACGTCCGGGGCCGCGTCCGCCGCCGGGACGGCCGGCACTTGCGGGTGCGGGACGCTCGGTGCGGTTGGGCATCATGCCCGGAGTAGGACGGGGACCGCCGGGACGCGGTGCACCCGGACGGGGACCACCTGCGCCTGCGGCAGGACGGGGTCCGCCTGCGCCGGGCGCGGGGCGGGGACCACCGGGACGGGGGCCGCCGGCACCTGCCGCCGGGCGGGGACCGCCGGGACGTTCACCGTCGGTGCGGCCACCGCCGGGGCGGGGCATGCCCTGGGAGGTGGCAAACGGGTTGTTGCCGGGACGGGGTGCACGGTCTCCGTCGCCGCCGCGGCCGCGGGGCATGCCCTGCGAGGTGGCAAACGGGTTGTTGCCCGGACGGGGTCCGCCGGGGCGGGGTCCGGAGGAACCCTGGGAGGCGCCGCCCTGGCGGGGAGCCGGGGACGGGGTTTCTGCCTTGGGACCGGGGCGTGCTCCCGGCTTTGCGCCGGTGGACGGGGCAGCGGGGGCAGCTGCAGATGCCTGCGGAGCTGCCGGTGCTGCGGGTGCCGCGGGAGCGGGCGCTTCAGCCTTGGGGGCCGGAGCCTTGGGCGCAGCAGGGCCGGGGGCCGGAGCTGCCGGACGGGACTCAGCCGCGGGGGCGGATGCCTTGGGCGCGGCGGGAGCGGCAGCCTTGTTTGCTGCGGCGTCGGGGAAGGCGTTGCGGAGCTTCCGCACGACGGGGGCCTCAATGGTGGATGAGGCGGAGCGAACGAATTCGCCCAGTTCCTGCAGTTTGGTTACTGCATCTTTGGAAGTGATACCGAGCTCTTTGGCGAGCTCATGTACGCGGACCTTGGCCACATTTCTCCTGTCTCGGTCCGCACCGAGCCAGGTACGAACCGTCTACTTCTTACTGCGGACCCCGGCCGCGGTTTGTGCGGAGGGGCCCATTGCAGAGCGCAACAAAGTTGTCATCGTTACGCACTCATCGCTGGGAACTCATCGGGTTTCCATCAGATTTCTGACCCGCTTTCAGGTTGGACGGTTGGTGCTGCAGCCACCGGGGCGCCTGCGGCGTTCGGACCTGCCATGATCCGGCGTTCCACGGCGGCGGTTCCGGTGGCGCCCCTGAGGGCACGCCCGAACGCACGCCGTTTGATCGCCAGTGCCAGGCACGATTCGCTGGGATGCAGCCATGCACCCCGGCCAGCCATCCGGCGTCGTTCGTCCACCAGGACAGCGGATGAACCGCTGGCGTCGGCGACGAGCCGGAGTAACTCAGACCGCTGCCCTTTCTTCCGGCAGCCGATGCAGGTACGTTCCGGCTGATTTCCGCTGGTAGGTACTTCTGCCACGGTCATCGTCCTGACGTTCATATCTGCTGGCCAACATCGGGCCTGTTCCGCTGCTGCGGTCCAGGTACGCGAAGGCACACTGCTGCCGGCCGTAAGGCGCGGACCATTCCATTCTAGACCCTCCGGGCGGTTCTGCCCGAACCGGCGCCCGTCCGCGGCGCGGCCGGGCGCCACGGCGGACGGGTCAGGCCGGCCTAGTTTTCCTTCTGGGGTGCTGCGTCGGAGACGATGTCGATCCGCCAGCCGGTCAGTTTTGCCGCGAGGCGGGCATTCTGGCCTTCCTTGCCGATGGCCAGGGAGAGCTGGTAGTCCGGCACCACAACGCGCGCGGACCGGGTGGCCTCATCCGTGATGGTGACCGAATTCACGCGCGACGGCGACAGGGCGCTGGCGATGAAGGTCGCCGGATTGTCGCTGAAGTCGACGATGTCGATCTTTTCGTCGTTCAGTTCGGTCATCACGGCGCGGACGCGGGAGCCCATCTCGCCGATGCAGGCACCCTTGGCGTTGATGCCCGCGGCGTTGGCCTTGACGGCGATCTTGGTCCGGTGGCCGGCTTCGCGGGCCAGCGCAACGATCTCCACGGAACGGTCGGCGATCTCGGGAACTTCGAGTTCGAACAGCTTGCGGACCAGGCCCGGGTGCGACCGTGACAGGGTCACCGACGGACCCTTGGTGCCGCGGTGCACATCGATGACCAGCGCGCGCAGGCGATTGCCGTGGATGTACTTTTCGCCGGGGACCTGTTCGGGCGGCGGAAGCAGTGCTTCCAGGGAACCGAGGTTCACCTGGATCATGTGCGGGTTGTTGCCCTGCTGGATGGTGCCGGACACCAGTTCGCCTTCGCGGCCCTTGAACTCGCCCAGGACGTTGTCGTCCTCAACGTCGCGGAGCCTCTGCAGGATGATCTGCCGTGCGGTGCTGGCGGCGATGCGGCCGAACCCTTCCGGGGTGTGCTCGAACTCGCCGATCGGCGCGCCGTCGTCGTCCAGTTCCACGGCCCAGATGGTCACGTGGCCGCTCTTGCGGTCGAGTTCGGCACGTGCCTTCTCGAAGGCGCCGGGCGACTTGTGGTAGGCCACCAGCAGTGCCTGCTCGATGGTGGGGATGAGGAGGTCCAGCGGAATTTCGCGCTCACGCTCCAACAGCCTCAGTGCGCTCATGTCAATATCCATCAGGCCTCCTCGGAAGGTCCATTGTGTTCAGGTTCCAGACCGTCCTCGGAAAGGTGGCTGAATTCGATCTCGACTTTTCCGTTGCGGATCCTGTCGAAAGGAAGCTTGACGGGCTCGCCCTGCTTGGGTTTCATGCCCTTCTTGACGGCGATTTCCGGAACGAGGGTCACTCCGGCGTCGTCCACGGACTGGATGCGCCCGGTGATGTTCTCCCCCTGGATGACGTTGACCTTGGCCATCCGGCCCTTGGCGCGGTGCCAGTGGCGCGGTTCGGTCAGCGGCCGGCCGACGCCGGGCGAGGAGACCTCGAGGTCATAGGGCCGGCTGTCCGATGCGGGGTCGCTGTCCATGACGTCGGAGAGCACCTTGGAAATGTCCGCGATGACGTCGAGGCTGACCCCGCCGGTCTCCTCCTGCGGGAGGTCCACCACGACGTGGACTACCCGGTGGGAGCCGGCGACGTTGATGGACACGTCCTCGAGGTAGAGCCGGTTGGCCAGGACGGACGGTTCAAGGAGCGCCCGGATCCGGTCGGCTTCCCGGTTGTGGGCCGTTTCAGAGCCGCCCCCGCCCTGTGCGGTGTGGTCTGATGAAGCCGTGGCTTCTGCGTTGCTCACGATGCCGGCCGCCTCCCGTATAGATGATGTGGTGTTTACTAGCGTAGCCATTTTACCGGCAGGGTGGTTGCACCGGGTCCCCCTGCCGGCGTGACACCATGGTCTGTTGTGAAAGACGACAACCAGGGAACCCGTTCGCCCATGCGCTACGTCCGGTACACCGTCTTTGCACTCGCCGGCCTGCTGGTCCTGACGCTCGGATTCGCCGTGATTCCGGGCCAGCCGCCCGCCCAGGAGCCCCCGTCGCTGACCGAACAGGCCCGCGCCTCGGCACTGGACGATGCCCTTGCCCTGCGGTCCGCCGGGCTGGACCTGGCGGATGCAGCGCCCGCCGGCAACCCGGTTTCCGGCCCTGCGGACCGGGTTGTGACCTTGCTGACGTTCCAGGCCCGGGCGCTGCTTCCCGCGGGGTCTCCGTCTCCGTCGGGCCCGGCACCGTCCGGGCCCGCCACGGCCACCACCGCCCCTTCCGCTGCGCCGGATCCGGCCCGCACCGCCATTGACCTCGCCAAGGCGGTCGCCGCGAGCGGTTCCCGCCGGCTCGAGGACGCGGCGACGGCCGACGGCGGAATGGCCCGCCTGCTGGCCGGCGCAGGGACCGCACAGCTCCTCGCCGCGTCGGAACTCGCCGCAGCTGCCGGGGATCCCGGTGCAGTGGCCGGCGCCGCCACCACGCCCGGCACCGCTTCCAGCCCTGTAGGCGGAGCGCCCGTGGGCAGTGCCGATGCTGCCGGAAGCCCCTCCCCCGCTCCCGGCTCCGGCAGGGGCGGGACACCGGGCCGGTGCCCTGCTCCCGCGCCCGCCGGCGGCCAGGAGTCAGCCACCGGCGCCGCCCCGACGGAGGCTGCACCGGAGCTCGGAGCGCCTTTCGCCGGGTCGGCGGACGCAGCACTGTCTGCTGTGCTGCAGGCGGGGCAGCAGGCTCTCTATGGCTACCAGGCGGCCATGCCGAGGCTCGCCCCCGCGGACGCGGGATCGGCGTCGGACTTCCTCGAACAGCACCGGCAGCTGGTGGCGGACGCTGAAACCCGCCTCCGCCAGGCCTGCGTGGCCGCCGCGCCCCAGGCGCCCGGATACGTCCTGGACGCCGCGTTTCTTGAAGATCCCGCCCGGGGGCTGGGCGCGCTCGAGGCGGCGGCGCTCCCGGCCTACGGCGACCTGGTGGCGTTGACCGACGGCGCTGACAGGGCGTGGGCCCTTGCTGCGCTGCGGCAGGCGACGGCACGGACCGTTCGCTGGGGCGCGGACCCGGGTCCTGTTCCGGGCATCGTCCTGGACACCGCCGCGTTGCCGGTCCTCCCTGACGGCGAAGAGGCACAAGCACGGCAGTAGGCTGGAGCCGATGACTCGAGCAGCGCCCATCCCCGTCCCGCCCGACCTCACGGCACGCTACAGCGGCAACAACGCCGGCCGTGACTGGCTGTCATCCCTGCAGGGCATCCTGGCTGACCGGCTGGAACAGTGGAGCCTGGAACCGGACCTGCTCCCCGGCGCCCTTCCCTGGAACGGGCACGGCGGCGTGGTGGTGCCGGTCCGCCGGGCCGACGGCACCCCCGCGGCGCTGAAGGTGGCTTACCCCCACGACGAGGCACAGGTGGAACGCCATGCCCTCGCCCTGTGGGAAGGACACGGAGCCGTGGAGCTCCTCGAGGCGGACGGACCCACCTGTTCCATGCTCCTCGAACGGCTGGACGCCGGTTCCTCCCTCAACGAGGTGCCGGTGGAGCAGGCGGCCGCCATCTGGGGCGGGGTGGTCAGGAAGCTCAGTGTGCCGCCCGACCCCAGGCCGCAGTGGAGCCATCTTGAGCATATTGCCGCGTCTGCCGAACAGTGGAGCGACGAACTCCCAGCGGACTGGGACCGGCTGGGCCGGCCGTTTCCGCGCCGGCTTCTCGAAACCGCGCTGGAGGTCTGCCAGACACGGGGCGCCGTGGGACGCCGCGCGGCGCGCGACGTGCTGGTACACACGGACCTGCACTTCCTGAACATCCTGGCCCGCCCGGGCCGGTGCCGGCCGGACGCCGACGAACCCCGTGCCGCGCAGCGGGACCACGTTCGGGCCCCGGACGCCCCGGTACCGACGGCGGCGGACGGGTACGCAGCGATCGACCCCCAGCCCATGGTCGGGGACGCTGAATTCGCCGTCGCACCCCTGCTGTGGAACCGGCTCCGTGAGCTGCCGGCCGCCAACCCCGGAGCGGGGTTGCGGCAACGGTGCGTGGACTTCAGCGCCGCGGCCGGCCTGGATCCGGAAGCGGCCCGTGAGTGGGCCGTTCTCCGGGAAGTCCGCAACGCCCTCTGGTACGCGGAGAAGCCCGGGCACGGCGGCGACCTCGCCCGTTCGCTGTGGGTGGCCAGCACCCTGGCAGGCGAAACGCTTCCCGGGCTGCCGCCTTGGGACGCCTTGCCCGAACCCGGACAGGCCGCAGCCGCAGGACAAGGCAGGACCGGTCAGCACGGCGTAGGCGGCTGAACAGGCGGCTATGCCCGGGAGCCCCGCACGGCTGCCAGTGCGGAGCCGACCGCGTCCACCGCGGTTGCGACATCATCGCCGGCTGTCCGCCAGTTGCTGACCGAGATGCGGAGGATGTCCCTGTCCCGCCAGCGGGAACCTGACATCCACACCTTGCCGTCACCGATGATGCGGGCCGTCACAGCCCTGGTGGTGGCGTCATCCCCGAAAGCCACGCTGACCTGGGTGTACTGCACGTCGTTGAGGACCTCAACGCCGTCGATGCCGCGCAGGCCCTCGGCAATGCCGGCGGCTGCGGCGGCCAGCCCGCCCACCTGGGCGGCCACGCCGTCGCGTCCCAGGCTCTTCAGCGCAGCCCATACCGGAACGCCGCGGGCACGCCGCGACAGCTCGGGCACCTTCTCGAAGGGATCCCCCGGGCCTTCGGCATCGTGCACCAGGTAACTCGCGTGCAGCCCCATCGCCGAGCGAAGCGCCGCAGCATCCCGGACAATGGCGATGCCGCAGTCATACGGAACGTTGAGTGTCTTGTGGGCATCGGTCCCCCACGAATCCGCCTCCCCGGCACCGGCGGTGAGGTGACGCAGCCCGGGAGCCGCGGCGGCCCACAGCCCGAAGGCACCGTCCACGTGCACCCAGGCGCCATGACTCCTGGCCACGCGGATGGCTTCGGGGAAGGGATCGAAGGCGCCCGAGTGCAGGTTTCCGGCCTGCAGGCAGACCAGCGCAGGGCCCGTGCCGGCACGCAAAGCGGCGTCCAGCGCTTCCGGCACCAGCCGGCCCTGCTGATCTGCCTCGACCGGCACAGGTGCCCCGAGGCCGAGGTAGCGCAGCCCCAGGTCCACGGTGTCGTGCCGTTCCCGGCCCACGAAGCAACGGATTCTCGGTGCCCCGGCCAGCCCGTCCCGGTCCAGGTCCCAGCCGGCATCGGCCAGCAGCCGCCACCGTCCTGCCGCCATGCCGGTGAAGTTGGCCATCGTGGCTCCGGTAACGAATCCGACGTCGGAATCCCCGGGCAGCCCCAGCAGCTTGAGCAGCCAGGCGCCGGCGCATTCCTCGATCGCGGCCATGGCGGGGGTGGCGTAGCGTAGCCCGGCGTTTTGGTCCCAGGCGCTGACCAGCCAGTCAGTGGCCAGTGCCGCCGGCAGGGTTCCGCCGATCACCCAGCCGAAGAAGCGGCCGGAGGGCATCGCCATGAGGCCTGGTTCGGCTGCGCGGGCCAGGAAATCCACCACTTCAGCGGCAGGCATGCCTTCGCGGGGCAGGCTGCCGCCAAACACTCCGGTGAGGTCGTAGGCCTCTGCCGCAGGTCCAACGTGCCGGTGGGCAAGGCTGTCCAGCCAGGCTGCCGAGTGCCGGACTGCCGCTTCCAGGGCGGCGCCGTAAGCGTCATCGCCGTGTGACATACGTGCATGCTACGCCGCACCGGACGTGTCCACGAGGGCCGGCCGCGGGGCCCGTCAACGTGGAGAGGCTCCCGCACCGGCGGGCCTTTCAGGCGAAGTTCTCCTGCCAGACGTCGTAGCCGAGTTTGACGATCAAGGCCGCGACCACTGCCAGGAAGACCACCCTGACGAACCTGCTGCCCTGCTTCACCGCCGTCCGGGCACCAAGGTAGCCGCCGGCCATGTTGGCCAGGCCCAGCAGCAGCCCGTGGGCCCACAGGATGGATCCGTGTGGCAGGAAGAACATCAGGGCACCGGCGTTGGTGGCCATGTTCACGATCTTGGCCTTGGCACTGGCTTCAAGGAAGGCGTAGCCCATGGCGGAGACCAGGGCGATGACCAGGAATGATCCCGTGCCCGGCCCGATCAGGCCGTCGTAGAAGCCGATGACAGCCCCGATCATGCAGGCCACCACGTAGTGCTTGCGGCCCTCGTGCCTGAGCGCGGTGATGCCGCCGACGTCGGGTTTCAGCGCGGTGAAGAGGGCCACGGCGACCAGAGCGGTCACGATGATCGGTTTGAAGACGGTGGAGGGGAGGTTGGCTGCCAGGATGGCGCCGCCGAAGCTCCCGGCAAGGGCGATCGCCGCCATGGGAAGCGCCGTCTTCAAGTCAGGTCCCACGCGCCGGTAGTAGGTGACGGCGCTGGTCGCAGTCCCGAAGATGGAACCCAGCTTGTTGGTGGCCAGCGCCTGCACAGGGGTGATCCCCGGGACCAGCAGCAGGGCCGGCAGCTGGATCAGCCCGCCGCCGCCCACCACCGCATCGACCCAGCCGGCTCCGAAGCCGGCCAGGACGATGAGGAGGAGCGTTGTCAGCTGCAGGGATTCAAGACCGAAATCCACGCCCGCGGATCAGCTGTTGCGGACGGCGTTGAGAACGTAGTCAACGGCCTTGTCCACTGCCACGTTCTCTGCCTCGCCCGTGCGCCGGTCCTTGATTTCCACGACGCCGTCCACCAGGCCGCGGCCCACGGCCAGGATGGTGGGCACGCCCACGAGCTCGGCGTCGCCGAACTTCACGCCCGGAGAGACCTTGAAGCGGTCGTCGTAAATGACGTCGAGCCCGGCAGCCTCAAGGTCAGCGGAGAGCTGCTCCGCTGCCGCGAAGATGTCCTCGCCCTTGCCGACGGCGACGACGTGGACGTCCGCCGGTGCCACTGCCCGGGGCCAGACGAGGCCCTTGGCGTCGTGGTTCGATTCGGCGAGGGCGGCGACGGCGCGGGTGACGCCCACGCCGTAGGAGCCCATGGTGACGGTGACCTGCTTGCCGTTCTGGTCCAGGACCTTCAGGTCCAGGGCCTCGGCGTACTTGCGTCCGAGCTGGAAGATGTGGCCCATTTCGATGCCGCGTGCCGTTTCGAGCGGACCGGATCCGTCCGGCGCGGGGTCCCCGGCGCGGACTTCGGTGCACTCGATGACCCCGTCCCAGGTGAAGTCGCGGCCGGCGACGAGGCCGAAGACGTGCTTGCCTGCCTCGTTGGCGCCGGTGATCCAGGCGGTGCCGTTAACCACCCGCGGATCCACCAGGTACAGCAGCCCGGTAGCGCTCTCCGAACCCAGCAGCGGCGCGTCCAGGGTCAGCCCGGGGCCCAGGTAGCCCTTGACGATCAGGGGCTGCTTCTTGAGGTCTTCCTCGCCGGCCTGTTCGAGGCCGATCTCGCCGGCCATGGGAAGGAAGGCGCCGATGTTCGCCTCGACCCGCTTGAGGTCGACTCCGCGGTCGCCGGGGACTCCGATGACCACGAGCTGCCGCTCGCCGGTGGGCAGCGTCACGGCGAGGACCACGTTCTTGAGGGTGTCAGCGGCAGTCCAGGCGCCACCGTCGGCCTCAGCCCGGGGGGCTATCTGGTTCGAGGCGTTCACGAGGGTTTCGATGGTGGGCGTGTCCGGGGTGTCCAGGACCTCGGCTGCGGGCGCACCGGTGAAGTCGATGTCCTCCGGCACCACGGTGGTGACTGCCTCGACGTTCGCCGCGTAACCGCCGGACGAGCGGACAAAGGTGTCCTCGCCGATGTCAGTGGGAAACAGGAATTCCTCGCTCCTGGAGCCGCCCATGGCGCCTGCGGTGGCGGCCACGGGGACCACCTCCAGGCCCAGCCGTTCGAAGATCTTCAGGTACGCGGCACGGTGGGCCGCGTAGCTGGCGTCCAGGCCTGGGTCGTCGACGTCGAAGGAGTACGAGTCCTTCATGATGAACTCGCGGCCGCGGAGGAGGCCTGCCCGGGGACGGGCCTCGTCGCGGTACTTGTTCTGGATCTGGTACAGGCTCAGGGGCAGGTCCTTGTACGAGGAGTACAGGTCCTTGACCAGGAGGGTGAACATTTCCTCGTGCGTGGGGGCGAGGAGGTAGTCGGCGCCCTTGCGGTCCTGGAGCCGGAACAGGCCTTCGCCGTATTCGGTCCAGCGGTTGGTGGCTTCGTAGGGTTCACGCGGGAGCAGGGCGGGGAAATGGACTTCCTGGGCGCCGATGGCGGCCATCTCTTCGCGGATCACCTGTTCGACCTTGCGCAGGACGCTGAGCCCCAGCGGCAGCCACGTGTAGATACCGGGTGCGGCGCGGCGGATATAACCGGCGCGGACCAGGAGCTTGTGGCTGGCCACCTCTGCATCGACGGGATCTTCGCGCAGGGTGCGCAGGAAAAGCTGGGACAGTCTAGTGACCACGGGTGGTATCCGTTTCTGGAAAAGTGCTGGATCAGCAGGGCCGGACAATTTCGCTGGATACTAATCTACCGGCACGGCGCCCCTGGCCGGACCGGATCATGCCCCGGCCAACGCCTTAGCGGGGACGTTCGGAGGCGGGCGGCCCTGTTAACAGATGAGCCACGCCCGGCATTGCAAAGCCCCTGGCCCCCCAAAAGGGCTGGTCATCGCAGCCGGACGTGGCTCAACGCCGTTATCGCCTAAGTACTGGTTTGGACTGGTGAGACCGCCCACTCCACTCAGCGCAGCTAGATCGAACCTATGTGATGCCGCGCACGTTGACAAGTATTTCCTGCCCGTCGCGCCATGAACATTCTCGTCGGTCGGTGCTGCTTTGACTTGCGGGGGTGGTTGATGACGCAGCCAACGCTCCTACTTGATGAGTGCCGCCGCGGAGTCCAGCAGGGCTCCTGCCTGCTCTTCGGCATTGCCGCCGGCTCCGCCGGATGCCACGGCGGTGAGCACGACGCCCTGCTGGACGCCCTGCGCGGTGGTGACCGACTGGACCTGCCCGTTGGGCAGCGTGGTGTCCGTGCGGTAGGCGGTGGCGCCGGCGACGCCGCTGACGCCTTCCAGGCGCGTGATGGACACGGCCACCTCAACGCCCGCGGCCGTCATGGTCATGTTCGAGCACTTGTCCAGCTGGTCGGACGGACCGGAAACCTTGGCCAGCAACTCAGGGCCCAGGCCGGACATCAGGGACAGGGCGGTGACGGTCCCGGACTGCTGGTCGGTGCTCAGGCCCATGGCGACGGCGGCTCCGTCCAGGGACGGTACGGTGCCGGACGCGGCGAGTTCCTTGCACTCGGCCGGCGCCACCTCGATGGAGGAGATCATGTCCTTGGACTGCTGGACGGTAGCGGCCAGCTCCTGGGCGGGGACCGCTGTCAGCCGCCGGTCCGCGGAGTCGCGGACCTGGCGCACGATGCCTTCCAGTTCCGCGGTGGTGTAGGCCTTGTCCGCCGCAGCGATTGGTTCACTGGGGGTGGCGGATGGTTCTGCCGCTGCCGAAGCGGATGTGGCGGGCGATGTGCTGCCTCCGGTTGGGCCGCCGCCTCCGCAGGCAGAGACGCTGACCGCAAGAAGCGCGGCAAACCCAAATGTACCCAGCACAGAAGTTTTCAATTTTCCCCCAAGTCAGACGCGGCCCTGCTGCCGCTAGAAAAGAACTGTAGCGAAGGTGCCCACCTGGCGGAAGCCGACACGTTCGTACGTTGACCGGGCCCGGACGTTGAAGCCGTTGACGTAGAGGCTGGTCACCGGGGCGATCTTCTGCGCCCTCTCCACGACAGCGGACATGTACCCGGAGCTGAGGCCCTGTCCGCGGTACAGGGGGTTCATCCAGACGCCCTGCACCTGGGTGACATCTGGGGTGACCGCTCCGAGTTCTGCCTTGAAGACCACTTCCTGGGCGTCGTTGAGGTGGACCAGGGAGTATCCCTGCCGGATCAGCCCTTCCACGCGGCGGCTGTAGAACTCCCGGCCGCCCAGAAAGGGCGAGTACCCCACTTCTTCCTCGAACATCGCGGCGCAGGCGGGGAGGATCCGGTCGAAGTCTGCCAGGTTGCCCAGTCCCAGCCCGGGGTTGGGCGGAATGGCGGCGGGGCCCTCAATGACCATCAGCGGCTGGTCCGGCCGCACTTCGTGCGCGCGGTGGCCCAGGCCCGTGAGCTCCCGGTGCAGGGCCAGGACGGCGTCCGCGGGTCCGAAGGCAGAGGCATACCGCCGCCCGGACCGGTTGGCGGCGTCCGCCACCGGGCCGGCGAGGTCCGGGTCCAGCTGGACCGGGACCAGGTTGGCGCCCGCCCAGCAGGCACCCACCAGGATGCCGTCGTCGAAGACACCGATGATGCCGGCACCGCCGCTTGTGGGGGCGGCAGTACCGGCAGTCCGCAGATGCGCGAGGATGAAGACGTTGGCCACGCGGTCGCGTTCGGCAAGGTGCCTGAGCGCGGCAGTGTCTTCGCCGTCCAGCGTTCGGACGGAGATCCCCGGCGGGTCAGGTGCGTCCTTACGAGACGCTAACCACGGGGCCACCTTTGACAGCATCTTCGCCATCGGCCTCCCCCATCTCTTCCGCGATACGCATGGCCTCTTCGATCAGTGTCTCAACAATTTGGCTTTCGGGCACAGTCTTGATGACTTCACCCTTCACAAAGATCTGGCCCTTGCCGTTGCCGGAAGCCACGCCGAGGTCCGCTTCGCGGGCTTCGCCCGGCCCGTTCACCACGCAGCCCATGACGGCGACGCGCAGCGGAACCTCCATGCCCTCAAGACCGGCCGTCACCTGTTCAGCCAGGGTGTAGACGTCAACCTGGGCGCGGCCGCAGGACGGGCAGGAGACGATCTCAAGCTTTCGCGGCCGCAGGTTCAGCGACTGCAGGATCTGGTTTCCCACCTTGATTTCCTCCACCGGCGGGGCCGAAAGGGACACCCGGATGGTGTCGCCGATGCCGCGGGACAGCAGCGCACCGAAGGCGGTTGCGGACTTGATAGTGCCCTGGAACGCCGGGCCTGCCTCGGTGACGCCGAGGTGCAGCGGCCAGTCGCCCTTTTCGGCGAGCATCTCGTAGGCGGCCACCATGACCACGGGATCGTTGTGCTTTACGGAGATCTTGAAATCGTGGAAACCGTGCTCCTCAAACAGGGACGCTTCCCATACAGCCGATTCGACCAGCGCCTCAGGCGTGGCTTTGCCGTACTTCTTGAGGATGCCCGGCTCCAGCGAGCCGGCGTTGACGCCAATCCGGATGGACGTGCCGTGGTCGCGGGCGGCCGCGGCGATTTCCTTGACCTGGTCGTCGAACTTGCGGATGTTCCCCGGGTTCACGCGGACCGCGGCGCAGCCGGCCTCGATGGCCGCAAACACATACTTGGGCTGGAAGTGGATATCCGCGATCACCGGAATCTGGGACTTCCGCGCGATGATGGGCAACGCCTCGGCGTCGTCGGCCGAGGGGCAGGCCACCCGCACGATGTCGCAGCCGGAAGCCGTCAGCTCCGCGATCTGCTGGAGGGTTGCATTGATGTCGGTGGTGGGCGTGGTGGTCATCGACTGCACGCTGATGGGGAAGTCCGAGCCAACTCCCACGGAACCGACCTTGATCTGGCGCGTTTTGCGGCGCGGCGCGAGGACGGGTGGCGGTGCTGACGGCATTCCCAGGCTGACCGAGGTCACGTGGACTCCTAGTGGTGAAGGTGAAGCGGCTTAGGCGGCGAGTCCGGCGAGCATGCCGGTAACGGGCGACCATTCGGTGACGCGGATGCCGGCGATGACTCCGGCGACGGCAAACGGATCCTGTTTGAGGATGGAGTTCAGGGCAGCCTCATCCGCTGCCTTGAAGATCAGCAGCGCTCCGGCACCGTCTCCGTAGGGTCCGCTGGCAAGGATGGCGCCGTCCTGGGCCAGGCCGCCGGTCCATTCGCGGTGTGCGGGCCGGACCTCGTTGCGGGTCTCGGCGGAATCGGCGGCATAAACGTACTCAACGGCAAAAACTGTCATAGCGCTACCCTATCGCTCCCCCTGCCGTCCCACCCATCCGGGGAAGGCAGCGCCTGCCGCGCCACCGGGGCGGGGCCGGGCCACACCGGGCCGGTCAGGCCAGGAAAATGACCTTGACCGCCGCCGCGATGCCCGCCGCCCACAGCATGGAAGCCAGGGTGCCGATGATGAACCGCTCAGCCGCCACCGGGGTTTCCTTGAGTTCGGCGAACCGGCCCAGGCCTTTGATGGCCACGATGTAGGCGATGGCCACGGGCTGGCCCGTCAGGATGGCCAGGCAGACGCCGAGGCGCTCCAGGACTCCGATAATGGCACCGCCGCGCAGGATGCGCGGGCCGGAGCCGCCGCCCGGAACGCCCGATGCCGGCTGGTCGGGGGCCGCGGTCAGCTCTCCGTCCACGGACTCACCGTCGGGTTGGCCGGGCTTTGCTGAGGCAGGCGGTCCTTGGGGCCGGAGGTCCGGATCCACCGTGACGTCCGCCGCGGGGTCCTCCTGCGCGGCCCGTTGCTGTTCCGCTGCCTTGGCGGCGTCTGCCCTGTCATCAATGGTCCTGGCCAGCCGGAAGACCAGCGCGGTCACCGGCCAACCGCCGAAACCCGCTGCCAGCAATGCAGCGGCGATCCAGAACGCGTTCACGCGTCTCCTTCCGTCCGGGAATGGGCCAGTGCCAGGAGCATCGCCGCGGCAGGCCTGGCAGCCCATTCTTCCTGCCAGCCGGCGCGAAGGATGGCACGGCTCACCGACTGCTCGGTGATTCCGAGTTCCCGGGCCACCTGTTTCTGGCTGCCGTGCTTCCCGGCCTGACCCGTATGCCGCAACCTGTCCACCACCCTCCATTGCGCGGCGGTCCGTTCCTGCACCAGCCGCCCGATCAGCCTGAGCACCGCCTGGGCGTTGGCGGCAGCCTCCGCCGCCTCAGCCGCGGCTCCGGCCTCCTGCGACCGTTCCTTCTGCGACCGTTCCTGCGTTGACGGTTCCTGCGTTGACGGTTCCCGTGCTGCCGGGAAGCTCTTCCCCGTGCCGGCCATGATGCCGTCCACCACTGACAGCGGGACCTGCCCGCCTGCGGCCTTGGCCCGGTCCACGGCCTTGCGGGCGGCGACGAAGCCACCGCCGGAGCCCTCCCTCGGACTTCCGTTCGGCGCCAGCCGGACCGGCCCGATGCCGATGCCGACGTACCAGTGGCCGCTCCGCAGGGCGTGCAGGGCGATGTCCACGGCATCCGCAGGGTCTTCCACGACGCCCTGTAGTTCGTCCCCGACCGATCGCTCGAATCTGGCACCGCTGAGTGCCGCCAGTTCGGTGATCAGGTCCGGGACCCGGTCCACGTCCGAACTGCTGCCCCGCTGGTCGATGGTCAGAACATACATGGATCAACCGTAGCCGCCTGATATCAGACAATCAATCACAATCAGCTGACTTACAATAATCAGCCATATTCAACTGATATGTAGTAATCAGCTGTTATTGGGGTCAGCACGCCCCGCCCGCGGAAATGACCATGCCGAACAACACCCCGCCGGCGATCCAGAGCGCTCCCGACCAGCGGGGCAGCTGCGCGCTAACCGAAGAGATTCACCGGTTTGACGATGTCCGCATAGATCAGCAGGGCGCTCATGCCCATCAGCAGCGCCGCCACCACGTAGGTAACCGGCAGCAGCTTGGCGATGTCGAAGGCACCCGGATCCGGCCGGCCAAAGAGCCGGGCCACCTGGCGCCGGGCACCTTCGTAGAGCGCCCCTGCCACGTGGCCGCCGTCCAGGGGCAGCAGCGGCACCAGGTTGAAGACCGCGAGCGCGAAGTTCAGCCCGGCGAGAAGTCCCACCAGCGTGGCCACGCGGGACTGCAGCGGAATTTCTTCCATGGCGGCCACTTCGCCGGCCACGCGCCCAACCCCTACCACGCTGATGGGACCGTTGGGATCGCGGGGTTCCTCGCTGAAGGCGGCTTTGGCCACGCCCACCACCCGGGCGGGAAGGTTGAAGATCACACCTGCGACCTGCCTGATGTTCTCCCCCGCCATGGGCAGGACGGACGACGCCGGCTGTGGCACCAGTTCGGTTTGCGCACCGATGCCCAGGAAACCTACCTCCTGGTACTGCAGGGTGCCGGAGGCGTCAGTGGCCTGCCGGCCGTCCGCTCCGATGATCGGCCGTGCGGAAAGGACCGGGGTGACCGTGGTGGACACCGGGGTGCCGTTGCGGTCCACGGTGATGGCAACCTCGCGGCCCGCCGAAGCCCGGATCCACTCGGTCAGCTGGTCCCAGCTGGTGACGGCCTTGCCGTCGAAGGACGTCACGGTGTCGTTGGGCTGCAGGCCTGCCGCGGCGGCAGGGGTGAGCCGGCAGTCGGCCGAATCGGGGTCAACGGTTTCGCCGGCGGCCACCTGGCATTTGGAGACGTCGGAGATGGTGGTGGTGGCAGTGGCCGTGCCGAAGCCCATCAGCAGGATGGCCATCAGCAGGATGCCGAGGATCATGTTCATGGCGGGCCCGCCCAGCATGACTATGATCTTCTTCCACACCGGCAGACGGTAGAACACGCGGTTTTCGTCGCCGGGACCCACCTCCTCGTGCGCCATGGACCGCGCCTCGGTGGCCAGCGTCTGGAACATCCCGGTGCTCGAGGGCCGGACGGACCCGTCCTCTTTGTTGGGCGGGTACATGCCGATCATGGACACGTAGCCGCCGAGCGGAATGGCCTTCACGCCGTACTCGGTTTCGCCCTTCCGCCTGGACCACAATGTGGGGCCGAAGCCGATCATGTATTTGGTGACCCGCACCTTGAAGAGCTTGGCGGGGACCAGGTGGCCCACCTCGTGCAGCGCAATGGAGGCGGCAATGCCGATGGCGACGAAGACGACGCCGAGGATGAAGAGGAGAACGGGGGTCATGGAGGTGCTGCTGCTTCCCTAGAGACTGCTGAGTGCTAAACGTTCGTGGGCACGGGCGCGTGCCCAGCTTTCAGCTTCCAGCACGGATTCCACCGTTAGCCCGGAAGATCCTGGGTGTTCGCTGAGTACCGCGTCCACGGTGTCCACGATGTCGGTGAAGCGGATCCGGCCGGCGTGGAAGGCGGTGACCGCTTCTTCGTTGGTTGCGTTGAAGACGGCCGGGAACGTGCTCCCCTGTTTCGCGGCGTCCTTGGCGAGCCCGACGGCGGGGAACGCCGCCGCGTCGAGGGGTTCGAAGGTCCAGGTGGCAGCGCGGGTCCAGTCGCAAGGAGCCGCAGCCTTCGCCACCCGGTCCGGCCAGCCGAGGCCCAGGGCGATGGGCAGGCGCATGTCCGGCGGTGAAGCCTGCGCAATGGTGGAGCCGTCCACGAACTGGACCATCGAGTGCACCACTGACTGAGGATGGACCACCACGTCGATCCGGTCCAGCGGGATGTCGAACAGGAGGTGGGCTTCGATCACTTCGAGCCCCTTGTTCACCAGCGTCGCGGAGTTGGTGGTGACCATGAGCCCCATGTCCCACGTGGGGTGGGCCAGTGCTTCCTGCGGCGTGACGGCGTGAAGCTCTTCCCGGGTGCGTCCGCGGAACGGGCCGCCGGAGGCCGTCAGGACCAGTTTGTCCACCTCCGCCGCGCTGCCCGACCGCAGGCACTGGGCGATGGCCGAATGCTCGGAGTCCACGGGCACGATCTGCCCCGCGGCGGCTGCGGCCTTTACCAGGGCACCGCCAACAATCAGGGATTCCTTGTTCGCCAGGGCCAGGGTGGCGCCCGATTCCAGGGCGGCAAGGGTGGGTGCCAGCCCGATGGACCCGGTGATGCCGTTGAGCACCACGTCCGCGGGCGTGCCGGCAATCCGCGTGGATGCGTCCGGTCCGGAGATGATGTCGGGGCGGTAGCCGCTCCGGCCTGCTGCCGCGGCGGCCTCATCGATCAGCCGGGCGAGTTCGCGGGGGTCGCCGGAGGCGATGCCGACGGCGGAGGCGCCGGTATGGGCAGCCTGCCGGGCCAGCAGTTCCAGGTTGCCGCCGCCCGCGCTGAGTGCCACGACCTCGAAGCGGTGCGGGGCGCCGTCGACGACGTCTATCGCCTGGGTGCCGATGGAGCCGGTGGATCCGAGGATGACGATTCTGCGTGGCTGCATGGGTTAAGTATCCCGCACTGGCCCTCGCCGCTGCGCCGGGCCGGAAGGTCCTTGACCCCGCCGGCCCCCGGCGTACCGTGGATCCTGTGGAGTGGCTCTCCTGGTTCGACGCGGCGGACTACGAATTCGCGCGGCAGGTGCTGCAGCGCGGCGTGGCGGCACTGTTTTTTGTGGCGTTCCTCTCCTCGCTGAACCAGTTTCCGGCGTTGTTGGGTGAGCGCGGGCTGCTGCCGGTTCCCGATTACCTGGCCGGTTTCAGCCGGCTGCGGCGGCCCTCGCTCTTCCGCCGGCACTATTCGGACCGCCTGCTGCGGGGCGTCTGCGTGACCGGGCTGGTGGTCTCCGCGCTGCTGGTGGCCGGGATTCCGCAGGTGGGGCCGCCGTGGGTTCCGCTGCTCGCGTTCCTTGCGCTGTGGCTGCTGTACATGTCCATCGTCAACGTGGGGCAGGCCTTCTACGGGTTCGGCTGGGAGATGCTGCTGCTGGAGGCGGGATTCACGGTGGCGTTCCTCGGCTCGGACCAGACCGATCCGCCGCGGACCATCCTGATCATGATCGTTTGGCTGGTGTTCCGGCTCGAGTTCGGGGCCGGGATGATCAAGATCCGCGGCGGGCGGGAGTGGCGCGACCTGACCGCCCTGTACTACCACCACGAAACACAGCCGATGCCCGGCCCGCTCAGCCGGCAGGCCCACCTGCTGCCCAAACCGCTGCACCGCATCGAAGTGGTGGGCAACCACGCCGCCCAGCTGGTGGTGCCGTTCCTGCTGTTCTTTCCCCAGCCGGTGGCCAGCGCCGCGGCGGCCGTGGTGATCCTGACCCAGCTGTGGCTCGTGGCGTCCGGGAACTTTGCCTGGCTCAACTGGATCGCCATCGTGCTGGCCTTCGCAGCCGTCAGCGACCCCGTGGTCCACGCGGTCTTCCCGGCGGTCCCGCTCGACTGGCATGGCGAAACGGCGCCGGGCAGGGAAACCCCGCTGTGGTGGCTGGTCCTGACACTGGCGGCCACGGGGCTGCTGCTGGTCCTGAGCTACCGGCCGCTGCGCAATCTCCTGTCCCGGCGCCAGCTGATGAACGCCAGCTTCAACCGCTGGCAGCTGGTTAACACCTACGGCGCGTTCGGCACCGTCACCAAACAGCGCATTGAGATTGTGGTGGCCGGCACCCTGGACGAGGATCCGGATGAATCCTCGGACTGGCGGGAGTATGGGTTCAAGGGCAAACCCGGGGACCTGCGGAGGATTCCGCGCCAGTGGGCGCCCTACCACCTGAGGCTGGACTGGCTGATGTGGTTCCTGCCGCTGCGGACGGTGCACGAGGAATGGTTCCATGCGTTCCTGGGCAAGCTGCTGGAAGCGGACCGGCAGACGCTGCGCCTCCTCCGCCACGACCCGTTCGACGGCGCCGCGCCGCGCTGGGTGCGCGTGCGCCTCTACCACTACCGGTTCACTGACCGGCGGGAACTCCGGGAGACCGGGAACCGGTGGATGCGCACCCTGCTGTCCGAACCGATCGGACCCGTATCGCTGCGGCGCACGCCGGGACGGCAGCGCTAAGGAGGTGCGGCAGCTACGCGCCGGGCTGCGCCGGCTGCGGCAGGTCCCGCCCGGCGCGCCTCATGATCTGCTCGGCGTGCCGGAGGATGGGACCGTCAATCATCTTCCCCTGGTGCTGGAACACGCCGGACCCCGCATCGGCGGCGGCCCGCAGCAGGTCCGTTGCGGCCGCGACGTCGGCTTCGGAGGGCGCGTACGCGGCGCGGACCACGGCAGCCTGGCTGGGATGGATGCAGGCTTTGGATCCGAATCCCGAGGCGACGGCGTCGGCTGCCTCTGCCGCCAGCCCGTCGGTGTCCGGGATGTTGACGTAGACGGCGTCAACCGCCTGTTTCCCGTGGGCACGGGCGGCCAGCAGCACCGAGGAACGGGCGTGCAGGGCCACAGCCCGGTAGCCGCCGTCGTCCGTCCTGCTGGAGGTGCCGCCGAGGGTTGCCAGCAGGTCCTCGGCGCCCCACATCAGTGCCACCACGTTGGGCGCCGCCGCGATGGCGGGGGCGTTCAGGACGCCGAGGGCCGTTTCGCACAACGCCACCACGTGGTAGCCCTCCAGCGCCTTGAGCTGTTCGGGGCTTTCCGCCTTGGCGAGCATGACGGTCCGGTAAGGGGTGTGGGCCAGGCAGTGCAGGTCCTTCCCGAATTCCGCCGACCCCACCGGGTTGACCCGGACGATGGTCCGGCTGGGGTCCAGTTCCGGGACCTCCCCCGTGGTCCCGACCTGGGCCAGGATGGCGCCGCGGGCACGCTGCTTGTCGGCAGGGGCCACCGCGTCTTCGAGGTCCAGGATGACGGCGTCGGCACGCTCGGCCGCTTTGCGGTAGCGTTCCGGCCGGTCGGCGGGGCAAAAGAGGAGGGCCGGGCCCATCACGAAGGTCATACAGCCATTCTCCGATTATTTTCCGTGCTGCGCTTCACGGTGGGCGTCCCGGGTCCACATGAGGCAACTGCGGGTTGCCAGCGCCACCACGGTCCCGTCCTGGTTCCGTCCGGTGTGTTCCATGGTGACGATCCCCTGCCCGGGCCGTGAGCCTGAGGGTCGCTTGCCGCTGATGACAGTCTCCGTGTACAGCGTGTCGCCGTGGTAGAGCGGGTGCGGGAAGGACACGTCGGTCAGGCCCAACTGGGCGATGATGGTTCCCTGGGTCAGCTGTGTGACGGACTGCCCCACCAGGGTGGCCAGGGTGAACATGGAGTTCACCAGGCGCTGGCCGAAAGGCTGCGTGGCGCTCCAGGCCGCGTCGAGGTGCAGCGCCTGGGTGTTCATGGTGAGAGTGGTGAACAGGACATTGTCCGCCTCGGTCACCGTCCGGCCGGGGCGGTGCGCGTACACCACGCCCTCTTCCAGTTCTTCGAAATAGAGACCGCGCTGTTCAACCACCCGCCGTTCGCCCTGCCCTGCCGCGGCGGCGGCGGGGATTTCCTGGCCGGTCATACCGTCAGTTCCCGGTCTTCCTCGAACAGGTCCGCCCCGGTGGCAGCCACCACGTCCTCCACGGACACGTTCGGCGCCAGTTCCTGCAGGACCAGGCGGGAGCCGGAGCTGTCCCGGACGACGTCGATCACGGCGAGGTCGGTGATGATCCGGTCCACGCAGCCCTTGCCCGTCAGCGGCAGCGAGCATTCACGGACAATCTTGGGATTGCCGTTGCGGTCCGTGTGCTCCATCATCACGATCACCCTCTTGGCGCCGAACACCAGGTCCATGGCGCCGCCCATTCCCTTGACCATCTTGCCGGGGATCATCCAGTTGGCGAGGTCGCCGTTGGCTGCCACCTCCATGGCCCCCAGGACCGCCACGTCAACGTGGCCGCCGCGGATCATGCCGAAGGACGACGCGGAATCGAAGAAGGCGGCGCCCTTGTTGACCGTGACGGTTTCCTTGCCGGCGTTGATCAGGTCCGGGTCCACGGCGTCCTCCGCCGGGTAGGGACCGACGCCCAGGATGCCGTTCTCGGAGTGGAGCACCACCTCCACTCCGTCCGGTATGTAGTTGGGGATCAGCGTGGGCATGCCGATGCCGAGGTTGACGTACTGGCCGTTGCGCAGTTCCCTGGCCACCCTGGCGGCCAGTTCGTTGCGGGTCCACCCCTTGGTTTCCGAGGTGTCCCGCCCGTCCCCGGGAGCGTCGTGCTGTGATGCTGCGCGCCGGTATTCCGGTCGTACCGCTTCCGGCCGGGGGGCGTCGGGGCTGTTGGGGTCCATGACTACTCTCCTGCCTTCCGGTTCAGTGCCACCGTCCGTTTTTCGATCCGCTTCTCCGCTCCGGCGGCGATCACCACCCGCTGGACGAAGATGCCGGGGGTATGGATGTGTTCAGGGTCCAGCTCGCCGGGCTCCACCAGTTCCTCCACCTCCGCGATGGTAATCCGGCCTGCCATGGCGCAGAGGGGGTTGAAGTTCATGGCCGTGGCGTGGAAAACAAGGTTGCCGTGACGGTCGCCCTTCCAGGCGTGGACCAGGCCGAAGTCCGGGGTGAGCGATTCCTCCAGCACATAGTCCACTCCGCCGAAGGCGCGCACCTCCTTGGCCTCGGACGCCACCGCGATGCCGCCGTCGGCGTCGTACTTCTGCGGCAGCCCGCCGTCGGACACCTGGGTACCCACCCCCGCCTTCGTGTAGAACGCCGGGATCCCCGCTCCGCCGGCCCGCAGTTTCTCGGCGAGGGTGCCCTGCGGCGTCAGGACCACCTCAAGTTCACCCGCAAGGTATTGGCGCGCGAATTCCTTGTTCTCGCCCACGTAGGAGCTGATGGTGCGGCGGATCCTGCCGTCGCGGAGCAGGATCCCGAGCCCCCAGTCGTCCACGCCACAGTTGTTGCTGACCGTTTCCAGGCCGGAGGTACCGGCGCGGTGCAGGGCGTCGATGAGGGTGACCGGGATGCCGCACAGGCCGAATCCGCCGACGGCCAGGGAGGCGCCGTCCGGGATGTCGGCCACAGCTTCATCGGCGCTGGCAACAACTTTGTCAATCATCCTTGATCCTCTCCGGCCGGCTGCAGTCCTGCCCGCGGCGACGCATCACAGCCCCAGTTCGCGCGCAATCAGCATCAGCTGCACCTCCGTGGTGCCCTCCCCCACTTCAAGGATCTTGGAGTCGCGGTAGTGGCGTGCCACGGTGAACTCGTTGATGAAGCCATAGCCGCCGAACACCTGGGTGGCATCCCGCGCGTTGTCCATGGCCGCCTCGCCTGCGACCATCTTAGCGATGGCCGCCTGGGTCTTGAACGGCTTGCCGGCGAGCATCCTGGCGGCAGCATCGTAGTAGGCAAGCCGTGCCGTGTGGGCCCGGGCTTCCATCCGGGCGATCTTGAAGGAGACCGCCTGATACTTCCCGATCTGGTGGCCGAAGGCGCTCCGTTCCTTCGCGTACTTGACGGACAGATCCACGCAGCCCTGGGCGGCGCCAGTGGCCAGGGCGGCGATGGCAATCCGGCCCTCGTCCAGGATGGACAGGAAGTTGGCGTAGCCACGACCCTCTGCGCCCAGCAGGTTGGCCTCCGGGACGCGGACATCCTTCAGTGTGAGGGGGTGGGTGTCAGAGGCGTTCCAACCCACCTTGTTGTAGGCCTTTTCAGCCTTGAACCCGGGCGTGTCGGTGGGCACCAGGATGGTGGAGATTTCCTTCTGCACTGTTCCGTCGCCGCGTTCCTTCCGGCCGGTGACGGCGGTGACGGTGACCAGGCGGGTGATGTCAGTGCCGGAGTTGGTGATGAACTCCTTGCTGCCGTTGATCACCCAGTCGCCGCCGTCACGGCGGGCAGTGGTCTTGGTTCCTCCGGCATCGGAGCCGGCTTCCGGTTCGGTGAGCCCGAACCCGGCGAGCGCCTGTCCTGATGCGAGCTGCGGCAACCACTCCTGCTTTTGCTCCCCGGTGCCGAACCGGTACACCGGCATGGCACCCAGGGAGACGCCCGCTTCGAGGGTGATGGCAACGGACTGGTCAACCCGGCCCAACTGCTCAAGGGCCAGGGAGAGGGCGAAGTAGTCACCGCCCATGCCGCCGTATTCCTCGGGGAACGGCAGGCCGAAGAGTCCCATGTCCGCCATCTGCTTGACCAATTCGTAGGGGAAGCTGTGTTCCTCGTCGTGCTTGGCGGAGACCGGGGCCACCACGTTGTCCGCGAAGTCCCGGACGGTGTCGCTGAGGTCCTGGTATTCCTCGGTGAGTTCAAAACCGGACATGTTACTGGGCTCCTTCGCCGTTCGTGGTGTTGTCCATCTGCTGTGGTGCGGGATCGTCCGCGGGTGTTTCGGGATGGATGGTCGCAAGGACCTGGCCGGACTTCACCAGGTCGCCGGGCCGGGCGGCCAGGTGCACGGTCCCGGCCAGCGGGGCCACGAGCTGGTGTTCCATCTTCATGGCTTCCACCGAGGCGAGGACCTGGCCCGCCTCGACGGTGTCGCCGTCCCTGACCGGAACGGAGACCACGGTGCCGGTCATCGGCGAGCGCACTGCGGGGTCGGTGGCGCCTTCTTCGCGCTGGACGGCGGCCAGTATCCGTTCCAGGCGCGCTTCCCTGGACAACACCTCGAACCGGCAGGACCAGCCGTCGGCGCCGAGGTGGATGACACTGGAGTCCTCGCCGGTGGCCATCCTGTAGGGGTACTCAACGCCGTCCAGCAGCAGGATTGCCCTGCCCGGCTCGGGGACGCGCAGGGAGGCTGCCTGATCGGTGCCGCCGTCGACCCTCACCCGGACCTGGCCCCCCGCAGGAGTACCGGTGACCGCCACCGCCGCCAATCCGCCGTCGGGGGTTCCGAGGCTGATCCTGCGGGGTGCGTGCGCGCCGATCCGCCAACCGGTGGCCGTGCGCCAGGGGCTGCCGTCCTGCGGTTCCTGGTCCCGTCCGGCCAGTGACACCAGGGCGGCAGCGACGGCTTCGGGCGTCCCGGCGCGGCGGAATGCCAGGTCCGGCAGCTTGCGGGCAATCAGGCCGGTGTCGAGCCGTCCGGCGCGCACGTCGGGGTCGTTGATCAGGAGCCGGAGGTATTCCACGTTGGTGTCCACGCCCAAGGCGGTGTAGCCGGCCAGTGCGCGGTCCAGCGTTTCGAGGGCGGCGGCACGGTCCCTGCCCCAGGCGATGACCTTGGACAGCATGGGATCGTAGCTGGCGGAGAGCTGCAGCCCTTCCACCAGGGACGAATCGATCCGGACCCGGCCGTCCGTTTCAGCCCCCTGTATGGGCAGTTCGTCCAGGAGGTGGACCGTGCCGGTGGCGGGCAGGAAGTTCTTCTCCGGCACCTCGGCATAGACCCGCGCCTCCACGGCATGCCCGGCCAGCCTGACGTCATCCTGCCGCACAGTGAGTGCAGCCCCGGCGGCGATGCGCACCTGCCATTCCACGAGGTCGATGCCGGTGACCATCTCGGTGACCGGGTGCTCCACCTGTAGCCGGGTGTTCATTTCCATGAAGAAGAACTGGTCCGGGGCGTCATCTGAAACCAGGAACTCCACTGTCCCGGCGCCGGTGTAGTTGACGCTGCGTGCCGCGTTGCAGGCCGCTTCGCCGATGCGCGCCCGCATGCCGGCGCCGTCCGGGAGCCCTTCAAGCAGTGGGGAGGGCGCCTCCTCGATGACCTTCTGGTGGCGGCGCTGCAGCGAACATTCGCGCTCGCCGAGGTGGATGACGTTGCCGTGGCTGTCTGCCAGCACCTGGACTTCGATATGGCGGGGGGTGGTGACCAGCCGCTCCAGGAACAGGGTGTCGTCGCCGAAGGCTGCGGCGGCGACCCGCCGTGCCGTCTGCAGGACAGCCGGCAGGTCTTCGGCCCGTTCGACGGCGTGCATTCCCTTGCCGCCGCCGCCGGCGGACGGCTTGATGAGCAGGGGAAAGCCGACGCCGGCCGCGGCGTCGGTGAGTTCGGTGTCCGTCATGCCGGGGCGGGCGACGCCCGGGACCACCGGGACGCCATACCCGGCAACGTGGTTCTTGGAACGGATCTTGTCGCCCATGACATCGAGGGCGGCCACCCCGGGGCCGATGAACACGATGCCGGCCTTGTCCAGCGCGCGGGCGAAGTCTGCGTTTTCGCTGAGGAAGCCGTACCCCGGGTGCACGGCCTCGGCGCCCGTGCGGAGGCAGGCGTCGACGATGGCGTCGGCATTAAGATAGCTCTCGCTGGCAGCGGCCGGGCCGATCCGGACGGCGGTGTCAGCCTCGCGCACGTGGCGGGCGCCGGCGTCGGCATCGCTGTAGACGGCCACCGAACGGATGCCCATGGCCCGGAGGGTGCGGATGACCCGGCAGGCGATCTCCCCACGGTTCGCCACCAGGACGGTGTGGAAGAGGTCCTGGCGCGGGTCGATGGCGGTGCCGGAGCTGGTGAGGGAAGGTGTGGTCATGGCGGCTCACATCCTGAAGAGGCCGAAGGAGGTATCCGGCAGGGGCGTGCGGGAGACGACGTCCAGGGCGAGGCCCAGGACTGTCCGGGTATCTGCGGGGTCGATGACGGCGTCGTCCCAGAGGCGGGCCGTGGAGTAGTAGGGGCTGCCCTGGTCCTCGTACTGCCGGCGGATGGGCGCCTTGAACTCCTCTTCGGCGTCAGGGGCCCATTCTTCGCCGGCGGCCTCGTACTGGTCGCGCTTGACGGTGGCCAGGACGCTGGCGGCCTGGTTGCCGCCCATTACCGAGATGCGGGCCGCAGGCCACATCCAGAGGAACCTGGGCGAATAGGCCCGGCCGCACATGGAGTAGTTGCCTGCGCCGAAGGATCCGCCGATCACCACTGTCAGCTTGGGGACCCGGGCCGTCGCGACCGCCGTGACCATCTTGGCGCCGTTCTTGGCGATGCCGCCCTGTTCGGCGTCCTTGCCCACCATGAACCCGGAGATGTTCTGCAGGAACAGGAGCGGGATGCCGCGCTGGTCGCACAGCTCGATGAAGTGGGCACCCTTGAGTGAGGACTCGCTGAACAGGACGCCGTTGTTGGCGACGATGCCCACGGGATGCCCGTGGATCCGCGCGAAGCCGGTCACCAAGGTGGTTCCGTAGTCCTTCTTGAATTCATGGAAGGTGCTGCCATCCACCAGCCGGGCGATGACCTCGTGCACGTCGTAGGGGGCGTTGACGTCCACAGGCACGGCCCCGTACAGCCCTGCCGGGTCCACGGCCGGTTCGACGGCGGCATCCACCTGCCATGCGGGGGCGGCGGGTGGCGGGAGGGTGGCCACGATGTCGCGGAGGATCTGCAGGGCGTGTTCGTCGTTGTCGGCCAGGTGGTCGGTGACGCCGGAGACGCGGGAATGCACCTCCCCGCCGCCCAGTTCCTCGGCTGTGACAATTTCGCCGATGGCCGCTTTCACCAGCGGCGGACCGCCCAGGAAGATGGTGCCCTGGTTCCGGACAATGACCGTTTCGTCGCTCATGGCCGGGACGTAGGCTCCGCCGGCGGTGCAGGAGCCCATGACGGCGGCCAGCTGCGGGATCTTGGCCGCCGAGAGCCGCGCCTGGTTGTAGAAGATCCGGCCGAAGTGGTCCTTGTCCGGAAAGACCTCGTCCTGCTTGGGCAGGAAGGCCCCTCCCGAATCCACCAGGTAGATGCACGGCAGGCGGTTTTCGAGGGCTATCTCCTGGGCGCGGAGGTGCTTCTTGACCGTCATGGGGTAGTACGTGCCGCCCTTGACGGTGGCGTCATTGGAGATCACCAGCACGTGCCGGCCGCGCACCAGGCCGATGCCGGCGATGACTCCGGCGCCGGGCGCCTCGCCGTCGTACATGCCGTTGGCCGCCAGCGGGGCGATCTCCAGGAAGGGGCTGCCGTCGTCCAGCAGCTCGTCGATGCGCTCGCGCGGCAGGAGCTTTCCACGGGCCGTATGGCGGTCCCGCGCTTTCTGCGGCCCGCCCAGGGCGGCGTCCGCCAGCCGTTTGCGGAGGTCTTCCACCAGCTGCAGCTGGGCGTCCCGGTTGGCTGCGAAAGCCTCACTGTTGGGGTCCAGCCGGCTGACAAGGGTCTCCATCGACGCGTCCTGTTCTGTATGCGGATTCAGCGGTCACGGGGCCGCCCGCCAACAACTCGGTTAGTGCCCAATAACTGAAATTCAGGTTAGTCTCTATTAACTGTGATGTCCAACACAGGGGGCGGGTTGCTAGACTCTCTGCGGGTTTGAGGAGGAACTGTGCCCAACATCAACGCCCATGCCGGACCGGCAGGCCGCAGCCCGGCACCGCAGTCCGGCGGCACCGCAGCCCGGCCCGGCGGCCCCACCCAGCGCAGCAAAGCCAAAGAGGACCGCCGCCGCGCCCTGCTCACCGCGGCCGCTTCCCTGTTTGCCGCCAACGGGTTCAACCGTGTTTCGCTGGAGGACCTCGGCGCTGCCGCCGGCGTCAGCGGCCCTGCCGTTTACCGGCACTTCCCCGGCAAGCAGGCAGTCCTCGCCGACCTGCTGGCCACCGTCAGCCGGGAACTCCTGGACGGCGGGCGGCAGGTGGTGGCCGAAACCTCCGATCCCCTCGCCGCGCTGCGGCGCCTGGTGGAATTCCAGGTTGATTTCGCCTTGGGCAAGCCGGACGTGATCCGCGTCCAGGACCGCGACCTCAGCAACCTCTCGGACCAGGACCAGGCGGCCGTGCGCGCACTCCAGCGCAGCTACGTGGAAGTGTGGGTGGAGGTCCTGTCCCGGCTCCACCCCGGCACTGACGCCGCCGAGCTCCGCACACGGGCGCACGCCACGTTCGGGCTGATCAATTCCACCCCGCATTCGGTCCGGAGCCACGGCCGCCGGATGGCGGCCGCGGCCCGGCCGCTGCTGGAACAGATGGCACTGGCCGCCCTGACGGTGGACGGTCCGGACGCCCGTTAGACCATCGTCAAAACCATGCCCGGTTCTGCCAGGATGGCGCCGACGTCGGCCAGGAACCGGGATCCCTGCTCACCGTCCACCAGCCGGTGGTCGAAGGACAGGCTCAGGGTCATGACCTGGCGCAGTGCCACCTCGCCCCGGTACTCCCACGGCATGGACCGCACAGCCCCCATGGCCAGGATGGCGGCTTCTCCGGGATTGAGGATCGGCGTGCCGGCATCGATGCCGAAGACACCGATGTTGGTGATGGAGATGGTGCCGCCGGACAGATCCGCAGGGAGCGTCTTCCCGGCACGCGCCGTCTCGGCGAGCGCCGCCAGCGCCCCGGCCAGCTGGTCCAGGGTCATGGCGTCCGCGTCCTTGATGTTGGGGACCGTCAGCCCCCGGGGAGTTGCCGCGGCGATGCCCAGGTTTACGTAGTTGTACGTGACGATTTCCTGGCGTTCCCCGTCCCAGTGTGAGTTGAGCGAGGGGTTCCGGCGCAGCGCGACCAGCACTGCCTTCGCGGCAAGCGTCAACGGCGTCAGCTTGAGGCCGCTGAAGGCGCTGGTTTCTTTGAGCGTGGCCAGCAGCTCCATGGTTGGCGTGACGTCCACGGTGAGGAACTCCGTGGCATGCGGAGCCGTGAAAGCGCTGGACACCATGGCCGCGGCGGTGTGCTTGCGGACCCCCTTGATGGGGGTCCGGGTTTCCCGCTCCCCGGGCGCAGCGGCGCCGGCTGCCGCGCCGGCTGCCGGCCGCTCACCCTCGGGCGGGACGGCACCGTGCCGGACGAACTCCTGGACGTCTTCCCGCGTGATCAGGCCGCGTGGCCCCGTACCCGGCACCAGGGCCAGGTCGATCCCCCGGTCCTTGGCCAGTTTGCGGACCGGCGGCGTGGAGCGCGGACGTTCGGCCGGCCCGGTGTCACCGGGCGGGGTTTCGGCAGGCTTGGTCCCGACCGGCTCAAGCACCGGGGGCTGGGAAGCGGCAGGCCCACCTGCCGGGGCCAAGGTCCGCGGGCGGCGGGCCGGGCGGCCGGAGCTTTCGACGACGGCGCCGTACCCCACGAGGTTGGGTTGCCTCTTCTGCGCCGCCGGCTGTTCACCTTCCGCCGGTGCCGCGGACGATGACCCCGGGGCCGAAGGCGCGGAGGGCTCCGATACTGATGGCCCGGCGTCGTCCGCCACCTCGAAGGAGACGATGGGCTTGCCGACCTCGACGACGGTGCCCGGCTGTTCGTGCAGTTCCTTGATGACCCCCGCGAACGGGGAGGGCAGTTCCACCACCGCCTTGGCGGTTTCCACCTCGGCGATGACCTGGTTGAGGCTGACGGTGTCCCCCACGGAGACTTTCCAGCTGAGGATTTCTGACTCGGTGAGCCCTTCGCCCAGGTCGGGGAGCCGGAATTCCTTGATCATGGTGGCGCTCATCCTTCCAGCCCGCTGAGCGAGTTCGGCCGGCCCAGGGCCCGGTCCACGCCATCAAGGATCCGGTCCAGGCCCGGCAGATGGTGCATCTCGAGTTTGGAGTAGGGGTAGGGAATGTCGAAGCCGGTGACCCGGACGGGAGCAGCTTCGAGGTGGTAGAAACACCGTTCGGTGATGCTGGCCGCCACTTCGGCGCCCAGCCCGCCGGATTGCCCCGCCTCGTGCGTGACCACCAGGCGGCCGGTCCTGCGGACGGAGGCCACCACGGTGTCATAGTCCACGGGTGCCAGCGAGCGCAGGTCGATGACCTGGATCGATATGCCCTCGTCAGCGGCGGCGGAAGCGGCGTCGAGTGCGGTCTTCACGAGCGGACCGTAAGCCACCAGGGTGACGTCCGTGCCGTCGGTGAGCACCCGCGCCTTGCCCATGGGGTCGGCGGACTGCAGCCCGGCGGCCTCGTCCACGTCCCCCTTGTCGTGGTAGCGGCGCTTGGGCTCGAAGTACAGGACGGGGTCGTCGCAGGCGATGGCCTGCTGGATCACCGTGTACGCGTCCTGCGGGTTGGAAACAGTGACCACGCGCAACCCGGACGTGTGCGTGAAGTAGGCTTCGGGAGATTCGGAATGGTGTTCGGGCGAGCCGATGCCGCCGCCGAAGGGCACCCGGATGGTGATGGGCATCTTCACGGCACCCCGGGTTCGGTAGTGGAGCTTGGCCACCTGGCTGACGATCTGGTCGAAGGCGGGGTAGATGAAACCGTCGAACTGGATTTCCACCACGGGGCGGTAGCCCCGGTAGGCCAGGCCGACGGCGGTTCCCACGATGGCGGATTCGGCCAGCGGGGTGTCCACCACGCGGTGTTTGCCGAAATCCTTCTGCAGTCCGTCCGTCACCCGGAAGACGCCTCCCAGGGTGCCGATGTCTTCACCGAGGAGTACCACTTTGGAGTCGTCCTCGAGCGATTTGCGCAGCCCGGCATTTATGGCGCGGGCAAAGGTCATCTGCGTCATCAGCGTGCACCTTCATCTGATACGGCTCCCTCGGGGTCACCGAACGAGGCCAGGTAACGGGCGTAGTGGTCCTGCTGCCGGTCCAGCCATGAATTGGGTGTGCTGTACACATGCTTGAAGACGTCCATCGGTTCCGGGTCCGGCATGCCGGTGCAGCCTTTGCGCATCTCGCGGGCCACGGCGTCGGCCGTGTTTCCGACCTGCTCTTCGAGTTCCGGAGTGAGGAGTCCCTTGCGTTCCAGCAGGGCGGCCACCCGGCTGATGGGGTCCTTGGCCGCCCAGTCCTCCAGTTCGTTGGCGTCCCGGTAGCGGGTGGGGTCATCGGCCGTGGTGTGCGGTCCCATCCGGTACGTGACAGCTTCGATAAAGGTGGGTCCGCCGCCGCGCCGGGCCCTGTCCAGCGCAACCCGGGTGGCCGCCATGACGGCGAGGACGTCGTTGCCGTCCACCCGGAGGCTGGGGATGCCGAAGCCTGCGGCCCGGTCTGCGAGCTGGATGTGCGACTGGAGGCGGACCGGCTCGGAGATGGCCCAGTGGTTGTTGGTGCAGAAGAACACCACCGGCGCCTGGAAGCTGGCTGCGAAGACCATGGCCTCATTGACGTCGCCCTCGCTGGTGGCGCCGTCGCCGAAGTAGGTGACCGCCACGGAATCGGCGCCGTCGTTCTGGATGCCCATCGCATAGCCGGTGGCGTGCAGCGTCTGGGCCCCGATGATGATCTGCGGTGTTGCCATGTTGATGGCGTAGGGGTCCCAGCCGCCGGAGGCGTTGCCGCGCCAGACCCGCAGGAGGTCGGTGAGGTCCACGCCGCGGCAGTAGGCCACGCCGTTCTCGCGGTAGCTGGAGAAGACGAAGTCATCGCTGCGCAGGGACCGGCCCGATCCGATCTGCGCCGCTTCCTGGCCAAGCAGCGGCGGCCAGAGCGCAAGTTCGCCCTGGCGCTGGAGGGCGGTGGCTTCGACGTCGATGCGCCGGATGACGGTCATATCCTCGTACAGCGAGCACAGCTGTTCGTCCGTAATGTCCTTGACCCAGAGATCGAACTCGGGGTGGCTTACGCGCTCACCCGCCGGCGCAACCAGCTGGACCAGTGCCCGCCCTGCGTCACCGGACGGCGCCGGCCCCTGCGTTTCCCCGGTGCCGCCGGGGGCCTCTGCCCCGTCCTGGCCCGTTTCGTCTGTAGACACGATAGCCCCGCAACCTCATTCGTTGGTGACCGGCGGAGCAGGGACTTGTGGTCCTTCCAGCCGCGGCCTTCCGGGCCCCTTCGCCCGGATACTGTGACCCTACTCACAACGCACAGGGGGTACAACTACCGCCGCATTTTCTGAGCAGAATGCACCATCCGGAGGGCCAGGACAGTGCTACCGTTGCGCATTATGCAAGCCTTGGATGGCACGGACACGCGCCTGCTCTCAGCCCTTTCCCAGGACCCGCGGAAGACGGTGGTGGCACTCGCCCAGAAGCTGGGCCTGTCCCGGAACACCGTCCAGGCGCGGATGGCGCAGCTGGAGAAGAAGCACGTGTTCCTCTCCTTCGAGCGGCGGATCAATCCCGCCGCCCTGGGCTACCCGCTGATGGCGTTCATCTCGGTCCACGTGCAGCAGCAGAAGCTCACCCGCCTGGCCGGCGAGCTGGCGGACATCCCGGAAATCCTGGAAGGGTACGGACTCACGGGGTCAGCCGACCTGCTGCTGCGGGTAGTGGCGCAGGACGCCGAGGACCTGTTCCGCATCAACGGCAAGATCCTCGCCTGCGACGGCGTGGAACGGGCGGACACGGCCTTGGCCATGGGCGAACTCATCCCCTTCCGGGTCCAGCCGCTGCTGGAACGCGGGGCGCAGCGCGGCTGACGGCTGCGCCCGTTGCGGACCTGCGCAATGAAAGTTCGACGCCGGCAGGGCAAGTTATAGGCTTGTGCCAGTTATCCGCGGGGCCGAGCGAGGATCCGCGCCAGGCGGTGCCAGGCACCACTTCCGGAAAGGCTCCATCTTGAGCAGTCCCCAGGAACCGTACCAGCCGGGGCACCCCGGCTCCGGCCAGCAGCAGCTGCCGCAGCAGCCGCAGCAGCCCCCTGCCGGGTATCCGGGTTCCGGACCGGCCCCGGCTTACGGGCAGCCGCAACCGGGCAACTACCCTGCAGGGGCCCAGCCCGCCGGCGCCGGCCCCTTTGGCCTCCCGGGAGGCGAGCCGCCAGCCAGGAAACGGCGCAAGCTGTGGATAGTCCTGACAGCCATAGGTGCCGTGCTGCTGCTGGTGGTGGCCGCCGTCGTCATCCTGGTGAACGTGGCCGGCAGCGCCACCAGCCATGCCCGTGACCTGGCCGACGGATTCACCAAGGCGGTCATCGCCGGCGACAGCTCGACGGCGTATGACACCTACCTCGACCCGGCGCTGCAGGAGCAGCTGTCCAAGGAGGCCTTCATCTCCGGCGTCGAAAGCCTGAAGATGGACAGCACCTGCCAGCCGGACTACAACAACCTGAAGGTTGGTACCGAGAACGGGGTGAAGTCGGCGGATGTTGCCGGCGTCATCACCTGCGAAGGCAAGAAGGTGGACCTGGCCTACCGCTTCGAAGGCACCGACGAGCTGAAGATGACCAACATCAAGCTGCGTCCGGCGGCCTAGGAAAGCGCGGCAAAAGGCCGCCGGCCGCGTGGGGATGTCCACGCGGGCGGCGGCCTTTCTGCTTGCCGGGCCGGGATGCGTCAGTGGTTGACGGCCTTCTCGGCGCCGACCCCGGTGAGGGACCGGACTTCCATTTCTGCCTGCTTGGCCGGATCTTCGCGGTTCTTGTCCAGCACCGTGCCCAGCCAGCCCAGGAAGAACGCCAGCGGGATGGAGACGATGCCCGGGTTGCTGAGCGGGAAGATCGCGAAGTGCGCGTCCTTGATCATCGACGTAGCTCCGCCGGACACCACCGGCGAGAAGATGATCAGGATGATCGCTGCGCCGAGGCCGCCGTACATGCTCCATACGGCGCCCTGGGTGGTGAAGCGCCGCCAGAACAGCGAGTAGATGATGGTGGGCAGGTTGGCCGAGGCTGCGACCGCGAAGGCAAGCGCCACCAGGAAGGCAACGTTCTGGCCGTTGGCCAGGATGCCGCCGAGGATGGCCAGGACACCGATGACCACCACGGTGCGGCGTGCCACGCGGACCTCGGTGGCGGCGTCGGCCTTACCCTTGGCGATGACGTTGGCGTAGATGTCGTGGGCGAACGAGGCCGCGGCGGTGATGGTCAGGCCGGCCACCACGGCGAGGATGGTGGCGAAGGCCACCGCCGAGATGAAGCCCAGCAGCAGCGGACCGCCCAGGTGGAAGGCCAGCAGCGGCGCTGCGGCATTCACGCCGCCGGGTGCCGACTTGATGGTGTCGGCCCCCACCAGTGCCGCTGCGCCGTAGCCCAGGACCAGGGTGAAGAGGTAGAACAGGCCGATCAGCCAGATGGACCACACCACAGACTTGCGGGCTTCCTTGGCCGTGGGGACCGTGTAGAAGCGCATGAGCACGTGCGGCAGGGCTGCGGTGCCCAGGACCAGGGCCAGCCCCAGGGACATGAAGTCCAGCTTGGAGGTTTCGGTCTTGCCATACTGCAGGCCGGGGTTGAGGACGGCGGGGTTGTTGGCGGTATCCACCGCCGCGCCCAGCAGGGCCGAGAGGTTGAAGCCGTAGATCGCCAGGACCCAGAGCGTCATGACGGCTGCGCCGGCGATCAGCAGGACGGCCTTGATGATCTGGACCCAGGTGGTGCCCTTCATGCCGCCGATCAGTACGTAGAGGATCATCAGGGCGCCGACGACGATGATCACCAGCGCCTGCCCGCCCCAGTCGCTGATGCCCAGCAACAGGGAGATCAGCGAACCGGCGCCGGCCATCTGGGCCAGCAGGTAGAAGAAGCACACGGCCAGCGTCGAGATGGCGGCGGCGATCCGGACGGGCCGCTGCTTGAGGCGGAAGGACAGGACGTCGGCCATGGTGAACTTTCCGGTGTTGCGGAGCAGTTCAGCCACCAGGAGCAGGGCCACCAGCCAGGCCACCAGGAACCCGATGGAGTACATGAACCCGTCGTAGCCGTTGATGGCGATGGCGCCGGTGATGCCCAGGAAGGACGCGGCGGACAGGTAGTCACCGGCGATGGCGGTACCGTTCTGGGAGCCGGTGAAAGACCGCCCGGCGGCGTAGTAGTCGGCGGCGGTCTTGTTGTTGCGGCTGGCCCGGAACACGATGACCATGGTGACGGCCACGAACAGGCCGAAGATGCCCATGTTCAGCAGGGTGGTGTCCTTGAGGGCAGCGACGTCCACTGCGGTAGCGATAGTGATCATTTGTTGGCTCCACCCACCCGGTTGCCGTGCTTGTCGAATTCGTGGCCCTCGATCTCATTCCGGATTTCGGAGGCGATGGGATCGAGTTTCCGGTTGGAGTAGCTGACGTACCAGCCGGTGATCGCGAAGGTGGACACAAACTGCAGCAGGCCAAGGATCAGGCCGATATTGACGTTGCCCCACACCTTGGTGGACATGAAGCCCACTGCATAGTCGGCGAGCAGGACGTAGGCGAAGTACCACAGCAGGAACGCCACTGCCATGGGGAAAACAAAGCTGCGGTGGCGCTTGCGCAGTTCCTGGAACTGCTCGGTCGACTGGACCTGTTCAAAGTCCACGGACGCCGCTGCGGCGTCCGGACTTTGGGCATCGTTACCCATGGTTCCTCCTCGTTGAGACATGCCGGTACACACTGGACGGCAGGCCCGGGTAAGGAAATGCCGCTGATGTGACAGGACTCACTTTGCTGGGTGTCCGCAGTCACATTCCAGTACCGCCGCGGCTGTGGTCGCTCAACGGCAGGGATGCTGCGACAAACGGCACCCGCGGCTACGCTGGGCGCATGCCGGACTCCCCCCTCCTGACCGCCGCAGCCGTGGCCGTGATCGCCCTGGCCATCGCCGTCGTCGTCGCCGTGGGGCTGAAAGTGCTCCGCTCGTTCCGCGATCTGGGGACGGACGCCGAGCGCGCCACCTACCACACACTGCACGCGGCCTCCCAGGCCGGACAGCACCTGCGCCGCGGGCTCAACCCCGCCGGCGCCGCCAAAGCCAGCCGCCACCTGCGCACCCTGCTCGGCTGCGATGCGCTGGCCATCACCGACACGTCCGGGGTCCTGGCCTGGGACGGCGCGGCCGAGGAGATGAAACCCCGGCTCATGGACCTGGCAGCGGGTGTCCTGGCCGGAGGCAGGACCGCGGTGCTGCCTCCGGGACCGGACGGCACGGGAACCGGGCTCGCCGCGGTCATCGCCCCCGTGCGCGCCGACTCGCGCGTCGTGGGCGTGGTGGCCGCCTTTGCCCCTTCCGCGGGAGCAGGCCTGGTGCGGGCGGCAGGCGAGGTGGCCGACTGGGTTGCGGTGCAGGTGGAACTCGCGGAGCTGGACTCGTCCCGGACGTTGCTGATGGAAGCCGAGGTCCGTGCGCTGCGGGCCCAGATCAGCCCGCACTTCATCTACAACTCGCTGAATGCCATCGCGTCCTTCATCAACACCGATCCGGCGCGCGCGCGTGAACTGGTGGTGGAGTTCGCCGACTTCACGAGGTACTCGTTCCGCCGCCACGGGGATTTCACCACCCTTGCGGAGGAACTTCGCTGCATTGACAGGTACCTGCTCCTGGAACGGGCCCGGTTTGGCGAGCGCGTCCAGGTGAGCCTGCGGGTGGCGCCGGAGGTCCTCAGCACCGTCATCCCGTTCCTGAGCCTGCAGCCCCTGGTGGAAAACGCCGTCCGGCACGGGCTGGAGGCGAAGGAGGGGCCGGGGCACATCACCATCACGGCCGACGACGCCGGCGCGTACGCGCAGGTCACCATCGAGGACGACGGCGTGGGGATGGACCCTGCCCAGCTGACCTCCATGCTGGCAGGCCACATCGACGGCGACCACGTGGGCCTGCGGAACGTGGACGCCCGCCTCCGGCAGGTGTACGGCGACGCGCACGGGCTGGTCATCGAGACGGCACCGGGCGAGGGGACGCTGATCACCATGCGGGTGCCCAAGTCCCAGCCTGGCCACGATGCGTAGGGAGCTGGAAGTACCCTAGGAGCATGATTAACGTCCTCGTCGTTGATGATGAGCTGCCCGCGGTGGAGGAACTGGCGTTCCTGCTGGGCAGGGACGGCCGGATCGGGAAGGTCCTGCGGGCCACGTCGGGCAGCGAAGCCCTCCGCGCCCTGGCCTCGGCCCCAATCGACGCGGTCTTCCTGGACATCCATATGCCCGCCGTGTCCGGGCTGGAGATCGCCCGCGCCATCGCCGCCGGCAGCCACCCTCCGGCGGTGGTCTTCGTGACCGCCGACGAAGACCACGCCCTGGCCGCCTTCGAACTTGCCGCCGTCGACTACCTGCTCAAGCCCATCCGTGCCGAGCGGCTGTCCCGGTCCGTGGGCCGCATCTGCGAACTGCGCGACGGCGGCAGCGCGCCCGAGATGATCACGGTGGACCAGGGCGGGACCACCAGGATGATCAGGCGCGACGACGTCACGTACGTCCAGGCGCAGGGGGACTATGCGCGGCTCCACACCGCGGAAGCCAGCTACCTGATCAGGGTGCCGTTGGCGGACCTGGAACAGCAGTGGGCCGACGCCGGGTTCATCCGCACCCACCGCTCATACCTGGTGGCGCTCAAGCACATTTCCTCGATGAAACTGGCCGCTGACGGGCCCCGCGTCACCGTGGCAGGTGCCGGGCTGCCCATCAGCAGGAGGCACCTGCCCACCGTCCGGGAGCGGCTGCAGGCCAACCGGATCAGGCCCACCGCATGAGCAGGGTCCGCGTCACGGCCCCTGCCACCGCGGCCCGGCCCGCCAAGGAAAGCCGTGAGGCGGCCCAGGAATCGGACGTTGGCCAGGTCTTCGTGCGGTCCCTGATCAGGTCCCAGCTGCGGCTTGCCCTGGTGGTGGCGGGCGGCTTCCTGGTGATCCTGGGCGCGTTCCCCCTGCTGCTGGCTGCCGTACCCGGACTGGCCGAGACCCGGATTGCCGGGATCCCCTTCGGCTGGCTGCTGCTGGGTGTGGGCATCTACCCCGTGATCGGCCTCAGCGCCTGGCTGTACACCCGGACGGCCGCCCGCAACGAGGCCCGCTACCGGGACCTGGCCGGTGACCAGTGAACGCCGGTGTTGCCGCCGCGGCACTGGCCGTGGTGTCAGTGGCGACGGCGGTGATCGGCTTTTACGGCCTGCGGATTTCGCGGACCACCGGCGACTTCTACGTGGCATCCCGGACCGTCCGGCCGTGGTGGAACGCCTCCGCCATCGGCGGCGAGTACCTCTCGGCCGCCAGTTTCCTGGGCGTTGCCGGGCTGATCCTGCTGTCCGGGACCGATGCGCTGTGGTTCCCCGTCGGGTATACGGCCGGGTACCTGATGCTGTTGCTGTTCGTGGCGGCGCCGCTGCGCCGCTCCGGCGCCTACACCATTCCTGATTTCACCGAGGCGAGGCTGGATTCGCGGGCGGTCCGCAAGGTCACCAGCCTGGTGGTGGTCCTGGTCGGCTGGCTCTACATCGTTCCCCAGCTGCACGGGGCTGCCCTGACCATCCGGATCACCACCGGGCTGCCCTCCTGGGTGGGATCGGTGGCCGTGGTGGTGGTCGTCTGCCTCACCGTGGTGGCGGGCGGCATGCGGTCCATCACTTTCGTCCAGGCGTTCCAATACTGGCTGAAGCTCACGGCGCTGGCGGTGCCCATCCTTTTCATCCTCTTCGTGCTGGCCGGGACGGGCTACTCCCCCGTGGCCGCGCCTGCCGTCAACCCGACCGGCCAGCCGCCCGCCAGCCTGTACAGCAACGTGTCACTGCTGGTGGCCCTGCTCTTCGGGACCCTGGGGTTGCCGCATGTGCTGGTCAGGTTCTACACCAACCCGGACGGCCAGTCGGCACGCCGGACCACGTTGATCGTGCTGGGCCTGCTGTCCGTGTTCTACCTTTTCCCCACGGCGTACGGCCTGGTGGGACGCATGTTCGCACCCGAACTGGGCCGTTCCGGCCAGCCCGACGCCATGGTCCTGCTGCTCCCCCGCGAGCTCGTGGGGGGCGCCGCCGGCGACCTGCTGGCGGCGCTGGTGGTGGCGGGTGCTTTCGCGGCATTCCTGTCCACCACGTCCGGGCTCGTGGTCTCGCTGGCAGGCGTGGTGAGCCAGGACGTGCTCGGCGCCGGGGTGGGTGGCTTCCGCCTCGCAGCGGTGGTGTCCGCCGTCGTGCCCCTGGGCTTCGCCCTGATGACGGACTCCCTGGCCCTGGCCGGCAGCGTGGGCCTGGTCTTTGCCTTTACCGCTTCCACCGTGTGCCCGGTACTCCTGCTGGGCATCTGGTGGCGTGGACTGACCGACGCCGGAGCGATCGCGGGAATGGTGACCGGCGGGCTGCTGTGCGGCGGGGCCATGATCGCCGGGTCGGTGGCCGGAGCCGCCAACACGCCAGCATGGCTTGCCCAACCTGCGGCCTGGTCCGTTCCTACGGCGTTCGCCGTCATGGTGCTGGTCTCCCGGGCCACGGCAGGCCGGGTGCCCGCTACCCTGTCCCGGGTCATGACGCGGCTGCACACGCCGGAAAGGCCGCTGGCAACCGGCCGTTGATGGGTGGACAATGACGGCATGTCCATCCGTGACGAGGGGCCTGCGGCCGGGCCGGATCCGGTGCCGCCGTCCGTGCGGGCGCAACTGCTCGCCACGGAACACTGGGGCCTGCTGGCCTCCCGGAGCACCGCCCAGGGCGAGGTGCTGACGCGGATCAGCATGTTCCTCACCTTCACCTCGGCCGGACTGGTCAGCGTGGCGCTGGTGGGCCAGGCCACCGGGTTCTCCGATCCGTTCGTGCTGCTGGCGGTGGTGGTCCTGTTCATCGTTGTGGGGATGGGCCTGCTGACCCAGGTGCGCGTCATGAACGTGGCGCACGAGGACCTCATGTACGTCACGGCCATGAACCGGCTTCGGGCCGCATACGTCGAACTGGACCCGGGTGTGGCACCGTACCTGATGGCGGCGCACCACGACGACGAGGCCGGTTCCCGGCAGACGTACTACTTCTTCGGCAACCGCAGCAGCCTGGGCCATGTGGCCGGGAGCAGCATGATCTTCATGACGACGGCGAACGCTGCCCTGATTGCCATCCTGGCAGGACTGCTGCTGTCACTTGCCGGGGCAGGAACCGTGGCGGCCGTCCTGGTGGGCGCGGCGTGCGGGCTGTCATTCCTGGCAGCGTCGGCGCTGGGCGGCTACCGCAGCTACCGCGACGTGTGGACCCGTTTCCAGCCGCTGTCCCCCACTCCGCCGAGAAATGAATGAAGGACGGGGACCGCCGGGTCAGTCGATGGCTGCCATGAGTTCGACGACGCGGTCCAGGAACGCGTCAACCTGAGCTTCCTCGTATCCTTCGGGGCCTACGGCCGGGCGGAACACAGCGCGGCGGACACTGTCGACGCTCAGCGGCTTGTCGTGCTCGAGGTAGGACACCAGTTCGTGGCAGAGCCGGTCCACGTCGGCGGTGTTGTAGCTGCGTGCCTTGCGTTTGGCCGGCCGGCGGAACCGTTCGCCGTCCGGCCGGTGCAGCCGGCCGCGCAGGATGCCGGAGAGCTTGCCGATTTCCCGCAGCCAGGCCTCTTCACCGCTGGCGGCGATGAGTTCATCGCGTTCCCGGCGTGCGAAGGCGTCTTCCAGCCGGTCGAGGGCAGCGTCCACCACCGCGGCGGAGTAGCCGCCCTTGACCGGATCGAACGAGACCGCACGGACATCCGAGCTGTTGATCGGCTCGGCAGCCTGCTCCGGCGTCTCCAGCGACACCCGGGCGCGCTGCAGGAACTGGTCAACCTGCTTGGCGTTGTAGCCGTATTCACTGCGCTGCACGCGCTCAAAGGACGCAGGGATCTGCCGATGAATATCCAATGCCACTTATGGTTCCTTCAATGACTCTTCAGCCGTAGCGCTGTGGCACCAGTCTATGGGTGCCGGGTTGTGGTGGTGTCCGCGCCTGCGGGGGCCGTTACCAGCTGCCGGTCACCAGCCCGTAGAGGACATAGACCAGGGGCGAGGCGAAGACGATCGAATCGAGCCGGTCCATGACCCCGCCATGGCCGGGCAGGATGCTGCTCATGTCCTTGACGCCCAGTTCGCGTTTCACCATGGACTCGGCCAGGTCTCCCGCGGTGGCGGCCGCCACCGTACCGATGGCCAGCACCACGCCCACCCACCAGGGCTTGTCCAGGATGAACAGGGAGGCCAGCACCCCGATCAGCACCGCACCGGCCACCGAGCCCGCGAAGCCTTCCCAGGATTTCTTGGGACTGATCTTCGGTGCCATGGGGTGCTTGCCCAGGGACGCGCCCACCAGGTAGCCGAAGGTGTCGTTGGACACCACCAGCAGGAGCATCACCGCGATCTGCCAGGCCCCTTCGGGGATGGTGCCGCCGGGCCACAGGCCCAGCGGAGTTGCCCCGCCGGCGGCGTGCAGCGGCAGGGAGGCGAAGCTGATGAAGAACGGCACCCAGCCCAGGGCGAACACGCCCGCGAAGATACTGTTGGCGGACCCGGCCGCGGTGTCGATGGACCTCCACAGCAGCACCGCAACGGAGCTGAGCAGCATGCCGAACAGGAGGCTTTCAATACCGCCGAAGTAGGCGACGAACGGCATGGCGACGGTCCCGGTCATCACCGGGACTATCGGCATCCTGGTGCCGTTGGCCTCCAGCGCCCGGTAGACCTCCCAGACACCGAACACGGCGAACGCGGTGACAATGGCCACGAACGCCAGCGGGAGGAACAGGAGGCCGCCGAGCACGGCCAGGAGCATGGCCAGGCCCACCACGACAGCCGCCGGAAGATTCCGCCCGGCTTTTGGCGTCGGGTTGCTCCCGGGCCGCTTCCCCCGTGTGCGGGCCCGTGCTGCGGGGGCCTGTTCTGCCTGGCCCATCAGACTTCGAGCAGCTCTGCTTCCTTGCGCTTGAGCAGTTCGTCGATGCCGTCGACATGGGCCTTGGTGATGCCGTCCAGTTCCTTCTCGGCCCGGGTGCCCTCGTCTTCACCCGCTTCGCCGTCCTTGACCAGGCGGTCCAGGGTTTCCTTGGCCTTGCGGCGGATGTTGCGGATGGACACCTTGGCGTCCTCGCCCTTGGTCTTGACGATCTTGACGTATTCCTTGCGGCGTTCCTTGGTCAGTTCCGGGATGGTGATCCGGATGACGTTGCCGTCGTTGGAGGGGTTGGCGCCAACCTCGGAATCGCTCAGTGCCCGTTCAATGTCCCGCAGTGCGGTCTTGTCGAACGGGGTGATCAGGATGGTGCGGGCGTCCGGGATGGCGAACGACGCCAGCTGCTGCAGCGGCGTGGGCGAGCCGTAGTAGTCCACCAGGACCTTGTTGTACAGGCCAGGGTTGGCCCGGCCGGTGCGGACGGAAGCGAAGTCTTCCTTGGCAACCTCTACGGCCTTGTCCATCTTTTCTTCGGCTTCGAGCAAGGTTTCTTCGATCACGGTCTCTCCTGGTGGTCTGGTGCTGTCCGGCGCGCCGGTTCACTGCACGCCTGGTTCTGTGTCGCTGCTTCCGCCGCCGCGGCGGGGCGGCAACGGAACTGTCCTGAAAACATCCTAGCCGGAGCTAGGCGGTGACCAGGGTGCCCAGCTTCTCTCCCCGGATGGCGCGGGTGACGTTGCCCTCGCCTTCCATGCCGAACACCACCATGGACAGGTTGTTGTCCTTGCACATGGTCATTGCGGTCTGATCCATGACCCGGATGTCCCGGCGCAGCGCGTCGTCGTAGCTGAGGGTTTCAAGCCGCTCGGCGGTGGGGTCCTTCTTGGGGTCTGCGGTGTAGACGGCGTCCACGCCGCTCTTGGCCATCAGGACGACGTCGGCATGGACTTCGAGGGCGCGCTGGGCGGCCACGGTGTCGGTGGAGAAGTAGGGCAGGCCAGCGCCGGCGCCGAAGATCACCACACGGCCCTTTTCCATGTGGCGGATGGCGCGGCGCGGGATGTACGCCTCGGCCACCTGGCCCATGGTGATGGCGCTCTGGACGCGGGTTTCAACGCCCGCCTGCTCGAGGAAGTCCTGCAGGGCCAAGCAGTTCATGACCGTGCCGAGCATGCCCATGTAGTCGGCACGCGAGCGGTCCATGCCGCTTTGGGAGAGTTCCGCGCCGCGGAAGAAGTTGCCGCCGCCCACCACGATGGCGACTTCGACGTCGGGGACGGCGGCGGCGATCTGCTTGGCGACGTTGCGGACGGTTTCGGGATCCACGCCCAGCTTTCCGCCGCCGAAGACCTCGCCGGAGAGCTTCAGGAGGACACGCCGTCGGCTCTTCTCCGGCTGAATGACTGTGTTGACGGCTTCCATGATGCCTTCCCGTTGGTGACGTTCGAAAAAAGGTTATCCTGCCGGCGCCGGTGGCTGGAACCGGCGCGGCTGCTGCACGGGACGTGCGGGCACCCTGTGCGCATGCAAAAGGGGCGGCCACCGAAGTGGCCACCCCCTTTCAGTTTCGACTAGGAGCCGACGCGGAAACGCGTGAACGCGGTTCCCTTGACACCGGCCTCTTCGAGGACCTGCGCCACAGACTTCTTGGCGTCCTTGGCGAATGCCTGGTCAACCAGGACCTCACCCTTGTAGAAGCCCGTCACGCGGCCTTCAACGATCTTGGTGAGCGCGGCTTCGGGCTTGCCCTCGGCCTTGGCGGTCTCTTCGGCGATGCGGCGCTCGGACTCGACGAGCTCGGACGGGACGTCCTCGCGGGTCAGGTAGTTCGGGGCCATGGCGGCGATGTGGACAGCAACGTCGTGGGCGGCGGTTGCGGCAGCTTCGCCTTCACCGTCGACAGCGAACAGGACGCCGACCTGGGCCGGGAGGTCCTTGGAGGTCTTGTGCAGGTAGGCGTCGACCGTTGCACCCTCGATGCGGGAGATGCGGCGGACAACGACCTTCTCGCCCAGGACTGCGCCTTCTTCGACGACGACCTCGGACAGCGGCTTGCCGTCGACATCGGTGGCGAGGAGGGTCTCGAGGTCGGCGGCGCCGGACTCGACGGCGACGGCCAGGACCTTGTCGGCCAGCTGGATGAACTTGTCAGCCTTGGCGACGAAGTCGGTTTCGCAGTTGACCTCGATCATGACGCCGACGCCGTTGCTCACCTTGGCGGCAACGAGGCCTTCGGCGGTGGAGCGGCCTTCACGCTTGGTGGCGCCCTTCAGGCCCTTGATGCGGATGATTTCGATGGCCTTCTCGGCGTCACCGTTGGCTTCGTCAAGAGCCTTCTTGACGTCCATCATGCCGGCGCCGGTGCGCTCGCGCAGGGCCTTGATGTCCGCGGCAGTGTAGTTCGCCATGTGAACCCCTCTGTCTAGAAATGTGTTGTGGTGTACGGACTGACAGGACGGCTGCCCGGTGTGCGGGCGGCCATCCTGTCAGCAGCTCCGGCTGCGGACAGCGCGGAGAATCCGGATTTAGTTGTGTTACTTGGCGTCTTCGGCGGGAGCCTCGGCAGCTGCCTGGGCCTCGGCCGGAGCTGCGGCGGCTTCCTCGGCCTTGCTGCCTTCGAGGAGCTCGCGCTCCCACTCGGCCAGGGGCTCTTCGGCAGCTTCTGCAGCGCCGGAGCCGCGGTTGTTGCGGGCGATCAGGCCTTCTGCAACAGCGTCGGCAACAACGCGGGTCAGCAGGTTCACGGAGCGGATGGCGTCGTCGTTGCCCGGGATCGGGAAGTCGACTTCGTCGGGATCGCAGTTGGTGTCCAGGATGGCAACAACCGGGATGTTCAGCTTCTTGGCTTCGTCGACGGCGAGGTGTTCCTTCTTGGTGTCGACAACCCACAGCACGGACGGAGCCTTGGTCAGGTTCCGGATGCCGCCCAGGTTGGACTCCAGCTTGGTGAGCTCGCGCTTGAGGAGCAGCAGTTCCTTCTTGGTGTAAGCGGAACCGGCGACGTCGTCGAAGTCGATCTCTTCGAGTTCCTTCATGCGCTGGATACGCTTGGCGACCGTCTGGAAGTTGGTCAGCATACCGCCGAGCCAGCGCTGGTTCACGTAGGGCTGGCCAACGCGGGTGGCCTGCTCAGCGATGGCTTCCTGCGCCTGCTTCTTGGTGCCGACGAACAGCACGGTGCCGCCGTGGGCAACAGTGGCCTTGACGAACTCGTAGGCGCGGTCGATGTAGGACAGCGACTGCTGAAGGTCGATGATGTAGATGCCGTTGCGCTCGGTGAAGATGAAGCGCTTCATCTTCGGGTTCCAACGGCGGGTCTGGTGTCCAAAGTGGACGCCGCTGTCAAGCAGCTGGCGCATGGTTACGACGGGCATGCCGACGCTCCTTCCGGCAGGTCATTCATGAGATAGCCGCGAGGCTTCTTACCCTGCCAATAGTTGACGGTTGATTAGCGTGGCCCGGGTCCGGGCCGTGCTCCTGGCATCCATCGTGCTTCCCATCCGTGCCGTGGCGCGGACCGCAGGAGGCGCGATCCGCCATGGGCGTGGGCCGGGGCTTTGCCGATGGCGGGCTGGATGCGCGTAGTCAGCCCGCTGCTCCCCCACACTCCTGAATGAGTTGTGCCGACGCAATCCGGACAGGCAGGAACCCCACGGAAGTGGACTGCCGGGACGGGAAGCGTTGAGGGCGCAGCAAACTGCTCCATCAAGTGTACTACAGGCGGCACCGCGTGCAGGACGGGCAGCAGGGCCGGACCTGGCTTGTCCACATAGCCTGCGGGGCCCCTGCCGGGACGGTTTTCCGGGGCCCATTCTGGACAGATGAAACCACGGATCCTGTTGGCAGCCGTCCTGATGCTTCCCGCTTCGGTATCCTCCGCAGTGCAGACGCCGCCCCCTGCCCTGCTGCCGGCCCCTTCCCCGGACCTTGCGGTCCGGACGCCCGCCGGGACGACGTCCGGCGGCAGCGTCGCGCCGGCCACCCCGTCGTGGCGGTGGCCGCTGGCACCCCGGCCGCCCGTGGTCCGGTCATTCGACCCCCCACCCAAGCCCTGGCTCAGCGGACACCGCGGGGTGGACCTTGGCATGCCCGGTTCCGAGACCGCGGTACTGTCCCCCACTGCCGGAACAGTCAGTTTCGTGGGTGTCGTGGTGGACCGGCCGGTGATCACCATAGATCACGGCGGCGGGCTGCGCAGCAGCTTCGAACCCGTGGAGAGCAGCCTCGCCGCCGGCTCCACGGTCGCCGCAGGCCAGACCATTGGGACCGCACTGCCCGGACACTGCCCGGATCCGGGATGCGTCCACTGGGGCGTGCGGCAGGGTGACGATTACGTCAACCCACTGCAGTTCATTCTGGACCTGCGGCCTTCGGTGCTGCTACCGCTGCAGGGCGCGCGCTGATGCGCGGCGGTCAGACGATGGCCGAGATCCCCGTGATGGCCCGCCCGGTCACCAGGGTGTTAATCTCCGCAGTGCCCTCGTAGGAGTAGATCGCTTCGGCGTCGGCGAAGATTTTGGCCATTCCGTAATCCGTGACGATGCCGTTGCCGCCCAGGATGCTCCGGCCAAGGGCAACGCTTTCGCGCATCCGCTCGGTGGTGAAGGCCTTGGCCAGTGCCGATTGCTCGTCCCTCGCCAGCTCGTCGTCTTCGAGCTGGGCGAGCCGGACCATCATGCCCATGGAGCTAACGGCGTTGCCGAGGATCTGCACGAGCTGGTTCTGGATGAGCTGGAAGGACGCCAGCGGCCGGCCGAACTGATGCCGTTCAACGGCGTAGTTCCGGGCCACGTCGAAAGCTGCCAGCTGCTGGCCGACGGCCTGCCAGGCGACTGCAAGGCGGGTCACCTTGAGCACCTTGTTGACGTCCCGAAAGCTGTTGGCGTTGGCCAACTTGAAGAACCCGGGCACCACCACGTTGTCCAGGACGATGTCGGCATTCTGCACCGTGCGCAGGGAGATCTTGTTCTCGATCCTGGTGGCACTGTAGCCGGGCAGGGCCGTGTCCACCAGGAAGCCCTTGACCTGGTTGTCGTCGACGTCGCGGGCGTAAATGACCACCCAGTCGGAGAACGTTGCGTTGCCGATCCAGCGCTTGGCGCCGTTGAGGATCCAGGTGTCGCCGTCACGCCGTGCCGTGGTCCGCGTGCCGCCTGCCACGTCACTGCCGCCGAGGGGTTCGGTGAGCCCAAACGCGCCGATCTTCTTCAGCGCGTAGATGTCGGGAAGCCAGGCGTCCTGCTGCTCCTGCGACGCCAAGGCTTCGATGGACCCGGTGAACAGCCCGTCGTGCACCCCCATGAAGGTGGCGATGGAAGCGTCGGCGCGGGTCAGTTCGGCGTGGACGAGCCCGGCGAAGAGGTTGGACTGCCCCTGGCGCCGGACCGGGCTGACCAGGTCCACTTCGGCGAGCTTGGGGATGAGGTCCATGGGGAACTCGCCGCGGTTCCAGCAGTCGGCCGCGATGGGCCGGACTTCGCGGGCCAGGAAGTCCCGCACCTCGGCCAGCCGGTCCTGCTCTTTGGCGGACAGCAGCTGTTCGAAGGCATAGAAATCCCCGTCTGCGTAGGGAAGGTCGCGGGAGCCTGCAGCAGTGGTGGACATGGTTGCCTCCGGGAGATCGGTGGACGCCGCAGGAGCGACGTAAGTTACTGATCAGTAACATAGCGCATGTCCGACGGTAAGCAAAGGATCGGGCCGGGATTTCCATGCCGGGTTAAATGCGGAAACCGCGGCCGACGTGAACGGTCGGCCGCGGTTTCCGCGAATCAAAGCTGCCTGCGGCAGGTGACGGTAGGGCTACTCGGACTTGAACCGAGGACCTTAGGATTATGAGTCCCGCGCTCTAACCAGCTGAGCTATAGCCCCGAGGCAGCCCTGTACCGGCGCAAGTGCGCGCGGCGGGAGGGCAGGAACACTCTAGCAAATGCCGGAGTGGGTTCAGACCACCATGTCCTCGAACCGCGCGCCGCGGTAGAGGTCCTCGAAGGTCTGCAGGGTCCCCTGGATGCTGTGCGGCTCCACCATCTGCCGGCTGGCCTGGCCCATGGCCTCCTGCTGGTCCGCGGGAAGCTCCAGGATTTGGGTGATTTTCTTGGCGAGGTCGTCACTGTCGCTGGGCGTGAACAGGTAGCCGTTCTGGCCGTCGCGCACCAGGTGGGGCAGCGCCATGGCATCCGCCAGCACCACCGGCGTGGACGCGGACATGGCCTCCAGCGTGACAAGCGACTGCAGCTCCGCGGTCCCCGGCATGCAGAACAGGTTGGCCCTGATGTAGGCCCTGCGCAGGTCCTCGTCGCTTGCCAGCCCCAAGAATGTGACCCGGTCCGCCAGGCCCAGGCGCTGCACCAGCTCCTCGAGTGCGGGCCGGACTTCGCCGCCGCCCACGATTTCCAGGTGCACCTTCAGCTCGGGGGGTGTTTTGCCGATAGCCCGGATGAGCACATCCACGTGCTTCTCCTCGGCCAGCCTGCCGGCAAAGAGGACCGTGGGGTGGGCGTGCGGTTCGATCTTCTCGCCGGGCTGCAGCTCATAGGCCGCAGAGTCAATGCCGTTGGAGAGCGGGAGCACCTTCCGCAGGAACGCGTGCTCGTGCATGGCCTTGGCTGCCAGCGGAGTGGGGGTGGTGACAACATCGGCCTGGCCCATGACCTTGCCCATGTCCTTCCAGGAGATGCGTCCCACGATGTCCTTGAACCACTGGGGGAACGGCAGGAACGGGTTCAGGTTTTCCGGCATGAAGTGGTTGGTGGCCACCACGCGGATGCCGCGCTTCACTGCCTCGTAGAGGACGTGCTCACCGATCATGTAGTGGCTTTGGATGTGCACCACGTCCGGCTTGACCCGGTCGAACAGGAGGCTGATTTCCTTCTTGATCTCCCACGGGAAGCAGATGCGGAACGTCTCGTGAGTGGGCACGCTGTGGGACCTGAGCCGGTGGACCGTTGCTTCGTCCCGGAATTCCGTGAAGCTTTTGCCCTTGCCGTCGCGGCAAGCCAGCACATGGACGTTGTGGCCGCGTCCGGTCATGCCCTTGGCCAGGCGGTAGCCGAACTGGGCGGCGCCGTTCACGTGCGGCGGATAGGTGTCCGCGGCGATCAGGATGGTCAGTGGCTGGTCGGCGGGCGTGGTCACGTGGATGGCTCCTGATGGTCACGGTGCGGACAGCGTTGACTGGCAGCACGGCGGGAATCCGGCCGGATACAGGCCGGGCCCGCGGGTTAGCTTGACGGCTCGTGGGCGGATAGGGACTAGTGCGACGGCCTGCCCGGCGCCTTCCGAGCGTCCTTCTTGCGCTTGGTGACCTCGGGGTGGTGCCGGGAAAGGGCGATAACCCCAACGATAGCAAGGAGCGCCGCCGTTCCCATGGCAATGGCCATGACGGCGTGGACGTCCGGCCGGAGTTCGCCGAGGATGAGGATGCCGATGGCGATGCCCACCATGGGGTCGATGACCGTCAAGCCGGCGATCACCAGGTCCGGCGGGCCGGTGGAGTAGGCGCTCTGCACGAACCAGGAGCCCAGTCCGCCGGCCGCTAGGATCGCCACCACGGAGTACCACTGGACGTTCAGCAGGAACAGACCGTTGGGGTCGAGCAGGTGCTTGCCGATGATCCTCGTCAGCACCGCCACGAAACCGAACAGGACGCCGGCGCCGAGGATGTAGACGAACGCGTTCATACGGTGCTTGAACATCACGGCGAGGGTTCCGAACAGGCCCACCGCCAGCGCCAGCAGGAGCACGATGGTGAGCTCGTCCTCAGGGCTGACGTGGTGGTTTTCCTGGGTGACGTTGACGGCCAGGAGGACGAACAGCGCCGACCCTGTCACACACGCAGTAATGGCCACCACCGTGGCCCGGTTGATGGTGAGGTCCTGGTCCCGCGCATTGACGATGGTGGTGATCACCAGTGCGATCGCCCCAATGGGCTGGATGACGGTCAGGGGCGCCGAAACCAGCGCCACGGCGTTCATCGCCATCCCTGCACCCAGGAGGAGAAGGCCAAACACCCAGCGCGGGTTGCGCAGCAGGCGCAGGAAACCGTTGGAGCTCAGGGCCAAACCGCCGGTATCGGCCTTGACGGCGCTGCCCTGCCGCTGGGCGCCAAGGGCCAGGCAGAAGGCGCCGAGGACCGCGAGGAAAACGGCCAGCCACACCATCAGGAGGTCCCGCCGTCGGGCCTGGGCCTGTTCCGGCCTTTGCGCAGCATGGCCCAGAAGTAGTTGTAGGCGGCGATCCAGTGCCCCACCAGCCCCAGGCCCAGCACGATCCAGGCGGCAACGAAAAGCGGCCCGGCATACCCGGTGTCCAACCGGGAGAGCACCAGCATTGGGGTGCCAAGGAGCAGCAGGCCGGTACGCACTTTGCCTACCGCACTGACGGGCAGGTCCGGGTGGCCGCGGAACAGGGACAGGGTCAGCACCAGCAGGATGGCGTCCGGAACCACCAGGGCGGCCAGGTACAGCCAATTGACGACGCCGGCAATCACCAGGGTCACGGCGACGGCAAGCAGCGCCAGCCGGTCGGCGATGGGGTCCAGTACCCGGCCCAGCCTCGAGGCCTGGTCGAAGCGGCGGGCGACGTAGCCGTCCACCCAGTCGGTGCACGCCATGACGGCGAGGACGATGACGCCCGCTCCGTATTCACGTTGGGCCAGGACCAGCCAGATGAAGAGCGGTACCCCCATGAATCGCACCACGGTGAGCAGGTTGGGGATGGTGAACACGAGGTCGTGGTCCACCTGGGGTCGGTCCGGACGGGAACCGGCACCAATGAACTTCACTGGTCCCCCTTCCTGTCGCCGCCCTGGGGCGTAGTCCTGCCAAGCTGCTGCCGGTCCCCCGGGACCGGGATCTTCGTGCCGTACCAATACTGTCCGCTACCGCGTCCGGGCGGAGCGTGCGTCACGCCTGCGCCCGGACCAGCGGCCGCGGTGCTAGAAGGTGCGCAGCAGCCTGCGAAGCAGCACTGCCAGCACTGTTCCGGCTGCAGCCAGCGCAGCCAGGGGCTTCCAGCGGTCCTGCAGGCCACCGGTGGATTCGGACAGCCCTGCCAGTTTCCGGGCTGCTGCGTCCTTTCCGCGTACTGCCATTGCCTGTCCCTGCTGCGCGGCGTCCCGGGCGGCGGCCGCCAGGTAGCGGGCCTGGGTCTTGACGTCCAGTTCGGTGCCCAGTTCGTCGCGGACTTCGGTCAGGTGCTGGCGCCGCTGGCCCAGGCGGCGCGCCAGTTCCGGTTCGGAAGCGTGCGGGAATTCCTTGTCGTGCTCGGCGGCCTTCGCAGCCTTCTCGGCCTTTGCCTTCGCCGCGGCCTCCTCCTTGGCGGCCTTCGCTGCCTTGGCTTCCGGGCTTGCCGGGTCCAGCACGGCGGGGTTGAAGGCCGAGCCCTCCTTGGCGACCCCAATGTCATGCCGGATGCCGCGGATGGTTTCCTCCGGCACCAGCGGCATGGCCTTCTTGAACCTGCCCAGGCCGATCAGGCCGCCGATGAGGGCGATCAGCAGGAACGCCGCGGAAACCAGCAGCGCCGCCAACCAGGCGGGCATGATGGTGGCCAGGCCCATGATGGCGGCAACGATCAGCCCAATGACCAGGAAGACCAGGAAAACCAGGGCCACGGCGAAGAACGCGGCGGCCACTCCAAGCTGCACGCCCTTGCGTTTGAGTTCGATTTTGGCGAAGGCGATTTCGTCATTGATTTGCCGGGGAGCCAGCCTGGCCAGGAGCCTGAGCGTTCCTGGCAGCGCCGTGATGCGCAATCCGGGTCTGGTCTGCCCGCTGTGACGTCCGCTCATCGGTTCCGCCTAACTGGTGTGTGTGATCGATCCGGCTTTCCTTTACTGCAGGAATGTGCACCGGCACAGTCCCCGCCACAAAACTACCATTCAGGTTCAGGCCGAACTTCGGGGCTTGCCGGGCGGCGCGGACTACAACGCTGCAAATCGCTGCGTTCCGGGCCTAGGATTGACATCCGTGACCACTCCCCCCAATCCGGGCGACTTGCTCAGCCGGCGCCGCAAACTCCTGTACATCCTCCTCCTCGGCGCCCTGACCGCCCTGGGTCCGTTCACCATCGACCTGTACCTGCCGGCCTTCCCCGCCCTGGAGGCGAGTCTTGGGGTGTCCGAGGCGCAGGTCCAGCTCACCCTGGCCGGCACCACGCTGGGATTCGCGTTCGGGCAGTTGGTGGTGGGTCCGTTCAGCGACAAGTTCGGCCGCAGGAACCCGCTGATCATGGCCACCGCCCTGCACATCGCGGCATCGATCGGCGCTGCCCTGTCAACTGACATCACCACGCTGGGGGTCTTCCGCGTGCTCATGGGCGTGGGCGCCGCCGGCGGCGGCGTGGTGGCCATGGCCATGGTGCGGGACCTGTTTTCCGGGTACGCGATGGTGCGGATGTTCTCCCGCATGGCGCTGGTCAACGGCCTGGCCCCGATCCTGGCCCCGGTGATCGGCTCCCAGCTGTTGCTGGTCATGCCGTGGCCCGGCATCTTTGTGTTCCTCGCCTCCTACGGCACGATCGTGATCGTGGCTGCCCTGTTCCTGGTCCGCGAAACACTGCCGCCGGAAAAGCGGGGCCAGAGCGGCCTGACGGCCCGGCAACGGTACCGCGTACTGTTCGGGGACCGGATCTTTGTGGGCCTGCTGATGGTGGCAGGCCTGAACTTTGGCGGCCTGTTCACCTACCTGTCCGCCTCGCCGTTCCTGTTCCAGGACGTGTTTGGCTTCTCGGCCCAGCAGTACGGCCTCCTGTTCGGCATCAACTCCCTGGGCATTGTGGCGGGCGTGCAAACCAGTTCACGGCTGGTCCGGCGGGTGCCGCCGCAGTGGATCCTCGCTGCGGCCACGGCCTGGATGTTCCTGATGGCAGCGCTGATTGTGGTGTTCGACCAGCTGGGGCTTGGCCTGTGGGGCGTCATGGTGCCGCTGTGGTTCTACATCCTGGGCACCGGGTTCATGTTCCCCTGCGTGCAGGTCCTGGCCCTGTCCAGCCATGCCTCGCAGGCGGGAACCGCAGCTTCGCTGCTGGGCGCCGCAACCTTCATGATGGCGGGCCTCATCTCCCCCGTTGTCGGCTGGCTGGGCATCACCAGCGCCACTCCCATGGGAGCCGTCCAGGCCGCCTGCATCCTGCTGGCCATGGCGGCGCTGTGGCTGGTGGTCCGTCCCCGCACCGTCCCGCCCATCCAGTAGCCGCCCGGTGAACCCATGACCAGACCGCGCAGGAGACACCAGCACCCCGGCCAACCGCCCCAGGCCGCGCCGCGCAGGCTGCACCGGAACGGACGGGGACTGTTCCTCGGCGCGGTGCTGGGCGCCGTCGCCGGTTACTTCGCCGGACGCGCCGCAGGGAACCCGGCGATGGGCATCATCCTGGGCGCCCTGGCGGGCTCAGCCCTGCTGTACCGCGTGAACCCGGGCGGACGCCGCCGGCGCTGACCGGCAGGGTCTTTACCTGCGCAAAAGGGGGCGGGATAAAATAGTGTCCGTGTCCAGTCGGCAGGATCGGCCCCAGATCCCGGCCACATGGCAACGGTGCGACACCCGCATCCTTCCCTTGTGGTGGGACCGCACCTGCGCCCAGATGGGCGAGCAGTCGGCAACCCTCTACGCCGCCGGGCTGTTCACCGAGGACCGTCGCCGGCCGATAGCCCAATGGTTCAACCCCGCGTTCAGGGCCGCCCTGCTGGTGGCGCCTGAGACGTCCCCGGAGTGGCCCGTGCAGCGCTTCGGGATCTTTTACGCCCCGCCCGAGGAGGGTTTTGTGCGGATCCATTCGGCGCCGCACGAGTGGAACCCCCGGCAACCCCGCACCTCGCCCACCGAGCAGGAAGCATTCCAGGCTGCCATTGCCGAGGCCGAGCGGTTCCTGCAGGTTGAAATGGACTTTGTCTGACGCGCAAAAAGTCCCCGCCCTCCAGAGGAGGACGGGGACTTTTCCGGTGAAGCTCCTCCTGCTGGACTTGAACCAGCAACCCTTCGATTAACAGTCGAATGCTCTGCCAATTGAGCTAAGGAGGAATGAAGCAGGTACGACCTTAGCAAAGGATTCCGGCAAAAGTGAAATCGGCGCAGACGCGGCCAGCGCGGGCCCGCGACGGCCGGCAAAGGGGCATAAAAAATCCCCGCTCCGGAGACCGGAGCGGGGATCGGAAGCTCCTCCTGCTGGACTTGAACCAGCAACCCTTCGATTAACAGTCGAATGCTCTGCCAATTGAGCTAAGGAGGAATGAAGCGGGTATCAGCCTAGCAAACAGTTGCCTCCGAAACGAAATCGGCTGCCCGCCCGGGGCGCCCGGGTGGGCAGCATCACAGGGATGGCCGCCGGCCGGGTTCAGGTCTCGGCGCGGAGGGCCCGGCGTTCCATCTCCAGCATCAGCAGCTCACGGTTCAGCCGCTGGTACGTTTCAGGGTCCGCCGAGGGATCCAGCCGCTGGAGCTGACCCATCTTGTCCGCTTTGGTCCTGGTGATCTGCAGTTCGAACAGGCGGGACAGGATGTCGCGGCAGTACTTCAGCACCGCCTCTTCCGTATGGGCCGGCAGCGGCACCACCGACAGCTCGGACACCAGCGGCCGCAGCGGCTCCGGGACCTCATGCATGACGTGTTCCACCCACCGCACCGGGTCGGTCACCATGCCCGGACCGGTGGCGCGCATGGCGTCGTGCACGGCCTGGAACGCAGGGGTGGCGAACCTCGCCTCGGCGAAGCGGTCCCAGACGGCCCCGGCGAGCAGGGAGGGCGCCTGCAGCGCCACTTCCAGCGCCTGCCGCTCCATGGACGCCACAGGGTCCCGCGGGTCGGGCCGGTGGAAGGACGGCACGGCTTCCAACGGCGGTCCGGCGGCAACACCGGGGGCGCCGGCATGGTTGGGGGCCCCTTGGTGCTGGGCACCGTGGTCCGGGCGGCCGGCTCCCTGGGGACCCGGCGTGCGACCGCCGTCCTGGCGCCGGGCGGCGTTCTTGACTTCCGCGTTGACCAGGCGCAGCACTTCGTTGGGGTCCGGCATGCCCAGCCAGCCTGTCAGCGCCTGGCAGTAGCCTGTCCGGGTTGACCCGTCGCGGATGGCCGCCACCACCGGCACGGACGCCTTCAGGCCCTGCACGCGGCCTTCCACGGTGTCCAGGTTGAACTGCTTCAGCGTGGTGCGGATGGCGAACTCGAAGAGCGGCCGCCGGGACTGCACCAGCGCATGAACGGCGTCGTCGCCGCGGCTGAGCCGGAGGTCGCAGGGATCCGCGCCCGTCGGTTCCACGGCCACATAGGTCTGGGCCGTGAACCGCTGGTCCTCTTCGAAGGCGCGCAGGGCCGCCTTCTGTCCGGCGGCGTCGCCATCGAAGGTGAAGACGACCTCTCCCCCGGTGCCGTCGTCGGAGAGGAGCCGGCGGGCGATCTTGATGTGTTCGGTGCCGAACGCCGTCCCGCAGGTGGCCACCGCCGTCGTGATTCCTGCCAGGTGGCAGGCCATGACGTCCGTGTAGCCCTCCACCACCACCAGCTGCCGGTCCTTGGCGATGCTCTTCTTGGCCAGGTCGATCCCGTACAGCACCTGGGACTTCTTGTAGAGCGTGGTTTCCGGGGTGTTGAGGTACTTCGGGCCCTGGTCGTCCTCGTAGAGCTTGCGGGCACCGAAGCCGATGGTGTCGCCGGCGATGTCCTTGATGGGCCAGATCAGGCGGCCACGGAAGCGGTCGTAGATGCCCCGGTTGCCCTCGGAAAACATACCGGTGAGCTTGAGCTCGGCGTCGGTGAAGCCGCGGCCCCGGAGGTGCTTGAGCAGCGCATCCCAGCCCTGCGGAGCGTAGCCGCAGCCGAAGTGTTCCGCGGCGGCACGGTCAAAGCCGCGGCCGAACAGGAAGTTCCGCGCCTCCGCCGCGCCCGGGGTGAGCAACTGCGCACGGAAGAACTCGTCCGCGATCTTGTGGGCGTCCAGCAGGCGCTGGCGGCGGCCCACCTCTTCCCGGTTGGGCCCGGTTCCGCCGTCCTCGTAGCGCAGCTCGTAGCCGATGCGCGCAGCCAGCTTTTCCACGGCCTCCTGGAAGGAGCTGTGGTCCTGCTTCTGGACGAAGGAAATGACGTCCCCGTCTTCGCCGCAGCCAAAGCAGTGGTAGCGGCCCACCTGGGGGCGGACGGTGAACGACGGCGAGCGCTCATCATGGAAGGGGCACAGCCCTTTGAAGGTTCCCAGCCCGGCGCCCTTGAGCGTGACGTAGCCGTCCACCACTTCCTTGATGTCCGTGCGCTGGCGTACTTCGTCGATATCTTCGCGTTTAATCAGCCCAGCCACAGAGCAATCCTAGTCCCGCGGGCCGGCCGGCATGGGCTGAAGGTAACGCCGGTCACCACAGCGAGGGCAGGCTCCCCACCAGGCGCTCGTACATGGCCAGGGCCGAGCCGTCGGTCAGCGATGCAACCTGGTCGATGACCACGCGCAGCCGTGCGCCGTCGTCCTCCGCCGCCCGCCAGTCCGCCGCGAACATCGGTTCGAGGTGCCGGTCGCCGGTGGCGCTCAGGGCGGTGACCAGGGCGTGGAGCACTTCGCGCTGGCGCTCATAGATGGGCTGCCGGTGTTCGGTGGTCATCACGAAGGTGGTGGCCAAGCCCTTCATCACCGCGATTTCCATCACCGTCTCGTCCGGGACCATCAATTCGGCGCCGTAGCGGGTGAGGCGGCCGGGACCGTAGACGGCACGGGTGGTTTCCAGGGCGGACTGGCAGAACCTGCCGATCAGCTGGCTGGTCATGTTCTTCAGCGCCGCCATGGACTTGCGGCTGCCGTCGGCCTCGCGCACCCACACGTCGGTGGCTTCCAGCCGGGCCAGGGCGGCGTCGATCGCGGCGGGGTCGTTGTGCGGCAGGTACCACTGCCGGGCGTAACCCACCACCCGGGCACGGTGGTCCGGGTTGTCCATCCAGCGGAGCTGGAAGTGGCCGGCAACAATCGCGTCCTCCACGTCGTGGACCGAATACGAGATGTCGTCGGCAAGGTCCATCACCTGCGCTTCCAGGCAGGTGCGGCGTTCCGGCGCTCCGGCACGGATCCAGTTGAAGATGGGCAGGTCGTCCTCGTAGGCGCCGAACTTGCTGGTCCGCTGGCCATGGATTACGGGCGCTTCGAGGGCGGACCAGGGATATTTCGACGCCGCGTCGAGGCTGGCGCGGGTGAGGTTCAGGCCAGCGGGCTGCCCGTCCGCCGTGAGCAACTTGGGTTCCAGCCGGGTCAGCAGGCGCAGGGTCTGGGCGTTGCCTTCGAAGCCGCCAATCGCGTGGGCCACCTCGTTCAGGGCCGATTCGCCGTTATGACCGAAGGGCGGGTGGCCCAGGTCGTGGCTGAGGCAGGCGGTGTCCACCACGTCCGGGTCGCAGCCCAGGGCACGGCCGAGCTCGCGGCCCACCTGGGCCACCTCGAGGCTGTGGGTGAGCCGGGTACGGACAAAGTCGTCCGTGTCCGGCGCCACTACCTGTGTCTTGGCGCCCAGCCGCCGCAGCGCGGACGAGTGCAGCACCCGGGCGCGGTCCCGTTCGAAATCCGACCGGTAGGTGCTCTTGGGCGGTTCCTCCACCCAGCGGGCGGAGTCATCGGCACCGTAGCCGGCCGAGGCCATGGCCATGGGCGGGACGGTGGCGTGCTCGGCGACGGGAACCTCAGCCACCGGACACGTCCAGCTCAGCCGCGGCAATGTCCCGCGACTGGTCCTCGTTCAGGGCACGGGAGTCCAGCCAGTCCTTGGGCAGGGCCGGCTTCTTGGGGGATCCGGCACGGCCGCGGGGGCCCTCGGAATCCACTCCGGGATAGGCCACGTCCGGGTCCAGTTCGTCCAGGAGTCCGCGCAGTACCTCCAGGGTGGGCACGGTGGCCAGTTTGGCACGCAGGTCCCCGCCCACCGGGTAGCCCTTGAAGTACCAGGCCATGTGCTTGCGGATTTCGCGGAGGGCCTTGTATTCGTCCCCGCCGAAGGTCTCGATCATGAGCTGGGCGTGGCGGTACACGCCGTCGGCGACCTGCCGCAGGTTGGGCCGGTGCCGCACGTCGCTGCCTTCAAACGCGGCCTGCAGGTCACCGAAAAGCCAGGGCCGGCCCTGGCAGCCGCGGCCCACCACCACGCCGTCCACGCCGGTCTCGCGGACCATGCGGACAGCGTCCTCGGCGGACCAGATGTCCCCGTTGCCCAGCACCGGGATGTCTGGGAGCGCTTCACGGAGCCGCGCGATGGCGGACCAGTCGGCCTGGCCCGAGTAGAACTGGGCTGCCGTCCGGCCGTGGAGGGCGACGGCGGCGACACCGGCATCACGCGCGATCCGGCCGGCGTCCAGGTAGGTGAGGTGGTCGTCGTCGATGCCCTTGCGCATCTTGATGGTCAGCGGGACGTTGCCCTTGGAGGCTTCCCTGACGGCAGTCTGCACGATGGAGGTGAAGAGGTCGATCTTCCAGGGCAGGGCAGAGCCGCCGCCGCGCCTGGTGACCTTGGGGACGGGGCAGCCGAAGTTCAGGTCGATGTGGTCCGCCCTGTCCTCCTCCACGAGCATCCTGACGGCAGCGCCCACGGTGACGGGGTCAACGCCGTACAGCTGGACCGAGCGGACCTTTTCGTCCTCGTCATGGGAGATGATCCGGAGCGACTCCGGGGTCCGCTCCACCAGGGCGCGGGAGGTCACCATCTCCGCCACGTACATGCCACCGCCGTATTCACGGCAGAGCCGGCGGAACGCGGAGTTGGTGATGCCGGCCATGGGCGCCAGGATCACCGGCGTGTCCACGGTGAGGGGACCGAGCTTCAGGGGCGGAAGTTCCAGCTTCGGAGCAGGTGCGGTTGCTGCAAGAGTCACCTTTCCATTGTTGCAAATCCGGCCAAATCGGGGCCGGCACCAGTGCCGATTGGTCCTGTCGCCGGCCCGTCGGCGGTATTAACGTGGCCCGGAACGGTGCGCTGCAGCATGGAAAGCGGCCTGGAACCCCGAAGGAGTAACGATGCTCTCAGATACTTCACTGCCTGTGGTCAAAGCGACGCTGCCCGTCGTCGGGGAGAACATCGGCGAGATCGCGTCACGCTTTTACGCGCACATGTTCCAGGAGCATCCGGAGTTGCTGGACGGCCTGTTCAACCGCGGCAACCAGGCGGACGGGCGGCAGCAGCAGGCATTGGCAGGCTCCGTGGCAGCCTTTGCCGGGTTCCTGGTGAACGATCCGACGCACCTGCCGGACCATTTGCTGTCCCGGATCTCGCACAAGCACGTGTCGCTGGGGTTGGCTCCCGACCAGTACCAGGTGGTCCATGACAACCTGATGTGGGCGATCGTGGATGTCCTGGGCGATGCCGTCACCCCGGAGGTGGCCGCTGCCTGGGACGAGGTGTACTGGCTGATGGCCAACATGCTCATCAACAAGGAGCGGGGACTCTACGATGCGGTCCGGCTGGGCCCGGAGACCATCTGGCGCACCTGGCGGGTGGCCGAAAAGATCCAGGAGACCGATGACGTTGTCAGTTTCGTCGTGGAGCGCATCGACGAACGTGAGGTCAAGCCCTCGCTGCCGGGCCAGTACGTGACGATCCGGATGGAGATGCCCGACGGCGTCCTCCAGCCCCGCCAGTACAGCCTCACCCAGGCCGACGACGGCCGGCACCGGCGGTTCGCGGTCAAGCGCGTCCGCGGCGACGCCGCTGCCGGAGCACCGGACGGCGAAATGTCCACCCTCCTGCATGACCATGTCAACGTGGGCGACGAGGTGACCCTGTCGGCCCCCTTCGGCGACGTGGTGCTGGAGTACACGGACCGGCCGCTGGTGCTTGCGAGCGCCGGCATCGGCATCACACCCATGGCCGGCATGCTGTCGCATCTGGTGAAATCCGGGTCCCAGCGGAAGGTGTGCTTCCTGCACGCAGACGACTCCCCCGGATCCTTCGCCCTCCGGAACCAGGTCACGGCGGATATTGCCACGCTGCCGGACGCTGCCCTCAATGTGTGGTTCCTGGATGCTGACGGCGGCGCCGCCGATCCCACCATGCACCGGGGTTTCATGAACGTCCGCGACGTCGAACTGCCCTCCGACGCCGAGTACTACCTGTGCGGCCCGGTTGCCTTCATGCAATCGGTCCGCAGCGCGCTGATCGGCCTGGGCGTGCCGGCCAGGGACATCCAGTATGAGGTGTTCGGCCCGGATCTCTGGCTGGCCGACTACCAGTAGCAGCGGTCAGCCGCGGTCGGCCCTGCGGCCCCGGCGCGTGGGAAGGGTGCCGTCACCGGAGTGGTCGGGTCCGTCCGCGTCGGGTCCGTCCGCGTCGACGCCGGCTGCCGGAGTGCCCTCCGGGTGTTCCGCAGCCCTGCGGGACCGTGCCTCGAGGGCGGCGGCGGCCAGCGCCCCCGTGTCCTCGGCGCCGCCTGGAGCCAACTCCCCGCCGTCGTCCGTCCGTTCGATTGCCCCGCGCTGCCGGAATCCGGACGGCGCAGTCCGCGATGCGCCCGGCGCAGCGTTGGCAACCGCAGGGGTCACGACGGCGGCGGCCGGTTCCCGGATGCCTGTCGCCTTGACCACCAGCACGGCAATCAGCGTGGTGACCGGGATGGCCAGGACCAGGCCGATGGAACCGACCAGCGTGCGGATGACTTCCTCGGACAGTTCGGCGCTGGTCAGGGTTTCCCCCAGCGGCCGGTCGTACAGCATCACAATGATGAGGGTGGGCAGGGCCGCCCCGGCGTAGGCGAACGCGATCGTGTAGACGGTGGAGGCGATGTGGTCGCGGCCGATCCGCATGGCGGAGGTGAACAGTTTGCGTGCGCTGCTGTTGGGGGCGAGTTCGTACAGTTCCCAGACGGCCGAGGACTGGGTGATGGTGACATCGTTCAGGACGCCCAGCCCGGAAATGATCAGCCCGCACAGGATGACCCCGGAGATGGAGATGTTGGCCGAGGTGTTGATCAGGGTGGTGGCCTCATGGTTGCCCACCCCTGCCAGGTTGGCGGCCCCGGTGGCCCACCAGGCAAGCAGCGCGGTGATGCCCAGGCCGAAGATGGTGCCCAGCAGCGCCGTGGAGGTCCGGGCCGAGAAGCCGTGCGCGAAATACAGCACCCCGATCATGATCACGGTGGAGCCAACCAGGGCCAGCAGGAGCGGGGGCTTGCCCTCCACCAGGCCCGGCAGCATGAAGCTGGCCAGCACGAAATAGGCGCCCACCAGCCCCACCAGCGCACGCAGTCCCCGCCAGCGGGCGACGGCGATCACCACCCCCGCGTACAGCAGGGCCAGCAGGACGATGGGAAGGGTCCGGACGAAGTCCACGAAGATGTAGGCGGGAGAGCCCTGGGCGGAAGCCGCGCCGTGGGCGTTGGAGAGGTTCAGGTAGCGGATCTGGTCGCCGGGTTTGACGCCGTGGGATTTGGCGACGTCAGGGTTGATGACCACTTTGACGGGGCTGCCGCCCTTGTCCGGTTCGGTGAAGGCGAAGGTGCAGTTGGAGCCCTCCGGCTGCTGGCCGCTCCCCTGCGGCGCCGGCTGACCGCTTTGGTCCTGGGTGGCCACGCCCTGCATGCAGCTTTCCGTGGCTACCCGCTGGATGGTGCCGGTATCGAAGGTCACGCCGGGCGCGGCCGAGTAGGGGTTCGCCAGCGAGATGCCCTCCTTGCTCCCGGACGGCCACAGCATGGCCATGCCCGCAAGCGTGAGCAGGGTGATGGGGATCAGGACGGCGGCGAGGATCCGGTTGGCCCTCCGCCGGGCAGCCATCGCCGCGGCTGTCGGCTCCGAATGACCTGTGGAAGCGTGGGAGTGGCCGGCGCCCATCAGCAGAAGAACCTCATACGTTGAACTCTACGTGCGGCACCTTAGGGTTTATAAATGGACCATTCGGACTGGGAGGTACCGGCATGGGCAATGGCGGAACACGGAATACTGACAGCGCACGGACGGGGCAGGCGCCCGCATCCCCGGCGCAGCGCCCTGTACTGAGCGTGCTCGAGGCCTCCGGGCCCACCCTGGGCGTGGCGCTGGTCCTGCACGGCGGCAAGGCCCGGAGCAGGGAACCCGTGGAGGCCCGGCACCTGAGCCCTGCCCGGATGATTCCGTTTGCCCGCCACCTGCACCGTGCCGGACGCAGGCACGGACTTGCCGTGTGGTCGCTGCGCAACAGTGTGCGCGGCTGGAACGGCCCGGACATGTCGCCGCTCCAGGACGCCAAATGGGCGTTGCAGCAGATCGGGCAGGCCCACCCGGGCGTGCCGGTGTTCCTGGTGGGACACTCCATGGGCGGCCTGACCGCCGTCTGCGCCGCCGACCATCCCCAGGTGGAGGCCGTGGTGGCGCTCGCCCCGTGGCTCAGCCCGGAAACCCCGGCCGAACGCGTGGCACGCCGCAAGGTCCTCATTGTGCACGGCACTACCGACCACATGACCAGCCCGCGGCAGTCACTCGCGTTCGCCCGGCGCGCCTCCTCCGACGCCGCCAGCATGCAGTATGTGTCGCTGAAGGGCGTAGGGCATTTCATGCTCCGCAAGATCAGGATCTGGCACACCCTCGCCACAGGCTTCGTCATCCGGGCCTTCGCGGAGAGCACGGGCGCGCCGGTGCGGCCGGCACGGGCCTACGCCCAGCTGCTGCCTGAGGGGTCCGTCCACGTCACCCACTGACCGGATGCCCGGCCCGGCCGGCGTCCACCCACGCCCGGTACCAGCCCCGACCCTCCGAAAGGAGCAGCATGCCCTGGCGGCCGCCGCCCAATGACCGCTTCTACCGGCTGATCGTGCGCACCGGCCTGGCCCTGCGCCGGATGTTCGGCATCAGGGTGATCAGCACGGGCCTGGAGAACCTGCCCGCGCCCGGCCCCCGGGACGGGATCTCCCGGGCCGTGCTCCCGGGTACGGGGGCGGTTTTCGCCATCACCCACTTCGGCTACCTTGATTTCGCCGTTGCCGAACTGCTGCTGTGGAAGCATGCGCGGGCGCAGCTGAGGTTCCTGATCCACCAAGGGGCCGCCGACCACTGGTTTGCCGGCCCGGCCATCAGCGCCAGCGGGCACGTGGTGGTGGGCTACGCGGACCGTTCGGAGGCCTACGGCGAGGCCGTGGCGAAGCTCCGGGCGGGCGAATACCTGGCGGTGTTCCCCGAGGCCGGGGTGAGCCGCAGCTTCACGGTCCGGGAGTGCCGCACCGGTGCCGTGCGGATGGCTGCCGAGGCCGGGGTGCCCATCTTTCCCGTCTCGGTGTGGGGCGCGCACAGGCTGATGACGCGCGGCCATGGCTTCTCCCCCCGCAGGGCCCGGGGCGCCCCTGTCAGAATCCATGTCGGCGCACCGCTGGCGTACACGCCTGATGTGGACGTGGAAACAGCGACCGGATCCCTGCGGCGCGTACTCCAGGACGGCATCGGGAAGTGCATCGTGGATTTCCCGCTCAGCCCCGCCGCAGGCGCCTGGTGGATGCCGGCCCACCTGGGCGGCGGGGCCCCGACGGACGCCGAACGGCAGGCCCTGGACGCGGACGACGCCGCCCGCGGCCGCCGTCGTGGTCCCCGCCGCAGCTGACCAACCGTGGTGCCTGCCCCGGCGGGGACTGGGTCAGTCCGAGACCACCAGGGTTTCCGCGGCGGCAAGCCGGGCCTTGCCGCTGTCCAGCAGGGGTTCGACGGCGGCCCGCAGCGCCGTCATCGAATCGTCAAGTTCGAGCATGACGGGGTGCTGGTACGCGATGAGGGACAGCATGTCGCGGACCGCTTCGGCGGCGTCGTCCGCGGCCAGTGCGGGCTCGTGCCCCACGAAGACGTCCGTGGGCGCCCCGGGCGCGGCTTCGTCCTGCCCGGCCGGGCCCTGCCCGGCGTCGGGGTCTGACGGATCCGCGGCGGCCGGTGCCGCATAGCTGACCGCAAAGGCCCGGATGCGGCCCTTCTTGCTGGGCGCAATGCCCTGGCCGAACGCGGATTCGGGCTGGGCGCGGAGCACGATGGCCCCGTGCGCGCCGGTGAGTTCGTCCAGGAACAGCTTCTGCACCTGCCCCACGGACAGCACGCCCGGCGAATCCCAGCCGTGGATGGCGGTGTAGTACCGGCCCACCACGTCGGTCAGTTCCACGGATCCGGTGGCCAGGTCCATCACGACGTCGGACCCGGCGTTCTCGCCGCTGACGGGCCGGCCGCCGTGGTCCTTGTCCGGGAACACCGGGAGCTTGAGCGCGCCGGGCTCGACGACAACCAGGCGCGAGCGCTGGATCGGCGACAGGCCGGCGGCCTCTGCGAATGCCGCTCCGGGGGTGCCGGGCTCCACCTTGGCCCGGAGCTTCGTCACGCCCGACGGCGCGTGGGAGGCTTCGCGGCGCAGCATGGCCAGGAGCGTGGCACCGATGCCGGAGCGCCGGTGGTCGCGGGCCACCTCGATGTACGTCCAGAGCCGTTCGGGGTGCAGGGAGGCCTCGTAGACGACGCCGGCGGCCACGGGGATGCCGACGCCGTCGATCACGTCCTCGGCCACGATGCAGCGCCGCCACGGGTTGCCGCCGGCACCGTTGGAGGACGGCGCGAGGGCGCCGCGGAACTGGCGGGCCTGCGCTGTTTCGGGGCCGCCCCAGATTTCCAGGAGGGCGAGGTCGTCGCCGTCCCGCCATTCGCGGTATTCGATGGCCATGGCTAGGCGCCGATCAGCCGTGCGGCCAGGTAGCCCTCCACCTTGTCCAAGGAGACGCGTTCCTGGCTCATGGTGTCCCGCTCACGGATGGTCACGGCCTGGTCCTCGAGGGTGTCGAAGTCCACGGTGATGCAGAACGGGGTGCCGATCTCATCCTGGCGGCGGTACCGGCGACCGATCGCGCCGGCGTCGTCGAAGTCGATGTTCCAGTTCTTGCGCAGCTGCGCGCCGAGGTCCTTGGCCTTCGGGGACAGGGCCTCGTTGCGGCTCAGGGGCAGCACGGCGGCCTTGACCGGGGCCAGGCGCGGGTCAAGCTTCAGCACTGTGCGGACGTCCACTCCGCCCTTGGCGTTAGGAGCCTCGTCCTCGGTGTAGGCGTCGATCAGGAACGCCATGAAGGACCGGGTGAGGCCGGCGGCGGGTTCGATCACGTAGGGGGTGTAGCGCTCGTTGGTGGCCTGGTTGAAGTAGCTCAGGTCCGTGCCGGAGGCCTTGGCGTGCGTGGACAAGTCGAAGTCCGTGCGGTTGGCGATGCCTTCCAGCTCGCCCCACTCGGAGCCCTGGAAGCCGAACCGGTACTCGATGTCCGTGGTGCCCTTGGAGTAGTGGCTGAGCTTTTCCTGCGGGTGCTCGAAGAAACGCAGGTTTTCCTCGCGGATGCCCAGGCCGGTGTACCAGGCCATGCGCTCTTTCATCCAGTACTGGTGCCATTCCTCATCGGTGCCGGGCTCGACGAAGAATTCCATCTCCATCTGTTCGAATTCACGGGTGCGGAAGATGAAGTTTCCGGGGGTGATCTCGTTGCGGAAGGACTTGCCGATCTGGCCGATGCCGAACGGCGGCTTCTTCCGGGACGTGGTGAGCACGTTGTTAAAGTTCACGAAGATGCCCTGGGCGGTTTCGGGCCGCAGGTAGTGCAGGCCTTCCTCGCTGGCCACCGGGCCCAGGAAGGTTTTCAGCAGGCCGGAGAACTCCTGCGGTTCGGTCCATTCGCCGCGGGTGCCGCAGTTGGCGCAGGCGATGTCCTTCAGGCCGTTCTCGGCGGGGCGGCCCTTCTTCTCCTCGTACTCTTCCTCGAGGTGGTCTGCGCGGTAACGCTTGTGGCAGGACAGGCACTCCACCAGCGGGTCGGAGAAGACCTCGACGTGGCCGGAGGCTTCCCAGACCTGGCGGGGCAGGATGACGGAGGAGTCCAGGCCCACCACGTCCTCGCGGCCGCGGACCACTGACTGCCACCACTGGCGCTTGATGTTTTCCTTCAGCTCCGCACCGAGCGGCCCGTAGTCCCAGGCAGAACGCGAGCCTCCGTAGATCTCACCGGCCTGGAACACGAAGCCCCTCCGCTTGGAGAGGGAGATGACCTGGTCGAGGACGGATTTTGCTGCCATGGGTGACTCCAATTTCTACAGGGCCGCTGGGTGCGGTCCGCGGTTGTTCTTGCGCCCCGGGCCATGCATGCGGCACGCCCGAAAGGCCTGGGGACGGTTGAGGGAAGATGCGTGAAAAGCTGCGTGTCCTAGCCTACCGGCCGGCGCCCGCGCAGCGCGCCCCGCGGCCACGGCAGCGTTGCCAGGATGATCGCCGCCAGGGTCAGGACGGTGCCGAGGATGGTGGGCAGCGCCACGACGCTGCCCGGTGCGGGGAAGAAAACGTCCAGTGCCAGGGAGCCCAGCAACTGGCCGGCGATCATGCCCAGGCCCGTCACCAGCACTCCGAGGGTCCTGACCAGCAGGGCACCCAGGCCGATGAAGACGCAGCCCATGGGGCCGCCCAGGTAGTACCACCACTCCCCCGGCAAGGGATTGCCGGGCCCGGCCACCGCCACTTTGACGGCGAGCACCACCCACAGGACCATGCAGCCGGCAACGAAGTTGACCAGGGTGGCGGCGATCGGGGTCCCGTAGTGCACGGTGGCGGTACCGTTCATCGCCTGCTGGAAGCTCATGAGGAACCCTGCCGCGACCGGCAGCAGGACCGGCAGGAGCAGGGCGGCAGCACCGCCGTCGGACCCGGTGCCGGACGCCGCGAACCGGGGCGACACGGCCCAGGCGACGGCGGCAATGGTCAAGATGCAGCCGACGACGCGGATCCCGGTGACGGATTTCCGGCCGGCCGGTCCCAGGCCCAGCCTGTCCACCAGCAGGCCGCTCACCGTCTGGCCGGTGACGGTGGCCACGGTGAACAGGGCCACGCCGAGGATCCCCACGGTGAAGGACTGGGCAAAGACGAAGAATGCACCGATGGCACCGGCCAGGACATAGACACGGGGGAAGGCCCGGTTCCTCACGGCGGGGACGATGCGGGCCAGCCCGGCGCGGCCGCGGGGCAGCACGAGGGAAATCAGGACCATGACGGCCAGGCCTGTGCTGAAGCTCACGGCAGCTGCCGCGATCCCGTCTCCCAGCCTGGCACCCAGGGCTCCGTTGATGCGGCCCTGGACGGGAATGGCGAGGCCGGCGCCCACCGCCAGGGGCAGGCCTGCGAGAGCCGGAAGGCGGGAAGGGGTGCTGGTCACTGAATCCACCTTACGTCAGGCATTATTGCCTTATGAGCAACCCCGTTGACGACGTCCCCATCCGCGACAGCATGATCCGCCTTGGCCAGCTGCTCAAGCTGGCCAACCTCGTGGAGGACGGCGTGGAGGCGGCGGACCTGATCAGGAACGGGCTGGTGAAGGTCAACGGCGAGATCGACGACCGGCGCGGACGCCAGTTGCGCAACGGCGACACGGTGACCGTCAACAACCAGACGGTCCGGGTGGTGGCGCCGGAGGACTGACGGTTCCCGGTCAGGCTGCCGGGCCGGGCACCCTGCCGCGGCCCGGCGTCGGACCGGCTACTTCTTGAGGACCTCGTGGGTGAGGAATTCGCCGACGTGGCCGATCTCCTGCTGGTTGATGCCGTGCCACATGCCGGTGTACAGCACCTTGGTGAGCTTGACGTGCCGGCGCACCCAGCCCATGGTGTATTCGATCTTGTCCTGCGTAATCACCGGATCCTGCTGGTCCCTGCCCCAGAACATGGGCACCGTGCCGTCAAGTTCGGCGTCGCGGAAGGTGGGATCGTCCCCGGCGTCCACCACGAAGCCTGAGAGTCCGACGACGGCCGCGAAGTCCGTGGGCCGCTGGCGCAGGAGCGTGGTGGCCATGGCCATTCCCATCGAGAAGCCCAGCAGCGAAACGGACGGGTGGCCGGCCCTGATGGTGTCGATCCAGTCCAGGACGTAGGCGGACGCTTCCTTGACCCGGTCCAGCGAGTAGTCGATCGAGGCCGTCAGCGGGAACCAGGTGAAGCCGGGGCCGGTGGCTATGGGTGCCCGCACCGAGGCGACGGCAAAGTCCCCGGGCAGCATGTCAGCCAGGCTCAGCAGGTCCTGTTCGTTGGCTCCGTAGCCGTGCAGCAGCACCAGCAGCGGCTTGCCGTCGCGCTGGTCTTCCGGGTGGGACCACAGGACAACGGGGGCAGGAAATACTTCGGCTTCAGTCATGGTTTTCATTCTTACAGTTACCGGAAAGTAGCAACCTACGTTCGCGTAGCCAGAGAGGCGAAAGGCAGGATAGGGACGTGACTGACGCAAGTGCCATCCAGACCCCGCCCGCCCGCTCCGGATCCCACCCCTGGACCCGGTACGTGGCCATGGGCGATTCCTTCACCGAGGGCATCGGCGACCCCGAGCCCTCGAGCCCCGGCGGTTACCGCGGCTGGGCCGACCGGGTGGCTGAGGAACTGGGCCGCACCCAGCCGGACTTCGCCTACGCCAACCTCGCCGTCCGCGGCAGGCTGCTGCAGCAGATAGTGGACCAGCAGCTGGCGCCGGCGCTTGAGTTGAAGCCGGACCTCGTGACGCTGTCCGCCGGCGGCAACGACCTCATCCGGCCCGGCGGCGACCCGGACGCGCTGGCCGAAAAGCTGGATTCGGTGGTCCAGATCCTGTCCATGGGCGGCGCCACGGTGGTGCTGTTCAACGGCCCGGACACGGGGTCATCGGTGCTGAGCAGGATCCGCAGCAAGGTGGCCATCTACAACGAGAACCTGCGGACCGTGGCTGCCCGGCACGACGCCGTGATCGCCGACATGTGGTCCCTCCGCCAGCTCAGTGACCCCCAGATGTGGGACCAGGACCGCCTGCATTTCTCCCCGCTGGGCCACCACACCATCGCGTCCATGGTGCTCGATTCACTGAACGTCGAGCACGGGCTGGAACCCCTGCGCCCCAAGCCGCTGCCGCCGAGCACCTGGCGGGAAGCACGGGCCGGGGACCTGGTGTGGGCGCGGGAATACTTTGTGCCGTGGGTGCTCCGGCGCCTGCGCCACCAGTCGTCCGGCGACGGCATCACTGCGAAGCGGCCGACGCCGGGTCCCGTCTTCGGCCCGGGCGTTCCGCTGGGCTCGGGGGAAGGTCCGCTGGGGACCGCCGACGCCGGGCGGCGCCGGATTTCCTGAGCCAGGCACGTGCCGCCCGCCACCGCCTGATACGGTGCGGGCTGTCCGGGCGGAACGGGTGCCGGGCCGTGACCGTTTAAGCTGGAAAGACCCGTTCGAGAGGCGCAGCACCGTGAGCAGCTTGTTTTTCTGGATCATCATCCTGCCCTTTGTGATCCCCATGGCCATGCGCATGTACAGGAAATCCGTGGCGCGGCGGAACAGTGGGCAGTACCCGGGCGGCCCGTTCGGGCCGGGCCGGTTCGGTTCGGGCCAGTACGGCCCGGGCCAGTTTGGTTCGTCCGGCCCGCAAAGCAACCAGCCGCGCGACGGCTACACCCAGCAGGACTACTTTGCCGGCGGATTCCGCCGGATCGGGCAGCAGCAGCCCATGGACACGCCGCCTCCCGCGCCGCACCAGTACGGCCAGCCGCCGATGCCGGGCCAGGGCAGCGGACCGATCGGCCAGGCGCCCTACAGTGACCAGGGATTTGGCGGCCAGGCGCCCTACGGTGGCCAGCCCCAGTCCAGCCAGCCGCAGTACAACCAGCCCCGCATGGAAGAGCCGTCCGCGCCGGCCACTCCCCCGCCGCCATCGGCACCACAGGGGTTCCGCGCCCGGAAGCTGGCGGAGCTGGACCAGAAGTACAGCAACGGCGAGCTGTCCATGGAGGACTACATGGCCCGCCGCGCGGAGATCATGAACGGCTAACCTGGGCCGCCGAATCCCTCAAGCGTCCCGCGGGCGCCATCACAGGGATCATCAATCAGAGGCTTGTTCGCGCACGCTGGCCCTTGAGGTTAGGATCCGCGGACAAGCCTCTGATTCATGCGCAGGCCTTGCTGCTAGGCCAGGAGATCTGACCGGAGCTGCGCTCCCAGCTGGCCGATCTCGGTGAGGAAGCCATCGTGGCCGATGGGTGCCTGGATCAGGTGGACGTCAACGTCCCCGGGCAGGGCCTCGGCCAGCTGCCGGGACTGGGCCGGGAAGTAGAGCCGGTCCGATTCGACGGCGGCCACGAAGAACCGCGCGGTGGTGCGGGCCAGGGTTTCTGCGAGGGTGCCGCGGCCGCGGCAGACGTCGTGGCTCATCAGCGCCTCGGTGAGAGCGATGTAGCTGTTGGCGTCGAAACGCTGGACAAGTTTGCTCCCCTGGTGGTCCAGGTAGCTTTCCACCTGGTAGCGTCCCCGGCCGGCAAGGACCCCGCCCCGCAGCGGCGACTCGGACGCCTGCGCTTCGCGGCCGAAGCGGCTCTCAAGCTCCGCAGCCGACCGGTAGGTGATGTGGGCGATCCGCCGGGCCAGCGCCAGTCCGTCCTCGGGGCAGGGACCGCCGTAGTAGTCGCCGGAGTTGAAGTTCGGGTCCTGGCGGATGGCCAGGGTCTGCGCATGCGCGAACGCGATCTGTTCGGCCGTGCTGGCGGCTCCCACCGCTATGACGGCGCAACGCTGGACGCGTTCCGGGAAAGTGACAGCCCATTCCAGGGCCCGGGCACCGCCCATGGAGCCGCCCAGCACCGCGTACCAGCTGCTGATGCCGAGCTGGTCCGCCAGGCGGGCCTCAGCCTCGGTGCTGTCACGCAGCGTGATGAGCGGGAAGCGCGAGCCCCACGGCTGGCCGTCCGGGGCGGCCGACGACGGCCCGGTGGATCCGTAGCAGCCGCCCACAATGTTGATGGACACCACGAAGAACCGGTCCGTGTCCACGGGTGCGCCCGGGCCGGCAAGGTGTTCCCACCAGCCTTCCTCGTCCGTGTCCCCGCGGGTCACGTGGGTGCTCCCGGTGAGCGCGTGCTCGATCAGGATGGCGTTGCTGCCGTCGGCGTTCAGGGTTCCCCACGTTTCGTACGCCAGGGTGACGTCCGGCAGGAAGCCGCCGGATTCGAGTTCCAGGGAACCAATGGAAGCGTAACGGACAATCCCGTGTTCGGGTGCGGTGGTACGGGTGACGGTAACCGTCATGGCAAGACCTCTTCTACGCGCTTGCCCACCGGGAAATGACCGGCAGGCCAGGTCTTCACCCGGGGCACCCCACCGCGGAAGGAGGGTTGCCGGCCAGCAAGCCGGGGCTGTCACTGGCACTCATGACCTGGTTCGAGTGTACGAAACACCCCCCGCCGATCGCCAAGCGTGTGACCGGTTATGACTTGCCGGGTTGTGGCGGCGCTTGCCGGCTGTTCGGGCGGGGACGGCGGCCGGCGAAGGTGCCGGCCGCCGTCGTGCGCGGTTTCCTACTGGTCCGCGGCGCCCTTGGCGGCGCGGAACCCGGCCTCAAGGTCGGCCAGGATGTCATCGATGTGTTCGATGCCCACCGAGAGCCGAACCAGGCCGGGAGTCACGCCAGCCGCTGCCTGCTGTTCTGCGCCCAGCTGGCTGTGGGTGGTGGACGCCGGGTGGATCACCAGGGAGCGGACGTCGCCGATGTTGGCCACGTGGGAGTGCAGTTCCAGCGCATCCACAAAGCGCTGGCCGGCCTCGGCGCCCCCGGCAAGGTTGAAGGCGACGACGGCACCGGTCCCCCGGGGCCCGTACTTGCGGCCGCGTTCGTACCAGGGGCTGGACGGCAGGCCCGCGTAGGCGACGGATTCGACGTCGTCCCGTCCTTCCAGCCAGGACGCAACCGAAGTGGCGTTGGCGACGTGGCGTTCGACGCGGAGGCTCAGGGTTTCTAGGCCCTGCGCGATGAGGAACGCGTTGAACGGTGACACGGCCGAGCCGAGGTCGCGCAGGAGCTGCACGCGGGCCTTGAGGATGTAGGAGAGGTTGGCGCCAAGGAGTCCGTTCTCGCCGAGGTCGCGCCCGAACACCAGGCCGTTGTAGGTGGGGTCCGGGGTGTTGAATCCGGGGAACCTCTCCGGGTCCTTGCTGAAGTCGAACCTGCCCGAATCGACGATGACGCCGGCGATGGCTGAACCGTGCCCGCCGAGGTACTTCGTGGCGGAGTGGACCACGATGTCCGCGCCCCATTCCAGCGGGCGGATCAGGTACGGGGTGGACAGGGTGTTGTCCACGATCAGGGGAACGCCGGCCTGGTGGGCCACCGCTGAAATACCTTCGATGTCCAGGACGTCCTGGCGCGGGTTGGATACGACTTCGCCGAAGAACAGCTTCGTGTTGGGCTGCACCGCGTCGCGCCACTGGTCAAGGTTGTCCGGGTCCGCCACGAAGGTCACGGAAATGCCGAACTTTTTCAGCGTGTGGGCAAACAGGTTGTACGTCCCGCCGTAAAGGCTGGGGCTGGCCACGATGTGGTCCCCGGCCTCGGCGATGTTCAGGACCGCGAACGTCTCCGCCGCCTGGCCGGAGCTGAGCAGCAACGCGCCGAGCCCTCCTTCGAGGCTGGCGATGCGCTGCTCCACGGCTTCCTGCGTGGGATTGCCGATGCGTGTGTAGATGGGCGCCAGCTCGGACAGGGCGAAGCGGTTGGCTGCGCTTTCGGCGCTGGGGAACACGAAGGACGTGGTCTGGTAGATGGGCAGGGCGCGGGCTCCCGTTGCGCCGTCGGGCTCCTGGCCTGCGTGGATCTGGCGGGTTTCGAAGGACCAACCGTTGGACATTCAAGGCTCCTTTGACATGGGCCCGGCAGGCACTTGGCACCGCGGGCCGCGCTTGCCATCCGGCCCTTTGCCGGACGGCCAGGTCCTCACCCGGGGCACCCCACCGCGGATGGAGGGTTGCCGGCCAGCGAGCCGGGGCTTGGCGCTGGCACTCATGACCTGGGCCAAGTGTAGGAACAGGACGACGGCGGCGGACAGCATTGTGACGAACAAGGTCCTTGGTGCCTGGTCCAGCGCGAAGCCCGGGGCAGCGCCCTGGAGGCGTCTGCGGGAAGCATGAAAATGGAAAAATCGAGTAAGGCAAGCCTAAGCTGAGAGCCTGATCACAAAGTGCCAAGATGATGGCATGCGCATGGATCACGTCTCTTACGCCTGTGAACACGATGGCCTGGCGGCCACCACCGAACGTATTTCTTCTGCCCTCGGCGTTGAGGCAGTGAAAGGCGGGGTCCACCCGCGGTTCGGCACCCGGAATATGATCATCCCGCTCGCGGGACACAAGTACCTCGAAGTGGTGGAGGTCCTGGACCACCCCGCCTCGGACAAGGCACCCTTCGGACAGGCTGTCCGCGCCCGCTCCGCTGCGGGCGGCGGCTGGATGGGCTGGTGCGTCGAAGTTGACGACCTCGCCCCGTTCGAGGAGCGCCTTGGCCGCTCCGCCGTCAACGGCAACCGCAAGTTCCCCGATGGCCGGGAACTGGTGTGGAAGCAGATCGGAATCCTCGGGCTCATTGCCGACCCGCAGGTCCCGTACATGCTGAAGTGGGAAGGCGACCCGTCGCGGCACCCGTCCAATGCCTACGACAGCAGCATCAAGATGAGCTGCCTGACCATCGCCGGTTCCGCGTCGCGGGTTACCGAGTGGCTGGGCGAGCCGGTGGAGAAGCCGCTGGAAGATGTGGCTGTTGAATGGGTAGCCCCGCACGGCACACCCGGCATCCTCTCGGTCACGTTCGAAACCGCCAACGGGGCCGTCACCATCTGACCTCCCTCCCCTGGTCCGGTACAGCCGGAACGGGGAAACCGGGCTTGCCCCAGCCCGGAAAAGCTTCGGCCGCTATCAGCAAGTGACAATGGCGTCACCTGCCGATAGCGGCCGAATCCCTTTCCCGGCGGCTCCTGCAGCCGATGCTGCCCGCCGTTATGCTGGGCGCCTTTGTGCTGGGCGCCCGACGAAAATGTCGGTGCCTCCACCCATGATGTTCCTATGGAAACCGGCGCAGGAACCGCAGCTACCGAAGGCATCTGTGCCACCGTTGCTGCCCTCGCCGCGCTTGATGCCGAGGAAGCTGGCTTGGCAGCTTCCGGCCCGCGCGGCGCTGTTGCCGGGGACAGTGAGGATGTTCTTCACCGGGCCTATGTGATCCGGCTGGAACGGGCAAGCCTTGCAAAGAAACTGGAGGCCCAGGCGGCGGCCGTCAAGGCACGGAGCGTCACCGAGGCCATTGATCTGCAACATGCCATGACACCTCCGGACGCGCCCCTGCACGAGCGGACCTACACCGATATGTCCACGGTGGAAGAGATAGCGGGGGTCCTCACCATCAGTTCGGGGGCCGCGTCCGCGTTCGTGGCCCAGTCCCGGCAGGTGTGTTCGCTGTCGCCGGTCATGGATGCCCTGTCCGCCGGGGCCATGTCCTGGCCGCAGGCGAAAATCTTCGCTGACGAAACCGAGGCCCTGGACCATTCAGCTGCGGCCGCTTTGGTGGAGCATTTCCTGGACCCTCATGCGCCCAACCCGGCCAGGGGGTGCCCCGCGTCGGAGCTGGTGCCCGCCCGATTGCGGGCGAAAGTTCGGGGCTGGCGGGAGCGCCATCATCCGGAATCGATCGAGAAGCGCCACAGCCATCGATTCGCGGACCGGCGCGTGGAATGCACTCCGGACCGGGACGGGATGGCCTGGATCTCCGCCTACCTTGGCGCTGACCAGGCTCTGGCGATCAGCAACGACCTCACCGCAACCGCCCGCAACTTCCAAGGACCTGCCGAACCCCGCACACTCACCCAGCTCAAAACCGACATCTTCGCTGCAATGCTCCTCACACACCGGACAGCCCCCGGCCCCGCAGCCCCTGGCAGCATCCCCACCCGTGAGCTGGACGATGTGATCGGGATCGCCACCTTCGGAGGCCCACATGAACCCGCAGCAGAGTTCAACAGCTTCGATGCCGCCCCACATGGCAGTGACCGTCCGGGAATGGCTGAACCGGTCGTTGGCGGAACCGCCACGGACCCGGCCGCCGGCAAGGTCCGCACGCCCCGCGCCGAGGTTCTCGTGACGGTCCCGGTGTTCGCGCTTTTTGGCCTCACCGATGAACCGGCCGAACTCGACGGCTACGGACCCATCCCCGCCTCCATGGCCCGCGAACTCCTCGCCGGCGGCGCCGAATCCTTCCGCCGAGTCCTGCTCGACCCCCGCGACGGGACACCCCTGGAAATCGGCCGCATCAGCTACCGCCTCACGAAGGCCATGAAAAAGGCGCTGCAGCTGCGGGACGGCAAGTGTGTCTTTCCCGGCTGCAGCAACAACTCCCTCGACAACGACACCGACCACCTCACAGCCTGGCAGCACGGCGGAACCACCGACGTCAGCAATCTGGCACAACTCTGCCCTCGGCACCACCGCCTGAAACACAACAGCAGGTGGACACCGACACCAGCGGCCACGGACGAACCGCCCGGCTGGACCTCACCCACCGGCCGCCACTACACGGCCGAGCAACCCGACCGCGAACCACCGAAGTGGCCAGCAGGTATGGGTGTGGCGCCGCCCGGAGTGGCAGAACCCGCGCAAGGACCGGGTCCCGACCCTGGCGGTCCCGGTTCAGTGCCGGCCGCGACGCCGTGGCCCCGTCCTGAGTGGTTCGATACGGCACCGCCCTTTGTCGAGGCTTCGTGGGAAGAATCCCAGGGCCTGGACCTCACCGATGCCGCCGACTACGAACCCGACGACCCCGGGTGGGAGGCCTTTTACGCCGAACCCTTCATCCTGCCACCCGACCCGCAGCCGGAGCGGCTGTTCGTGTTGGAAGCGGCTGCCCCTAGCCCGAGGGCTTTTATCACCCGAGTCCTACAGCCTTCCCAAAGAGGCTGAACCCGACGAAGGCCACAATGTCGAGCAGTGCGTGTGCAATGACCAGCGGCATGACGCGTTTTGTCCGGGTGTAGATCCACGCGAAGACGATGCCCATCACCACGTTCCCGATGAACGGGCCAAAACCCTGGTACAGGTGGTAACTCCCGCGGAGCACGGAACTGACCGCAATCGCCATCGGGACACTCCAGCCGAACCTGCCGAACCGGTTCAGCAGGTATCCCACCACGATGACTTCCTCCACCACTGCGTGCCGGACCGCGGAAAGGACCAGTACCGGAACCGTCCACCAATACGCGTCCAAAGCACTGGGAATGATGGCGGTGGTAATGCCCAGTGCCCTGCCCGCGGCGTAGAGCCCCAGGGACGGGATGCCAATCAAGGCCGCCAGCCCGAGCCCCTGCACCGCATCTTTTCCGGGACGTGCGAAGTTGAAGCCCAGCTTCCGGAATGCGGACCCCTGGTTGCCGGCATCTCCCGGCGCCTGCCGCTGGTCAGTCAGGAAGTAGAGGACCAGCAGGACCGGGACCAGGGCAAAGATGATATCCAGGAGCTGATAGGTCAGGTCGAAGTATTCCCGGGTGCTCTGCGATCGGTTAAGGGTGGACGTTCCCTCGGCCAGCGGCGCCCTCGTCATCTTGTCCAGCAGTTGAACTACCGAGTACACGGCGGACTGCCCCAGGGACAGGCCCAGGACAATCCAGACTTCGAACGTCAGCCGACGGCGGGAGGGAACCAGCATGTACCCATCTTGCCTGCCGTTTCTGGGCCAGAGCTGATGGCGCCGCTGCCGAAACAGCAGGAATCCTCCACGCGTGGATACCATCTGCTGTGAGAATCATCATTTGAGGCGCCGGCATGCGAGGCCTCACGCTGGCACATGCCCTGCAGGGGCAAGCCGACGTGGTCCTGCTCGAGCAGGATCCCCATGCAGCGGCAGCGGCCGGGTATCGCATCAGCATCAACCATCAGGCCTGCAGGCCACTGAAGGACGCGCGGCAGGCGTTCCCGCCGGCACCCGGTGCGCCTACAGCGCGGGGGCGACGATGACTTCGGTGCCGTTCGCCTCGAAGGCGGCCTTGTCCCAAGCCGAAATGCCGGAATCCGTGATCAGGCGGGTGAAATCGTAGCCGTCCATGGTGGCGAAGGCCCGGACCCCCACCTTGGATGAGTCCGCGATGACGTAGGACACCCGTGCCCGGCTGGCCAGGAGGGCATTCACCGACGCCTCCCCCTCGCCCGTGTTGGTGGGCCCCACCTCTGGATCAATGCCGTTCACTCCGATAAAGGCGATGTCCAGGACCACCTTTTGCATGATGATGTCGGTGTAGGGCCCCACCAGTTCATAGGACCTCGGGTTGAGGATGCCGCCGGTGACCATCACCTTGATGTTGGGGCGGACAGCCAACTGCCCGGCGATGTTGATCGCATTGGTGACCACGGTGAGGGTGGGCTGGTTCGAGGGTGCGTTGAGGTCCTCGCGGGTGGCGAGGATCTGGGCCAGGGCCGTGCTGGTGGTGCCGCCGCAGAGCCCGATCACGGCGCCGGGTCGGATCAGCGCCGAGGCGCAGCGGGCAATCTGTTCCTTGGCCTCCGCGTGGTCGTCCCGGTTGTAGCGGCCGGGCAGGTCGTAGGCAAGGGCGCCGGTGGTGGCGCCGCCGCGGGTGCGGGTCAGGAGCCGCCGCTTGGCCAGGCTGTCAAGGTCCCTGCGCGCGGTGGCCGGTGAGACCCCCAAGGTGCTGACGATTTCGTCGACTTCCACCTGGCCCGTCCTGGCCAGCAGGTCGAGGATGGCTGTCAGGCGGTCGGTGCGGGTCATGCGGGGCCTCTCAGTACAACAGCCACCGTTCCGGTGACGTTTTCTGATCATAACAGAGACAAAATGATCAACTAACGTCAAAAAGCGCGGATGGCCCGCCAGTCCCTACCGCTCGCGGACTCCGGCCCGCCACACAGCGTACGTCAACGGCATGCCCGGGCGGTAAGCGAGGTGCGTGGCGGAGGGCGCGTTCAGCACGTGCAGGTCCGCCCGGTGTCCGACGGCGATGGAACCCACGGCGCGTTCGCCGTCGGCATCGGCCCCCTGGTCTTTGTGCAGTGCCAGGGCCCCGCCATACGTGGCGGCGCGGACGGCTTCGTGCACGCTGAGCCGCATCTGCAGGACCGCGGTGGCGACGCAATAGGCCATGGAACTCGTGTATGAAGTTCCGGGGTTGCAGTTGGATGCCAGGGCCACCTGGACGCCTGTGTCCAGCAGGGCCCGCGCCGGGGCCAGCGGCTGGCGGGTGGACAGGTCGCAGGCCGGCAGGCAGGTGGCCACGGTACCGCGTTCCCCTGTTCCGGACGTGGCGTCCCAGCCGGACCAGGTCCCCGCCAGGGCCTCGACGTCGGCGCCGGAAAGGTGGTTGACGTGGTCAACGCTGGCCGCCCCCAGTTCCACAGCCAGCCGCACCCCAGGGCCCTCGCCCAGTTGGTTGCCGTGCACGCGGAGCCCCAGCCCGGCGTCCCGGCAGGCTGCCAGGACGCGGCGGGACTGCTCCTCTGTGAATGCCCCCGTTTCGCAGAAGACGTCGGCCCACTGCACGAAGGGGCGCACTGCTGCCAGCATCGGACCACAGACGAGGTCGGTGTATTCCCCGGCGTCCATCCCGGCGGGAACCAGGTGGGCGCCGAGGTAGGTAGCCTGGTCCGCGACCGTGGAGGCGATGCGGGCACTGCGGGCTTCCTCCTCCACGGTGAGGCCGTATCCGGTTTTGGTTTCCAGGTAGGTGGTGCCCTGCGAGACCGCCTCGGCAACCCTGCCCAGCGCCAGCCGGGTAAGGTCAAAATCCGACGTTGCCCGGGTGGCGTCCACCGTGACGGCGATTCCGCCCGCCGAATAGGACTCCCCCGCCATCCGTGCCTCGAACTCTGCTGTCCGGTCGCCGGCGAACAGCAGGTGCGTGTGTGAGTCCACCCAACCGGGCAACATGGCGCGGCCGCCTGCGTCAACAGCGTCGTCCGCAGCCGGGGCGGAGGCCGCCGACCCGATCCAGGCGATGCGTTCGCCTTCCACCACCACCGCCGCGTCCTTCAGGACCCGGTGCTCCAGGTCCTGGGTCATCAGCTCGGCGATGTTGGTGATCAGGGTGCTCATGCCACCATTCTTCAGCGCCGCACGGACCAGCGCGTGGCTGCGAGCGCCTGCGCTGTCCGGGATTCCGGATCCGGACCGCCGCTGCCGGACAAGGCGGCCAGGATCTGCCCCGACGCCAGCTCCGCCATGGCGGAGGAGGTCTGGAAGCCGTACCCGCCCTGTCCGGCCAGCCAGTAGAAGCCGGGGGCTTCAGCGTCGAAACCCGCCACCGGGACCCCGTCGGCCGCCTCGGTCCGAAGACCCGTCCAGGCACGGCGGACGCCGGTGATGCCCAGCGTCGTGACGGTGTTCAGCCGCTCCACCAGCCTCTCGATGTCCCCCGGCCGGGGCCGGGCGTCCTCGGCGCCGCTGGGCACATGTTCGGACGGCGAGATGAGCACATCGCCGTCTTCGCGCCGGAAGTAGTACGTGTTGTCGGCCGCCGCCACCATGGGGCTGCCTTCAGGGAGAGGACGCTCGACGGCGGCAACAGCCGCCGTGCGCCGGTAGGGCTGCAGGCCCAGTTTCTCCACACCGCTCAGGACGGCAAGTTCATCCGCCCAGGCTCCCGCAGCGTTGACCATCACGGTTGCGGCAAAGCCTTCGGTGCCGGCGCCGGCCTGCCAGCCCGAGCCGAGGTGCTGGGCCGAATGCACCCTGGCCCCGGTGATGATGTCCGCCCCTGCCTCGACGGCCCGACGGCGGTGGTCCTCCAGGAGCAGTGGCGCATTGCTGCCGAAGGAACCGGTGTCCAGGCCTGCCGCGGCGAAGGAGCCGGGAACCAGCGCAGGGCACAGCTGCAGGGCTTCGTCCACCGTAATGGGCCGCATGGCACCGCTGGCCTCCGCGGCGAGTTCCTCCTCTGTCCCGATGAGCATGAAGCTGCGCGGGGCCAGCACCGGCTCGGGCAGTTCGGCGTCCCTGGCTGAGATCAGTTCCAGGGTGCGGGCCGTCAGTTCCTGCACCACGGGGGGACCGTAGCTGGGAATGAGCTGGCGGGCCGAACGGGAGGACGTGTGGTACGCCAGCTCCTGTTCAGCTTCCACCAGGGCAACAGTGCACCGCCCGGCGAGCGCGGAGGCGAGGGACAGGCCGGCAATGCCGCCGCCGACAATCAGGACATCGTAATGAGCTGCCATGCCATCATCTTTGCAGAGATGCCCCGCCGTGTGGGGGCAGCGTCCGGCCGGTGCGTGGAGCCGTCAGCCTGCGACCTCCGCGCGGCTGGCGACGAAGGCGCTGACGCAGGCTTCGACGTCGTCCGCGGAATGCGCAGCCGACAGCTGCACGCGGATCCGTGCGGCACCCCGCGGGACCACGGGGAAGCTGAACGCGGTGACAAAGACGCCATGCTGCAACATCCGGTCGGCGACCTGGGCGGCCAGGACGGCGTCGCCGAACATGACGGGGACGATCGCGTGCTCGCCGGGCAGGAGGTCAAACCCCTCCTCGGTCATCCGCCGGCGGAACAGGGCGGCGTTCTCAAAGAGCCGGCTCCGCAGGTCCGCCGAGTTTTCCACGAGGTCCAGGGCCTTGATGGTGGCAGCGACGATGGCAGGTGCCAGCGAGTTCGAGAACAGGTAGGGGCGGGCCTTCTGCCGGAGCATGGCCACGATCTCGGCGCGGCCGGAGACGTAGCCGCCGGACGCCCCGCCCAGGGCCTTGCCGAACGTGCCCGTGTAGATGTCCACCCGGCTGGACACACCGGCGTGCTCGGGCGTTCCCGCTCCGGTGGCACCCATGAAGCCGACCGCGTGGGAGTCATCCACCATGACCAGGGCGTCGTACTTGTCGGCGAGGTCGCAGATGGCCTCCAGCGGAGCGAGGAAGCCGTCCATGGAGAACACGCCGTCAGTCACGATGATCTTCCGGCGGGCATCGGAGGCTTCCTGCAGCCGCGCCTCGAGCTCGGCCATGTCCTGGTTGGCGTACCGGTAGCGCCGGGCCTTGCAGAGCCTGATGCCGTCGATGATCGATGCATGGTTCAGGGCATCGGAGATGATGGCATCCTCGGGGCCGAAGAGGGACTCGAAGACGCCGCCGTTGGCGTCGAAGCAGCTGGAGAACAGGATGGTGTCCTCGGCACCTAGGAAGCGTGAGACCCGAGCCTCGAGTTCCAGGTGGAGGTCCTGGGTTCCGCAGATGAAGCGGACACTGGCCATGCCGAACCCGCGCTGGTCCATGGCGTCCTTGGCGGTGCCGATGATCTCTGGGTGGTCGGCAAGGCCCAGGTAGTTGTTGGCGCAGAAGTTCAGGACGTCGGCGCCGGCCGCGCCGATCCTCCCAGCGGTGATGTGGCTGGACTGGGGCGAGCTGATGCTCCGCTCATCCTTGTAGAGCCCGGTGGTGCGGATGTCGTCAAGCTCGCTGCGGAGCTGGTCCTTGATGGAGGTGTACATGGTGTTCCTTAGAGTCGGGTCCAGTCGAGGACTACTTTGCCGCCGCTGCCGCTGCGGGCGATCTCAAAGCCCTTCTCCCAGTCTGTGGCCGGCAGGGTGTCCGTGACCACGGCGGAGATGCCGGCGTGCAGGACGGGGTTGGAGGACAGCATGGCGCTCATGGCGTACCAGGTTTCGTACATTTCCCGGCCGTAGATGCCTTTGAGCGTGAGCATGTGGGTCACCACTTTGCCCCAGTCGATGGTGATGTCCTGGCTGGGCAGGCCCAGCATGGCGATCCGGCCGCCGTGGTTCATGTTGTCGATCATCTCCGGCAGTGCTGACGGGTGGCCGGACATTTCCATGCCGATGTCGAACCCTTCGCGCATGCCCAGTTCGCGCTGGGCGTCGCGGACCCGGGTCGTGGAGACGTCGATGGTGAGGTCGGCGCCGAGCCTGGCGGCCAGTTCAAGGCGGGGGCGTGAGACGTCGGTGATGGCGATCTTGCGGGCTCCGGCGTGCCGGGCGACGGCGATGGCCATCAGCCCGATGGGCCCGGCGCCGGTGATGAGGACGTCCTCGCCCACCAGCGGGAAGCTGAGCGCGGTGTGCACCGCGTTGCCGAAGGGGTCGAAGATCGCGCCGAGTTCGGGGGTGACCGAGGCATCGTGGTGGACCCAGACGTTGGTTTCGGGAATGACCACGTACTCGGCGAAGGCACCCTCCCGCTGGACGCCGACGCTGACGGTGTGGATGCACATTTGGCGGCGGCCGGCGCGGCAGTTGCGGCAGATGCCGCAGACAATGTGCCCCTCGCCGGAGACACGGTCCCCCACCTTCACGTCGCGGACGTCCGCGCCAACCTCCACCACCTCGCCGTAAAACTCGTGCCCGGCGATCAGGGGGGCCTGGATCATGCCCTGCGCCCAGGCGTCCCAGGACTGGATGTGCAGGTCGGTGCCGCAGATACCTGTGGTCATGACGCGAATCTTCACGTCGGCCGGGCCGGCCACGGGTTCGGGCCGATCCACCAGTTCGAATCCGGCCTGCGGGCCCGCCTTGTACAGAGCCTTCATCGGCTTCCTCACTCCTCGTCACGTGCTCGGCAGGATGCTGCCTTCCCCTATTACAGACCTGGCGACGCTTTAGCACAATGGGAATCTTCTCAATCGACGATGTAGCTGCAGCTAATGCATAAACTGGGTTGATGGAGATCCACCAGCTTGAAATCCTCCGCGAACTGGGCGCTTTAGGCAGCGTCAAGGCGGTCGCGGACACCCTGATGGTCACGCCGTCCGCCGTGTCGCAGCAACTGGCACTGCTGCAGCGGTCGGTGGACGTGCCCCTGACCCGGAAGGAAGGCCGGAACCTGGTCCTCACCGAGGCGGGCCAGGTGCTCGCGGACGCCGGGGCCGCCGTCGTCACTGCCATGGCCGATGCCAGGGCGGCGATCGGCAGCTACCACGGGTCCGGCGGCGGGCGGGTCACCGTGAGCGGCTTCCACAGCGCGGGGCAGGCGGTGTTCGCCACGCTGGCCCGGCTGTTGGACGGCCCCGGCCAGCCCCAGCTGGAACTCTCCGACGAGGACGTGGCCCAGCAGGATTTCCCGGCGCTGACCGCACGCTACGACCTGGTGCTGGCCCACCGGATGGACCACAGTCCACGCTGGCCCACCGAACGCGTGACGGTGGTCCCGCTGCTGCACGAGCCGCTGGACGTGGCGCTGCCGGCAGCGCATCCGCTGGCGGGGAAAGCGGCGGTCACCGCGGACGACGTCGGCGGCGAGGCCTGGGTGACCAGCCACGCCGGCTACTCCCCCGCGGACGTGCTGTCCGCCGTCGCGGCCGTCTCCAGCAGGGAACCCAACATCGTGCACCGCATCAACGACTACTCCACCGTGGCGGCGCTGGTGGCCACCGGCGGCGTGGTGGGCCTGCTCCCCCGCTACACCGCAGGCCCGGTCCTGCACCCGGACATCGTCCTGCGGCCGCTCAAGGGCATCAGTACCCGACGGCGGATCGACCTGCTGGCCCGGCCCGAAAACCTGAAGCGGCGCTCGGTCCTGACCGTCTGCGAGGCGCTGCAGGACATCATGGCGGGCCTGGTGAAGCAGGGCTGAGGGCACCGCACCGGGCAGGTCGCCGCTCAGGCACCAGCGCCGGACGACGTGCCGCCGGCGTTGCCGTGGCCGTGCCCACGCCCCAGGCCCTTGCCATGGCCGTTCCCGTGGCCCCGTCCCAGGCCAAGCCCGGGATGTCCTGCCGCACCCTCGACGATCGTCCGGGCGGTGACCCGGCCGCCGTCCTTGATCCCCGAGATCCGGACGACGTCGCCGGCGGCGATGTCCGCGATGGTGCCGTCCGCGGGCCGCAGCCGCCTGCCGTCGTCGTCCGTAGAGCCCTGGTCCCCGGACGCGGGAGGCACTGAACTGATCCTGGTGTCCGCGGTGACCGCGTACTCCTGCGAGAAGCCGTCCTCGCTCTTGACGGTGACGGACGTGCTGCCGGCCGCTTCCACCGTGCCCTGCTGCTGCAGGACGGTCTGGAACGTGCCGTCTGCCTTCCTGACCACGCTTTCGCCATGCTGGAACCGGGGCCGCTCGGCCTTGTCCTGCCTGGATTGCTTCTCCTGCCCCGGCGGAGGGGCCGGGGCTGACGACGAATCGGACGGCGACGGCGACGGCGAGTCCACGGACCAGGCCAGGGCCGCCCCGGTGCCGGTCAGGGCAAGGGCTACCGCACCCGCGATCAGGGCCTTCCGCACTCCGGGGTACTGCGCTGCCATGCCCGCCACGTCCTTCCGCCTGTGGGCCGGGACGCCAGTGCCCCGACGGCTCCAGTGTAGGGCCGCGGAACGCCGGTGAACACGGGTAGTTGGCGCGTTGTGGACGTGAGTACTTAAAGCGCAACCGGGTAGCAGTATGTGCCGTTAATGGGGGCGCAAAACGGCACTTACTGCTACCCGGTTGGGTGGGGGTGTCAGGCGGTGACGCCCAGCTTCTCGAGGATCAGTTCGCGGACACGGCCGGCGTCGGCCTGGCCGCGGGTGGCCTTCATGACCCCGCCCACGATCGCCCCGATGGCCTGGACCTTGCCGCCGCGGATCTTCTCCGCGACGTCGGGCTGCGCGGCGAGTGCGGCGTCGATGGCTTCCAGGAGGGGTCCGTCGTCGGACACGACCGCAAGGCCGCGCTCTTCGACGATCTCCTCCGGGGTGCCTTCGCCGGCGAGGACGCCGTCCAGCACCTGGGAGGCCATCTTGTTGTTGATCTTGCCGTCCTCCACCATTTTCGCGAGTTCCACGATGGTGGCGGGCTGGACGCCCAGCTGGCCCGGATCGACGTCGGCGGCCTTGGCACGGCCCACGATCTCGCCCATCCACCACTTGCGTGCCACGGAGGCCGACGCGCCGGCGGCAATGGTTTCCTCGATCTCGTCCAGGACGCCGGCGTTCACCACGTCGCGGAATTCAAGGTCCGAGTAGCCCCAGTCGGCCTTCAGCCGCTTGCGGCGCTCGGCGGGCGGTTCGGGCAGGGTGGCGCGGAGTTCTTCGACCCATTCACGGGAGGCCACCACCGGGACCAGGTCCGGTTCCGGGAAGTAGCGGTAGTCGTCGGCGTCGGACTTGGCGCGGCCGGACGTGGTGGTGCGGGTGTCCTCGTGCCAGTGCCGGGTCTCCTGGATCACCGGCTCGCCGGAGTCCAGGACGGCGGCGTGGCGCTGGATTTCGTAGCGGACGGCGTGTTCGACGGCGCGCAGCGAGTTCACGTTCTTGGTCTCGGAGCGGATGCCGAAGCGTTCGCGGCCGTGCGGACGCAGGGACACGTTGGCGTCGCAGCGGACGTTGCCGCGTTCCATGCGGGCATCGGAGACGCCGAGGTTCTTCACGATTTCGCGGACGGCCGCCACATAGGCCTTGGCCAGTTCGGGAGCCCGGGACCCGGCGCCCTCGATCGGCTTGGTGACGATTTCCACCAGCGGCACACCGGCGCGGTTGTAGTCCACCAGCGAGAAGTCGGCGCCCTGGATACGGCCCGTGGCGCCGCCCATGTGGGTCAGCTTGCCGGCGTCCTCTTCCATGTGGGCACGTTCGATCTCGACCCGGAACACGGTGCCGTCCTCGAGTTCGATGTCCAGGTAGCCGTCGTACGCGATGGGCTCGTCGTACTGCGAGGTCTGGAAGTTCTTGGGGGTGTCCGGGTAGAAGTACTGCTTCCGGGCGAAGCGGCAGGACTCGGCGATCTTGCAGTTCAGCGCCAGGCCGATCTTGATCGAGGATTCGATGGCCGTCCGGTTCACCACGGGCAGGACGCCGGGCATGCCCAGGTCCACCTCGTTGACGTTGGTGTTCGGCTCGTCACCGAAGACGTTGGGCGCGGAGGAGAACATCTTGGTCTTGGTGTTGAGCTCCACGTGGACCTCGAACCCCAGGACGGGATCGTACTTCTCCATGGCCTCTTCGAAGCTCAGGATGGTGTCGGTGCTCATTATTTTGCCTCCTGGGCTTCAAGGGCCGGCGCAGCGGCGAGGTCGGGGGCCTGGGCCAGGAGCGGGCCGCCCCACTTGGCTTCAAGCAGCGATTCCAGCACGGCACCCACCCGGTAGAGGCGGGCATCTTCGCGGGCCGGGGCCAGCAACTGGATGCCCACGGGCAGTCCGTCCTCGTCGGCGAGGCCGCCGGGCAGCGACAGGCCGGGGACGCCGGCGAGGTTTGCCGGGATGGTGGCGACGTCGTTGAGGTACATGGCCAGGGGGTCGTCCAGCTTTTCCCCGAGGCGGAACGCCGTGGTGGGCGCGGTGGGCGAGATCAGGACGTCGGCCTTTTCGAAGGCGGCCTCGAAGTCGCGCTGGACCAGGGTGCGGACCTTCTGCGCCGATCCGTAGTAGGCGTCGTAGTAGCCGGCGGACAGGGCGTAGGTGCCCAGGATGATGCGGCGCTTGACCTCGTCGCCGAAGCCTGCGGCGCGGGTGGCACCCATGACGCGTTCGATCGTCATGGGGCCCTCTTCGGGGAGGACGCGCAGGCCGTAGCGGACGCCGTCGAACTTTGCCAGGTTGGAGGAGGCCTCTGACGGCATGATCAGGTAGTAGGCGCCCAGGGCGTACTGGAAGTTGGGGCAGGACACCTCGACGATTTCCGCGCCGGCTTCCTTGAGCAGTTCCAGGGACTCGTTGAACCGGTTTTCGACGCCGGCCTGGTAGCCCTCGCCGTGGAGTTCCTTGATGATGCCGATCCGCAGGCCTTCGATGTTGCCGGTCTTCGCGGCGGCAACGAGGTCGGCAAGGGGTTCGGGCAGCGAGGTGGAATCGCGGGGATCGTGTCCGCCGATGACCTGGTGCAGCAGTGCCGAGTCCAGGACGGTGCGGGTCACGGGCCCGATCTGGTCCAGGGAGGAGGCCATGGCGATGGCGCCGTAGCGGGAGACGCTGCCGTAGGTGGGCTTGACGCCCACGGTGCCGGTGACGGCGCCGGGCTGGCGGATGGATCCGCCGGTGTCCGTGCCCAGGGCAAGGGGGGCTTCGAAGGCGGCGACGGCGGCAGCGGACCCGCCGCCTGACCCGCCGGGGATCCGGTCCAGGTCCCAGGGGTTGCGGGTGGGGCCGTACGCGGAGTGCTCGGTGGAGGAGCCCATGGCGAATTCGTCCAGGTTGGTCTTGCCCAGGATGGGCATCTTCGCGGCGCGCAGGCGCTCCACCACGGTGGCGTCGTACGGGCTGTGCCAGCCCTCGAGGATCTTCGAGCCGGCCGTGGTGGGCTGGCCGATGGTGACGATCAGGTCCTTGACGGCGATGGGGACGCCGGCCAGGTAGTGCAGGGCCTCGGCGTCGGCACCGCCGGCGGCGCGGATGGCGTCCACCTCGGCGGCAACGGCGAGCGCTTCCTCGCCGTTGGTGTGCAGGAAGGCGTTGACGCCGCGTTCCCCGCCGTCCACCTGGGCGATCCGGTCCAGGTGGGCCCGGGTGACGTCGACGGCGGTGACCTCGCCGGCGCGCAGCTTCTCGGCGAGCTGGGCGGCGGACAGCCGGATCAGGCTTTCGGCGCTGGTGTTCTGTTCAGTCATGGTTATGCCTCATCCAGGATTGCCGGGACCTTGAAACGGTTGTCATCGGAGTCCGGGGCGCCGGACAGCGCCTGCTCGGCGGTGAAGGTGTGCCCCACGACGTCCTCGCGGAAGACGTTGGTGAGCGGGATGGGGTGCGAAGTGGCGGGAACGTCGTCCCCGGCGGCTTCACTGACGGACTTGACCGAATCAACGATGACGGCGAGTTCCCCGGCCATCCTGTCCAGCTCTTGGGCACTCATCTCAATGTGAGCGAGCCGCGCGAGGTGCGCAACATCGTCACGGTTGATCGCAGCCATGGATCTCCCCTGCAAAAGTTCGGATTGGTTTCCGATCCATTCTAGTGGGGAAACGCAGATGCCCGTCTGACGGCCCCCAGCGGGCGTCAGACGGGCACCTTTCGTTGCCGTTGGCCACCCCGGAGGGTGGCCGCAGGCAGCAACAGACTAACCGATTCCGATGGCTCCGGTCAGCATGCCGATTCCCAGCATGACCAGGGACACCACTGCGGCGCGCCAGAGAACCTTCTTGTGGTGGTCGCCGAGGTCCACCTTGGCGAGGGAGACCAGCAGCAGGATGGCGGGCACCAGCGGGCTCTGCATGTGGAACGGCTGGCCGGTGATGGAGGCGCGGGCCATCTCGGCGGCGCTGATGCCGTAGTGGGCGGCGGTTTCACTCAGGACGGGCAGCACACCGAAGTAGAACGCGTCGTTGCTCATGAAGAACGTCATGGGGATGCTGAGCAGGCCGGTGATGACACCCATGAGCGGGCCCATGCTGGACGGGATGATCTGGACCAGCCAGGCGGACATGGCTTCCACCATGCCGGTGCCGGTCAGCACGCCGGTGAGGACCGACGCTGCCATGACCATGCTGACCACGGCCACGATGGAGGGGGCGTGTGCAACGAGCTGGGCACCCTGGTCCTTGACCTTGGGGAAGTTGACCAGCAGGGCGATGGCGGAGCCAACCATGAAGACGTACGGGAGCGGCACGAGGTCGGCGATGAGCATGCCCATGACGGCCACGGTGAGTGCGAGGTTGAACCAGAACAGCTTGGGGCGCAGGGTGCTGCGGTTGGGGTCCAGGGCGGTGTCCGCCATGGCCGTGTCGTGCTCGTCCACCAGCGTTTCGGTGCGCTCCAGGACAGCTACGGAGCCGTCGCCGGAACCGGCGGGGACTGCCCCGCCGGGTGTGCCGTCCGTGCGTCCACGGCCGGCGGACGCGCCGGTGCCGGAACCCGTGGCCCCACCCGAAGCAGCAGTGCCGCCGTCGAACCCTTCAGCGGTATCCGGCACGCCCCAGATCTCCGGCTGGGTGGCGCGGAGGCGGTTACGTTCCTGCAGGCCGAGGATCCAGGCGAAGGCGAGGACCACCACGATGCCGCCGATCAGCGAAGGGAGCATGGGTACGAAGACGTCGTTGACGTCGATCTTCAGGGCGGTGGCGGCGCGGGCGGTGGGGCCGCCCCAGGGGACGATGTTCATGGTGCCGTTGGCGAGGCCGGCCACGCAGGTAAGGACCACCGGGCTCATTTTCAGGCGCAGGTAGATCGGCAGCATGGCCGCGGTGGTGAGGATGAAGGTGGTGGAACCGTCACCGTCCAGCGAGACGGCGGCGGCCAGCAGTGCCGTGCCCAGGACCACCTTGGCGGGGTCGTTGCCCAGCTTGCGGAGGATGAACTTCACCAGCGGGTCGAACAGCCCGACGTCGATCATCAGGCCGAAGTAGATGATGGCGAACATCAGCAGGGCCGCGGTGGAGGTCATGGACTTCATCGAGTCCAGGACCATGTCACCGATGCCGAGGCCGGCACCTGCAAAAAGACCGAAAACGGTGGGGACGATGATCAGCGCCAGCACTGGCGTCAACTTCTTCGTCATGATCAGCACCATGAACACCGCGATCATGGCGAATCCAAGTATTACCAGCACAGCCGGCTCCTTCTTGTGAACGGCACCACAGCGTTGTGATGCGTGCTACAGACTGTAGGGTGGCGGGCGTCACGGCAGTGCCTTTGGCTCAATTGATTGGCATACTGCTTATTGGGAGCATTTTGCTCATTGTGCTCACGTACTTTGCCGCGTTGATGGCGCGGTCCGGCCATACCCCGCTCAAGGAGGATCATGCAGCGCCCCGTGCCGCGCCCGCCGCTGCGGTTCTCCACCCAGACCCTCCTGCTGCAGGTGGCGGTGGTGCTGCTGGCGGTGCTGCTCAGCGCGGCGGTACATGCGTGGCTGACCTATGACCGGGTGGGCAGCGATGCGGAAAACCAGGCGCTGACGCTGGCCAGGACCGTGGCGTCCGACCCCGATGTGCGTGCCGGCGTGCTGGCCATCAGCGCCGAGGAGGGGACTCCCCCGTCTGCCGAGCTGGTGGGCGGTCCGCTGCAGGCCTCCGCGGAGGCCGCCCGCATCCGCACCGGCGCCCTGTTCGTGGTGATCACTGACGAGCAGGGCATCAGGCTGGCGCACCCCGACCCGCAGCGGCTGGGCGAGAAGGTCAGCACGGACCCCTCGGAGGCTCTCGCCGGACGGGAGGTCACCACCCGCAACACCGGCACGCTGGGACCCTCGGCAGGGGCCAAGGTTCCGGTCTACGCGCCGGACAACGCCACGGTGGTGGGCGAGGTGAGCGTGGGGTACTCGATGGAGACCGTGGGCCAAAGCGTTGCCCGCGACATCGGCCCGGTGGCCCTGACGGCAGCCGGAGCCCTGCTGGCCGGCGTGCTGGGGTCGTTCCTGCTCCGCCGCAGGCTGCAGCGGCTCACGCTGGGCCTGGAGCCGGAGGAGATCAGCACGCTGGTCCACGACCAGGTGGCGGTGCTGCAGGGCGTGGACGACGGCGTCATCGGCATCGCCGCGGACGGCCGCGTCAGTGTCTTCAACGCCGCAGCGCAGCGCATGCTGGGGCTTCCGGATCTTGCCGGGACCCGCTGGGAGGACGCGCCGGTGCCGGAGAGGCTCAAGTCCCTCACCCGGCCTGAGCACGCCGGCGCCGATGCCCTGGAGCTGGTGGCGGACGGGCGGGTCCTGGTGGCCAATGCCCGCAAGGCCCTGCACCGCAGCGAGGACCTGGGGTGGGTGGTGATGCTCCGGGACCGCACCGAATTGCAGGAACTGACCCGGCAGCTGGACGCGGTGGGCACCATGTCCACGGCGCTCCGGGCCCAGCGCCACGAGTTCGCCAACCAGCTGCACACCCTGGCCGGGTTCATGAGCATCGGCCAGCACCGGCAGGCGCAGGACTACCTGGCCACGCTGGCTGCAACGGGGCCGCTGAAGTTCCCGGTGGAACAGGCGGAGCTGCTCCAGGACCCTTACCTCCAGGCGTTCGTCGGCGCCAAGGGCGTGGAAGCGGACGAGCGGGGCGTGTCGCTGCGGATCGGCCCGGAAACGCTGGTCCGGGGCCACGTGACCGAGGCGCAGGACGTGACCACGGTGCTGGGAAACCTGATCGACAATGCGGTCAACGCCGCAGTGGCCGGCTCAGCCGCCGACAAATGGGTTGAGCTTGAGGTGCTGGATGCACCGGGCGACGACGACGGGACGCTCCACGTGGTGGTGGCCGACTCCGGCGACGGGCTGGCGGAAGGAACCCTGACCGAGGCCGTGTTCGCGGAAGGGTTCACCACCGCCACTGACGGCCTGTCCCGGAACCACCGTTCCGGCGGCCAAGGGTTCGGGCTGGCGCTGGCCCGGCAGCTGGCCCGCCGGCGCGGCGGGGACGTGACGGTCCTGGACCGTGGCCGCAGGGGCGGTCCGGGGGCGGTGTTCATGGCTACCCTGCCGCGCACTACGGCCGGCCATGCCGCAAGGACACCGGAGGACAGGACACCGGATGCTGGAAAGGATGGGAATGGCTGACGATTTCCGGGTGCTGATCGTGGATGACGACTTCCACGTGGCCAAACTGCATGCAGCGTACGTGGACTCGGTGGCCGGTTTCATGGCCCTGGCCCCCGTGGGCACGGCGTCCCTGGCGCTGCAGGCCATCCACAGCCTGCGGCCGGACCTGGTGCTGCTGGATGTGTACCTGCCGGATGCGTCCGGGCTGGACCTGCTGCAGCAGCTGGACGTGGATACGGTCATCCTCAGCGCCGCCTCCGACGCCGCGTCGGTCCGGGTGGCGTTCCGCCGCGGCGCCCTGGGTTACCTGTTGAAGCCGTTCACGGCTGACGGGCTGTCCCAGCAGCTGCGGTCCTATGCCCGGTACCGGCGGCTCCTGTCCCAGTCGGGCGCCTTGGACCAGGAGTCGGTGGAGCGGGCCAAGAGGTCGCTCATCCCGGGCGACGTCACGCCGTCGGCAAAGCCCCGCTCCGCCACCGAAGCCGCAGTGCTCGAGTCCCTGGAGCCCGGCCAGCAGTATTCAGCCGCGGAGGTGGCGGCCCGTGTGGGCGTGTCCCGGGCCACGGCGCAACGGTACCTGTCATCCCTGGCGGACGACGGCGCCGTCGACATCCAGCTCCGGTACGGGACGACCGGCAGGCCGGAGCACCGCTACGGCCTGCCGGGAGCCTGACCACGGTCCGGCAGCCCGCCTGACCGGCATCAGGGGACCCGGACCAGGGCGGGCTTAGGCGCTCTTCTGGGCCACCAGTTCGATCTCCACCAGCATCTTCGGGTCCAGGAAGGGCAGGACGTGGACCAGCGACAGGGTGGGGCGGATGTCACCGAAGACCTCGCCGTGGGCGCGGCCGGCTTCCTCCCACTGGCTGATGTCCGTCAGGTAGAGCTTGGACTGCACCACGTCCCCGTAGCCGAATCCGGCGTCGGCCAGGACCTTGCCGAGCTTCTGCAGGATGTACTGGGTCTGGGTGTAGAAGTCCTCGCCCACGATCCCTTCGTCACTGCTGGCTGCCGTGGCGGAGATGTAGAGGGTGTTGTCCACCTGGACGGCGCGGGAGTAGCCGAGGGCCTGTTCCCAGACCGAACCGGTGCCGTAGGTTTTGCGCATAGGGGTGCCTTTCAACGTTTGAAGTCGGGTCGGGCACCACTGTAGGGCGGCTACAGGTCCAGCCGGTAAACCAGCAGTTTTATGTCGGTTCCGGGGACGAGCCAGTCGCGGTCGGGGACCCGGCGGAAACCCGTGGTGCGGTACAGCCCGTGGGCGCTTTCCCACGTCTGGCCGGTGGTGAGGGCCACCGCATTGATGCCGGGGAGGGTGCGTGCGTGCCCGATGATGGCCTCCACCATGGCGCGGCCGGCACCGCTGCGCTGCACGGCCGGGTCCACCACCAGCATCCGGAATTCGAGCTCGTCGTCCAGTGCGATGTCGGCGTAGGGCTCCCCCGCCACGGCCAGCGTCACCGATCCCACCACGGTTCCGCCACGCTCGGCCACCCAGATCACGGCCTGGGCTGCCCGCTGCGCCACGTCCTGGACCTTGACCATGTACGGGTGCGCGGCGTCCTCGAAGTAGCCGGCGGCAAGGTAGGAGTCACGCGTGATGCGGGCCACGGCGTCGTAATCGGAGGCGACGGCGGGGCGGATGGTTATCTGCTGGTGCACCTGTCAATGGTAGTGGCGCCCGCCGCTGCCGGTGCCGCAGCAGGCGCTTTCCGTGATTGAACTATCACTCCGGCCCACCCGGCCGGCGGACGCCCGGCCTGCAGCGTGCGGAGGCAGGCGTGCCGAGGCACGGCGTGCGCCGTCAGAGCGGGAACCGGCCGGAGAGCTCCAGCCCGGCGGCGCAGGTCCAGGCGTCCAGCCGTTCCTGGTCTGAGGGGCCCCCGTCCAGCGGGCTGGTGAGCCGAGGGCGCCGCACCCAGCAGCCTGCTTCTTCGGCGATCAGCGCCCCTGCAGAGAAGTCGTGTTCGTTCAGGCCGCGTTCGCCGTAGGCGTCGTGGGTTCCGTCAGCCACCATGCACAGGTCCAGCGCTGCCGAACCCAGCCGGCGGACGTCGGCAAACCCTTCGGCCAGCTCAGCGAACTGGGCCGCCTGCTGGGACCGGACCAGGGGGTCGTAGCTGAAGCCGGTGGCCAGGATCTGGCCCTTCCGTCCGGGCACGGGCCCGTCCAGCCGGGTGGTCCGGCCGCCTTCCTCCAGCCAGGCGCCGGACCCGCGCGACGCGTAGTAGACGCGGCCCAGGGCCGGTGCATGCACGACGCCGGCCAGCCAGGTGCCGTCGGCGTCGGCCACTGCCACGGAGGTAGCGTAGTAGACGATGTTGCGGATGAAGTTGGTGGTGCCGTCCAGCGGATCGATAGACCAGCGGTAACCGGTGGGTGTTTCGGGCCGGGTGGTGCCGTGTTCCTCTCCGGTGATGCTGTCCCCCGGTCGGGCGGCGGTGATGATGTTCCGCACGGCGTTCTCGGCCGCCACGTCGAACGCGGTGACCCAGTCGCCGGCTTCACCCTTGTTGCTGACGCCGAGGGCGTCGCCGTTGCGGCCGGCCAGGACCTCCGCTCCCGCTGCGGCTGCCCGCTTGGCCACGTCAAGGAGTTCTTCCGGGGCCGTCATGCGTTTTCCCCCACGGCTGCTGCGTTCGCCTCCGCCGGAGCGGCGCTCTCCTCCGGGTCGTCGTCACCGCCGGATCCCGCGGTGTCCCCCACCGCGGCGGGGCCGCCGTCAAGGAGCAGCCGGAACCCGTCTTCGTCGAGCACGGGAATGCCGAGCTGTTCGGCCTTGTCGAGCTTGCTGCCGGCGCTTTCGCCGGCCACCACGTAGCTGGTGTTCTTTGACACGGACCCGGCGGCCTTTCCGCCGCGGACCAGGATGGCTTCCTTGGCCACGTCCCGGCTGAAGTTGGGCAGCGACCCGGTGACCACCACCGTGAGCCCTTCCAGGGTCCTGGGCGTGGACTCGTCCCGTTCGTCCTCCATCCGGACCCCTGCGGCGGCCCACTTGTCCACGATCTGGCTGTGCCAGTCCTCGGCGAACCACTCCTTGAGCGCGGCGGCGATGGTGGGACCGACGCCGTCCACGTGGGCGAGGTCCTCCTCCGAGGCGGCGCGGATGGCCTCCATGCTGCCGAACGCCTGGGCAAGCGCGCGGGAGGCCCGGGGACCGACGTGCCTGATGGACAACGCCACCAGCACACGCCAGAGCGGTTGGCTCTTGGCCTTCTCCAGTTCCTTGAACAGTTTCTCCGTGCTGGCCGTCGGCTTGGACGGGGACTTGGCCGTGCCCTTGCTGTAGAAGTACGGCACCAGTTCGAACTCGCCGGTGCCGACGCCCTTGGAGCGCTTTTCGCGGCGGATCCTCACGTCGGCGAGGTCTTCGCGGGTGAGGTCGAAGAGCGCAGCTTCGGAGGTCAGCGGCGGCACGTCGGGTTCGGCGGGCTGGGTGAGGGCGATGGCAGCTTCCCACCCGAGCGCCTCGATGTCGAACGCTCCCCTGCCTGCCAGGTGGAACACCCGCTCGCGGAGCTGCGACGGGCAGGATTTGCCGTTGGGGCAGCGGATGTCCACGTCCCCTTCCTTGGCCGGCGCGAGCGGCGTGCCGCAGGCGGGGCATTCGGTGGGCATCACGAAGTCGCGGACCGGCGGGTCCTGCTGGTCACGCAGGGCCAGGACGGGGCCGACGATTTCCGGGATGACGTCGCCGGCTTTGCGGAGGACCACGATGTCGCCGATCTTCACGCCTTTGGCTTTGACCACGTCCTGGTTGTGCAGGGTGGCCATCTCCACGGTGGAGCCGGCCACCTTGACCGGTTCCATCATGCCGAAGGGCGTGACCCTGCCGGTGCGGCCCACATTGACCTGGATGTCCAGCAGTTTGGTGTGCACTTCCTCGGGCGGGTACTTGTACGCCACGGCCCAGCGCGGCACGCGCGTGGTGTAGCCCAGCGCCCGCTGGGTGCCGAAGTCGTCCACCTTGATCACGATGCCGTCGATCTCGTGGAGCAGTTTGTGGCGCTGCTCCCCGTATTTGGCGATGAAGGCGAGCACGTCGGCGCGGCTCTCCAGCACCTCGAAGTAGGGGCTGACGGGCAGGCCCCATTCCTTGAGCAGGGCGTAGGTTTCGGACTGGCTGCGTGCCTGCAGGCCTTCGCGGGCGCCGATGCCGTGGACGAACATCTTCAGGGGACGCTTGGCGGTTTCCGCCGGGTCCTTCTGGCGCAGCGATCCCGCCGCGGCGTTGCGCGGGTTGGCCAGGGGGGCCTTCCCGGCTTCGATCAGTGCTTCGTTGAATTCGGCGAATGCCTTGGACGGGATGAAGACCTCGCCCCGGACTTCCATTTCGGCCGGGAATCCGTCCCCGGTGAGCTCCTGGGGGATCTCCTTGATGGTAAGGACGTTGTGGGTGATGTCCTCCCCCGTGGTGCCGTCGCCGCGGGTGGCTGCCCGGACCAGCTTGCCGTCCCGGTACAGCAGGTTGACGGCCAGTCCGTCGATCTTCAGTTCGGTGAGCCAGGCGGCCCGCGCGGTGCCGTTCCCCAGCTTCGCGATCCCGGCCTCGGCCCGGTTGAGCCACGCTTCGAGTTCCTCAAGGGAGAACACGTCCTCGAGGCTGTACATCCGCTGCAGGTGTTCGACGGCGGCGAAGGCCGCGGACACTTCCCCGCCGACCTCCTGCGTGGGCGAGTCGTTGGACACCAGTTCGGGGTGCAGCGCCTCGATTTCCTCGAGCCGGCGGAAGAGGGTGTCGAACTCGGCATCGGAGACCAGGGGCTCGTCCTCCTGGTAGTACGCGAACCGGTACTTCCTGATGAGGTCGGACAGGTTCTCATACTCTTCACGGATGGCGTCGGACGGGATGGTTTCCTGTCCGTCCTGCCCGGTCCCGGTGGCGGTCTGTTCTGCGGTGCCTTCTCCTGTGCTCACAGACCTATCTTGCCCTACGGGTGCGACAGGCAGCGGCGTCAGTGCGAGCGCAGGCGGTTCCTGGCCCACCAGGCGAAAGCTCCGCCGCCGGCGCCGACCAGCAGCACTCCCGCCGCCACTGCCGGCAGGTCGGGCCCGCCCTGCCCGAACATTTCCGCGCGGGATACCGCGGCCGCCTGGGTTGGCCGGGCGGACCGGGTGGCAGGGGTGTCCCAGGCGGAGTCCGACGACGGCGGGCCGGTGGGGCTGCCGGGACCTGGCGGGCCGGCTGCGGGTTCGGCAGGATCCGTGGAGGGCCCGTTGCCGGTGACCGGTCCCGTGCCGGTGGGGGCCGGCCCGGCCGGCGCGGTGCCGGCGGGTGCGCCCCCGGCCGGGTCAGTCGTGGGGGTGCCCGGGGCGGGGTCCGTGGATCCTCCGCCCGGGGTGCCCGGCTGGGCGGGCCGGTCAGGGGTCCTTGTCCTGGTGGGTTTGGCCGTCGAGGGCTGCGGGCTGCCGGATTCCGGGGTTGTCGGTTCGGGGCCGGCGGGGTCCGGGTTTGTGGGGTCGGTGCTGCAGCCCCCGTCGCAGGCAGGGTCCGTGGTGGCGGTTGCCGTCGGTGCCGGTTCGGGCGGGTCGGCCAGGGTGGGTCCCGCAGTGGGGAGGGCGATCGAGGCGGCCAGGACGGCCGATGACGCCGTAGCCAGGACAGCGCGGAGCGCCGGAGAAGAGGGGGGCATTGGTACCTTTCAGTGCCCGCAGTCCCCCGCTGCGGCTTTCTGGTTCCGTTTCAGTCTTCTACAACGCGCCGGAGGGCCGCAAATCCATTCGATGGTGCGGCCCTCCTGCTATGGGTGCGTCAGTCGCGGTTCTCGGGCGGCAGTGCCACCTGGATTTTCCGCGCCTTTCCGCGGCCCACAATGTAGCCGCGGCCGGGAATGAATTCGGGGCTGACGCGGCCCAGCGAGGTGTTCAGCAGGCTGTCGCCCTCGATGTCCCCCGGGTTGAGCAGCAGCCCGCGCCGGCCGGATTTGAAGGGCTGGGCGAGTTGCCAGGCCGAGGACCAGGTAGAGGATTCCGACTCGCCTATCACCCACTGGTCCGCCTTGATGGACGCGGTGACCAGCTGGGCCATGCCGGACTCGGCCATGGTGTCGGTGAACTCGGTGAGGCCCTCGATGAAGATGGCGAGCTGTCCCGGGTTGCCCGAGGAATGCTCCACCAGGTCCTCCACCACATCGGCGAGGTCATCCGGGCCCACCACGGACCTGTTCCACAGCGGCAGTGACGCCACGGCGGAGCGCCGGGCACCGATGTAGATCAGCTCCGTCTGCGGGTTGGAGCGCCGCAGCGCGTAGGCCAGGGTGACCAGCGCCACCGTCCGGCCGGCACCGGGAGGCCCGCCCAGCAGCAGCGGCCCGCGGGCCAAGATCTCCGCCGGTTGCAGCGTCTCGTCGTCCACGCCGATGACGGGCAGGCCCGGGCTGCCGGCCGGCAGGACGTCCAGGTCCACCTGGTCCGGGAGCCGTTCGATGCCCGGTGCGGTGTCCAGCCCCTGCCGAAGCATGGCTTCGCTGAGCTTGTGGACCTCGCGGGCCTGCAGCGCCAGGTTGGAGTTGCCGCCCAGCACGGCCAGCTGGACCTCCAGCCCGTCCAGCAGGCCACGACCCGGCGGGGAGGCGGCGTTCAGGACATCACGGGGCACGTCCATCGAAATGTAGTCGTCCTCGGAGGACATGCGCAGCACCAGCCGGCGCTGGATGGAGGCGAGCAGGGATGCCGGGACGGCGTTCGGCCGGTCGCCGGTGACCACCAGGTGGATCCCGAGCGTGCGGCCATCGGTGGCCAGCTGGAGGAAGATGTCCCACAGGCCGGACAGGCGGCTGTGTTCGTAAGCTTCCCGGAAGGCGGACATGCCGTCCACGAGGACGAAGATCCGCTTCTCGTCTGGCCGGTTGGCGAGCCGGCGGTATTCGACGATGGTGGAGGCGCGGACTTCGGCGAACCGGGCGGAGCGCTGCTCTGCGATGTCACGGAGGAGGCGCAGCAGGCGCCCCACCCGTTCGACGTCGTCGCCGTTGATGACCTCGCCCACATGCGGCAGTTCTTCGAGCATGCTCAGGCCTGAGGAGCCGCAGTCGATGCCGTAGACGTGCACGGGGCCGCCGCGCGGCGTGACGGCGGCGGCGATGGCAATGCCGCGCAGGGCAGCGGACTTGCCGGAGCCGCCGGTGCCGTAAATGGCCATGTTGCCGTCCCGGTCCGGTTCGTAGAACACGGTGGGCTGGTCCTGGCGGGCAGGATCGTCCGCCACGCCCAGCAGCAGCTGCTCGTCGGTGCGGGGGTTGGGCAGCTTGGAGAAATCGTAGGTCTTGGCCAGTTCGTCCAGCCACGGCTTCCGCGGCGGGGCGATGGCCAGGGTGTCGGCGGCCCGGACGATGTTGGCGGTCATCCGGGCAATGTCGTTCGGGCCAGCAGGTTCGGCCGAGACCGGTTTCTCCGGGGCCGGCGCCTCCCAGCTCGCGCCGGAGCCGAACGCCATTTCCACGATGTCGATCTGTGGCCGCTGCGGCTTGTCCGTGGTCCAGCCGCCGGCGTAGCCGGTCTGGAAGCCCTGGATCCGGCCGGGCCCCGTCTTGGCGGCGCCGCGGCCGGGGATGCCCGGGTCGAAGTAGGCGGCATCGGGAACGCCCAGGATGTCGGTGGCGTCGTCCTCATCGGCCATTCGCAGCGCCACCCGGAGGTTGGTGTTGGCGCGCAGGCTGTCCTTGATGACGCCGGCGGGCCGCTGGGTGGCGAGAATCAGGTGCAGGCCCAGGGAACGGCCCCGGGCTGCCACGTCCACCACGCCGTCCACGAATTCGGGCACCTCGTTGGCCAGGGCGGCGAATTCGTCCACGATGATGATCAGGTACGGGGGCGCTTCAGGGTCCGCTTCGCGCTGCAGCGCCAACAGGTCCTTGGCCTTCTTGCGGTTGAGCAGCTGTTCGCGGTGGTGCAGTTCGGCGCGCAGCGATGTCAGGGCACGCCGCACCAGGTGCGGGGACAGGTCGGTGACCAGCCCCACGGTGTGCGGCAGGTTGATGCAGTCCGCGAAGGCGGCGCCGCCCTTGTAGTCCACGAACAGGAAGCTGACCCGGTCCGGGCTGTAGGCGGAGGCCATGCCCATGACCCAGGACTGCAGGAACTCGGACTTGCCGGCACCGGTGGTGCCGCCCACCAAGGCATGCGGGCCCTCGTTCTTCAGGTCCAGGTACAGCGGTTCGACGCCCTTGGACCCCACCAGGGCGCGCAGGGTGCCGTTGTCCTTGCGGTTGGGAACGGCGGTGGAGTGCACTGAGTTGTTCTCGGACCAGCGCTCGGCCACTGCCTGCGGGTTGTCCAGGAAGTCCTTGCCGATCAGCGTCGCGTAGGACACGGCGCGGGGAAGGTCGGAATCGTCGTTGACGGGCTTGCCCACGTCCACCACCGGTGCGAGCATCCGTGCCAGCTGCCCGGCAAGTTCGGCGTCGACGCTTTCGCAGCTGACCGGATAGGTGTGCCGGCCCAGCCGGACCTGGCCGGTGGTGGTGCCGTGGTCCCCGTCCACCACCATGAAGTCGCGGCAGGCGGCAGGGAGCGACTGGATGTCCGTGGCCACCCACAGGACGTGGACGCCCGAGTCCGGTCCGCGTTCGGCGAGCCGGGTGAGGCGCCCGCGGTCAACCGGAGCATCGTCTTCCACGATCAGCAGCACCGCGGGCAGGACGGGCTCTTCGAGTTCGTGCTTGGCCGGGTCCATCTCCTGGCGCAGCTCCGGCGCCCGGCGCTTGACCGCGGCCTCCCGCGCGTCGAGCAGGTCCTCGAGCCGGGCCAGCAGCGAGGAGCCGCCGGCGGAACCTGCCGCCAGGTGGTCGCCAGACAGCGGGCTGTGGCCGGAGCCGACGTGCGGCAGCCACTGGAGCCAGTCCCAGCGTTCCCGGGACTGGGCGGAGGTGATGGCCGTGAGCACCACCTCGGCGGGAGAATGCAGGCCCACCAGCTGGAGGACCATGCCGCGGGCAACGTCATCCACCAGGCCGCGGGCCCCGGCAATGCCGAGGGACCCGGAGGTGCGCAGCTGGGAAACCACCGGGACCCCCTCGATCTCCCGGAACTGCTTCAGGCAGTCCTGGATTTCGCGGGCGTACTGGACCTCGGTGTCGTTGTTGGAGGGCTCTTCAAGCCGGACGCGGGACGGGGCGGTGCCCAGGCCGAACCGCAGCCCCAGGAAGGACTTGTGCTCCGGCCGGTGCGTCCACAGCAGCGGGCCGAGCTTGTAGATGGCGTCCACCGTGTCGTTGACGGACGGCGCCTCCTGCAGCCGGACGGCCCGTTCAACCTTTTGCAGCTCGGTGATGTCCTCCCGGAAGGCAGCCATGGAGGCACGGAAGTGCTTGTGGCCTTCCTTTTGCTGGCGCCGGTTGCGCATCTTTTGGTCCACATAGTGCCCGATGATGAACAGCGGCATCATCATCATGAAGATCACCGAGAGCGGGTTGCGGGTGATGGCAAAAATGACGGCGCCCATCATCAGCGGCGCGATCAGCATGATGTACGGGAAGGGATGGTCCTCGGGCCGCTTGGGGCCGGAGGGCACCACGCGCTTGGGTTCCTCGAAGCGGGGAACGACGCGCGGGGACCGGTTGAAGTCCACCAGGGGCGACGTCGGTGCTGCCGCGCGGTTGTGCCCCAGCGGCACCACCGTGACGGTGGTGTCGCCCAGGGTGACGGTGTCGGACGAGTTCAGCCGGGCGCGGGTGACGGGCAGGCCGTCCATCAGCAGGCCGTTGGCGGAGTTCGTGTCCACGATCTCCACGCCTTCGGCCACCGTGATGCGGGCGTGCCGCTTGGACGTCAGCGGGTCCGTGAGCCGGATGTCCACGTCCCGGTCCCGGCCGATGTAGCTGGTGCCGGTGGGCAGCGAAAATTCCTTGCCGACGTCGGGCCCGGACAACACGCGCAGGGTCGCCGCCGCGGGCCCGCGGTTGCCCCCTGCGTCGTGGAACTGGCTGCTCACCTGGGCGAGCGAGACCACGGAGCCCGGGCGCAGGCCGGATTCCAGGAGGTTGTCCTCGCGGTCCAGGACGTTGCCGCTGATGCCGCCGCCCACGAAGGCTTCGTCGATGCGCAGCGACAGGTTCTCCGGGGCGGGAAGTCCCTTGCGGTCCGGGTCGGCGGCCCACAGCACGGTGGCGATGTCCGCCACGGTGGCGAGTCCGTCCACGGTCACGGCCAGGTCCTTGGCCTCGGCGGGCTCCCGGCGGAGTGTCAGCCGGATCCTCATCCTTCGTCCACGCCCCTCATCTTCTCGAGCAGGTACAGGTCATCGGCGGTCACCAGGTGCGAGGTGACGGCGTGTTCCACGAGCCGGGCGCGCCGGTTGGTGGCGAGCTTGCCGCCGCCGCCGCGCAGCCCCACCACGCCCACGCGGTCCAGCTTGTCGCAGACGTTGTCCAGCTTGCGGTTGAAGCGGGTCAGCGCCCAGCCAAGGGTCTTGGCTGCGGCGGCCGAGGACGGGATGGCGCTGAACCCGGTGCCCTCGCGGCGGAGCATCGGTTCCGCCAAGGCCACGATTAGTGCCTTCTGGGAGTCGGTGAAGACCACCGGGCCGATGGTGGTGTCCCCGTTGCTGTCCCCTTCCCGGGATTCCTGGCGGAAGGACGGGGTCTTCAGGTGGACCGCGAATTCATACGTGGTGGGCCCTGCGGTGAAGATGATGTTGGTGTGGCTGAACACCAGCGGGATGCGGGCTCCGGGAGCCAACCAGGCCTGCATGCCGCCGGAGGCGTCCGCCACGGTGGCGGAGAGCATGCTGCCCACGTTGCTGAGCCACCAGATGCCGTCGTACCGGGCCACCTGCAGGAACTGCCGGTGCAGGTAGGGGTTGTCGTCCACTTCCAGGTCGCCTTCGCGTCCGATGTTGAAGACATCCTCATCCGAGGGCTCGTACCATTCACCACAGAAATCTATTGCTAGATCCCCCATGTTCTGTGCCTCCTCAAGGGCGAAAAGAATGTTGTTGCCGGCATGGCGCCCGGCGCACGGTGTGTCACTGGCCGGTGCAGGCGATGGAACCTTGCTCCAGCGGGGAAAAAGCGCCGTCGCTGCGGACGATCATCACCTGTAAACAGGTCTGGCCGGAGGGGCTGGCCTTGACCTGGACCGGCGGCTGGGCGACGGACTGGAACTCACCGCCGCCGCCAATGGTGTAGACGCGCCACTTGTACGTGTCGCCGTCCTTGGGCTGCGGGTTGGTCCAGGTGAAAGAGACGTTGCCGTCGGTCCCCGCTTTGCCGGCAAGGCCTTCGACGTCGGGGACTGTCCCGTTGTCCAGGGCGTCCGCCGGCGGCTTGGTGACCTGCTGGGTTGCCACGGTCTTGGGTGCCTGTGCCCCGGTGTTGGCCAGGACGATGCCCACTGCCGCGGCGATGGCCAGCACGGTGCCGCCCGCGATGGCCAGCCACAGGTTGCGCTTGCCGTGGTCCTGGGCGGGGGCTTCCCCCTCCTGCTCCACGGCTGCGGGACGGTGGATGGTGGCGTCGGCGGACCCGGTGGGAGCGTCGTCTGCGGCGTCAACGGGAGCCCCGTAGGTGGGTGCCGCCGCGCTGCCGCGCAGCACGGTGGATTGGGCCCACTCATGCCCGGAACCGTCCGAGGCTTCCTTTCCGAACACGCTTCCGGACATGCGCGCCTGGGTTGCGGCGGAGTGGGCGGCATCCGTGGACGGTGGCCAGCTTCCCGCAGCGGGAGGGCTGAAGCGCGACGGCGGCGCCCCGGCCCGGGTGCCGGTGCTGCCGGCGGCGGTGTTGCCTGTTTCGGGGTTCCCGGCGCCGGGTGCCTGCGGCCAGGTCCGTGCCGGAAAGGTGGGGGCGCTGCCGGTCCGTTCAGGGTCGATGGAGGCGATGCTCCGGACCCGGGTCTCCTCCGTGCCCTCGTCAGGGTGGCTCTCCTCCTGGTGAGGTTCTTCGAGGACCTCGAAAGGGGTGACGGAGAGGTTGAGTTCGGCCTGGATGCGCTGCAGGGCAAGGGCAAACGCGTGCGCGGAGGAGTACCGTGACTGCGGTGACTTGGCCATGGCGGTGGCCAGTGCCAGTTCCAGGGATTCGGGCACGTCCGCCCGGCCCAGGCGCGGCAACGGCGTGTTGCTGATCCTGTTGATGAGTTCGCGCTGCGAGTTGTCCGCTCCAGGCATCACGAACGGGGACCGGCCGGCCAGCAGCGTGTAGAGCGTCGCTCCGAGCGCCCAGACATCCACCATGACGCCGTCCACGTTGCCGTCACGGAACTGTTCGGGCGGGGACCAGGGTATGGACATGCCGGAGTCGTCATCGCTGTCCCCGGCCAGGGTCCCGGAGATGCCGAAGTCCGTCAGCGCCGGCCGGTTGTAGTCCGTCACCAGGATGTTGGCGGGTTTGATGTCGCGGTGCGCGATGCCGGCCCGGTGCGCGGTTTCGACGGCGGAAGCCACCTGGATGCCGACGGCCAGGACCTCGTCCACGCTGAAACGCTGGCGGCGGTAGCGGACGTCCAGGCTGGGCCGGGAGCAGTACTCCATGGCGAGGTAGGAGTGCCCGTCGTCGGTGACCTCTGCCTCGAAGATGGTGACGATGTAGGGGTGGGAGGACAACTGGGCCATCAGGTTGGCCTCGGACTCGAAGCGGCGGCGTGCGCCTTCGGTTTTCAGGTCCGAGAGCAGGACCTTGACGGCCACCTTCCGGCGGGGCCGGTCCTGTTCGTAGAGGTAGACGTCGGAGAACCCGCCGGAGCCGAGCAGGCTGATGTAAGTGAACCCCGGGATGCGGGGCGGCGGCGCTACCGGCCGTTTGGAACTCAAGGAATCTCCTCAAAACGCAGCGAGATGTTGTCGCCCAGTTCGGCGATGTCGCCGTCCAGCAGGATGGCCATCTCGTTCTGGGCAAGCCTTCGCGGCGGCTGGCCTTCGCGGACCAGGACTGTGCCGTTGGTTGCCTTCAGGTCGCAGAGCATGACGTGCCAGCCCTCGAGCCGCACCTCCACATGGGACCGGGAGATGTCGCCGCCCGGGCTGGGCACCTGGACCAGGCGGGGCATGACCCCTCCCTGGACCCTGGAAACGGAGGGCTGGCGGCCGATGACCAGGGACTGGTCGAGGTCAAGGAGTTCTCCGGTGGACAGACGCATCCGGCCCAGGCGGGGGCGTGCCACCTGGACGGCATCCTGGGGCAGGGGCGCTCCGCAGGCGGTGCAGGCCGACCGGATGGGCGGGTTGGCGTGACCCTGGGGGCAGACCCGGGCCAGGACAAGCGGTCCGGCGGCCGGGTTGGCCTGCGGTGCGGCGCCGGGACCGGCAGACGGTGCACCCTGCCCGCCGGCTCCGGCAACGCTGCTCTTCATAACGGTCTGCCCGTCGTGGTCGTCGTCGAAGGCCGCAGGTGTTGCGGGAGGCGATGCCGGTGAAGCCGCGGCCGGCGCCTGCGGCGGGGTCGCCGGTGCGGGCGCCGCCGGGGCAGGCGTGAACGGCGGAGGCGAGGGCGTGAACGGGGCAGGCGGTTCCGGGGTGCCGGCCCCTCCCCCGGTACGCCACGGAACGGACTCGATCAGCAGGCCAGTAGCGGGCCGGGCGGCTTCCGGGGCTGGTTCCGCGTCGGCCTCCTGATCCGCCGGCCTACCGTCCGCAGCGTGGTGGTCGGGGGCGGCCACAGCGTCGGCCGCCTCCAGGGCAGCCTGCGGGGCGGGCGCGGCGAGGGCGGGCGCCTCCTGCTGCTGGTCCTCCGGATCTTCGCGGACGGCTGCGTCCTCGATGTTGCGCATGACGGTGCGTTCCCAGAGGTGGTCGTACGAGCTGGTCTGATCAATCGCCGGGGCAGCATCGGCTTCCCCGGGAACGTCCGCGGCCGGAACGCCTGTACCGTGTGTGCCGGTCCCGGCGGCGCGGGAATCAGCTGGCTCCTGGCCGTCGATGCCCGGTGCAGGGGCGCCCGGTTCGGAGGCAGTGGAATCAGCCAAGTCGGAGTCGGACGCCCCGCCGTCCGCTGCGTCCGGCGTGTCCGCACCGGTTGCGGAGCCGGTTCCGGGGCGGCCGGCTCCGGCATCGTTGGAGCCCGGTGGCGTCCCGTCCAGGTATTCGCCGTCCTCGTCGAGAACCGCGTAGACGGTCTCGACGGACACTTCTGCCGGCCCGGGGGCGATGGTTGCTTCGGACGGCTGGTCGGGGACCACCTCGGCCACGCCGGAGGAATCCACGGCAACGGCCGCCACGGGTTCAGCGGCAGCGGGCGCGTCCGCCTGCACCTCCCCGGCGGGCATGTCCGCAGAGGATGCTGTACCGTCCGGGCCGTCGTGGTCGGTCCCACCCTCGTCGGGCACGCTGTCCGCGGGCTCTCTTTCCCCAGGCACGCTGCCGACGGGTGCCGCGGCACCGGCGCCTGCAGCAGGGGCCTCGAGGGCGCCGTGGCCCAGGTCGGCACCCAGGTGCAGCGACTGCAGCAGGACCATGCCCTCAGCCAGCCGCAGCGGCAGCCGGCTGCCGGTACCGGCGCCGGGAATGGACAACGTACCGGCGCCCGGCGCGGCAAAGCTCCGCTCGCTCCAGGTGGTGACGTCGCGGCCGTCCAGGTCTACGGTCCCGTCCGGGGTATCGACGGACAGTTCCAGTGTCCCGCGCAGGAACACCCGCAGGGGGCCGGTGAAATCCAGGATGGCAAACGGCGGGATGCGGGAGAGGTTGCCGCCGGCGCTGCCCGTGATGGCCTGCAGCACTTCGTAGACTTCCGGCTTTCCGGCCAGGAGGTTCCACACTTCTTCCGCCAGGCCGGGTGCCGTGTCCGGGCCGAGGACAACGGCCGTGCGGGACCGGACAATGCCCAGCCAGTCGCCCGGGACGTAGCTGGCGCCGGTCATCGCGGGGCCTCCGTGCTGTCCTCGGAATCCCGGCCGTCCTGTTCCTCTTGGGAAAGGGGCCCGGTGGTGGCCTGGGGGGCCTGGCCGCGGGGAAGTGTCACCTCGTCTTCGGCGGACGCGTCGTGGCGGGGCGCTGTGGTGGCGGCGCCGGCGTCGTTCATGACGTTCCTGGCGTCCACCACGATGACCGTGATGTTGTCCCGGCCACCGCTGCGGAGCGCAGCCTGGATCAGCGCGTCCACGGCGTCCTGCGGGGTACCGGCGGTGCTGAGGATGCGGTGGATGTGTTCGTCCGCCAGCTCCGAGGTCAGCCCGTCCGAGCAGACCAGGACGCGGTCGCCCTCCTCCACGGGCAGCAGCCAGTAGTCCGCCTCGGTCTCGTCCCCGGTTCCCAGCGCGCGCGTAACCACGTGCCGGCGGGGATGCACCGTGGCCTGCTGCTGGGTGATCTCACCGGCGTCGACGAGTTCCTGGACCTCCGAATGGTCCACGCTGATCTGCTCGAACCTGCCCTGGCTCAGGCGGTAGGTGCGGGAGTCGCCGATGTTCATCACCAGCCAGTACGGCATGCCCATCTGTTCCACCACCACCGCGCCGGTGAGGGTGGTGCCGGCACGGGCACCGGTGGCTTCCCTGATGCTGTTGTCAGCGCGCAGCAGGTACTGCTGCAGGACCGCGGCCGTGATGCTCCGGTCCCCCGTGGCGATCTGCGGGATGCCTGCCAGCGCCCTGACGCACATGCCGCTGGCGATCTCGCCTGCCTCATGGCCGCCCATTCCGTCAGCGACGGCGAAGACGGGGTCCGAGGCGATGAAGGAATCCTCGTTGAGCTCGCGGCGGAGTCCCCGGTCCGTTCCGTAACCGCAGCTGAGGCTGAGGCCCGTCCCCTGCTGCGTGGTGGAGGGAACACTGGCGGGCTGTTGGTTCATGCCTGTCCTAGGTAAAAGGTCCGGTCGCCGAAGTGGACGCTGGAGCCTGGGGAAACGAAAGTCGGGACGCCTGCCGCCAAGGGGGTGCGGAGGCCGTCGGGGGTGGTCACGGCGCTGCCGTTGGTTGAATTCCGGTCGGTCACCCAGATGCCCGCGCCATCGGTCAGGAGGTGCAGGTGCGTCTTGGAGATGGACCGTCCGGGATCGTCGACGGCGAGGAGCTGCGCATGCTGTTCGCCCGCCGAGCCCACGGGGTTGCGGCCCACCAGGACGCTGCGGTCGAGCTGGAAGTCGCGGCCGTCGTCGAGCCTGATGCGGAGCACCGCAACCGGAGCAGGTCCGGCGGTGCCCGGACGCACCTGGGTGCGCTCGACGTCGTCGTCCGCGTGGTGCGGGACGGGCTGCCCGTTCGCGGGCGGCACTGCTCCGGCGGGCGGCGCGAAGGAATCCGGCGCCGTGTAGGACATGGTCTGCCCGGGCATCGTCCGCCCCTCGGGTCCTGGGGCCGGGGCCGGCTGCGGAACCACCGGCGCCGGTGCGGCGGGCATCCGGTACTGCTGCTGTCCCGCGACGGCTCCGGGCTGGCCGGGCTGGAAAGGCTGGCCTGACTGGCTTGGCACGGCGGGTGCCTGCGGGGTGATGACCTGCGCGGTACGCGCCCCGGCCACCGGCGACAGCACCGGCTGGACCGGTGGCAGGTCGAGGGGGGCGAAGCTGTACGGACCCTGGATGCCGCCGGTGGTGATGGGGTCCCGGCCGGCCTTGACATCGAAAACGAGGGTCTTGGCGGCCTTGTCATGCCAGCCTCGGAGGCTGCGGTCCTTGTCCCAGGTGTTGGAGACCACCACCAGCACCGCCCAGGCTGCTGCCACGAGCAGCAGCGGTCCCAGAATGAACAGCGCCGCGTCGAACCATTTGAAGACCACCACCAGGACGGCGGCGAGGACGGTCAGCAGGGCCCCTGCCCCGGTGAGCAGGCCGCGCACGAAGACGGCGCCGGCGCCGGGGGCGTAGCCGTCGTTGTCGGCGCTGCGGATGCCCATCAGCAGGTTTCCCGGCGTCTTCCCGGTCCGCGCTTCCAGCCCCAGGAGCACTGCCGCGTACACGAGGCTGATGCCCAGCCCGATGCCGCCGAACAGCACCAGTGACGCCGTGTCGTAGATGATGAACCCGCCGCTGCGGGTGCGGGTGATCCCGGCAAAACCGATGGCGAACGTCACCACCAGCACCGCGACGGGAAACAGCCAGTCAAGGACGGCAGCCCCAAGCCGCTTGCCCGCGGTTGCCGGGACAAGCTGAAGGTTTGATGCCATTCCTGTTCCTCCCCCTGGCGCGGCGGCCGCCCCTGCCGGACCGGCAAGGCTCCCCTGCCCTGCTGCCGCGTTCGCGATGCCCGCGGCACCGGCTGCCGGGGGCATTTGTACTACCGGGATAGTACCGGGAATCGGCGGGCGCTGCGCATCCGCGGGCGTGGCCCGGACCTCGAAACCGGGGTACGGCGCGGGTGCGGGGCCCGGCAGCGGCCCCGGGACGATGCCCGGGACCGCTTCCTGGTTCCGGAGGCTGCGGGCGGCCCTGTTGGCCAGGGGCGCCCCGCATGAGGTGCAGAACGCGGCGCCCGTGCGGATGTCCTGGTGGCAGCGCGGGCATCGCTCGGCGGTGGGGGTCACTGCTGTTGGGATCCTTGCGTCGGGGGTTCTTCCGTTGTACCGGCGGGCCGGGCGCGCCGGCCCGACCGTTCCGCGGTTCCGGCGGGTGTTCCGGTGGAGGTTCCGGTGGAGGTTCCGGCGGGTGTTCCGGCCGGGCCCGGGTTATCCGGGCCTGCAGCCGGGCGGCGGCCCGGCTTGCCGAACAGCGCCGGCAGTGCGAAACGTCCGGTTCCCCCGGAGCCGCTGCGCGCGGCCATGGCGTTGCGGGCGTCCGAGAGGAGCGACCGGGGCGAGAACCTGGCCTGCTGGCGCCGCCAGAAGCCGACCGTGGAGGTCATCTCCTTCAGCGAGCCGTCCACGATGGTCCAGTACTCGCGGACTTCCTCCTCGCTGGGCTGCCCGGCGCCGAAGATCGACGCGTCGGCGCGGCGCGCCAGCATGGTGGTGGTCGACTGGCTGGCGGGGAACGCTTCGGCCAGGACCGCAGCGCTCTCCCGGCGGGTGGCACGAGTGTCGACGGCGGCACCCATGTCCGTTGCCAGGCTCACCACCTCGCTCCATCCTCCGCCGACCCGCTGCGCAGGGTGGCCGGCGCTGAAACGGGCCTTCCGGCGTCGTGATTTCAGCAGGGCGACCAGCAGCAGCGGCAGCGCGAGGATGGACAGCGGGATCAGTGCCACGCCCAGGGCGCTGAGCAGGGCGCCCCAGAACAGCCACGGGTTGTTCTTCTTCTGGTCCGCGTCCAGCGCGTCCGGTGAGGAGTCCGGCGGCAGGTCCGCCGGTTCCTGCGGCGGGGGCGGCGGCTGCAGCACCTGCGGCTTGGGCTTGGACTTGTTTTCCGGATCAGGCGGGATGGGGACGTTGTCCTTGGGCGGCGTGGGGTCGAAGCTGACCCAGCCCACGCGTTCAAACGCCACCTCTACCCACGCGTGCACGTTCTTGCCGGTGATCTTGACTTCGCCGGCGCCGTTCTCGGGGCTGGTGGGGTCAGGGTAGAAGCCCATGACCACGCGGGACGGGATGCCAAGGTGGCGCAGCATCAGTGACATGGCCACCGCGTACTGTTCGTCATCGCCGAGCATCTGCTTGGCCGTGAGCAGGTTGCGGATGCGGGCCGAGCCGTGTCCGGAGACGCTGGGCAGCTGCCCTTCGCTGACCAGGCCGTTGCTGAACGCCCCGGTCTTCTGGAAGTGGGCCTCGATCTGGCGGACCCGGTCGATGGCGGTGGGCGCGTCGGCCGAGAGGTCGTTGGCCTGCGAACCGACCACGGGCGGGACCTCCAGCGGATCCGGAAGGGACACCTGGGCGAAGTCGTACTGCGTCAGCTGCCCATGCTCGAGCTTGACGGGATCGGAGACCTGCACGCTGTAGGAATCTCCGCGGGTCAGCCCGTTGGTGGTGACCGCGGTGTCCGTTCCGGAGTTGAAGTACAGGCCGGACGCCGCGGCGGAACCGGCCTGGTCGAAACTGATACCGGTGGTCTTGCGGCCGCCGGGGACGAAGAACCCCTGGTAGTCCTCGATGCTGATGTCGATGGAGTAGTCGTTCGTGGGGACCACGCTGGAGGTGTCCGCCAGGGTGTTGATGGACTCGGCGTCGCCGACCTTGCTGAAGTTGCCCGAGCCGTTGGGATCCATGTTGTAGTTGGTCCCGTTGAAGGCGTCCAACGCACCAAGCCGTACCCTGCCGTCCCGGGGCAACCCCTTGACGACGAACAGGGTGTCGTCCTTCTTGTCCTTGACATAGGTGCGGAAGCTGGCCAGCGGGGTGATGTAGTCCTTGGGATCAAACGGCGGGACCACCACGTTGCGCAGCACCTTCCGTTCATTCCCCGCAGTGACCAGGGGTGCGGACACGGCGGTAATCCCCACGCTGACGGCGATGACGCCGGCTGCCATGCCGAGCCTGCGGAGCGTGGCGCGCCGTGCCGTGGCGGAGTCCGCCTGGGGGCTGTTGACGGCCACCCTGCGGGTGGAGCTGGTGCGCAGCGCGTCGCGGCGGAACGTTGCCCAGGCGATGCCCAGCACGGTCAGGCCGATGCCCCGCTCCACGGTCAGGAAGGAAGCGTTGGTGCTGAATGCGATGCCGGTCAGGAACAGCACCAGGACAGGAAGCAGCGGAAGGTAGGGGCTGCGCACCCGCCAGGTCAGGACGGCTGCCACGAGGGCCATGATCATGGAACTGAGGAACGGCACAATCAGGACACCGCCGGCCGAACCCACCGGCACCCCCACGGTGAGCATGTCCTTCCAGGCGAAGACGATGCCCAGCAGGAGGGTGCGGAGCGAGTCGAGGGTGGGGACGAACCCGGCGATGGCGGCATCCGGAACAGCCAGCAGCGTGCCGAACACCAGGTAGGCGCCCAGTGCCAGCGCGGCGGTGGGGAGCAGGCCAAGGCGGAGGTGGGCGTTCAGGACGCCGATGGCCAGGCCGAGCAGGATGCCGCCGAACCCGGAGAGCAGGTAGTAGGGGTCGCCGCCGAAGCTCAGGCCGAAGCCCAGCAGGCCCAGCCCCAGCAGGACGGTGAGGGCCCCGGCGTCGAGGAAGAAGTGCCAGAGCGGCTGCCCGCCGGTGAAGGGTCCGGAGGCGCCGCCCCGGGTGCGGGATGCGGTCCGGGCGGATCCGCTCCTGGGGCGGAGGCCTGGTGCGGAGGTCATGCTGCCGCCTTTCGGAGGACGATGCCGAGGTCGGCGAGGTCGCCGACCGTCAGCACGGTGAGGTCTGCGATGTTCGCCCTGCTGGACGCTGCCCCGGCCTCGATCCGCACGGCGAGGCTGCGGACGCCCGGCGGGACGGATGCCGCCGCGGACCGCAGCTGGGTGGCGGTCACGTTGCTGCCCACCACGAAGAACACCACGGATGCGTTGGGAACGGCGTCGGCCAGGGTACGGGCAAGGTCGACGGCGGTGCGCCGCATGGGCGCGCCGACGATCCTGGTCATGTCATCGAGCATGTTGCGGCCGGTTTCGCAGCGCAGCGGGCCCTTTTGCGTGAGGATGTCCAGCTCGCGCTGCTCGCGGATGGCCTGCCGGCCGATTGAGGCCGCCGCGGAGATGGCCATCTCGAACTCGTCTTCGGAGGCGTACTCCTCCGTGTTGATGGACAGTGCTATGGCCAGGTGGGCGCGGCGGGTTTCCTCGAACTGGCGGACCATGAGTTTGTTGGTCCGTGCGGTGGTCTTCCAGTGGATGTGCCGCCGGTCATCGCCCGGGACGTAGTCGCGCAGGGCGTGGAAGGAAACGTCCGCGCTGGACAGTTCCGTGGTGGGCATGCCCTCAAGGTCGCGGATGAATCCTGCGGCCGAGCCGCCCAAGGCCACGGTGCGCGGGTGGACGAAGAGGTCCTCCGGCTCGGTCCACAGGACCTGCCGGCGCAGCAGGTGCAGCGGATCGGCCCGTACCGACCGGACGGGCCCGACGACGATCACGGCACGCCTGGCGGTGGGGATGGTGAACAGGTCCTCGTGGACCTGCTGGGGTTTCATCCTGGGCAGGTGGAAGACGGCGGTGACCCCTCCTACGGGCAGTTCAACCGAGGCGGGCAGCAACGGGCGGCTGGAGGTGTTGGTGACCGCGATGCTTCCCACCGCGCTGTCCCCCACCGCTACCCGTGTCCGGGCCAGGTCCAGGACCACCCCGTACGTGGAGCGGCCCAGGATGAAGCCCACGGCGATGAGGAACATGACGAAGGCCGCCACGGCGGCGGCCTTCGCTTCCTGCCAGCCGTAGGCGGACCCTGCCCACCACAGCAGGATGGTGGCGGCAAGGACCGACCAGCCCAGGACGCTGACCACGGAGAGCACCGGCCAGGCGTACGTGAGCCACGCCATGCGTACGGTACGCCACGCCGGTTGCAGGGCAATGCCGGCGGTGGAAGTCGCCTCGGCCCACACCGCCGACGGGTGCAGGCGGGTGGGCCTGCCGTCGCGGTGGAAGGGTTGCTTGAGACGCTCCGTGAGCCGGGTCAACGGGGTGCCGGTGGACATATGTGTGCCTTCGTTGTTGCGGTGGACTGTGGCGCCTGGCTGGTCAGGCGTTGGTGCGCTGCTGCGGGGCTGCGACGTCGGCCAGGATGCGGGCCAGGACGGCCTCGGGCGTTGCGCCGGAGAACTCGGCTTCGGGGTCCATCACGAAGCGGTGGGTCCACACCACCGGCGCGAGTTCCTTGATGTCGTCCGGCAGGACGAAGTTGCGGCCCTGGGAGGCAGCCCACACCTTCGCGGCGCGGACCATGGCCAGGGCGCCGCGGACTGAGACGCCCAGCCGGGTTTCCGGCGCGTTCCGGGTTTCTTCGCAGAGCCGTGAAATGTATTCGAGCACCGCGGTGTCCACGTGGCCGGTGGCCGCCAGGTCCGCCATGTCGGCGACGGCCTGGGTGGTGATGACGGCGGAGAGTTCCTTGGAACGGTCCTTGACGTTGGAGCCGCCCAGCAGCCGGACCGTGGAAGCGTGGTCCGGGTAGCCGATGGAGGTCTTGATCAGGAAGCGGTCCAGCTGGGCTTCCGGCAGCCGGTAGGTGCCGGCCTGCTCAATGGGGTTCTGGGTGGCCATGACCATGAAGGGCCGGCCCGCGGAATAGGTCACGCCGTCCACGGTGACCCTGGACTCCTCCATCACCTCAAGCAGCGCGGACTGGGTCTTGGGCGACGCACGGTTGATTTCGTCGGCGAGGACGATGTTGTTGAAGATCGGGCCCTTGTGGAACTCGAACTTCTGGGTCTTCTGGTCGTAGATGGTGACGCCCGTGACGTCCGAGGGCAGGAGGTCAGGGGTGAACTGGATGCGGTTGTTGGAGCCCTGCACGGTGGCGGCGAGGGCACGCGCCAGCGAGGTCTTGCCGGTGCCGGGAGCGTCCTCAAAAAGGACGTGCCCCTCGGCCAGCATGGCGGTGAACGTCAGCCGAATGACGTTTTCCTTACCCAGCACGGCCTGACCCACGTTGGCAACGAGTTTTTCGAAGGTGTCAGCAAACCACGCGGCCTGCTCGCTGGTCATGGTCATGGGGTGGTTCTTCCTTCTGCTCAGGTGAGGTGGTGCTTGGGTGGTGGCAGGACCCGGGTGGACCGGGCCCTGCCTGGGTGCAGCGGTACTGCGCTAGCGGTTGGGCATCCCGTTGGGCGGGTTGCAGCCGATGTTGGACGTGTCGCAGCGGAGCCAGTTGCCCGACGCCATGCCGGACGTCAGGTGGTACCAAATGCCGCTGGGGTTGTTCGACGTCTTGTACCAGACCTGGTAGCGGTCCGCCGTGGCGGGCGCGCCGGCGTCGAGCCACTTGCCGCTGCCGGTGCACTGCGACGGGTTGCCGGCGATGAAGCTGTCGGTTCCCTTGCGGGGTTCGGTGCAGCTGCGGGTCGGGCTGGCCGTGAGGTTCCACGAGGTGGGCGGCGGCGGGGTCGGGTCGTCACCGGACTTCGACGTTGCGGAGCCGGCTGGACCGGCCACCACCGTAACCGCGCGGACCCTGAGTTGACGGGACTGGTTCCAGCCTCCGGCGGAACGGTCGTAGCGGTTGGCCTTGCCCACGTTGATCCAGCCTCCACCTTCGTAGCTGACCTCGTAATGGCTCAGTGCACGTCCGTTCGTGGCGGGATCATTCCACGTCCAGTGGACATCCCCGTCGCCCTTGGCCGACGTCCTGCCGTCCACGTTCGGGGCGTTGGGAGGCCCGTAGGGGTTTCCACTGCCGATGGCTTTGGCATCGCCCGCCATGTTGTTCTTGGTTGACCTGGCGATGATCGTGACAGTGATGTCCCTGCCGTTCGTCATGCCGGTGATGGTTCCTCCCCCGGCATTGATTGCCCCGCTCCTGCCATCGGCGTTGTAGGAGTAGGTGATCTCGGATGCGGTGGATCCGTTGCGCTGCGTGTCAGTCAGCGGAGTAAACGTGACCTCAAGCTGGCCGCTGGTTCCCGTCGCCTTCACGGATCCGCCGTTGACCTGCCCGGGCTTCCCTGCAGCGCGGACCGCCGCCGACTGGGCGCTGGTTGCGCTTGTCCCGGCTTTGTTGGTTGCGGAGACGGTGAAGGTGTAGTTGGTCTCGGAGTTGTCCACGGTCACGTTCTGCGAGGTGCCGGCCACCTGCTGGGTGGCCACCACTGCGCCGCCCCGAAGGGTGGTGAGCGTGTACGCGGAAATGGCGTCGCCGTTGTTGTTCGGCGCCGTCCAGGAGACCTTCATCTGGCTTTGGTTGCCGAGTGGCTGCGCCTGCACTGCAGAGGGTGCCGCCGGGGTGGCCGGCACGCCTGCCGGTACCTCGGCAGCCGAGTAGGGGCTCCACTCGGACGGTTCCTTGGCGTCGTTCCTGGCCAGGACGCGGACCTTGTAGGACACGCCGTTCTGCAGGCCCTTCCAGACGTAGCTCACTGCCGTCAGGTTCTGGATCTGGGCGTTCTGCCCGGCCGGCGGCGGTGAGATCTCAAGGTCGTAGGACTTGACGGGGGAACCCTTGCTGGCCGGTGCAGTCCAGTTAATGGACAGTTCCTTGTCGCCGAACTTCAGCGACGGCGCCAGCGGGGTATCCGGCTTGACGTCCGGCCGGACCTCGGCGGAGGCCGGCGACCTGTCGGATTCGCCGAACTCGTTGGTGGCGGAGACCTGGAAGTGGTACTTCGTGTTGTTGGTCAGGCCGTTCAGCGTGCAGGTGTTGGCCGGGCAGTCCTGCGTGAACCCGCCCTCGCCGTACACCGTGTACTTGGTGATGGGTGAGCCGCGGTCAGCAGGCGCCGTCCAGTTCAGCAGCGCGGTCCTGTCCCCCACGCTCTGGGCCTGCGGCGTGGTGGGAGCCGCAGGCTTGTCCTTGACGGTGAGCCGGACACGGGCAGTGGCGTGCCGCGACGGCTCGCCGGTCTTGTCCTCGACGGTGTAGGTGACCACCATGGTGCCGGTGAATCCGGGGGCCGGAGTCACAGTCACTGAATCACCGCTGACCTCCACGTTGCCGCTGCCGGTCTCGGTGTTGGCGGCAATGATCTTCAACGGGGTTTCCGGGAACGGGTTGGAGTCATTGGCCAGCACGTTGATGGTCACCGGTTTGCCGGCGGCCGCGTTGGCCTCCACGTCATCATTGGCCACCGGTTTGGGCCGGTTGGAGGCCGTCACGGAAAGCTGGTACGTGGCCGTGGCTTCCAACCCGCGAGGGTCCGTTGCCTTGACCTGCACAGCCCCGGCCGTTCCCGGCCGGCTCGAATCGGCGGCAGAGACCTTGAGGTTCCTGCCGTCGATGGAAGCGTTGAACCCCGCGGGCGTCCCGCCCACCAGTTCGTACTTCATCCTCTCGACGTCGTCGCCATCCGGGTCCGAGGTGAGCTTCCCCAGGTCCGTGCTTGCCGAGTCGCCCATCGGAACCTCGACGGTGGCGCCCAGGAGTTCAGGCGGGTTGTTCTTGTTGGGGTCCGGCAGCACCTTGGTGCGGATGCTCAGCGTGGACTTGAGTCCGTCAGGGTCGTCGGGACCGGTTCCGTCAGTGACCTCGAAGGTGAGCGAGCCGGGTCCGACGTAGTCCGTACCTGCCGTGTACTTGAGCCCTGTGCCGTCGCCGGTGACGGGATCGCCGCCGTCGGCTCCGATGAGCTTGATCCGGTCAGCCTGCGTCAGCCGCGGGGAACGGCCCTCGCGGACCTTGACCCATTCGTCCAGGTCCACGTTGACGGACTGGCCGGCCACCACCTCGAGGACCTCGTCCTTGGCGAGGGTGGGCACCTGCTGGCCGAGGCCCGGTACCCAGATGATGGCAGTGGACCGCTGGCCGTCCACGTCCTCCACGGTGTAAGGGATCAGCTGTGGCTGTTCGGTGAGGTCGACAATCATGTTGCCCTCCGCGCCCGGCCGGGCCGTGGTGGCCTCGGTGCTGATCTTCAGGTTCTCGCCGACGCCGTCGGGGTCCTCGTCGTTTTTCAGGACGGGAACGTCGACGGCCGTCTTGCCCATGGTCTGGGCGGAGGTTACCCGGTCGTCGCGGGCGATCGGTGCCTTCAGCGGCACCTCGGGATCAACCACCACGCGGATGGTCGCCTGGGCCCTGGCGTCGCGGTCGTCGGCTACCGTGTAGCGCACGTTGACCGTTCCGGCTTCGTTGGGCGCCAGCAGGATCACGCGGCCGCTCGTCTTGCTGACGGTGGCCTGCAGGGCAGGATCGGCCTCGATGCCATCAGTGAGGATACGGATCTGGTCACCGTCGGGATCGGTGTCATTGCCCGTGGCATCCACGGCGATCTGCCGGCCCGGGCGGACCCGGACCTCGTCATCCACGGGTGTGGGCTTCTGGTTGATTTCGCCGCGCGGAGCAATGCCCACCGTCACGGTTCCAGTGTTGACCGCACCCTGGCGGTCCACCACCTTGTACCGGAACGTGTCCGTTCCTGCGCCGTCGCCGGCGGCCGTGAAGTCAATGAAGTTGCTGCCCACGGTGGCGGTACCCATGGAGGGCGTGCTGTCGATGCCGGTGAGCTGGACCGAGTCGCCGTCGGGGTCGATCCCGTCCAGCGGAACCGGAATCCGGACGGTTCCGGAAGCGACCACACGGGCCGTGAGGTTCCGCGGCTGGGGCCTGGAGTTCTCCGCCCCCTCAAGCGGCAGGATGTGGATGGTCACCGCGGCGGCGCTCTTCTGGCCCTGCGGGTCCACAGCGTTGTAGATGGCGCGGACCGTCTTGGGCTGGCTGCCGGCAATGAACCGGAGGGTGTTTTCGGAGACGAAGCTCTTGCCGTCGGCCGGGTCAACCCCCTGCGGCAGTACAGGATCGACCGTCAGCTCCTGGCCCTGCGGGTGTGTGTCGTTGTCCAGCACGGGAATGGTGACCACGTCGTTGACGCGGACGTTCACCTCATCCGGCTTCGGCTGGGGCGCCTCCACCACGGCCGGTGCGGGCACGGGAACCACTGAGACGCTGCCCGTGGCCGACTTCCTGCCGTTGGACATGGTGTATTCGAACAGGATCGGGTCCTTGGTCCCCAGGATGTCCGTGATCCGCAGGACGCTGTGGTTGATCACGCTGACCGAAACGGTGGCGTCCTCCGGGAGCTTCACGGACTGCAGGACCAGTACGCCGCCGGACGGATCGGAATCGTTGGCCAACGGGTCCAGCAGGACGCTGCCGCCCGTCGGCATCAGGGCAACGTCATGCACGGCAACGGGATCGCCGGTATCGTCACCCGATTCGACGTCAACGCGGATCAGGCCCTGGCTGCTTTGCGGCCCGTTGCTGGCGATGTAGGTGAGGTAGACGGGGCCGGGCGTCGTGCTCCGGAACGTGAAGGTGCCGCCGTCGGTGACGGGTCCGAGCTCTGCCGGGCCGTTGGCTTCCACCTGGGCCAGCCGGAGGGCGCCGCCATTCGGGTCGACATCGTTCTTAAGGGGCGAGACCACCAAATCCTGGCCGACCACGGCGGTGACATGGTCGGCGTTGACCACAGGCGCCAGTGCTCCCGGCGGCTGGACGTTGATGACCACCCTGCCGGTCACCGTGTCGCGCCCGTCCCAGATGCTGACCTCGACGTTCTTCTTGCCCGCCGTCGCGCCGGAGTCCTGGAAGGTGAGCAGGCCGTCACGGCGGACCTTGACCTGGTCCTGGTCGTTGTCGGCCTTTGCGTCCAGGAGGACCAGGTCGTCGCCGTCGGGGTCAATCCAGTCCGTGAGGATGTTCTGGCTCACGGTCTTGCCCTGTTCCACCAGCATGGTGGTGTTGTCGCCGCGCTTGAACTGCGGCGGCTTGTTCTGGTCCGGGCCCACCACGTTGAGGGTGACCTGTCCGGTGGCGGACAGGCCCCGTCCGTCCGACGCGGAGTAACTGAACGTCTCCGTGCCGGGTTTCGCGTCCGCGGGGACGGAAATCTGGAAGGCGGTCCCGCCGTAGATGTTCTCCAGCGTACCGGCCTTGGGCGGGTTGCCCTGGAGCGCGGCGGTGAGGACGTCGCCGTCGGGGTCCGAGTCGTTGTCCAGCACGCTGAGGATGGTGGTGCGGCCAGGACGGACGCCGACGACGTCGGGCTTGGTTTCCGGGGGCCGGTTCGGCTTGGTGCGGTCCGGCAGCACGTTGATGGTGTTGTTGTCCGCCGATTCCTGGTCCTGCTCATCGGATTCGTTCTTGGGCGGGACGACGTCGTCCCAGTTGTTCACCAGCTGCATGTTCTGGTTCACCAGCCACACATTGCCCGAGTTCACATCATTAAGGACCACCAGGTCCCGGTTCA
>NZ_KQ758604.1 GCF_001457025.1 Pseudarthrobacter enclensis | reverse complement strand
CCGAAGGCGATCAGGCCTGCGGCCAGGGGGTTGCCGGCGGTTTTGGCTTTGACCTGGTCCGGGGCGTGGGAGACGGCCTGGCCGGCGTCGCTGAGTTTGGCGGCGGCGGTGTCTTTGGCGTCGTGGAGGGTGTCGCCGGTGTGGTGGAGGGCGTTGCCGGCGTGTCCGGTGCCGGTGCCGGCGGCGTTATGCACGCGGGTGGTGGTGTGGTCTGCTGCTCCCATGACTTTCTCCTTCACGCCGGTCACGGCGTCTTTGAGTTTGTCTGTTTGGCGGTGGACGATGTTGGACGGGGTGACTTTGTCCGCGACGGCGTCGACGTTGGTGCCCAGGCGTGCCCGGGTTGCTTCAATGTCTGCGCGGATTGCGTCCGGGTTCTCGCTCATCGGTTTACCTCACCTGGTTTGAGGGTTGGGGGGATTTCGGAGAGTGTTTCCCCGGTTTGGGGCAGTCCCTTGATCTGTTTGAGTTCCTTGCGGCCGATACTGGCCAGGATGGCGGCGATGATGCCCCAGATCGCGGCGACGATCACGGCGGCCCAGCCCAGGGGCATGAGGGCGCCGAGGGCGAACATCAGGGCCAGGGACAGGAAGATCAGGACGAAGTGGCCCGCGACGCCGGCGCCGGCGAGCATGCCGCCGCCTTTCCCGGCGCGGGTGGCCGACTGCTTGGCTTCGGCTTTGGCCAGTTCCACTTCCTGGCGCATCAGGGTGGACAGGTCCCGGGTCACATCACCCAGGAGCTCGCCCAGCGAGGCGTTATCCGCTTTCTGATGCGCCAGATCCGGCGACTCAGGAATCTGACTGCTCATCAGAGCCTGCCGGACTGACCGTCCGAGGAGCGGTCGCGCGTGAGCGGATCGTTGGCCATCGGATCATCTGCGAGTTCCCGGTCCCGGAGTGGATCGTCGGAAATGCGGTTGCCGGACCACGGTTCCTCCACCAGCTGCGGGCTGTCCAGCCCGCTGGCAGGCCGTGCGGGCTCGGGGTAGCCGCTGCCGGGGGCGCCGCCGTCGTACCCTGCGGTGGTGGTGGCCGGGCCGGGGAGCTGCACCGGTGGCGGGGGAACGGCGCCGCCTGCAACGGAGGGTGAGTTGTTGTACTGGTCGCCGTACTGGGTACCCGAGTACTGCGAACCTGTGTAGCCGGTGGTGAGGCCGGACCGTCCGGTTGCGGTTCCTGTTGATTCAGGGGCACCCGCGGTGAGGCTGCGGGTCAGCCGTCCGGCGAGTACGCCGGCGCCTGCGGCGAGCAGCAGGAAGGTGCCGGGCTTGTTGCGGGCGAACCGCTGGACCTCGCCGAGCAGGTCTCCCGGCTCACGGTTCTCCAGCCAGGAAGCCACGGACTCGCTGCGCTGCGCGGCCTGACGGATGAGGTCGCTGGCCACGCCCTGCTGGTCCGGGGCGCTGGCCATGCTGTGCAGCTGGCCGGAAATGGTGCGGATTCCCTCGGCAGCCTTCTGCTGCTGGGTTCCCGCCTGGCTGGTCAAGCCTGCCCGGGCCTGGTGCAAAAGGTCCTGTGCACTGGACTTCGCCTCGGCAGCCACATTCGCGGCCTCCTCCTTGGCGGTCTGCGCGACGTCCTGGGCAGCGGATGCCGCCTGGCCTGCCACGTTGGACGCCTCCTGCTTGGCGGCGTCGGTCTTGGACGTGCCGCCCGTTGTGGTCCCCGCTGAGGTTCCGGTGGTGGCATAGGTTCCGGCGTCCAGGTCGCCGGCGGGAGGAGTGGTGGCGTTGGGGAAGGTGGCGGCAGCTCGCTCACCCGGGATTCCTGTACTGGCCGTGGGAGCCGCATTGGGGTCCTCGGGCCATTGGTTCTCTGTCATCTTCGATCTCTCTTTCCAAGAAGGCCGGTTATTGATGAAGAACCAGCAATACTGGCCGTAAAATGATAAGCATGATTACTAATGAAAGGTAAGTACCCTTCGTAAACGAGTTGTAACCGGTCTCGACGGATCAACCGGTAGGGCGAGGGCCCGCCCGGTCACAACCTAGGTGAAAGTGGTGGGTAGCGTGGATACAGCGTCATGGATATGGATAGTGGTCGCCGTTGTGGTGATCGTGGCTATTTTGCTGCTCCTTCTCGGTGGGCGGCGCCGGAAGGCCATGCAGCAGAAGCGCGATCAGGAGCACCGGGAAAAGGCAGCCGAGATCCGCAGGGAAGCGGAGAACAAGGAAATCGACGCCCGTGAGCGGGAAGCCAAGGCGGCCCGTGCGCGTGCGGACGCCGAGCAGGCGCAGGTCAACGCCGCCCGGCTGCGGCAGGAAGCCGAGCAGCAGGCGCATGAGGCGGAGGAGCTGCGCACTGAGGTCGCCGGTCACGCCCGCAAGGCCGACGAGATAGATCCCGACGTCGGCAGTGGCGGCGGCCGACGTGCCCGCCGCGAGGATGGGGAGGGCCAGCCGCTCCACCCTGATGCGGCAGCGGGGGAAGTCACGGGCCGTCGACAGCAGGAGGAATACAGCGCCGGGCAGGATGGCCGGGTGGACGGAATCCGGGAGCCGCACGCAGGCGGGCGCGCTGATGACCAGGCCGGAGGCGTGCACGGCATGCGCGAGCCGCAGCCGGGGGAGCGGGCCGATGGCCGCCCGGATGACCGGACCGGCGGCGCGGACGGCACGGACAGGGTCCGTGAACCTCGCGCCGCTGACCGGAATCCGCATGACGGAATCTAGTCTCCGGGGCACAGCTTCCAAGGACCCGAGGCGGGCGGATCCAACCTGCTTTAGATTCCGCTCGACGCCCGGAGTTCCTCGACGCCCGGAGTTCCTCGGTGTGAGGAGTTCCTTGGTTTCAGGAGTTCCTGGGTTTTAGGAGGGGGGAGGGGCGCGCCCCTTCCCCCTTTCCCATGCCCGCGAGTACGTCCCGAACGGCATCCAGGGACGACGTGGCCGGCTCCCACCCCAGGACGCGCCTGGCCCGGCTGGTGTCCATCACGGGTGCGCCGGCAGCCATCTCCACCCACCCTGCGTCCGTCGGCTGCACCCGCAGACGCCAAGTAAGATCCACCAGCCCACGCAGCAGCCCCATGGGGATGGGAAGGATCCTCCGGGCCCCCACCAGGCGGGCAAGTTCCTGCGGGGTGAGGACCGGTTCGGCGGCGATGTTGAAGGCCCCGCTGGCGCGCTGGTCCACGGTGCGCCAGTAGGCCTCTGCGACGTCGTCGGCATGGACCGCCTGGAAGACCAGGCCGTCCGGAACCGGAAGGAGGGGGATCCGCAACCGTGCGGGCAGCAGCCGCGGAATCAGTCGGCCCAGGAAGTACTTCCCGATCTCGCTGCCTGCGTCAGACTGGAAGATCAGGGCGGGCCGCAGCCGGGCCACTGCGATGGCAGGGTTGGCCTCGGCGAAACGGTCCAGCAGCTTTTCCTGCTCCGCCTTGTGCCGGCTGTAGTGGGAGCCCTGCATGCCCCCTGCCGGCCAGGATTCATCCGTGCGCCGGTCCTTCGAAGCCTTGCTGTACGCCCCAACCGAGGACGCGCACACCACCTGTTTGACTCCTGCCCTCCGCGCCGCCTCCAGGACATGCTCCGTCCCCACGACATTGGTCCGGTACAGCTGCTCAAGGTCCCGGTTTGGTTGGATCTGCCAGGCGAGATGGACTACTGCGTCCACTCCACGAAGGGCTGCTTCGAGCCGGGGCAGGTCCTCCTTCAGCCCGACGTCGAGCGTGTGCCATTCGACGCCGGCGTACGGCTGCGCGGTGGTGTCCGGGCGACGGCGGCTGATGCCGCTGAGCTGCAGGCTGCCGGGCTTTCGTGACAGCTGGCCTTGAAGGTTGCGCAGGAGCGCGGTACCCGCGTTTCCACTGGCTCCGGTGACGGCAATGCGCATGGCGGCGGCTCCTTGGGAGTGGTTGGCGGAACTGCTTACCCGACGAGCCTATAGCGGAAGAGGATTGTTTTATAAGCAACCTTATGATTTGCTGCTTCTAAGTCTTGCCGCAGGCTTTCGGAACCACCCCCGAGGGAACCAACGACAATGCCAGAATCATTTTCCTCAGTTTCCGTGGATACTCCCACACCCTACGATCACCCGATCGTCCATCAGCAAAAACCACTCCACCCAGCAGCCAGGCGAACCCACGCCGTCGGCGCCGGGTCCCCTCATTCGAGTTCCGTTCCGGCGAACGGCGGGCAGCTCCGGGAGACCTTCGAGAACGATCTCGTCCTGGGCTACCTTGACCTCGCCGAAGCACTGGCGGCACGGTTCGAAGCCCGTGGCCGCGAACGCGCCGACCTGAACCAGGTGGCTTACCTCGGGCTGGTCAAGGCCGCCAAGGGGTTTGATCGGTCCAAGGGGGAGAGCTTCCCGGCCTATGCCGCGCCCACGATCACGGGGGAGTTGAAGCGCTACCTGCGTGACCGCACCTGGGTGGTCCGGCCGCCCCGGAACATCCAGGACCTTCGAACGCGGATGTTCAGGGCGGAGCCGGAACTGACGCAGACGCTGGGGAGGAGCCCCAGCGTGGCTGAGCTCGCCAGCGAACTGGAGTCCGATCCGGCCGACATCCAGGAAGCGATCTCGGCATCCAGCAGCATGCATCCGGATTCCCTGGACGCGGTGAACCCCCATTCGGACGCTCCGTCCATCGGGGACATGCTCGCCTGCCCGGACACGCCCTTGGAGCGGCTGGAAGAGCTGGCCTGCCTGCGTGAGGCCATGCAGGACCTGGACCCGGCGGACCGGGAGCTCCTGTACCGCCGCTACTTCTGCGAAGAAACCCAGGTGCAGCTGGGCAAGCGGCTGGGCATGTCCCAGATGCAGGTATCGCGCCGCCTGGCCAAGGTGCTGGTGGAACTCCAGCGCCGGCTGGAGATGGGCTCGCAGCCGGCAGCCGCGTCCGCGGCTGGACCGCTCCGCAAGGCCGGAGGGCCTGCCCCGCGCGAACACCGGGAACACGCCCGGCGGGCACCGGCACGCCGGGGCTTCGGCCGGCCGGCCACCTCCTGAGCCGCAACGCCACCACGCCGCTGTCCGCCGCTAGCGGACAGAAGAAAAGCGCCACCCAAGCCCTATCGTGCCTGCTCAGCGGGCCGGCACTACCCGGTGCCGGTCCCCAATTACCGCTGGCCGTGTTTAGGAGCAACAGAAGGAGGGAACAGGTCATTTATGGGAAGCTCCACATCCGGCAGGATCCGCGCTGTGCTGTTTGACCGGGACGGCACGCTCGTCGTCGACGTGCCCTACAACGGGGATCCGGACCTGGTCCGGCCCATGCCCGGAGCCAAGGCAGTGCTGGACAGCCTCCGGGACCGCGGGATCGCCACCGGCGTAGTCAGCAACCAGTCAGGGATCGCCCGCGGGCTCATCAGTGAAGCGGACGTTTCCGCGGTGAATGCCAGGGTGGAAGAGCTCCTCGGTCCCTTCGACGTATGGGAAATCTGCCCCCACTCGGACCAGGACAACTGTGAGTGCCGGAAGCCGGCGCCGGGCATGGTGCACAGCGCCTGCCGGCGGCTGGGGATCGACGAATCCAGCACTGCCCTGATCGGAGACATCGGCGCGGACGTCCGCGCAGCTGCCGCCGCCGGCGCCACCGGTGTCCTCGTTCCCACTCCCGTCACCCGGGCCGAGGAAGTCCGTGCAGCGCCGCTGGTGGCACGGGACCTGGCCCACGCCGTCGCCCTGCTCGGGGAGTCATGATGGGGCGGGTTCTGGTGGCCCGGCTGGACAGCATGGGCGATGTGCTGCTGGCCGGACCGGCGGTCCGGGCCGTCGCCAACGGCAGGTCCGGGCAGTCGGACAGCGGCGCAGGGAACCATGTGGTCATGCTGTGCGGCCGGCAGGGCGAGGCAGCGGCAGGCCTCCTGCCCGGAGCCGCCGAGGTCTACAGCTGGGACAGCCCCTGGATCATGAACCCGGCACCTGCCATGACGGGCCCGCATGCGGACCGGCTGATCGAGTACGTCCGCAATTCAAGGATCTCCGAGGCCGTCATCCTGACCTCCTTCCACCAATCCCCGCTGCCGCTGGCGCTCCTGCTGCGGCTCGCCGGCGTGGAGCGCATCACCGGCGCCTCCACTGACTACGCAGGATCCCTCCTGGACGTCCGCTTGAAGCCCGGTGAGGACTTCCCCGAGGACCAGCCCGAGGCAGAGCGGGCCCTGGGAATCGCCGAGGCCGCCGGGTTCCGGCTTCCACCCGGGGACGACGGAAAACTCCGCCTCGCCGACATCCCCGACGTGCGTGGCCTCGTCGGGGACGAACCCTATGTGGTGGTCCATCCGGGCGCGGCCGTCCCGGCCCGGGCCTGGCCGCCGCTGCACCACGCAGCCGCCGTTGAACTCCTGCAGGGATCCGGGCACAAGGTGGTGGTGACGGGCGGACCCAACGAGACGTCCCTGACAGCCACTGTGGCCGGCCCGTCCGCCTTGGACCTCGGCGGCCGCACCGACCTGTCCACGATGGCCGGTGTCATGGCCGGAGCCCAGGCCGTGGTCGCCGGAAACACGGGACCGGCCCACCTGGCCGCCGCCGTCGGCACCCCGGTGGTCAGCCTCTTCTCACCCGTGGTTCCAGCCATCCGCTGGGCACCGTACGGGGTGCCGCTGGAACTGCTGGGCGACCAGAACGCTGCCTGCCGCCTGACCCGCGCCCGCGTCTGTCCCGTTCCCGGCCACCCCTGCCTGGACTCCGTGTCCCCCGAGGAGGTGGTGGCAGCCGTGGAACGCCTGATCAGCGGCGTGAGCTCCCTCAGTACCCACGTCAGCACCCGTAGAAAGGCCCGCAACAGATGAGAATCCTGCTCTGGCATGTCCACGGTTCCTGGACGGACGCCTTCGTCCGCGGCAGGCACGAATACCTGCTCCCGGTCCTGCCGGAGGGCGGAGCCTGGGGGCTGGGCCGTGCCGGGCGCAACTGGCCGGCCTCGGTCCGGGAGGTGGATCTGGCCGCGCTGGACGCGGACTCCGTTGACGCCGTCGTGCTTCAGCGCCCGGAGGAGATCGGCGAAGTAACGCGCATCCTCGGCCGCACGCCGGGACGGGACCTGCCGGCGGTCTTCGTGGAACACAACACGCCCAAGGGGGATTTCCCGTTCACCCGGCACCCGCTGGCGGACCAGCACACCATCCCCATCGTGCACGTGACGCACTTCAACCGGCTTGCCTGGGACAACGGATCCGCCGTTTCCACCGTCATTGAACACGGCATCCCCGACCCCGGCCACCTCTACACCGGGGAACTTCCGGACCTTGGCGTGGTGGTCAACGAGCCGGTGCGCCGGGGCAGGGTGACCGGCACGGACCTGCTTCCGGCGTTCGCCTCGGTGGCGCCCCTGCAGGTGTTCGGCATGAAGACCGAGGGGCTGGCGGTGGCCACCGGCATTCCCACGGACCGGTTGACGCCCCGCGGCGACCTGAAGACCGCCGAACTGCACCGGGAACTGGCCCGCTGCCGCGTCTACGTGCACCCGATGCGCTGGACGTCGCTGGGCCTGTCCCTGCTGGAGGCGATGCACCTGGGCATGCCGGTGGTGGCCCTGGCCGCCACCGAGGCGCCCCGGGCGGTGCCTGCGGAGGCCGGCGCGGTGTCCGCGGACATCGACGAGCTGCTCCGCTGCGCCCGCCGGCTGGTCGCCAACCCGGAGGAAGCCCGACGGCGGGGTGCGGCTGCGCGGGAAGCCGCACTGGAGCGGTACGGCCTGGGCAGGTTCCAGGACAGCTGGGACCAGCTCCTCGCCGACCTCGGCAGCAGCCTTTCCGCCACCCACCGGCCGGAGGAGCGGATCCTCGTTCCGGCCCGAGAAAGGAAGACCCCATGAAGATCGCCATGATTTCCGAGCACGCCAGTCCGCTGGCGGCACTGGGCGGGGTGGATGCGGGCGGGCAGAACGTCCACGTGGCAGCACTGTCCGAAGCCCTGGCCAAACGCGGACACCACGTCACCGTCTACACCCGCCGGGACGCAACGGAGCTTCCCGCCCGGGTCCGGGTGGGGCGCCGCTTCGAGGTGGTCCATGTCGACGCCGGCCCGGCCCGCCACGTGCCCAAGGACGAGTTGCTGCCCTTCATGGGTGAGCTCGCGGACGGCGTGGCCCGCGACTGGGGGCACCGGCCGCCGGACGTGGTGCACGGCCACTTCTGGATGTCCGGGGTGGCTGCCCTGGACGCAGCCCGCCGGCCGGACTCCGGATACCGGGTGCCGGTCATCCAGACGTTCCATGCGCTCGGCACGGTCAAACGCCGGCACCAGGGCGCGGAGGACACCAGCCCGCAGGAACGCCGGTGGCTGGAACCCGGCGTGGGCCGCTCCGCGGACCGGATCATCGCCACCTGCTCCGACGAGGTCTTTGAACTGAAGGCCATGGGCATCAACACCGGAAAGATCTCCATTGCCCCCTGCGGCGTGGACCTGGACGTGTTTGCCCCGACGGGACCCGTGGCTGCCAGGGGCCGCAGGCACCGGATCCTGTCCGTGGGCCGGCTGGTCCCGCGAAAGGGCGTGGACCTGGTGATCCGTGCCCTGCCGTACCTGAAAGCAGCCGGCTTCGACGACGTCGAGCTGCTGATCGTGGGCGGCGGCGGTGACTCGGGCGCCCTGCACACCGACCCCGAGGTGTGCCGGCTGCTGGCCCTCGCCGACGAGCTCGGTGTCCGGGACCAGGTAGTGCTCGAAGGCCAGGTGTCCCGCGGCGAGATGCCCGGCATCTTCCGCAGCGCCGACGCCGTGGTCTGCGCCCCCTGGTACGAACCCTTTGGCATCGTTCCCCTGGAGGCGATGGCCTGCGGGGTGCCCGTAGTGGCGGCAGCGGTGGGCGGCCTGCGGGACACCGTGGTGGACCACGCCACCGGCCTGCACGTTCCCCCGCGGGACCCGGAGGCCATCGCCTCCGCCCTGGCCATGCTGCTGGGCAACCGGGACCTGCGCGCCGAACTCGGCGACGCCGGCCAGCGGCGCGCCCGCGCCCGGTATTCCTGGGACCGTGTGGCTGCCGAATCCGAAAAGGCCTACCAACTCGCCGTGGCAGGGGCCGCCGCGAGCCCGGCAACGGGCGTAGTCCCCATGGAAGGAGCTGCACTGTGACTGCCGAATCATCCCTGCGCGACGTGGACCTGGCCCGGCTGACCGGGACGCCCGAGCTGCCGGTCCTGCTGCCGGAGGCAGCCGCGGACCCGGCAGGCACGGACGCCGTACGGCAACACCTGGACAACGTGGTGCCTGCCCTGGAGTCCCTGCGCAGCCAGTCCGGGCGGCTGGCCGCCTGGGGTGGGGAACTGGCCCAGCGGCTGCTCCGCGGGCAGCGGCTGCTCGCCGCCGGGAACGGCGGGTCCGCGGCAGAAGCCCAGCACCTCACCGCCGAACTGGTGGGGAGGTTCGACGGCGAACGGGTCCCGTTCTCGGCCATCTCCCTGCACGCGGAAACGTCCGCCGTGACGGCGATCGCCAATGACTACGGATACGACGACGTCTTCGCCCGGCAGGTGCGGGCGCACGGCCGCTCCGGCGATGTGCTCATGCTGCTCTCCACCAGCGGCAAGAGCCCCAACCTGCTGCGGGCGGCGGAGGCGGCATCCCGGCTCAACATCACCACCTGGGCGCTTACCGGCGCCGGGCCCAACCCGTTGGCGGACGCCTGCGACGAAGCCGTGATGATCGATGCCCTGAACGCCAACGCCCAGGAAGGGCACCTGATCGCCCTGCACGCGGTCTGCCGGGCCTTCGACCTTGAAGTGGGACGCCGTGCCACCGCCACCGGACTGCCGCAAGGGGGCAGGGCATGAGAATCGTGGTGGTGGGAGACGTCATGCTGGACGTGGACCTCTCCGGCGAGGCAACCCGGCTGAGCCCGGACGCGCCCGTTCCCGTGGTGGACGTCACCGGCACCCGCCGCCGCGCCGGCGGGGCCGGGCTGGTGGCACGCATGCTAGCGGAGGACGGCTGGCCCGTCACCCTGGTCACGGTGCTCGGAGACGACGACGCCGGCAGGCAACTCCAGGACCATCTCGCCGGTGTGCGGCTGGTGTCCGGGCCCAGCGGCCACGCCTCACCGGTCAAAACCCGGGTGCGCGCCGGATCCCATCCGGTGGTCCGCTTCGACCAGGGCTGCGATAAGCCGCCGGTCCCGGAAATGACCGGCGCCATGCTCCGGGCCGTGGAGGAAGCCGGCGTTGTCATCGTGGCCGATTACGGCAGGGGAGTGGCGGCCAACCCGCAGCTGCGCAGCCTGCTGGCCAGGCTCGCGGCTGGCATCCCCGTGATCTGGGACCCGCACCCGTCCGGTCCGGAGCCCGTGCCGGGAGTCGCCGTCGTGACACCGAACCTGGCGGAGGCCACCAAGGCCGCCGCGGCGTACAGCCAGGACCGCGAAGCTTCGGGAGGCCAGGAGCACGCCGACCCGGCAACGGCAGCCGCGCAGACCCTGCTCACCCGCTGGGCCAGCCGCGCCGTCCTGGTCACCAGGGGAGAGGACGGCGCCCTGCTGGTGCGGGCGGACGAACCGGAGCCCCTGGCCGTCCCCGCACCCCGGGTGGCGGCCGGCGATCCCTGCGGCGCCGGTGACCGGCTGGTGGCCGGACTCGCAGTGCACCTGCTCGCCGGCCGGCCCCTCCCGGAAGCATCCGCACTCGCCGTCCAGGAAGCCGCAGACTTCCTGGCCGCGGGCGGGGTCTCCGCCCTGCCGGACCGGGCCGTGGAGGAACAGCCGTCCGGTCCGGCGCCGCGTGGCAGCAGCGGCCCCCTGCTCCGCACCACGGAGCCGCTCCTGCTGGCCCGTGCCGTCCGCGGCAGCGGCGGCACGGTGGTGGCCACGGGCGGCTGCTTCGACCTGCTGCACGCCGGGCACGTGCGCACCCTCGCCGCCGCCCGGGAACTGGGGGACTGCCTGATCGTCTGCCTGAACTCCGACGAGTCCGTCCGGCGGCTCAAAGGCCCCGAACGACCCATCATCGGCCAGCACGACAGGGCCGAACTCCTGCTCGCCATGGAATGCGTCGACGCCGTCATGGTCTTCGACGAGGACACCCCCGAGGCTGCCCTGGACCGGCTCCGCCCGGACATCTGGGTCAAAGGCGGCGACTACAAGGGCGCCCGGCTGCCCGAATCGGATCTCGTGGAACGCTGGGGCGGCCGCTGCCTGACCGTCCCCTTCCACCCGGCCCGCTCCACCACTGGGCTGGCCGAGGCCCTGGCAAAGGTCAGCTGACCCCGGCGGGGGCTGCCGGGCCATCCGGCGCCCTCCACCCCTCACGATGTGATGCCCAACGAAAGGAACACCATGACTGAAGATGCCAACAACCCCGGACGCGTGCTGGTCACCGGAGGTGCCTCCGGACTGGGCGCCGCCGTCGTCGAAGCAGTCCTCCAGGCGGGCGGAACGCCCGTGGTGCTGGACCGCGACATCAGCAGCGTTTCCGGCGTCAAGGCGTTCGAAGTGGACGTCGCGGACCGGCAGGCCGTGGAAGCGGCCGTCCGCGAAGCCGCCGACACCGTGGGCGGCCTGGACGCCGTGGTCACCGCGGCCGGAATCGACCGCTGTGGCAAACTGGCCGACGTCGAAGCCACCGAGTGGGAAAAGGTCATCGGGGTCAACCTGATGGGCACCGTCTCCGTGGTGCGCGCCGCGCTGCCCTACCTGAAGGAAACCCACGGCCGCGTGGTGACGGTGGCGTCCACGCTGGGCAAGCGTGCCGTGGCCGACGCCACCGCCTACTGCGCCTCCAAGTTCGGGGTGGTGGGCTTCAGCCACGCCCTCGCGGCCGAGACCGGCGGCGAAATCGGCGTGACCACCCTGATCCCCGGCGGCATGAAGACGCACTTCTTCGATGACCGCACGGAACAGTACAAGCCGCAGGACGACTCGCGGCTCAACGACCCCGCCAACACGGCCAAAGCCATCCTGTTCGCGCTCAACCAGCCCCGGGGCTGCGAGGTCCGCGAAATGCTGGTCTGCCATGAGGAAGAGGGCTCCTGGCCCTAACCCCGGCCATCTGCCCTATATACATACGACGGGAGGAACACCATGCCCACCACAGCGATTGATACGGCCGCAGGCCGGGAAGCGGCAGCAGCCGCCGGCATCACCATCAGCGATCCGCGCACGGGCGAGGTCCTGTGGACCGTTCCCGAAGCCGACGCCGGCACGGTGGCCCAGGCCGTCGAGGTGGCACGCAGCGCCGCGCCGGACTGGGCTGCCGCGGCACCGGCCGAACGGGGCGCGGCACTGAAGGCCGCTGCCCGGGCCCTGGACGCGGCGGCCCGGGAGCTGGCGGGGCTCAATGCCAGCGAAACCGGCCGCCCGGTGGAGGAAGCGCTCGCCGGGATCGGCGCCGCGGTGTCCACGCTGGAGCAGTACGCCGAACTGGCCCCCGTCCACCGCGGCCACAGCCTGCGGGGCAACCGGCTCGCAGCCGACTACACGGTGGCAGAACCGCACGGCGTGGCCGTCCTCCTCACCCCGTGGAACGATCCCGTGGCCGTGGCCTGCGGCCTGATCGGAGCCGCGCTGGCCACCGGCAACGCCGTCATCCACAAACCCAGCGAGCGCTGCCCCCGGCTGGGGGAGGCGCTGGGCGAAGTGCTGGCCCCGGCGTTCCCGCCAGGGGTTTTCCTGACAGTCTCCGGCGGCGCCGTGGTGGGTGCCTTGCTCTCGCAGTCCGAGGTGGATGTGCTGGCGCATGTGGGTTCCAGCGCCGCCGGCGCCAGGATTGCCCGCGCGGGAGCCCTCACCGGCGCCCACGTCATCCGGGAAAACGGTGGCAATGATCCCCTCCTGGTGGACCGCGACGTGGACCCGGCCTGGGCCGCGGAACAGGCAGCCATTGGGGCCTTCAGCAACAGCGGCCAGATCTGCACCTCTGTGGAGCGGATCTACGTCCACCGGGACATCGCCGAGGACTTCACCGCGGCACTCCAGGCGGAGGCGGCGCGCCGCAACGCCGACGGGTCGGTGGCACCCCTGGTGGACCTGCGCATGCGGGACCAGGTGCACGCCCACGTGGCGGACGCGCTGGAACAGGGTGCCCGGGCCCTCGAAGGCGGAGCGGTTCCGGACGGGCCGGGCTCCTTCTACCCGGCCACGGTCCTGTCCGGCTGCACGGACCGGATGCAGGTCATGGCGGAGGAAACCTTCGGCCCGGTTGCCCCCATCCAGGTGGTGGACACGTTCGACGACGGCCTGCGGCAGGCGTGCAGCGGCAGGTACGGCCTCGCGGCCACCGTCCTGAGCAGCAACATCGCCCACATCCAGCAGGCGGTGGCGGCACTGCCGGTGGGCACGGTCAAGGTCAACGAGGTGTTCGGCGGCGCGCCGGGCGGAGCGGCCCAGCCGCGGGGCGAAAGCGGCGCGGGCTTCGGGTACGGGCCGGAACTGCTGGACGAGTTCAGCCGGGTCAAGGTGGTCCACATTGCCGCCCCTCCTTCCGCCACCGATGAATCGCCCCACTCCCCGGAAGAGGCCCGGCCATGACCACGGTCCCGGACGCCGCCGACCTCTCCACCCAGCGGGCGCTCGCCGACTGGCTGCCGGGACGGCTGGCCGCGGAGGCGCCGTCCGTCCTGGTCATCGGCGACCTCATGCTGGACGGCTGGTGGAACGGCACCATCGAACGGCTGTGCCGGGAGGCTCCCGCGCCCGTGGTGGACCTCCAGGCCCGCCACTCCGTCCCCGGCGGCGCAGCCAATACCGCCATGAACCTAGCCGCCCTGGGAGCGCGGGTCTCCGTGGCGGGGATCATCGGCACGGACGACGCCGGCGCGGACCTTCGCCGCCAGTTGGTGGCGGCAGGCATCGACGTCACGCACCTGCACTCCCACCCGGACATGGTCACCACCACCAAGATCCGGATCAGCAGCGGAGGGCAGGTGATGCTCCGCCTCGACGACGCCGCCCGGACGGTGCCCGCCCCGGCGCTCGCCGCCCTCGCCTCGTCGGTGCGCGCCGCCGTCGAACGCCGCGACGCGGTACTGGTGTGCGACTACGGCAACGGCGTCCTTGCCGGCCCCGTGCACGAGGGCCTGGTGCAGGCCCTCGCCCGCTCCGCCACCGGCGGTTCGGGGCCGGATCGGCCCCTGGTGGTGGTCGATTCGCACGATCCCCGCCCCTGGGCCGCCCTCAACCCTGACCTGGTGACGCCGAACGCGCAGGAAACAGCCCGGCTGCTGGACCTCCGGCTGCCCGACGGGCAGGACCGGGCTGAGACGGTCAGCGGGCACGGGCCGGCCCTGCTGGCGGCCACGGGAGCCGCGGCCGTGGTGGTCACCCTGGACCGGGACGGAACCGTTTTGGTCAGGCCCGACGGCGGCACGCACCGCACGTGGGCGCGCCCGGCGGCCGAGAAACAGGCTTCGGGCGCAGGCGATACCTTCGTGGCCGCCCTGACCCTGGCCCGTTCGGCCGGCCTCCCGCTGACGGCCAGCCTCGACCTCGCCCAGGCCGCCGCCGACGTCGTGGTCCACCAGCCCGGGACATCCGTGTGCAGCACCAGCCAGCTGGGCCGGTACCTGGCGGCCTTCGCGGACACCGCGCTGGGGGCCGATGAGTTGGAGCAGCAGTTGGAACTCCACAGGTCCGAGGGGCAGCGCATCGTGCTGACCAACGGCTGCTTCGACGTCCTGCACAGCGGCCACACCCGCTACCTGAACCAGGCCAAGCAGCTGGGCGACATCCTGGTGGTCGCACTGAACAGCGACGACTCGGTCACCCGGCTCAAGGGCCCCGGCCGGCCCATCAACCCCGTGGCGGACCGGGCCGCCGTGGTGGCGGCCCTGAGCTGCGTGGACTACGTGACGGTCTTCGACACCCCCACCGCCGAACCGCTGATCCGGCAGCTGCGGCCCGACGTCTACGCCAAGGGCGGTGACTACAGCCCGGAGATGCTGGCGGAAACCCCCGCCGTCGAGGAATCCGGCGGACGCGTGGCCATCCTCGACTACGTCGCCGAACGCTCCACCACCGCCGTGGTCAACCGCATCAGGGGCGGCGAGGGCGTGGCCGCCGTCCTCCCCGGCCCCGGGGACTGAACCCGGGGACTGAGGCTGGGTCCACTAGGGTTGGAGCATGACTGAAGCGGGGCAGGGGTAATGGCGAAACGCGGAAAGTCAGGGGGCAGGAACAGCCGGAGCCCGGGCGCGGTGGACGTCGCCTCTGCGCCTGCCGCCAAGGGCAGCTCCGGGAAGGGGCCCGTGGAGGGTGTCTACTACATTGACACCGGCGACTGCGAGCTGATCGCGGACCAGGACAACTCCACCGGCTGGCTGCTGAAGATCAACGGAGTCATGAGCTCCCACATCGACCTCGCGGACCCGCTGTTCCTGGACTTCGAATACATGCGCTGGATTGCCGCGCTCATCGAGTCCCGCTGGCCGCCGTCGGACGTTGCCGGAAACGGGCAGAAACTCCGCGGACTCCACCTGGGCGGCGGTGCCTGCTCCCTGGCCCGCTATGTCGCGGCCGCCTACCCGGACGCCCGGCAGGTGGTGGTGGAGCTGGACGGCAAACTGGCCGAGTACGTGCGCGGCTGGTTCGACCTCCCCAAGGCTCCGCTGCTCCGCCTCCGGGTAGGGGAGGCCCGGGCCGTCACGGAGACGCTCACCCCGGATACCCGCGACTTCATCATCCGGGACGTCTTCGCCGGTGCCTTCACGCCGCGGCCGCTGACCACTGCCGAATTCACGGCGCACGCGCGCCGGGTCCTGGCCCCCGGCGGTCTGTACGTGGTGAACTCCGGCGACGCTCCGGACCTGAAGAATGCACGGGAGGACGCCGCCACCATCGCCGCGGCCTTCAAGCACACCCTGATCATCGCCGATCCCGCCATGCTCAAGGGCCGCCGCTACGGCAACATGGTCATGGCCGGCAGCGACGTTCCGTTCGGCGACGATCCCCAGCTGGCGCGCCGCCTGCTGGGCGGGGCGGTGCCGGCGCACATCTGGGACGACGCGCAGGTCCGTGCCTTCGCCGCCAACGCCCCGATCCGCCACGACCCCGTGGAAGAGCCCTAACCCCGCCCCAGCAGCGCGTCCCGGTGCTCGGCCATCCGGTCGCGCAGCGCCTGGACCACGGCCGCCACTGCCGGCCGGCGCAGCGAGTCGGGCCGCAGCACCATCCAGTAGGGGAGCAGCTCCGCGATGTCCTCCGGCAGGAGCCTGACCAGGTCGTCATGGAGGTCGCCCATGAAGCAGGGCAGGAACCCGATGCCCGCGCCCGCCCTGGTGGCCTCCACGTGCACAAAGACGTTGGTGGACGTCAGTCCGTCCCGCATGGCCGGGACCAGGCGCCGCGGCGCATCGAGATCGTCCACCTGCAGCATGGAATCGACAAAGTAGACCAGCGGATGGCTGTTCAGCTCCGCCACGGTGCCGGGTGCGCCGTGCTCCTTCAGGTACTCTCGCGACGCGTACATGCCCAGCATGTATTCGCCCAGCCGGACGGCTTCGGCACGGTGCACCTGCGGCTCGCCCACCACCACCTCGATGTCCAGGCCGGAACGCTGCTGGAGCGCCCGCCGCGTCATGGTGACCACTTCCACGCTGAGTCCGGGGTGCTCCCGCCGCAGCCGGGCCACGGCCGGTGCGGCGATGTAGGCGCTGAACCCGTCCGTTGCCGTCATGCGCACGACGCCGGTAACCGGGTCCGGTGCCTGGCCGCCGGGTCCCAGCGTGGCCAGCACCCCCTCCACCTGTTCGGCCACGCGGACGGCCTGCGCTCCCAGCTCCGTCAGTTCCCAGCCGCCGGCGGCACGCGCCAGGACCCGGCCGCCGAGCGCCTTCTCCAGCGCGGCGATCCTGCGTGAGACGGTGGTGTGGTTCAGGCCCAGGGCTTGCGCCGCCGTCGTGAATTTCGCCGAACGGGACACCTCGAGGAGGACCAGCAAGTCATCGGGATTCGGGTTCATATCTGCAATTGTGCACATGCAGGGTGCCCCTTTGGGCATTGAAGGCGCATCTTTGTGCAGCAATACTCAGGGTAGTCACTTGTGCTGGAGATCACAGCACGTGTCAATGTGGACACTAAGGAGAAAACCAGTGAGCGTAGGAGAACGCCCGGCCAGCCAAACCGGGGCCCCCACAAAGGGTGAAGGGCTGAAGAAGATCGTTGCCGCCTCCATGGTGGGCACGGTGGTGGAGTGGTATGAGTTCTTCCTCTACGCCACCGCGGCCACCCTGGTGTTCGGCAAGTACTTCTTCCCCTCCACCGGCAATGAACTGGACGGCATCATCCAGGCCTTCATCACCTACGCGGTGGGCTTCGTGGCACGTCCGCTGGGCGGCATCGTCTTCGGCCAGATCGGCGACAAGCTGGGCCGCAAGCCCACACTGCAACTGACCATCGTGATCATCGGCGTCTCGACCTTCCTGATGGGCTGCCTGCCCGGCTTCGCCGAGATCGGTTACCTGGCGCCGGCGCTGCTGGTGTTCCTCCGCTTCATCCAGGGCTTCGCGCTGGGCGGCGAGTGGGGCGGCGCCGTGCTGCTGGTGGCTGAACACAGCCCCAACAAGACCCGTGCCTTCTGGTCCAGCTGGCCCCAGGCCGCGGTGCCGGTGGGCAACCTGCTGGCTACGCTGGTGCTGTTCGTCATGTCCTCCACCCTCAGCAGCGAAGCCTTCCTCGGCTGGGGCTGGCGCGTGGCGTTCTGGCTTTCCGCAGTGATCGTGTTCGTGGGCTACTACATCCGCAAGCACGTCTCCGAGGCGCCCATCTTCCTCGAAGCCAAGGAACTGGTGGAGAAGGAAAAGGCCGTCAGCTACGGCGTCGGCGAGGTCATCCGGAAGTACCCCAAGGGCATCCTGCAGGCCATGGGGCTCCGGTTCGCCGAGAACATCATGTACTACCTGGTGGTCAGCTTCGCGATCGTCTACCTGAAGAGCGTGCACAAGTACGACACCTCATCCCTGCTGCTGGCGCTGCTGATCGCCCACGTCATCCACTTCCTGGTCATTCCGCAGGTGGGGCGCCTGGTGGACCGCTGGGGACGCAAGCCCGTGTACATGGTGGGTGCGGTGACCGGTGCCGTGTGGCCGTTCTTCGCCTTCCCGATGTTCGACACCCGCAACGCCGTCATCATCGTGCTCGCCGTGACCATCGGCCTGTGCCTGCACGCCTTCATGTACGCCGGCCAGCCCGCCATCATGGCCGAACTGTTCCCCACCCGCATGCGCTACGCCGGCGTTTCGCTCGGCTCCCAGGTTACGTCCATCTTCGCCGGTTCGCTGGCTCCGCTGCTGGCCACCCAGTGGCTGAAGGACACCGGCTCCTGGGTTCCCACGGCCATCTACCTGGTGGTCGCCTGCGCCATCACCGCCTTCGCCGTGCTGAGCCTGCGCGAAACCAAGGGCATTGCGCTGGAGGACGTGGACAAGGCCGACGCCGCCCGCGAAGGACTGCTCAAGGCCACCGCCCGCTGAGCTTCCGGGAGTCCGGGGCAGCGTGCGCAGGAAAGGATTTGATATGGAACACGAACTGAACGGCCGCAAGGCGCTGGTCACCGGCGGTGCAAGCGGCATCGGCGCAGCCTGCGTCCGGGAACTCGCGGCCCGCGGGGCAAAGGTGGTGGTGGCCGACGTCGACGCCGACGGCGCCGCGGCCCTCGCCGACGAAGTGGGCGGCACCTCCTGGGCCGTTGACCTGCTGGACGTGGACTCGCTCGCCACCGTGAGCCTGGACTGCGACATCCTGGTGAACAACGCCGGGATCCAGCGGATCAGCCCCATCGAGGAGTTCGATCCCGTGCAGTTCCGGCGGATCCTGGCCCTGATGCTGGAAGCGCCGTTCCTGCTCATCCGGGCTGCGCTGCCGCATATGTATGCCAACAGGTTCGGCCGGATCATCAACCTGTCCTCCGTGCACGGGATCCGTGCCTCCCCGTTCAAGAGCGCGTATGTATCCGCCAAGCACGGCCTGGAGGGGCTGAGCAAGGTGACGGCGCTGGAGGGCGGGGAGCACGGGGTCACCTCGAACTGCGTCAACCCCGGGTACGTGCGTACCCCGCTGGTGGAGAAGCAGCTAGCCGACCAGGCTGCCGTGCATGGCATTCCCGAGTCCGAGGTCCTGGCCAAGGTGATGCTCACGGAAGCCGCCATCAAGCGCCTCGTGGAGCCTGAAGAGGTGGCTTCCCTGGTGGCGTGGCTTGCTTCGGACCATGCAGGAATGGTGACCGGGGCCAGCTACACCATGGACGGCGGCTGGTCCGCCAAGTAACTGACCGCTACGCCCGAAGGCTGGGCTGGCCGCAGCCGCGGTCAGTCCAGCCTTCGCAGTTGCCGGTGGTCGTAGAAGAACAGTCCGCGCGCGGTTTTGACCCCCACGGTGGCGCCCTCCTGCGACACCACCGTGCCCTCGTGCCGGCCGTTGAAGGGATCGTCCCCCAGCACGGCGTCACCGATCCGGTAGGGGCTGCGCGGGCTCAGGGCCCCGACGGCCCGTTCCCAGCCCCGGGCAACGGCCGTGGCGAGGCTGATGGGCCGGCCCATTCCGGACAGGTCCTGGACATCGTTCGTGGCCATGGTCACCAACTCCCTGGCGGCAGCGCGCCGCGCAGTAGCGGTGCCGGTTGCCGGAACGCTCCCAGCAGAGGATGGTCCTCCTATTCCGGCCAGGCACCTTACGCCAACGCTATGCGCTAATCACACCAGTAACACCAGTAACAGGTACTCGGGTTTGGTGGGGCAGGCTACGCGTTTTTGGACACGGAATTATTACGGCGCGGGATACGGCCATACCGGCGCCGGCTTCAGGCTTTGCCGTTGATGATTTCCTCGGCGTTGTCGAACGCCCAGGCCACCAAGGGCACCAGCAGGGCGCTGAGCTCGTAGCCTTTGCCGGTGAGGCTGTAGTCCACCCGCGGCGGGATGACCGGCTGCGCCTCCCGGCTGACCAGGCCGTCCCGTTCCAGTGTCTTGAGGGTCTGGGCCAGCATCTTTTCACTGATTCCCTCAGTCCGGCGCCGCAGCTCACTCCAGCGCTGCGCCCCTTCGGAGAGCGCGATCAGAATCAGGACGCCCCATTTGCTGGTCACGTGGTCCAGCAGGATACGGCTGGGGCACCCGGCCGGGAACACGCCGTCGGTAAAGCTCAGCGGGAGGGGCGCGGGCCGCACGTCAGCTTCCATGGGAACAGCTTACCGCGGGGTCAGTACCTTACTTCAAAGTGCGTACTCTCTTTCGGGAAGTAAACCCGCGGGGGCGTCGTTGTCCCTTTCGACAGCGAAAAACTTCCCGAAAGGAACCACGCCATGAGCATCGTCGTTACCGGAGCCACCGGACACTTGGGCCGCCACGTCCTCGAAGCACTCCTGGAACGCAACGTTCCCGCCTCCGGCATTGTTGCCGCCGGACGCTCCGTGGACAAGCTCGCGGACTTCGCGGCCAAAGGCATCCGTGTGGTCTCCATCGACTACTCCGATCCCGCCAGCGTGGCAGCAGCCCTCAAAGGTGCCACCCGCGTGCTGCTGATCTCGGGCAGCGAGGTGGGCCAGCGGGTGGAACAGCACCGGACCGTCATCGACGCCGCGAAGGCGGAAGGCGTGGAACTGCTGGCCTACACCAGCATCGCCAACGCAGACACAACCGCCATGCTGCTCGCGGACGAGCACAAGGCAACGGAGGAACTCCTGCGCGCCTCCGGCGTCCCCTTCGTGCTGCTGCGCAACGGCTGGTACCTCGAAAACTACACGGAACAGCTGCCCGGAACCCTTGCCCAGGGCGCCATTGCAGGCAGCGCCGGGGACGGCAAGGTCAGCGGAGCCACGCGGCAGGACTACGCCCAGGCAGCGGCTGCCGTCCTGGTGGCCGAGGACCAGGCCGGAAAGGTCTACGAACTGGGCGGGGACAGCGCGTTCAGCATGGCTGAGCTGGCCGCCGAGATCACCGCGGCCACCGGCAAGGAGATCAGCTATAACAACATGCCCGGGGGCGAGTACGCCGGCCTCCTCACGCAGGTTGGCGTTCCCGGGGCCTTCGCGGAAATCCTGGCCGACTCGGACCTGGGTATCGCCCGCGGGGACCTCCTGGTGAGCAGCGGCGACCTGCAGAAGCTGATCGGGCGCCCGACGACGTCACTCGCCGACGCGGTCCGGGCCGCCGCCGCCTCGGCCTAGGAAGCGCCTTGGCCCCGGGGGACCCCCGGGCCCGTGAACCAGGGAAGGTGCCCGGCTCCGTTGGGGCCGGGCACCTTTGCCGTTTCCGTGCTTTTAGTTCTTGCTGCCTGTCAGGGCCAAAGTGCCGCCGAGACCGATCATTAACACCCCGCCTGTCGCTTTCACGGTGGAAACCCGCCGCGGCGAGCGCGCGAACCACTGCCGTGCCGTTCCGGCGGCAAGCGCCCAGAGGCTGTCCGACACCACGGCAATCAGCAGGAACACCGTGCCGAGGACTCCCATCTGGAGCGGAATGGAACCGGCCGGATAGTCGACGAACTGGGGCAGCACCGCCACGAAGAACACCACGGATTTGGGGTTCGTGGCACCCACCACAGCACCCTCGCCCACAAGCCGCCAGGGCCGTCCGTCAGTTACCCTGCCCCGCGGACCGGCCGGACTGTGCCGGTGCCGGATGGCCTGGACGCCGAGGTAGACGAGGTACGCCGCGCCCGCAAACTTCACGGCGCTGAACAGGAGCAGGGACTGCGCCACCAGGACGCCGACGCCCAGGGCCACGGCCACCACCTGGAGCAGTTGCCCGCAGGCATTTCCCAGGACCGTCAGGACGCCGCCCTTCCAGCCCAAAGCCAGGGCGCGGCCAATGACAAACAGGACGCTCGGGCCGGGCACAGCGATCAACACTACCGATGCCAGCGAGAAGGCCAGCAGGTTTGAGGCAGGAACCATGCCTGATCTTAGCCCCGGGGAAGTCCTCTAGGCGCGTCAGTTGTGTCGGGCTGGCTTGACCACCGGAAGCGGTGAGGTTTCGTCCTCAAGGTGGGCCCGCCGTCGTCCGTCACCCTTGACCCAGAGACGGTAGCCCAGGACCAGGAGCCCCAGCCAGGCCGCGCCGACGTACAACGCGATCCGCGTGTCCTCGAACGCGCCCAGCACGCCGATCACCAGGGCCATGAAGGCGATGGTCAGGACGGACGCCGCCGGCCACCATGGCGACGGGAACTCTGACGGCGGCAGTCCGCCGCGCGCGATTTCCCGTTTCATGGCCACGTGGGAGGCGAGGATCATGACCCAGACCCACACGGTGGCGAAGGTGGCGATCGAGGCGATGACCAGGAAGACATCCTCGGGAATGACGGCGTTGAGGACCACGCCCACCAGCAGGATCGCGGTCATCATGACCACCGTCATCCAGGGCACCCCGTGCCGGGAGATTTTGCCGAACGCACCGGGCGCGTGGCCCTGACGGGACAGGCCGAAGAGGATGCGGCCGGCACCGAAAATGTCGCTGTTGATGGCAGACAGGGCCGCTGTGATCACTACCGCATTGAGGATGTGCGGCGCGGCCGGGATGCCCAGGCCGCTGAAGATCTGGACGAACGGGCTGCCGTTGGTGCCCACTTCGTTCCATGGGAAGAGGCTCATGAGCACGCCCAGGGTGAGGACATAGAACAGGAGGACGCGGACCGGGACGGTGTTGACGGCCTTGGGGATGACCTTCTTGGGGTCGGCCGCTTCGCCGGCGGTGATGCCCAGGGTCTCGATCCCTCCGAAGGCGAACATCACCACGGCAAAGGAGGCCAGGAGTCCGCCGAATCCGTTGGGGAACAGGCCGCCATGCTCAACCAGGTTGCCCAGGCCCGGGGCAACGCTGGAACCGCCCGTTTGGAAACCGAAGGCGATGATGGCGGCGCCGCCGGCGATCATCGCGATGATCGCCGCCACCTTGATCAGCGAGAACCAGAATTCCAGCTCGCCGAAGACCTTCACGCTGAGGAGGTTCAGGGCGGCCAGGAAGCAGATGACCGCCAGGATCCAGATCCAACGGTCCACCTGCGGGAACCAGAAGCCCATATAGATGCTGAAGGCGGTGACGTCGGCGATCGCGACGATGGCCATCTCGAACACGTAGGTCCAGCCGGTCACGAAACCGGCCAACGGGCCCAGGTAGCGGCTCGCGTACTGGCCGAAGGAGCCGGAGACGGGGTGCCGCACCGCCATTTCGCCGAGGGCGCGCATCACCATGAACACCGCGGCGCCGCCGATCATGTACGCCAGCAGGACAGCGGGGCCCGCCTTCTGGATGGCTGAAGCCGAGCCGTAGAAGAGCCCGGTGCCGATGGCTGATCCCAGGGCCATGAACCGGATGTGCCGGACGTTCAGGCCTCGGTTCAGGACGCCTCCGACGGCGGCTGCGGGCGTTTGGGGACCGGTGCCGCTGTGGTTCCGGGTTGGGGATGGTGCTTGCTGCATACACTTACCTTCTCGTCTTTGGGAGGGGAGCCGCTAACCAGCAGACCATTTTCGGGCCCGCCGTGATGCGGCTCACGCGCCCTTGGTGTCTTTGATCTCAGACTGTCCGGGCGGCGTAGATCCGGTTGCCCTTTCCGGTGGTTGAGATTGTCGAAACCGGGTTGGTGGGCGCGTTGCGGTGGCTGTTCCAGTCGAAACCCGGCGTCGGCTCTGATTGTCGTACCCCTTTGCCATAGTGGGGTTATGGGGACAGCGGCGGTGGTGAGGGCGTTCGAGGAGATCCGGGCTGCCCTTGCCGTGCTGGACGCGGAGGTAGGCGGTGCCTTGGTGGATGGTGCCGGTTGCGGGTCGTTTGCCGGGCGGGGTGCGGTGGCTGATCCGTTGGCTGCTCTGGCGGGCGTGTGCTTGGACATCCTGGCTGCTGCCCGGGCGGTTGAGGCGCGGGTCGCGGGGGTGAAGGCGAAGGCAGCGGTCGCGTACGCTGAGAGTGCCGCGGTGGTTGCGGGGCCGGGGGTGCCGGCGCAGGTGCAGGAGATGTCGGCCGCGGCGGAAATCGGCTGTGTCCTGGCGTTGGGGCCGCGGGCCGCGGCATCGTTCCTGGCCACCGCACACGCCGTGGTCACGACGTTGCCCCGCACGTTGGCGGGGCTGCAGGCCGGGGACCTGTCCTGGCAGCACGCCCTGGTGATGGCCGACGAAACGGCCGGACTGGACACCGCGGGCACGGCCGCGCTGGAAGCGCACTTCCTGGATCCGGACGCTAACAACCCTGCGCGGGGGTGCCGGGTGGGGGAGTTGCCGGCGCATCGGTTCCGGGTCAAGGCCCGGACCTGGCGCGAACGCCACCACACCGAAAGCATCGAGGCCCGGCACGCCAAGGGGGTGGCGGAGCGGCGGGTGGAGTACCGCCCGGACCGGGACGGGATGGCCTGGCTCACCGCGTACCTGCCGGCTGACCAGGCTTCGGCGGTCTGGGACCGACTCACCTCCGAAGCCCGCGCCCTGCAGGGCCCGCACGAGCGGCGCACCCTCACCCAGCTCCGCGCCGACACCTACACCACGGCCCTGCTCGCCACCCACCCCGCACCCCGCCCCACCCACACCCGCCCTGAACCCACCAGCCTTGACCGCACCCGCCAGGAGAGCGGCGGCACCCGTGCCATCACCGGTACCCGTACGGGCGGGGTGCACGGGCCGGTCCGGGCGCAGGTGCTGGTGACCGTGCCGGTGCTCTCACTCATGGGCCTGACCGACGAGCCGGCGGTCCTGGACGGGTACGGTCCCATCCCGCCCTCGATGGCGCGGAACCTGGTGGCCGGCGGGGCAGACTCGTTCTACCGGGTCCTGGTGGACCCCCGGGACGGGGCGCCGCTGGAAATCGGCCGCACCAGCTACCGGCTCACCAAAGCCATGCGGGCCTGGCTGCGGCTGCGCGACGGTAGATGCCCGTTCCCCGGCTGCAGCAACCATTCCCTGGACAACGACGCCGACCACCTCCTCGCCTGGGCCAACGGCGGCACCACCGGGATCAGCAACCTGGGACAACCCTGCCCGAAACACCACAGGCTCCGCCACACCACCGCCTGGAAACCCACCCCCGCCACCAAAACCACACCACCGGGCTGGACCTCACCCACCGGCCGCCACTACCAAAGCGAACACCAGGACTGGGAACCACCCCACCGGCCACCCCCACACCACCCGCACGCCCCTTGGCCGCCACCGGCAGCGACCGGCGCCATCGACATCACCCGCCACCGCGGATCCCCCTGGGAAGACGCCCTCAACCAATACCTCAACACCCACACCTGACCAACGCCAGGACACTGGGTCGTTCGCAGCACTGACGCTTCAAGATGCAACGCCGGCCATGCTGTGATTACTTCTGCCAGGTGCCTGCGGCGTCGCGCGCTGCCCCTTCGATTTCGGCACTGTGGGCGGTCCACTCTTCCGGCGTCCTGGAGGTCAGATTCGGGTCGCCAGGCCGCTGGCCTGCGGTTCCGTCGATCATTTCGCGGAGTATGTCTGCGTGGCCCAGGTGGTGCGCACGTTCGGCAACCATGTGAACGAGGATCTGGTGGAGGGTTACCTGGCGGCGCTCCTCCGGCCACCAGGGCACGGTCCCCGGAGCGTCGAGGGGCAGGGCTTCGATGGTCGCGTCGCTGTGCTCCGCGGCGAAATGGTGGAGCTCGACGATGTCTCCCACTGACTCCCCGGCCGTTGCCCACATGTCCGCGTCCGGGCGGGCATCGTCATCGAGCCAGGGCAGGTGGCGCCCACTGGGCCGGCCGAACACCGCGCCGAAGTAGTCCAGCTCCACGCTGGCAACATGTTTGACCAGGCCCAACAGGTTGGTGCCGGTGGGCGTGAGGGGCCGGCGCATGTCGTACTCGTTCAGTCCATCAAGTTTGCCCAGCAGGTTGTCCCGTCGTATCCGCAGGTACCGGTGCAGTGTTTCTTTCCCGTCCATGGTCCGGACTCTACCGAAGCCTGCGATGCAAAAGGCACCAAAGAAACAACCATCGGAAGCATATGTCTGGTATACCGGACACAAGGCCAAGGAAGCGCCATCTTCTGAACCAGGGGAACGTCCACACTGGAGTACGGGATACCGGACACAGCCGCGGTTCCCGGAAGGAGGAATGCGATGGCCACCCAGGCAACACAGGCGGGCCGCGATGCCAGAGCCACGTCCAAGGTGCCGGCGGCGGAGAACACCCTGCGGATCCTGAAACTGCTGGCCTCACGGCGCGGACCCATGGCCGCATCCCAGATCGCCTCGACGCTGGGGCTCCCGCGGTCCAGCGTGTACCACCTGCTGGGAGTCATGGAGGCGAACGGGTTCGTCATGCACCTGCACGAAGAACAGCGGTACGGCCTGGGCATCAGTGCGTTCGAGCTGAGTTCGGCGTACTCCCGCCAGGAACCCCTCTCACGGCTGGGCCGGCCCCTGCTGGCCTCCCTGGTCGATGCGCTGGGGGAGAGCGCCCACCTGGCGGTGCTCCATGGACGGGACGTGCTCTACATCGTGGAGGAGCGGGCCAAGAACCGCCCCTCCCTGGTGACCGACGTCGGGGTCCGGCTGCCCAGCCACCTGACCGCCAGCGGCCGCGCCATACTCGCCGCCCTGCCAAAGTCCCAGGTCCGGGCGCTGTACCCGAACGCCGCCGCCTTCACGGCCAGGCATGAAACCGAATCACCCATCATGAAGTACTCGGCCCTGTCCTCCCACCTGGACCAGGTCAGGCAACGCGGCTACGCCACCGAACATGGTGAGGTGACGCCGGGCTTCGGGTCCATCGCCGCAGCAGTAACGGACCATCTCGGCTGGCCCACCGCCGCCGTCGCCGTCACGTTCCTGGAGGGCAAGCTATCTGCCGGGGAGTGGCCCGTCCTGGCCGCCCGGGTGCAGAAGGTCGCCGACGAACTGTCCGTCCGCCTCCATGGGCGCCCCGTGAAATAAAACCACCGTTGCCCTATCACTTTGAGTCCCTAAAACAGGGTTTTAGGGACTCAAAGTGATAAAGCAACGCAGGGGGTGGGAGTGTCTGGAATGCCGGACAGTACCCCTCTGAAACCCCTGTATGGCCCGTCTCCAAAGGGCTTTAGTAGATACAGAAGATCTTTCCCTCCCCGACTTTTGAACAACCACCACGATTGAAAAGGAGCCATCATGGCACCCGCCGATTTCACCACCGGTGCCCGCCCGGTCAAAGCAGCCCGCGGCGCCAAGCTCACCGCCAAGTCCTGGCAGACTGAGGCGCCGTTGCGTATGCTGATGAACAACCTGGACCCCGAGGTCGCCGAGCGCCCCGATGACCTGGTGGTCTACGGCGGCACCGGCCGGGCCGTCCGCTCCTGGGCTGCGTTTGACGCCATCACCCGCACCCTGGAAACCATGGAAAAGGACGAAACCCTGCTGGTCCAGTCCGGCAAGCCGGTGGGCGTCTTCCGCACCCACGAATGGGCTCCGCGGGTCCTGCTGGCCAACTCCAACCTCGTGGGCGACTGGGCCACCTGGCCCGAATTCCGCCGGCTCGAGGCCGAGGGTCTGCTGATGTACGGGCAGATGACTGCCGGTTCCTGGATCTACATCGGCACCCAGGGCATCCTGCAGGGCACCTACGAAACCTTCGCCGCCGTCGGACGCAAACTCCGGGACGGCTCCACCGAGGGGCCGCTTGCCGGAACCCTGACCCTGACCGGCGGCTGCGGCGGCATGGGCGGCGCCCAGCCGCTGGCCGTCACCCTGAACGACGGTGCCTGCCTGATCGTCGACGTCGACGAGACCCGCCTGCGCCGCCGCGCCGGCAAGCGTTACCTGGACGAGGTGGAAACAGACCTCGACGCCGCCATCGCCAAGGTACTCAAGGCCAAGGAAGAGCGCCGCGGCTGGTCCGTGGGCTACGTAGGCAACGCCGCCGAGGTCTTCCCGGAACTGCTGCGCCGCCACAAGGCCGGCGAGCTGACCGTGGACGTCGTCACCGACCAGACCAGCGCCCACGACCCCCTGTCCTACCTGCCGGAGGGCATCTCCGTGGCCGAATGGCACCGCGAAGCCGAGGCGGATCCCGAAGGATTCACCAAGAAGGCCCAGGCCTCGATGGCCCGCCACGTGCAGGCCATGGTGGAATTCCAGGACGCCGGCGCCGAGGTCTTCGACTACGGCAACTCCATCCGCGACGAGGCCCGCAAGGGCGGCTACGCCCGCGCTTTCGAATTCCCCGGCTTCGTCCCCGCCTACATCCGCCCGCTCTTCTGCGAAGGCCTTGGCCCCTTCCGCTGGGTGGCGCTCTCCGGCGACCCGGAGGACATCCGCGTCACCGACGAAGCCATCAAGGAACTCTTCCCCGAGAACAAGCACCTGCATAAGTGGATCGACGCCGCCCAGGACCGGGTGGAGTTCGAGGGCCTGCCCGCCCGCATCTGCTGGCTGGGCTACGGCGAACGCGCCAAGGCCGGGCTGCTGTTCAACCAGCTCGTCAAGGAAGGCAAGGTCAAGGCGCCCATCGTGATCGGCCGCGACCACCTGGACTCCGGCTCCGTCGCCTCCCCGTACCGGGAAACCGAAGCCATGGCCGATGGTTCGGACGCCATTGCCGACTGGCCGCTGCTGAACGCCCTGCTCAACACCTCTTCCGGGGCCACCTGGGTGTCCATCCACCACGGCGGCGGCGTCGGCATCGGCCGGTCCATCCACGCCGGCCAGGTGTCAGTGGCCGACGGTACGGACCTCGCCGCCGAAAAGCTCGAACGGCTCCTCACCAACGACCCCGGCATGGGCGTCATCCGCCACGTCGACGCCGGCTACGACCGCGCCGCCGACGTCGCCACGGAACGCGGCGTCCGCATCCCGATGAACGAAACCAACTAACTGACATCCCGCTAACCCAACTGAGTCGCAGTAGATGTCGTTTTGAAGGCTCAGAACGACATTTACTGCTACCTAGTTGGGAGCAACCACCGAAGTAGGAATCATGACCATCACAACCCACGAACCACTCACCGTCACCCTCGGATCGGCGGGAGTCACGCCCGAGGATGTCCTCGCCGTCGCCCGCCACGACGCCAAGGTGGCCATCGCGCCGGAAGCCCTGGAAGCTGTCGCCAAGGTCCGCGCCCACATCGACAGCCTGGCCTCCAGCGACACCCCCGCCTACGGCATCTCCACCGGCTTCGGCGCCCTGGCCAACCGGCACATCCCCAACGAGCTGCGCACCCAGCTGCAGAAATCCCTGATCCGCAGCCACGCCGCCGGCATGGGACCGGCCGTGGAACGCGAAGTGGTGCAGGGCATCATGTTCCTGCGCGCCAAGACCCTGGCCTCCGGCCGCACCGGCGTCCGCCCTGTCGTCCTGCAGACCATGGTGGACGTCCTCAACGCCGGCATCACGCCCGTGGTCCGCGAATTCGGTTCCCTCGGCTGCTCCGGCGACCTCGCCCCGCTTTCGCACTGCGCGCTGGTGCTGATGGGTGAAGGCGAAGCGGAAGGGCCCGACGGCGCCACGTACGGCGGACACGGACAGCCACCTGTCGCCGAGCTGCTGGCGAAACACGGCATTGAGCCGGTCACCCTTGCCGAAAAGGAAGGGCTGGCGCTGGTCAACGGCACCGAGGGGATGCTGGGCATGCTCCTGATGGCCATCGCGGACCTTCGCCGGCTGCTCACGACGGCGGACATCACCGCCGCGCTCAGCGTCGAGGCGCTGCTGGGCACCGACCAGGTGTTCCTGCCCGAACTGCACGCCGCGCTGCGGCCGCACCCCGGCCAGGCCGCCAGCGCGGACAATATGCTGCGGGTCCTGTCCGGTTCACCGATCGTCGCCTCACACCGAGTGGGGGACTCCCGCGTCCAGGACGCCTACTCCCTGCGCTGCGCCCCGCAGGTGGCCGGCGCCGTCCGGGACACCGTGGACCACGCCGAACTGGTGGCCACCCGCGAACTGGCCGCTGCCATCGACAATCCGGTGGTCCTGCCGGACGGCCGGGTCAGCTCCAACGGCAACTTCCACGGCGCACCCGTGGCCTTCGTTTTGGACTACCTGGCCATCGCCGTCGCCGACCTCAGCTCCATCGCCGAGCGCCGGACGGACCGGATGCTGGACCCGGCCCGGTCACACGGGCTGCCGGCCTTCCTGGCCTCGGACCCCGGCGTTGATTCCGGCCTGATGATCGCGCAGTACACCCAGGCGGGGCTGGTCTCGGACAACAAGCGGCTCGCTGTTCCGGCGTCCGTGGACTCCATCCCCAGCTCGGCCATGCAGGAGGACCACGTCTCCATGGGCTGGCACGCCGCACGGAAGCTGCGCAAGGCCGTGGAGAACCTGCGCCGTGTCCTCGCCATCGAACTGGTGACGTCGGCCCGCGCGCTGGACATCCGCACCCAGCTCTCCGGCGGCGAACTGGTGCCCGGTGCTGCCGGTGCCGCCGTCGTCCAGGCGCTGCGGGCAGTGGTGGACGGGCCAGGCACTGACCGGTTCCTCTCACCCGAACTCGAAGCGGCTGACCGGCTGGTCGCGTCCGGTGACGTGTTGCGGGCGGCCGAATCCGCCGTCGGAACCCTGGCCTGACGCCGAAGGATCTTCAGCTCCACTGCACTCCGCGTCCACCTGTTGGAATTTTGGCCGACACTGCCAACGGTGGGTCGCGAATTGTAGTAGAACTGAAGGTGTAGTGAAAGTCACACCGAAGACGCTGTGACGGCAGAACGCATACAAAGGGGTAGTAGTTCAAATGAAAGCACGTGGGGCAGTCCTGTCGAGGCGCCATGCCCATTCCGCCACAGTCTCCGACTGGAAATCCCTCCAGGTGGGCGACCGGGTCGAGATCATGAAGCATGCGCATGTGGTAGCCGCCGGAGAGGTGGAAGAGGTGTCCCAGAGCGGGAACGTCCTGTGGCTGGTGCCGGCCGGACCGGCAGAGAAGCAGCTCTTCCTTAAATCCGACGGCGTGCAGGTGCGCCGCAGCTAGCAGTACCCGTAGAACGTGAACAACAAAATCCCCGCTCCTGCCTCAGGCAGGGCGGGGATTCTTGCGTTCCCGGCACCTGCCGGGGCTGCCGCAATCAGGCAGCGATGGTCTCGTACGTCTGGCCGAACGGCACCGATTCATCCAGGGCCACCGTGTAGCGTCCCGGGTACAGGCGCGTCACCAGGATCCCGCAGGCGGCGTCCCGGGCGGCGACGCTGATCAGTTCGGCAACGGCGTCTTCGAGCCCGGCGTGGACTTCGCTGGCGCTGGAGAATTCCAGGTCGATGGACCGGTTCGCGGCTGCTTCGGCGGGGCCGGCGGCGGCGGGACGGCGTTCCAGGGTGGCTGTACTCATGTGCTGAACTTTCTGTGGTGCTTGCCGGAGGGCTAAGCCATTCTACCCGGCGAAGTGTCCAGATGTCAGATGTCTGCTGTCCGAGGGCTGGTCACAAACCGTCCGTTCATGGGGCGCCGCCCGGATCGGCGACCATGGATAAGGGGCCGGAAAGCCCGGCTCCGACCCCACCACCCGAGGAGATCCGCCATGCGAATCATGCGCCTGGGCGAGGCCGGCAAGGAACGGCCGGCAGTCATGGTCCCGTCCCACGACGCACCGGACCGGTACTTCAGCCTCCTGCCCCTCACCGCCGATGTGGACGGCTCCTTCCTGGCCGACGGCGGACTCGGCCGGGTGCGGGATGCGCTGGCCGAGGGGAGCCTGCCGGTCCTGGAGGATGCCGGGACGCTGCGCGTTGGCGCCCCGGTGGCCCGGCCCGGAGCGGTGGTGGGCATCGGCATGAACTATGCGGCCCACGCTGCCGAGTCCGGTTCCGCCCCGCCGGACGTCCCCGTGGTTTTCCTCAAGCCGTCCAATACGGTTGCCGGGCCTTATGATCCCGCACCGGTTCCGCCGCATTCCCGGAAATACGACTGGGAGGTGGAACTTGGCATCGTCATCGGCCGCGAAGCCAGCTACCTGGCCTCCGAAGAGGACGCCCTTGCCTGTATTGCCGGCTACGTCACGGCCAACGATTTTTCCGAGCGCGAGTACCAGCTTCCGGGTGCGGGCGGGCAGTGGACCAAGGGCAAGACGCTGCCCGGTTCCACGCCCCTTGGGCCCTGGCTGGTTCCCGCGGAGGACGTCGACGCCCGCAACCTCACCTTGCGGAGCCTGGTCAACGGGGAGCTCCGCCAGGACTCCTCCACGGCGGGGCTGATCTTCGGGCCGGCCACCGTGGTGCACCACTGCAGCCAGTACATGCGGCTGGAGCCCGGTGATGTGATCATCACCGGAACTCCGGAGGGGGTGGCGCTGAGCGGCCGCTTCCCGTACCTGCGGCCGGGGGACGTGGTGGAGGCAGAAGTCGCGGGGCTGGGCCGCCAACGCCAAAAGCTGTACCGCGCAGGCTCCTGAGCCTGCGCGGTACAGCCGGCACGCGTCCGGGCTAGCCGGCCTTGACGGCCAGGACGGGGCAGTCGGCTTCCAGCAGGATCCGCTGGGAGACGCTGCCCATGATCAGCTTGCCCACCGGGGTGCGGCGGCGCAGGCCGATGACGATCAGCTCGGCGTTGTGCTCCTCCGCCGCGTCCAGGACCTCCGCGGCGGCATCGTGCCCACGGACCGGCTGCTTGATCACGTGGTCGATGCCCTGGGTGGCAAGACGATCCTCGATGCTTTGGATGTCCTGCTCCTGGGCGTAGCGGTTATCCACCAGCGCATCACCCCTGGAGGAATTGATCACCAGCAGGGTGGAGCTGCTCTTGCGGGCCTCGGCGATCGCCTGGGTCAGGGCGGCTTCGCCCTCGGGGGTCGGAACGTATCCCACCACGATGGTCATGGAGTCTCCTTGTCTTTGCGCGCCGTCGGCGGCTAGTCGCTGTAGTCGGCTGCCCCGGAGTTGGCCGGCAGCAGGCTGCTGTTCTGGGGGCGGTTGCGGCGGATCAGCTTGTAGGCGAGCGGCCACAGCAAAATCAGGCCAATGATGATGTAGATCCCAACGGCGATCGGCTCGCTCCACAGGCCTGCCGGGTCGCCGGCGCTCAGCTGGAGCGTCTTGCGCAGCTGGCCTTCCAGGCGCGGGCCCAGGATGACGCCCAGGATCAGCGGAAGCACCGGCAGGCCGAAGCGCCGCATCATGAAGCCCAGCGCGCCCAGGACCAGCAGGATCACCAGGTCGAACGCCTGCAGGTTCACCGAGTAGGCGCCCAGGGTGGCGAAGAACAGGATGCCCGCATACAGGTACGGCCGGGGGAGCTGCAGCAGCTTGGCCCACAGCGGGGCCAGTGGCAGGTTGATGAGCAGGAGCAGCAGGTTGCCGATGAAGAGGCTGGCGATCAGCGCCCACACCAGCGGACCTTCGCTCGAGAACAGCTGCGGCCCGGGCTGGATGCCGTACCCGGTGAACGCAGCCAGCATCACCGCCGCCGTCGCGTTGGTGGGCAGGCCCAGGGCCAGCATGGGGGTGAGCGTGCCGGCGGCTGCCGCGTTGTTGGCCGCCTCCGGCCCTGCGACGCCCTCGATGGCGCCCTTGCCGAACTCCTCGGGGTGCTTGCTGAGGCGTTTCTCGGTCACGTAGGACAGGAACGTGGGGATCTCGGCGCCGCCGGCAGGCAGTGCGCCGAACGGGAAGCCGAACACCGTACCGCGGAGCCAGGGCTTCCAGGACCGCTGCCAGTCCTTCTTGCCCATCCACGGCCGGCCCACCGGAATCACATGCAGCGGGGTGCGGCGCAGGTGGGCCGCCACCCAGAGGGCCTCGCCCACGGCGAAGATTGCGACGGCGACCACCACGATGTCCAGGCCGTCCGCCAGCAGCGGCTGGCCAAAGGTCAGGCGGCGCTGGCCGGTTACGGAGTCAATGCCCACCAGGCCGATGGCCAGGCCCAGGGCCAGTGCTGCGAAACCGCGCAGCCGGGACGAGCCAAGGACCGCGGTGACGGCCAGCAGCGCCAGCAGCATGATCGCAAAGTAGCTCGGGGAGCCGAGGCTGACGGCGAACTGGACCACGATCGGTGCGCAGACCGCCAGGAGTGTGGTGCCGATGGTGCCTGCAACGAACGAGCCGATGGCCGCCGTCGCCAGCGCCTGCGCGGCCCTGCCCGCCTTGGCCATCTTGTTGCCCTCGATCGCCGTCACCACGGACGACGACTCGCCGGGCGTGTTGAGCAGGATGGAGGTGGTGGAGCCGCCGTACATGCCGCCGTAGTAGATGCCGGCGAACATGATGAACGCGCTGGTGGGTTCCAGGGCGTAGGTGACGGGCAGCAGCAGGGCCACGGTCATGGCCGGGCCGAGTCCGGGCAGGACACCGACGGCGGTGCCCAGGATGACGCCGATGACGGCGTACAGGAAGTTCATGGGGGTCAGGGCGGTGGCGAAACCGTCCATCAGGGAGGACCAGACGTCCATTAAAGGATTCCTTCCAACAGTCCGGCCGGCAGTGCGATGCCGAGTCCGAGGTAGAAGCCGTAGAAGGTCAGGAGGGACAGGAGGACGGAGATGATGCCGTCACGCACGTAGTGCCGGCTGCCCAGGGCCAGGAGGCTGCCCCAGAACAGGACCGTCCCGGAGATCACCCATCCGGCCCAGTCGATCAGCAGGATGTTGAGGATGAACGCACCCGCCAGGGGCAGGACGGTCTTCCAGTCGGCCGGGTGGCCCAGTTCCACGTCCTCGCCGCCCTCGGCTTCGCCCTTGCCGCCGCGGAGCACGTTGACGGCCAGCAGGACAGCGCAGACCACCAGCAGGCCGGCCACGATGAACGGGACGGTCTTGGGGCCCACCGGGTCGGTGTGCGAGTACGGGGTGGAGAGGCCGTTGGCGTCCAGGAAGACCAGGACGCCGGCCGCGCCGAGCAGGAGGGCGACCCCCAGCTCGGCGCGGCCTTTCAAACCTGAGGTTTTGGAGCTCACGCCAGGCCCAGCTTGGTGAGGACGTCCGCCACCCGCTTGTCCTGCTCGGTGAGGAAGGTCTTGAACTCGTCACCGGTGATGAAAGCGTCGGTCCAGCCGTGGGTCTTCAGGGCTTCCTTCCAGCCCTCGGTGCCGTGCATCTTCTCCAGGGCCGCGATCAGGGATGCCTTGTCCTCGTCGCTGATGCCCGGAGGCGCCACGATGCCGCGCCAGTTGGTGAAGACCAGGTCGATGTTGGATTCCTTCAGCGTGGGCGCGTCAACACCCTCAAGCCGCTTCTCGCCGCTGGTGGCCAGAACTCGGACCTCACCGGACTCGATCTGCTTCAGGTATTCGCCGGCGCCGGAAGCAGCGAAGCCCAGCTTGTTGCCAAGGATCGCGGGGAGGAGGTCGCCGCCGCCGTCGTAGGACACGAAGTTGACCTTGGTGGCGTCGATTCCCACGGCGCCTGCCAGCTGCATGGGCAGCAGGTGGTCAGGGCCGCCGGGGGAGGAGCCGCCGCCCACGGCGATGGACCCCGGGTCGGCCTTCCAGGCCTTCACCAGGTCATCGATGGTCTTGTACGGGGAATCCTTGCTCACCATGATGGCGCCGGGCTCTTCGATGAGGCGGGCCAGCGGGGTGGTCTCGGTCAGCTTCGACTCGGACTTGTTGGTGTAGCTGGCGCCCACCACGCCCAGGCCCATCAGCATGGCGAGGTCGCCGTTGCCCTTTTCGTTGACCACACGGGCCAGGCCCACGGTGCCGCCGGCGCCGGCGAGGTTGAAGACTTCGGTGTTGGTGGAGATCTTCTCGTCGTCGAGGACCTTCGCGGCGGCACGGGCAGTGGTGTCGTAGCCGCCGCCCGGGGTATTGGGGACCATGATCTGGAGTCCGGTGATGGGCTTGGCCGCGGCGGAGCCGGAGCTTTCGGTTCCGGTGGAGCTCTTTCCGGTGGCACCGCAGCCGGTGGCCATCAGGGCGATGCCGGCAGCGACGGCGGCGATTCGCAATGCGCGGATCTGGCGCATGGGGTTCCTCTTCTCATGAAAAACAAGACTGACTGGTGCAACCGATGCTAGGGCCGCCCGTGATGCCGGTCACTCTTATGTACGCAGAAAAAGTTAAGTACATTGCGTTCACGTTTCCACGGTCCCACCGCCGTGCTTCCGCAGGCCTCCGGCCAACGAAGGTGGGATATAGTTCCCACGTATTGCGGCAGGCACCCTGCCCGCCGGACGCCGTACAAAGGACCAGCAACTGTGACTCGACGAAGAGGCATGTCCCTCGCGGGGCAGTACCTGGTGCTGCAGTTGCTGATTGTCCTGGCGGTCCTGGTGGCGGTGGTGGCCATCTCCCTGGCACAGTCCGCTGCCGCGTTCGAACGCGTCGAGGGCCGCCGCGCCCTGTCCGCGGCCGAGGCGCTTGGCGCCAATCCGGCGGTCCGCGAACTGCTTCCCACAGCGGAACCCCGCGGCGGCGCCGCCCTGCCCGCCGTCGCGGAATCCGTGCGCATCGTCTCAGGCTCATCCCAGGTGGCCCTCGCCCGCAAGGACCGGACCGTGGTGGCGGCCTCGGATCCCGGCCTGCTGGGACAGCGGCTGGAACTGGGCGAAAGCCGGGTCATGGAAGGGCGCGCCTGGACCGGCGTGCTGACCCCCGGCGGCACGGCCGTGCTGTCCGCCCATGTCCCCGTCCTCGCCGACGACGGCAGCATGATCGGTATCGCCTCCATCAGCCGCAACTATCCCACCACGCTGGAACGCCTCGGTGATGCGGTACCCAACCTGTTGACCTATGTGGGGGTGGCGAGCGTCCTCGGCGTCGCCGGTTCGTTCCTGCTCTCCCGCCGGGTCAAGCGGCAGACCCTGGGCATGGAACCGAGCGAGATCACCGGCCTGGTGGAGAACCGTGAGGCCATGCTGCACGGCCTGAAGGAAGGCGTGGTGGCCCTCGATCCGCACGAGCGGATCACTGTTGCCAATGACAGTGCGCGGGAACTCCTGGGCCTGCCGGCGGACTGCGTCGGCCGGAAGCTGGCGTCCCTTCCCGTGGACCCGGCACTGAAAGTGGTCCTCACCCGGGAACAGCCGGACCCCGACCGGCTGGTGCTGGTGGGGGAGCGGCTGGTGGTGCTGAACCGGGTGCCCATCCGGTCCCGCGGCCGGGAGATCGGTTCCGTCACCACCCTGCGGGACAGGACGGAGCTGTCCTCCCTGGAACAGGAACTGGGTGCCACCCGGACCGCCACCGACACGCTGCGAGCCCAGGCCCATGAGTTCGCCAACCAGCTGCACGTGATCTCCGGACTCATCCAGATCGGCGACTACGATTCCGTGGTCCAGTTCGTCAATGGGGCCACCGTGGACAGGACCCGGCTCAACGACGAGGTGACCGGCCGGATCAAGGACCCGGCCCTGGCCGCCCTCCTGATCGCCAAGTCGAGCCTCGCAACCGAGCGCGGCGTGGCCCTCCAGCTTGACCCCGAATCCGCGCTGCCGCCCGTGGATGACGACCTGTCCCGTGACCTCGTGACAGTGGCCGGGAACCTGGTGGACAACGCGTTCGACGCCGTCTCCGGGCTCCCGCAGGCAGCTGTCCGGGTCCTGGTGGAAGACGGGGAGGGGCGGGTGACACTGACGGTCCGGGACAACGGGCCCGGGGTGCCGGACGGTGCCGAGGAACAGATCTTCCGGCAAGGGTTCACCACCAAGGAGCACCGGAGCGAGGGCGGCCGGGGCTTCGGCCTGGCGCTGTCCCGCGTGGTGTGCCGCAGGTCGGGCGGGGACCTCACGGTGGCCAACGACAACGGGGCGGTCTTCACCGCCGGCTTCAACAAAGGTGCACGCACATGATCAAGGTCCTGATCGTCGATGACGACTTCATGGTGGCCAAAGTCCACGCCGGCTTCATCCAGCGCAGCCCCGGCTTCACGGTGGTGGGAGCCGCGCACACCGGCGCGCAGGCCGTCGTCGAAACCGAAAGGCTCCGGCCGGACCTGGTGCTGCTGGACATCCACCTCCCGGACATCAACGGCCTGGACCTGATGCACCGGCTGCGGGAGGTGGCTCCGGAGCTCGATGTGCTGGTGATCAGCGCTGCCCGCGAAGTGGAAACGGTGAGGAAGGCGCTGCGCGGCGGGATTGTGCATTACCTGATCAAGCCCTTCTCGCAGGCGGACCTGCAGGAGCGGCTGGACCACTACCGCAGCGCCTACCACGGCCTGGATTCGTCCAAGGACGTGGCGGAACAGTCGGACGTCAACAGGGTCTTTGGCCTCGAAAGCGCCGCCGCCCACGGGCGGCCGCTGCCCAAGGGCTGCAGCGTGGAGACCCTCGCGCTCGTCGAAGGGGCACTGAAGACGGCCGACGGCGATGTGTCGGCTGCCGAGGTTGCCGAACAGTTGGGCACGTCCAGGGTCAGCGCCCGGCGCTACCTCGAGTACCTCCACGATGAAGGGCTGCTGGAAGTACGGCTGAAGTACGGAGTGGGCCGTCCCGAGCGCAGGTACGTGCTGAAGTCCTGACCGGTGGCCCGGGCTGGATGCCGGTTCGGCCGATGGTCAGCGCAGGAGGGTGTCCACCAGCCGTGCCGCCACCCGGGCGGTCCGGCTGTCCAGGTCGAACTCCGGGTTCAGTTCCGCCACGTCACAGTGCAACAGCTTGCCGCTGCGCGCCACTTGCCGGCAGACGGCACTGATGACCGGGAGCGGCACCCCGTAAGCAGCCGGGGCGCTGACGCCCGGGGCCACCGCTGCCGGCAGCACATCCAGGTCGATGGTGAGGTAGAGCACATCGATATCCGCCAGGAAAGATGCCACGAAGTCCCGAACCCGCTCCTCCGAGCAGTCCTCGTCCAGCAGGTAGCGGACCCCCAGCCGGTCTGCGGTCTCGAACAGCGCACGGGTGTTGTTGGCTTCGGAAATGCCCGCCACCGCGTACCTGAACCCACGGCCGGCAGCTGCCTCGGCCCTGGCCATCTGGAGGAACGGCGTTCCGGAGCTGGCCACGGGCTCGTCCCGCAGGTCGAAGTGGGCATCGAGGTTGAGGACGCCCAGCCGTTTGCCTTCGGTGACGGCGCGGGAGGCACCGACGCCGAGGTAGCTGGCGTAGGCGGTCTCATGGCCGCCGCCCAGCACCACTGTCAGGTGCCCGGTGTCGAGGAGGGACGCCACCGCGCGGCCCAGCCTGGCCTGCCCGCCTTCCAGGTCGCCGCCGGCCACGGCAACGTCTCCTGCGTCATACACGGCCCGGTCCAGGTGGAAGGCCAGCGGACCGAGGGCCCTTCGCAGCGCCTCCGGTGCCGCCGCCGCACCCGTCCGGCCCTTGTTGCGCCGGACGCCCTCGTCGCTGGCGAACCCGAGGATGGCGGCAGGCCGGGCAGCCGGTTGCGGGGCTTCCTGCGCGGCACCTGCCGGTCCCGTCACTGCGGGCAGCGGCGCCACCGCCTGCCACCACCGCCGGTGCTCGGGCCCGTCGCCGTCAAACCTGCCGGTCCACGGGGCGGACGGGGTGTCGACATCGGGAATGAGGGAAGTCATGCTCCAAGCTCACCGCATGCCGGCGCCGAAAGCGAGCAGGGCCGGCGTCGTCCTGTCTGGAATGCGAGAACTCCGCGCCAACCGGTCCGGCGCCGGCAGCAGGGGTTAAGGTGGAGCAATCCCGTCCGGGACGCATGACGTTGCCTGCGCCGTCCCGGCGCACCGAACAGCTGGAGAACAGCGCGTGTTTGAAGCCCCCAACATCCTTTTCGCAGCAGCGGGCGTGGCAGTGTTCGTTGCGGCGGTGCTGCCCAAGCTGCTGCGGAACATGCCGTTTTCCATGCCGATGGTCTTCCTCGGAACCGGGATGGCGGCGTTCGCTCTCATTCCCACCCTGCCCAGCCCTGATCCCGTGGCGCACGGGGACTTCGTGCTGCACCTTTCGGAAATCTGCGTGATCGTCTCCCTGATGGGCGCCGGGCTCGCCCTGGACCGCCCGGTGGGACGCAGCGGCTGGTCAACAACCTGGCGGCTGCTGGGAATCGCCATGCCGTTGTGCATCGTGGCTCTGACGCTGCTCGGGCTGTGGTTCCTGGGCCTCGGGCTCGGCGCCGCGTTGCTGGTGGCCTCCGGCCTGGCCCCCACGGACCCGGTCCTGGCCTCGGAAGTTCAGGTGGGCGAACCGGCTGACGATGAGGAGGGCACCGGCAAGGAGGACGAAGTGCGGTTCGGCCTCACCTCGGAAGCCGGGTTGAACGACGGCCTTGCCTTTCCGTTCGTGTACCTGGCCATCGCCATCAGCATCGCCGGCGCGGACCCTGCAGCATGGTTCCCTGAATGGTTCGGGCTGGACGTCCTGTGGCGGCTGGCCGCGGGCCTGCTGGCGGGGTTCCTGACCGGAAAGATGCTGGCCCGGCTCTTCTTCTCCGCGCGGACGGAGAGCCTGCGGCTGTCCAACCACTCAGAAGGGTTCGTGGCTCTGGCGGCCACCTTCCTCGCGTATGGATTGACAGAGCTGGTGGAGGGGTACGGCTTCATCGCCGTCTTTGTCTGCGCCGTGACCATCCGCGCCGCCGAACGGACACACGGATACCACCGGGTCCTGCATTCCTACGTGGAGCAGCTCGAGCGGCTCATCACCGTGGTCATCCTGGTCCTGCTGGGCGGGGCCATTGCCCGCGGACTCCTGTCCGGCATGGGCCTGGCGGAGGTGCTCGTTGCCCTGGCATTCCTGCTGCTGGTCCGGCCACTGGCGGGGTGGCTGAGCCTGCTCCGCGGGAAGACCGGACCGCGGGAAAGGATCGCACTGTCCTTCTTCGGCATCCGCGGAATCGGCTCCCTCTACTACCTGTCCTACGCGCTGGGCAAGGGCAGCTTCCCGGGAGAGGCCGAGTGGCTGTGGGGTTTTGTCGGCCTGGTGGTGGCCATGTCCATCGTGATCCACGGCGCCACCACCTCGCCCCTGATGAACAGGCTGGACCGGCTCAGGGTGAGGAAGGCCAAGGCGGTGACTGGCGACGAAGGCCTGGCTCCCAACACTCCCGTGTAGGGCCAGGCCTTCGGTGGTACGCCGCGGTGCCGTTTAGAGCATGCCCAGCGCGGCCTCGATGGGACCAATGGCGAAGAACAGCAGGAACGCTGCGGCCACGGCCCACATGAGGGGGTGGATTTCCCTGGCCTTGCCCTGGACGGTACGGATCAGCACATAGCTGATGAAGCCGGCACCGAGGCCGTTGGCGATCGAGTACGTGAACGGCATCAGCGCGAAGGTCAGGAATGCCGGGATGGCGATGCCCCAGTCCTGCCAGTCGATCTTGCCCACCTGGGACACCATCATGAAGCCGACCACCACCAGGGCGGGGGCCACTGCCTCGAACGGAACCAGGTTGATCAGGGGGGTGAAGAACATGGCCACCAGGAACAGCAGGCCGGTAACGATTGACGCGATGCCGGTCCGGGCGCCTTCGCCGATGCCCGCGCCGGCTTCAACGTAGATCTGGTTGGAGGACACCGAGGCGCCGCCGCCCACGATCGCGCCGAGGGCATCCACCTGCAGGACGCGGTCCACATCGGGGATGTTGCCGTGCTCGTCCACCGTGCCGGCCTCGTTGGCCAGGCCCACCATGGTGCCCATGGCGTCGAAGAAGATGCTGAGCAGGATGACGAAGGCCAGCAGCGTGGCAGCCACGAAGCCCAGGTGCTCGAAGGCGCCAAACGGGTTGGCCTTGCCGATCAGGGACAGGTCAGGTGCGGCCCATTCCGAGAAGGCGGGGGAAACCAGGGACCAGCCCTGCGGGTTGAAGGGCTTGTCCGGGGAGACGCTGGGGCCGATATGCAGGGTCATCTCGAGGATGACGGCCAGGACGGTGGAGGTGATGATGCCGATCAGGATGGCGCCTTTGACCTTGCGGACCACCAGCGCGATGGTGAGGACCAGGCCGAAGACGAAGACCGCCGTCGGCCAGCCCAGCAGCTTGCCGTCAAAGCCCAGGCCCACCGGCACGGTGGTGCCGGCGACGTCGGGGATGCGCCGGACAAAGCCGGCGTTCACCAGCCCGATCAGCGCGATGAACAGGCCGATGCCCACCACGATTGCCGTCTTCAGGCCATCGGGCACAGCCTTGAAAACCGCCGTACGGAAGCCGGTGAGCACCAGGATCAGCATTGTGACGCCGGACAGCACCACGAGCCCCATCATGTCCGGCCAGGTCAGGCCGGGGTTGGTGGCTACGGTGACCGCCACGAAGGCATTGACGCCCAGGCCGGTGGCCAGTGCGAACGGGTGTTTGGCCCATGCCCCCATCAGGATGGTCAGGATGCCGGCCACGAAGGCCGTCACGGCGGCCACGGCGGTGAAGCCGAGGGTGTTGCCGCTGGAATCCGCCCCGGAGAGGATGAGCGGGTTGAGCACCACGATGTAGCTCATGGCGAAGAACGTGGCGAACCCGCCGCGGATCTCGCGGGAGAGGTTGGAGCCGCGTTCGGTGACCTTGAAGTACCGGTCCAGGGCAGAGCCTTGCTTAAGCATTAGTCCTCCGGGGAATGATGTGGGGATACCTGCATCCTAAGGCGGGGGCGGTGGGACGGCCGCCAATTTCACCTAGTCTGTAAGGAAGCCAACACAAGGAGCAGTACACCCATGCGTCCCTTCCGCCGTTTCCGGGCCCTTCTGCTGGGGGCCGCCGTCCTGGCCGCCTCGCTGGGCCTTGCAGGTCCCGCCGCCGCCCACGATGCCGCCGAATCCAGCAGTCCTGCCCAGGGTTCTTCCGTCCCGGTCCCTCCGCAGCAGGTATCGGTCACGTTCAACAACAAGCCGCTGGGCCTGGGCGCGTCCTTCTCCGTCAAGGACGGCTCCGGGGCCGAATGGGCCGAAGGTCCGGTGGAGATCCTGGACAACGTGGCGTCGCAGAAGTTGCGGGCAGGCGCTCCGGCGGGCGGATACACCGTGGCCTGGCGGGTGGTGAGTTCCGATTCGCACCCGATTGAAGGAACGTTTACGTTCACTGCGGCCGCCGCCGCTGGAGGTGCGGCGGGAGCAGCCACCGGCAGCGCCGGCCCGACGGCGGGCGGAGACGTCCCCGGGATGGGCACCGCCCAGCCCGGTGCCACGGCCGCGTCCGAGGCCGGAAGTTCCGCAGAGCCCTTCCAGTGGAGCATCGTCATCTTCGCCATCGCCGCCGTGGGGCTGCTGGTAGCGCTCGCGGTCATTGCCAGGCGCCGGCTTGCCAATGGCGGCGACGAGGACGACGCCGAAGAGTAGGCGAGCGGCTGCCCTGCCGGAAGCTCCCGCAGGGCGTCAGCAGGTCAGCATGGCCAGGCTGCCCGTTGCCGGGAAGGCCACGCTGTCCGGGTTGACCTTGGCGGAGATGGCATGACCCACGGTCTTGGCCTGGCGCAGCACCTCCTTGGGGGAGGGGGTGATCAGTTCCCCCACCCCCACCAGGTAAATGCCGATCGCCCGCATCGCTGCGGCCAGGTTCCTGCCGACGGCGATGCCGAAGTCGTTGAGCATGCGCCGCAACTGGCTCTGGGCGCAGCGCGTCAGGACAATGTGGTTGGCCCTCAGGACGCCCGTCGGGGTGTGCACTTCCCAGAACGGACCGGAGGCGTCAGCCTGGCCTTCCTCCACCTTGGCCAGATGGACTGCCCGGGTGGTGGAGCGGACGTCCACGTCGTGGCTGGCTGCATAGTTGCGCAGATGCCGCATGATCTCGGTGCGTTCCTGCAGGGTGGCCGAATCAGGTGCGTCGATGCGCTGAAGCGAGGTGGTGACCGCCGGCGGTGCGGCACCAAAGGAGTCCAGGCCGTCCACCACGATCGAGTCGATTCCCCGGCGGCGCAACTCGGCCGCCACTGCGAGTCCGGACAGCCCCGTGCCAATGATCACCGTAGTGGTCTGTTCGGTCCCGGCATTTCCAGGCATGCTTGACACTGCTGTTTCCCTCCTTCGACATGTCTGCAGGTGCCGGCGTCATCACCGGCGGTGCGGTCCCGTTGCCCCAAATGCAAGGCCGCACAGTGGTGCCGGGCAGCCGTCGAACGGAAGTTACTGTCGGCGTCCCGGACCAACAATGTCCAGAAGACTACAGAACAATTCGGGCGGTGGATAGCCCAAAACGCAAAGATTCCTCAGGGGCTGAACGCGCTTTCCATGGCCTTGTGGAAAAACTGTGGATAACGTGTGGTTACGCGCCCTGAACAGGCTTGCTATGGGTTGGCGGACGCGCAATAGTGAGAATCGGAAGCGGTTCCTCTGCCGCCCGCTCCGGGCTCCGGCCGGGGGTGTGCGGAGAGGCTCCCGGTTTCTGGCAGAATGGCCCGAACATCAGGCAACAGCGCAAGGAGGCGGCCCCCATGGGCGCACACGAATTGCACCCGGATCCGGCACGCGACGGTGGTGGCACGTCCACCGCCCCCGAAGGAATCGTCGTGGGCGTGGACGGCTCCGATCACGGCCAATGCGCCCTGGTCTGGGCTGCGCGCGAGGCCAGCCGCCGGCGCCGCCCCCTGCATATCGTTACGGCCTACTCCGTACCCATCTTTGCGGCCTCCGGACTGGACGGGGGATACGCCACCGTGGACGACTCCGTCATCCGCGAGGGCGCAGAGGCCATCGTCAGGCAGGCCATGGACAAGGTGGCCGGCTACGACATCGACGTCACTGCCTCGGTGGAAAACGGGGACGCCTCAGGAGTCCTGCTGGAGATGTCCGAAACTGCCGAGCTGCTGGTCTTCGGCACCCGGGGCCGGGGCGGGTTCGTGGGGCGGCTGCTGGGCTCTGTCAGCAGCGCCCTGCCCGCACACGCCAAGTGCCCCACCGTCACTGTTCCCCTGATTTGCTCCGACCGGCTCGGTGAAACCACTGACGACAGGCGCGTCCTGGCAGAGCAGGCAAAGTCCGGCCACCAGCGGGTCGAGAACGTCGTGGTGGTGGGCGTGGACGGTTCCGAGCAGGCCCGCATCGCCGTGCTGGAGGCTGCAGACCAGGCCCAGCGCCTCGGTGCGTCGCTGCGCGTGGTCTGCGCAGTTCCCCAGTACAGCGGCTCCCTCGCCTGGGTCCCTGCCCCGATGGACCGCAAGGCGCTCTTTGCCGACATCCAGGTCACCCTGGACGCCGGCATGGCCTGGCTGCGCAGCCACTACCCGGGGCTCGACGCCACGTCCGCCCTCGTGGACGGTTCGCCGGTTGATGTCCTGGTGGGAGAAAGCAAGCACGCTGAACTGGTGGTGGTGGGGACCCGCGGGCGCGGCGGCTTCACCGGCATGCTCCTGGGATCCACGTCGGACGGCGTGCTCCACCACGCAAAGGGCCCGGTCATGGTGGTACCGGACCGTGAGGACCCCCGCCTGGCCGACCGGCCGAAGTTTGGGCCCATCCTGGGCGACGCGGACGCGGCCTGATACCGCGGAAACGCAGTACGGCAGGGACGGGCAGGGCGAGTCATGGAGCCGCCGGCAACAGCGCAGGATGGTGAGGACCGGTCCTTGCCCGGGTCCCGCTTGGTCCTGGACCTGAGGGATCTCAGGGCCGGGATGCTCGCGCAGGTGGGCGGCAAGGCTGCGAACCTCGGAGAGCTCCTGGCGGCCGGTCTGCCAGTCCCTGAAGGCTTCTGCCTCACCACCGGGGCGTACCGGATGGCCACCGGTGGTCCGGATGCGCTGCTGCCGGAGCTGGCGGCCCTGCACGCCGCCCTGCGGCCGGACCGTGCGCCCGCTGTGCAGGGGCAAGCTGCCGCCGGACCGGACATCCCCGCGCTGGCCGCCCGCGCCCGTGCCGCCGTCGCCTCCGCGCCGTTGCCGCCCGAGGTGCGTGCCGCCGTCGGGCACGCCTACGCGACGCTGGGCCCGGACGTGCCGGTGGCGGTCCGCTCCTCAGCCACCGCTGAGGACCTTCCCTTCGCGAGCTTCGCCGGGCAGCAGGACACTTACCTGAACGTGGTGGGAGCCGCCGCGGTGATCGAAGCTGTCCGGAACTGCTGGGCGTCGCTGTGGACGGACCGGGCCACCACCTACCGCGCCGGCCTGGACATCAACCCCGCCGGTGTAGCCCTCGCCGTGGTGGTGCAGCGGATGGTTGAGGTGGAGACGGCAGGGGTCCTGTTCACCGCCAACCCCGTCACCGGGCGGAGGAAGGAAGCTGTCATCGACGCCAGCCCGGGCCTGGGTGAAGCCGTGGTGTCGGGCGCGGTCAACCCCGACCACTTTGTGCTGGACGCCGTCACTGGACGGGTCCTCGAACGGCGGCCGGGAGACAAACGGATCGCCGTCGTGGCACTTCCCGGCGGGGGTACCCGGACGGTGGAAGCCGCTGCCGGGAACGGGTTCTGCCTCACCGACCGGCAGGCTGCCGAGCTGGCACGGCTGGGGCTTGCAGCCGAACGGCATTTCGGCGCGCCGCAGGACATCGAGTGGGCCGTCAGCCGGGGCGGTGAGCTCTGGCTGACCCAATCCCGCCCCATCACCACGCTCTACCCGGTCCCCCGGCGCGGTGACGGCGCCCCCGGCACCAGGGCCTTCCTGTGCTTCAGCCTCGCCCAGGGGCTGACCAGGCCCATCACGCCCATGGGGCGGGCGGCCATCCGCCTTATTGCCGCGTCCGTGGCGCGGACGGCACGGTTCACCCTGCCGGACCCGCGGCAGGGTCCACCCGCCTACGCGGAGCCCGGGCAGCGGATCTTTGTGGACTTCACCGTCCCCATCCGCAGTGCGGCGGGCCGCTGGATCCTGCCCCGGGTGTTCGATGTCATGGAGGCCCGCTCCGCCGCGGTCACGCGCCGGCTCATGGATGATCCTGCGTTCTCAGTGACGCAGCGGACGCCCCTGGGCCTGCTCCGGCGGATCCTGCCCGTAGCCGTCCGTGCGCGCGTGCCCGAAGGCATCCTGCGTGGCTTCTTCCGGCCCAGGGCCGCACTGCGCCGCCTGGACCGGTTCAGGCGCGACTATGAAGCAGCCCTTGAGCTGGAGCGCTGTGCCGGTGCGAGGCCGGGAGCAGGCGGTGCCCCTGGCGGTGCTCCCTCCAGCGCGCCCTCTGGCAGAGACCGGCTGGCGCACGCCGAAGGCCTCCTGCAGAACCGGCTGTTCGCCATCATCCCCGCAATCCTCCCGTTGGCGGCGCTTGGCTTCGCCATGCTCGGGGTGGCGGGAAAACTGCTCGGCGGGAACAGGTGGAGCGACCTTCAACCCGTCCTGCGCGGAATGCCCAACAACGTCACCACGGACATGGACCTGGAACTGTGGCGCCTGGCCGCCGCCATCCGGAATGATGCCCAGTCACGCGCTGTCTTCGCCGGCCAGGACAGCGCGGCACTGGCCGCCGCCTACCGTGACGGGAACCTTCCGCCCCGCCTGGAGGCCGGCCTGGCCCGGTTCCTGGACCGCTACGGGCACCGGGCCGTCGCCGAGATCGACGTCGGCATGCCCCGCTGGGCAGACGACCCCACCCACATCCTGGGCGTCCTGGCCAACTACCTCAGGCTCGACGACCCGGGCCTGGCACCCGACGTCCAGTTCAGCAACGCCGCTGAGGCGGCCGAAGCACAGGTGGAGCGTCTGGTTGCCGAAGCAGGCCGGCGGGGCAGGATCCGCGGCGTCCTGATGCGGGCCGTGCTGCGCAGGGCACGGCTCTTCGCGGGCCTTCGGGAACTGCCCAAGTACCAGCTGGTGCTCGGACTTGCCGAGGTGCGCCGGCAGCTGCAGCACGTCGGCTCCGCCTTGGCGGAGGCGGGCGTCCTGGCCGATCCGGCCGATATCTTCTTCCTCGACTTCGATGAGGCCGGCCGCGCCGTCGATGTCCTTGACGGCGGCAACCCCGGTGCCGGGCCGGAGCTTCGGGCCCTGGTGGAGGCCCGCCGGGCCGAATACAGCCGGGAGCTGGGGCGCCGGCACATTCCCAGGGTGCTGCTGTCCGATGGCACGGAACCCGAGGCGGCCCAGCGGTCCACGGAACTTCGTGCCGAGGGCACCCTTGTGGGCAGCCCCGCCTCAGCCGGAACGGTCACCGGAGTTGCCAGGGTCATCCTGGACCCGGTGGGCGCCCACCTGGAACCGGGCGAGATCCTGGTGGCACCCTCCACGGATCCCGGGTGGACTCCGCTGTTCCTGACCGCCGGCGGGCTGGTGATGGAGATGGGCGGAGCCAATTCGCACGGAGCCGTGGTTGCCCGCGAATACGGCATCCCCGCCGTCGTGGGAGTTCCCGACGCCACCACCAGGATCATCCCGGGGCAGCAGATCACGGTCGACGGCGGTTCGGGAACCATCGTGCCGGCCCCGCCGTCTGCCCCGCCCGGCACGGCCCCGCTGCCCGGCGCTTAGCGACAGTACCGCAGCGGCCCCTGCGGTGTGACAATCTGCCGTGTGACGAAGCCCCTACAGGCGTACGCTTGGACTATGGGCTCCGAGACCATGGGCTCCTTCACTGCGGGCTCCGACTCCACGTTCACGCCGCACCCGCCGCCGGACCGGCGCCGCGGCAACCCCGCCTTGCGGCGCTGGCTGCCAGCGCTGGCGGTACCGGCCGTCATTGCGGCGGGGGCGTTGGCCGGGACGATTCCTGCCAGCGCCGGGGATCCCCTGCCGGCGAGAACGCCGGCCGAGGTTCTGGCACTGGCCGCGTCGCACCAGGTGGAGTCCTTCTCCGGAACGGTGGAGCAATCCTCGGACCTGGGCTTGCCCGCGTTGCCCTCGACAGGTCCGGGCGCGGATCCTGCATCGGCAGGAGGAGCAGCCTCCGTGGTCGGCTTCCTGTCCGGCACGCACACCGCCAGGGTTTACGTTGACGGCAAAACCAGGGCACGCATCCAGGTGTTCGACCGCCTGGCCGAGCGGGACATCATCCGCAATGGCAACGACGCCTGGTTCTACTCATCCAAGGACAACTCCGCGGCGCACCTGGCCCTGCCGGAGCACGCCTCGGACCTGCCGCTGTCCGCGCCCGCCCAGGGACAAGATCCCTCCGCCCCGGGCCTTCCCGGTGATCCGCCCACCACGGCGGTGAAAACCCCGGAGGAACTCGCCCGGCAGCTCCTGGCCAAGGTTGATCCCACCACGGCGGTGACCACCGGCGCCGACGTGCAGGTGGCGGGCCGAACCGCCTATAACCTGCTGATCAAACCACGTTCCGACGCCACCCTGGTGGGGCAGGCCGCCATCGCCGTTGACGGCCGGACCGGAATGCCGCTCTCCGTCCAGGTCACCGCCCGGGGTGCTGCCTCGCCGGCTTTCCGCGTCGGATTCACCAGCCTGGACCTTGCCGCGCCGGACGGGTCACTCTTCACGTTCTCTCCGCCCCCGGGCAGCACAGTGAAGGAACTGGCTGTGCCCGCGGACGGACAGGCACACCACGGGCAGGGCTTCCAACCCCCAACGGTCTCCGGCACCGGCTGGGACACCGTGGTCGGGCTGCCTGCCGCGGCAGCGGGCGGAGGCGCCGCCGCGGCCCTGCTGAACGATCCTTTGCTGGCCCAGGCCGTCGTCGTCGTACCCGGCGGGCGGCTGCTGTCCACGGCGCTCGTCAATGTGCTGGTCACGGACGACGGGCGCGTCTTCACAGGCATGGTGCCGCCGGACAGGCTGCAGGCAGCCGCGTCGGCGGCCCCATGAACCCAGGCTCCCGCCCGGATACCGGGAACGCCGCGCTGACCATAGAAACGCGGGGACTGACCAAGCGGTTCGGCCACCAGCTCGCCGTGGATGCGGTGGACCTGGCCGTGCCGCCCGGCAGCGTTTTCGGCTTCCTGGGGCCCAACGGCTCAGGCAAGACCACCACCATACGGATGCTCCTGGGACTGGCGGCCGCCACGTCCGGGACAGTGAACCTGCTGGGCATGGACATGCCGGGAAGGTTCCAGGAGGTGCTGCCGCGGGTAGGTGCGCTGGTGGAAGGACCCGCGTTCTACCCTTTTCTCTCGGGATCGGCGAACCTGCACCGGCTTGATGCGGCAGGCCGCCACACCGTCCCGGCAACGCGGCGCGCCCGGGTTGACGCGGCCCTGGAACGGGTGGGGCTGGCCCATGCCGCCCGGAAGCGTGTGCACGCCTATTCGCTGGGGATGAAGCAGCGGCTGGGGATCGCCAACGCCCTGCTGTCGCACCGCGACCTGCTGGTCCTGGACGAACCCACCAACGGGCTGGACCCCCAGGGCACCCGCGAGGTGCGCCACCTGGTCCGCTCGCTGGCCCGCAACGGCACCACCGTCTTTGTCTCCAGCCACCTGCTGCCGGAGGTGGAACAGATGTGCACCCATGCCGCCGTCATGAGAGCCGGCAGGCTTGTGGCCCAGGGTTCCCTGGCCGAGCTTCGCCGCGCCGGCAGCACCCGCGCCCGCATCCTCACGCCCGACGCCGGCGACGCGCGGAAGGTCCTGCTCCACCTGGGGCTGGAGCCCGCGGACGCTGCCGCCCAGGCTGAGGGTGGCGTCCTGGTGGCTGACCTTGACGGCAGCATCCCCGCGGAGGATCTCGTGGCCCACCTGGTGGCCGCCGGAGTCCGGGTGCGCGGATTCACCGTCGAACGGGAGAGCCTTGAGGACCGGTTCGTGGCGCTGACGGGGGAGGGGTTCGACGTTGCCCAGTAGCGTTCCCGCAGAGGTTCCCGGTGCACCGGCCGTGCCGGACCTCGCGCTGCCGCGCCGGTCCGGGCTGTCCCTGATGGTGTCCGAACTGAGGGTCCTGTTCGGCCGCCGCCGCACCTGGGCATTGCTGCTGGCGCTCGCCGCCATCCCCATCCTGATCGCCGTCGCCGTGCGGCTCTCCTCCTCCGTTCCTGCCGGCCGAGGCCCCGCCTTCCTGGACCGCATCACGCAGAACGGGCTGTTCGTGGCCTTTACCGCCATGCTGGTATCGGTTCCGCTGTTCCTCCCGCTCACCGTGGGGGTGGTGGCGGGAGACACCATCGCGGGCGAAGCGAACATGGGAACCCTCCGGTACCTCCTGGTGGCACCAGCGGGGAGGGTGCGGCTCCTGCTGGTCAAGTACGCCGCAGCGCTCACGTTCTGCATCGCGGCGCCCCTTACCGTGGCCGCCGCCGGGGCGGCGGCCGGAGCCGCGCTCTTTCCGGTCGGCCCCGTCACTCTGCTGTCAGGTGACGTGATCCAGCCCGGGGAAGCGGGACTCCGGATGCTGCTGATTGCTGCGTACCTGGCGGTTTCACTTGCCGGGCTGTCCGCCATTGGCCTGTTCCTGTCCACCCTGACGGTGGTGCCGGTGGGTGCCATGGCAGCCACCGTGGTGGTATCCGTGGTTTCCCAGGTGGCCGATCAGCTGCCTCAACTGGAGTGGCTGCACCCGTGGCTCTTCAGCCACTACTGGCTGGGATTCGGGGACATGCTGCGCCAACCGGTCCTGTGGGACGCTTTTGGCCGGAACGCGTTGCTGCAGACCGGCTATATCGCTGTGTTCGGTGCGCTGGCCTACGCCCGCTTCACCACCAGGGACGTGCTGAGCTGACGGCCACGGCCGGCGGGCTGTGAGGCCCTTGTCCTAGTAGCGCGCCACGTAGGGGTGCAGCTGCATGCCCGCCATGGCGCTGAGCTGGGTGACTCCAATGCCTTCCTGCGGGTTGAGGGCCTGAACCACCTGACCGTTCCCCAGGTAGATGGCCACATGGTAAAAGTCCGGGCCGGAGCCCCACACCAGCAGGTCACCTCTCCGTGCCTGGGACAGGGGAACGTGGACGGGTGCTGCCGCGTACTGTTGCCCGGCGGTTCGGGGCAGGTACTTCCCGGCGGACGCAAAGGCCGTCTGCACCAGGCCTGAGCAGTCAAAACCCGTGGGCCCGGTGCCGCCCCACTGGTAGTGGTAGGGCGCACCCACCTTGCTGAGTGCCACGGAAATGGCTGTTTCCAGGGTCCCTCCACCCGTCGGCGGAGCCGGTGCCGGTGCTGGCGGCGGCGCCGGGATGGAAGGCGCCGGAGGCGCCGGGGCAGGAGCTGCCGGTGCCGGAGCTGGAGCCGCCGGCGCGGGAGCGGACGGCGCGGCAGGCGCGGGAGCGGGCGGGGCGGCAGGCGCGGCTGGCGCGGGAGCGGGGGCGGCCGGAGCAGCGGGTGCCGGGTTCGCCGGGACCGCCGCCGGTGTGCCGGCCGGCTGCGCCGGGCCTGCCGGGTTGGTGCCCGTACCTTCATCTGCCGTGGCTGATGCCGCGGCCGCGACGGCTGCGAGGCGTGCTTCGGCCCGCTGGCGTTCCAGCGCGTCAACGCGGGCGGACTCCAGTTCGGCCGTGGTGTTGCGCAGCTGCGCGAGCTGGTCCACCAGGACAGTCCGGCGGGCCTGGGTATCGGCCACCACCTGTGCCTGTGCCGTGTTGGCCTGGTTGGCGGCCGTCTTCCGCGCCTCAGCCGTCCGGGCCGCGTCATCGGCCGCCTTGGTGGCGTCCTCCGCGGCGGCCGTCAACGCCCGGGACGCCGCAGCAGCGGTCTCCGCGGCGTCGAAGGCCCGGCTTCGGCTGGCGGAGAGCGCCTGCAGGGTTGCGGCCTGCTGGAGGCTTTCGCCGTTGCCGCTCACCAGGGTTCCCAGCGTCGGGTTCAGCCCTCCGTTGCGGTAGAGGTCCCCCGCCAGCTGACCCACTTGTTTGCGGGTTTTGCCCTGCTCCTCCTGCGCGGCCGCGGCACGGGCGGATGCAGCCAAGGCAGCATCGGTCCGCTGCTGCAGTTCCACCAGGGCCTCGCTGTAGGCGTTGTTGGCCTGCATGGCCGCGGTGAAGGCAGCCTGCCGGGCATCGGATGCGTCGCCAAGGATGCGTTCGATCGCCGACACCTGGTCCGCCGTCGCCGCTTCGCTTGCTTTCGCCGCGGCAATGTCCTCGGCGGACGGGATGGCGGGCGCGGCAGGCGCAGCCGGCGGAGCGAGGGGAGCGGCCCCGGCGGGCAGTCCTGCCGACCCAAGAAGGACGACGGCGGCGCACAGCACGGCCGCCGGGCGGCCGGCAGCAGCAGGGAACCCGGGCAACAACCTCGGCATGGGCACAAACCTCGCAGCGCTTGGGGCTGGGAGTGAGGCCCTGGTGGTGACACACGGCAGTGTTCCTCGGCAGCTCGCCAGCACGTCCGAGGCTACGTCACCCTTTGCGCAATGGCAACAGGTGTCACATCAATAACAGTAATCACACATGGCTGAGTGCAGGTGACGGTGCGTACGGCGTGTCGTGGGATTCAGCCCCACCCCAGCTCATGCAGCCGCTCGTCCGATATCCCAAAATGGTGTGCCACCTCATGGACCACCGTCACTGCCACCTCGTGGATGACGTCCTCCCGGGAAGCGCAGATCTCCAGGATGGGTTCCCGGTAGATCGTGATGCGGTCCGGCAATGACCCCGCGTCCCACCAGGAGTCCCGCTCCGTCAGGGGGACGCCTTCGTAAAGCCCAAGCAGGACGGTGTCAGGGTCTTCCCCTGGACCCGGCACGTAGTCGTCCTCGATGAAGACGGCCACGTTGTCCATGGCCGCGGCCAGCCTGGCCGGGATGCTGTCCAGGGCATCGGAGACTGCGGCCTCGAACTCGTCCGGGGACATGCTGAAGCCCAGGGGTTCGTGCGGGCCCTCCGGAACGATGGGAAGGCCTGGGGGAAGGCTTGCGGGCATACTCCGACTTTAGTCCCGGGCGCCCCGTGCGCGGGACCGTGTCCGGCGGCGGGTCAGGCTGACGCCCACCAGGCAGACCAGGCCGCCCACCAGGCCCCATGTGGTGGGGATTTCGCCCAGCAAGAGCCAGGAAATCAGCACCGTTGTGCCGGGCACCAGGTAGGTTGTGGCAGCCAGTTTGCCCGCATCCACCAGGGACAGCGCATAAGCCCACGTGGTGAAAGCAATCGCCGTCGGGAAGACCCCCAGGTACACCAGCCCCGCGGTGGCGGCGGGAGGGGCCGCCTGCACTTCGGACACCAGTTGCCCGGCGAACGGCAGGCAGCAGGCCGCGCCCACCACGATCCCGAACCAGGTGGCCTGCGCCGCCGGGAACTTCCGCAGGACCGGTTTCTGGATGATGACGCTGACCGCGGCGAGTACCGCGGCCAGGAGGCAGAGCAGCACGCCGGCAACGTCCGCCGTCGGGCTTTCCCCGTGGGCGCCGGGCTGCCCGGAGCCCAAGGCGATGAGCGCCACGCCGGCAAAGGCGATGGTGCTCCCGATCAGCAGCCACCGCGGGAAGCCTTCCTTGAGGAAGATGCCTGCCATGATGGCCACCAGAATGGGATTCACATTGATGAGCAGTGCGCTCGTGCCCGCGTCCAGGACGTGCTCCGCGGCATTCAACGCAACGTTGTAGCCCCCAAACCACATGACCCCGTAGGCCACGATCGGCCACCATTCCCGCCCCCGGGGGACAAGCCGGCTTTTGATCAGCTTCGGCAGCGCCACGAAGCCCAGTACGACGGCGGCAACCGCCAGCCTGCCCAGCGTCAGCGAGCCGGGAGAGAAGTGGGGCCCGATGGCGCGGATTCCCACGAATGCCGACGCCCACAGCACCACGGTGGCCACCATGGCCGCGATTCCCAAGGCGGTGACAGGAGCCGCCGCCGACGGTGCGGCGGGCTTTCTCATGGAAACTCTGGAGGGCATGAAGCCAATGTAGCCGTGCGGCACCCTGCGGGACTGGCGGAAATCGGTCACGTGTGGCCAACATCCTGCCAAAGTTGTTCCGGAGTCTCCCTTGGCGGGGCGGCAGTGGGCGGCGGGCTACTTCGCAGCCCACTCCAGGAGCTTGTCCACCGGCCAAGTGGTGATGATGCGCTCGAGCGGGACGTTGTTTCGCTCGGCCCGTTCGGCCCCATACTGCAGGAAATCAAGCTGCCCAGGGGCGTGGGCGTCGCTGTCGATCGAAAACAGGCAGCCTGCTTCAAGGGCCAGCTGGATCAGGTTGTCCGGGGGGTCCTGCCGTTCCGGGCGGGAATTGATTTCCACCGCAACATTGTTCTCGGCGCAGGCGGCAAAGACCTCTGCCGCATCGAATTCGGACTGCGGCCGCGTCCCTCGCCCGCCTTCCACCAGGCGGCCGGTGCAGTGGCCCAGGATGTTGGTGTGCGGTGCCGTGATGCCGCCGAGCATCCTCTCCGTCATGGTCTTCCGGTCTGCCCGAAGCTTGGAATGGACGCTGGCCACCACGATGTCCAGCCTGTCCAGCATCTCCGGCTCCTGGTCCAGCCGCCCTGATTCCAGGATGTCCACCTCGATGCCGGCCAGCAGCCTGACCTTGCCGTTCTCCCCACCGGCGGCGGCATTGATGGCATCCACCACGTCGAGTTGATCCGTGAGGCGTTCGACGGACAGCCCGTTGGCGATAGTGAGGTTGGGGGAGTGGTCGGTCAGGGCCAGGTACTCCCGTCCAAGAACCTCCGCGGCGGCGACCATGGCCTCGATGGGGGATCCGCCGTCGGACCAGTCGCTGTGGCTGTGCAGGTCCCCGCGCAGGGCGTTCCGGACGCTGGCTCCGCCTGCGGCCAGGGGCGCGGCTCCCTTGTCGCGGAGGTCGGCCAGGTACTCCGGGACGGATCCCTCAACGGCCTGCTGGATCACCTGGAAGGTCCTGTCGCCAATGCCCTTCATCGATTTCAGCCGGCCGGTCCGTGCCCTGGCGGCGACCTCGTCGGGTGGCAGGCTGCCGATGGCGGCGGCGGCCTTCCGGAAGGCCTGGACCTTGAAGGTGGCGGCGCGTCCGCGCTCCAGCCAGAAGGCGATCTCATTGAGCGCTGCTACGGCATCCATCCGTCCATCTTCACCCGTTCTTCCTGTTCAGGCACGGGGTCTTTGGCCGATTTTGGATAATCCGCGACTAGGCCCTATAGTTGTGGAGTCCCGTTCGGAGAAACGCAGAGGACAAAGACGGAAAGCCTCGCTTTACGCCTTTTATTTTGTTCCGGACAGGTTCTGGCCCCCATCGTCTAGCGGCCTAGGACACCGCCCTTTCACGGCGGCGGCACGGGTTCGAATCCCGTTGGGGGTACGCAAGGAAGCTGGTCAAACAGACTAAAAAAGTCTGGTAGGCTGGAGGCCTTGAAAAAATGCGGTAGCGATACTGCAGAAGCAAGAAACGCAAGGCCCTGTAGCGCAGTTGGTTAGCGCGCCGCCCTGTCACGGCGGAGGTCGCGGGTTCAAGTCCCGTCAGGGTCGCTCTGATTGTTGGAAGCAATTCCGGCTCTCAAGGTGACTAGTCACCTAGGCTCTGTAGCTCAGTTGGTAGAGCGTTCGACTGAAAATCGAAAGGTCACCGGATCGACGCCGGTCGGAGCCACCACTGGGAAGCATCAGTTCTGCGGAACTGGTGCTTTTCTGCTTTAACGCCCAACGTCCCTGGGGCCGGCGGTCCCCGCCCTGCCCGTGGCTCAGAACCTTGTTCGCTGAGCAGAACCTTGACGGCGGAGTTTTGCGGACAAGCTTCTGATCTCCGGCAGCAGGCCCTCCCCCGGACACGGCTGCTCCCCGGTGCCGGACCTGGAACTGCGGTCCGGCTGCCGGGGAGCAGCTGAGGGGTCAATCCGGTTTACGCACCTGCTTCTGTCAGAGGAAGTACCCCGAGACGTCGGCGATCAAATGTGTGGTGCCGGTTGAGCTGTTTGTGAGATTGACCTTGCCGTTTCCGCCCAGCGGGACCGTGACGCTGTTCGGGACAATCTGCCCGGCGGCGTAGTTCACGTTGGAGGCGTTCGGCAGGTTGGCGCCGGACGGGTAGGCCGTGACGAAACCGTTCCGGGTCGGGTTGGCGACGGTCAGGTTGAAGATCGTTGCCGAGGCCGTTGCCGGGACTCCGCTCACGCTTCCGATCTGGACCGAGATGGTTCCGTTGGCAGCCACCGGGCTGCCGGACCTGGTGTCCAGGAACCGGGTGGGTGCAATCGGCTTGAACATGCCGGGAAGGGTGACTTCTCCTGACATGTAGTAACCGGAAACATCCGCGATCAGGTGGGCGGTCCCTGTGGATTCGTTGTACAGCGACACCTTTCCGTCCGCTCCCACGGGAACCGTGACCCTGTTGGGGACAATCTGGCCCTTGTCGTAGTTCAGGTTCGATGCCGTGGGGATGGACGTCCCGGAGGCATAGGCGGTGACAAACCCGTTCGAGGTGGAGTTGGCGACGGTGAGGTTGAAGGTCACTGCCGAAACGCCTGCCGGGATGCCGCTGTTGCCGCCCACCTGGAAGGATACGGTGCCCTTCGGACCCACGGGCGTTCCCGTGTTACGGGTGTCCAGGAACCTTGACGGTGCCACAGACCGGAAAGCTCCGCCGGCCACCGGTGTTCCTGCCGCGTAGTAGCCGGACACATCGGCGATCAGCTGCGCTGTGCCCAGGGACTCGCTGTACAGGGTGACCTTTCCATCCGCTCCCACCGGGACAGTGACGCTGTTGGGGATGGTCTGCCCGGTGTCGTAGTTCAGGTTGGATGCGTTGGGGCGGGTGGTACCTGAAGCGTAGGCGGTGATGAAGCCGTTGGACGTCGGATTCGTCACGGTCAGGTTGAAGGTTACGGCGGCAACATTAGTGGGAATGCCGCTGGCGCCGCCTACCTGGAAGGACACGGTCCCCTTGGGGCCGACGGGTCCGCCGCTGGTCCGGGTGTCAAGCAGGCGTACCGGAGTCATCGGCTGGAAAGCGCCCGGGTCAACGGCGGCCTTGGTCAGGCTGTAGTCGTCAGTCACCAGCGTGCCCGTGCTGAACAGGGTCAGGGCCATGCTCATGGCCGTGGCTCCCGCCGGGACCGCCGGCGATGTCCATGTGGCCTGGGTAAACGTGGACGCAGGCCCGAAGTAGGGGCTGGAGGTCCAGTACTGCCAGTTGCCGGAACCTATCCGGTAGTACAGCTCGAACTGCGTGTTGGCCGTGGAGGTGTACCAACCGGACATGGTGTACCGCTGGCCGGGTGTCACCGTAGGCGTGCACTGGCCGGTATCGAGCGGTGGCAGCACCTTTGCGTTGCCGCTTTGGTAGGAGGACACCACCAGCTGCTGCGCAGCCGTGCCGCTGTGCGCGGCCCCCACAGTGCTGTAGGTGTAGGCATTGGTACCGTAACCGCCGGGAACCCAGCAATACGGGGCATCCCCGGCAATGGGGCCAGCAGTTTCGAAGCCCGGATTGCGGATGAGGTTTCCTGACGTCAGCGGCGCCGGCGGCTGCGGCCCTGCCGCGTTGTTCTTGACCGCACCGCCGATGACCTGGTCCACCGTCTTGACGATGATCCGCCCGGCGCTCTGTTCAGCGGCCAGGAAATCGACCAGGGCGTTGAAGTTGGCCGTGGTCACGTTCAGCGGCTCGGTGTCGACCCCGACGTGGTGGAACGTGTACTGGATCCACCCGCCGCCGGGCTGTGCCTTGAGGGTCAGGTCCTCCAGGTTCTGGAGGGTCCACGTGTTGTCGACCTGGTCCGGGGCCTTCGTCAGGAAAGGGTCCGCCGGAGGGATGGTCTCAGCCAGCGGGAAGGTTTCGCTCCCGGGAGTGTGGCTGGCGATGTCGCCCAGGCCGCGGGCGCTGTTGTAGCCGCAAGTGTTGGCGATGCTTTCGATGGCCGGCGTCGAGGAAGCGTACGGATAGGCGAAGCTGGTGATGCGGAAGCCCAGGTCCCGCAGGCTGATGCGGTCGTTGCAGATTTGCCGGGTGACTTCGCCGGTATCGGCGAACGCCAGGTCCGCGTGGGTAACACTGTGGCCACCGATTTCGTTGCCCGCCGTCTGCAGGGCGAGCGCCTGGGCGGTGCTCATGTGGGAGCCGTCGGCATTCAGGTAGCCGGAGGGCACATAGAACGTGCCCTTCAAACCCTTGGCATTCATGTAGGCGGCGGCCCCGAGCTGGTCCGCGTGGGCGTCGTCGAAGGTCAGGGTCACCACGAGCGGGTCTGCAGCCTGGGCGGCAGGGGCGAGGGCGACGGTGCTGATGAAGGTGGAAAGGACCAACAGGGTTGTTCCAAGTGCGGTTCCGGCTGTCCGTCCGGTCTTGAGCGACCGGCTGAGCCTGCGGCCCGTAAACGTGGGGATTCTCCAGCGGCTCTGGGGCGGCGGAGGGGGTTTCTGCAGGGCCTCGCCTTTCGGGGCGCGCTGCATTGATCGTTCCATGCGATTTTCTCGATTCACAACAGCGGCTTGCCGGCCCACCCCCATACCCGGAAATGGCCCGTCGAAACCGTAACGGGCGTTTCTGTCTGCCATCCCAGCCACTGGCTGGCCGACTGCTCCCAAAATATATTCGCTGGGTTAATGCATCGTGAGTGTCCGCTACCTGTCTTTCGGGGCCAACCACTCTACTGCCGCGGTCCTGCCCGCGACCTGGAGGCCTGGGTGATGCCGGATGCTGCGTGAGGTTCACAACAGATTTGTCAGACATGTGAAACATTTGACTCCGAAAAAACGTTGTGGCACGCGCGCGCCTTGGGATGCGTAAGCGCTTGCATTTGTGAGTCAAACTAGGTTTTCGCGGTTCTGAAACACGGTTTGAAATGTCCCGCGGGCCTTGCCTAGCGTTGTCATCGGCCCGGACATCCCCGAATGTCAGCAGGGCCCGCTCAGGGACTCCACCCAGGTCCCGCACCCCCAATACAACGGCGTCCCCGATGACACATGCCGTGTTGCCGGGGGTCGCCGGAGTGCGGGGGCAGAGGGCAACCGCCCGTCTTCCACGAACAGTTTGTACTCCGCGAGAAGAGCAAAAATGCACAAGCACCCCCAACCACCCCGGACGCTGCGGTGGCGCACAGCTGCCGCCGCCCTGGCGGCCTCCGTTGCTGCCTCGGCATTCCTGGCCGTCCCTGCGGCGCAGGCCAACGAACCTGCCGACCCGCCGTCCACGCAGCAGCTTCCGGCCCCCACCCCGGGGTTCCCGCTGCCCAGCAAGCACTCACAGCAGGCCTTCGATCCGGCGTCGGACTTCACGTCCAAGTGGACCCGCGCCGACGCCAAGCAGATCATGGCCCAGAGCAACCCCAACGTCGCCCCGGGCCAGAACTCGATGAGTCCCGACGTCACCATGCCGGAAATCCCCGAGGATTTCCCTCAGATGAACGATGACGTCTGGGTCTGGGACACCTGGTCCCTGACGGATGAGAACGCCAACCAGATCAGCTACAAGGGCTGGGACGTCATCTTCTCCCTGGTGGCCGACCGCCATGCAGGCTACGGTTTCGACCAGCGCCACTGGAACGCCCGCATCGGGTACTTCTTCCGCAAGACCAACGCCGACCCGGCCAAGGACAAGTGGAACTACGGCGGTCACCTGTTCATGGACAACACGTCCATCGGCAACACCGAATGGTCCGGCTCCACCCGCCTGGAGCAGGGCAACCACGTGAACGTGTTCTACACGGCCACCACCTTCCACGATGTGGCGGAACGCAACGCAGGCGGCGGCGGCATCGCCCCGGACGCCGCCATCGCCAAGGCGCTGGGCAACATCCACGCGGACAAGAACGGCGTGACCTTCGACGGTTTCCAGCACACCAAGCTGCTGGAACCGGACGGCAAGATGTACCAGACCAAGGCGCAGAACCCCGGTTTCGCTTTCCGCGACCCGTACACCTTCGCCGACCCTGCCCACCCCGGCAAGACCTTCATGGTTTTCGAAGGCAACACCGCCGGCACCCGCGGCGATTACCAGTGCAAGGGCGAAGACCTGGGCTACCAGCCCGGCGACCCGCACGCCGAGAGCCTGACGGATGTCCAGAACAGCGGCGCCAAGTACCAGACCGCCAACGTGGGCCTGGCTGTGGCTGACAACAAGGACCTGACCAAGTGGTCCTTCCTGCCGCCGATCCTCTCCGCCAACTGCGTCAACGACCAGACTGAGCGTCCGCAGATCTTCATCCAGAATGAAAACGGCAAGAACAAGTACTACCTGTACACGATCAGCCACCAGTTCACCTACGCGGACGGCATGCGCGGTCCCGACGGCGTCTACGGCTTCGTGGGCGACGGCGTCCGCTCCGACTACCAGCCGGTGAACAACAGCGGCCTGGCCCTCGGCTCGCCGACCGACCTCAACCTGCCGGCCAACAACCCGAGCGGCACCATCTCGGGACAGCAGAACGGCCGCCAGTTCCAGGCCTACTCGCACTACGTCCAGCCGGGCGGCCTGGTGCAGTCGTTCATCGACAACGTCAATGGCGTCCGCGGCGGCTCCCTGTCGCCCACCGTGAAGATCAACTTCAAGAACGGCGTGACCCAGGTTGACCGCAGCTTCGGCCAGAGCGGCCTCGGCCCGTTCGGCTACCTGCCCACCAACAAGCGCATCGGTGGCGAAGGCCTTTACAAGTAAACAGACTGCGGCATCTGCCGCTCCGCCGCTGAGACAGCGGCACCGCCCAGGCGGGGATGCTCTTGGGGGCATCCCCGCCTGGGTCCTTTAACAACCGGTGGTCCAGCAAACGAAGTCCCGGGCCAGGTGGATTCAGGAGCCATCCAGCACATCGTCGCAGGCTGGGGATAGGGTTGGAAGCAACAGAAGGGGGAGTGCCTGATGGAATACCAGAACCCGCAACCCAAGCCGGGCGTCCACCGCGGGACCGAGCCGGTCCCCGCTTCCGTGCCGGGGCCTGGCCGCACCGTGATTTCCGAGACGGCGGTAGCAAAGGTGGCTGGCATCGCGGCCCGCGCCGTACCCGGGGTCTACTCCCTGGGCTCCGGCCCGTCCCGTGCGCTGGGCGCCATCCGTGACGCTGTCGGCAGCACGGACCACGCCACGGGCGTGCGGGCGGAAGTCGGCGAAACCCAGGTGGCCGTGGACATCAGCCTGGTTGCCAGCTACGGCACCCCGCTGCATTCACTCGCCAACCAGGTGCGGGCGGCGGTCTACCGTGCCGTCGAGGAGCTCGTCGGGCTCCAGGTCATTGAAGTCAACGTCGAAGTCACTGATGTCTATGTGCCCCCGCCCGTCAAACCGGCTCCGGGGCAGACCGAAAGGGAGGCACTGCTGTGAACCTAACTGTGGCAGGCATCGCCGTGGGTGCCTTCGTTGCGTTCATGTCGCTGCAGTTCGGGCTGTGGGGCTTCCTCGTCTCCCTTCTCTTCATGGCCATTGGAGCGCTCCTGGGCCGCGCGGCTGAAGGGAAACTGGACCTTCGCGGCGTCATTGACGCCATCACCGGCCGGCGATCCTCGTCATGAGCGCGCCGGCGCCGGCCGTGCCGGGGCAGGCACTCCACGGCCACAACAGGATCAGCACCCAGGCGCTGACCAGCCTCGCCAAGGCGGCCGCCGCGAGCGAGTTCGGCGTCGATGCGCAGGATGTCCGGGCAGACTGGACGGACGACGACGGGCTGCTGGCTTTGTCGCTCGTCACGCCCATCAGCGTCCCGCCGCTGCACGCTGCCGCCGACCCCGGCCGGGTCCATGCGGTGGGCGGATCCATTTGGGAGCGCGCGGTGCGGGCCAAGGCAAGCATCATGGCCGCCGTGACCGAGCTCAGCGGGGCGAGCCTTAGCCGGGTGGACATCAGGATCAGTGGCGCAAGGATCAGTGAAAGGGGACGGGTGCAGTGAGCAGCAGCGTGGAAACCCGCACCGGCGGCAACCGCAGCCCGGGCGGTCGTCACAACAACGGCAGGCATCCTGATCTGGCCAGGATCGTGCGCCGCGAAACGCACTCCTCCCGCGCCGCCGTCGCCATCGCCGCAGCGGTGCTGGTCATGGTCCTGGCCGGGTACGGACTGCTTGAGGCGGCGGTGCACGCCATCGGGCAACCGCCCTGGCTGATCGAGCCGCAGGTTGCAGCCGAGCAGCTGACGGCCCTGCCGGCAGGGATTTCCCCACTCCTGTTGGGGGCCATCGGCGCAGTCCTGGCCATGCTGGGCCTCATTTTCTTCCTCAACGGGATTGCACCGGGCCGCCGTGCCCGCCATACCCTTGCCGGAGCCTGGCACGAAGCCGGGCGTCCCGCCGTCGTGATCGACGATGAAGTGATTGCCTCGTCGCTGGCCCGCCGGGCCCGGCTCGCGGCCAACGTCATGCCGGAACAGGTCATGGTGGTGGTATCGCAGCGCCAGGTCATGGTGAACGTGCGCCCCACGTCAGGTGTGCCGGTGGATGGTGACGCGCTCCTCGCCGCCGTCCAGGACGAACTGGACCAGATGGCGTTGGATCCGCAGCCTGCCGCCCGCATAAACGTTGCGCCGTCCGGGGTGGTGGGGGCATGAACAGCACACCCACCCTGCTCAACCGCGTCCTTTTGACCCTGCTCGGCCTGAAACTGCTGGCCGTCGGGGCACTGCTGGTTCTGCTGGCCACGGTTCCGGCCGTGGCGGACTGGTGGCATTCTTGGTCCGCCGCTGCCTGGAGCGCCGCCAGCCAGGCCTTCGACGCCACGCGCTTCCCCGGCCGCCCCGAAAGCTGGCTGTGGATCGTGGTGGCCCTGGTCCTGCTGGTGGTTGTGGGCCTGATGGTCGCCTGGATAGCGCAACAGGGCAAAGGGCGCTCCAACCTGCTGGTCGCGGAAGAGGACCCGGGGGATGTGCCCGGCGACGTGCGCATCGGCGGGGGAGTTGCCGAACAGGCCCTGAAGCAGGCGCTGGCGGGCCGCCCGGACCTCGCGTCGGCCAGCGTCACGACCTACGACATCAAGGGAACCCCGGCGCTGAAAATCCGCCTGCTGCCCCGCCAGGGCGTGGCACCGCACCTGCTGGCTGAGGAAGTGGCCGGTCTGGTCGACGCCCTCGAAGCCGTGGTGGGCCGGAAGACGCCGGTCCTGATCCATATTGGGGCAGGGGCGCGGACGAGGTTTGGCCGGGCCGAACGCGTCCGGTGACGCCGCTGTGTCAGGGCGTTGGGTAGGCTTCCTGTTTCCTGAGGTAGACGGTGCAGTCCACGGGAACTTCGCGCATGGCTTCCCACTCCGGGCGGGGTTCGGGTCCACTGGACAGCACCACGGCGTAACCGTCGGGAACAGGCGTGCTGGCGAAGCCCATGTTGGCCAGGACCAGCACCTTCCTGTTGGTGAAAGCCAACACTCCGCTCCCGGGCGCGTGGGGTTCGGCCCATTCTGCGGTGCCCGTGCCCAGGTGCTCCGCCTTACGGAGCGCCAAGGCGGCACGGTACAGCTCAAGCGTTGATCCTTCCTCGCCGTCCTGCAGGTCCGCGGAGTGCGGGCCGAAGCTGTCCGGCTGGGGGAGCCACGGATCCGGGACAGTCCCGCCGGAAACCTGCGGGAAGCCGAACCCTGGCGCGTCCGCCTGCCACGGCAGCGGTACCCGGCAACCGTCCCTGCCGATTTCCGCGCCCCTCGTCCGGAAGAACGTGGGATCCTGCCTCGATTCAGCGCTCAACGTGGTGTGTTCCGGCAGTCCGAGCTCCTCGCCCTGGTACAGGTAGGCCGAACCGGGGAGGGCCAGGGACACCAGGGTGGCCGCACGGGCGCGGGCAAGCCCCAGAGCCGGATCGGGCTGTTCGTCATCGGGGCCGAGTCCCTTGGGGAACGCGGTGGGATCCGCCAGGCCGAAACGTGTGGTGTGGCGGACGGTGTCGTGGTTGCTCAGTACCCAGGTGCACGGCGCCCCCACCGATGCTGCCGCCGCCAGGGACGCCTCGATGGCTTCGGCCATCCGTTCCGCGTGCCAGCCGGCCAGCAGGAAGTCGAAATTGAAGGCCTGCTGCATCTCGTCCGGCCGCACGTAGCGGGCCAGCCGTTCCGCCGGTTCAACCCAGGCCTCCGCCACCATCATGCGGTCGGGGCCGTACGCGGAGAGGACATTGTGCCAGTCCCGGTAAATGTCGTGGACACCGTCCTGGTCGAAAAAGGGCGAGGGGGGATAGACAGGGGAGACGGCGCGGTGCGGCTCCTCGGCGTCGGTATGGGCGCCGGGGGCATCTCCGGGGCGCAGGGGATCCGGGTGGGCAGCCGTCCCTTCAACCATAGCGGCAGCCCCGTCCCAGTCGGGCAGGCCGGGTTCCTTGACCAGGCCGTGGGCAACGTCCACGCGGAAGCCGTCAACCCCCCGGTCCAGCCAGAAGCGCAGCACGGACCGCATTTCCTCCTGGACCTCGGGATTGTCCCAGTTGAGGTCAGGCTGCTTCGTGTCGAAGAGGTGCAGGTACCACTCGCCTGGTGAACCGTCTGCCGCGGTGGTCCGGGTCCAGGCCGTGCCGCCAAATATGGACTTCCAGTTGTTGGGCGGGTTGCTGCCGTCACCGGACCCGGGTTCGCGGTCCCGGCCCGCACGGAAGATGTACCGGTCGCGTGCCGCAGACCCGGCCGGGGTTGCGAGGGCCTCCCGGAACCACTCATGTTCGTCGGAGGTGTGGTTCGGCACCAGGTCTACGATGACCTTCAGGCCCCTGCCATGGGCCTCCCGGAGCAGGGTGTCGAAGTCGGCTAGGGAGCCGAAGAGGGGGTCCACCTGGCGGTAGTCCGCAACGTCGTACCCGCCGTCGGCCTGCGGAGACTTATAGAACGGCGAGAGCCAGACCGCATCCACGCCCAAGCGCTCCAGGTACGGGAGCCGGGACGTGACCCCGCTAAGGTCCCCCATTCCGTCTCCATTGCCGTCCGCGAAGGAACGCGGGTAGATCTGGTAGACGACTGCGTCCTCCCACCACTCGCGGCGGGCGGCCGGGCTGCCGGGAACGGGCGGGTTGGACATTTGGTTCCCCTTAGATAACTTTTTGATGTAAACGCTTGCATGATTGCCAGCCACCTTACTAGTGTGATGGGCACCACATCAACCTCACTTAACTACTGCAGTGTCGACTTACTTGTCTCTCAGCGAGGAGCTTCAAGCTAATGAAAACCCCTGGATTCCTTCTTCCGGTTGCCACGGCCGGCGTACTTGCCCTGTCCCTGTCCGCGTGCGCTGGAGGCGGCGGGACATCGGGCGGCGGCGGCAGCGACGCCGAGGCCAACCTCGACAGCCGCGGCCCCATCACGTACGTGCAGGGCAAGGACAACAGCAACGTTGTCCGTCCCCTGATTGAAAAGTGGAACGCGGCCCACCCCGATGAAAAGGTGACGTTCAAGGAACAGACGGACAACGCCGACCAGCAGCATGATGACCTGGTTCAGAACTTCCAGGCGAAGAATGCTGATTACGACGTCGCCAGCGTCGACGTCGTCTGGACCGCCGAGTTTGCCGCCAAGGGCTGGCTGCAGCCGCTCAAGGACAAGATGGCGATTGACACCAACGGCATGCTGGAGCCCACCATCGAGGCCGGTTCGTACAAGGGCACCCTCTACGCGGCTCCGGTGTCCTCCGACGGCGGCATCCTCTACTACCGCAAGGACCTGGTTCCCACGCCGCCGAAGACCTGGGACGAGATGATGGGCATGTGCTCCATCGCCAAGCAGAACAACATCGGCTGCTACTCCGGCCAGTTCAAGCAGTATGAGGGGCTCACCGTTAACGCTTCGGAGGCCATCAACTCCGCCGGCGGATCCGTCCTCGACAAGGACGGCAAGCCCAGCCTGAACACCCCTGAAGCCGAGGCCGGCCTGAACAACCTGGTGGAAGCCTTCAAGAACGGCAACATCCCGGCTGAAGCCATCACCTACCAGGAAGAGGAAAGCCGCCGCGCCTTCCAGGACGGCAAGCTCCTGTTCCTGCGCAACTGGCCGTACGTCTACAACCTGGCCACCACTGAAGGCTCCTCGAAGGTCAAGGACGTCCTGGGCATGGCAGCCCTCCCGGGCAAGGACGGCCCCGGTGCCTCCTCGCTCGGCGGCCACAGTGCTGCAGTCAGCGTCTACTCCGACCACAAGGCCACTTCCCTGGACTTCGTGAAGTTCCTGGTTGAGGAAGAGCAGCAGAAGTTCTTCGCGACCCAGGGTTCGCTGGCCCCGGTCCTCGGAGACCTGTACGAGGACCAGGAACTGGTGGCCAAGCTGCCGTACCTGCCGGTGCTCAAGACGTCCATTGAGAACGCCGTCCCGCGCCCGGTGACCCCGTTCTACCCTGCTGTCACCAAGGCCATCCAGGACAACGCCTACGCGGCGCTGAAGGGTGAGAAGCCCGCCAAGGATGCCCTGTCCGACATGCAGAAGTCCATCGAAACCGCCGGCGCAGGATCGTAACCAGCCATGGCTACCGAATTGGGCCCGACGCCGGTTAAGCAACCGGCGTCGGGCGCCGCCCCGGTCCACCACGGGCCCAAGGGGGTAGGCGAAGACAACAAGATCCTCAGCCAGGGCAAGTGGGCTACCTGGCTGCTGGCACCCACCATCATCGCGCTGGCCATCGTGATCGTTTACCCGATCATCAGCGCGATCGTGATGTCCTTCCAGAAGGACGCCGGGCTCGACCCCGTCACCGGACTGTTTACCGACGGCGGTCCCGCGGGCATCCAGAACTACGTGAACTGGCTCGGGCAGCAGTGCGCGGCCCAGGGCGGCGGCACCGTGGCGTGCCCGCCGGGTACCCTGGGTGGGCAGTTCTGGACTGCCACGGCAACGACGTTCTTCTTCACCGTTGTCACGGTGGCCCTGGAGACCGTGCTTGGTTTCTGGATGGCCATGATCATGGCGCGCTCCTTCAAGGGCCGCGGCCTGGTCCGTGCAGCGGTCCTGGTGCCGTGGGCTATTCCCACCGCCGTCACCGCCCAGCTGTGGCTGTTCATGTTCGACTTCAACGGCATCATCAACAAGCTGTTCAACGTGTCCATCCTGTGGACCGGCAGTGAGTGGCCGGCCAAGTGGGCGGTCATCATCGCCGACACCTGGAAGACCACGCCGTTCATGGCGCTGCTGATCCTCGCGGGCCTGCAGATGATTCCGGCCGAAGTCTACGAGGCATCCAAGGTGGACGGTGCCAGCGCCTGGCAGCGCTTCCGCCTCATCACGCTTCCGCTGGTCAAGCCGGCACTGATGGTCGCCATCCTGTTCCGCACCCTTGACGCACTGAGGATGTTCGACCTGCCCTACATCCTCACCGGCGGTGCCAACAACACCACCACGCTGTCCATCCTGGTGATCAACCAGATCAGGCAAGGGTTTAACTCAGCGGCGGCCTTGTCCACCATCACGTTCATCATCATCTTCCTGGTGGCGTTCATCTTCGTCCGCTTCCTGGGAGCCAACGTGGTGGAGCAAAGCGGCGCAACCGGTAAGGGGAAGAAATGACAACCGCAAGCGTTCCCACCGGGATGCGGCCGCAGCAGGACGCCCCGCGCAAAGCAGCCCAGAACCGGGAAAAGTGGGCAAGCGTCCGGACGTACATCAGTGCCGCCGTCATCCTGATCTGGTGCCTGGCGCCGGCGTACTGGATGGTGGTCACGGCCTTCCGCGAGGTGGGGTTCACCTACGACACCACCCCGTGGCCGACGCACATCACGCTGGACAACTTCATCACCGCCTTTGACACCTCGTTCGGCAACAAGTTCGGCCAGGCGCTGCTGAACAGCATCATCATCGGCGTGACGGTGACGGTAGTTTCGCTGGTCATCGGCGTCTTTGCCGCCTATGCCCTGGCACGGCTCAACTTCCGGTTCAAGTACCTGGTGCTGGGGTTCATCCTGGGCGCGTCGATGTTCCCCGGCGTCGCCCTGATCACCCCGCTGTTCCAGCTCTTCACCAACATCGGCTGGATGGGCACCTACCAGGCGCTGATCATTCCGAACATTTCCTTCGTCCTGCCGCTGACGGTGTACACGCTGACGTCCTTCTTCCGCGAAATGCCGTGGGAGCTGGAGGAATCCGCACGCGTTGACGGCTGCACCCAGGGCCAGGCGTTCCGGAAAGTCATCATGCCGCTGGCAGCTCCGGCCATCTTCACCACGGCGATCCTGGCGTTCATCTCCTCCTGGAACGAGTTCCTGATCGCCAGCCAGCTGTCCAACGAGGCTACCCAGCCGGTGACCGTGGCCATCGCCAGCTTCGCCGGCGCCCAGCCAAACCAGATCCCGTACACCGCCATCATGGCCGCGGGCACCATCGTCACCATTCCGCTGGTGATCCTGGTGCTGGTCTTCCAGCGCAAGATCGTCGCCGGCCTGACGGCAGGCGCGGTTAAGTGACAGGCGATGCTTCCCGGTCCCCCGCAACGGGGCCGGGAAGCCGCGGGCGGGCCAGGACCGGCGAAGACTTCGACATCATCATCGGGTTCCTCGGCTTCTGGGCCGTGGTCCTGCTGGTGGTCACTGTCTGGATGGAAGTCACGGCCCAGCCTGCCCTGGGGTGGGGACTGGGCCTGCTGGCCACGCTGTTGGCCATCTACGGCATGGTGCGGCTTCGGCGGAAGCTCCCGCCGCGCCGCTAGCCGGGGCACCCCGGCCCTCCGTGCACGGTTAACACCGCGCCTGCGCAGAATGCGAAAATACGAAGTCTTGGGGGTAACGCAGGGCGGACCGCCTTACGCTGCAAGGAGTTATTAAGGGGACACCGTGGCACGCACAACAGAAAGATCCCAGCGGGGCGGCCATAACGGAGTCAGCATCGAGGACGTGGCCGCAGCCGCAGGTGTATCGACTGCCACGGTGTCCCGGGCGGTCCGGGGCCTGCCCCGGGTGTCGCCGGCAACGCGCGAGAAGATCCTGGAGGTCGCGGGGAACCTGGGCTACGTGGCCTCCTCATCCGCCTCCGGACTGGCCACCGGCCGCACCAGGACCATCGGCGTGCTGGCACCGTTCGTGAGCCGCTGGTTCTTCTCCAAAGCCATCGAGGGCGCCGACCGGGAGCTCCACGCCCGCCAGTACAACCTCTCCCTCTTCAACCTGGGCGGCCACGGCAGCCACCGGGAACGTCTCTTCAGCAAGACCATGGTCTACAAGCAGATCGACGCCCTGTTGGTCCTCTGCATGGCGCTGACCCACGAAGAGCTGGACCACCTGCAGAAGATCGATATTCCCCTGGTGGTGGTGGGAGGGCACGTCGAGGAATGCGCCTACATCGGCATCGACGACTATGCCGCCGCATCCACCGCGGTCCGGCACCTGATCGACCTCGGCCACCGGGACATCGCGCTGCTGCACGGCGACGACGAGACGGACCTGAACTTCGACGTTCCACGGGTCCGCATCCTGGCCTTCCGGGACGTGATGACGGCGGCCGGCCTGGACATCCGCCCCGAGTGGGACGAATGGGGGGACTTCACCGTCCGCAGCGGCCAGGAAGCGTTCCGCCGCCTCTGGTCCGGCCCCGGCCCGAAACCCACGGCCATCTTCTGCGCGTCGGACGAGATGGCCATGGGGGTCATGTTCGAAGCGGCCCGGCTGGGCGTCAGCGTCCCCGCGGACCTGTCGGTGGTGGGCATCGACAACCACGACTTTTCCGACGCCGTGGGTCTGACCACGGTGGGCCAGCGGCCCGATGAACAGGCGGAACTGGCCACGAAGATGCTCCTGGACGAGCTGGACGGCCAGGAAGGGTCCGTGCAGTCCGCGGTCGCCCCGCATGAGCTCATTGTCCGGCGCACCACCGCGCCGCCGCAGCGCTGAACCGGCCCGGCGCGGAGGTCAGGAAGCGCGGGCCAGTTGCCGGATGGGGATCCACCGCGAGGCCAGCCGGCGGTAGGCAGCGGCCGCCCCGGTCATGTCCCCCTCGGCGAGGCACTCGATTCCGAGCCGGATGTCCATGGGGGAGTCGTCCGGGTAGACCTTGTCCGCCACGGCCCCGTAATCCAGTTCCACCATTGACTCCACGTGGAACTGCTCCAGCCACTCGGTCAGCTGCGCGAGGTCGTCCAGCATGTCCAGGTCCGGCGCGGCCAGCGCCAGGTTGGCCACAGCGTACCGTGCCCGCTCAAGGGCGTCGGTGATGGTGGCCCATACCCGGACGGTGACAATCCGGCCGGAGGCCTCCACCACGTCCTTGTGGTCCGATTCCATGAACAGCGAAAACCAGCTGAAGGGGATGCCCCAGGTGGATGCCCGGGTGTGGACGCGGACGGAACCGTCGCGGGCCTTGACCTGGTCGATCCGCTCCTGGTGCCTGTCCCGCTGTTCCTCCGGAATCAGCAGCTCGGCGAGCGGCCCGTGGATTCCTTCCATCAGGGCATTGGCCGCCAGCCCGGCGCGCAGCACGAGCTGGCTGGGACAGTAGAGGAGCACCGGGTCCGCGTCAGCCCCGGCGTCGTCCGTGCCGTCGTTGCCGGCGGGCGCGCTGGTGACGCGCACCAGGTCGGTGCGGCCCGTGGGAAAGGGGTCCCCGCCGGAGCGGGTGATGCGTCCCAGCGACGCCAGCAGTTCGGCGTTTTCGACGGCGGCGCGGGAGACGGCCCGTTCCCCGGCGGCCTGGATGGCAGCCCGCTGCTCCTCCGGGAAAGCGCTGAGCGGTTCGTAGACGCGCAGGGTCGACGAAAAGGGCAGGCCTGCCTGGCCCCGGTAAAGGTTTCCCGTCATGACGGCCTCCTTAGCTGGGTCCAGGATTCCGCCATCAGTCGGCCAGTTCCACCAGGACGGGCGCGTGGTCGGAGGCTCCCTTGCCCTTGCGCTCCTCCCGGTCGATCGAGGCGCCGGTGACGCGGGAGGCAAGCGCCTGCGAGGCCAGGATGAAGTCGATGCGCATGCCTTCCTTTTTGGGGAAGCGCAGCTGCGTGTAGTCCCAGTAGGTGTAGACCCCGGGCCCGGGAGTGTAAGGGCGGACCACGTCGGTGTATCCGGCGGATTCGAAGGCGTGGAACGCCTCGCGCTCGGGCGGGCTGACATGCGTGTACCGGTTGTTGACGAACAAGTCGATGTCCCAGACGTCCTCGTCGAACGGGGCGATGTTCCAGTCGCCCATGAGTGCCACCTGGGCCTGGGGGTTTTCGGTGACGAGGCTTTGGGCGTGGGTCTTGAGGCTCTCAAGCCACTTCAGCTTGTACGGCATGTGCTCGTCGTCCAGCGAGCGGCCGTTGGGGATGTAGAGGCTCCACACCCTGATGCCGCCGCAGGTTGCGGCCATGGCGCGGGCTTCCTGGACGGGGTCCTTGCCTGCCTTGCCGAAGGCCGGCTGGTCCAGGAAGGTCCGTTCAACATCTTCCAGGCCCACTCGGGAGGCGATGGCGACGCCGTTCCACTGGTTGACGCCGAAGTGGGCCACCTCGTAGCCCATCCGCTCAAAGAGTTCCCAGGGGAAGTTCTCGTCCTTGCACTTCGTTTCCTGGATGGCCAGGACGTCGCAGTCGCTGCGCTGGAGCCAGGCTTCAACGCGGTCGGCGCGGGCACGGAGCGAGTTCACATTCCAGGTAGCTATCTTCACGCTCCTAACTTACCGTGGGCGCGCGGCTGCGGGTAAAGCCGCCCGTATGGGTGCTGCGCTGCGGCGTTGCGGCAGGGCCGGGGGCGTCCCCCGCTGATGGAAGTTAGTAGGAAGCCCGAGTATATTCGCATCCAGAATGACCTGCGTCACAACCTGCCGGACCATATGCGAAGGGGGATCCAGCCATGGTGCGCGAGCTCTCCCATTACATTGGCGGCCGCCACGAGAATGGCATCTCCGGCCGCTTCGGTGACGTCTTTGATCCGTGCACCGGCACGGTCCAGGCCCGGCTTCCACTGGCTGGCACCGGGGAAGTGGGCCGTGCCGTGGCGGCCGCCAAGGCGGCGCAGCCCGGCTGGGCGGCCACGAACCCGCAGCGGCGCGCCCGGATCCTCCTCAAGTTCGTGGATCTGGTGAACCGGGACATGGACAGCCTGGCCCGGCTGCTCTCCTCCGAACACGGCAAGACGGTTGCCGACTCCGTTGGCGACATCCAGCGCGGCCTGGAAGTGGTGGAGTTCGCTGCCGGCGCGCCGCACCTGCTGAAGGGCGAGTTTTCCAGCGAAGCCGGCCAGGGGATCGACATCCATTCGCTCCGGCAGCCGCTGGGCGTAGTTGCCGGCATCACGCCGTTCAACTTTCCGGCCATGATTCCGCTGTGGAAGTCCGCGCCCGCACTGGCGGCAGGCAACTCCTTCATCCTCAAGCCGTCCGAGCGGGACCCCTCGGTGCCGCTCAGGATCGCCGAACTCTACAGCGAGGCCGGGCTGCCGGACGGCGTGTTCAACGTGGTCAATGGAGACAAGGAAGCGGTGGACGCGCTGCTGGCGGATCCTCTCGTCAAGGCCGTGGGGTTCGTAGGCTCCACACCGATCGCCCAGTACATCTACGCCACGGCTGCCGCCAACGGGAAGCGCGCCCAGTGTTTCGGCGGAGCCAAGAACCACATGGTGGTCATGCCGGACGCGGACCTGGACCAGGCAGCCGATGCCCTCATCGGATCCGGTTACGGCTCGGCCGGTGAACGCTGCATGGCCATCTCCGTCGCCGTGCCCGTCGGGGAAGAAACGGCCAACGGGCTGGTGGAGCGGCTCGGGCAGCGGATCAGCAAGCTCACGGTGGGCCCCAGCCTGGATCCTAGCTCCGATTTCGGTCCCGTGGTCTCCGCGGACGCCCGCGAGCGGATCGAGGGCCTCATCCAGTCCGGGGTGGACGACGGCGCCACCCTCCTTGCCGACGGCCGCGGCGCCAGGGTGGAGGGTTTCGGCGGTGGCTTCTGGGTGGGTCCCACCCTCTTCGACCACGTCACCACGGACATGGCCATCTACCGGAACGAGATCTTCGGTCCGGTGCTCAGCGTGGTCCGCGCCGCCGACTATGACGAAGCGCTCCGGCTGTGCAGCGACAACCCGTTTGGGAACGGCGTGGCCATCTTCACGCGCGACGGTGACGCCGCCCGGGACTTCGCCACCAGGGTGGACGTGGGGATGGTGGGAGTCAACGTCCCCATCCCCGTACCGCTGGCGTACTACACCTTCGGCGGCTGGAAGGCCTCCGGTTTTGGGGACCTCAACCAGCACGGCGCGGACGCGTTCCGCTTTTACACCAAGACCAAGACGGTCACCACGCGGTGGCCGTCGGGGATACGCCACGGAGCCAGCTTCGTGATGCCGGAAGGAAGCTGATGACGGACACGCGCGCCGCCACCGAGGCGGAAGTGCTTTTCACGCGGCGCGGCCGGTTGGGCGTCGCAACGCTGAACCGGCCCAAGTCCGTCAACGCACTCACCGCCGGCATGGTGGAGGCGCTGCTGCGCCACCTCACCGAGTGGGCTGGGGACGACCGCATCAAGACAGTCCTGGTGCAGGGTGCCGGCGGCCGCGGCCTGTGCGCCGGAGGGGACATCGTTGCCATCTACCGGGACATGATGGAAGGCGGAAATGCCACCGCTGCCTTCTGGCAGGCCGAATACCGGCTGAATTACCTGATCTCGAGGTACCCCAAACCGTACGTGGCGCTCATGGACGGGCTGGTCCTGGGCGGCGGCGTGGGCATCTCCGCCCACGGTTCGGTCCGCGTGGTCACTGAGCGCACCCGCACCGGAATGCCGGAGACCACCATCGGATTCGCGCCCGACGTCGGCGGGACGCTTTTGCTGGCGGGCGCACCGGGGGAGTCGGGAACCCACGCAGCCCTCACCGGGGCGCACCTGGACGGCGCGGATGCCATCCACCTTGGTTTGGCGGACCACTACGTCCCGTCCGGCCGGCTGGACGGGCTGGTGGCGGCGCTGGGGGACGGAACCCCGGATGACGCCGTCGGACGCGTTGCCGTGGTCCCGCCGCCGTCCAGCGTTGCGGCGCAGCGGCCATGGATCGACAGCTGCTACAGCCCGGCGGAGGCTGAAGAGATCGTAAGCCGGCTCCGCGCGTGGAAAGGGCCCGGCAGCGCCGACGCTGCCCAGGCCGCGGACACCATCGAAGCGAAGTCGCCCACCTCCGTCAAAGTCACCCTGGCCTCCCTGCGGCGGGTCAGGGGCCTGCGCCTGGACCAGGCCCTGGCGCAGGAATACCGTGTGGGCCTCCGGTTCCTGGCATCTCCCGACTTCCGGGAAGGGATCCGGGCGCAGGTGATCGACAAGGACCGGTCGCCCCGGTGGCAGCCGCCCACCCTGCCGGCCGTTTTCCCAGGCCAGGTGGAGGCCTTCTTCGCCTCGTTGGGGAGCGCAGAGCTTGATGTCACCGGCAGCGGCGTGCCGCCGGAGGCCCGGCAGAAAGAGGTGGGGGACCGTGTCTGAAAAATACACCGTGGCTTTCTTGGGGCTGGGGCACATGGGCGGCCCCATGGCCGCAAACCTGGCCAGGGCCGGGCACCGGGTGGTGGGTTTCGACGTCGTCCCGGCGGCCCTGGAGGCCGCCCGCGCCAACGGCATCCCCGTGGCGGAAAATGCTGCCGGAGCCGTGGCCGGAGCGGACGTGGTGCTCACCATGTTCCCTAGCGGCCGGCACGTGCTGGACGCCTACCGCGGAACTGACGGCGGTCCCGGGCTGCTTGCGGCAGCTGCACAGGGCACCATGTTCCTGGACTGCTCCACCATCAACGTGGACGAAGCCAGGGACGCTGCGCAGCTGGCCCTCGACGCCGGACACAGGTCCGCGGACGCGCCGGTGTCCGGCGGCGTGGTGGGCGCAGAAGCCGGGACGCTGACGTTCATGGTGGGCGGCGGCGCAGACGACTTCGAAGCAGTGAAGCCGCTGCTGGAAGCCATGGGCAAGCGCATTGTGCACTGCGGCGGGCACGGGGCCGGGCAGGCGGCCAAAGTCTGCAACAACCTGATCCTGGGCGTCTCCATGATTGCCGTCAGCGAGGCCTTTGTCCTGGGCGAAGAGCTGGGCCTGACGCATCAGGCGCTGTTCGACGTCGCCTCCGCCGCGTCCGGCCAGTGCTGGGCCCTGACCACCAACTGCCCGGTTCCCGGCCCTGTCCCCACGAGCCCCGCGAACCGCGACTACCAGCCCGGGTTCGCGGGGGCGCTGATGGCCAAGGACCTGAATCTTGCCGTGAACGCCCTCAACAGCACCGGGGTGGCCGGCCGGATGGGCCCGCTGGCTGCGGAAATCTACGATACGTTTGCGGCGGAGGGCGGCGCCGGCCGGGACTTCTCCGCGATCATTACCCACATCCGGGAGAAGTCCGGTACCGCACCGCACATGGCAGCAACAGCGCACGACGACGGGAGTCCTGAATGACGGAGTACGCCAACATCCTGGTGGAGCAGCGCGGGAGGGTGGGGCTGGTGACGCTCAACCGGCCCCAGGCGCTCAACGCGCTGAACAAAGCCACCATGGAGGAGCTGGTGGATGCCGTCAGCGCCATGGACGCCGATCCCGGGACGGGCGCGGTGGTGGTCACCGGCTCCGGGAAGGCCTTCGCCGCCGGGGCGGACATCAAGGAAATGGCCGGCCAGGGCTACATGGACATGTATGCCGCGGACTGGTTCCGCGGCTGGGAGGACTTCACCCGCCTGCGCATTCCCACGGTGGCCGCGGTGTCCGGATTCGCGCTCGGCGGCGGCTGTGAACTGGCCATGATGTGCGATCTGCTCATCGCCGGGGACAACGCGAAGTTCGGCCAGCCGGAAATCAACCTCGGCGTCCTGCCCGGCATGGGCGGCTCCCAGCGGCTCACCCGGGCCGTGGGCAAAGCGAAAGCCATGGACATGATCCTCACAGGCAGGTTCATCGGCGCCGAGGAAGCCGAACGGGCCGGGCTGGTGTCCCGAGTGGTCCCTGCCGAAAACGTGGTGGAGGAAGCCCTCAAGGCCGCTGAGGTCATCGCCGGCAAGTCAAAGCCGGTGGCAATGGCCGCGAAGGAAGCCGTCAACGCCGCCTTCGAAACCGGGCTTGCCCAGGGGGTGCTGTTCGAGCGCCGCCTCTTCCACTCGCTGTTCTCCACCGAGGACCAGAAGGAAGGCATGGCGGCGTTCACGGAAAAGCGTGAACCGGAGTTCAGGCACCGGTGACCGCCGGCGTTTTCCGGTAGGCGGCGAGGTCGCGTTCCAGTTCCTCGGCCATCAGGGAGTTGTTGATGATCACCGCCGTCCAGGAAGCGGCGGCCGCTGACGCCAGGACCTGCGCCCGCATGTCCGTGACGTTCCCGGCGGCCCATACACCGGGAACGGACGTAGCTCCCTCGGCATCTGTTTCCAGGTAGTCACCGATACCCATCGGGTGCGGCGAGGGTGCCAGGCCGAGCCCGGCGAAGGCGTCCAGCCGTGCATGCACCCGGGTGCCCACCACGACGGCGTCCACCGCCACCTCGGGCCCGCCGGCCAGCACCACGGCCTTCAACGCGTCGTCCTGGACCCGGACGGTTTCCACTGCGCCGTGCACCACCTTGACGCCGCGGGCTGCCAGTTGCTCCAGCTCGCTTTCCACGGGGACCACGGTGCCGTTGAGGAACAGGGTGATGTTGCTGCTCCATTGCCGGAACAGCAGGCTTTGGTGCACCGACCAGGGGCCGGTGCCCAGTATGCCGATGGCCTGGTCCCGGACTTCCCAGCCATGGCAGAAGGGGCAGTGCAGCACGTCACGGCCCCACCGTTCACGCAGGCCAGGGATGTCCGGCAGTTCGTCCACCAGCCCCGTGGTGATCAGCAGCCGGCGCCCGCGAAGCCGCCGGCCGTCGTCGAGCGTTACCTCGAAGCCTTCCTGCAGCGTGCCGCCGGCGGCCACCACTGAGCCCTGGACCAGGTTCGCACCGTAGTGCCGGGCCTGGTCGCGGCTGGCGGCAAGGAGTTCCGCCGGGCTGATGCCGTCGCGGGACAGGAAGCCGTGCACACCGTGCGCGGGCGCATTGCGGGGTTCGCCGCTGTCCACCACCGCCACCGACCTCCTGGTGCGGCCCAGCATCAAGGCGGCGCTGAGGCCCGCGGCACCGCCGCCGACAATCAGCACGTCGTAGATCGAATCTTTGTGTGAAGTCATGGATCCATCGTGTTTGCCGCGTAGGTATCTTGGCAAAGTATTTTGCTGCTCTGGCAAACTGGACGTTATGGATGAGAACCTCGACGACGTCCTGGCAGCGGTTGGCCCCCGGCTCAAGGCGCTGCGGTTGCGGCGGGACGTCACCCTGACGGCGCTCGCGGAAGCCACCGGCATTTCCGTCAGCACCCTGTCCCGGCTGGAGTCCGGCCAGCGCCGCCCCAACCTTGAACTCCTGCTGCCGCTGGCCAAAGCCCACCAGGTGCCGCTGGACGAACTGGTGGGGGCTCCGGCCACGGGGGACCCCCGGGTGCACCTGCGCCCCATGACCGCGCACGGCATGACCATCATCCCGCTGACAAGGAAACCCGGCGGGATCCAGGCGTACAAACACATCGTGCCGGCCGGACCGGCGGAGGAACCGAGCCCCCAGGTCCACGAGGGCTACGAGTGGCTGTATGTGCTCAACGGCAGGCTGCGCATGGTCCTCGGCAGCCAGGACCTGGTCCTCGGCGCCGGTGAAGCGGTGGAATTCGACACCCGGGTGCCGCACTGGTTTGGGCGCGCCGATGGGAAGGCAGTGGAGTTCCTCAGCCTTTTCGGGTCGCAGGGGGAGCGCATGCATGTCCGGGCAAAGCCGGGTTCCAGGAAGAGTGGAAACGGCTGAGCGGGACCTGCGCTGCCAGCGGGCTTTCAGGTCCATAGGGTAGACAGGGACGGGCAGGCAAACACGCGGCGGAAACGGGGAACGGCACATGTGGGCAACAGCGGGGGACGCTACCAGCGCGGCCGGCGGACTGGGTGGCCTGGTCGGCGCCGCTGCCCAGGCCATCGAAAACCTCGGCGAATGGGGTGTCGGCGCTTTTACCCTGGCCGAAACGGTGGTGCCGCCCATCCCCAGCGAAGTCATCTTGCCGCTTGCCGGCTACCTCGCCAAGCAGGGCTCGCTCAACCTCGGACTCATCTTCGTGACCAGCACGCTCGGCGCCTACCTGGGCGCGCTCTTCCTGTACTGGCTGGGCGCAAGGCTGGGCCTGGAACGGTCCATCCGCGGGCTGTCGAAACTGCCCCTGGTGGACCGCGAAGACTTTGAACATGCCGCTGGCTGGTTCCGGCGGCACGGCCGGTCCTCGATCTTCTTCGGCCGGCTGCTGCCCGGCGTCCGGAGCCTGATCTCCCTCCCGGCCGGCGCCTCATCCATGCCGCTGGGCACCTTCACCATCTTCACTTTGGCCGGCAGTGCCTTGTGGAACGGTGCGCTCATTGGCCTCGGCTACCTGCTGGGGACGCAGTACCACCTGATCGAGGGCTACTCCAAGTACCTCAACTACGCCGTGTACGCGGCTATCGCCATCGCCGTGGTGCTCCTGGTGGTCCGCCGGGTCCGGCGGGCCAAGGTCAGCCGCTGACGAGGCTATGCGAAAGTCGCCGGCGGCCCGCCGGTGTGCCACCCTGGTGCCCGCCCCGCCCAGCTCCCGCCGTTGTCCGGGGAGGCCGCACTCGCTAGCATCAAACAGGTAAGCATACTTACTGTTGTTCTCCGCCCAGTGCGGGGATGCGGGATGGAGTGTCACATGCGCCTCGGGAATCCGGTCGTCGTCATTACAGGGGCCTCCAGCGGCATAGGCCGCGCCACTGCCCTCCGCTGTGCAGACGAGGGGGCGCGCCTGGTGCTGGCCGCCCGCGGTGCCGCAGCGCTGGAATCGGCGGCGCGTGACTGCCGGAAGCGCGGCGCCACGGTTGTTGCCGTCACCGCCGACGTTTCCGACGCCGCGCAGGTGGAGACCCTGGCTGCCCGCGCCGTGGAGGAGTTCGGGCGCCTGGACGTCTGGGTCAACAACGCGGCCGTGGGTGCCTTCGGGCGGATCGCTGACGTCCCGCCGGAAGATTTCCAGCGCATCCTCGACGTCAACATCACCGGGTATGTCAACGGCGCCCGGGCTGCCCTGGCGCGCATGACGGCGCAGGGCGGGGGCGTGCTGATCAATGTGGCCTCCATCGTGGGGGAGACACCGCTTCCGTACTCCGCCGCCTACTCCATGTCCAAAGCTGCGGTCCGTGCGCTCAGTGTCAGCCTGCGGTCCGAGCTTGTGCTGGACGCCCGGCAGGACGTCAGCGTTTGCACGGTCCTTCCTGCCACCATCGACACGCCCTTCTACCAGCACGCCGCCAATTACAGCGGCAGGAAGCCCGTGGCCATGCCGCCTGTCTACACGGCTGACCGGGTGGCCAAAACCGTGCTGCGGGCCATGCGGCACCCACGCCGCGAGGTAGTGGCCGGCGGAGTGGCCGCACGCCTGCTGATGCTGCAGCACAAGGCCACGCCGGGCACGGTGGAACGGGCCATCGCCCGGCAGGTGGACAGGACCCAGCTCCGCCGCAAGCCCGCAGCCACCACGTCCGGAAATGTCCATCGCAGCCTGGACGCCGGCCGCAAAGGATCGGTCGACGGCGGATGGCACGGGCGGCGGCGAACGGCCCGGCGGCGCGTCCTCACCGCCGCCGTCCTCGCCGGAGCGGCGGCGGTGGTCCGGAAAAGGATGGCCTAACTCCCCGCCGCGGCACTACAGGTTCCGGTCCGAATAGACCCGCAGGGCGTGCCGGACGAACGCCGCCCCGGTTTCCCCGCCGTAGGTGGCCGCGAACCGGGGGTCCGCCACGTACATGTCCGCCAGGCCGCTGACGTAGCCCTTGATGTCCCCGCCGGGCTCTGCGGCCGGAGTGCCCGGGATGGAACGGAGCCAGGCAACGTGCCGGGCGGCCAGGTCCTGGGCCTCTGTGCTGTCAGGCGCCGCGCCGGATCCTGCAGCGGCCATCCAGTCCCGGCCCAGGTCTCCGGCCCGGGCCTTCCATTCACGCTTCTGCGACTCGTCCATGCCGCGCCACCACGAGTCGCCCTTGGCGTATGCGTCCTTGCCCCAGCGCTCCTCCACTTCATCCTTGTACTGCGTGTGGTCGAAGCCATCGAACATCTTTTCTGCCATGAGTTCGCCTCCTTCTTGTACTGTCCTGATGGTTTGCCGGACGGACCGGATCTGCCGGGCCAGGCGTTCCTGTTCCTGGCCCAGCCAGTCGAGGTGCCGGGTCAGGGCCCTGACGGGGTCCGTCTGCTGCTGGAAGACCTCAGCGATGGCCGGCAGCCCCAGGCCCAGCTCCCGCAGCAGAAGGATCCGCTGCAGCTGAAGGAGGGCGCCGCCGTCGTAATAGCGGTAGCCGTTGACGCCCACCCGGGTGGGCGTCAACAGCCCGATGTCGTCATAGTGGCGAAGGGTGCGGCTGGTGGTTCCCGCCATTCTGGCCACGTCCTGGATGGGCCATTCGGTGCCTTGCCGTGCTGCGGTTGCTTCCATGCTTTGAGCGTAGGGGTTGACGCAGCGTCAAGGTCAAGGGGCAGCGACCCGCCCTGTGGGACAGTCAGCGGGCGTGCCGGTTGCGTGCCTGGGCCACCAGCCGGGTGAAGGAAAAAACAAAAATGGCCTCGATCAGGACCATGAGCCCCACCAGCAGCCATTGCTGGCGGGCGGCAAACACGACGCACCCGGTCAGGACCAGGACGGTACCCAGCGCCAGGGCGTAGACGGCGAAGCCTACGGCCACCCGCGCGCTCCGCACCCCCGTCCGGAACCCGAAACCGTAGGGTTCGCCGCCGGGCTGCCCGGGAACACGGTCCGGCACGCCGGGGCCGAGCCGGTCGAATTCCTCCCAGGGATCCCCGTGCTGTTCCTTGCCGGTCATGGGTCGATTATCCCAAAAACCGCCGGGCAGCGGGTGGCGTGGACCGTAACAGGGACAAAAAACGGTGGCCCCGCCAACCTGGTTGACGGGGCCACCGTGGCTGCAGGCGTTGCCTGCGGCAAGACTTAGAGGGGGCGGATGTTCTCTGCCTGCGGGCCCTTGGGTCCCTGGGTCACATCGAATTCGACCTTCTGGTTCTCGTCCAGTGAGCGGTAGCCGCTGGTGGCGATTGCCGAGTAGTGGGCGAAAACGTCAGCGGACCCGTCATCGGGGGCAATGAAGCCAAAACCCTTTTCGGCGTTGAACCATTTAACTGTGCCTGTTGCCATGGCTGCATTCCTTCGTGTGACTCTGATTCTGTCCCCGGCTATCGGGCCGGAGTGCGCGGAGAACGTCCCCCGCTGTCCCCAAACGTACGGGGCTGAAAGCCTGCTGGCAAGGGTAAACGCCGTTTGGGGACGCTAACGCATGCCCTCCCGGCGGATTGCGGTGGCAATGGCCGCGGCGCGGGTCTCCACGCCAAGCTTCGCGTAGATATGGGCCAGGTGGGTCTTGACGGTGGCCTCGGAGATGAAAAGCCGCCGTCCCAGTTCGCGGTTGCTGAGCCCTTCGGTGAGCAGTCCCAGCAGTTCGGCTTCGCGCGGCGTGAGGATCCCGTCCGGGTTCCGCAGCTGCTGGAAGAGGCGTGACGCCACCGGGGGACTCATCACGCTCCGGCCCTGGACGGCGCCGCGGACAGCGGCGAAGATTTCCCCGGGTGCCGCGTCCTTCAGCAGGTATCCCATGGCGCCGGCGTCCACCGCCCTGACGATGTCGGCGTCCGAGTCGTAGGTGGTGAACACCAGGATGGCTTGCCGGGTATTGACCTGCCGGAGGCGCCTGATGGCCTCGATCCCGTCCATGCCGGCTCCCATCGCCAGGTCCATGACCACCACGTCGGGCGCATGCTCCCGGACCAGGTCAAGTGCTTCCTCACCGGAGGCAGCCTCCGCCACCACGGCCAGGTCGGGCTGGGTCCCCAGCAGGGCGCGCAGCCCGCTGCGGACCACCAAGTGGTCGTCCACCAGGAGCACGGTGGTGGGGTTCATACGGTGGTCCCGTCCTCTCGTGCGGCTGCAGGCAGCTGGGCCGCCACAATGGTGCCCTGGCCGGGGGAGCTTTCCACGGAGAATGTTCCGCCGAGCTGCTCCACGCGCCGGCGCATGGCCCGCAACCCGTAGCCGCCCGCGTCCGACGGCGGTGCTGCCGCCGCCGGGTCGAAGCCGGCGCCGTCGTCGTAAATGTCCAGGGTGACGGCCTCGGCAAGGAATCCGAGGGTGATCGTGGCCGTTTCCGTGGAGGCATGGAGCCGGACGTTGGACGCTGCGCTCTGGACCACCCGCAGCAGCGCATGCCGGACGTCCGCGGGCACCGGCCTGGAGTCGCCGGTCACCAGGATGCGCGCCGCGGGAAGGTACTGCCGGGCAGCCACCAGCAGGGACTCCTCCAAGGGTGATCCTTCCAGTCCGGGGGACGCCAGTTCATGGACCAGGCTGCGGGTCTCCGCCAGGTTGCTGCGAAGAAGGGACGTTGCCTGCTGCACGCCGACGTGTGCCGCCGGCGAGGGCCACGACCGTCCGGCGGCTTCCAGCAGCAGCAGGCTGCTGGCCAGGCCCTGCGTGACGGTGTCGTGGATCTCGCGGGACACGCGTTCGCGCTCCGCGATGGTTCCGGCCCGCCGCTCGCTGGCCGCAAGCCTGCCCTGGGTTGCGGAGACCTCCGCATGCAGGCGCCGCTGTTCCTCGGCGTCACGGCTGATCCGGTCGTAGACCAGGGTCAGCATCACGCCCACGGCCAGGGGGCCCAAGAGCATGGCGATGTCCGTACCGTCGCTGAGCCGGAACAGTCCGGCGGCGGTGGCAGCCGCGGTCAAACCTGCCGCGACGTAGCCGGCGGCACCGCTCATGGCAGTACGGCCCAGGACGAAGAGGGCAAACGAGCACCAAGCGAAGCTCGGGGCGGCAATGACCAGGACTGCCCATACCGTTACCAGCGCAGCCATCCAGGCGAGGCCCGGCCGGCCGCGCCGTGTCCGCACCGCCACGACGGCGTACAGCAGGCAGGCCGCCAGGGCGATGCACAGGACCATCAGGTTGTCCGCGGGGGCATGGCGCATGGCGTAGCGCACCGCTGAGGCCACCAGCAGGACGGCGAATCCGGCGTGGACCGCGGTGTCGATGGCGCCCAGCCGGGGCAATGCTGCAGGGACGGCGGGCGGAAGGGGTGCTGCGGACGTCATGGAGCTTCCGGTCTGGTACTGGGATTGGCTGCCTTTCCATGCTAGGGCCCGCGGTGGCGGCTGGTCTCTCATCCGTTTGGCTGATCCGGCTGGCCGAAGGTGGCAGGAGGGGACAGGCGAAGGGCCGATGGCAGGGACCGGAGCGCCCGGAAGGATGGATGCGTACCCCAGACAGTTTGAGCCCCAAGGAGCACCATGAAGCAGTCCAGCAAAGCCCTCGCCGCCGCCGCGGCCGGAGCGGTCATCCTCACTGCGGGAGCCACGGCAGCGGCCAACGCCGGCACCGGGACGGCCCCGGCAGCCGTTCCCGCGGTGGACGTCCGGCCAGCACCGGAGACCGTGGTGCAGCAGAACCGGATCTCAGTGGGTGCCTCGTCGACGGCGGTGGCCGCCGCGCTGGCCAAGTGCCAGGCGGACAAGCTGCCGTTCGTCACCGTGGCCGTCGTTGACCGGTTCGGCACCGTGCAGGCCCTTCTTCGGGGTGACAATGCTGCCGAACACACCATCGAAGCCGCCCGGCAGAAGGCCTACACCGCCGCCGCGTTCGGCGCGCCCACCAGCGACCTGGCCAAGCGCATCAACGGCACCGGCCCCTCCATTGCGGACCTGCCCGGAACGCTCTTCCTCTCCGGCGGCGTCCCGCTGAAGGTTGACGGCGTCTCCGTGGCGGGGATCGGCGTCGGCGGTGCACCCGACGGCGCCCTCGACGAGGCCTGCGCCGCGGCAGGCGCGCAGGCGATCGCCGGTGCGGCCGCCGGGAAGTAGGCTGCCGGCATGATGCGCACTGTCCGCAGGGCCTTCCTGCTGCCGGCCGCGGGAGTCCTGGCCGTGGCCCTCGTGGCCTGCCAAGGTCCCGGTCCGGCACCTTCGCCAGGGCCGGCATCGGGCTCTCCTTTCCCGGAAAGCACAGCGCCCGCCACCGCTGCTGCACCCACAACTGCGCAGGCTCCGCCGCCGTTGTCCGCGGAGGCCCAGGCGCAGCTTGACCAGCAGTTGGTTGCCGCCGCCAAGGCGAACAATGCGCAACTGGTTGCCGGGCTGATAGGGCGCGGCGGCGGCGTCAACGCCAAGGACTCCCTCCAGGACTCGGCCTTCCTGTACGCGGGAGCGGAAGGTTACAACGAGGTCCTGCAGCTGACCCTGGCGGCGGGAGCGGACGTGGCCAGTACCAACAGGTACGGCGGGACCGCGCTCATTCCGGCGAGCGAGCACGGGCACGTGGAGACGGTGAAGATCCTGATCGCGGCAGGCGTCCCGGTCAACCATGTCAACAACCTGGGCTGGACGGCCCTGCAGGAGGCCATCCTGCTGAACGACGGCGGGCCGCGCCAGCAGGAGGTGGTGCGGCTGCTCCTGGCCGCCGGGGCTGACCCGGACATCCGCGATCCCCAGGGCCGCACGGCGCTGCAGAACGCCGGGCGGCTGGGATTCACGGAGATCGCTGCCCTGATCCAGGGCCACGGTTAGCGCCAGTTTGCCTGCCGGCTGCCGAAATTCCCCACCTTTGCCAGCTAACGACGGCGGCGCGCCGCACTTTTGGTGCGACGCGCCGCCGTCGGCCGTGAAAGCCGGGGAAATCCAGCGGAGCCGCTCAGACGGCCTCGAGGATGCTGACGTAGTTGGCGATGCCGACCCCGCCCATGTTCTGCACGGCGGCGCGGCGGGGACTGCCGAGCTGCATGTCACCTGCGGTGCCGGTGAGCTGCATCGCGGCCAGGACGTGCTGGGACACGCCGGTGGCGCCTACCGGGTGGCCCTTGGACTTGAGGCCGCCGGAGACGTTCACCGGCAGCTTCCCGTCCTTGAACACCCAGCCTTCCTCGAGCGCGCGGGCGCCCTGGCCTGGTCCGGTAAGTCCCATGGCCTCGTACATCAGCAGTTCGGCAATGGTGAAACAGTCGTGCACTTCGGCGAGGTCCAGGTCTTCGATCCCGACGCCGGCCATCGCCAGGGCCCGCTGCCAGGACACCCGGGTGGCCTCGAAAGCCGTGGGGTCGCGGCGTGCGGCAGGGAAGAAGTCATTGGCCTGGCCGAAGCCGGCCAGCCTGACGGCAGGGTTGGTGCCGCCGGTGGGCGCAGTGGACAGCACGACGGCGGCAGCACCGTCCGAGACCGGCGAACAGTCGGTGCGGCGCAGCGGATCGGCCACCATCGGGTTCTTGTCGGAGACGGTGCGGCAGAATTCCTCGCCGAGGTCCTTGCGGAGCTGGGCGTAGGGGTTGTCCACGCCGTTGCGGTGGTTCTTGGCCGCGATGGTGCCCAGGACGTCGCCCAGGGTGCCGTCGGCGTCGTAGCGCTTGGCATAGTGCTTGGCCACTTCTGCGAAGAGGCCGGTAAAGCCGGTGGTGGAGGGCTTGCCCGCCATGTCGTAGTCGGCGCCGAGCAGCCCGGCCCCCACCACGTCGGCGCCGGCGTGGGTCATCTTTTCGGCGCCGATCACCAGGACGGTCTTGGCGGTGCCGGCCAGCAGGGATTTGGTGCCCTGCTGGAGCGCGGCGGAGCCGGAAGCGCAGGCGTTTTCCACGCGGGTGGAAGGGACGTTGGCCAGGTCGGGGGAGACCTGGAGCGCCAGGGAGGACGGGAAGGCCAAGGGCATCATGCCGGAGTTGAACTGGCCCACGTAGATCTCATCGATCCGGCCCGGCTCCACCCCTGCGGAGCTGATGGCATCGGTGGCCACCTGCACGATCAGTGATTCCAGGGTGTCATCGGTGAGCTTGCCGAACCGGCTGTGCCCCCATCCGGTGATCAGGACGTCCTTGCCGAATTGTTCCTTCAGGCTCATGCGTTGGCTCCTTCACGGTCCAGGGCGATGTCGAATTCTGCGTCTGTTTTGTCGTGGATCTCAGCCAGGCCCACGCCGGGGGCCAGCCTGGTAAGCGTGAGCCGCCGTCCGCCGTCGTCCGTTTTGTAGAGGTCGAAGACGGCGAGGTCGCTGATGATCCGGTCCACGCAGCTCAGGCCCGTGAGCGGGAGGGTGCATTCCCGGACGATCTTCGCCGTGCCGTCCTTGGCGTTGTGCTCGGTGAGGACCACCACGCGCGGGGTCCCGGCCACCAGGTCCATGGCGCCGCCCATGCCCTTGACCATCTTGCCCGGGATGGTCCAGTTGGCGAGGTCGCCGTTGCCGGAGACCTGCATGGCGCCCAGGATGGCGACCTTGACGTGGCCTCCCCGGATCATGCCGAAGGACGTGGCGGAGTCGAAGATGCTCCCGCCGGGCAGGACCGTCACGGTCTGCTTGCCGGCGTTGATCAGGTCTGCGTCCTCCTCGCCCTCGTACGGGAACGGGCCCATGCCCAGCAGGCCGTTTTCGCTCTGCAGGACCACCCGGACGCCGTCGGGCAGGTTGTTGGCCACCAGCGTGGGGATGCCGATGCCCAGGTTCACGTAGTCGCCGTCGTTCAGTTCCCCGGCCGCGATCGCAGCCATTTCATCCCTGGTCCAGGCCATGGTCTTTCCTCTTTTCGATGGGTGTGTGGAGGCCCGGCAGTCAGGGGATGACCGGCGGGACGAAGTCGAACGTCATGCCCAGCAGCCACGCCAGCAGCAGGACCACGGGCAGGTGGAACAGGAACTGCTGGAACGTGAAGCCCACCAGGTCGCGGGCGCGCAGTTTCAGCACAGCCAGCAGGGGCAGCATGAAGAACGGGTTGATGAGGTTGGGCAGGGCCTCCGCCATGTTGTAGATCTGCACGGTCCAGCCCAGGTTCATGTTCACGTCGGTGGCCGACTGCATGACATACGGTGCTTCCACCAGCCACTTGCCGCCGCCCGACGGGACGAACATGCCCAGGAACGCCGTATAGAGGGCTATGACGACGGCGAATGCGCCGTTGCTGCCGACGCTCGTGAAGAAGTGCGCCAGATGTTCGGACACGGACAGCCCTCCGGCACCGGTGGCCTTGGTGAGGATGGCCGCCATCGCCGCGTAGAGCGGAAACTGGACCAGGATGCCCGCCGTGGCCGGAACAGCCTTGGTGACAGCCTGGAGGAACTTGCGCGGTGTTCCATGCAGCACCAGGCCCAGCATCAGGAAGACCAGCAGGTAGCCGTTGAGCGAGCTGACCACGGTGAGTATGGGCAGGGTCAGGAGCTGGGACACCAGCCAGCCCAGCGTCAGGACGCCCGCGATGACCGGGAGGATCCGGCTGTACTCAAGCCACTCACCCGGGCGGGACTTTTCCGCCGGGGCCTCGGGCTCGTCGTCCAGGTCAACTCCCATGTCCGCCGCCGTCCGGATGGCACCGCCCGTGGGCGCGGAAAAGTGCGCAATCACGGTGGTCAGGAGCATAAGGATCACCAGCGTGAGCAGGGATTGCCAGGTGAAGATGGTGGTGCCGAAGTCCAGGACGCCGGTGATCTCCAGCAGGGCAGGCGGGATGGAGGACTTGGTGGCCTGCAGCTGGGCGGCGGACGACGACAGTCCCAGTGCCCACACGGCGCCGAGCCCCATGAAGGCGGCTGCTCCGAGGGCGCGGTAGTCGACGGCCAGGTCGGTGCGCCGGGCGATGGCCCGGGCCAGGAGTCCGCCGAAGATCAGGCTCAGGCCCCAGTTGATAAAGGACACGGACATGGACATGACGGCCACGAAGCTCACGGCGGTGCGTGCCGAGCCGGGAACCTGTGCCAGCCGGCTGATCAGGCGGGCCACGGGCGGGGACGTTGCCACCACGTAGCCGGTGAGGACCACCATGGCCATCTGGAGGGTGAAGGCGGTGAGGTCCCAGAACCCGTTGCCGAAGGAGTCCACTACGGCTTTGGGGGAGGCCCCGATGGCCAGGGCCGCGATGGCTACGAGGACCACGCCGGCGAGGGCGAAGATGTAGGCGTCCGGAAACCATTTTTGGGTCCATCCGGCCAGGCTCTCCGCCATGCGGGCCAGGCCCTTCTGGCGAACGTCCTGTTCCTGAAACTGCGCTGTGCTCATTGCTCTCCCTGGGGATGCCGCGGGCGGCTCAGGCGGACACCAGGCCGGGTCGGGCGCGCACGGTCCGTTGCTCGATGTCCTTCACCCGGCCCGTGGCCTGCACCAGCCGCTGGACGAACACGCCAGGGGTGACGATGTGGTTGGGGTCCACCTCTCCGGGCTGCAGGATCACCTCGGCTTCGGCGATGGTCAGCTGTCCCGCCGTGGCCACCACCGGGTTGAAGTTGCGGGCGGTGTAGCGGTACACCAGATTGCCGTCCGTGTCCGCGGTGTGGGCGTGGACCAGTGCGACGTCGGCCCGGATGGCGCGCTCGCGGACGTATGTTTCGCCGTCGAATACCTCGACCGGTTTGCCCTCGGCCACCAGGGTTCCCACACCGGTCCTGGTGTAGAAGGCAGGTATGCCTGCGCCCCCTGCGCGGAGCCGTTCGGCCAGGGTGCCCTGGGGGGTAAACTCCACCTCGAGCTTTCCGGCCAGGTACTGCTCGGCGAACAGCTTGTTCTCGCCGACGTAGGAAGCAATCACCTTCCGGACCTGTCCGGCTTCAATCAGGATGCCCAGCCCTTTGCCGTCCACGCCCATGTTGTTGGAAACGACGGTAAGGTCCTTCACGCCGGAGTCCCGGACCGCTTCGATCAGGTCCGCGGGAATGCCGCTCAGGCCGAACCCGCCGACGGCGAGGGTGATGCCGTCCTGCAGGGCGCCGTGAAGGGCGGCTGCTGCCGAATCCTGGAGTTTGCTCATGGTTCCGTCTCCTCTTTGAGTCCGATTACTGTCCACTTTGTGGACCAAGGGTCTGGATATGGAGACTATGGGCCATTCCCGCGGGCCGTCAAGGCTGGATTTGATGCCCTGCAAGAGCTGTTTTACAGTATGGACTGAAAAGGATGAAGTATCCATATTGTGGACGAAGAGGTGCAGAAGTGAGTAACAGCCCCATCCAGGGTGCCCAGGTGGTCAGCCGGATAGCCGGCCTGCTCCGCCTGGTGGGCCGAAGCCCCGAGGGCATGCCGCTGGCAGGCATCGTCCGGGAATCGGGCCTCACCCGGCCCACGGTGCACAGGCTGTTGTCCTCCATGGCCTCGGAGGGATTGCTGGACCACGATCCCGCCACCGGCAACTGGGTGCTGGGGCCGGAAATCCTGCTCATGGGATCGGTGGCCTCAGCCAGGTTCCCGCTGGAGGACATCGCCCGGCCCAGCCTCCGCCGGCTCGCTGAGGCCACCGGTGAGAGCGCCTTCTTCTCCATCCGCCGCGGCAACGAAACGGTCTGCCTGCTCCGGGAGGAAGGCAGTTTCCCGGTCCGCTCCTTCGTGCTGCACGAGGGCGTCCGCTTCCCCCTTGGCGTGGCGTCCGCCGGCACCGCCATCATGGCGTTCCTGCCGGAGGGGGAGCAGGAGGAGATGCTGAGCCACTGGAGCGCGCATGCAGGCACCTTTGCGGACGGGCACACCGAGGAGACCGTCAGGAACAACCTTGAACGGACCCGGCTCACCGGCTATTCCGTCAACCCCGGCCTCATCCTGGAGGGCAGTTGGGGGATGGGCGCCGCGGTCTTCGACCGTTCGGGCCGCCCCGCCTGGGCGCTGTCGCTCACAGGGATCGAGCCGCGCTTCAAGCCGGAGCGGCAGGAAGAACTGGGCGGCCTGCTCATGGCCGAGGCGCACCGGATCACACAGCAGCTCAGCGGGGGAGACGCGGGCCCGCAGCGCTGAGTCTCCCCGGCTTTGCCGGCGTACGACGACGGCGCGCCGCCTTTGCCAGGCAACGCGCCGTCGTCGTCCTCCAAAGGAGGGAAAAACCAGCGGGCAGGCTCCTACAGTCCCGCGCGGGGCTCCACCGGCCCCTGGTCCTTCCACCAGGTGTCGAAGATGCTCACCGGGACAGTGCGCTTATGACGGGTGCGGAGGAACTTCTGCTCGATGGACTCCGCAACTTCGTCCGGGACGTCGCGGCCTTCAAGGTAGTCATCGATCTGGTCATAGGTGAGGCCCAGTTCGTCCTCGTCGGTGCGTCCCGGCTGGTCATCGAGCAGGTCGGCGGTGGGCACCTTTTCCCACAACCGGGCGGGGGCTCCGAGCTCGGCCAGGAGGGCGCGGTTCTGGCGCTTGTTCAGCCCGAAGAGGGGCAGGATGTCGGCGCCGCCGTCGCCGTACTTGGTAAAGAAGCCGGTCACGGACTCGGCGCCGTGGTCCGTGCCGATCACCAGGTAGTTGAATTCGCCTGCCAGCGCGTACTGGGCAATCATGCGGGTCCGGGCTTTGGTGTTGCCCTTGTGGAAGTCGGAGATCTCGGTGCCGGCAGTCTTTTCGAACTCGTCCTCGAAGCCGTCAACTGCGGCCGCGATGTTGAAGGTCCACTCGGTCTTCGCATTGATGAAGTCCAGTGCGGCCTGGGCGTCGTCCTCGTCGTGCTGCACGCCGTAGGGCAGGCGGACCGCCACGAAATTGGCTTCCACGCCTTCGGCGGCAAGCTCGTCAACGGCCAGCTGTGCGAGCTTGCCTGCGAGGGATGAATCAAGGCCGCCGGAAATGCCCAGGACAAAGCCCTTGGTGCCGGTGGCCTTGAGGTATTCCTTCAGGAACGTGACGCGTTTGCGCACCTCCCCGGCGGGGTCGATCCGGCGCTGGACGCCCATTTCTTCGATGATCTTGGCCTGGAGTTCGCGCATGTGACCCAGCCTAGCCAGAGCTGTCAGCGCTGCTCAAGCAAACCACCGTCCCGCCGCGACTAAACTGGAAACCATGACTTCCCCCAGTGAGACTGCAGTGGACTCTGCAGCCGCCCGCGCCCGCCTGCTCGAACTGATCAAGGAACTCGCCGTGGTCCGCGGCAAGGTCATCCTTTCCAGCGGGGCGGAAGCCGACTACTACATCGACCTGCGCCGCATCACGCTCCACCACGAGGCCTCCAGGCTCGTGGGCGAGGTCATGCTGAAGATGGCCGACGACGCCGGCATCGCCTTCGACTGCGCCGGCGGCCTCACCATGGGGGCCGACCCCGTGGGCACGGCAGTGATGCATGCCGCCCGTGACGCAGGGCGCGCGGTTGACGCGTTCGTGGTCCGCAAAGCCCAGAAGTCCTACGGCATGGGCCGCCAGGTGGAAGGCCCCTCGGTGGAGGGCCGCAACGTCCTGGTCCTCGAAGACACCTCCACCACCGGCGGCTCCGCGCTGACCGCCGTCGAAGGTGTCCGCAAGGCCGGCGGCAACGTGGTGGCCGTCGCCGTGATCGTTGACCGCGACACCGGCGCCAAAGAGAAGATCGAGGCGGAAACCGGCGTGCCTTATCTGTTCGCGTTCGGCAAGGACGAACTGGGACTCGACTGACCCAACCCGCCGGCGTCGGGCACTGCGTCCGCAGCATAGTGCCCGGCGGCGGTGGGCCCCTCCCGGCGCATCAAGCGCTGCTCTGCCCGGGGGTTTTCGCCCAGGTGCTCACCCTGCCCGAAGTAGTGGCGGAACGTGTAGAACAGCGGTTCCCAGGCGCGCACGTCGATATAGCCGGTGTCCGCAACCAGGTCCTCACGGGCGTGCACCCTGCGCACCCGCACCTGGACCGCGTCGAGTCCGTCCTCCAGGGGCATCGCGTTTACCAGCACAGCCTCAATCTGGACCGGGCATTCGGCGATCCGATGCGGGGAAACCTCCGCACCCGGCAGCGGGGTCCAGCCCGAGAGTACCCATTTGTCCACGGCAGTCCTGTACAGCCCGCTCTTTTGCGGGGGCACGGGATCCATCCCGGTGGTCATCGCAATGTCCTCGATGTCCCGTACGAGGGCGGCCTCTGGCAGATTAAGCACCACCTCGTGCGTACGCATCAGGTTGGCATACCCGCGATTGGCGGTTCCCAGGCCCAGGACGTAGTGGTCCCCCAGTGACCACGCTGACGAGATGGGCGTGATGTTCGTGCTCCCGTCCGGATTCGTGGTGGTGAGCAGGACTACGAGCGAGCCGAAGTAGTGGGCCCGGGGTGTGATGGCGGTAAACATTCCCCCATGCTCGCCCGCCAAAAGTTTGGCCCCGGCCAAACCATCGGCATGAAAACATTGGTTCATGGCACCTTACTGGGCGGAAGACCTGGCCCTGACAGCAAAGGCCATGGGCGAGGAATCACGGGCCAGGATGCTGCTGGCGCTTCTGGACGGGAGGGCGTGGACGGCGGCGGAACTCGCCGACTGCGCAGGCATCACCCGCGGCACCGCCACTACCCACCTGAACCATCTCGCCGACGCGGGGCTCTTGGAGGAAGTCCGGCAGGGACGGCACCGGTACGTCCGGCTGAAGAACACGGATGTTGCTGACGCCATCGAGGCGATGGTCCGGTTGAGTCCCCGTTCCAGGCCGCTGATGCCCAGGAGCTTTCAGGGCCACAAGCACGGGCAGGAACTGAAGCAGGGGCGGACCTGCTACCGCCACCTGGCCGGGGCCTTGGGCGTGGCGGTGACCAGGCAATGGCGTGACCAGGGAATCATCGGTGCGGACTGGACCCTGACCGGCGCCGGCAGGTTGTGGGCGGACTCGGCCGGGCTGCAGCTGCCGGAGAAGCCGGGGCGTGCGTTGGCGCGGCCCTGCCTGGACTGGACGGAACGGGTGGATCACGCGGCCGGCCTGTTCCCCGAACTGTTCGTCCAGGTTGCGCTGGAGCGGCGCTGGCTGGAAAGGGGCGCCCACCCGCGGGCCATACGCCTCACGGCCAAGGGTGCTGAGGAGCTGCAACGAATCGGGCTGGTGGTGCCACTTGGTTCGAACCCGACGCTGTCCTAATATGTGCGTTAGCCCCGTATGCATCCTTGGAGAACGTGCCCATGCCCACCCCGAACGAGCCTTTGAGTGCCACCGAAAAAGTCCAGGACCTCATCCTGGACAGCGCGGACTTTGAAGAGTTCCTCAACGAGCTGGCACGGTTTTCCGCGCACCAAGTGGCAGGCGACGGCGACGACGCCCTCTGCGGCATCACCCTGCTGCGGGACAGGAAGGTTGCCACCATCGGCTGGAGCAGCGAGTCCGCCCGCGAAGTGGACGAGATCCAGTACTCCCTGTCCCAGGGTCCCTGCCTGACGGCCGCCCAGGAGGAACGCGAAGTCCACGTCCCGGATATTCTGGCCGAGGACCGGTGGGGACCCGAATACGCCAATGCCGTGGCCTCCTACGGACTGCGCTCCGTGCTCTCGCTGCCCTTCAACCTGCAGGGCGAGGCGAAAGCTGCGCTCAACCTCTACTCGGACGTCCCGCACAAGTTTGACGAACGGGCCGCAGCCAAGGCCCGGGGCTACACCCGGGAAATCTCGCAGGCTCTGCGCCTGGCCGTGCGGTTTTCGCTCCACACGGACAGCGCGGCGAACCTCCGGGCCACGCTTGAATCGCGCACCATCATCGACATCGCCGTCGGCATCGTCATGGCGCAGAACAGGTGCAGCCAGGAAGCGGCCATCAGGATCCTCACCGACGCGTCCAGCAACAGCAACACCAAGCTGCGCGACATCGCCAAGTCCCTGGTCGACTCGGTGGGTGGCGCCGGGACCCGCACCTATTACCAGGAGCCGGGCAGCCGGAAACCTGAACAGTCCGCCTGAGGGGCCGTTCTCCGCAGGTAGGGGGCAGGTTGAACCCACTCTCCATCGGGGATACGCTGGCCGTGGTTGAGCCGTCGGCCATAGACCTTCTTTTGGAGTACCTATGGACCGCTCGCTTCATGCGTTAGTAAACCTTGACGTCCCCGCAGACCTTGTCCGGATAGAAGTCCGCGGCAGCCTCACCCACGAATCCCGGCCCGACCTGGTGCACATCATCCGCAGGGTCCGGCGCATGGGAATCCGGGCCCACATCCGTGTCGATTTGTCACAGGCGGCGCTGGTCGAATCCGCTGCACTGGCCGGCCTGCGCGCCGACCTGAACAACATGGACGCCCTGACGCTGCCGGGAATCTACCGCTCGGGCGTCTCCCTGCACCTGGCGGGGTCCTACGACGAGCTGCCGGCCGGGCCGCCTGCAGACGACAGGACCTCCAGGGACGTGACGCCGCTCAACATCCTCGACGACGACAGCCACCTGACCCACGGCGGAGCCTTCGGCGACGAATACCCCGTGGCGCCGGACGCAGCCCTGGAAGAACTGTTCGGCAGGGAACTTGTTGAGTATTCGAACGAGGAACTGCTCGCCGCCAGCGACGCCCTTTTTGCGCTGCTGGACCAGCCCCGGGCATTCCCGGGAGCCGACCTCCTGGGGCGCTACAACGACATCGGCCGCGAACTCGGCCGGCGGCAGCCGGAGCCCGAAGCCCCATCACCGGCCGCGGAGGGAAAAGCAGCCAGCTGATCCGCCGGACACACCGGAGTCGCCGAATGGTTACACGGGCGTCCTTGCGGTGGTGTCTTCCGTTGTGCCTACGGTAGGGGCGTGCCGTATGAGGGGGAGGTAAATCCGCAGGACCGGCGCGGGGCTACCGGTGCCCGGCTGCTGGCAGAAGCGGCTGCCCTGAAACGCTTTTCAAGGCGCAGCTTCCTGGCGGGCGCCGGAGCGTCCGGCGTGCTCGCCGCGGACATGCTGCTCACCCGGCAGGTGCAGTCCCAACGGCGCACGGACAGGATTCTGCCCGTCCCGGATGACTTCGCCGACGCTTACTACCCGGACGCCAGCTGGTTCCTGTTTCCCGGCTATAAGACCAGTTGGGAGGAAGCCCAGTGGATCCTGAACTCGCTGCGCGGGTCGCTGAACAAGCGGGCCCGGCTGGCCGCCGTCGGTTATTCCAACCAGGGGCTGGACATTGATGACATCGTGATTGCCGTCATCGAGTACGTGCGGGAACAAAAGCTGCAGAAACTCTTCTTCTACGGCCACAGTTTCGGCGGAATGGTGGCCACGCAGGTGGCGGCCCGGCTCCTGGAGATCCACGGCGTCCAGGTGGAGTTTGTGGTGCTCGACTCCAGCCCGTACAGCAAGCATGACGTCCTGGACCAGAGCTGGTTCGACGGCGTGGTGTTCCTCTACGAGAGCGGCTTCCGGTTCCCGTCTACCCTGCGCGGCGGCTACGAGCTGGGCGAACGGGTCATCCACAAGGACGAGCGCAGTTGGCGGCAGATCCTGGACCAGACCCTCGAGCAGCTTTCACCGATCGCGCCGTCCAGCGTGCTGATCCAGACGGAGTCCGCCTACATCTACCACTTCGACGGCACGCGGTTCGCCGGCAAGATCGGGAACGCCAAAATGGCTTACCTGGGAAACCCCAAGGACCGTACCGTCCGGTATGAAACAGCCGTTGAGGCCTGGGCGGTGGCCTTCAAGGACAACTTGGTTTCCGCCGGGCTGCAGACCACCGGGGCAGCCCCGGCGCACGCCAGTCCGCAGTGGAACCCGCACATATACCGGCCCCTGCTGGACCAGCTGCTGGACGAGTACTTCCCGCTGCCCGCCGGCGGTTCCCGGGTGACCGTGTTCTAGAGCTGGTTCTTCAGGTCAGCCACCGAGTTCAGTACCTGGTTGGGCCGGAACGGGTAGGCGCCGATCTCCTCCCGCTGCGTTATGCCGCTGAGCACCAGGACCGTGTGCAGGCCTGCCTCCATGCCGGCAATGATGTCGGTGTCCATGCGGTCGCCGATCATGGCGGTGGTTTCCGAATGTGCGTCGATCTGGTTCATGGCCGAACGGAACATCATGGGGTTGGGCTTGCCAACGATGTACGGTTCCCGACCGGTCGCCTTGGTGATCAGCGCCGCGATGGCACCGGTGGCGGGCAGCGGGCCGTCCTTGGAGGGGCCCGTGGCGTCCGGGTTGGTGGCGATGAACCGTGCGCCGGCCAGGATCAGCCGGATCGCGGTGGTGATGGCTTCGAAGGAGTACGTGCGCGTTTCACCAAGCACGACGAAGTCCGGGTCCTGGTCGGTGAGGATGAAGCCCGCCTCGTGCAGCGCCGTCGTCAGCCCTGCTTCGCCAATCGTGTAGGCGCGGTTTCCGGATCCGGAGCCCTGCACCTGGTCCTTGAGGAACTGGGCGGTGGCAAGCGCCGATGTCCAGATGTTCTCCTCCGGGATTTCGAGGCCGGAGGCGCGCAGCCGGGCGGCAAGGTCGCGGGGGGTGAAGATCGAGTTGTTGGTCAGCACCAGGAAGCGCCTGGACGTGTCCACCCACCTCTGGATCAGCTCGGCTGCTCCCGGCACGGCCTGGTTCTCGTGGACCAGCACGCCGTCCATGTCGGTCAGCCAGCACTCGATGTCCTGGCCGCTGCGGTAAACCGCCGGTGCACCCTTGACCTTGTCCGCTTCTGCCATGCCTGCCTCCGACTGTTGACGCCCGTGATGAAAGAGCCGTGATGATTGCCCGAAAGGTCCAGTCTAGTGTTGAGGGGTGAACCAAACGCCCGGCATGACAGACGAGCCCCAGCAACCGCCCGCCGAAGCCGGGACGGAAGACGCGGCACCCAGGGCGGAGGTCGGCGTCGGGCCCTGGGAAGGGGAACTGCCGGAGGGCAGCCACTGGGATCCGGACCTGCTGGCTGACGGGGACCGGCGGAACGTACTGGACAAATACCGGTACTGGAAACACGAAGCCATCGTGGCCGACCTGGACTCGCGGCGGCACAACTTCCACGTGGCCATCGAAAACTGGCAGCACGACCTGAACATCGGCACCGTGGTGCGCACCGCCAACGCCTTCCTCGCCAAAGAGGTGCACATCATTGGCCGACGGCGGTGGAACCGGCGGGGCGCCATGGTCACCGACCGCTACCAGCACGTCCGCCACCACCCCACGGTGGAGGATTTCGTCGAGTGGGCGCAGGGTGAGGGGCTGGCCATTATCGGCATCGACATCTTCCCGGACTCCGTGCCGCTGGAAACCTACGAACTGCCGCGGGACTGCGTGCTCGTGTTCGGCCAGGAGGGGCCGGGCCTGACCCCTGAAGTCCATGAAGCCGCCGAGGCCACGCTGTCCATCGAACAGTTCGGGTCCACCCGGTCCATCAACGCGGCCTCGGCCGCGGCGATCGCCATGCACGCCTGGATCCGGCGGCACGTGTTCAACCAGCCGGTCCATGGCTGACTGCAGCGGCCAGTCCACGAGTGTTACCGACCGCTGACCAGAAACTCGGCCGTGTGGCGGATATCGCTAGGATGGTGCCAAGCCGTAAGCGGTCTACGTGAGGGTCATCCACCCACAGACGAAACTCAGCAGAGGAGCCAGCATGCCCATTGCAACCCCAGAGATCTACGCAGAGATGATCGACCGCGCGAAGGCGGGCGGATTCGCCTTCCCGGCCGTGAACGTCACGTCCTCGCAGACGCTGAACGCTGCCCTCCGCGGCTTCGCCGAAGCCGAGTCCGACGGCATCGTCCAGGTGTCCACCGGCGGCGCGGCCTACTGGTCCGGTGCCTCCACCAAGGACATGGTGGCCGGCTCCCTGGGCTTCGCGGCGTTCGCCCGCGAGGTGGCCAAGAACTACGGCGTCAACATCGCCCTGCACACCGACCACTGCCCCAAGGACAAGCTGGACGGTTTCGTCCTGCCCCTGCTGGAGGCTTCCGAAGCTGAGGTCAAGGCCGGCCGGAACCCGCTGTTCAACTCCCACATGTGGGACGGTTCCGCCGAAACCCTGCAGGAGAACCTGAAGATCGCCCGCGACCTGCTGGCCCGCACCGGCGCCGCGAAGATGATCCTCGAGGTGGAAATCGGCACGGTCGGCGGCGAGGAAGACGGCGTCGAAAACGAGATCAACGAGAAGCTCTACACCACCGTCGAAGACGCGCTGGCCACCGTTGAGGCCCTCGGCTCCGGCGAGAACGGCCGCTACATCACGGCCCTGACCTTCGGCAACGTCCACGGTGTCTACAAGCCCGGCGGCGTCAAGCTGCGCCCGGAGATCCTCAAGGACATCCAGGCCCAGGTGGGTGCGAAGATCGGCAAGGACAACCCGTTCGACCTCGTGTTCCACGGCGGTTCCGGCTCCTCGGACCAGGAGATCGCGGACGCCGTTTCCTACGGTGTGATCAAGATGAACATCGACACGGACACCCAGTACGCCTACACCCGTCCCGTGGCGGACCACATGTTCCGCAACTACGACGGCGTCCTGAAGGTTGATGGCGAGGTCGGCAACAAGAAGACCTACGACCCCCGCGTCTGGGGCGCCTCCGCCGAAGCCGGCCTCGCAGCCCGCGTCGTGGAAGCCACCAAGCAGCTCGGTTCGGCCGGAAAGACCTTCTAGATGTCGGATGAGTTCCGCAAGAACCTGATGGGGCCGGAGCCCACGCTCCTGCCGGCAGAACCCGAGATTTACCAGCACCTGGCCCTGGGCCAGGAAGCACTGGACCTCGTGGCGAAGCACCCCACATCCTCGCTCCTGTGGGCCATCCTGGCCGAGGAAGCATGGGCGGAGGGCCGCACCATCGACTCCTACGCCTATGCCCGCGTCGGTTACCACCGCGGGCTGGATTCGCTGCGCCGCAACGGCTGGCGCGGTGCCGGGCCCATCCCGTGGGAGCACGAGCCCAACCGCGGCTTCCTGCGGGCGCTGTACTCGCTGGGCCGGGCCTCGGCAGCCATCGGGGAAGCCGAGGAGCCGGAGCGGATCGAAAAGTTCCTCAACGACTCCGATCCCGCTGCCAAGGCAGCCATCGAGGGTTAGCAGGACAGTTTGGCCCACGCCGCCAGGGGGCGGGTGGAGAACGACGACGGCAGGTCACCTTCTCAGCGAAGGTGACCTGCCGTCGTCGTTATTTCTGCAGGCCCGGGCGATTCAGGCCTTGCGTGCGATGCCCGTCCGGGCCATGGCGTCCGCGTAGGCGGTGCGCATGTCCGCGAGGAACTCCTCCTGGCGTGCCGGCGAACCGGCGAAGGCGCGGCCGCTCAGCGAGCGGACCTTGTAGGTCTTCAGGCCGCGGCGCCACAGCAGCGGGACCTCGGTCTTCAGCAGCAGGTTGGCCAGGCGGTTCGCTTCGGTTCCGTGCGCGACGATGACGGAGGCCCGGGGTACCAGCGCAAGGAACTTGAGCAGGGGCTTCAGGCCGGCCTGGACCTGGTCCGGGGTGAACTTGCCGTTCGGTTCGCCCGGCACGTGCCACGGGTGCACGTTCCACGGCATGACGAACTCGGGACGCAGGCCCAGTGTCCACTGGATGCCCAGCAGCCGGGTGGCGGCATCCTGGTCGCCGGCGGTGATGAAGCCAGACCCGTCCGCCTCACCGATGTTGGAAAACAGGCTGATGATCCGGCATTCCTCAACATCATGCATGGGATCAACGTAGGGAACCACGGTGCCCGGTTTGGCGTCCTGCAGGGAATCGCACAGTTCATTGACGGCGGCGACGTTAGGTTCGTAGCGGCGGCTCAGGAGCTGTTCGTGGAGGGATTCTGGGGCCAAAGCGGTCATGGGGTGCTGGGTCTCCTGCGGGGATTGGCGGTGCTGCCGCCGGTGAATGAGGGCGTGCGGAGGCACACCACGTCAGCGGCGGTTTGTTGGGGTGGGCCGGGGCGAACCGGCCTTCCCCAGTTTAGCGCGTGCCGGGCAGCGAAACGCCTGCTGTGCGTTCCCGGTGATGGGATGCACAGCCGGCGTGGTGTGGTGCGGGGACTTGTTACCAGAGACGCTTCTTGGCCCGGCGGGCTCCCTCGGCCAGCGCTTCCAGCTTCGCGGAGGCGATCTGCGGATGTACCCGGCCGCCCAGGCCGCAGCCTGTCGGGACAATGACGTTCCCGCGGCCTCCCACCTCAGCGAACCGCACGATGGGGCCTGCCGCGAGGTCCGGGTGCGCGGGCAAATCGGTGCCGGAATGTGCGGAGCCCAGTGAGGGAGCTGTTCAGGATTTCCTGACACGTATAAGACGACTGTTGATAACAATTAGTACGTTGCCTTGACTTTAATTACTAAGTAATGATGGTGTAGAAACATCGGTCTTTTGGGGGAAATACCGATCAATCCCCCTCGCCCGTGTCCCGGTTCTTACCGTTCGGGGTTTTTAATTCTATTTTGGGGGAAATCATGGTTGCATCAACCAGCGCTAAGCCGCGCTCAGAAAAGGCTAATAAAGTCCGCGCAATTCTTGCCGGCGGGCTCGTGTTGGGGGTTGGCGCAGCCTTCACGCTCGCCGCGTGGACGGACAACGAATGGGTCTTCGGACAAAGCGAGAACGGCGGCGGCCCGGGCACCAAGGTGTACCAGATGCAGCAGAACACGTGGAGCGGCAGCGGGGGCGCCGAAGCATGGAGTGACCAGCCGTTGTCTCCAGGTGGGGCATTGACCTTCAGCGTCAACGCGGACAACCTGGTCCCGGGCAGCACCGTTTATGCGCCGATGCAGCTGCGGGCCGTGGCGGGATCCGAAGCACTCGTTGCCAGCCTCACTGAGGCTGCGCAGTCTGTCCCGATCGACAGCGTCACCAACTCGTCCCAGCTCTACACGGCCTTGCGCTACGAGGCCAAACAGGGTGTGCCCAGGTCCTCGTGCAATGCCACGGGCTTCAGCAGCGTCCAGAACGGAAACATCATTCCGGCGGGTTCGAACCTGAACACCATCTCCATCCCGGGGGCCGCCACCAATATCAACCTGCCCAAGGGTGACAACGTCAACAGTGGCACCGCGGTGGATGTCTGCTTTGCCCTGACCCTTCCCACGGATGCCCCGGCATCGCTGCAGGGGACGAAAACCGTCCCGCTCTGGAAGTTCTCCAGCACCGTGGGCCTGCCGTAGCACCTCCGGTGCGGCGGATCACGGCCAGGCGTAAGCCCGGGTTCCGGCCGGCGGTGCCGTCCGGAACCCGGGCCCGGCCCACAGTGCGGGGGGTTGCCAAGGGAATCCGCGAGACGGTCCTTACCTTCGCCGCCCTGCTGGGGCTGGTATGCATCCTCTCGCTGGTACTTGGCTTCTTCTTCAAGGCGTCGTTCGTCGTCTTCCGCACCGGATCGATGGAGCCGCAGTATCCGGTGGGAGCGCTGTCCCTGACGATCCAGGTGGACGCCAAGGACCTGGTGCCGGGCGACGTCGTATCGGTCCGCCGGGAAAGCGCGACGGCCCTGGTCACCCACCGCGTGGTGGCAGTCGACCCGCCCACTGCGGCGGGGGCAACAGCGTCACTGCGCCTTCGCGGCGACGCCAACATCTCCGATGACCCCTTGCCCTACGAGGTGGCCACGGCGCAGAAGGTGATTTTCACCGTTCCCGCCCTGGGAGCCTGGGTCATGGCCTCGCGCGGGCCGGAATTCCTTGGTGCGGCAACGCTGGCCGTGACGGCGCTGGTGACGTGGGCCTACTGGCCCAGGCGCAGGGTCGCCAAGGCTGCAGAGGCTATTGATGCCGCAGAGTTCGGCGATCCGACCGAGGCGAAACCACAACAGTAAGGTCGTAGATGACATGGCGGGACCCAGCTTCAGGCACGCCGCAAGAGCCGCGGGGGTGATTGCGGTTTTGCTGGCCACAACTGCGCCCGTCGCAGCAGTGGCTGACGAACAGTTGATTCCGGTCCCGGAGACTGGAGCGGCAGGATTCCTGTCCCTTTCTTCCTCCGTGTACCCCTTGGCACTCCCTGCGCTTCAAGCAGGGGAGTCCTTCAGTTGGCAGATCGGCATCTCACTGGACCAGCCCAGCGGGGAATCGACCCTGCAGGTGACTGCAGATGGCGGGATTGCCGGCACGGAAACCTACGTGGTCGCCGTAGACGAATGCGACGTCCCTTGGCAGGGAAACAGCGGCTTGGGCGGGAACCTGCGCTGTCCCGGCGGGTCCACGCCACGCATAGCGCCCGTGACGCTGGTTGAGCATCGGCAGGATGTGCAGGTTCCCTTGCGGGATCTGCGCGGAGGCACCTCGCCCTACCTTCGGTTCGTCCTGTCCCGGCCTGCGGGGTCACAGGATCCGCCGGACACGTCGTTGACGTTGGGCATTGGGGTTACCGCTGCAGGCAAGGACGACGCCGTGGTCCCGCCGGGGAGGCCGCCGGCGCCACTGGCGAACACGGGGGCAGCGGTGCTGCAGGGACTGCTGGCGGGCGGCGGACTTCTGCTGCTGGGCGCGGCGGCAGTGGCCGCCGCGCGCCGAACCAGGCCCCGGACCGGGAGGACATCATGAGAGCCCCACGCGGGAATGTACTTCACCATACGGTCAGGAATCCGCGCGTCTCCCTGGCCATCGCCGCGGCCGCGGCAGTATCACTGGCGGCGACCACCACTGTCACCACGGCGGCGTGGGTGGACAACGAATGGGCCACCGGCAGCGTCGGCGTTGGCACTCCGGGGGACTGTTCCACCAACACACTCTTCAACGGCGAGGCATCGGCCACCCAGCTGTCCGGGAACGTCCTGGGCATAGACCTGAAGTCCATTGCAGGAGTTGAGGGGCTCACCGTCACCAACGCGGACGGCGGGGCCTCACCGCTGCCTCTCACGGCAACCCCCGTGACAGGAGTTCCCGACGCCTTCATCAGCAAGCTGCCCGTGACCGCGCTTGGCCTGAACCCGGTGACGGTGGGCCTGGGACTGGGCCTCCCCGTGGGAGGCCTGGGTACCTACACGCAGTGGGCCCAGGCACAGGGCAGCGGACAAACCCGTGCTGCGTCCGGGCTGGTCACGGACCAATCCGGGGCTGTGGACGTGGGTGGAACGGCGACGGGAGCCACCACTGCTCCGCAGGCAGCCAAAATCTCGTTGGGCAATATTGTTCCCGCGTCACTGGCCGGCGTCACCCTCGACGTCGGTGCCGTCGCGTCCTCCGCGTCTGTCCAGGGATGCGAGATGGTCAATGGCTGGCCCACGCTGGCGGCGGACCCTCTGGATGTCCGCGACTACGGCATCGCCAGCCTGGATCTGGGTGCGAATGTTCCCGCGGCCGGCGCGATTGTTGACGCAACGAACACCGCGCTTGCTGGAGTACCGACGCCGCAGGATCTGCAGAGCAACCTCATCAGTGCACTGAATACCGGAGTTCAGGAGGCGCTCGGATCTCTGGGCCTCGTTAGGACCACGACAACCGCCGCCGTCGTAGGCCTGGATCTCAGCTCGGTCCGCGCACTGCTTGAAAAGCCGCAGACTCAAGGCGCTGTGACGCTGAACCTTGGTTCTGGCCGGCTCTCGGTCGACCTGGCGAAGCTTCCCGGCACGTCGCCGCTGGGCAACGGGCTGGCCCCAAACACTCCCGTAGTCCTCACGCAGTCCGACGTAACACAATTGCAGGAAGACGTTCGATTACTCCTGGCACAAATCACCAATCGCCTGCGGGCCGCCGTTGATGCGGTGACCGTATCAGCGACGGTCAGGGCCAGCGTTGAGGTGCCAATCGTTGGCACGTCTCTGGGCAGTACAGACGTCCGGATATCAGGAACCGTAGGGCAAATCAGAGCTGGTTCCGTTCAACCGACTATCACCCCCTTAGGGCTGGATCTCAGCACGCCGCTGACAGCATCACTGGTGGGTGCGGTTTTGGGAGCGGTCACCAGCTCCGTGGTGGGGCCACTGAGTGCAGTTGCGTCCAATCTGGAATCAACCTTGGCGCCAATTGCTACTGAAGCCCGTGCTGCCGCAGGGACTCTACTGACAGCAGTGGGCGCCCTGGTGTCCATCCACGTGAACGTCCAGCCAGACCGGTTGTGGACCGGGGTGAAACCTGCTGACGTCGCGGCCAGGCCGGGTGAATACAAAGTTTCAGCCATTCGTGTTGGCCTCATTAACCAGCCGGGACTGCTCAGCATTTCCTTGGGTACGTCCGCGGCCGGACCAGTGAATTATCGCCCTTCCTGATTTTTATGACCCTGGGGGAACCTTTCCCATTTATAAACCGTGAGTGCATTGTTTTGGTGGACTTCGCAGAATTAAATACAGCTTGTCAATTTAATTGACAGTAAGCGGTTTCATTGGTTGGCTTTTGTCACAGCCCGCAATGGGGGACATGGCGGCTGGACGCACCCAATGCACTCGAAAGAGGTACTGCACGTGAAGAAATCCCTGGCTACTTTCAGGACCCTTGCCGCTACAGGAGCCCTGGCACTGGCCGTGGTTGCCGCACCCGCGCCGGCCATGGCCGTCGGCGAAGGGCCTAACTACGGCGGCAACGGCCAGATCACTACCTCGAAGCTGGCCACCTATGACCAGATGGTTTCCTTCCTGAAGGACCAGGACGCCAAGCAGCCGGCCATGGAGCTGGAGGTCATTGGCCAGACCGTCAAGGGCCGGGACATCCACCTGGTGAAGTACATTTCCGATCCAGCCAAGCCCACCATCCTCTACCTCACCCAGCAGCACGGCAACGAACAGCTCACCACCGAGGGCGCGCTGGAGTTCGTCAAACACCTGGGCACGGGAAAGTCGGGCGACATCCTCAAAGGCGTCAACATCCTGATTGTTCCCATGCTGAACGCTGACGGCGCCATGGGCGACGTGAACTTCTCCCTGGACAACTACGTGGCCAAGGGGGACCGCCACCTCACCCGCTACAACGCCGAGGGAGTGGACCTGAACCGCGACCACGTGGCCAAGATCCAGCCTGAGACCCAGGCGCTGCACAACAACGTGATGCGCAAGTACCGGGTGGACTACATGATCGACCTCCACCACCAGGGCACCCGTTCCGAGCGTGACGGTAAGCTGGTGTCCGGCTCCATCCTGTACCCCACCACGCCCAACGCCGATCCCGCCGTCGTTGAGAAGTCCAAGCAGCTCGGCGCGGTCGTCTTCAACAACGTGGACTCCACCGGCTGGGGCCACCTGGGCAAGTACCAGGGCGGCAGCGCCGAAACCATCAGCCGCAACGGCATTTCCGTGGAGTACGGGATCGCCACCCTCCTGTTCGAGATGCGGGGCATGTCGGACCACTACCTGGACGGCTATGCCCTGGGCCAGCGCAGCAACGGCTACCTGATCAAGCAGACGGTCACCACGCTGACGTCCACGGCCGCCGCCATTGCGGACGGTTCAATTGCCGACGCCGACACCTCCTTCTGGGACACCCTCGCCGAACAGACCACGCGTCCCGCGGGCGAGGCCGACGACGAGTAGCCGCTCCGGACGACGGCCGCCCCTGCCCCTTGCCCCCGGGTTAGGGACAGGGGCGGCCCGGCGAGTGGACAAAGTACACGATCGGCTAAACTTGGGTGGTAAGAGCCCCGGGGCCAACGCCTTCGCCGATCCGCCTGCGGACCTGCGGGAGCCGGTCCACTCGGGGCATTCTCATGAACGGCGCCGGACCAGGACCGCCCAACAGCGGAACCCGTGCGGCCCGAACGAATGGGGGAGGATCCCATGCCAGCAATTGTGATCGTAGGAGCCCAATGGGGCGACGAAGGAAAAGGCAAGGCCACCGACCTTCTGGGCGGCCGTGTCGACTACGTCGTTAAGCCCAACGGCGGCAACAACGCCGGGCACACCGTCGTCGTAGGCGGTGAAAAGTACGAACTCAAGCTGCTGCCGGCAGGGATTCTCAGCCCCAACGCGGTCCCCATCATCGGCAACGGCTGCGTGGTGAACCTCGAGGCCCTCTTCCAGGAAATCGACGGCCTGCAGGCCCGCGGCGCCGACACCTCCAAGCTGCGCGTCTCCGCCAACGCCCACCTCGTGGCCCCGTACCACCAGGTCCTGGACAAGGTGACTGAACGCTTCCTCGGCAAGCGCGCCATCGGCACCACCGGCCGTGGCATCGGCCCCGCCTACATGGACAAGGTGGCACGCCTGGGCATCCGCGTCCAGGACGTCTTTGACGAATCCATCCTCCGCCAGAAGGTGGAAGGCTCGCTCCACCAGAAAAACGAAGTCCTGGTCAAGATCTACAACCGGCGCAGCGTCGTGGTGGATGAGATCGTGGAATACTTCCTGTCCTTCGCCGAACGCCTCCGGCCGCTGGTCATCGACAGCACCCTGGTCCTGAACACCGCGCTGGATGAGGGCAAGGTGGTGCTGATGGAGGGCGGCCAGGCGACGTTCCTGGACGTCGACCACGGCACGTACCCCTTCGTCACCTCGTCGAACCCCACGGCCGGCGGTGCGTCGGTGGGATCAGGCATCGGCCCCACCCGGATCTCCCGGTCCATCGGCATCATCAAGGCCTACACCACCCGCGTCGGTGCCGGCCCGTTCCCCACCGAACTCTTCGATGAGATGGGCGTCTACCTGCAGAAGACCGGCGGCGAATTCGGCGTCAACACCGGCCGCCCCCGCCGCTGCGGCTGGTACGACGCAGTCCTGGCCCGCCACGCCTCCCGCGTCAACGGCTTCACGGACTACTTCGTCACCAAGCTGGACGTGCTCACCGGCATCGAGCAGATCCCGGTGTGCGTGGCCTACGACGTTGACGGCGTCCGCCACGACGAAATGCCCATGACGCAGACCGAGTTCCACCACGCCAAGCCCATCTTCGAGTACTTCGACGGCTGGACAGAGGACATCACCGGCGCCCGCACCCTGGCAGACCTGCCGGAGAACGCCCGGAACTACGTGCTGGCGCTGGAAAAGCTCTCCGGGACCCGTTTCTCCGCCATCGGCGTCGGCCCGGACCGCGACCAGACCATCGTGGTGAACGATCTCATCAACGACTGATCCTGCTGGAAAGAACGACGGCGGCGGCCCACCTTTTACTGGTGGGCCGCCGCTTTTCTGTTGGTACAGGAAGCCTGCCCTGCGCAATTTACACAGGGTTTACGTCCGCTGCCTTGCAGGGGTGCACGCGCAGGCGAAAGACTTTTTGAACAGCATCCGGGACCGCCTGGCAGGCAGGTCCACCACTTCGCGGGACCGTCACAGCTCTGTGCCGGCCGGGCAGGCGGAGCAGCCGTCCGGAGGAACCCGTCCACCACCGAAGGGAAGTGCGCCATGGCGGGCAAGTTCGAAGTTTTCCTCGATTCCGAAGCAAAGTTCAGGTTCCGGCTGCTGGGTCCTGACGGGACCGTCATGGCGGAATCACAGCCTTTCGATGACAAGGCGGCCCTCGCCGCAGGAATTGCCGCGGTCCGTGAGTGCGCCGGAACGGGGCTGGTGACGGACCTGTGCCCGCAGGGCGTCCAGGGCCCGGCAGTTCCCAGTCGCCAGGATGTTCCCGCTTCCGCCGGGCTGTCCTGCGATGACCAGGCCGCAACCAGGCTCCGCGTTTTCGCGGCCGCCAAGGGAGTGCGGCACCACGTGGCGCCGGCACGCTGGGAGCGGCGCCGCGACCACGCCTCCATGGCGACCTAGCCGTGCCCATTGGTTCCGGCAGGCAGTGCCTCTACCTGCCAGCGGGAAGACCCGAAAATTCTTTTGCAAGCCGCGTAACCTTTTCCTGCCCCCAGACGATTACCTTTATGTAGCGCCGGCCTGGAACTTGTCCCCCATCACGTTCCAGGCCGGCTCTTTCACGTTTCGGCGGCACGGGCAGCGGCGCCGGGGACCGGGAGCGGCAGTGCTCGTGGCGGTCAGGAACGTGGTGGTTACCGCGGGGTAAAGTAGGCGGGCAAAGGCATTCCAATGGAATGCCTCCAGCAACCACCTCCCCGCACCAACCAAAGGCACTGCGTCCGTGACCGATGCACTGACAGACGAGTCCCTGCTGGACCCAGATCCTGGGCCGGCTGCTTTCGGCGCCGTCTACAGGACCTACGCGTCACAAGTATTGGGCTATCTCACAGCCAGGGGAGCGGAAGATCCGGAGGCGGCAATGCAGGACGTGTTCCTCGCCGTGCTGCCACGGCTCGATACCGTCACCGGCGGAAGCGACGGATTGCGGACTTTCATCTTCTCGGTAGCCCACGCCCGAATGGTGGATGACCGCCGCCGGCACGGCCGCGCACCGGCCAAAGTGCCCTTTGATCCCGAACTCGACCGCCGGGAAGACCTCTCGGCCGAGGACGAGGCGCTGGACCGGATAGCCCCGGGCGAGGTCCTGGGCCTGCTGGAGTCCCTCCCCGAAGACCAACGTGAAGTGCTGGCCCTCCGGCTGGTGGCAGGGCTGAGCATCGAGCAGGCGGCGGAAAGCATGGGCAGGAGCGCTGGTGCGGTCAAGCAGCTGCAGCGCCGCGGCATCCTCAGACTCCGGGAGCTCGCGTCCGTAAAGGAGTACCTGAAGCCATGACTGTGTCCAAGGACAGACTCCGGGCGCTCGTTGATGAGATGCTCGAAGAGGCGGGCCAGGACGGCAGCGACGGACTGCGCGACCTGCTGGTGTCGTTGGGTGGCCTGCAGTCCCTGCCCGCCCCGGCTCCTTCCGGTGAGCTGGCCGCCCTCATGGCCGACGGCGAAGGCACTCCCGGCCAAGCGGAGGTGGAAAGCCTGGCCGGGCGCCGGCGTCGCCATCTTCGCCGGAACACCGCCCTGGGCCTTGCCTTGATAGCGGGCATGGGCGTGGGCGCCGGCAGCGTGGCTGCCAGCCCCCAGGCCGGAGGGGGCGCCGGTACCAGTGTCCAGCACCTGCTGGAGGGGTGGGTTCCGTGGAGCATCCCTGCCCGGCCCGCAGCGGGCGCACTGTCCGAACCGATGGACCCGGAGCTCCAGCCGCGGCATGACCTGCGGGAAGGCGGGCGGGCGGCTGGGGACCCCTTGTTCCTCGACGTGGATGGTTCACCGCAGCCGCCGCGCCCTGCCCTGGAGATCGACGGCACGGACCATGACGAACCGGCCCCGCCCGCCTCAACACCCCACCGTGGTCGAGGACCGGGCCGCGGGCAGCCGCCGGGAACCATGCCGCCCGCAAGCGCAGCACCCGGGACGCCGGGCGAAGATGCCGGGACCGGCCGGCAAGCGGGCCAGCCGGACGATGGCTCCCGCCTGCAAGGCGGCGGTCCTGCCGGCGGGCCCGGGGCGACGCCGGACAACCCTGTTTCCACCCTGTACCCCGGGCCCTCTGAAGCGGGCCCGGGCAAAGCGGGTAAGGGCGCGGGCGAGGACGCCAAACGAAACCAGGGCAGCCCTTGGCTGGAGAAGTTCAAGAAGTGACGGAACTCCACAGGGAACGGGCAGCCCGGGACTAGGCTAAGCCCATGCCCCATACAAACGATCCTGCAGTCATCGAACGCCTCATGCGCACCAAAGGACGCTGGGCCATCGTCGGCCTGACCACCAATGAATGGCGGTCCGCCTACGACGTCTCCCTCTTTGTCCGGGACAAGCTGGGCATGGACATCATCCCCGTCAACCTGGCCGGCGATACCGTGCACGGTGAACCCGGGTACCGCAGCCTTTCCGACATCCCCCCGGAAAAGCAGCCCATCGACGTCGTGGACTGCTTTGTGAACTCCCAACGGGTGGGGGCGGTGATTGACGAAGCGATCGCCGTCGGCGCCAAGGCAGTGTGGCTCCAGCTGGGCGTCATCGACGAAGCTGCAGCAGAGCGGGCTAAGGCCGCGGGCCTGGACGTGGTGATGAATTCCTGTCCCGCCCAGCAGGCATGGAAATACAACCTCTGATGACTTTCCTGCGGATCAGCCGCGCTTTAACAGCCCGGGGTAATGCCTTTCGGTGACGTCCGGGTGGGCCCGCATCCTGCCTTTGAGCATGTTCATCCCGAACGAGGCAAGGAGCGGATTGGCGGGATCGTCGGTGATGCCGCGCGCAGCAGCCTTCAGCCCAGGCGCCAGGGGGACCGGCCCGATGACGGCATCCAGGCGCGGTGACCAGAAGAACGGCACCGAATAACGGTCAACGCCCGGCGGCGGTGCCTGGACCCGGTGGATGGTGGCCGCCAGGTAGCCTTCGGTTGCCACCTCCAGCATTTCGCCAAGATTGACCACCAGCGCTCCGGGCAGGGGTTCCACCGGGATCCAGCCCGTGGTTCCGGGCGGCTGGACCTCGAGGCCGCCCACGTCATCCTGGAGCAGCAGGGTGACGAACCCGTAGTCAGCGTGCGAGCCGACGCCCTGGTCGCCCGCAGCTTCCACCACGCCGCCCACGTAGTGGATCAGCTTTCCCATCCATGCCGGTGCATCCCGGAACGGTTCGTCGAAGTAGTCCTCCGGAAGCTGCAGGGAAACCGCAATTGCCCTGAGCAGTTCCATGCCCACGGCAGACATCAGCCCGGCCCACGCCATGGCCGCGGGCTTCAGTTCGGGGAACGCCTCGTCCGGCCACAAGTTGGGACCCTGCAGGAGCCAGTACGGCTGGTCCGGGGGATAGTCGGCCACGGGCCGGCGCTCGGGAGAGTAGTCAATCTGCTCCCGCGCGTCCGCCCTGCCCTGGGTCACCTCCGTTCCCATCCGCGTGTAGCCGCGGAAATGCGGCGAGAGCCGGTTGTCCAGCTTCATGCGTTCCTCAAGGGGCAGGGCGAAGAACCGGCGTATGGTGTCCAGCAGGCGGTCCGCTTGGCCGGGTTCACCGCCGTAGCCGGTGACCTGGAAGAACCCCACCTCGTGGGTGGCGTGCCGCAATTGCTCGATGAATTCCGGACTGAAGGACCCGTAGGGCTGCCGTGCGGTACTCAAGTCCAGGACAGGTATGGCGGCCCGATCGCGTGACATCCTCGCAGACTAGCACCGTGGCGGGCGGCTTTATAGGCTTCGTCCATGGACCCCACCACCCTGCGGACAATCTGCCTGTCATTTCCCGGTGCCTTCGAGGATTTCCCTTTTGGCCCGGACACGTCGGTGTTCAAGGTCCGGGCGCACATCTCCGGCGGAGCCCGGCATGAGGCAAAGCTCTTTGCGCTGTCCACCATGGACCCCGCCGATTTCTTCGTGAACCTCAAATGCGAGCCGTCCCTGGCGGTCCAGTTGCGGGCGGCGCACGCGGCGATCACGGGTGCCTGGCACATGAACAAAACCCACTGGAACGGCGTCCGCCTGGACGGTTCACTGCCGGACGACATGGTGCGGGACATGGTGGAGGACTCCTACGACCTCGTCGTGGCCACCCTCAGCCGCAAGCAGCAGGAGCGGCTTGGCTGGGCCCGGCTGGGACGCGGCGTTGAGTAGGGGCATGGACTACCCGGGCATCGGTGGTACCAGGAACGGGGAGGCGCCGGAAGGGTATGCCCGGGTGCTGGAGGAGATTTACCTCGGCTCCGGCCTGCCGCTGTACCGGCGCCTCGCCGACGCAATCCTCGAGTGGGAACTGCAACGACGGGCCGGGCTCCGTGTCCGGGCCGACTCGCCCAGGGCTGTGCCGGGCGCACGGGTGGTGAGCGGATTCGGCGTCGGCCCTTTCCGCCTCAACGCACCCTGTGAGGTGGTGTGGGCGCAGGAGCCCGCGGCGGAGGGGCTGCCGCAGTCGGCAGGCTTTGGATACGGAACGCTCCCGGGACATCCAGCCCGCGGTGAGGAATCCTTCGAGGCGGTCATCGACGCGGCCGGCGAAGTGTTCCTGCGCGTCAGGGCGTTCAGCAAACCCGCCAACTGGTTCTACGCCGCCGGCGGACTGGTGACCCGCGCAGCCCAGCGGTACGTTACTTCCCGGTACATTGAAGGGGCACGCAAACTCGCCGCGGAAGGAAAGTCCCAGTGATCTTTATCGTCGTCAAATTCAAGGTCAAGCCGGAATGGTCGGAACGCTGGCCGGACCTGGTGGCTGACTTCACCGAAGCCACCCGGAAGGAACCGGGCAACCTCTGGTTCGACTGGTCCCGCAGCCTGGATGACCCCAACGAGTACGTCCTGGTGGAAGCCTTCAAGGACGACGCCGCCGGCGACCACGTCAACAGCGCGCACTTCAAGAAGGCCATGGCGGACATGCCACAGGCCCTGGTCGAAACGCCCCGGATCATCAGCCGCCAGCTCGACGGCGAGGGCTGGGACCGGATGGGCGAGCTCACCATCGAGTAAGGAAGGCTGCCGGCTATGTGGATCGGCTGGATCGAGTTCGACGTCCTGCTGGGCGACGTCCACACGCTGAAGGAAAAACGCTCGGTGATCCGGCCGCTCCTCGCCGAACTCAAACGCCGGTTCGACGTCTCGGTGGCCGAGGTGGGGGACCACAGCCAGTACCGCCGCGCACAGCTTGGCGCCGGCCTGGTGGCAGGGGACCGGGCCCACCTCGTGGAGGTGCTTGACGCCGTCGAACGTTTTGTTGCCGGACGCCCGGAAGTCGAGCTGCTCAGCGCCCGCCGCCGGGACCTGCACAGCGAAGACTGACCACCATCGATTGCTCCGTAAACGCCCTTTAGAAGCCTCAAAACGGCGGAGGCACTCGATGAAGGGTGTGGATAACTTCTGCGGAGCTTGCACGGTTTTGGTCTGATGTAGCAATGAAGACCGCACGTCCGCTTCCGGGAGTACTTGAGGGCCGTCCTTTCACTGCGGCTGAGGCTGCACGGGCAGGAGTCTCGGCCAAGCGCTTGAGGCATCGTTCCCTAACAGGCTTGGTAAGGGCATCAGGGCGGACGGCCCGACGGCGGAGCTCGCCTTGAGCCTCAAGGTGCGGCCCTTCATTGAGGTCAACGAGCGATGCGCCGCATCCCACCTCACCGCCGCGGAGCTGCTTTCGCTGCCTCTTCGGCTGCGAAAGGAGAATCCCGACATGCACCACATCATCCGTCCCGAGGGCGAAGCGCATCTCGACCGGCCGCACGTTATCGTCCACCGGATGAAGCTCTATGAGGATGAAGTCACGGTGCATCAGGGTATCCCCGTCACTACACCGGAGCGGACCTGGCTCGACATGGCCGAGCTGTTGTCCGTGGATGAAATCGTGGCCATGGGCGATGCTTGTGTCCGTGTGCCGCGTCCCGAATTCGAGGGTAGGGACTTGCCGCTCTGCTCCATCGCCGATCTTCAGCGGATGATCGACCGGCACAAGGGCAAGCGGGGAATCCGCAAGGCTAAGGAGGCTATCCAACTGGTGCGGGTGGGCTCGGATTCACCGCAGGAAACATTGCTGCGGCTCGCTATTGTCCGGGCTGGCCTGCCGGAGCCGGAGCTCAATGTCCCGATCATTGCCAAGGACATCACGCGCTCTGAACGGCACGCCGCCCTGGGGTGGACGGAGGTCAGAATCTCCAAGCGCCATATGCTGAATGACGCCAAGCCGGCCGCCGCCAAAGTGCTTGTTGCCCTGGCACAGGCCGGCTGGCGCCCGGGCACTTAAAACGACTGCTCCGTACTTGTCGTTCTGACGGTTCAAAACGACAAGTACGGAGCAATCGATGGGGGGACTAGCCGAAGTACTTCGGCAGGGTCCCTTCATGGGCTTCGCGGAGGGCGTCGAGGGACAGGGCGTCCACTCCGTTGATCTCCAGCTGTCCACTGGCTGCGTCCACCACGCCGATGCGGGTGTGCGCAAAGCCGCGGGCGGTGCACATGTCCGTGAAGCGGACTTCCTCGGAGCGCGGGACGCCCACCACGGCGCGGCCCTGCGACTCGGAGAACAGCGCCGTGAACAGGTCCACGCCGTCGCGGTCCATGACGTCCTGCAGCGCGATCCGGGCACCCACGCCGTACCGCAGCGAGGACTCGACCAGGGCTGCTGCGAGGCCGCCTTCGGAGAGGTCGTGCGCGGAGTCGATCATGCCGTCGCGGGAGGCGTTGATCAGGATCTCGCCCAGGGCGCGTTCGGCGTCGAGGTCCACCTTCGGCGGCTGGCCGCCCAGGTGGCCGCGCATGTTGGCCCACTCGGAACCGTCCAGTTCAGCGGCGGTGGTGCCGAGCAGGTAGATGGCCTGGCCATCCTCGCGCCAGCCCGACGGCGTGCGGCGGGCGACGTCGTCGAGCTTGCCCAGGACCGCCACCACGGGGGAGGGGTGGATGGGTGTGGTGCCCGTCTGGTTGTACAGCGAGACGTTGCCGCCGGTGACCGGGATGCCCAGCACCTGGCAGGCGTCGGACAGGCCGCGGATGGCTTCGGCCAGCTGCCACATGACATCCGGGTCCTCGGGGGAACCGAAGTTCAGGCAGTCGCTGACGGCCATCGGGATGGCACCTGCAGTGGCAACGTTCCGGTAGGCCTCGGCCAGCGCCAGCTGCGCACCGTGGTACGGGTCCAGGTAGGTGTAGCGGCCGTTGGCGTCGGTGGCCAGGGCGACGCCCAGGCCGGTTTCCTCGTCCACACGGACCACACCGGCGTCGTCCGGGAACGCCATGGCGGTGTTGCCGCCCACGTACCGGTCGTACTGGTTGGTGATCCAGGACTTGGAGCACATGTTGGGGGACGCCACGAGTTCGGTGACGGCCTTGGCCAGTTCCGCCGGTGCGGCCGGGCGGCCTGCGTCCTGCACGGACCCGGTGAAGGTGTCGCCCTGGACGGCATCCTGCCACTCCGGGCGGGCGTATGGGCGGTCGTAGACCGGGCCGTCGTGCGCCACGGTACGGGGGTCGACGTCGACGATCACCTCGCCTTCCCAGGTGATGATCAGGCGGCCGGTATCGGTCACCTCGCCCAGCCAGGAGTACTCCACGGCCCACTTGTCCATGACGGCCTGGAACGCTTCCACGTTCTCCGGCGTCACCACGGCCATCATGCGTTCCTGCGACTCGGACATCAGGATTTCGCCCGGGGTCAGGGTGGGGTCGCGCAGCAGCACGGACGTCAGCTCAACCTGCATGCCGCCGTCGCCATTGGACGCCAGTTCCGAGGTGGCACAGGAGATGCCTGCAGCGCCGAGGTCCTGGATGCCCTCAACCAGGGAACCCTTGAAGAGCTCCAGGCAGCACTCGATGAGGACCTTCTCGGCGAAGGGGTCGCCCACCTGGACGGCGGGGCGCTTGGAGGGCTTGGTGTCGTCGAAGGACTCGGAGGCCAGCACGGACGCGCCGCCGATGCCGTCGCCGCCGGTGCGCGCACCGAACAGGACCACCTTGTTGCCCTTGCCGGAGGCGTTGGCCAGGCGGATGTCCTCGTGGCGCATGACGCCAACGGCCAGCGCGTTTACCAGCGGGTTGCCCTGGTAGACGGAGTCGAACACCATTTCGCCGCCGATGTTCGGCAGGCCCAGGGAGTTGCCGTAGCCGCCGATGCCGGCCACCGCGCCGTGCATGACGCGCGCGGTGTCGGGGTGGTCGATGGCGCCGAAGCGCAGCGGGTCCATGACGGCAACCGGGCGGGCGCCCATGGAGATGATGTCGCGGACAATGCCGCCGATGCCGGTCGCGGCGCCCTGGTAAGGCTCAACGAACGACGGCGAGTTGTGCGATTCGATCTTGAAGGTCACGGCCCAGCCGTCCCCCAGGTTGGTGACGCCGGCGTTTTCGCCGATGCCCACCAGCATGTCCTTCTTCATCTCCGGAGTCACCTTCTCGCCGAACTGGCGCAGGTGGTTCTTGGAGGACTTGTAGGAGCAGTGCTCGCTCCACATCACGGAGTACATGGCCAGCTCAGCACCGGTGGGGCGGCGGCCCAGGACCTTGACGATCTCGTCGAATTCGTTCCGCTTCAGGCCCAACTCGGCCCAGGGCAGCTCGGTGTCCGGGGTCTTGGCGGCGTTCTCGACGGTGTCGATGTTGAACTTCTTGGTGGTTTCGGTGGTCACTTGTCGCCTCCCACAATCTTGGTCAGTACGGAGGTGAAGAAGCCGAGGCCGTCGGTATCGGACCCGCCGATGCCGTCCAGGGATTCGGGGCCGAAGCCCGGTTCGGTGGCGTGTTCGGGGTGCGGCATGAGGCCCACGACGTTGCCGGCGGCATTCGTGATGCCGGCGATGTCGCGGCGCGAGCCGTTCGGGTTGAAACCGACGTACCGGAACGCGACGCGGCCCTCCGCCTCCAGGGCGTCCAGGGTCTTCTCGTCGGCGATGTACTGGCCGTCCTGGTTCTTCAGCGGGATGGTGATTTCCTGGCCCGCCTCATAGTCCAGCGTCCAGGCCGTGGTGTTGTTTTCCACACGCAGCACCTGGTCCCGGCACAGGAACTTCAGGTGGTCGTTCTTGATCATCGAGCCCGGCAGCAGGTGCGACTCGGTGAGGATCTGGAAGCCGTTGCAGATGCCCAGCACAGGCAGTTTGGCGTCCGAGTTGGCGGCGTCGATGATTTTGGACATCAGCGGGGCGAAACGGGCGATGGCACCGGCGCGCAGGTAGTCGCCGTAGGAAAACCCGCCGGGAATCACGACGGCGTCCACGTCACCGAGTTCGGTGTCGCCATGCCAGAGTTCGACGGCGGTGCCGCCGGCGAGGCGGACGGCCCGGGCAGCATCACGGTCGTCGAGGGTCCCGGGGAAGGTGACGACGCCGATCTTTGCGCCCGCGAGGCGCGGGTTTGCGGCGACGGCCACGGCCTCGCCGATCAGGGGAAGCTCAGTCATCTCAGGCCTCGACGACCTCGACGTTGACGACGTCCTCGATCACGGGGTTGGAAAGCAGGGTTTCCGCGGCGTTCCGGGCCTGGGCCAGGATCTCCTCGGTGACTTCACCGTCCACCGTGAGCTCGAACCGCTTGCCCTGGCGGACAGAGCTGAAGCTGGTGAAGCCGAGGCGGGGAAGAGCGCCGACGATCGCCTTTCCCTGGGGGTCAAGAATCTCGGGCTTGGGCATGACGTCAACAACGATCCGGGGCATCCGGCAACTCCTGTGCGTGAGCTTGGGTAAGGGCGCAGCGGAGTGGTGCCGTCTCACGCCGTACCGGTGTTGGGGACACGCTGTGTCAGGCAGTGTCGATGGCCGTTTTCAGACCGTGTTCCAGCCGTCTTCCAGACATTGTGGTGGGGCGCTCCGCGAGCTTGCCTTATCATTCTACCGGCCCGGCACCCCCACTCTGTATTCGGGGGACGTACGTCACTGCGGGGACATGCGGGCCGTCGGGCGGAGTACGGCTTGACCTGCTATGGAGTTGGGCGCCGGCCTTCATTAAGATGGCGGGATGGCAGAGAATTCGAAGTCCGTCCTTTTGCCTGTTATGGCCGCCGCCGTGTTTGCCGGCCTGGGCCGGATGGTCTTCCAAAAGATCAAAGCCGACCGCCATGCCCGGCGGAACCGTACAGCCGGTCCCGTGGACGAGAAGACCCGGCAGTGGATCAGCGACGTGGTCCGGACTCCCCGGCGGTAGGCTTCCGCCCGGTTTTTGGCCCTCGGCGCATGCTCCGGGGGCCGCCCCGCCTGCCTGGAAAACGGCGCCTGCTCCAGCCCCGTATGACTGGCAAAAATTCCCCTTATGTGCCTTATGTCATATTCGGCTATCAGTCTGTACTCTGTGAACCGGCTGGTCTTATTGGATTACAAAATCTGTAATTCCCTGTACCACGCCCGTCGTTTCCGGCCCTCCAATCCTGACTGGCCGGTTCATCGTGAAAGGGTGCACGTGAAATCAACTGGAAAAAGCCCTGTAAGGGCCAGTGGATTCCGGAGGGCCGCCGCGTTCTCTGTCGGAATCCCGCTGCTCCTCGGCTCAGTGGCAGCCACGCCGGCAACGGCGGCCCCCTCCGCCGGACAGGTTCCGGCGGTCCAGAAACAGGACCTTGATCCCAAGGACTACCAGGCCGGACGGTACATCGTGGTGATGACCGAAAAGCCTGCCGCAACCTATGCCGGCGGCACCGGGGATCTCCCGGCCACCAAACCGGACACGGGCAAGAAGCTCGACGCCGGGCGCCCGGAGGTGCAGCGCTACCAGCAGCACCTGGAAAACAACCAGCGCGAACTCGCCAAGGACGAAAGCGTCCAGATCAAGCGGAACTTCACTGCCGCCATCAACGGTTTCACCGCCGACCTCTCCGCCGACCAGGCGCTGAAGCTGGCCAGGGACCCGAAAGTCCTGATGGTTGCCCCGGACACCGAGAACGCTCCGGATTATTCCACCACCGACTTCCTGAACCTCTCCGGCCCCCAGGGCATTTGGAACAGCACCTTCGGCGGCACCGACAATGCAGGCAAGGGCGTAGTGGTGGGCGTCATCGATTCCGGTTACACCCCCTCCAGCCCCTTCTTTGCCGGGTCCGAGGTCAAGCCGCTGACCGGCAACCCCGAAGTCGGCGTGCCCTACCGGACGGCGGACGGCAAGATCGCCATGCTGAAGGCCGACGGCGACACCTTCCTGGGCGAATGCCAGAAGGGAGAAGGGACGGGGGCCGACTTCGACGGCACCGCCTGCAACTCCAAGGTGCTCAGCGCCCGTTACTTCGCCGACGACTTCAAGAAGTACGTCCCCCCGGCCAACCGGGCGCCCGAAGAACGGCTGTCTCCCGTCGACGTGGGCAGCCATGGCACCCACACCGCCAGCACGGCGGCCGGCAACGCCAACGTCCGCGCCAACCTGGGCGGCCGGGACATGGGCATTACCGGCGGTGTGGCCCCGGCAGCCAAGCTTTCCATCTACAAGGTCTGCTGGGAGGACACGGATCCCAACACGGGCGGCTGTTACAGCTCCGCGTCCGTGGCGGCCATTAACCAGGCAATCCTGGACGGCGTGGACGTCCTGAACTACTCCATCTCGGGCAGCACCTCCACCACCACCGATCCGGTGGCGCTGGCCTTCCTTTCGGCGGCGTCCGCAGGCGTATTCGTCTCCGCCTCCGCCGGCAACAGCGGCCCCACCGCCAGCACGGTGAACCATGGAGCCCCCTGGCTCACCACGGTTGCCGCTTCCTCCTTCTCCACGGAACTTCAGGGGACCGTGGAGTTCGAGGACGGCAGCAAGTTCCGCGGCGCCAGCCTGATGGCCAACAACGTGCCGGCCAGCCCGCTGGTGCTTGCCGCCTCGGCCGCGGCGGCCGGAGCTGCCAGCCCTGAGCTGTGCGGGCCCAACACCCTGGACCCTGCCAAGGTCTCCGGACGGATCGTGGTGTGCGACCGTGGAGTCATTGACCGCGTGGCCAAGAGCGCCGAGGTCAAGCGCGCCGGCGGCGTAGGCATGATCCTCGTCAACGTCACGCCGTCCTCCGAGGACGTGGACCAGCACGCTGTTCCGACCGTGCACGTCAATCCTCCGGCCACCCAGCAGATCAAGGACAAGCTGGCGGCCAACCCCGCCATCAAGGCTGCCCTGGTGAACAAGGACAGCACCGGCCTGCCGCAGGCTCCCCAGCCGCAGATCGCTGGATTCTCCTCCCGCGGCCCTCTCCTGGCCACCGACTCCGACCTCCTGAAGCCGGATGTCGCGGCTCCGGGCGTGGCAGTGCTCGCCGGTGTTTCGCCCATCGGTGAGGGCGGTGCCCAGTTCGGCATGATGTCCGGCACGTCCATGGCTGCGCCGCACGTTGCCGGCTTTGGTGCCCTGGTCCTTGGAAAGAACCCCACCTGGTCTCCGGCCACGGTGAAGTCCGCCATGATGACCACCGCCTCGGACGTCAAGAACGCTGACGGCAGCCGCAACACCGACGTCTTCGCCACCGGCGCGGGCCAGGTGTCCGTCGCCAAGGTCCTGGATCCGGGCCTGGTGTATGACGCCAATGACACCGACTACCTGAGGTTCATCCAGGGGACCGGACTGGACCTTGGCATTCCTGACCTGGGCAGCACGGCGCCCCGGGACATGAACCTGGCCTCGTTTGCTCTGGGTTCCCTGACCGGCAGGACCGAAGTCACCCGCACGGTCACGGCCCTGACGCCCGGAATCTACCGCGCCCAGGCGAACGTTCCGGGCGTAAAGGTGACGGTCACGCCGTCGGTGCTGAACTTCAGCGCGGTGGGCGAGAAGCGCACCTTCAAGGTCAGGTTCGAGAACGCCGGCGCCCCCACCGGACAGTTCGCCATGGGAAGCCTGGCCTGGCAGGGTGCGGGCAAGACCGTCACCTCGCCCATCGCCGTCCGGCCGCAGTCCGTCGTCGCGCCGGCCAACGTTGCCTTCAGTTCCACGGGCGGCACCGGCCAGGGCACCATCCCCGTGGTGTCCGGCACGAATGCCCCGGTGAGCATGACCGTGGACGGCCTGTCCAAAGCCGATTCGACGGCAGTCGAACTGGTTCCGGGGCCGCTGGCCCTGGCAGGCAACGCCTCCAACGCCATGAAGCAGGTGACGGTTCCGGCCGGTTCGCCGTTGGCCAAGTTCTCTGTTTTCTCCTCGGACGAGAACGCCGACTTCGATCTCTTGGTCTTCACCCCGGACGGAAAGCAGCTTGCCTCCCAGACGGTGTCAGCCAGTGAGTCGGTCTCCGTCAGCAACCCCAAGGCCGGCGTGTACACGATGTTCGCAAACCTCTACGCGAGCCCCAACGGACAGCCCACCAAGGCTTCCCTGGATGCGGCGGTCCTGGGCGCGAACGTCGGCAACGCATCCGTCAGCCCCAACCCGCTGCGCCTGCCGAACGGTACGTCCGGTGACGTGACGTTGTCCTGGCGGAACCTTGAACCCGGTTCGTACATCGGCCGGGTGAACTACTCCGGTGGGGCTGTCCCCACGTTTGTCTCGGTCGTCGTGACTCCGGGCACCAGTGCCTCGCTGCCGGATGATGAGCAGACTGATCCAAACAAGAAGGACAAGAAGGACAAGGTCAAGAAGGAAAAGAAGAAGAAGGAGTTCCAGGACGAGTCCGGGAGCGCTGACCTTGGCGTCTAGGGCCGTTCCCTCGGAAAACCTCTCGTAAAAAGCACGGCAGCAAGCGACACAACGGCAATGGCCGGCGGATCATCAGATCCGCCGGCCATTTCCGTGATGCCGGTGTCCCGTGCTCCGCTAAGCCACCCGGACGCCTAGGTCCTGCCTGCAGTACCGGCGGTTCCACCCAGCAGCGGCGCGAGGGCACGCCAGCGGGCAATCTCGCAGCCGTCGGTGAGCGTCAGCGTGGTGTGGACCCGCCTGCCGCCGAAGGTGCCCGTAACAACCGCCTGCTGGGGTCCGCCGTACTGCTGGGTGCACAGGCGCGGGGGACCCGGAACGGGGAAAAACACCGCTTCCCCGTTCCTGAGGACTGCATCGAGGGCGGCCTGCGGATCCGGCACGGTGGAGCCGGACGAGAGTTTGCCGTGGACGGCCCGCAGGGTGAATTCGTGGTGGGGGCCGTCGGGGGTTTCACTCAGGGTGACCGCCAGGTCCAGCGACCGGGGGTCAGGCTGCTCCGCGCTCATGGTCCTGTCCTTCCTCCGGGGCCAAGTCCGTCGCCGCAGACAGGGAGCTCAAGGCAGAGGCCAGCCTGTTGCGGAGGACGGCCGCTTCCCGGGCAAAGCCCCGCTGCCGGGAAACGTAGTCGGCTTTTCCGTCAGTGGTTTCTATCCGGATGGGCGGATAACCCCAACCGGAGAGGTCGTACGGCGACGCCTGCATGTCCATGGCCCGGATCCGCCAGGACAGCTCGAAGCAGTCCATCACCAGTTCGCTGGGAAGCGCGGGCAGCAGTTTATAGGCCCATTTGTAGAGGTCCATGTTCGCGTGCAGGCAGCCGGGTTGCTCCAGGTGCCGCTGTGATTCCCTGGTGGGCCGCAATTCATTGAGCGGAGACGCATCCGGCGTGTAAAAGCGGAACGCGTCGAAGTGGGTGCAGCGGATCCGGTTCTCTTCCACCACCGCGTCCGTGCCGGCGGCGCCCAGCCTCAGGTCCAGGTATTCGTGGCGGAGTTCGAACTTGTCCTGGTGGTACACCATGGCCCACTCGTGCAGGCCGAAACAGCCGAACTGAGCCGGCCGGGCCGCCGTTCCCCGCAGAATGATGTCCGCGAAAGCCAGGGCCTCGCGGCGGTCGGCCAGGAAGGCGCCGCGGTCAAAGGCGGCCGCCGTGCTCCCGGCGGGCAGCCCGAGGGAGGCGAGTTCGCCGTCGTCGAGCAGGCGGTAGTGTTTCCAGGCGCGCCGTTCCCCGGCTGCGCTGCCGGTGAGGACGGCGCCTGCGCCCGGATGCCAGCGGCGCAACTGACCCGGCTTGTGCGTGTAGTACGTGAAAAGGAAGTCCTCCACCGGGTGCTTCATTCCGGCGGAGCGGCGTTCCAGGTAGGGGCCGGCGTAGCGGTCCACGCGCCGCCGGTGTGTTTCTTCCCGGGCCTGCCACTCGTCCGCCGCCAGGACCCTAAACTGCTCCACCGGCTGCTCCAAGGACATCCTTCGCCGCTTCCCAGGCGCTGATCTCGCAGCCGTTGGTCCGGGCAAAGGAGGAGTCGACGGCGGTTCCATCCACTATGCCGGTAACGGTGGCTTTCTGGGGGCCGCCGTACTGCTCGGTGCAGGCCTGGTCCTTGCCGGGCGCGGAGTTGTTGAGCAGTGCGGCGTTCTTTTTCAGGGCAGCACAGGCGGCGTCGGCGGCAGGGTGGTTGCTTTCCGCCGCAGGTTTGCCGGATTCACACACCAGCGTGTAGTTGACAGCTGCCGCGCCTTCGCCGGGAAGCACCGTAATGGCCAGTTCTGCATTGCCCTGCCCGGGGCCGGTCGGCAGTGCGGTGGGAGCGCCCGGAGGGGGTGCAGGCACGGTGGTTTCGGTGTCCGGCGCGGGGCTGGTGGATGACGCCGTCCCGCTCGCGGACGCCGTTGCGGACGGGGATGTGGAGGGGGATCCCGGAGCCGGGGAAGAGGACTGGTTCCCACCGCCAGGGGTGCCCGTGCACGCCGTCAGCAGCCCGGCGGTGATGGCCAGCGCGGCCGCGGAGGGCCACAGGCTGCGCATGGTCCGGGCCTTCGTCATGGCTCGATTCTATCGTCCCCGGCGGGTGCGGAGGTGGCGGCGATGAGGCTCATCATGGTGGCGTGCAGCTCGGTGACCTGCGCGCGGGTAAGGCCCAGCCGGTCCATCATGGTGCCCGGGACCTTGAGGGCCTCCTGCCGGAGGGCGGCTCCCGCAGGCGTGAGTTCCACCGCCAGGGCGCGTTCATTGCCGTCAGCGCGGCGCCGGCTGATGAACCCGGCGGCTTCCAGGCGGCGCAGCAGCGGCGAGATGGTGGCGGGTTCCTGGGCCAGGGCCTCGCTGATGTTCCGGACAGTCCGCGGGCTGGTCTCCCACAGGGCCAGCATCACCAGGTACTGCGGATGGGTCAGGTTCAGCTTCTCCAGCACGGGTTTGTAAGCTCCCACGACGCTGCGCGATGCCACGGTCAGGGCAAAGCACAACTGGTGTTCCAGGAGCAGGTCGTCTTCACGGGTTTCCTCTGCGGTGGTCATCAGCCCTCCAACTGTTAGTGCACTAATAATTAGCGTACACTTTTCGTAGGTATCATGTCAGATGAAAGGAAAGGTTCATGGCCAGGCGCAACACGGAAGACAGGGGCAACGCTTCCCAGCGGTTCATGCGGGCCACCGGCAAGCTGCGGGTGATCTTCGGGCCGGCCAACCGCTCTTCGCTCGGGCATGACATGACGGAGGAGAACCGCAGGCTGCTGGCACAGAGGCAGGCCGAGACCCAGCAATGGGAAACCGTCACCAGGCCGGACGGCAGCACCTACGTGGTTCCCAAGGACCCGGGCGACAAGTCGCTGCGCTGACCTGCCGGCACCGCCCTGTTGGGGAAATCGACGGGGCGGCGGGCCGCCGGAATCCCGGATCCTTTTGCACCGCCCCGGCGTAAAATAGGGGCACCGGCCCCGGGCGGGACCGGCGGCTCATTTCCTCACACCGGGGAAGGGGGTGGGAAACAGTGGCACACGTACTCAGCGGATTCATGAGCATGACCGACCGGCTCCGCTTCTTCTTCGGTCCTGCGACGCGCCTCGACGCCGACACTCCGGTGCTTCACAAGCACGACGAGTTCGAACAGGCATCGGAGGAGGACCTTTCGCACTTCGTGGTGGAAACGGACTCAACCGGCCACCATTACGCCGTCCGGCGTGAAGACCTCGAGCGGGACAGCTGACCTGTTCCCGTCCCGGCCTGCCGGCCCTCTGCGGTTTGGCCCCCTCAAAACGGAAAGCCGGGTTTCCGTCCATAATGCGTGGACGGAAACCCGGCTTTAGCTTGCCCGGTGCAGGTCAGCGGCCGGTGCCGCCGTAGACGGTGGCTTCCTTGTCACTGTCCAGCTTGAAGGCCTTGTGGATCACGCGCACGGCTTCATCCAGGAGATCGGCGTGGGTCACCACGGAGATCCGGATTTCCGAGGTGGAGATCATGTTGATGTTGATGCCGGCGTCCGAGAGTGCCTTGAAGAAGGTGGCGGAGACGCCCGGGTGCGAGCGCATGCCGGCACCGATCAGGGACAACTTGCCGATCTGCTCGTTGTACTCGATGGTTTCGAAGCCGATTTTGTCCTGGGCGGCGTGCAGGGCCGCCAAGGCGTCCGCACCCTCGACGATGGGCAGCGTGAACGAGATGTCCGTCTTGCCGGTGCCGTGGGTGGACACGTTCTGGACGATCATGTCGATGTTCGAGTGCGCGTCGGCGATGACCTGGAAGATCGCGGCTGCCTTGCCGGGAATGTCCGGAACGCCAACGACCGTGACCTTGGCTTCCGAGCGGTCGTGCGCAACGCCGGAGATGATTGGCTGCTCCAAGGCAACTCCCTCTTGTGTGGTGATCTTGTCTTCGGCGCTGGGGATGACCCAGGTGCCTTCGTGCTGGCTGAATGAGGAACGGACGTGCAGCGGCACGCCGAACCGGCGGGCGTACTCGACGCACCGGAGGTGCAGGATCTTGGCGCCGGACGCCGCGAGCTCCAGCATTTCCTCACTGGAGATGGTGTCCACCTTCTGGGCGGACGGGACTACCCGGGGATCAGCGGTGTAGATGCCGTCCACGTCCGTGTAGATTTCGCAGACATCCGCTTCCAGGGCAGCGGCGAGGGCCACGGCCGTGGTGTCCGAGCCGCCCCGGCCCAGGGTGGTGATTTCGTTGGTGGTGCGGCTCATGCCCTGGAACCCGGCCACAATCGCGATGTTGCCCTTGTCCAGGGCGGTGCGGATGCGGTGCGGGTCGACGTCGATGATGCGTGCCTTGCCGTGGATTCCGTCGGTGATCATGCCGGCCTGGGAACCGGTGAAGGACTGGGCGGATGCGCCCAGCTTGTTGATGGCCATGGCCAGCAGCGCCATCGAGATGCGCTCGCCGGCGGAGAGGAGCATGTCCATCTCGCGGGCAGGGGCGGAATCGGTGACCTCTGCGGCCAGATCAAGGAGCTCGTCGGTGGTGTCGCCCATGGCGGATACCACCACCACAACCTCGTTGCCGGCCTGCTGGGCCGCGACCACCCGGGCGGCCACGCGCTTGATGCCGTCGGCGTCGGCGACGGAGGAGCCGCCGAACTTCTGCACAATGAGCTGTTTGGTTACCGCACCGGCGGCGGGCAGTCCTTGCGGCTGCGTGGCATTGTGCACTTCGGTGGTGGGCGTACTCATGGCGCGTACCTTCATCGGATCAGTTGGATTTCTGGAGGCCAGGAGCCTGGCGGCGCGGCTTCCTTCGACAGTTTATCGCCGCCCGGACCGCCCCGTTGAATTGTGACCGAATGCCGGCTCCCGGACCGGCCGCATACAGGGTCTGGACACCCCGCCGGGGCTGGCCCACGATGGAGGCAGCTGTAACCCAACAGGGGCGCAGGCCGCCCGGTGCCGCGGGCGCCGGTGCCCGACCCGGAAAGGTGGATCTCCGTGGCCGATGACCGGCATTCTCCGGGAAGCTCCGCGGCGGAGCCGTACTTCGAACCCATTGGGGACCGGAGGGGCGTGCCGGGCCAGGGCGTCGACGGGGCCGGTGTTGCGTGGGAGGACGACGGCGGTGAGCCGCCTGCGGGACCAGGCTTCCGGGCGGTGGCACGTGCCGGAGTGGAGGACTTCCGGGGCGGCCTGCGGTCGCTGCCGTTCTGGGCTGCTGCAGCCGGCACAGCCTGCGCCACGTGGGCCGTCGTGGGGGTCATGGTCTGGCTGGTGGGCGTTATTGAAGAGGACCCGGCCGGATGGGTTGGCGGCGGACAGTTCACCGCAGCCCTGGCGTCCCTGCTGCTGCCCACGGCGGCAGCACTGCTGGGGATGCAGTGGGGCCTTGGCGGCGTTCGACGGATCGGCGGGCGTGAGGAACAGGCAGCCGCAGCACTCCCGGCCTTGATTGCCGCTGCGTTGCGGGGCATGGTTTTCGCGGTGCTTGTCCTGGCGGGCCTTTCGCTGCACGCAGCGGTTGCTGGTGTACCCGGAAGTGTTGCGCTCTACGCTGCCGGCATCGCGGCGGTCGAAGGGGCGCTGTTTGGCGCGATGGGGGCGGCGCTCGGTGCGCTGGTGCGGCAGCCGGCCATCGCCGCGGCGGCCGGCTGGCTGCTGGCCTTGCTCCTGGTGGTGGGGACTGTTGCCGCGGCCACGTTCCTGGTCCCTGTGGTGCGGTCCGAGGAGCCGGTGACCGTGGCGCTGAATGTTGAGCGGGCCACGGACGGCGCTCCCGTGGCCTACACGTGTTCGCGGGTGCCCGCCGGAAGTGCCGAGGTGTACCGGACCGAGCGGATCATGTGGCTCCCCGCGGCGAGCCCTGCCGTGGTGCTGGTCATGCTGGTGGGGGATTCGGGCGGCGGGCAGCAGCTCTTCGGCTGGCTCGCCACCGAGCTGCAGAGGGCTGCCGACGGCACCCAGGTGCCTTGCGTCAATGGTGAGCCGCGCAGCATGGACGCAGCGCACGTGCCGCTGCCGGCCGTGGGACTGCTGCTGCAGGCTGCCCTGACCGGCGTATTGCTGGCCGGAGCGCACGCGGCGGAGTCCCGTCGTCGTACTTCGTCCTGAGGCGGCCGCGGCCGCGAAGGTGGACGCAGCGGGAGGCTGAGGACTTCCAGTCAGCTCAGGGCGTTCCGCCGGCCCTCAAACGCGCGGCCCAGCGTGACTTCATCCGCGTACTCTAGGTCTCCGCCCACCGGCAGGCCGGACGCCAGGCGGGTGACCGTAATGCCGATGGTCTTGAGCATCCGGGCCAGGTAGGTGGCCGTCGCTTCGCCTTCCAGGTTGGGGTCCGTGGCGATGATGACCTCCTGGATGGCGCCATCGTTCAACCGGGTCAGCAGCTCACGGATCCGGAGCTGTTCCGGACCCACACCGGCAATGGGATTGATGGCTCCGCCGAGCACGTGGTAGCGCCCGCGGAATGAGCGGGTGCGTTCCACGGCGAGGACGTCCTTGGACTCCTCCACCACGCAAATCACGGCGGGGTCCCGGCGGGGATCCCGGCAGATGTTGCACAGGTCCTGCTCCGTGACGTTTCCGCAGACCGTGCAGAATTTGACGCGGTCCTTGACGGTGGTGATGGCGTCCACCAGTCGCTTCATGTCCTGGGGATCTGCTTCGAGGATATGGAAAGCCAGCCGCTGAGCGGACTTCGGTCCCACCCCGGGAAGGCGTCCGAGCTCGTCGATCAGCTCCTGGACAGCACCTTCGTACACAATTCCCTCTTTAGCTTGACGTTGTTTGCGGGCAGATCAATGGCTTCAGCCGGCGTGCCGGGCCGGGGTGCGGGTCAGTAGCGCGGGGCGATGGGGCTGCCGTCGGCCGAGCGCTCCTCGATCAGCTTTCCGCCCAGAATACGCTCCACGGCCGCCCGCCCGAACACACCCGATTCCTCGATGGTTTCGTCGTCGGCGCTGGGGATGTCCTGCACGTAGGTGACGGCCGCGGTGGCCGCCCGTGCCGGTGCCTTGGACCGTCCGGCTTCGGCCTCCGGGCTGTTGGACAGCCTCTGGTAGAGGCTTTGCCGCGCTGACGCGGCCGGACCGGGGGATGATTCCCGGGGTGCCTCGGCCGGCGACTGGACCGGCGATTGGACCCGTGCCGGGGCCGGGGCAGATGTTGTGGCACCGGCCGGAGACGATGCGGGGGCCGGTGCCTGCGCGGGCGCCACGGTTGCCATGGCATACTCGCGGGCCACAGCCGGTGCTGTGGTTCCGCCACGGGACGGTGCCCCTGCCGGATCCGGGTTGCGTGCCTGTCCGGCTGCCGCCGTGACCGGAATGGACGGCGGTATCTGGGCGGTCGCCGGCTCATAATGCGGGACGGCGGTGCCACCCGTGGCGGCGGAGGTTCCCTCCGATGCCGCGCCTGAGCCTGACGCGGCGGGCTTCTTGTCCACGTTGCTCTCGGTTCCCACCACCCAGACTCCCGGCGCCTGCTCCACTGCCCGGGTCCAGGGGTCGTGGGGTGCGCCCGAGTGGCTGTCCGGACGCTGGCTGTCCGGACGCTGGCTGTCCGGATGTTGGGCGGCCGGGGCTGGGCCGGAGGTTTCGGGCCGCTGGGCCGACGGGGCCGCCGGCGCGGAGGACGTGACTGTTCCGCGGGCATGGCTGGACTGGTTTGCCGGGCCGGACGCGTTCGCGGGGCGGGTCGGGTTCGCGGAGTTGGACGGTGTCCAGTCCATGGGAGGTTCTTCCTCCAGCGGGGGAGCGTCCTCATCGCGGGGCGGACCCCAGTCATCATCCGAGTAGGAGTAGTCGCCGGCAAGGTCCGGGTAGGAATCCGGGGCTTGGCCGACCCCGCCCCGCCCGGTGGCAACCTGTCCAGTTGCCCCCTGACCAGTTGTGCCCTGAACAGTTGTGCCCGGTCCAGTTGAGCTCTGTCCGGGCGCGCCGTACCCGGTGCCCTGACCAGCTTCACCGGTGGCGGCAGACCCTGCAGGTCCCATGGGGCCGGCTGCAACGGCGGGCACGCCGGAGCCGTCCTTCATGAGACGGCCGGACCCGCGTGAACCGGCCCCGCCGGACCCGGGCAGCCCGGAGTCCTCACGGCGGTCACTCTCGGAGACCCCGTGGCCGCTGGCCGCCATTGTCAGGGAACCCGGGCGGCCGGCAACCGGCTGGTCCCCCTGGCCGGAAGGCCCGTCACCTCGTGCAGGGGCACTGCCCGTGCCTGCGGCCTGCGCGGCCACCGGAGCGGGCGCCAGGCCCCAGGCCACGTCAGCCGAACTGGCCGTGGCCGCCTTGCTGACGGGTGCTTTTGGGTTTGGCTCAGCGCTCGCTCGGCCTGCGCCCGCCGCCACAGCGTTGATCTGGCAGTCGATGCCCACTGTTTTGTGGATGGCCTGCCGGAGGTTGTCGGAGTGGTCTGCACGGCCGAAAGCGCCGGCCAGGCCTGCCGTGGTGAAGCTTAGGGTCAGGACGGTGCCGTCGTAGGCGCTGACCTGCGCATTCGGTTCCACCAGGGCCCAGGTGCTGCGTTTGATCCTGGACAGCGTCTGCAGGACATCCGGCCAGGCCCGGCGCAGTACCTCCACGTCGCCCACGCCTGCCGGTCCTGCCGGAGCGGGGGTCGCGGGAACTGAGGCCGGGCCTGCCGACGGAGTTTCCGCGGCGCTGTTTCCGGCAGGAGCGGTCCGTGCCGGGCCGGACGCAGCGGCGCCGGTGTCCGCAGGGGTCCTGGTGCTTTCACGGGAGGCGTTTGCTTCGGGTTGGGGCTGTGAAGTTACGGGCGCGGACTGCCCGTGCGTGCCTGCTGCCTCCGGTGACTGTTCCTGAGTGGCCGGGTGGGCGGCTGCCGGCGGGACGGGGGGCTGCGACGGGGCCTGGGCAGGAGAGGTGCCGGCTGCGCCGGGGGTGCCGGTGCGGCTGCTGTTGGGACGGCCGTTGCCCTGTTCCACAGGCCAGTCGTTGGTGCTTACCCGTGGGGCCGCCATCGGTGGCCGGTCCCCGGACACCGCCGCCGGGTCCGCAGCGCTTGCGGGACCGTGCCCGCCGGCATTGTCCTGGCCAAGGCCAGGCCGAGGGCCGGACTCCTGGACGGACGGGACGCGGGACGATGGAGCCTGCCCGGACGAGGGATCCGCAGCCGCTGGCAGTGGCGTCGAGGAGGGTGGAATCGGGGCGGGGGCGGCAACCGGAGCGGCACCTGGGGCGGGGGCCACACCCTGGCCGGCGGGAGCACCGACGTCGTTCCCGGCGTAGTTCAGCCGGCGCTCAACGCGCTCGATGCGCGCCGCCATGCCACGCTCATTCTGGTCCGAGCCGGGCAGCAGGATCCGGGCGCACAGCAGCTCAAGATGCAGCCGGGGGGAAGTGGCCCCCGTCATTTCGGTCAAGGCTGTGTTGGTGACATCCGCCGCCCGTGAGAGCTCGGCAGCGCCGAGGCTGTGGGCCTGGTTCTGCAGTCGGGCAATCTGGTCGGCCGGCATCCCCCGGAGGATCGCCTGCGCGCTTTCCGGCATGGCCTGGACAATGATCAGGTCCCGGAACCGTTCCAGCAGGTCCTCGACGAACCGGCGGGGATCGTGCCCCGTCTGGATCACGCGGTCCACTGCGCGGAACACCGTGGCGGCATCTGACGCAGCGACGGCCTCGACGACGTCGTCCAGGAGTGACGCGTGCGTATAGCCGAGCAGGGCGACGGCGAGTTCGTAGTCCAGGCCGTTGGGCCCGGCGCCCGCCATCAGCTGGTCCAGGACGGAGAGGGAGTCACGGACGGAGCCGCCGCCGGCGCGGATGACCAGTGACAGCACGCCCGGGGCCACGGGGACGTTCTCCTGGCCGCAGAGCTGTTCCAGGTACGCCATCAGCGGCTCCGGCGGCACCAGCCGGAACGGGTAGTGGTGGGTGCGCGAGCGGATGGTGCCGATCACCTTGTCCGGCTCCGTGGTGGCAAAGATGAACTTGATGTGTTCCGGCGGCTCTTCGACGATCTTCAGCAGGGCGTTGAACCCCGCCGAGGTGACCATGTGGGCCTCATCGATGATGAAGATCTTGTAGCGGTCCCGGACCGGGGCGAAGGTGGCGCGCTCGCGGAGGTCACGGGCATCGTCCACGCCGCCGTGGCTGGCGGCGTCGATCTCGATAACGTCCAGCGAGCCGGAGCCGCCGCGCGCGAGTTCGACGCAGCTGGGGCACACGCCGCAGGGCGTGTCCGTGGGGCCCTGCTCACAGTTGAGGCAGCGGGCCAGGATGCGGGCGGAGGTGGTCTTGCCGCAGCCCCTGGGACCGGAGAACAGGTAGGCGTGGTTGACCCGGTTCTTGCGCAAGGCCGTCATCAGGGGACCGGTGACGTGCTCCTGGCCGATGACGTCCGCGAATGAATCCGGGCGGTACCTGCGGTAGAGAGCGGTAGTAACTGTCACAGGAAAAACCCTACCAATCCGGGCTGACAACAGCCGCCCTGTGGGGGAATAGTAAAGACCCCCCATGCACCCGCCAGAGCCCGTCTACCCTTGCTACCTTCCGGTCCTGGGGGAGTTCAACAGGATGACGCCACATGAGGGGCCGTCAGATACTTTACCCGAACATCGGGCTCTACTCGAATCGGCGCCGCTCAGCGCCAGCCCTTCACCGGCCAGGTCATGAACGCCGGTTCCTCGTAAGGGTGTGCAGCCCGCAGGGCGGCCACCACGGCGCCGAGCCGTCCCTCTTCGACGACGCATTCGATCCGGTCCTCAGCCACTTCTTCGGCGGTCCCCGCCTGGCCAATGAAAGGGCTGGCGCCTGGCTGCGGAGTAAAACGGCCCGTGCCGGGCGACACGAAGGAACAGTGCGAGTAATTGCCCAGCCTGCCGGCGCCGGCGTCGCCGATGGCTTTCAGGACAAGGTCGGTGTGGGTGGCGGGGGAGTAGGCCACCAGCGCATGAATCTTCATGGTTCCATCGTGCCAATCCGCGCCCCGCCAGGGGCCGTTGTCCGTTGCTTATCACCGCAGTGGCCGGGATCATGGGCATGTACACCGATTGGGCAATCCAAGGTTGTGAGCTGCGGGGCCTGGCTGGGCGGGCCGGACCCGGCAGTTCAACGGTGTCCGGTGGAATGGGCGCATTGGGGGCGCCCATTTCTGGTGTGGAGCAGGGCGCCGGAAGGCCCGGAAAACGGCCGATTGGGCGTTGCGCGAAACATCAGGTACTCTAGTATCTGCTTTTGGTTCAAGAGCAGCTGGAGAATTCGCCTAGCGGCCTATGGCGCACGCCTGGAACGCGTGTTGGGTTAACGCCCTCGGGGGTTCAAATCCCCCATTCTCCGCCGGTTGAAAGCCCGGCCCGGATATCCGGGCCGGGCTTTCGCGTTTCCAGTGGCAAAAGCCGTCAGGCATCCGCAACGGACAGTCCCAGCCTCCGCAGCCTGGCCCGCGCCGCCAGCTCACTGGGTCCCCGGGGACCCAGTGCAAGGCGTACGACGCCGAGGACGGCCTTGGTGGCAAGCCTCACCGGCAGCGGGAACGGGCCCAGCCGTGGAACAGACAATCCCAGCATCTCCCGGTACCGAGGCTCAAGACTGTAGACCGCCCCGGCAAACAGGATCCGGTAGCCCGGACGAAGTATCGGATGCAGGGGCGCGTTCCGGATGAAGTCCACCGTCTCCGCCACCCGTTCGTCGGCCCGCAACTCGCCGCTGCGGTACCAGCGGTCCAGCTCGTCCCGCATGGCCGACTCCGTCAACGGTGGCCGGTCAACACCCATCAGCCGGCCGGCCTGCGCCCACTCGCCAACATATGCATCCGGTCCGCCGGGAATCCTGCCGCCCCACAGCTTGTGCGAGGCCAGGAAGGCGTCCGTGAAGGCGAGGTGGATCCAGGAACCAAGCCGGGGGTCGTTCGCGCTGTAGCTGCGCGCCCCGCCGTCGTTGGCGTGGTAGGTCCCCTGAACCGGCGCGTGCAGCCGACGGACCCGGCCGGATGCCTCCTCGGCAGCTTCCCGCGAACCATAGGTCACAGTGAAGATCCAGCGGATGGTGTGTGCCAGCCGGCCCAGCGGATCGTCGCGGAAGTTCGAATGCTCGTGAACGCCGGCCAATGCTCCCGGGTGGAGCGACTGCATCAGCAGGGTCCTGATGCCGGCGACGATCGGGGACATGGAGCCGTGCACTGCCCACACGGCCGAGCCCGGAAGGTGGTATCCGGGATCGTCGCCGTCCTCGAGGCGCAGCGCCCAGTCAGGGGGCGCGTCGGAACGCCCTGTGAAGGTCTTTTTGAGTTCTTCCTGCCATTTCCGGAGAAAGGTCCGCATATCCCATTGTGGCCCGGATCATTAGGGGCAGGGCCTCCTGGCCCCGGGTTATCCACAGAAACCCCGCACCCTGCAGTTAGGGGTTCACACCGCAGCGGACGTGTGGTCCCATGGGAGGTACCGTCAAGACAGCGCGGGTGGCTACCTTCCGGAGTCAGACAATTGGGCAAGCATTGGGGAACCGGCATGGGCGAAAACCCCCGGCGTTTCAGCGTTCCCGCTGCACGTGTGCTGGCCGCCGCCGGTGCCCTGGCCCTGACGTTCGGGGTGCTCAATGCTGCCGGGCCCGTCACGGCGCCCGTCCCTGTGGCCGCCACGGCGGCCCGGGGCACAAGCGGCTCCCCGGGCGGCGCAGGTACTCTTCTGCCTGGCGCTTCGGCACTGGATGTCCCTCCGTACGGCAAGGTGGGGCCGGGTTCGTTGGCCCCGCTTATCCTCACCGACCCCGGCATTCCGGTGGCTTTTCCGCGACCCCAGGTGGGCAGCACGGGCGCCGGCGGCCAGGCCACGGTGTCAGTGGGCCTGACGGGTATCGGCCGGCCGCCCGCGGGATTCCTGATGGCGCCGTTGGCGTCCCTGGACCCCAGCTCGCCTTTCGGCTTCCGGACGAGTCCGCTGACGGGCTCAACAGGAGATTTCCACCTCGGCCAGGACTACGCAGCGCCCTGTGGAACCACGGTGTACGCCGCGGATTCCGGCGTGGTCCGGGCTGCGGGCTGGCATCCGTGGGGCGGCGGCAACCGGGTGGAGATCGACCATGGCGACGGGCTGATCACCACCTACAACCATCTGGAGTCCATCGCAGTCCGGACCGGGGACACAGTGCAGGTGGGCCAAGCCATCGCCCGGGTGGGCTCGACCGGGTGGTCCACCGGCTGCCACCTGCACCTTGAGACCATCCTCGACGGCCGCTACGTCAGCCCCCAGGGATGGAGCCTGATGACGCTGCGTGCGCTCGAGGCAGCATCGCCGGAGCCACTGGTGTCCTTCGCCCCGGGCCAGGGAGCTTCCGCCGGCGCTGCCGTGTGGACCATCCCCGTGGGAGTAGGTCCTGACCCGGCCTCGGGCCAGGCCGAGGCACAAAGCCCGGCAGCGGCCCCCGCGGAGCCGTCACCGTCACCGGCCGAACCCCAGCCGACCGGAACGGTACTGCCGCCGCCTGGAGCACCGCAGACGCCTCCGCCCGCAACGCCGTCCCCATCTCCTTCGCCGACACCGACCCCTTCTCCTTCGCCGACACAGTCCCCGTCCCCGACGGCTTCACCAACGCCGACGGGGTCGCCGACGCCGTCTGGGTCGCCGTCGCCATCTCCGACGCCGACGGGGTCGCCGTCGCCATCTCCGACGCCGACGGGGTCGCCGACACAGTCCCCGTCGCCCACCGCATCGCCTTCGACCACCACGGCTCCCACGGCGTCCCCGAGTCCGACCCGGCCTCCGGCCAGGGCGCCGCGGTCCTCCCCGACTCCAACGTCGTCGCCGGCCCCGACGCAGAGCCCCGCGCCGACCCCGACGCAGAGCCCCGTGCCAGCGCCGTCGTCGTCACCGACGGTTACGACGACTGCCCCGCCCACCCCGGCGCCGACGCCGACCGCGCCTCCCACGGCGGCCCCATCCTCACCAACGGCTGACCCCGCGCCCACCGGGACCGCCACTCCGGAAGCCCCCGTGCCGCCGTCGGCAACCGGCACTGCCCAGCCCAACTAGTCACCCCGCGGGGTCCGTCCAGCAAACACGCAGGCGGGACCAGTACCTTGGGTGGTCGGCAACGAACCACCGGCATGGACATCTACCCGAGGACGCAACCCGTGGCACCCCTGTATCCCATTCCCTTGACCCTCAACGACGGCACCAACACCGACTTTGGCCAGTTCAAAGGGAAAGTGGTGCTCGTGGTCAATGTCGCCTCCAACTGCGGTTTCACCCCGCAGTACACGGGCCTGGAGGCGCTGTATGGCAAGTTCCGTGACCGCGGCTTCGAGATCCTCGGGGTCCCCTGCAACCAGTTCGCAGGCCAGGAGCCGGGCACTGACAGCGAGATCGCCGAGTTCTGCGAGCGCAATTTCGGGGTGTCCTTCCCGCTGACCGCCAAGGCCGACGTGCGCGGCAGGAACCAGCATCCCCTCTACGCGGAGCTGACGAAATTCAAGAACGGAATACTTCCCGGGCTGGTTAAGTGGAACTTTGAGAAGTTCCTGGTCAACCGCGACGGCGTGGTGGTGGCACGGTTCGCCCCCACCGTCGAGCCGGATTCGGCAGAGGTCATTGACGCCATCGAGGACGCGCTCGGCTGAAATTCACCCCAACAACCGAATTTGCCCTGCAGAAAGCGCAGTTTTCGCAGATTTTTCCACATGGGCTACGGTGATTCGCCCAAAGTTTGCCATTTGTCTGATTGGATAAAGGCTACTGAAGGGTACAAGGGAAGCGCCGTTTCCCACCGACCACAGAGGCAGCAATGGAGCACATCGAGGCCGAGCATCCGCGGCCACGCCATTTCCTACTCCACCTGAGCGATCCCCACTTGTTGGGAGGTCCGGAACCCCTGTACGGCGTCGTTGACAGCGAAGCACGCCTCATCCAGCTCTTCGAAGAGGTCAAAGCGTCCGGGGCCCGGCCTGAGGCCGTCATCTTCACCGGCGACCTCGCGGACAAGGGCGATCCCGGGGCGTACGCCAAGCTGCGGGCCATCGTGGACCCCGCCTGCCGGGAGCTGGGCGCGCAGGTCATCTGGGCGATGGGAAACCACGACAACAGGGCCAATTTCCGCGAGGGCCTGCTGGACGAACCCCGCACCGACGCCCCCGTGGACAGGAGCTACTTCATCAATGGCCTGCGGGTCATCACCATGGACACCTCCGTTCCCGGGTACCACCACGGCGAACTGAGTGAGGCGCAGCTGGAATGGCTTGGCAGGGAACTGGAAACACCTGCGCCCGACGGGACCATCCTTGCCCTGCACCACCCGCCGGTGCCGTCCGTCCTTGACCTGTCCGTCCTGGTGGAACTCCGCGACCAGGCCACGCTCGCCGCGGTGGTGCGGAATTCTGACGTCCGCACCATTCTCGCCGGGCACCTGCACTACTCCACCACCGCCACGTTCGCCGGCATCCCGGTGTCGGTTGCCTCCGCCAGCTGCTACACGCAGGACCTCAACGTCCCTGTGGGCGGCACCAGGGGCCAGGACGGCGGCCAGGCCTTCAACCTGGTGCATGTTTACGAGCACACCATTGTCCACTCGGTGGTCCCGCTGGGCACGTCGACGACGGTGGGCGAGTATGTGCCCGCGGAGGAGACTGCACGGCGGCTCGCCGCGGCAGGGGTCCGCATCCCGGAAACCACCAAGCAGCGCGGCGGCGCCAGGATGGGCGCGGCTACCGGGCGCTGACGGCCCCCGGAAGGGCCACGGCGCTGGTGCCGCGCCGTGGCACGCGCGGGCTACTTCTCCCAGGGCGCCTTGATGGGGAAGTACTTCTCCAGGAAGTCCGTGACCAGTTCTGCCCGTTCGTCGGCTTCGACTTCGGGGAAGCTGCCGTCGTTGAGGCAGAAGAAGTCCATGTTGCGCTTGGACAGGAGCTTGGGCAAGTACTTCAGGCCTGCCCGCATGGTGGTGTCCACGTAGCGGACCTTGGCGGCCGTCTGGGTTACCGCGCGTCCGGTCAGCAGCGCGTAGTAGTGGTAGAACGAGTTGGTTACGGAGATGTTGTCCGCGGCCCGGAACCGGCTCGCGGCGGTCTTCCGGAACTCCTCCGGGAACTCTTCCTCCATCTTGGCGACCAGGCTTCGGCGCAGCGGTGCCGCGGTGTGCTCCAGGTGGCGGGTGGTGATCCGGCCGAACCTGTTCCACAGCAGCTTGCGGTTGACCCGCGCAGCGTTCTCGAACCCGCTGCGCTCCGCGGCATTCTCGCCCAGCCCGATCCGGGTTTCAGCCTCGATGAACTTGGTGATGCCGCCTGGGGTGAAGAACAGGTCCGGACCCACCGGCCGGCCAAAGAACATGTCGTCATTGGAGTACAGGAAGTGTTCCGAGAGCCCTTCGATGTGGTGCAGCTGGCACTCCACCGCCTGCGAGTTGTGGGTGGGCAGCACCGAGGGATCGGAGAAGAACTCCTCACTCCGGACGATGGTCACCGACGGGTGGTCGGCCAGCCATGCGGGTGCGGGGGAGTCCGTGGCGATGAAGATCCGGCGGATCCACGGGGCAAACATGTACACCGAGCGCAGCGCGTACTTGAGCTCGTTGATCTGCCGGAACCGGGCCTCGTGGTCGTCCCCCTCGCCCAGGACGGCGTCCTTCTGCTGGGCGCGGCGCGCGGCGATGTACTCGGGCGAGCTCCCGTCCACCCAGGAGAAGACGATGTCCACGTCGAAGCTGATGTCGCTGGCGTGGTCGGCGAACATGTTCTCGATGGTGGGCCAGGTGTGGCCGTAGCGTTCCACGGTGCCCCGGACGGCGTCCTGCCGCAGCAGCGTCCTGCGGGTCAGGGAGTTCTCGATGGGCAGGATGATCTGTTCGCCCTCGAAGGACCAGAGTTCGATCTGCACGCCGGCTGAGGCGCCGAATTCGAAACCTCCCACGGGCTCCACCCGGGGACGGTACAGGCGGAAGATGCGCGCCTGCCGGTTCGACGACAGTTCGCCGTCCGCCACCAGGACGGAGGTCTTCTTCTTGGCGTCCACCGTCATGGAGTAGAAGGGTTCGTCGCGGCACGCCTCAACGAGGGCGGCCCTCAGCTTTTTCCGGTCCTTCCAGCCCAGTGCGATGACCGGCCGGTCGTTGTTGCCGCGGACCAGGAGATAGGCGAGACCGGCGTTGGCCAGCACGTTGCGCAGGAACAGCAGGTCCTCCACCATGGCCTGGTAGGGGGTCCTGGTGTCGTTGATGAGGGCGTAGCGGCCCTTGTGCCAGAGGACGTCGGTACGGAGCCTGAAGCGCTGTCCGGCTTCCGCCGAGGTCACCTCGGCATGGTGCTCCTCCTCGATGGAGGGCTGTCCGGCGTAGTAAACCTCATCCTGGACGGGTGCTTCTGCGATGGTGGTCTCCGTGCTGGTCAAAGTGAGCCTTTCTACCTGCATGATAAGCCGGATGGGGTACGGCCGGGGTGGCTTGCCGGGGTGCCGCAGGGAAGCGGTTGGTAATGCGTTTTACGTGGCCCGGCCGCGGGGCCGGATTTGGCATGTCCGGGGCGGCGATGGCGCCGCGTGCCGGGGAACTGCTGCGTCAGGCGCCCAGTGCCTCGCGCCAGCTGCGCAGGAAGGCGCCGCCGGCATCGTCGTGGATGGTCGAATCGTCCAGTCCAAGGTCCGCCGCGGTCAGGATATCGTACGGCTTGGCCGGGACGCCGTCAGCAGGCCGGACATCCACATGCTTGACTGGGTGGTCGTTGTGGTGCAGCCAGTCCGCCATGGCGTAGTCGGTGCGGGAGTCGCCGACGGTCCGCCAGGCTTCCGGTGTGATGCCCTGGGCGGCCAGCAGTTCAACCGCCCGGCTGGCCCCGAGGTCCTTGCCCAGCCGCACCGACTCAATGTCGGTGGAAATGATGGTGGGATCCACGCGGTAGTCCACCTCGTCGTCGGAGTTGGGCGCGTGGTGGCCCAGCCGCACCACCCCAAGCCCGTGCGTGGCCATCAGTTCCACGGCAGCGGCGTCGAAGAGCTTCTGCTCGGCCAGGTAGTCCGCGCTGGCCACCTCGATGTGCTGTTCCACGGACACCATGGCCCGTTTGGTTTCGTCGAAGAACATGTGGTCGGCATAGTCCTTTGCCACCAGCCGGCGGATGTCCTCGCCGTAGGCGGCCGGAACAGCCAGCTCCCGGTCCACATGGACGGGGCCGGGACCGGCGGAGGTGAAGCTGAACCAGACGGCGCCCTTCTCGCAGACGGCGTGGACCACGGTGCCGTCCGGGATGCCCCCGGCCAGCATCGGCTCCATGACCTGCTCCCGGATGAACGCGTCGGAGCGGCCGGTGTTGAAGATGACCGGGATTCCCGCGGCGGCCAGGGCCACCAGGTCCCCGATGATGTCCGGCTTGACGTCCCGGGTGACGGGGCTGGCCACCGGGCCGTCCACATCCAGCAGCAGCGCCAGCGGCGGAGTCGACGGCAGCCGGGCTGCGGTCACGGACACGGCGGAGGCTTCGGATGCTGTCATGGCACCATTCTCTCAGCTGGCCGGGAAAGTCCCGCTTCAGGCACCGAAAGTTCGCAGCGTGTGACATGGTCACCGTTTGGCCACAACCTACCGGCGGTACGGCCGGGCACTTCCGCTGCCCTTGGCAGGATGCCTAGGGTGGCATGGTGATATTCAAAGCTGTGGGTGAGGGCCGCCCTTACCCCGACCATGGTTACAGCACGCCCAAGGACTGGGCCTCGCTGCCGCCGCGGCCGGTCCGGCTGGACGAACTGGTAACGACCAAACGCACCCTGGACCTGGAAGCGCTGCTGGCGGAGGACTCCACGTTCTTCGGCGACCTCTTCCCGCACGTGGTGCAGTATCAGGGGACCCTGTACCTGGAGGACGGGCTGCACCGCGCAGTCCGGACCGCCCTGCACCAGCGCACCGCGATCCACGCCCGGGTCCTGGTGCTCGATGGCTAGGCAGCGGAAGCCGCAGGACGTCAGCGTCCTGCACGGACACCACGTGGTCACCGGGCAGGAGCTGCGGGCCACGTTCGAGGCCAACCGGAACGCCGATGACACCGCCCGGGTCCGGCGCCGCGTCCTGCACGGGATTGTCCTGGTGCTCCTGATCGGCCTGATCGCCGCGGGGATCATCACGGCCCTGGCCATCATCAACGGCAAATTCAGCATCCCCACGGCCGAACCGGCCCCGAAGGCCGCCACCGCCTGCCCCTCGGCAACCTACGACTACACCCCGAATGAACAGGTCAACCTCAACGTCTACAACTCCACCAGCAGGCCGGGGCTGGCCCGCACTGCCGCAGACGAATTCCTGGCCAGGAAGTTCGTGGTGGGCGCCGTAGCCAACACCGAGGCCGGGTACCGGGGCGTGGCGGCAGTGATTTCGGGAGCAGCCGGGCAGTCCGCAGCCTTCACGGTGCAGCGGAACCTGCCGGGCTCTGACTACTTCCAGGACGGCCGCCAGGACGGCAGCGTCGACGTGATCCTGTCACAGGACTACCGCTCGCTGGCACCGCCGGAGCTCGTGGACCAGACGCCGGGCACGCTCAGTTGCCCGAGGGAAAGCCGGCGGGTGGCGGACGACGACCTGTGGCCAGTGATGCCGTCGGCGGCGCCGGGCAGCTAACGCCCGGTGCCCTATCAGTTGGGGTCGTTAAAACCTGTTTTTGGGGACTCGAAGTGATGGGGCAACTCAGCCTGCCACGGCGCGAAGGGGCGCCACACGCACGGGCCGCCCTTCGTCGTCGAACCTTGCTCCCGCACCCAGCTGGATGAAACGGACCGTCCGGGCGACGCGCGCTTCCAGTTCCGCCGGCTCGTCGCTACCCCTGGCTGCACTGGAGGACAGGGTGCCAAGGATCAGCTGGGCCTGCTGGCCCACGTCCGCCGGCGGCAGGTAGCCCTGGTCCATGCCATCCTGCAGGATGCCCTGCAGGAGCACGCTCAGCTCGCCCACGTGGTCCGCGAGTTTGGCAAAGGACGACGGCGACAGCACGGCGCCCATGGCAGGTCCCGGCGGCAGGTGGCGGCGGGTGAGGTCCTCCACTTGGGCGCGCACGTACAGGGCCAGCCGCTCCACCGGATTGTCCAGCCGGCTCAGCGACTCCCGCAGCTCCGCAAGGAATTTCTCCGTCTCCTCCAGGGCGTAGGAGATCAACAACTCCTCGATGTCCGCGTAGTAGTTGTAGACGGCGGTGCGGCCCACGCCCGCATGCCGTGCCACGTCAGTCATGGTGAGCCCGGGAAGCCCGTGGGAGAAAAGGAGTTCGCCGAACGCCGTCAGGATGCGGCGCTGTGTATCGGCGCGTTGCGCTGCGTTGGTGGCCGCTGAGATCCTTGGCATACAGACACTTTACCGCGATGTGTCACCAAACAGGGAGAGTGCCCCGCGTCAGACGCTGCAGCCCTCCGGCCCGCAGGCGTCCCCGTCACCGGCGTTGACCAGGACCAGCGGGTTGGCGTCCTGCCAGGCCTGGTCCAGCGCGGCGCTGAACGTCTCGACGGGCTGTGCCCCGGACAGGCCGAACTTCCTGTCAATGACGAAAAACGGGACGCCGCTGATGCCCAGGGCGCGGGCCTCCGCAGCGTCGGCACGGACATCATCGGCGTACTTGTCGGTGGTGAAGAGCTCCTCCACCGCGGTCTCCGGAAGGCCGAGGTCCCGGCCCAGCGCGGCCAGGTACTCCCGGCTTCCGATGTCCTTGCCGTGCTCGAAGTGGTCGCTGAGCAGGCGTTCCTTGGCGGCGTCCTGCTTGCCGTGGGCCGCCGCCAAGTGGATCAGCCGGTGCGCGGTGAAGCTGTTGGCCACCACGACGGTGTCGAACCGGTAGTTCAATCCCTCGCCCTTGGCCTGCAGGGCCACATGCTCGAACATCTGGGAAACCTGCTCCGGAGCCATGCCCTTCCGGGTGCTCAGGTAGTCCAGTTCGGTGCCGTCGTAGTGCCCGGGCAGGCCGGGATCCAGCTGGTAGCTGCGCCACGTTACGTCAACGGCATCCCGGTGCGGGAAGGCCGCCAAGGCAGCTTCGAAGCGGCGCTTGCCGATGAAGCACCACGGGCACGCAACGTCGGACCAGATCTCAATCTTCATGGACTGCATAACCCTGGCCTCCGGGACGTCATTCCGCGCGGCAGTGTGAGATACCCCACGGTAGGTCTTGTGGCGCGCCGCATCCTGCGCAATAGTCTGATCAGAGGTCAAGCAAAGGCCGCACAAACCCGAACACGCCACCGCGGCACCGCCTGCCGCGGCGGGGTGGCGCCCGGCCTGCTGGGGAGCCCGGCCTGTCTCACCTGGGAGGCCAGGATGCGTATTGGTCTGGTTTCAGGACCGTGGATTCCCGTACCGCCGGAAACCTATGGCGGCACCGAACGGGTGGTGGACACCCTGGCCCGGGGCTTCGCAGCAGCCGGACACGAGGTGCTGCTGGCCGCCCCCACCGAGAGCCGGTGTCCCGTTCCGCTGGTTCCCGGCATGCGTCCGGCGGACTACGCCGGCCTGGGCACGAGCCTTTCGGAGCTCAGCCACATCGTCCGGGCTTATGAAGGCCTGCAGGACGTCGACATCATCCACGACCACACCCTGGCAGGCCCGCTTTACCTGCACCGGCCGCGCGGGGTGCCGCTGGCCGCGACGATGCACGGACCCCTTAACGCCCAGGCCGCGGACATCTTCCGTGCCATCGGCCGGCACGGGGCAGTGATCGCCATCTCCCGCGACCAGGCATCGCACGCCCCCGACGTTCCGGTGACAAAGGTCATCCACCACGGCATGGACCTCTCGGCGGTTCCCGTAGGCACCGGCCGCGGCGGTTACCTGTGTTTCGTGGGCCGGGCCTGCCCGGACAAGGGCCTGCTTGAGGCCATCAACATTGCCCGCGCCGTGGGCATGCACCTGAAGATCGCCGTGAAGATGCGGGAACCGGACGAGGTGCGCTTTTTCCGCGAAACCGTCGAACCGATACTCGGGCCCAACGAGGACTTTGTGGGAGAAGTGGACGACGCCGCGAAGTACCGGCTGATGGGGGAGGCTGTGGCCTTCCTGAACCCCATCCAGTGGTCGGAGCCGTTCGGGCTGGTCATGATCGAGGCGCTGGCCACCGGGACTCCCGTCGTCGGAACCGCAGTGGGCTCGGCGCCGGAAATCGTGCGGCACGGGCGTACGGGCTTCCTGGGGAAGACAGGCGACCTGGCCGGGTTCGTCCCCGCCGCCGCGGCGCTGGACAGGGCCGCCTGCCGGCGGGATGTGGAGGAGCGGTTCAGTGCCGCCCGCATGGTGGCCGACCACCTGCAGCTCTATGCCGACCTCCTGGAAACGAGGCCCGTCGGAGGGGTTCCGGAAGCGGTCCGGGTGCACCAGAATCGATAGGGCAGCAGTGCTTCCCGGACGCTCCGGGCAGCATTTACGTCAACTGGGAGGGGAATCCCCGATGACCGCCTGGAACGCTGACAACGAAGCGTCCGTTTCCGATTCCGGTTCCGTCACCGTCCTGGAAGGGTCCTCCTTCTGCATTTCGTCCGGCAGCGGAGACATCATGTCCGACGGCGGCACGAACGGTGCGTTCTTCCAGGACACCCGCATCATTTCCGGCTGGGTCCTGCGCATCAACGGCTCGCTGCGCGAGCCGCTTTCCGCCCAGCGGCCCCAGCCGTTCAAGGCGACGTTCGTGGGCAGGGCCAAATGGCCCGGCGGCAAGTTCGACAGCCCGCTGGTAGTCAGGCAGGTCCGGCATATCGGCCCGGGAATGCAGGATGACATCACCCTCGAGAACTACGCGGCCGAGCCGGTGGAGTGCGACATCGAGCTGCAGGTGGATGCGGACCAGGCGGACCTGTTCGACGTTAAGGGCGGACGGACTTTTGACACCTCGGACACCGCCCGGTCTGTCCGGGACGGCAGGCTTATCATCGAGGCGGAAAGGCACGGACAGCAGCGGGGCTCGGCCATCGGAGCCCGTGAAGCCCAGGCCACCGAAGCCGGGCTGCGTTTCACCGTGACGGTGCCGGCGCGCGGCAAGTGGACCACCAGCATCATCGTGGTGCCCCTGGTGAACGGGGAAGCGCCGGAGAAGCCCTTCCGCGAAGGCCAGCTGCCGCACCACCGGGAGGGTGTGCGGCGGCACCTGGACTGGGAGGAAGGCGTCCCGCGGATCAGGATCGAGGACGCCGGCCTCCAGGACCTGCTCAACCGGAGCCAAAGCGACCTGGGCGCCCTGCGGATCTTCGATCCCCACCACCCGGAACGGGCAGCCGTGGCGGCGGGGGCGCCCTGGTTCATGGCCCTGTTTGGCAGGGATTCGCTGCTGACCTCCTACATGAGCCTGATGGTCAACCCCAACCTTGCCCTGGGGACCCTGCAGACCCTGGCCGGGATCCAGGGCCGGAAGGTGGACGTTGACTCGGAAGAGGAGCCGGGCCGCATCCCGCACGAGGTCCGGCTGGGCGTGACGGCGGGGCTGTCGCTGGGCGGCACCGCCTACTACGGCACCGCCGACGCCACGCCGCTGTTCGTAGCCGTGCTCGGCGAGCTCAGCCGCTGGGGGCTCTCCAAGGACGTGATCCAGCCGCTGCTGCACAATGCCGACCGTGCCCTGGAATGGATCGAAAAGTACGGGGACCGGGACGGCGACGGGTTCGTGGAATACCTGCGCCCCAATGACCACGGACTGGTCAACCAGGGCTGGAAAGACTCCTGGGACGGCATCAACTTCGCGGACGGAACCATGGCTGAGGCGCCCATAGCCCTCTGCGAGGTCCAGGCCTACGTCTACTCTGCCTACCTGGGCCGTTCGCTGCTGGCACATTGGGGCGGGGACAGCGATCTGGAACACCACTGGGCGGCCAAGGCGGCAGCGTTCAAGGAGGAATTCAACAAACGGTTCTGGCTGCCGGACAAAGGCTATTTCGCGGTGGCCCTGGACAAGGACAAGCGGCCCGTGGACGCCCTGACCTCCAACATCGGCCACTGCCTCTTCTCCGGCATTGTTGACCGGGACAAGGCGCAATCGGTGATGGAACACCTCATGTCGCCGCAGATGTTCACAGGGTGGGGCATCCGCACCCTCGCCTCGGACATGGGTGCCTACAACCCCGTCAGCTACCACAACGGTTCGGTCTGGCCTCACGATACGGCGATGGTGGCCACCGGCCTGATGCGCTACGGCTTCGTGGACGAGGCCAAACGAGTGGCACTGGGTATCTTCGAGGCCGCTGGACACTTCGACAACCGACTGCCGGAGTTGTTCTGCGGTTTTGACCGCGGTGAATTCCCCGGTCCGGTGCCCTACCCCACGGCCTGCTCCCCGCAGGCGTGGGCCGCCGCGGCACCCGTCCAGCTGGCACGGATCCTGCTCCGCTTCGACCCGGTCTTCACGCGCGGCGTGGTGCACCTGGCGCCCATCCTGCCGGATGTGGTGGGCGCCTTCCGGGCCGAAAACGTCCTGCTGGATTCGTCCCGGGTGACCATCACGGCCTCGGGTAACCAGGGCGGCATCGAGGGGCTCCCGCCCGGGCTCAAGCTCCTCGCCGAACCGCGCCCGCCGCTGGCCTACCCGCCGGGCAGCCCGGAAGCCGCGTCAGGCCATGCCGGGCTGAACCAGCCGGGCGCCTGAGGGTTGGGGCGTTCAGGGTAGCGGCCGCTCCAGGACGAAGTCGTGCTCCACGGTGCTGCCGAGCCTGAAGGACTTGGTGCCCACCTGGCGGAACCCGGACTTTCCGTAGAAGCGGATGGCACGGGTGTTCTGGCTGTTGACGCCCAGCCAAATCCCGGACCGGCCGGTCTCCGCCGCCGCCTGGATGCTCGCATGCATCAGTTCCGCGGCCGCGCCGAGCCCGTGGTGGTCCGGATGGACGTAGCACTTGCTCAGCTCCACCGACGGCGTCAGCGTCAGCGCCGCTGCGACGTCCGGGTCGGAGGCAGCCCGGTCCACCAGCAGGCTGTATCCGTTGAGCCGGTCACCGCTGTCCAGGACCATGACCGTGATGTCGGGATCCGAGAGGTAGCGCCGGAAGTGTCCTTCGCTGAGGGTGTTGGCCAGGTGGGCCGCGATGTCCTCCGGTGAGGAGGAGGGCGGGCAGGCCAGCGGGAAGGTGACGGCCGCCAGCTCAGCCAGCGCACCGGCGTCGTCCATGGTGGCGCGGCGGATGGTGTGGCTCATTGAGGTCCTCCTGTTCAGGGGGTAATGGTGCGGATGGGCTCGCCGGCCAGCCACGCGGTGACGTCCTCGAAGGCGCCGCCGTAGAACTGCCGGTAGCTTTCCTGGGTGACGTACCCCAGGTGGGGTGAAAGCACGGTGTTCGGTGCGGCCAGGAGCGGGTGCCCGGCCTGCAACGGCTCCTGGTCGAAGACATCAAGCGCAGCGCCCCGGATCCAGCCCTCGTTCAGCGCCCTGATCAGTGCCTCCTGGTCAACCAGCGACCCGCGCGCGGTGTTCACCAGGATGCCCTCCGGACCGAGGAGCCGCAGTTCCTCCTCGCCCACGGTGTTTTCAGAGCGGGGCGAAAGCCGCAAGTGGAGGGTGGCGACGTCGGACACGCGGAACAGTTCGTCCTTGGACACCAGCCGTGCACCGGCCTCCGCCGCGGCCTCCTCCGTCAGGTTCTGGCTCCACGCCACCACGTCCATGCCGAAGGCCTGTCCGTAGCCGGCGATCCGGCGGCCGATTTTGCCCAGTCCCACAATGCCCAGGGTCTTGCCTGCCAGCTCCACACCCACCGTGGACTGCCAGGATCCGGCCCGCAGCGAGTTCTCTTCGGCCGGGAGGTGCCGCGCGCAGGCCAGCAGCAGGGCCCACGTCAGTTCAGGGGCAGCGGTGGGGGACCCTGGCGTGCCGCACACCGTCACGCCGTGCTCGGCGGCGGCCGCGACGTCGATGGAGGCGTTGGCCATGCCGGTGGTGACCAGCAGCTGGAGCGCGGGGAGTTTTTCGAAGACCTCGCGCGTGAAGGCCGTCCGTTCCCGCATCGCCACCACCATGGTGCTGTCCGCCAAGGCCGACACAAGGGCATCCTGCGAGGCGAAGGGTTCGCGGAAGGTGGCCACCGACACCCCGTCCGCCTCCAGGGCAGCCCAGTCGGCGAAGCCACGGGCCACGTCCTGGTAGTCGTCGAGGATGGCAAGGCGGTGCGGCATGAGGGTGTCCTGTCCGTCGGCGGAAAGTCAGGTTCATCGTAAGCCAGGGCGCTCCGCCGGGTCTTCCGTGATTCCGGCTCCGCGCGGCGTGATAGCAATGAAGGTGATGAAACATCCCCTTTCCTTCCGTGCCGCCCCGTGAGCGGCCGGACACTCTCCCGCATTCCCCGCAGCTGGATCCTGCTCGCCTGCATCGGCCTGCTGGCACTGAACCTGCGCGGCCCGTTCGTGGCCGTAGCGCCGGTGGTGGGACCCATGCAGGCGGAACTGGCCTTCTCGCCCGTGGTGCTGGGCCTGCTGACCAGCATTCCCGTGCTGTGCTTCTCGCTCGCCTCGCCGCTGGCCTCCCTGGCCGCACGCAGGTTCGGTGCCGAGTTCGCGGTCACCCTCACTATCCTGGGGGTCCTGGCCGGCGTGGTGGTCCGCTCTGCGGGTGGCCCGGTGCTGGTGGTGGCGGGCACGGTGGTCATCGGGCTGGCCATCACCGTGGGGAACATTGCGGTCCCGCTGATCATCCGGCGCGATTTCCCGCCCCGGCGCCAGGGCACCGCCATGGGGATCTACACGGCTGCGCTGAACATCGGCTCGTTCCTGACGTCCGTGGCCATGGCGCCGTTGGCCGGGTGGGCCGGCTGGCGTGCCGCGCTGGCCTCGGTGGCACTGCTGGCCGTCGCCGCCATCGTGGCGTGGACGCTGGCGGTGGGGCCGAGGACCGCGTTCCTGGCAGCGGCCGCCGTCGAGGAACCCGGAGAGGCCGGCCTGCCGGCCGTGGCAGGGACCGGGTGGATCACGTTCGGACTCACCGCCGGCTTCGGCGGGCAGGCTTTCTCCTACTACGGTGTCACCGCCTGGCTGCCCAGCTACCTGCACGATGAACTGGGAATGAACGCCGCAGAGGCCGGAGCCGCGTCCTCAATCTTCCAGATCCTGGCCATCGTGGGCGGCCTCGGCGTACCGTTCGCGGCCAAATACATGAGTACGACGGCGGTGGCGGTCACCTTGGGCGTGCTGTGGACGGCCGTCCCGGCCGGGCTACTGCTGGCCCCGCAGCTGTGGTGGCTGTGGTCCACGTGCGGCGGAATCGCCCAGGGCGGCGGCATCACCATCATCTTCATTGCCATCATCCGGCTGGCCCGGTCCCAGGCCTCGGCCGGCCGGATGTCCGCCACTGTGCAGGGACTTGGCTACTGCCTGGCGGCCGTCGCCCCGCCCCTGGTGGGGCTGGTCCACGATGTCTCGGAGTCCTGGACGCCAGCGCTGCTGGTGATCCTGGCGTCGGTGCTGACCTTCTTCGTCAGCACCACCCTCTCCGTCCGCCGGGTGCCGCGCGGCCGCTAAGCCGGCGCCCGGCGTCGTACACTGCATCAGCACCCCGACGCCCGCTCAGATCCTGCAGCAAATGGTGGGACGCTCTCTCAGATCTTGCGCCCCAAAGGAAATCGCTCTCTCACTTTCTTTAGGAAAGTGAGAGAGCGTCCGGGGGTTTCCGCGTCAAGTGAGAGAGCGTCGGAGGGGTAGGTTCCGCTGCCGGGCCGGCCCTCCGGATTTCGGAGGGGCCTGTTGCGAAGGGCGTGCCGGCCCGGCAAACGGAAGTTCTTGCGGTGGCTCCCGGTCAGGCCGCGGCGAGTTCCTCGACGGTGGCCTTTTCGCGGGCTTCGGTGAGGTAGCGGGCGTAGGCGGGAAGGGTCAGGAAGGACGGGAAATCACGGGCGAGGGTGACTTCCTCAAAGATGTCGCGGGCATCCTCGAACCGGTCGCCGTCAAAGCGTTCCAGCCGTGCGAACTCCTCATCCAGCAGCTCTTCCACCCATTCGTGGCTGACGATCTCGCCGTGGTCCGTGATGGCACGGGCGTAGATCCACTGCCACAGCTGGGAGCGCGAGATCTCGGCGGTGGCGGCGTCCTCCATCAGGTTGTGGATGGCCACCGCCCCGTTGCCCCGCAGCCAGGACTCGATGTACCGGATGCCCACTTCGATGTTGTTCCGGATGCCCTGCTCGGTGATGGTGCCGTGCAGGGAAGCAACGTCGATCAGGGCGCGGTCGTCCGGGGTGACGTCCTCGCGCAGCTTGCCGAGCTGGTTGGGGCGCTCGCCAAGGACTGAATCGAAAACGTCGCGGCAGATGGGCACCAGGTCCGGGTGGGCAACCCAGGAACCGTCAAAGCCGTCGTTGGCCTCGCGGGTCTTGTCGGCGCGGACCTTCTCCAGGGCGTTGGCGTTGGCTTCCGGATCCTTGCGGTTGGGGACGGCCGCAGCCATGCCGCCGATGGCCATGGCGCCGCGCCGGTGGCAGGCCCGGACCAGCTGCTCGGTGTAGGAGCGCATGAAGGGGGCGGTCATGGTCACCTGGCCGCGGTCCGGCATCACGAACCGGGGACCACGGGTGCGGAAGTTCTTGATGATGGAGAAGATGTAGTCCCATCGGCCGGCGTTCAGGCCCGAGGCGTGGTCGCGCAGTTCGTAAAGGATCTCCTCCATCTCGAAGGCGGCCGTGATGGTCTCGATCAGCACCGTGGCCCGGATGGTGCCCTGCGGGATGCCGAGCAGGTCCTGGGCCAGGATGAAGATGTCGTTCCAGAGCCGGGCTTCGAGGTGGTTCTCAATCTTGGGCAGGTAGAAGTAGGGGCCTTTACCCTGCGCCAGGAGGCGTCGGGCGTTGTGGAAGAAGAACAGGCCAAAGTCCACGATGCCGCCGGCGATGGGTTCGCCGTCGATGAGCATATGCTTCTCCGGGAGGTGCCAGCCGCGGGGGCGGACCACGATGGTGGGCAGTTCGCCGGCGGGCTTGAGCTTGTACTCCTTGCCCTCGTCCGTGGTGAAGTCGATCCGGCGTTCCAGGGCATCGGTGAGGTTGAGCTGGCCCTTGATGACGTTGCGCCAGGTGGGGGTGGAGGAGTCTTCCATGTCCGCGAGCCAGACCTTGGCGCCGGAGTTCAAGGCATTAATGGTCATCTTCTTGTCCACCGGGCCGGTGATCTCAACGCGGCGGTCCTCCAGGCCGGGTGCGGGGGGAGCGACGCGCCAGGACGGGTCGTTGCGGATGTGCTCGGTCTCCCGGAGGAACCGGGGATCCTGGCCTGCGGCGATATCGGCGCGCCGTGCCCGCCGCGCCTGCAGCAGTTCCTGCCTGCGCTCCGCTGTGGCGCGGTGCAGTTTGGCGATGAACGCCAGCGCGTCCGGCGTCAGCACCTCATCCTGCCGGCAAATGGGCTGCGCCGTCATGGTGATGCCGTTGATCGTGAATGAGTCAGTAAAGCGGTTCATGGGAGTTCTCCTTGAAAACCCTCGTTGCTCTATCACTTTTGGTACCCAAACAGGACTTTTAGGGCCCCAAAGTGATAGAGCAACGAGCGGGAAAGTATGGGTTTTAGTGGAACTGGCCCTCTTCGGTGGATCCCACGAGGGCGAGAGTGGACGCGTTGGGGTTGAGCGCCGTGGAGATGGTGTCGAAGTAGCCGGTGCCGACTTCGCGCTGGTGCTTGGTTGCGGTGTAGCCGCGGGATTCGGAGGCGAATTCCTTTTCCTGGAGTTCAACGTAGGCGCTCATGCCGTTGCGGGCGTAGCCGTGGGCGAGGTCGAACATCGAGTAGTTCAGGGCGTGGAAGCCGGCCAGGGTGATGAACTGGAACGTGAAGCCCATGGCTCCGAGTTCACGCTGGAACTTGGCGATCGTGTCGTCGTCCAGGTGCTTGCGCCAGTTGAACGACGGCGAGCAGTTGTAGGAGAGCATCTGGTCCGGGAACTCGGCCTTGACGGATTCGGCGAACTTGCGCGCCAGCTCAAGGTCCGGGGTGCCGGTCTCCATCCAGATCAGGTCCGAGTACGGGGCGTAGGCCTTGGCCCGGGCGATGCAGGGTTCGATGCCGTTGCGGACCTTGTAGAAGCCCTCGGCGGTGCGGACCGGCTGTCCCCCTTCGCGGAGGATGAATTCCTGGTCGCGCTCGTCCACGTCTGAGGTGATCAGGGTGGCGGCCTCGGCGTCGGTGCGGGCAATGACGACGGTGGGGGTGCCGGCAACGTCAGCCGCGAGCCGGGCGGCGTTCAGGGTGCGCACGTGCTGCTGGGTGGGGATCAGGACCTTGCCGCCGAGGTGGCCGCACTTCTTTTCCGAGGCGAGCTGGTCCTCCCAGTGAACGCCGGAGGCGCCGGCCTGGATCATTGACTTCATGAGCTCGTAGGCGTTCAGCGGGCCGCCGAAGCCGGCCTCTGCGTCGGCAACGATCGGCACGAGCCAGTCCTCGACGGTCTGGATGCCTTCGGAGAACTCGATCTGGTCGGCGCGGAGCAGGGCGTTGTTGATCCGGCGGACCACGGTGGGGACCGAGTTGGCCGGGTAGAGGGACTGGTCCGGGTAGGTGTGGCCGGAGTTGTTGGCGTCCGCGGCAACCTGCCAGCCGGAGAGGTAGATGGCACGGAGGCCTGCTTTGACCTGCTGGACGGCCTGGTTACCGGTGAGGGCGCCAAGGGCGTTGGTGTAGCCGCCGGTCTTGTGTTCCTCCGTGAGCTGCTTCCACAGCTTTTCCGAACCCCGGCGGGCCAGCGTGTGTTCCTCGGAGACACGGCCGCGAAGACGGACGACGTCGGAGGCTGAGTAGTCCCGGGTCACACCTTCCCAGCGGGGGTTGGCGGCCCACTCGAGCTCCAGGGCGGCGGCCTGCTCTTCAGGCGTCTGCGAGGTGGGCTCAAATGCTGCAGTCATCGTTGATCTCCTTGATTGAGCTCCGGAGGGAGTAGGTGGGAACCGCGCCGTTGAGGTTCCCACCGGCTTATCCGGTGCGGTGTTTCTTTCCGTGACAACTACTTTTCAGCACTTTCAACCCCCTTTCCAGATAAAACCTCTGGAAAGAAACGCACTTCTTCACGTATTCTTCAGAAATGTCGCCTTCAAGCTGGAACCGGGACATCCTGCAGCCGCCGTCGGCCGCCGCCCCCGAACTCGACGTCATCGCCCTGGGCCGCCGCGTCCGCCATCTCCGCAAGCAAGCCGGGCTGACGCTCGATGACCTGAGTGCCGCCGTCGGAACCGCTCCCAGCCAGCTGAGCCTGATTGAGAACGGCAAGCGCGAACCCAAGCTGACCCTGCTGCAGCACCTCGCCTCAGCGCTCGGTGTCAGCATCGACCAGCTGCTTGGGGCAGAGCCGCCCAGCCGCCGGGCCGCCCTGGAGATCGAGCTGGAACGGTACCAGCGCGGACCGCTCTACGAGTCCCTCAACCTGCCGAAAATCCGCATCAGTTCACGGCTTCCGCTGGATGTCCTCGAGGCCCAGGTGGGGCTGCTCCATGAGCTTGAGCGGAAGATGAACGAGCAGGTGGCCACACCCGAGGAAGCCCGCCGTGCCAACGGCGAACTGCGGGCCATGATGCGGGAGCGCGGCAACTACTTCCCGGAGTATGAGGCCGAGGCGCAGAAGGTCCTCAAGGAGGTGGGTTACACCACCGGTCCGCTGAGCCAGCACGTCATCGCGGACATCGCCGCGCACCTGGGTTTCACCCTGTACCACGTGTCTGATCTGCCGCATTCAACCCGGTCCGTTACCGATTTGAAGAACCGCAGAATTTACCTGACGCAGAGCCAGCGGCAGGACCATGACCCGCGGTCGGTGCTGCTGCAGGCGCTGGGCCACTACGTCCTGGGGCACGAGACCCCCAAGAACTACGGGGACTTCCTGGCCCAGCGCGTGGCCACCAACTATTTCGCTGCAGCGCTGCTGCTCCCGGAACAGGCCACTGTGGAATTTCTGCAAAAAGCCAAAGCGGCCAAGGAAATTGCGGTCGAGGACATCCGTGATGCCTTCGCTGTGTCCTACGAGACCGCGGCGCACCGTTTCACCAACCTGGCCACAAAGCACCTGGGCATCACCACCCATTTCCAGAAGACGCACCAGAGCGGCATCATCTACAAGGCCTACGAGAACGACGGCGTGAACTTCCCGCAGGACCATACCGGCGCCATTGAGGGCCAGCCGTCGTGCAAAGCCTGGACGTCCCGGGCCGTCTTCGATGTGCCGGACAAGTTCAGTGCCTACAGCCAGTACACGGATACGCCGTCCGGCACGTATTGGTGCACCGCGCGCACGGAACGCTCGGCGACCGGCCAGTTCTCCCTGAGCATCGGCGTGCCGTACCAGCACGTGAAGTGGTTCCGGGGGCGGGAAACTACCGCCCGGGCCACCTCAAACTGCCCAGACCCCACCTGCTGCAAACGTCCGCCGGCTGAGCTGACCAACGAATGGGCCGGCAACGCCTGGCCCTCGGCGCGGGCACACTCGCACTTGCTCGCGGCCATGCCGCCCGGCGCTTTCCCCGGCGTGGACGAAACTGAGGTGTACAGCTTCCTGCAGGCCCACTCGGGGAACTGAGCCGGTCACCGGCCGGCGCTTGTGCGTGAGCCGCCACGGGGGAGCGCGCGTCGGTGGGAGAGCCGCCTTTAGGTGAGCGGGCGTGACTAGCCGTGGAGCGCCCGGTAGGCGTCCGCGGCAGCAGGGTGCAGAGGCACGCCTGCGGTGTTGATCAGGGTCTCCGGGCTGAGGAATTGAACGCCCAGGCTGGACTGCGGGATCAGGTCGCCCGCATGGTTCACCAGAAGCTGGACGGTGCGTTCCACGGTCCCGGCGTCAAGGTCCGCGCGGCACAGCAGCAGGTTGGCGGCGCCCACGGTCCACACCGCCGGAACCCCCGGGTAGCTTCCCGCCGGGATGAACACGCGGTCGTACTGGGACCCGTACCGGCTCCGCAGCTCCGGCAGCAGCGACGAGAGGTCCAGCAGTGCCAGCGCCACATCCTGCTGCGCGGCGGTGATGGCGGCCGTAGGCACGCCGCCGGACCAGAAGAGGGCGTCCACGCCGCCCGTCTTCAACGCGGCAAGGCCGTCATTCAAGCCAAGGCTGACGACGGCGACACTGCCCGGCGCTGCGGGTCCGCCCGCCGCCGAGGTACCCAGGCCCGCTGCCGCCAGCAGCCTGGGCGTGGTGAGGGAGGTCCCCGAGCCCGGCTGGCCGATGGCGACCGTACGGCCGGACAACTGGGTAAGGCCGGTGATGCCGCTGCCGCGCCGCACTATGCAGTGGACGTAGTTTTCGTAGACCTTGCCAAGGGCGGCCAGCTCCGCCTGGCCGGAGGTCCCGGGAGCCTGGCTTTGCCCGGCCCGGTCGCCCGGATTGTCCGGTTCGGCCACGGCATCGGCCAGGGACACGGCAAACGTGGCTTTCCCTTCCCTTAGCTGGGCCAGGTTGTCCAGGCTGCCGCCGGTGGGCACGGCCACGGCCCGCTGCGCCACGCCGTGGCGTTCCAGGGCAGCGGCCAGGAGGGTGGAGAACTCGAGGTAGAAGCCCCCCGTTTCGCCGCCGGCAACGGTCAACAGCTCCGGCCTGCTCCCGCTGCAGGCGGCCAGCCCGGATGGGAGCAGCGCCACGGCTGCCAAGCCTGCCCCCGCCCTGAGCAGGGCCCGCCTGGAAAGAGCCGCCTGGCCGGGTGTCACCGACGCGCCTGACTCACGCACGCGTGCCACCACCATGTGCGCTGCCGTCCACAGGTTGGGCCGGGAACTGCAGGCGGGCCCGAAGGCCATGCGGCGACGCTGTGTCCAGGACCAGCCGGCCCCCGTTCGCCGCCGCCAGTTCACCCACGATCGTCATGCCCAGCCCCGTTCCCCGCACCGCCGCGTGCTTCGGGGCCCGCCAGAACCTGCCCGGCGCCTGGGCGAGCTCCGCTGCCGAAAGCCCCGGGCCGTCGTCGGAAATCTCCACCGTCACCAGTCCCTGCTCCTGCCGGACGGCGGCGGTGACAGTGGCTCCCGGCGCATATTTCACGGCGTTGCCAAGCAGCTCCCCGGCCATCTGGGCAAGTTCAGCCGGTTCGCAGGCCACCAGGACAGGACGCGGTGGGGGAGCGAGGACCAGCCGCACGCCGGAGCGTTCGGCCGCCGGAGCCGCCCGCTCCACTTCGCCCTGCAGGACCGGGTAGGGGTCGATGGGCCCGGCCACGGGCCTGGCGTCCGGGCTGTTGAACGCCCGGACGGCGTCCTCGCTCACGCGGTGCTCGGCGGCTGCGAGCTTCAGGACATCGTCCAGGATCTCCTCGACCCGCTCGAGCTCTGCCACCACGCTGGCCGCTGCGTCGTGCTCCCGCTCCGTTTTCAGTTCAAGCTGGAGGATGTCCAGCCGCAGGCGGAGCGCACCGATGGGATTCCTGAGCTGGTGGGACGTATCGGCAATCAGTTGCCGCTGCGACTCGATGCTGTCGCTGACGGTGCGGGCCATGGCGCTGAAGGACCGGCTCAGCTCACGAAGCTCGGGCGGCCCGTCCTCTGGAAGGCGGCCGGCACGTCCGGTCCGGCCCAGCTCGGTCACGGCCGAATTCAGCCTCAGGACGGGGCGCAGCACCCATCCTGTCACCCGGGCGGCGGCGAGCAGCAGGACCGCAGCGAGCGCGACGGCGGCTGCCGCCACCACGAGCCAGCGCTGCTGCAGCTTGGCGCGGGCGGCGTCGAGGTTCACGTCCAGCACCACTCCGCCGAGCACCTGGTTGGCGCTGCCGAACGAGCGGAACATGACGTCCGAACCTGAACCGAGCGGCTCCAGCGGGGCCAGGGAGGTGCCGTTCACGTTCAGCCGGGCCAGCGACAACGCATCCCGCACGTCCGGCCGGTCAGCGCTGAGGCCGCCGGAGCTGAGGGTTTCCTGCTGCATGCGGACCACGATGCCTTCGGCGTACAGGGCCGAATAGGTGTTCATCTCGCGCTGCAGCCGCGCAGTGTCGCCGTCTCCGGCGGCATCGAACGCCACCTGGGCCAGGCGGTTCAGCGACGCCGCCCGGTTGATCTGGACCTCCTGGGTAAGCTCCCGCGCGGCGGAGGACAGGATGGTGCCGGACACCAGGAACACCACCGCCAGGCAGAGCACGCTGAGGACGCCGAGCACCCGCAGCCTCACGCCGGATCAGCCTCCACCCGGTAGCCCACGCCGCGGACATTGATGATGAAACCGGGCTTCTGCAGTTTGGCCCGCAGCCCGGTCAGGTGCACGTCCAGCGAACGGGAGGACGCCAGGAAGGCATCCCCCCAGAGCGCATCCAGGATCTGTTCCCGCGTCACCACGGAGCCGGCATGCCGGGCCAGGAGGGCGAGCAGTTCGAACTCAGTGGCCGTCAGCGGGAGGACTTCGCCGTTCCTGGCGGCGATGCGCCTGCCAAGGTCTATGCCGAGGTCACCCAGGACAATGCTGTCCGGAAGGTTGCCGGTGCTGCGTCCGGCGCGTCGGGCGACCGCCTCGATCCGGGCCAGCAGCTCTACCAGTTTGACGGGTTTGACCAGGTAGTCGTCCGCGCCGGACCGCAGACCGAGCACCACGCTGCGTTCGTCGTCGCGGGCCGTGAGGATGAGGATGGGGCAATCGGTGATCTGGCGGAGCTTCCGGAGCACCTCCAGCCCGTCCATGTCCGGCAGCCCGAGGTCCAGCAGGATCACTTCGAAATCCCGGTGCACCAGCAGTGCATCCGCGCCCCGTGCCACCCTTGTGGCCCTGTGGCCGGCAGTGGCTACTCCGGCCGTCAGGGCATCGGCCATGGCGTCGTCGTCCTCGACGATCAGCACTTCCATGGCGGTATTCCTTGTCTGCGGGGCCGTGCGGGCGACTTTCCCCGCCTTTGGAGATTACCGCCTGGCGGGGACCAACCGCCTGCCCGCCGGGAAAAGACCGGATTCCTAAGGAAGTGTTAGGAAACCTGCCGCCGCGTTGGCTGTGCCGTGGATCACCCATAGTTTGGTGGAGGTCCTCCGCGCATCCGGGAGACCGTCACACCAAGGAAGGTTCATGATGAGCACCGAACAAGCAGCGCCGCTTAAGGGGGCAGCCGGGTCCGAGGCGGCACAGACCCGCCGGGCAGTGGGCAACATCCTCAAGGGTTCCGCGGGCAACCTGGTGGAGTGGTACGACGTCTACATCTACACGGCGTTCCTGGCCTACTTCCAGCCCCACTTCTTCAACTCCAAGGACCCGCTGCAGGGTGCCCTCGAAGGCATGGCCGTCTTTGCCGTCACCTTCCTGATGCGGCCCATCGGCAGCTGGTTCTTCGGCCGGTTCGCGGACCGCAAGGGCCGCAAGGCTGCCTTGACGCTGAGCGTGACCATGATGTCCGCCGGCTCCTTCTTCATCGCCATCCTGCCCACCAAGGACGTCATCGGCGTCTGGGCCCTGGTCCTGCTGGTGCTGGCGCGCCTGGTGCAGGGCTTCTCCGTGGGCGGCGAGTACGGCACCAGTGCCACGTACATGTCCGAGGCCGCCACCGCCAAGCGGCGCGGCTTCTTCTCCAGCTTCCAGTACGTCACCCTGATCGGCGGCCAGATGCTGGCCCTGCTGGTGCTGGTGGTGCTCCAGAACGCCCTGGGCAAGGAAGCCCTGTCCGAGTGGGGCTGGCGCATCCCGTTCGCCATCGGCGGCGTTGCCGCGCTGGTGGTGCTGTGGCTGCGTCGCTCCATGGAAGAAACCGTCTCCGCAAGCCAGGTGGAAGCCGCTGCCGGTGCGAAAGCTTCCGGCGAGGCACAGCCCGGCACCCTCAAGCTGCTCTTCACCAAGCACTGGAGGGCGCTGCTGGTCTGCATCGGCGTCACCCTGGGCGGCACCGTGGCGTTCTACACGTACACCAACTTCATCCTGAGCTTCATGAACAACACCAGCGGCATCCCCAAGGAGACCACCTCGGTGATCAACTTCTGGGCCCTCTTCATCTTCATGCTGCTGCAGCCTGTCTACGGCCTGATTTCGGACAGGATCGGCCGGAAGCCGCTGCTGCTGTGGTTCGGCATCACCGGCGTCCTGTTCACCTGGCCACTGATGTCCGCACTGGCCGGCACCAAGGACCCCATGGTCGCGTTCCTGCTGATGATGGGCGGGCTGCTGATCGTGGGCGGCTACACCTCCATCAACGCACTCGTGAAGGCCGAGCTGTTCCCCGCTTCCATCCGCGCCCTAGGCGTGGGACTGGGCTACGCGCTGGCCAACTCGATGTTCGGCGGCACTGTTCCGCTGATCGGGGCCGCGCTGCAGAAAGCCGGCCAAGTGGAACTGCTCTTCACCTACGTCACGGTGGCCATTGGTATCTCGCTGCTGGTCTACATCTTCGCGCTCAAGAACCGGAAGGCCACGCACCTGGACCGGGAGCAGGGCCACGCCTGGGACGGGCACGCAGAGCTGCAGGCAGACGACGACGGCGACCGCCTCACGCCTGCCAACCGCTGAGTTCCGCTGGACGCACCGGCGCCCGTCCCCTGCTTGGGGGAACGGGCGCCGGTCCGTTTAAGGCGTGGCGCGGTCAAGCCTGCGGGCGGCGGCGGATCAACGAGGAATGAACCCTCATCATCCGGGGCACCACCAGGTAGACGGCGGTGGGGACCACCACGAGCGTGAGGGCCAGGGCCTTGAGCACCGGGTGCCATCCCTCGGTCAACGGTGCGGAGGCCATCATGCCGACGGCCACCAGCGGGAAGATCGCCAGCCAGGTGATGACGGCCCGCACGTGCACGGACGGCGGAGCCGGAAGCTGCGCGGGAGCGGCAGGCGGGGTGACGACAGCGGGGCCGGGAGCGGTCTCCATGGAAATCTCCAACTAAATGGTTGCTTTTGGTGTGAACCGAGGATATGCCGCCCTCGCAGCAATTGCAACTGGTTGGTTGGAATTGCGTAAACTGGTGCCATGGCCTGGAACACGGAACGCACCAAGGAACTCCTGCTGGCTGCCGCCACGGAGGAGTTCAGCGCCAACGGGTTGGCCGGTGCGCGGGTGGACCGGATCGCCGCCGCGGCCGGGGTCAACAAGGAGCGCATCTACCAGTACTTCGGCAAGAAGGATGAACTGTTCGACGCCGTCCTGGCCGCCGAAATGATCCGCGTCATGACCGAGGTCCCCATCCAGGGGACCGGGCCCGAAGCGTTCGGCGACTACGCGGGCAGGCTCTTCGACCGGCACACCACCGACGGCGTCCTGCCGCGGCTCGTGTTCTGGGAGGGACTGGAACGCGGCAGCGAAACCGTCAGCAGGGCCACCCGCACCGACCACTGCGCCATCAAGGTGGGCCAGGTGATGGACGTGCTGCCCGGCGTCGCCCGGGAGGACGCCGCGGACCTGCTCATCACAGTGGTCACGCTTTGCGACGGCTGGCCGGTGCTGCCCCAGATCGACGCGCTCCTGGCGGGCCCCGGCACCGGCCGTGCGTCCCGGCGTCGTGCGTTCATAGTGCGGACCGCCACGCTGATGGCCGGCGCCCTGCTGGACGAGGCGGCAGCGGCGGCCTAAGCCGGGCAGAACTCCCCATGGCACGGTCCTGGACGGGACCCTAGGATATCCCTGAACCGACCGGTTCACACTGTCACTTTCCGGGGGAAAAGGACTCACCCATGCCGTTGCCGCGCCCTGCACTGTCACGACCACACCGAAATCCACGGCAGGGGGCATGGGTCAGGGCCCGGGCCGTCCTCGCCGCCGCCGTACTCCTCGCCGCCGCACTCCTTGCCGGTGCCGTCCCTGCGCATGCCGCCACCTACACCTTCAAGGGCGTAGTGAAAGGCAAACTGACCGCCACCGCCACCCCCGCTGTCCTGGGGAATGCCTGGGTGGGCGCCTACACCAACGATTCCAACGCTTCCTTCGTGGCGGGTGCCTGGTCCGCCGCGGATGGAACCTACAGCTTCACGGTTCCGGCGGCGGGCAGCTACAAAATCTGGATCACCTGCGGAAACAACCCATGCGCCGACACCTACGCGGACGAATGGAACGGCAACTCCTCAGGCTCCTACGACTCAACCCCGCTGGCCGTCACCGACGCCGCGCCCACCACTGTCTACAACCCGCAGCTTGAGGCGTACGGCACCATGAGCGGCCGCGTCACCAACAGTGCAGGACAACCCGTCACGGCAGTGGAGATCTCCGCGTCGCCCGCAAACGGGGGCCAATACCGCACCACCGCGCCGGACGCCAATGGGTACTACACGCTGACCAAGGTCCCGCCGAACCAGGCCTACATCAGTGTCCGCGACGACTCCGGCAAGCGCCTGTACCTTGAGCAGTACTGGAACGGCACTCAGGCCGTGGACACCTACACGGCCGCCACAGTCCCTCCGGGCGTCAACTGGACGGGCGCCAACTTCCTCCTCAAGAACGAGACCGTCCTTGAGGCCACCGTCACGGACACCGCCGGCGCGCCAATCTCCGGAGCGGGCTACATCCCCTACGTTTACAACGATGCCACGGGCGCCTGGGACGGACCCCAGATGGGGCCGCTGACCACCGACGGCAACGGCAAGGCCTACTGGCGGATGGTGGTGGGCAAGAAGTACAAGTTCTGCATTTCGGACACGGACTATGGAGTAACCCGGCAGTACCGCTACAAGTCCGAGTGCTACGACAACGCAGCCACCCTGGACACGGCCGCCGTGCTGACAGCGACCGCCGCCGGGCAGCGCGTCCAGGCGAACTTCCAGCTGGAAGTTGCGGGTCTGTCGCTGTCTCCGGGCCGCATCTTCGCCTACGGTTCCGCGCAGCCGGGCCAAACCCTGACCGTAGATCCGGGCGTGTGGGGACCGGCACCCGTCACCCTTACCTACCAGTGGCACCGCACGAAGGGATCGGAGGCAGCGGACATCACCGGCGCCACCGCCGCAACCTATACCGTCACCTCCGCGGACACCGGCTACGACATCTGGGCCAAAGTAACCGGGACCAAGTCCGGGTACGCCCCGCACACGGACATCGTGCACGCCGGGCAGGCTGGGGCTGAAGCCGTCACCGCGTCCAAGCCCTTCACCGTCACCGGAACCCCCAGCCCCGGCAACACCCTCACTGTGGACCACGGAACACTGACGCCCACGCCCGATTTCGGCCCGTACTACGACTGGTTCGTCAATGGTGTGGCGGACTACCGCTCCAACACCCGGACCTTCACCCTGACCGCCGCGGACGCCGGCAAGAAGGTCACCGCCCGCCTCAGCGTCCACGCCTGGCCGCTCCAGCCCTACTACGGCCAGGCCACCGTGACCGTAGCGCCGGGCACCCTGACGGCGCCGGTCCCCACTATTGCCGGAACCGCCAAGGTGGGCAGCACGCTGACCGCCAACCCCGGCACTTGGGGTCCGTCTCCGGTGACGCTGGCCTACCAGTGGTTCCGCAGCGGGACGGCCATCAGCGGCGCCACCGCGGCAACGTACCCGCTGGCAGCCGCCGACCTGGGCAAGACCATGACGGTCCGCGTCACTGGCACCAAGGCCGGGTACACGACGGTGGCCAAGACCTCCGCTGCCACCGCTGCAGTGGTCGCCGGGACGCTGACTGCTCCCGTGCCCACCGTCACGGGAACCGCCAAGGTGGGCAGCACGCTGACCGCCAACCCCGGCACCTGGGGTCCGGCTCCGGTGACGCTGGCCTACCAGTGGTACCGCAGCGGGACGGCCATCAGCGGAGCCACCGCCGCCAAGTATCAGTTGGCCGCCGCGGACCTGGGCAAGACCCTGACGGTGCGGGTCACCGGCACCAAGGCCGGATATACGACGGCGGCCAAAACCTCGGCTGCCACCGCTGCCGTGGCTGCCGGGACGCTGAGCGGTCCCACTCCGACCATCACCGGCACCAAGGCGGTGGGAAGCACCCTGACGGCCAACCCCGGCACCTGGGGACCCGCTCCGGTGACCCTGGCCTACCAGTGGTACCGCGGCAGCACCGCCATCACCGGGGCCACCGGCCAGACCTACAAGCTGGTGGCCGCGGACAAGGGAACCGCCATCAAGGTCCGCGTCACCGGCACCAAGTCCGGATATACCACGCTGGCCCGCTACTCGGCCGCCACCAGCCTGATCGGCTGACACACCCGGCGCAGCCATGACGGTGCACGTGCCCTGTCCGCCCACCCGGGCGGGCAGGGCACCCGTGTATCCACTGCCGTATCCGGCGGCCCCGGGCCGGGGGTGCCAGGGGTGCGGACTATATTGGGGCTTGTCAGCACACCACCACCACCGCGGGAGTCTGCACCCATGGCCAAGGAACTTGCCAACCAGCTCATCGAACAACTCCAGGCTGCCGGCGTGCAGCGGATCTACGGGATTGTGGGGGACAGCCTCAACCCCATCGTGGACGCCGTCAGGCAAACAGGCGGCTCGGCGAAAGGCGGCATCGACTGGATCCACGTGCGGCACGAGGAAGCGGCAGCGTTCGCCGCAGCGGCAGAGGCCCAGCTGACGGGCAAGCTCGCAGTCTGCGCGGGCTCCTGCGGCCCCGGGAACCTCCACCTGATCAACGGCCTGTACGACGCCAACCGCAGCGGCGCCCCGGTGCTGGCCATCGCCTCCCACATCCCCAGCAAGCAGATCGGCAGCAGCTTCTTCCAGGAAACCCACCCGGACCGGCTGTTCAACGAATGCTCCGTGTACTCGGAACTCGTCAGCACCGCGGAGCAGGCCCCGCGGGTCATGCACAGCGCCATCCAGCACGCGCTGGGACTGGGCGGAGTCGCCGTCGTCACCCTCCCCGGGGACATCGCCGGGCTGGAGGCCGCGGGCCCCACTCCGCTGCCTGCAACCTTCCGGCCGGCCAGCCTTGTCCCGGACCCTGCCAGCGTCCAGGCCCTCGCGGACGCCATCAACGACGCCGGAAAGGTGGCGATCTTCGCCGGCGCCGGCGTGGAGGGGGCGCATAGCGAATTGATGGCGCTCGCAGAACTGGCCAAGGCGCCGGTGGGCCACTCCCTGCGCGGCAAGGACTTCGTCCAGTACGACAACCCGTTCGACATCGGCATGACCGGACTGCTGGGGTACGGCGCCGCCGCCGAGGGCATCGAGGACGCGGACCTGCTGGTCCTGCTGGGCACCGACTTCCCCTACGACCAGTTCCTGCCGGACACCCGGACAGCGCAGGTGGACCGGGCCGCACACCGGCTGGGCCGCCGGACCGACGTCGACATCGCCGTGCACGGGGACGTGCTGCCCACCCTGCGCGCGCTCCTGCCGCTGGTCAAACCCAAGAAGAGCCGGCGCTTCCTGGACCAGATGCTCAAGAAGCATGACCGGCTGATGAACAAGGCCGTCGGCGCGTACACCCGCAAGGTCGAAAAGAAACAGCCCATCCACCCGGAGTATGCGGCGTCCCTGCTGGACCAGGTGGCCGCGGAGGACGCCATCTTCACCGCGGACACCGGCATGTGCAACGTCTGGACGGCCCGGTACATTAACCCGCTGGGCACCCGCCGGCTGATCGGGTCCTTCCTGCACGGCTCCATGGCCAACGCCCTGCCGCACGCCATCGGCGCCCAGCTGGCCAACCCCGGCCGCCAGGTCATCTCGGTGTCCGGCGACGGCGGCCTGTCCATGCTGCTGGGCGAACTTATCACCGCTGCTGCCTACAAGCTGCCGGTCAACGTGGTGGTGTTCAACAACTCCACGCTGGGCATGGTCAAGCTCGAGATGCTGGTGGACGGGCTTCCCGATTTCGGCGTGGACGTCCCCGACGCGAACTACGCGGCCGTGGCCCAGGCGCTGGGCTTCCACGCCGTCCGGGTCACGGATCCGGCCCAGATCGAGGCCGCGTACCGGGAGGCCTTCGCCCACCCGGGTCCTTCGCTAGTGGAGCTCATCACCGATCCCCAGGCGCTGTCCATCCCGCCGAAAATCTCGGGTTCGCAGGTCATCGGGTTCGCCACCGCGATGTCCAAGGTGGTCCTGAACAGGGGAGCGGGCGAGGCCGTGAGCATGGCCCGCAGCAACCTGCGTAACATCCCCCGCCGCTAGTCCGACGGCGGCACGGCGGCGTCCGGGCTAGCGGGCGCCGCCCTGCCACAGGGCGTCGAACGGGGCGCCGGACGCCACCCGGTTGCGGATGCCGGCGGTCACGAAGTCCTTGGCGGTCCGCGCTGCGTCGAGGGGAGACGCGCCCTTGGCCAACTCCGCGGTCACGGCGGCGGCCAGCGAGCAGCCTGCGCCCGACACAGCCACCTCACCCACCTTCGGAGCGCTCAGGACCTCCAGGGTCTCGCCGTCGTAGAAGACGTCGACAGCGTCCGGGCCGTCCAGCCGAACGCCGCCCTTGGCCAGCACCGCGGCGCCGCTGAGTTCGTGGATGCGGACTGCAGCGGCCTTGAGGGATTCAACGTCGGTGATCTCCAGGCCGGACAGGGACTCTGCTTCGAAGTGGTTCGGAGTCACGAACGTGGCCAGCGGCAGGATCTGGGCCTTCAGGGCCTGGTCCGTGTCCAGGGCGTGGCCGGGCTCCTGGCCCTTGCAGATCAGCACGGGGTCAAGGACAACATTGCCGAAGCTGTTCTCCTTCAGGGCGCCGGCTACCGTGCTGATCGTTGCCGGGCTGCCCAGCATGCCGATCTTCACCGTGTCCAGGGCCGAGGGAGCGCCCGACGCCGGGCCGTACGCCGCGGTGGTCGCTTCCAGCTGGTCGGCGATCACCTGCTGGTCCACCGGCACGAAGCGGTGGTTCCAGCTGTCCTTCGGATCAAAGGACACAATGCAGGTGAGGTTGGCGATGCCGAAGACACCCAATTCCTGGAAGGTCTTCAGATCGGCCTGCGCGCCTGCGCCGCCGGTGGCCTCGGAGCCTGCGATGGTGAGGACGACGGCGGGGGCGTCCGCGGACAGCGTTGCGTCAGGGGATACGGAAGTCATGCACCCATCCTGCCACCCGGCGTCGTGCGCTGCCTTGTGGCGCTGAACAGTGCCGCCGGGAAGGCTGTGTTCACCGCCACAAGAGCGCCTACCCTGCAGGGTCCACGCGGGCCATCCGCCAGACCGCCAGGCGGCCGACAGCCAGGGCGCCGGCCATGATGAGTGCCGCGGACAGCATGAAGCCGGCGTCGGAACCGGGCGATGGCCTCAGCGCGGCGAGGCCGGTGCCTAGGAGTGCACCCAGCCCGGCAAAAGCGGCAACGTGCAGCCACTGGCTGCGCACGGGATGGAGCAGGATTCCCAGCGGCGCTCCGCAGCAGAATGCCAGGACCGCGGCGGGCACGGCTCCCCACACGAGCGTGGCCAGGAACATGGGCAGGAACCAGGTCCCGCCGCTCTGGAACGCCAAGGTGAGGGCCAGGCACACCAGGCTCACCAGCGTCCCCACTGCGAGGGCCGGCGTGTCCAGCACCACGCGCCGCGGCCGGGTCATGGCCGCGAGCCGGCGATCTGCTTCAGCGCTCCGCCCAGTTCGGCCTGCGTGTAGATGAATCCGGAGGACAACAGCTTCTGCGGCATGACCCAGCGGCTCTTGAGCACGAGCTCGGTTTCGGTGCGGATGAGGATGGCGCCGGCCCTGAGGAGCCACGCGGGGGTGGGCAGCCCGACCCGCTTCCCGTAGGCGCGCCGGACCAGCCGCATCAGTTCGTGGTTGCTCACCACATCCGGCGATGCCACATTGACCGGGCCGGTGATGTCGGTCCGAGCGTGCAGGAACCGCAGGCTCCGGTACAAGTCCTCCACGTGGATCCAGCTGAACTTCTGGTCCCCGTCGCCCATGTGGCCGCCAAGCCCCAGCCGTGCCAGGTTCGCGAACGGGCGCAGCGCACCCCCGCCGGGGCCCAGCACGATCGCCATCCGCAACGGAATCTTCCGGGTCCGCGGCGTGTCTGCGGCCGCCAGGGCAGCCTCCCAGGCGCTGGCCACCTCCACCGAAAAACCGGTGCCCGTTTCACCGTCCGCCTCCGACTGCGGCCGGTCCCGGGCGTCCCGGTAGATGGTGCCCGTGCTGGCGTTCAACCATGTCGACGGCGGCTCCTGGCAGCGCGCCACGGCACGGCCAAGAGCCTCGGTTGTGCGGACCCGCGACTCCCGGATCACCGCCTTGTTCCGCGCGTTGTAGCGGCAGGACACTGAGCGTCCGGCGAGGTTGACCAGGAGGTCGGCGCCGTTGAGCACCCGGACGAGGGCGTCGTCGTCGTCCCAGCCGGTGGCGGATGTCCCCGACGCCGAGCCGATGAGCCGCACCGCCCAGCCGTCCTGCCGGAACCGCTTGCGGACATACTTGCCGATAAAGCCCGAAGCTCCGGCCAGCACCACGGTCTTGGTCGTGCCCATCTGTTCCCCCATTGGTTGGTTCATGCTGCGTTGGTTTCCTGTGCTGTGGTGGTGGTTTTGTGCTGCGGTGCCTCAGCTGCGAATGCTGCGGCTGAGGCTGAGGATGTCATCGAGGACCTTGGCGGCCCCGGGAAGGCGGGCCAGGGAGAGGCCCCGTGCCATCAGCGGTGCCGCACCGTCCACAAGGCGCCGGGTGCGCTGCTGTCCGGGGGAGGTGTCGTATACCCAGAACAGGGTGATGCCCATGTAGCCGAGCCACAGCAGCTCCGGCAGGTCGGCCCGGAGTTTCCGGGGAACCGCCGGGCGGGCGCCGTCAACCGCCAGCCGGAAAATCGCCAGCGATGCCTCCCGGGCGGGGGTTGAAGCCTCCGAGAAGGGATTGACCGGCGAGGTGGGGCGGATGGCCGTGGACACGAAGTCGGCGCCAAACGCGTGGTACGGCGCCATCACGTCCAAGCCGGCGTGCAGCACGGCTCCCAAGCGCGAGCCCAAGCTCCCGGAACCCTCCAGCGCCAGCGCAGCCGTGGCGGCGTGCTCCTCCTGGACCTGGACATAAAGCTCGTGGACAAGGTCGTCCTTGGACGCAAAGTAGTAGTAGGCGTTCCCCACGGATACCCCGGCCTCCGCAGCGATGGCCCGCATGGTGGTCTTCTCGAACCCGATCTCGCGGAACATGTGCAGGGCGGTGTCGGCCAGCTTTTGGCGGGTTTGCTCGCTCTTGACTGCCATCCTGCCCCCCGTGTTTTGAACGTGTTCAGAAATAGTATGCCACGGTTTTGAACGCGTTCAGATGCATGGGCTGCCGGCCGGCGGCGGGGGTCCCTGGGCGGTAGTGGGAGAATGGGACGGACAGTGCTAATACAGCCGGCGGGCCAGCAGTCCAGCCGCCGAGCGAACCACTTTGAACGGATCACACCCATGTCCCCTGCCTCCGGCCGGAACGCCCTGCCCGAAACCATGCCATCCGACTCCGCCGCGAAGTTCGCCTCCATTGGGTCGCCGTACTTCGGCATCATGCTGGCGGTGATGGCAGTGGTGTTGATCCTGTCCAACATCGGCGCGTCCAAGGGCGTGGCCTTCGGCCCGATCGTGACGGACGGCGGCTTCTTCCTCTTCCCCCTCGCCTATATCCTGGGCGACGTCATCAGCGAGGTTTACGGGTTCAAGGTGGCGCGGAAGGCCATCGTGACCACCTTTGCCCTGTCCGTGTTCGCTTCCCTGTGCTACTGGGTGATCATTGCCCTTCCCGGGTTCGACGACGATTACAGCGCCGCCAAGCAGTCCGCCCTGGAGGGGGCGCTGGGACCGGTGCCCCAGATTGTGCTGGCCTCGCTGCTGGCGTTCCTTGCAGGCCAGACCATCAACTCCTGGATCCTGGTGAGGATGAAGGCCCGTACCGGCGAAAAGTCGCTGTGGGCCCGGCTGATGGGGTCCTCGGGTGCCGGCGAATTCGTGGACACCCTGATCTTCTGCAGCATCGCAGCGTCCGTCATCGGCATCACGGACTTTGGCATGTTCGCCAACTACGTGCTGGTGGGGTTCGTCTACAAGACCCTCGTAGAGTTCCTCTTCGTGCCGGTGACGTCCCTGGTGATCGGGTGGGTCAAGAAGCGCGAACCCAGCTACGGGGCGGTTGCCACGGCCTAGCCTCATTTCACCGGGGACGCTGGAACGGTGCGGGGACGCTGTTCCGGTTCAGCGTCCCCGCACCGTTCCAGCGATTTCGACGGCGGGAGGCTGCCGCCGGAGGGCCGCGAGGACACGCTGCTTGAACTCCTGCTCCCGGAACAGGTCCTTCCATTCCACGCGGACGAAGAACCAGCCGTCCTCCGTGAGCGCCTTTTCGCGGCGCCGCTCCTGGAACAGGACCTCGGCCGTGGGCTTGTAGTCGAAGTACTTGACCTTCCCGTCGAACTCGAGGGCCACCTTCTTGTCCTTCCACGCGAAATCGAGCCGGTGCCGGCCCGCTCGGCTGTGCACCTCTACCTGGGACTCCGGCTTGGGGAGCCGCAGCCGCGTGATGAGTTCCCGGGTCAGAGTTTCGCCGGCCGATTCGGCACGGGCATCCGCATTGGCCAGCGCCGCCCGGAGGTTCCGGATTCCGCGGTGGCCCGCCAGCGCATCCGCCGCCGACTGCATGAGGGCGGCATCCGCGCCGAGGCGCAGCGCGCTGTCCATGACGATCAAGGACTGGCGGTAGTCAAGCATCAGCGCGCAGTCCACTGCCGTCCGCTCAAGTGCAGTGACTCGGAGGACGCCAAGGGTCACGACGTCTGCCTCGGTGTAGGGCCGGGTGTGCCCGCGGACGTCCTTGCCCAGGCGCTCCTGGGACGGCCGCACCCGGAACAGCAGGTGGATCAGTTCGTCAACGTTCCAGAGAAACAGGCCATGGAGCCGCGCAGCCGAGGTGTGGCTGTACACGAAGCCGCCGGTCGACGTCGTCAACGTCCCGTAGGCATGGGCATGGATCTTTTGCACACTGCGAACCGTGGCGGACTGCTTTTCCCACACTTCGCCCCGGATGTAACAGCCGTACCGCAGCCGAACCAGTTTCCCGCTGCCGACCAGCCGGAGGACCGCACGCGAATTGAGCCCCGCGGTACGCAGTTGGTCCGTCCGCCAGAGGTTATCCGTTGCGGGGAGCGGCGGGGACTGTGTCATCAACCCAGTGTCGGGTGGGCTCCGTGCAGTGGCCAGGTGCCGCCGTCGTGATGTGGAAAACGCCGGGACGCTGGAACGGTGCGGGGACGCTGATCCGGTTCAGCGTCCCCGCACCGCTCCAGCGATTTCGACGGCGGATGGCCGCCCCGGCGCGTCAGGAGTAGTACTGCCCCAGGGTCTCGGCCTTGAAATCGAAGAACGTGCCGGACTCGATGGCCAGGCGGGCGTCATCCACCATCTTCACCACGAAACGCTCGTTGTGGATGGAGATCAGGGTGGCGGACACCATCTCCTTGGCCTTGAACAGGTGGTGGATGTAGGCCCGCGAGTAGTTCTGGCACGTGTAGCAGTCGCAACCGTCCTGCAGCGGCCCGAAATCGCGCTTGTACTTAGCGCCGGAAAGGTTGTACCGGCCGGTGGGCGTGTAGAACGCCGAGTTGCGGGCAACCCGGGTGGGGGAGACGCAGTCGAACGTGTCGGCGCCGTTCTCGATGGCGGTGAAGATGTCATCCGGCTCGGAAATGCCCAGCAGGTGACGCGGCTTGTCCTCCGGCAGTTCCTCGTTGCACCAGCGCACAATCGTCCCGAGGTTCTCCTTCTCCAACGCCCCGCCGATGCCGAACCCGTCGAACGGCATCGCCCCGAGGTCGCGGCAGGCCTTCCGGCGCAGGTCCTCGTACTGCGCACCCTGGATCACGCCGAACAGCGCCTGGTACGGCTTTCCCACACGTTCTTCGGTGAGCCGGAAGTGTTCGGTAATGCACCGCTCGGCCCACAGCCGGGTGCGTTCCAGCGACTCCTCCTGGTAGCCGCGCGAGTTCTGCAGCGTGGTCAGCTCATCGAACGCGAACATGATGTCCGCGCCGATCTGATGCTGGACCTGCATGGAAATTTCGGGGGAAAAGCGGTGCTTGTCGCCGTTGAGGTGGGACTTGAACCAGACGCCGTCGTCATCGATGTGCGCCAGGCGTTCCTTGCCGGGGGCCACGGCGTCGTCCGGCCCGGTGGCGTCCACGGATTTCATGTCGATGACCTTCTTGAATCCCGAGCCCAGGCTCATCACCTGGAACCCGCCGGAGTCCGTGAAGGTAGGCCCGGGCCAGTTCATGAAGGCGCCAAGCCCGCCGGCCTCGTCCAGGATGTCGGCACCGGGCTGCAGGTACAGGTGGTAGGCGTTGGCCAGGAGGGCCTGGGCACCAAGGTCAGCCATGGACTCCGGCAGCACGGCCTTGACGGTGGCTTTGGTGCCGACCGCGATGAACGCCGGCGTCTGGATCTGGCCGTGCGGGGTGGTGATGGTGCCGGTGCGGCCCAGGAATTGCCCGCCGTTTTCCGCTTCCTGCGCGTCCGACGGCGGGCAGGACTCAGCAAGGCGCGTGCCCACGGAGAAGGAGAACGTGGACTGGCCTGCGGGGAGCGCGGCATCAGCATGGGTTGCGGGGGAGGGGTTGGCTGGCACCGTACCAGTGTGCCAGCAAACCGGCTGCCGCCTGTAAACCCGGGCTGCGGGGCCTTAGCTGATGGGGTCCGACTCGGGGTACTGTGCAGAACGCCAAGATTCCCAAGAGGACCGCACGGCGTCCAGCCTGGCAGCACCGAGGTCATAGGTGAAGGCAATCACCAGTGACCCCTCGCCCTCTTCGCGGACGTCCTTGATGGCTGGGTGGTCCGCCACCACCAGCAGGCCCTCGCCGTGCTCGGCATAGTCATGGACGGTCAGGCCCACCTGGTGGCTGGTCCGGTACCAGACCTTGCCGCTGATCTTTTCGCCCGTACCCAGCGTGAGCTGGTACTCCTCGCCGGGGGCAGGGAGGTCGGCCAGCCCCAGCTTCTCGATGGCTGAGCCTTTCCCGTCGGTCAGGTGCAGGAACAGGGTGTGGCGCTTGCCGTGCGGATGGCGTTCCAACGCGAACCGCAGCTGGTGCAGGAACGTGAGCCACCCCTGGGTGATGTCCTCGTCCCAGGCGGCCCACTCGGAGTCGTGGTCCAGGGCACCGCGCGTCACGTTGACCCGTGTCCCGCCGGGAACCGGTGAGAGTTCGAAGGTGTCGCCGCCGTGCACGGTGAGGCTGGTGTGGTCCGGAGCCTCCTGGACATCGGCGGAGAAGTAGATTTCCTTGATTTCGGATTCGAGGTCCTCGGCCTGCCAGCCATGCCATTGGGCCACAAGGGACGGTTCACGCAGCATGTTCCAGACCTGCGGCGCGTCGGCGTTGATCACTACGCTGAGGTTGTTCGTCATAGCCCCGAATGTACAACTCCCGCCGGGCCCCGGGTAGGCCCAATTTGTTCAGGAGCGGACGGCCTCAAGCTCATTGCCGATCCGGCGTTCCAGCTCCGACATGCCAATGGTCTCCGACCCGCCGTGGGCTCGCAGGAACAACAGGGATTCAAGCCGCAGCAGCCGCCATTCGCGCTCCGCGTCGTGGTTGGAGTTGTCGATGGAACGGAAGATTTCCTTGTCGTACAGGTTGGGCTCGTTGAGGGAGCGCTGCCGTACCTTGGCTGCCATCCGGGCCTTGAACGGATCCGTTTCCTGGTTTTCCGGGGTACGGATCAGTTTCTCGTACACGGCGGCCCGCTCGTCCTGGCCGTCCTGCCGGCAGATGTAGCTGGCCAGCGCCAGCGACGCCTCCACGGAGGCCCAGCGGCCCGGGTTCCCGTCGTAGGGCAGGACCGTCAGCAGGTCCGCGATGGACAGGGCGCCCTCGGCATCCTTGAGCGTGACGAACAGCTCGTGCGCAAGGTCGGTGAGGTCCTTCAGGCAGCTGCCGGACTTGAAGTTCACGCCTTTGGAGAGCCGGTCCGTCAGCAGCAGCACGCCCACCGCGTCCGGATGCGCCTCCGCGGCGGCCTCCACCACAGACTCCGGGGTGCCGTCAGGGGCGGGGATCAGGGACAGTTCCTCGTCGGAAGGGCCGGTGGCCGCGGGCGGGGCCGGCGGCAGGGGAGGGACGACGACGGCGGGACCGGGAACGTCGGCGGCACGCCCGCCGCCGGGCTGCTCCTGTCCGGGTTCAGCCGGTGCCGCGTCGCCGGCAGGGGCGGTGGTGCCGGTGCCACCCGCTGTCCCGGCGCCGCCACCTGTCCCCGTGCCGTCCGCCGCAGCGGCCGCTGCACGCGGAAGCCGGGTGACGGCGTCGTGCGTTTCCTCCACCAGGGTGACGGTGCTGCCTGCGGCGATCCGCAGGGTCCCTCCGCCGGTCAGGCTGGCCAGGACCAGGGCAGGCACGCCGAAGTCGTCGCGCTCCAGCTCCAGCTGCCGGATCTCCGCAGTCCGTTCACCGTCGGGCAGGAGGATGTGGCTGCCGGTGGTCAGGGATCCAGCCAGTTCTTCGCGACGCTGCCGGGCTGGTGTTTCGGTCATGGGAGTCCTTAAGTTCTCTTGCGGTCCGCCCTACAGTCTACAAAGGCAGGGCCCTGAAACCGGGGACCCCCGTGCCCCGGCGGGATGTCAGAAGCCGACGCCCGCGAATGCCAGGGCCTGGCGGATCAGGCCGCCGCGGCCGCCGGTGAACTCGAGCTGCACGCCCGGGCTGAGGACCTCGTCGGGCGTCATCCAGGTCAGTTCCAGGGCGTCCTGGCGGGGCTCGCATTCGCCGGTGACCGGAATGACGTAGGCGAGGGAGACGGCGTGTTGCCGCTCATCGGTGAAGCCCGTCTGGGACGGGGCCGGGAAGTATTCGGCCACGGTGAACGGCACCGGGCTGATGGGAAGCTGCGGGAAGGCCAGCGGGCCCAGGTCCTTTTCCATGTGCCGGAGCAGTGCGGCCCGGATGGTTTCGCGGTAAATGACCCGGCCGGACACCAGGGAGCGGACCATGGTGCCGTCGGTGTCGGCCTGCAGCAGGGTACCCACCTCGTTGACGTAGCCAAGGGGATCGAGCCTGACCGGAACCGCCTCCACGTAGACCATGGGCAGCCGGCCACGCGCCTCAAAGAGGTCCTCTTCGGAGAGCCAGCCGGGATTCGGGTCAGGGGTGCGCAGGTTCATGGTTAAGTTCTACCCCATGGCACGGCGCTCCGAGATCCACACCGTGGCGGGCACGCTGGCGGCGAACACGGCCGCGTCAGGGTTGCCAACATGCAGGGTGCTGCCAAAGGCCTCCTCGGTGACGCCCGCCGGGAAGCCGGCCGCGGCGAGCCGCTCCCGCAGCGGTTCCAGGCCGCCGTCGTACTCGAAGCCCAGCCCGGAACGGGGCTGGCCGGACGCCGGACGGACCATCAGGATCCCCCCGTTCTTGGCGGTGAAGTCCGCGGTTTCGTCATTGTCGGGGTTTGGCCGGGGACGGGCTCCGACGTGGCGCAGGGTCCGGGCCGCAGCCTCGGGGTCCGGTGAGAACCAGACCGCGACCACGGCTAGCGCCGGGTCCGCGTCGGCGCACTGCGCGCCGTGCGCGGCCGGATCGGCGAGGAAGCTGAACCCGTCCGGGCCGGTGATCCGGCAGGCTTCGCCGTGGTCCACGGTGACCAGCTCGGCGGGGGTGGCGCCCTCCCCGGCGGCGGACTCGTTGGTGCGGCGGGCGAACTCGGCAAGGTCGCCCACCTCCACCGCGAACGCCGTGGTCCCGTCCCGCGGATCGCCGTCGGGGACCTCATGGAGGACGAGCCGTCCGGCGGCGGAGTCGAAGACCCGGAAACCTCCGTCCCCCTCCGTGAGGACCAGGCCCAAGGCGGTGAGGAACCGGTTCCAGTCCTCGATGCGGGACGTGAAGTGGAGGGGGCGGGCGCGGAGCATCGGGAGTCCTTAGGGTCGGGGCGGGGACTATACGCCCATGATGGCATCCGGTGTGGCAACAGCACAGTGCCGCAGTGTCCGCACTGCCCCTGGCACCCTTGTTTTGCCGGGGAGCGGGGGCAGAATAGGGCCATGGCTGTTGAACTGGAGGAACTGCTGGTGCCCGATTCCGCGGCCTGGCGTGCCTGGCTGGAAGCGAACCACCAAGCCAGTCCGGGGGTGTGGCTGGTGCTGCACAAGAAGGGCGGCACCATCACGGAGCTGGACTACGCGGCAGCCCTCGATGAGGCATTGTGTTTCGGCTGGATCGACGGGCAAGGCAGGCGCCGGGACGATGAGACTTCTTACCAGCGGATGACGCCCCGCGGGCCCCGCAGCGTGTGGTCTGCCCGGAACGTCACGCACATCGCCCGGCTCGAGGAGGCGGGCAGGATGACCGACGCCGGACGGGCGGCGGTGGAGGCGGCCAAGGCTGACGGACGCTGGGACAAGGCCTACGCCGGGCAGGCGACGGCGGAGGTTCCGGAGGACCTGGCCGCCGCCATCGCTGCGGTCCCGGAAGCCCAGGCCATGTTCGATGTCCTGACCAGGACCAACCGGTTCGCCCTGATCTACCGGGTCAACTCGGTCAAGCAGGCGGCCACCAGGGAACGGAAGATTGCCGGCTTCGTGAAGATGCTGGCCCGGGGCGAGGCGCCCTACCCGCAGAAGAAAAAGCCCGGCGACGCTCCGCAGCCGTGAGCCGGGCCGGGACCCCGCTGCAGGGCCGTGCTGCCAAATCGTTACGCCACTGACGTGCGGCGATGGCTGCGCAGTTGGGTTCCGGGCAGCGGGCCGGTAAAATTGATGGCTAACTTGCGCTGGTGCCGTTCCCCGACCCGGGGGACGGCACTTGTGCGTTCAGCTACGGATTGAAAACCATGCCTTTCAACGTTCCCCGTCCTTCCCTGTCCCCGCTTGCCGCTGCCCTGCAGCGCCGCCCCCTGTTGTGGGCCGCGGCGGCGGCGGGTGCCGCCGTCGTGCTGGTCCTGTCCCTGGTGCTGGCCGGGCAGGGGCGCCCCGGCGCGGAAGCCGCCGCCGTCAGGATCCTAGGCGCCGTGGCAGCCGCGCAGGACGCCTCCAAGGAGCGGGCGGGCGGATATGCCTCGGTGTGGCTCAAGGGCAATGACCGGACGCTGTTCGAGCGCGGCGGGCAGGTGGCGGCGGGCGGCGCCGAGGACCTGCGCAGCGTCGAGTGCGGTGCCGGCTGGCTGGCCGGTGCCCGCGTGGACGGAAAGGTCTACCTGCGCAGCAGCGCAACGGACACGGTGTCCGCGGATGCCGGCGCGGTGCAGCTTCCCGCATGCATCAGCGCCGAGGCCCGGGACGGGCTCCTGGCAGACCTGGGTGTCCCGAAGGCCTGGCCATCGCCGGACGCCGCCGCGCTCGCTGCCCCCGCGCAGGACCCCGGCTACCGGCCCGCCTTCCACCTCACCCCGGACCAGCACTGGATGAACGATCCGCAGCGGCCCTTCTTTCTGAACGGACTCTGGCACTACTACTACCTCTACAACGCCGACTACCCGGAAGGGAACGGCACCGAATGGTTCCACGCCACGAGCACCGACATGGTGCACTGGAAGAACGAGGGAGTGGCGATCGAAAAGTTCCGCAACGGACTGGGGGACATTGAAACCGGCTCCGCCGTGGTGGACACCGAAGGAACGGCCGGGTTCGGCAAGGGCGCCGTGATCGCCGTGCTCACCCAGCAGGACGACGGCGTGCAGCGGCAGTCGCTGTTCTACTCCACGGACAACGGCTACAGCTTCAAGAACTACGACGGCAACCCCGTCATGGACAACCCCGGCGCGGAGCACTGGCGGGACCCGAGGATCGTGCGGGACGACGCCGGCAACCAGTGGCTCATGCTGCTCGCCGAGGGCCATAAGATCGGTTTCTACACCTCGCCCGACCTGAAAAAGTGGACCTACGTCTCCGCGTTCGAGCAGGACGGGCTGGGGATCCTGGAGTGCCCTGACTTCTTCCAGATGGACGTGGACGGCGACCCCGCCAAGCGCACGTGGGTCCTTGCCGCGGGGGCCAACGGATCGGAAGGGGGACGCACCACCGGCCTGGCCTACTGGACCGGGAGCTTCGACGGGAAGGCGTTCACCCCCGAGGGCGGCCACCAGTGGCTCGACGACGGCGCGGACTTCTACGCCGCCGTCACCTGGGACGACCCCCGCCTCACCGACGGGCAGCGCAAGGCGTCCCGCCACGCCATCGGCTGGATGAACAACTGGAGCTACGCCCGGGACCTGCCCACGGACGGCTTCTTCGGTTCAGCATCGGTGACGCGGGACATCAGGCTGGAGTCCGACGGCGGCCGGCCGGCTTTGGTCTCCGCTCCCACCCCGGCGCTGCAGTCGCTGGAGGGGGAGGCCACTGCGGTGCCGGCAGGGACCCTGGGTGGCGGGAAGGTGCTTCCGGTCCCGGAGAGCGGCGCGTACAAGGTGGACCTGGAGCTGGAGCGGCCCGCCAACGGGGCCGGTGAAGCCCGGCTGCTCCTGCAGAATGGCGGCAAGGCGTACGCCACCGTGGGGTACGACTTCCGGACCGGCCGGGCGTTCGTGGCCCGGGACGGAGATGCGGTGGCCACCGGCGGCAAGGCGGCTGCGGACTACCGGCAGATCCGGGCGGCGGGCGGCGGCCAGGAGCGTGCACGGCCGCGGGGCAGCGCCGGTGAAACGGTCAGCCTGACCGTGTACGTGGACAGGTCCTCGGTGGAGGTCTTCGCGGACGGTGGCCGGCAGGCACTGACCTCCCTGGTGTTCCCGCCGGCAGGAGCCAAGGAAACCCGGCTCGTGCAGGACGGCGGAGAGGTGACGGTGCTGCAGGGAAAGGTCACGCCCCTGGCGTCGATCCGCCAGGGGTGATTCCAGCTAGGCCTTCTCGACCGGGAACGCCACGCCCTCGCCCACCACGCGAAGGCACAGCTCCATGCCCGGCCGGGCGATGGAGGCGTTCCAGTGGCGGATGGTGATGATTTCCCCGCCGCCGGGATAGCGGTGGTCGGAGCGTTCCGCCAGTTCGGGCGGAACGGAGAGCTTGAGCCGGACGGTGGTTTCGGGGCCGAAGTAGTCGGTGTCCACCACCACGCCGCGGATGTCCCCGTCCTCGGCGATCCGGATCTGTTCGGGCCGGAGCATGAGCTGCACCGGGCCCTGCGCCGGCGGCCTGCGGACCGGAATGCCGCCCAGCGAACAGGTGGCCAGGGATCCCTCCATCCAGGCGTCCAGGATGACGGCGTCGCCCAGGAACTCCGCGGTGGCACGGTCCGCGGGGCGCGTGTACACCACGAACGGGTTGCCGATCTGGGCCAGCCGGCCGCCCCGCATGACGGCAACCTGGTCCGCGAAGGACAGCGCCTCGGCCTGGTCGTGGGTGACCAGGATGGTGGTGACCCCGGCGTCCGCCAGCACCTTGGCAACGGCGCGGCGCGTGGCCACGCGCAGTCCGGCGTCGAGCGCTGAGAACGGCTCATCCAGAAGCATCAGTTCCGGTTCGCGGGCCAAGGCCCGGGCCAGGGCGACGCGCTGCTGCTGGCCGCCGGACAGCTGGTGCGGCCGGCGCTTGGCCATGGCCGGATCCAGCGACACCATTTCCAGCAGGTCGCTGACGCGGCCGGCCACTGCGCGGCGGCCGCCGGCCAGTTTGGCCGTATCCAGTCCGAAGGCGATGTTCTGCCCCACGGTGAGGTGCGGGAAGAGGGCGCCGTCCTGGGCCACGTAGCCGATGTGCCGCTTGTGGGCCGGAACCCGGATGCCGTCACCGGCCACGGTGGTGCCGTTCAGGGCGATGCTGCCGGCCAGGGGGTGTTCAAACCCGGCGATCAGCCGCAGGAGCGTGGTCTTGCCCGAGCCCGACGGACCCACGATGGCTGTGGTTCCGCCCTTGGACACGGACAGGTTCACGCCCTTGAGGACTTCCTGCGGGCCGAAGTTCTTGGTGACGTCGGTGATCTGCAGGTGGGGGTTGGTGCTGGCCGCCACCGACGGGGCCACCCGGGGCTCCGGCAACCTGGAGGTGGATGGTGCTGTCACTGTCCGGCTACTTTCTTGGACTGTTGGAAGAGGAGGTAGGTCATCGGCGCGGAGAGCAGGATCATCAGCAGCGCGTAGGGCGCGGCGCCGGCATAGTCGATCTCGCTGCTCTTGCTCCAGAATTCGGTGGCGAGGGTCCGGGTGCCGTTGGGAGACAGCAGCAGGGTTGCCGTCAGCTCGTTGGCGATGGCCAGGAACACCAGGGCCGCGCCGCCGGCGGCAGCCGGGGCCGTCAGCCGGAGGGTGACGCGGATGAACGACGCCAGCGGAGGTTTGCCCAGCGACTGCGCTGCTTCATCCAGCTCCTTCGGGGCCTGGGCCAGGCCCGCGCGCAGGCTGACCAGGGCGCGCGGCAGGAACAGCAGAACGTAGGCGGCCACCAATACGCCGGCGGTCTGGTACAGGCCAGGGACCAGGCGGATGCTCACGGTGACGAAGGCCAGGCCCACCACGATGCCCGGCAGTGAGCTGGTGATGTAGTTGGACAGTTCCAGGGATTTGCTGAACCAGCCCGGGTGCCGGACGGCAAGGTAGGCCATGGGGAACGCGACGACGATCGTTGCCGCCGCGCCGGCCACGCCGTAGCCCAGGGTGGCCAGGAGCGCGGGAAGGAACTCGTCCGCGGCCCAGGCCGTGGAACCGCCGAGCGCGGTCCAGCGGAGCACGAAGAACAGCGGCAGGCCCAGCGCCAGGGCGGTCAGGCCCAGCAGGAACAGCTGGGCCGGGACCTGGTAGAAGCGCAGCGGCAGGCGCAGCGCCTTGCCCTGGGCGCCGGGGCCGATCCGGGCGTACCGGGCGGTGCCGCGGCTGCGGACCTCCGCCACGAGCAGGAGCAGGCAGAAAAAAACCAGCACGCTGGCCAGCATGTTCCCGGCGGCGCCGTTGAACGTGGACTGGTACTGCACCATGATCGCGGTGGTGAAGGTGTCGAACCGGATCATGGCGAACGCGCCGTACTCGGCCAGCAGGTGCAGCGAGACCAGCAGGGCGCCGCCGGTCATGGCGATGCGGAGCTGGGGGAGCACCACCCGGAAGAACGTGGCCCAGTTGCCCAGGCCCAAGGCAGCGGCGGACTGCTCAATGGCGGGGTCCAGCCGGCCCAGCGAGGCCGCCGCGGGGATGTACACCAGCGGGAAGTAGGAGAGCGTGGCGATCAGGACGCCGGACCACAGCCCGCCCATCGAGGGCACGGCCGATACCCAGGCGTAACTGTTGACGAAGGCCGGAATGGCCAGCGGCGCTGCCAGCAGCACGGCCCAGATCCGGTGGCCCCGCAGGCTGGTGCGCTCCACCAGCCAGGCCCCGGCCACGCCGAGCACCAGGCACAGCGGCACCGTGATGACGGTGAGCAGCAGCGTGTTGAGCAGCAGCTCCATCACGCGCGGCCGGAAGATCAGCGCGGCCGCGGTGTCCCAGCCGGTGGCCACCGTCATGTAGGCCACGTAGCCCAGCGGGACAAGGGAGAACAGGGCGATCAGCACCGCCACGACGGACACTGCTGAAACGCCGAAAGGCGGGCGGGGGCGGTTGCCCCGGCCCGCCGTCGTCGTGCTCCCTCTCGAAGGGGGAGCCGATAGGTCGGTGGTCACGGAATTAGAGGAGTCCTGCCTTGGTCATCAGGTCGGTGACCTTCTCGGAGTTGAGCTTCGCGGCGTCCACGGAGGGAGCCTGCAGGTCCTTGATCGGGACCAGCTTGTCGTTGGCCGGAACGTCGGAAGCGATGGCGTACTCGAACGAGGTGCCGTCCTTCAGGACTTCCTGGCCCTTCTTGCCGGTGATGAACTTCAGGAACTCCTGGGCGGCCGCGGCGTTCTTGGAGGACTGCAGCACACCGCCGCCGGAGACGGACAGGAAGGCGCCCGGGTCCTGGTTCTTGAAGTAGTACGGCGTGACGTTCTTGGAGTTTTCGCCGGTCTTCGCCTGGTCGCCGTAGTAGTAGTAGTGGTAGATCAGCGCGGCATCGACTTCGCCGGCGTTGACGGCCTTCATGGCGGTGCTGTTGCCCTTGTAGGCCTTGAAGTTCTCCTTCATTCCCTGCAGCCATTCCTCGGTGGCGTCCTCGCCCTTGAGTTCCAGCAGGGCGGAGACGATGGCCTGGAAGTCGGCGCCGGTGGGCGACGCAGCCCACTTGCCCTTCCACTCCGGCTTGGCCAGGTCAAGCATGGACTTGGGGAGCTGGTCTTCGGAGATCTTGTTCTTGTCGTACACCAGGACGGTGGAGCGGGCGGCGATGCCCGTCCACTTGCCCGTGGACGGCTGGAACTCCGTGGGGACCTGCTCCAGGGTGGCCTTGTCCACGTCGGCAAACAGGCCGGCGTTCTCCACCTGGGTCATGGCGGGCGAGTTTTCCGTGAGGAAAACGTCGGCGGGGGAGGCCTGGCCTTCCTGGATGATCTGGTTGGACAGCTCCGTGTCCGAACCCTGGCGCATGGTCACCTTGATGCCGGTCTCTGCCGTGAAGGCATCCACCCACTCCTTGGTGAGGCTTTCGTGCTGCGCGTTGTAGACGGTGATCTCACCGGAGGCCGCTCCCGCGGAGGCGGAGCCGGACGCGGAGGACGAAGCTGCGGGCGTGGTGCTGCCGCCGCAGGCGGTCAGGCCGAGGACAGCGGTCGCGGCAAGGGAGATGCCGGCCAGTGCGCGGGTGCGGATCTTCATTGAGGCTGCTTTCTGGGAAATGTCAGGGGGACCGTGAACCGGTCCGTTGCGGGTCCTGGGGAAGGGGCCCACGGAGAAACTGTAGGGTAGGCAACCCTAAGCAGCTAGGTGGAAAGCGCTTAAGGTGACCAGCGTCACAATAATTACGGAAGTGTGGCGTGACTTAATTCTAGGACGCGGCCACGGTTGCCGCCGCCTCGATGGCCATCCAGGCCTGCAGCTGCGTGGAAAGTTCGACGACGGCCCCGGCTGGAAAGGTGGCCTCGGCCGGCGCGGAGGCATGCGCGGAAAAGATGACGGCCTCCGCCGGGGTCCGCGAGGACTCTCCGGGCATCACGTTCCGGCGCCCGTCCCAGAAGGCCTGCGCCGTGTCCAGGACCAGCCGCGCGGCCTCCTTTCGCGTCTGCCCCGGAAGCCGGCTGTCCCGTGCCGCCAGTGCGAGGTACCTGCAGAGGATGCCGGTGAACAAACCGCCGTCGCCCGATCCCTCGCAGCGGAGGACCCTGCCCTGCTCCCCGCTGCGCTGCTCCCCGCTGGCTGCGGGGACGGTCAGCAGCCTGTCCACCGCCGCCACCAGTGCCGCGGCCCGGGCCAGGTTGGCGTCCCCGCCCAGTTCCAGGAGCGCGCCGAGGATGGGCCCCTGGTTGTAGGTGTAGATGGTGCGCTCCACCAGGACCTCGCCGGCCGTCCCGGCGCGCGCGCCGTCCAGGTACAGGTGCTGCTCCGGGTCGAACAGGGTGGTGTCCAGCCAGTCAACCAGCGCCTGCGCCCTGGCGGCCCGCCCGGTGCGGGCGTAGTGGAGTGCCACGGGGGCGTTGGCCGGGGTGTTCTTGAAATCGCGCTTCTTGCTCCAGAACACGCCGCCGCCCAGGTCGTCGCTGCCGGCAGCATCGAACTGGAGGGTCAGTGACCGGCGCACCCGCGCGTTGCGGCCCCGCCCCGGCTTGCGGGTTTCGCCTGCCAGGCGGTCCAGCCGGTCGGTGGCCAGGGCCAGCCAGGCCATGTCGTCGTAGTAGTTGTTGACCATGGTGAACAGGTTGCGGATCCTGATGCCCGTGACCAGCCGCGAGCCCAGCCGTCCGGCGCTGGGATTGCCGGGGCCGTTGAACCGGGCTGCCGGGGTGGCGCCCCCGCCGAGTTCGCGCAGGCCGGTGTCCACCAGGCAGTCGAGGTAGTGCGCCTGCCACCAGTAATGCCACGGGTTCAGGACGGCGGCAGCGTCCGCGGCTGCCCGCAGTGTCCGCCGCCGGCCGCGCACAGAGCCGGTGCCGCCCCACGTGACGGAGGCCAGGTGGGTGTTCGGGAGGAACAGCAGCCTGCGGCCGAAGAGTGCAGTGACGGACCGCGCGGCATCGTTGGCCCGCTGGTGCCAGGTGGCGGCGTCGCTGGAAGTCATGACCCCAGCCTAGCCACGACGGCGGTATTTCAAGGGTGCGTCACGCTCCCGGGAATGGCACAAAGGGTGCAGGCTGCGCCAATTTCAGTTAACATTCACTAACTGGTGCGCTGCGGTCAGGCCGGGGCGCGGGGGCCACATCAAGGAGGATGCATGGATGCCAGAGGCAGTGTCGCGCTGATCACCGGAGGGGCATCGGGCCTGGGGGCCGCCACGGCCCGGACACTGTTCGACGCCGGCGCGTCCGTGGTGCTCGTGGATCTCCCGTCGTCGGCCGGCGAATCGGTGGCTGCCGGGCTCAACGGAACGCCGGACGGCGGCGCCAAGGCGGTCTTTGCCCCCGCCGACGTGACCAGCGAAGCAGACGTTCGTGCCGCCGTCGCCACCGCCGCGGGGCTGGGCCCGCTGCGGATCGTGGTCAACTGTGCGGGAATCGCCACGCCGGGCAAGGTCCTGGGCCGCGACGGCGTGCTGCCGCTGGAGGCCTTCAACCGGGTCATCCAGGTCAACCTCGCGGGAACGTTCAACGTCATCCGCCTGGCGGCCGAGGCCATGGTTGCCACCGAACCGGCAGTCACTGACATCGGCGGCCCGGAGCGGGGAGTCATCATCAACACTGCCTCCGTCGCCGCCTTCGAAGGGCAGATCGGCCAGCCCGCCTACGCCGCCTCCAAGGGGGCCGTGGCCGCCATGACACTGCCCATCGCCCGGGAGCTGGCGCGATACCTGGTCCGGGTGGTCACCATCGCACCAGGGATTTTCGAAACCCCCATGATGGCCGGCCTGCCCCTGGAGGCACAGGAATCGCTCGGCGCGCAGGTTCCGCACCCGTCACGGCTCGGCAAGCCCCAGGAATACGCCAAACTCGTGGCGCACATCGTGGACAACGCCATGCTCAACGGCGAAACGGTCCGCCTTGACGGCGCCATCCGGATGGGACCCAAATGAGCGCCTCGCCGGGCCTGTCCGGGCGGCCCGCAGAACTGCCCTCCGCCGACTTTTTCGCCGTCGAATCCCTGCTCAGCGACACTGAACGGAACAAACTGGCCGAACTGCGGGACTTCCTCGCCGCCGAGATCGCCCCCCACGCGGGGGACTGGTGGAACGCGGCCGAGTTCCCCGCGCACCTTTTGCCCAAACTGGCCGCCCTGGAACTGAGCACCCCCACCCAGCGCGGCTACAGCCACCTGTTTGCCGGGCTGGTGATCGCCGAGATGACCCGGGTGGACACCTCGATCGCCACATTCTTCCTGGTGCATCACGACCTCTTCGTGCAATCGCTGCACTCCTTCGGATCCGCGGGCCAGAAGGAGCGCCTGCTCGCGGACGCTTCCAGCCTGCGGATCACCGGGGCATTCGCCCTGACCGAGCCGATGCACGGCTCAGACGTCGCCGGCGGCCTGGAAACCACGGCGCGGCGGATCTCCTCCACCACCGGGGCAGCGGACGACGGCGGCGACACCTGGGTGCTGAACGGCGCCAAACGGTGGATCGGCAACGGGACGTTCTGCGACTACATGCTGGTGTGGGCCCGCGACGAAGCCGATGGATCGGTCCGCGGGTTCATCGTGGACGCCACCCTGCCGGGCGTAAGCCGCAGCCGCATCGAGAACAAGATCGCGCTGCGCACCGTGCAGAACGCGGACATCGTGTTCAAGGACGTCCGGGTGGCCGAGGCCGACCGCTTTGCTGCCATCAGCAGCTTCGACGGAACCCGGGAACTGCTGCGCAGCTCACGGATCATGGTGGCCTGGCAGGCGGTGGGCCAGCAGCTCGCCGCGTTCGACGTTGCCCGTCAGTACGCGGTGGAGCGGCAGCAGTTCGGCCGCCCGCTGGCACATTTCCAGCTGATCCAGCAGCAGCTGGTGACCATGCTGGGCAACGCCGTGGCCAGCACGGGCATGCTGGTCCAGCTCGCCAGGCTGCAGGAGCAGGGGGCGGCGGATATGGCGCAGGTTGCGCTGGCGAAGTCCTACGCCAGCGCCAGGATGCGGGAAACCGTCGCCTTGGGCCGGTCCATCCTGGGCGGCAACGGCATCGTCACGGACTACCGGATGGCCAAGATCTTCGCCGACGCCGAGGCCATCTACACCTACGAGGGGTCCTACGAAATCAATTCGCTCATTGTGGGCCGGGCCATCACCGGCGTGTCCGCCATCGCCTAGGGAGCATACGGCTGCTTCTCCCCGGCTTCCACGCGGACGTCCAGGCTGTTGTTGCGGACCGGCATGGGGCAGGTGCCGTACGGCGTGAAGGCACTGGGATAGTTGATGGCCCGGTTGAAATCCAGGACCACCGTGAAGGTGCCGTCCGGGTTGGGCCGCGGCCGCGGCGTGGAGACTTTCCGCCACTCGGCTGTCTGTCCCGGCGGGGCGGCGCCGTTCGTTTCGTCATGGAAGGTGACCGTCAGGGCGCCGAGCTTCTCCTCTTCAGCCTGCAGCCGGAACTCGTGCGGACTGCCGGGGAGCCGGAATACTACCTCTCCCACGGTCCGGTGGATGCCGTCAACCAGCGGATTCGCGGTGCTGATGGGAACGTCCACGGGTTCGGCGTACGGCTCGAACCGGCCCGTCACTTCCCAGTCCGGGTTGTACGGGTAGGTGGGGACGCCGTCGAATTCGGTGAACACCGGCGATTCTGCGTCCCGGGTGCGGGCCGCGTACCGTCCGCTGCGCATGGCCAGTTCCACCACCGTCCGGTCGCCGCTGGGCCCGCCGAACTGCACCCACATCAGTGATTCCTCATCGGCGAGGACCGCGGTGATGGTCCCGTCCACCGCTTCGCCGGTCTCCACGAGCGTGAGCCCGTCGGAAGGCACCGCGGTGAGTACCGCCGTCGTGCCGTCCGTGGACCACAGGCCCGGGGCGAGGTCGACGGCGGCGGGGGAGTCCTCCAGCCACTGGAAGGAGGTGATGGTGAGCCAGCCGTGGCGGGTGGCCAGGGCCTTGTCCCGGTTGGCGCGGAAACGCTGCCATCGTTCGAGCCGGGCGGTTGCTGCTGCCGTTCCGGCGGGGGTTGTGGTGCCCATGGTTCCTTCCCATCGTCTGCCACCGCTACAACGGGCCCCGGGCCCGCTTCATTCCATGTCCGCGGCGTCCATGCCGGACCCCTTGCCTCCGCCCGGGCCGCCGGTACGCTTCTGAATCATCAGGCACGCACACCCGCCGAGGGGAGAAACCATGAAGATCGCAGTCTTTGGCACGGGCACCGTGGGCCGTGCGCTCGCCGGGGCCTTCAGCCGGCTCGGCCACGAGGTGGCCGTCGGCACCCGGAACCCGGAGGAAACCGCCGCCCGGACCGGCCGCGGGGCCATGGGCGCGCCTCCGTTTGCTGAGTGGATGGCAGAACACGCAGACATCCGGCTGGACACGTTCGCCGCAGCCGCGGAACGCAGCGAACTGGTGGTCAACGCCACCAACGGTGCAGCGTCCCTGGAGGCTCTGGCCGCCGCCGGCGCGGCGAACCTTGCCGGGAAGATCCTGGTGGACGTTTCCAACCCGCTGGATTTCTCCCAGGGCATGCCGCCGTCGCTGAACCCGGTCAACACCGAAAGCCTGGGTGAGCGGATCCAGGCCTCCTTCCCGCGGGCCAGGGTGGTCAAGACCCTGAACACCATGAACGCCGGACTCATGGTGGACCCCGCCCGGCTGGCCGGCGGCGACCACACCGTCTTCCTTTCGGGCGACGACGCCGGGGCCAAGTCCGTGGTCACCGGCCTGCTCCGGGAGCTGGGGCACCGCGACATCATCGACCTGGGCGACATGACGACGGCCCGCGGTGCGGAAATGCTGCTTCCCCTGTGGCTGCGGCTCTACGGGGCGCTGGGAACCCCGGACTTCAACATCAAGGTGGTGCGCGGCGGCTGACACAGTCCGAGACAGATTCCGCCTTCCACGCGCCAAAGGGGTAGCATCTTCTGCTAGTTACGTGGCTCACAGTATCCAGCGCAGTGTACGAGCCAAGTCCGCAACCCCGAAAGATTGCTTCCATGGCTCACACTGCAGCACATCCCGAATCCGACCTCGCCTCCGAACTGCGGGCAGACGTCCGCCGGGTCTCCACCCTGCTGGGCGAATCCCTGGTCCGCCAGCACGGGCCCGAGCTCCTGGACCTCGTGGAGCAGGTCCGCCTCCTCACCAAGGAATCCAAGGAGGCTGCCCGCGGCGGCGCCGACGCCACGGGTCCGTGGAGCGCGCACGACGTCGTCGCCCAGGTCCGCGAGCTCCTGGGCTCCCTGCCGATCGAGCAGGCAACCGACCTGGTGCGGGCTTTCGCGTTCTACTTCCACCTGGCCAACGCCGCCGAGCAGGTCCACCGCGTCCGCGGCCTGCGCACCCGCGCCGAAAAGGATGGCTGGCTCGCCAAGACCGTGGCCGAGATCGCCGGCCAGGCCGGCCCCGAAGTGCTGCAGGAAGTGGTCAACGGGCTGGACGTCCGGCCCATCTTCACCGCGCACCCCACCGAGGCGTCCCGCCGCTCCGTGCTGGATAAGATCCGCAAGCTCTCCGACGTCCTGGCCCAGCCGACGGCCGAAGGAACCACCGCCCGCCGCCGGCAGGACCGCCAGCTCGCCGAGATCATCGACCAGATGTGGCAGACCGATGAACTGCGCCAGGTCCGGCCCACCCCGGTGGATGAGGCCCGCAACGCCATCTATTACCTGGGCGGCATCCTGACGGACGCCATGCCGGAAATGCTGGCTGAACTTTCCGAGCTCCTGGGCGAGCACGGCGTGACCCTGGCGTCCCAGGACGCGCCTATCAAGTTCGGCTCCTGGATCGGCGGGGACCGGGACGGCAACCCGAACGTGACGGCCGCCGTCACCCGGGAAATCCTGCAGATCCAGAACCAGAACGCCATCCGCATCAGCATCGGCATGATCGACGAGCTGATCTCCATCCTGTCCAACTCCACGGCGCTCGCCGGCGCGGACCAGGTGCTGCTGGACTCGATCAGCGCCGACCTGAAGAAGCTCCCGGGCCTGGACAAGCGGGTCCTGGAACTGAACGCCCAGGAGCCGTACCGGCTGAAGCTGACCTGCATCAAGGCAAAGCTGATCAACACCGGCAAGCGCGTGGCCGCCAACTCCAACCACGAGCATGGCCGCGACTACAACGGCACCGACGAACTGCTGGCAGACCTCGACCTGCTGGAACTGTCGCTCCGCAACCACTCCGCGACCCTTGCCGCGGACGGCGCACTCGCACGGGTCCGCCGCGCCATCGCCTCCTTCGGCCTGCACCTGGCCACCCTGGACATCCGCGAGCACGCAGACCACCACCACGACGCCGTCGGCCAGCTGATGGACCGGATCGGCGGCCCCGGGCTGCGCTACGCCGAACTCAGCCGCAAAGAACGCTTCGAGGTGCTGGGGTCCGAGCTGGCCTCCCGGCGTCCGCTCTCCGGCCACCCGATCAAGCTCGACGGCGCCGCGGACGGAACCTACGACGTCTTTCGTGAAATCCGCCGCGCCCTGCGGATGTACGGCCCTGACGTCATCGAGACGTACATCATTTCCATGACCCGCGGCGCGGACGACGTGCTGGCTGCCGCCGTCATCGCCCGTGAAGCCGGACTGATCAACCTCTTCGGCGAAAAGCCCTACGCCAAGCTCGGCTTCGCGCCGCTGCTGGAGACCGTGGAGGAGCTGCGGGCTTCCGCCGAGATCATCGACCAGCTGCTCTCCGACCCGTCCTACCGCGAACTGGTGCGGCTCCGGGGCGACATCCAGGAAGTCATGCTGGGCTACTCGGACTCCAACAAGGAATCCGGTGTGATGACCAGCCAGTGGGAGATCCACAAGACCCAGCGCAAGCTCCGCGACGTTGCCGCCAAGCACGGTGTGCGGGTTCGCCTGTTCCATGGCCGCGGCGGTTCCGTGGGCCGTGGCGGCGGGCCCACCTACGACGCCATCCTGGCGCAGCCCAACGGTGTCCTGGAAGGCGAGATCAAGTTCACCGAGCAGGGTGAGGTCATCTCGGACAAGTACTCGCTGCCCGAGCTGGCGCGGGAGAACCTGGAACTGTCGCTGGCCGCCGTGCTGCAGGGCTCGGCGCTGCACCGCGATCCCCGGACCTCCGAGGACCAGCGCGAACGCTATGCGCACGTCATGGAGACCATCTCGGACGCAGCCTTCGAACGGTACCGCGGCCTCATCGACCACCCCGACCTGCCCGCCTACTTCATGGCGTCCACCCCCGTGGAACAGCTGGGTTCGCTGAACATCGGCTCGCGCCCGTCCAAGCGGCCGGACTCCGGCGCAGGGCTGGGTGGCCTGCGCGCCATCCCGTGGGTGTTCGGCTGGACCCAGTCCCGGCAGATCGTTCCCGGCTGGTTCGGCGTCGGTTCCGGCCTGAAAGCGGCCCGCGAGGCCGGCCACTCGGCGCAGCTGGTGGAAATGATCGGACACTGGCACTTCTTCCGCTCGGTGCTTTCCAACGTGGAGATGACGCTCGCCAAGACGGACCTGGACATCGCCGGGTACTACGTGGACACCCTGGTGCCGGAAGAACTGCAGCACATCTTCCGGACCATCCGCGAGGAATACGAGCTCACGGTCGCCGAGGTGCAGAACCTGACCGGCGAACACGTGCTCCTGGACGCCCAGCCCACGCTCAAGCGTTCCCTGGAGGTCCGCGACCAGTACCTGGACCCCATCAGCTACCTGCAGGTGGAGCTGCTCCGCCGTGTCCGCGCCGAGGCAGGCGGGGGCATGAGCAACGGTGAGATTGACGAGCGGCTCCAGCGGGCCATGCTCATTACCGTCAACGGGGTGGCAGCCGGCCTCCGCAACACCGGCTAGCCCCCCGGTTGCTCTATCACTTGGGGTCCCTACAACGCCCTTTTAGGGACCCCAAGTGATAGGGCAACTGGGTTTGGATAGGGTTGGGGGCATGCCGTCGTTCCAGACCCGCCTGAAGATCACCGGGCTCCGGCCCGGCAACGCCCCCGAATCCGTTATGGACACCGCCGTCGAAGCCTTGGGGACCCGCCACCACGTCGAGGCACACCAGCTGCAGATCGCCGGGGGAGTGCCGCAGCTGAACCTGCGCTTCCTGGTGGAGGCGACCGAATACAGCGGCGAGAACCGGCAGGCGGTGGAATCGGCAGCCATGATGCGCGACGCCGTCGAACGCGTTGCGCTGACAGGTTCCCTCAGCGTGCTGCGGCGCAGCCGGGGCAAGTGGCTGCCCGTCTGACCTTCCTCAGGTGAGCGGCCCGGGCTCCTCGACGGGGGAACGGTTGCCGCGGCGGCGGGTCACGATGATGCCCACGACGCCGCCAATCACCAGGCCGAGCACCACGCCGATCAGTGAGCTGGCCCAGAACGGCAGCCTGGTTGCCGAGCCCGTAAAGAATCCCAAACCCACCAGCCAGCACGCCCACAGCAGCGCACCCAGCCCGGCGCAGAGGCTGAAGCCACGGACCGACACATTGGCGATCCCCGCGGCAGCCGACGTCGCCAGCCGTCCGCCCGGGATGAACCTGGCACCGATGATGGTCCCGTAGGTGGAGGACCGGCCGGCTTTGGCCAGCGCTTCATGGATCCCGCTGTGCACCCGGCGGCCCCACTTCCACCGGTCCAGCAGGTGGCTGAGCCGGCGCCGGAAGAGCTGGAACACCACCATGTCACCCATCCACGATGCGAGGGCGGCCAGGGCGAGGACCAGGAAAATGTTGGCCCGGCCGTCGGCGGACAGCGCCCCGCCGGTGATCACCACCATCTCTGACGGGACCGGCGGGAAAATGGCATCGCCGAGGACCACGGGGATGATCCAGAAGTAGATGGCCGCCCCCCAGCTGTCAGCGTAGCCGATGTCCATTGCCACAAGTTACCGCACTTTCACGTCACCGGGGCGGGCCGGGACCACAGTCCTGCCCGCACTGATGTCCGCAGTCCGGGATGGGGAAACTACGGGGTGCGGGCCGGTGCTTCCGCCGCGGCCCGGGAGCGCGCCCGGACTGCCTCGCTGAGCTCCATTCCGCTGCAGTATTCCACTGGCCTGCCGGAGACCGGGTCCACGAACCGGATGCCGCGGGCCAGCAGCTGCAGCGGCTTGCCGAAGTTGTCCGGGGCCTTGTCCAGCAGGTCCGGATAAAAGGCATCGTTGACGATGCCAAGGCCAAGCGATGCCATGTGGACGCGCAGCTGGTGGGTCTTGCCCGTGTGCGGCTCCAGCCGGTACCTGGCGAGCCGCGGCCTGGTTCCATTGGCACCGGGGGCCGTGCCGGCGTCGAACGTTTCCAGCCGCTCAACCCGCGTTTCCGTGTTCGGCTCGCCCTCGACGACCTCGGCCAGCAGGTAGCTGCGGGACTTGGTCATCCGGTTGCGGACCACCACGGGAAATTCGACGGCGGCGTGCCCCGGCGCGGGCTCGGCGGCCGAGACGCACTCGTAGTCCTTCTGGACCTGCCGCTTCTCGAAGAGCACCTGGTACTTGCCGCGGGTCTGCGGGTTGGTGGAGAAGAGCAGGACGCCGGCGGTCATCCGGTCCAGCCGGTGCATGGGGATTAGGTCCGGCAGGTCCAGCTGGTTCCGCAGGCGCACCAGTGCGGATTCCTGGATGTAGGTGCCGCCCGGTGTGGTGGGCAGGAAGTGCGGCTTGTCCACTACCAGGAGGTGGTCGTCCCGGTGCAGGATGCTGATCTCCACCGGCAGGCGCGTCTCGGGCGGCAACGTGCGGTAGTACCAGATGAACGTGTGGTCCTCGAGCCTGGTGTGCCTGGTCAGCGGGACGCCGCCCTCGCCGACGATCTCACCGGCGTCGAACCGGTCCTCGATGCCCTGGGGATCGATGTGTCCCCAGCGGTGCATCATGTAGTCCATCGCGGTGTCCCAGGGCCCCTCGTCCGGGAGGCGCAGGCGGGTGGCGTTGACGCCGTCGCGCACGGGGAGGGGGGATTGCATCACCGCTCCATTCTAGCGGCGCGCTGCATGGCGCCTCCCGTCATACCGACGACAAAAAAGTTCTTGACAAGAAAAGTTGTCGGTTGGCAGACTGGACGCATGTTGGACATCGCAGTGATTGAGGACCCCGCGGCGGCAGAAGCCTCGCTGGATCCCATCCGCTCTGCCATGCTGCGGGAACTGGCGCAGCCGGCGTCGGCCACCCAACTGGCCATCCGGGTGGGGCTGCCCCGGCAAAAAGTGAACTACCACCTCAAAGCTTTGGAACGGCACGGGCTCGTGGAACTGGTCGAGGAACGGCGCAAGGGCAACGTCACCGAGCGCGTCCTGCAGGCCAGTGCCGCGTCCTACCTGATCTCGCCGTCAGCCCTGGCATCGGTGTCGCCGGATCCGCGCCGGTTCGCGGACAGGTTCTCCGCCTTCTGGATGCTGGCCCTCGCGGGCCGCATGGTGCAGGAGGTGGGAAAGCTGATCGCCGGCGCGGCGGCGGCGCGGCAGAAGCTGGCCACGTTCGCCATCGACGGTGAGGTCACGTTCCGCTCGGCAGCGGAGCGGGCCGCCTTCGCCGAGGAACTCGGCGTCGCGGTCAGCCACCTGGTGGACAAGTACCACGACGCCGGGGCCGCCACCCGCGGCCGCCGCCACCGGCTGGTGGTTGCGCTGCATCCGGCACTGAAAACTTCCGATCAGACCACTACACGCAAGGAGCAGGACAATGACTGAGAACCGCAACTTCGAAATCGTCTACGACACCGAACTTCCCGGAACCCCGGAACGTGTGTGGGAAGCTGTCACCACCGGGACCCCCGGCTGGATGTTCCCCACGGACCAGTGGCCCGACGTCAAGACCGTCAACGAGTACCCCACGCACCTGGTATCCCGGATGGACGGTCCGGATGGGTGGTTCAACCAGCTGGAGCACGTCCTGGAACCGCTCGACGGCGGACGGGCCCGCCTGCACTACGTCCACAGCGGCATTTTCGCGGAGGACTGGGACCAGCAGTACGACGGCGCCAGCCGCCACACGGAGTTCTACCTGCACACGCTGGGCCAGTACCTGCGGTACTTCGACGGGAAGCCCGTGGTCTTCACCGACGTCCAGGGGCCCGCCGGATCGCAGGCGGCGGACGGCTTCATCCGCCTTCGTGAAGCGCTGGGGCTGCGTTCCGCCCGGCAGGGAACCCCGGTGGACATCGAGGTCGACGGCGTCGGCCGGCTCACCGGCGAGGTGGACTTCGTGAACGAGCACTTCCTGGGCGTGCGCACCGGGGACGCCATGTACCGGTTCTTTGGCCGCAACGCGTGGGGAGCCCCCGTGGGAATGACCGTCCACGATTTCAGCGGCGCCGGCGATGAGGAAACCACCGCCAAGGCGTGGAACGGATTCCTCGAAGGCGTCTACGCCTAAGCCCTGGGCCGCCGTCGTTCTTTACCCCCCCCGGCGCCTGGCGCATGACGCGCCGCTCCCGCAAACGTGCGGTCGCGGCCAGGTGCGTCAGGCGATGGCGACGGCGGGAGCCTGGGTCAGCGAGCGCCGCAGCTGGGGTGCGGCCTCAAGCCTGTCCTGCGCGGCGCGCAGGGCCAGCACTGCGGTTTCCAGTTTGTCCGGCGGCAGGGTGAACGGGATGCGCAGGTTCCGCTCGAAGGCGCCGCCAATCCCGAACCGGGGACCTGCCGCCAGCCGGATGCCATGCTCCGGGGCGATGACGGTCAGCCCGGTGCTGATGGGCGCGGGCAGCCGGCACCACACCGAGAGGCCGCCCGCGGGGTCCATTGGCACCCAGCCGGGCAGGTGCTCCGCCAGCAGCGACAGGAGCGCGGCCCGGTTGCCCCGCAGGGTTTCCAGGAGTGCCGGCATCGGCTCGTCCAGGTCCCGGACCAGATGGGCGGCAGCCAGCTGCTCCATCACCGGGCCGCCCAGGTCCAGCGTGGTGCGCGCCGCGGCGAAGCGCTGGATCATCGCTTCGGACGCGCGGATCCAGCCCGTGCGCAGCCCGCCCCAGTGGGATTTGCTCAGCGAACCGATGGACACCACCCCGCTGCCGAAGCCCGCCAGGGGAGTGGACTGCACGCCGTCCAGGTTCAACTCACGCAGCGTCTCGTCCGCGATCAGTACTGTTCCCGCGGCGGCAGCGGCCCGGACCAGCCTGCGCCGCTGCTGGTCCGGCATCACCATGCCGGTGGGATTGTGGAAGTCCGGCACCAGGTAGGCGATTTTGGGCCGCTGCTGGGCCAGGACCGCTTCCAGGGCCCGCAGGTCCCAACCCTGGTCGGCGAAGGCCACCGGGACCGGGCGGCAGCGTGCCGCCCGGATGGCGTCCAGCGCGTTGGGATAGCTGGGATGCTCCACCAGGACCTTGTCCTGCCGGTCAGCCAGCGTCCTGATCACGATGGTCAGCGCGTGCTGGGCGCCGGAGGTGACCATGACCTGCGCCGCGTCCGTGGGAACTCCGGCGTGCGTGTACCGGTCCGCGATGGCCCGGCGCAGCGGAAGGAGTCCCAGTGCGTCGTACCCGAAGCCCGGCAGCAGTGCCGGAAGCTCCGTCAAGGCAGCCGCGAAGGCGCGGTGGACCACCTCGCCGCTGGCCGGCAGGGCGGAATAGGCAAGGTCGATCAGGCCCTCGGGGGCAGTAAGCCCGGGCGCGGTCATCCCGGGGTGGGCAGCCACCTGCTGCCGCGCTCCCGCCCCGCCGGCGATGCCCGCCCTGCCGTTGGTGCCCACTCCGCCGTTGCTGCCTGCTCCGACGTTCCTGCCCCTGCCGTTCCGGACGCCGGGGCCGCGGCGGCCGGCAGTGCCGGCCACCGCGCTGTCCGCAGAGGGTGCCCCTGGCGGCAGCGGCAGGCTGTACGGGGCCGGAACCAGTGGTCCAGGCCCCGGGATGCGGGTCCTGGCGCGGCTGCCCTGGCCGCTGCTCAGGAATCCCTGCTCCCGCAGTCCGGAGTAGGCGGCCGTGACCGTGGTCCGGCTGACCCCGGCTGCTGAACTCAGTGCCCTCTCGCTGGGCAAGGCGGTGTCCAGCGGCACCCTGCCGTCCAGGATGAGAAGCCGCACCACGTCCGACAACTGGCGGTAGGCGGGGCCGGCGCCCGTGTTCCATGGCCCCAGAAGACGGACAAGCGCGGAAGCGGAGAGCGAAGCGGACATAGGGCCAGTATCTCAGACTGGCTATGTAATCCAAGGCCAGTTTCTGCGAAGGTGGTTCCATGATGACCCGCAGACTGATCCAGCTCTTCACCGGCCTTGCCATGTATGGCATATCGCTTGCCATGTTCATCCGGGCCGGCCTGGGTCTCGACCCTTGGGACGTCTTCCATCAGGGCCTGGCCAACCGGACGGGACTGAGCATCGGGCTGGTGGTGATCATTGTCAGTTTCCTGGTGCTGCTCTTGTGGATTCCGCTGCGTCAGCGCCCGGGATTCGGCACGCTGTGCAACGCCGTCCTGGTGGGTGTTTTCGCCGACATCGGCTTGGCCCTGATTCCGTCGCTGTCCACCCTGGCGGGCCAGGCTGCCATGCTCGCCGGTGCCATCATGCTCAACGGTGTTGCATCCGCCTGCTACATCGGGGCGCGGTTCGGCCCAGGCGCCCGGGACGGGCTGATGACGGGTCTTGCCCGTCGGACCGGATGGTCGGTGCGCCTGTCGCGGACCCTGATCGAGGTCACGGTCCTGGCGGCCGGCTGGCTGCTGGGCGGTTCGGTGGGAGTGGGCACCGTGCTGTATGCCCTGGCCATTGGACCCCTGGTGCAGCTGCTGTTGCCCCGTTTCATGGTGCCGGCGTCGGTCCCGGAGGCTGCCCCGGTCCGTGGCGGGGACCTTGGCGCGGATCCGGTGGATGGCCGCGAACGTGAGGACGGACGGAAGCCTGAAGGGGAGCCGGAGCCGGAGACGGCAGCCACCCGGTAGGGCCGGAATCGCTCCGGGTTGCTGCGGACGGGCTTAGGCGGGAACCGGCTGGCAGGTGGGGCAGACATAGATGTCGCGTTCCTCCTCGCCGTTGGGCTTACCCAGCAGGCCACGCCGGATGGGGGTGCCGCACTTGAGGCAGGGACGGTGCTCCCGGCCGTATACCCAGTAGCCGGGGCGCCCGGCCATCCGCCCCACAGGGACGCCCCGCGGGTTGAGGATGGTGACGCGGCGGCCCGGTCCCAGGTTGGCCTCCAGCAGCTGTTTGGCGTCGGTCACCAGCGTGCGGACATCGGCGACGGCCGATACCGGTGTGGCCGGGTGGACACCGGAGAGGAAGCACGCCTCACACCGGTAGATGTTGCCGATCCCCGCCAGGTTCCGCTGGTCCAGGATGGCTACTCCGATGGGGACTTCGGGAGCGGCGCGGATACGGCGTTCGGCCTCGTCGACGTCCCAGTCGGGGCCCAGCAGGTCCGGGCCCAGGAAACCCACAATGGAATCCTCGTTGTCCGTGGCCACGACTTCCAGCACTCCCAGGGAGAATCCGACGGCGTCTGCCGCCGCGGTACGCAGGACGCACCGTGCAGTGAAGCCAGGCTTCCGCCACCGCCCGCCGGGCGGGTAGACCTGCCAGGCGCCTTCCATCTTCAGGTGGGAGTGGATGGTCAGCCGTTTGCTGTCCGGCCCGGTCACGCGCATCAGCAGATGCTTGCCGCGCGGAACAACTTCCTCCATGGTCCAGCCCGCGAGGTTGAGGGTGGCGAACCTGGGCACCCGGAAGTCGGAGGCGATCAGTTTCTGGCCGGCCAGTGCCTGATGCAACTGGTGGGCGGCACGCCAGACGGAATCCCCCTCAGGCACGGATCCTCAGCCCCTTGGGTGTGGAGTAGGCGCCGGCAGCGCTGAGGGCAGCGGCAACGGGAGTGTCCAGGATGCCGTGTCCGTTAACCTTTTCCATGATCAGCTTGTCCACGGCTCCGCGGGTGACGACGCCCACCAGGGCCGCGCCGGCGGCGGCCAGGACAGCGGTGTCGTCGCTGAAGGCCAGCAGGGTCTTGCCGCCGCGTTCGACATACAGGACCAGCGCGCCGTCCACCAGGACCACCAGGGCCCCCGCCTTGCGCCCGGGCCGGTGCCCGGTGCCGGCTTCCTCCTGCAGGGACGGCCAGGGCAGCGCCGCGCCGTACGGGTTCGCCGGGTCCGTGGCTGCCAGCGCAAGGGCAACCGGCTCCGGCTTGGCCAGCTGGGTGTCCTCCGTGAAGGATCGCAGCCGGTCCACCGTGGCGGGGACGGCGAACTGCGCGGCGCCGAGATGCTCGATGAAGTATCCGCGGCGGCAGCGGCCGGCTTCTTCGAGCCTGGCCAGCACCTTGTACATCAGGCCAAAGCCGCCAAGGATCTGCTCGGCCATGACCGAACCGCGGGTAACCACCCCGTACCTGTCCAGCAGCAGTTCGGCGGTGGCCCTGGCATGGATGGTGGGGTCCAGCTCCGGCTGGGGCAGGGCGGACCAGCGTCCCGCCGCAGTGGGGGGAGTGGCCACTCCTCCGTGCGAACCGAACCGGCCGCCGCCCGGCCCGGCGGATCCCATCAGGCCGGTACCGTGGGAGCGGCCCAGCCTGCCCAGCCGCGGAGCCCTGGCGCGGGGAGCCTTGGCCACCTGCCGGTGCGCCGTGTGCCCGCCGGCGATCAGGGACCGGACCGGGGCGAAGGTGTCCCCGGTGATCCGCCCGGCCCAGGCGAGGTCCCAGAGGGCGGCCACCACTTCCTGGTCACTGAGGACTGCGTCCATGCCCCCGGCGACGTCGGTGAGTTGCCGGAAGAAGTATCCGCCGCCGTTGGTTTGGAGGTGGGCCAGGATGCGCCGGCCGGCGTCACCGGGCTCGTAGTCCGGAGCCGGGTTCAGGGTCAGTTCCGCGGAGTCAGCCAGGTGCATGCTGATCCAGCCGTCGTTGCCCGGAAGGGCCCCCGCCCCGGACCACAGGACTTCGCCGGTGGCCATGAGTTCATCCAGCATGGCGGGCTGGTAGTTGGACACCCGGCCCGCCAGGATCAGCGGTTCCCACGCCGATGCGGGCACGGGCACGCCGGAGAGCTGGTCGATGGCGGTCACTATGCCGTCCAGACCCCGCAGCGACGGCTGGCCGCGGCCGCCGCCCGGAACCCTGACGTTCTGCCAGGCCGGCAGGAACCGGCCGTAGGCGGCGGCATCCACCGGTTCCACTTCGGCGCGGAGCGCAGCAAGGGACCGGCGCCGCAGCTTGCGCAGGACTTCGGCATCACACCACTCGCTGACAGCGGCGTGCGCCGGCTCCGGCAGCAGCGTGCCTCCGGCCGGATCCGGCCTATCGCCAGCGCTCCGCAGGTCCCCGCCGGCAGGGTCGCCAGGTTCCTGGCTGGCCTGGCTATCCGCCGGAGCCGGTGCGTGGGGCCGGAATTCGCCCTCCACCACGCGGCCGTCGTCGGCCAGGCGTTTCAGGGCGGTGGAGACAACTGCCACTCCAAGTCCCAGCCGTGCAGCGGCTTCGGCGGCCGTGAACGGTCCGTGGGTCCTGGCGTAACGGGACACCAGGTCCCCCAGGGGATCGGCGACGGGCTCGATGAAGGCCAAGGGCACGCCCATGGGCAACGGCACACCGATCGCGTCCCGGAGCCGGGCCGCGTCTTCGACGGCGGCGAACCGCTCCGTGCCTGCAATGTTCACCTTGATGGCACGGTTGGCCCGCTGCAACGCCGCCAGATGCGAGGCGGCTTCGCCGACGCCGGCGGAAGGGTCCGGGGCCGGCGCCGTGTCCGGCTCTGGGCCGGCAGGCTCAGCCGGCGGGGCTTCGGACCCGTCCTGGGTTTCGGGTGCAGCCTGCGGAGTGCCCTGCCCGGCATCCGGAGTGCCGGACTTGGCCGCCGGGGCGCCGGGTTCCAGCCTGGCCGCGACCTCGTCCGGGTCCAGCGGCCCGAGCAGGCGCAACAGGTCTGCCACGCCCTCCATGCCGCGCACCCGGTAGTCCGGGACCAGCCGCTGGAGCTCACGCTCGGTGGCGTCGATGACCTTGGCGTCCAGGAGCTCCCGCAGCTCCACCCGCCCCAGCAGCTCGTTCAGCAGCGTCGAGTCCAGGGCGAGGGCGGCGGCGCGGCGTTCAGCCAGCGGGGAGTCGCCCTCGTACAGGAACTGGGCCACGTAGCCAAAGAGCAGGGACTTGGCGAACGGGGACGGCTGCTGGGTGGTGGTTTGGACCATCCGCAGCTCGCGCCTCTCCACGGCGGCGGCAATGTCCTTCAACGCCGGAAGGTCGTACACGTCCTGCAGGCACTCGCGGACCGTTTCCAGCACGATGGGGAAGCTGGGGTACTTCCGGGCCACGTCCAGGAGCTGCGCGGACCGCTGCCGCTGCTGCCACAACGGTTGCCGCTTCCCGGGGGTCTGGCGCGGCAGCAGCAGTGCCCGGGCCGCGCATTCCCGGAACCGGGACGCAAACAGGGCGCTCCCGCCGACCTCGGCCGTGACGATCTGGTCCAGTTCCTCCGGATCGAACAGGAACAGCTCGGCCCCCGGCGGTTCGTCCTCCATCATGGGCACCCGCAGCACGATGCCGTCGTCGGCTGCCATCGCGGAACCGTCCAGGCCGTACCGCTGGTGGAGCCGCTGTCCCACGGCAAGGGCCCACGGTGCGTGGACCGGCAGGCCGAAGGGGCTGTGCAGGATGACCCGCCAGTCTCCCAGCTCGTCATGGAACCGTTCCACCACCAGGGTGGTGTCGCTGGGGACCACCTCGGTGGCCTGCTTTTGTTCGGAGAGATATTGGATGAGGTTGTTGGCCGCGAAGGTGTCCAGCCCACTGGCCCGGCACCTCTCGGCAGCAGGGCCCGGATCCGATGCCGACAATTCGCGGATGAACGCGCCGAGTGCCCGGCCCAGGTCCACGGGCCGGCCCAGGGAATCGCCCTTCCAGAACGGGAGCTTTCCCGGCTGGCCGAAGGCAGGGGAGACCAGGACGCGGTCGTGCGTGATGTCCTCGATCTTCCAGCTGGTGGCGCCGAGCGCGAAGACGTCGCCCACCCGGGACTCGTAGACCATCTCCTCGTCGAGCTCACCCACGCGGCGGCCGCCCTTGGGGGCGCGGGCCGGCTTGCCGTCCTCACCGGGTGCGCCGGAGCCTTCAAGCTCGGTCCCGATGATGTACACGCCGAACAGTCCGCGGTCCGGGATGGTCCCGCCGGAGGTCACGGCGAGCCGCTGGGCACCCGGCCTGCCTTCGATGGTGCCCTCGTTGCGGTCCCAGATGATGCGGGGGCGGAGCTCGGCGAATTCGTCGGACGGGTAGCGGCCTGCCAGCAGGTCCAGGGTGGCTTCGAAGGCTGAGCGGGGAAGCGAGGCGAAGGGGGCCGACCGGCGCACCGTGGCAAACCACTCTTCGACGTCGATGCTGCCCAGGGCGGCGGCCGCGACTGTCTGCTGGGCCAGGATGTCCAGCGGGTTCGCGGGGATGTTGAGCCGCTCGATCTTCCCGTCCAGCATCCGCTCCACGGTGATGGCGGTGTGCACCAGGTCCGCCCGGTGCTTGGGAAAGAGGACACCCTGCGATACTTCGCCCACCTGGTGGCCGGCGCGGCCCACCCGTTGCAGACCGCTGGCCACGGACGGTGGGGATTCCACCTGGACCACCAGGTCCACGGCACCCATGTCGATGCCAAGTTCCAGGGACGAGGTTGCCACCACGCACCGCAGCCGGCCGGACTTGAGGTCGTCCTCGATCATGGCGCGCTGGTCCTTGGACACGGAGCCGTGATGGGCGCGGGCCAGGACAGGGTCCGCGCCGGCGCTGCTGCCGGCCTGGGCCATCATGTGCGCGGGGGTGGCGGTGGACGCGGGAATGCCCGACGGCGGGCCGGCCGTTGCGCGGGCGCTGCCGGTTTCCAGCCCTTCCGCACGCAGTCCTTCAGCGTCCGCACCGTCGCCGCCAGGTTCATCCCAGCCGCCCCCGGCGGCCAGCAGTTGGCGTTCGGCGTAGATCTCGTTGAGCCGGGCCGTCAGCCGTTCGGACAGCCGGCGCGAATTGGCAAAGACAATGGTGGACTGGTTCGCCAGCACCAGGTCCACGATCTTCTCCTCCACATGGGGCCAGATCGAAGCCTGCGGCTGCAGCCCGGAGGCCGGGCCGGAGTCGAACGCCCCGGCCGCGCCCTGGAGGTCGGACATGTCCTCCACCGGGACGGAAACCGTCAGGTCCCAGTTCTTCCGGGCCGGCGGCGCCACGATTTCCACCGGCGCGGTCCCTGCCAGGAACTGGGCCACGAGTTCCTTGGGTTCCACCGTGGCGGAGAGCCCGATCCGTTGGGCGGGCTTGGGCAGCAGCGCGTCCAGGCGTTCCAGCGATACGGCCAGGTGCGCCCCGCGCTTGGTGCCCGCGACGGCGTGGACTTCATCGATGATGATGGTGTCCACCTCGGTGAGGGTGTCCCGCGCACGGGAGGTCAGCATCAGGAACAGCGACTCGGGCGTGGTGATCAGGATGTCCGGGGGGTTGCTCAGCAGGGCCCGCCGGTCCGCCGTCGTGGTATCACCGGACCTGACGCCCACGGTGATCAGCGGCGCCGGAAGCCCCAGCCGCTTGGCGGTCTGCGTGATGCCGATCAGGGGTGAGCGCAGGTTGCGTTCAACGTCCACGCCCAATGCTTTGAGCGGGGAGATGTAGAGGACCTTGGTCTTGCGCTTGGGCGCGCGGGGACGCCTGCCCTTGGCCGGGGCTTTTACTGCCGCGCCGGGGGCACCGGATGCGGCGGTGGTCCCTCCAACTTCAGGGGCTTCGGCTCCGGAGACGGCGGGGGAAACGAGCAGCCGGTCCAGGGCCCAGAGGAACGCGGCGAGCGTCTTTCCTGATCCGGTGGGTGCAACCACCAGGGCGTGGGAGCCGGAGGAGATGGCATTCCACGCACCGTCCTGCGCCGGGGTGGGCTCCGTGAAGGCACCCAGGAACCATTCCCGGGTGGCACGGCTGAACTGGCCCATCGGCGCGGTAGCCACCCCGCCCCTGCCGCCCGAGGAGGGCTGATCCTGGTTCATGCCTCCATCATGCCCCACCTCACCGACACGACGGCCCGGACCCTCGGAGGCGGGCAGCGCCGGACGCCGGTCAATCCTTCCCGGCCTGCGGCAGGTTGCGGGTGGCGGGCCCTTCCAGGAGCGTCCCGTCGCTGCTGAAACGTGAGCCGTGGAGGGGGCAGTCCCAGCTGCGTTCGCTGTCATTCCAGTGGAGAATCCCGCCCAGGTGCGTGCAGACCGCCGACAGCCTGCACGTCGTTCCGTCCACGGTGGAGGCAGCTACCGGGCGGGTGCCGTCGCGGTATACGGTGCCGGTCCCTTCGGCCGGTACGGGAGGTGACGACGGCGGTGCGGCGGAGGGGCCGCCGTCGCGTTTCAATGCTTTTCCGCCTTCGGTCTTCAACCCTTCAGCAGCCAATGTTCCCCAGCCGGTGGCAAGCCTGGCTGCCACGCCGGCGTTGAGGGCGACGGCGGACAGGGCGCCGGCGGGTGCCGTGACCCGGTGGTGGATGGTCTTTGCCCAGGGAACGTTGCCGCCCAGGATGTCGGCCGAGATGTCCAGGGCTGCGGCCACGGCGTTGGTCATGCCCCACTTGTTGTAGCCGGTTCCAAAGTAGATGTTGCCCTTGCCCCGGGGAAGCTTGCCGAAGAACGGCATGAGGTTGGTGGGCAAATAGTCCTGGGCGGACCAGGTGTGCGTTGCGGCGGCCCCCGGCCAGTGCTGCCGGGTCCAGTCCAGCAACCCGGCAAGGTGTTCCTTTTCGGAGCCGGTCCTGCCCACGTGGTGGCCGTGGCCTCCCACCAGGAGGAGCCGGCGGCCTCCCTGCTCAAAGTCCCGCAGGGAGTGGGTGGGCTGTTCCACTGAGATGTACATGCCCGCGGGCGGCTCCTGGTCCCCGGGCAGTTCGAGGGCAGCGGCATAGGAGCGGCTGGGCGTCAGTTTCGCGAAGTAGAGGCCGCGGTCCAGGACAGGGATGCCGGTGGCCAGGACCACCCGGTCCGCGCGCACGCTTCCCTTGTCGGTCCTGACCGCTGCCGGTGAGGTGCCCGTGACGTCGCGCAGGCGCACCCCGCCCACCACGCTGCCGCCGCGGCTGCGGATGTCCGCGACGAGCGCGTCCAGGACCAGGAGGGGGTGGATCTGCGCCTGGTCCGCGAGGCGTGCGGCGCCGTGAATGGCGAAGGGCAGCCCGGCGTCGCGCACGTATTCCACATCCAGGCCGGCGGTAGTGGCGGCGCTGACCTCCGCCCTCAGCTTTTCGGTGGCCTGCGCGGTGGCCGCATAGGTGTACGCGTCCCGCCGCTGGTACGGCACGGCGTGGTCGTCGAGGTAGCGCAGCAGCCAGGCCTGGCCTTCCCGGTTCGCGTCCACATACGCCTGCACCTGTTTGGCCGGGTACTGGCGGGCAAGCTGTGACAGGAAAGTCCCCTGCAGGAGCGTCACCTTGGCGGTGGTGTTGCCCGTAGTGACGGCGCCCGGGTAGCGCGCCTCCAGCACGAGCACCCTGTGCCCGGCCCGGGACAGGAGCAGGGCCGTGACCAGTCCTGTCAACCCCGCCCCGGCCACCACGGTGTCATAGATGGTGTCCGGCTCAAACGGGTCGGAGACGAATGCTTCCTTATGGTCCAGCCAAATCGACGTCATGCCTGTTCAACCTGCCTCATCCGAGGGGCCCGCGGGCCGAATCCGTGATGGGTCCGTTATGGGCCCTGCCTGTCCGTAGCGGATTTGATAAGTATACTTATCTTGTCGGGGCTTAAGTCGATGGTCACCTACAGCCCGGCAGTGATGACGTGCACGTAAACGACTGAAAGCAGGACAAATCATGACCAGCATGAGTTCCACCGGTCGCACCGCAGGCCGGACCACCATCCAAAAGGCATCCCTGGCGGTAGGCGCCGTCTTCCTCCTGGTCGGGGTCCTGGGCTTCATCCCGGGCATCACGTCCAACTACGAGAGCCTCGGTTTTGCCGGGCACGGTTCCGAAGCGTTGCTGCTGGGCATCTTCCAGGTGTCCGTCCTGCACAACATCGTGCACCTGCTCTTCGGTATCGCCGGCATCGCCATGGCAAGCAGCGCTGCGCAGTCCCGCAACTACCTGATCGGCGGCGGCGCCATCTACCTGGTCCTCTGGCTGTATGGCCTGCTGATCGGCCAGGATTCCGCGGCAAACTTCGTGCCGGTCAACACGGCGGACAACTGGCTGCACTTTGTCCTCGGTGTGGCCATGATCGGCCTGGGCGTCGCCCTCTCCCGCAACACTGCACGGACGGGCCGCACCACCGCGGCCTGATCCGTCCACAACCACAACCACAACCAAGCAGGCGGTCCGGCAGTTGCCGGGCCGCCTGCTTGCGTGGAAGGAGATGCCGGCCTAGGCGGGCTGGAATGCTCCGATGGTCAACAGCTTGATGTCGGCGTTGCTGCAGGCAGTGGTGGGCTGCGGCAGGAACAAGGACGCGGTGTCTTCGGGCGGGTAGATCCGGTAGCCCGCCGCATCCACCGGCGAGCAGTCGGTGTAATTGCCCGCCTGGGTGTAGCGCAGCTGGGCGGTGCCCGTCTGGCCGGGTGCCAGCACAACATCCGTCACGGGGACTGACTCGTCCCGGGCCGCCGCCGCGCCGATGGGGCCGCCGGAGCCGTCGGCAGCCAGTGACACGCCCGCGAAGCCACGCAGGATGCACGGCTCGCTGCCGGTGTTGGTGAGGTTGAGTTTCATGTAGACGCTTCCCGCGGCGCCGCCGCCGGAAGCGTCGGTCGCGGCGGAAAGGCCCGCCGCCTTGCACAGCCCGGGCCCGGACGGTGCCGCGCTGGTCGGGGCACCGGTCGACGGCGGCGCGGACGCGGTGGCCGGAGGTGCGGACTGCGACGGGCTGGCAGTGCCCGTGCCCGTCGCAGCCGGGGAGGTGGTTTGGCTTTGCGGCTGTGCCGGACCGCACGCGGCGAGCAGGAGGACAGCCGCTGCGGCTGCCGTCGGCAGGGCTATGCCCCGGAGTGTTTTCTGAGACCTCATGGCACCACCTTCGCCGCAGCGGGTGGCGGCGTCAACGATGCCGCGTGACTGATGGCCAATTTGATGCCCGGATCGTGATGATCCGGGCATCAAATACGGCTACTTGCCGGCGCCGGCCTTGCGGCGTGATCCGCTGCGGACCAGGGCCACGCCGCCGAGCACCAGCCCGGCCACGCCGGCGCCGAGGCCCGCCCAGCTCCTGGCATCTGCGCCGCTGTCCGTCACAGCGGACGCCTGTTCGGTGTGTGCCGCACCGGTGGCGGCGGCGCCGTGACCGTCCGCGGCGGCCGCCTCGGTGATGGTGACGGACGGCGCGGGGGCCTCAAGCGAGTGCGGGTCCTGCCCGTCCTTCGCAATCTCGGACCAGTCCGTCTGGCCTGTTTCGCACGTCTGGAGCGTGGGGAAATTCAGGGTCGTGCCGGGAAGGTCGGGGAGCTTGACGGACAACACCAGCGTGTCGCGCAGTTCATGCGGCAGGGGGGCCTTGGCCGTGTAGACGATCTGGCTGGTGCGCTTGGTGATGGAACTGCCGTCGGCGAGCTTCTTCGGCTCGGACAGCTGCTGCGTTACCTTCTCAACGGTCCAGTTGGGGTTGACCGTGGGTTGGGCGTCGTTCAGTTCCTCCGGCAGGGTGATGGCCACCTTCGTGGTTCCCGATTCCTCACAGCCATGCGGGATGGCGAAGGTGAGCAGGGCATAGGAGTTGGCCGACGTCTTGTCCGGGGTCACGCCCACGTGGGCGGAGGCGGCGCCTGCGCCTGCAAGGATCAGTGCGGCGGTGCCGCCTGCTGCTGCGGCGGTAGTCAGGGCACGGCGAAGGACGGGGGTATTCATGGGTTTGCCTTTCTGGCGCACACGGGAAGTCCCGGGTGCAGAATGTCAGGTCCGGCGCAGGGGCCGGTGGTCAGGAGGGAAGCACGACGGCGGAAGGCGGGCCGCGCCGGCTGTCTTGCCGCAGGTTCCGCCAGGGCGGGCGGGGGGCGGCGGGGGAGGGGAAGGCCTGGACGGCGGGCACGGCCGGGGCAGGCCGGGCAGGTTCGGGAAGCGCGGCGAAGGGCCTGAGCCATGCGGCCAGGGCCCAAAGGGCGGCCTCGCCCTTGGCCAGCAGGAGGGCGCAGCCGAGGGTGGCCACGGCGTGTGCTGCCACCATCAGGGGAGCTGCCGCGGGATCGGCGGGGCTGAGGTGCCCCGCCAGGGACGGCAGGTCGGGCGGGAAGGCAGGGAGTCCGTGCTGGTGGCCGGCAGGCACTGACGTTACCGCCGGGCCGCCTGCCGCGCTCAAAGCCGTGAAGAGCTCATGCAGTGCCACCTGTCCGCCGCCCATCAGCGCCGCCATCGCAGGAAATGAGAGCCTCAGCCGGGTGGCGACGGTACTCGCCAGACCGGTCAGCGCCAGCATGGCCAGCAGGATGCCCGGGGCGGGCAACTGTCCGCCCGCTGACGTGTGCGCGCCTGAGGCCAGGGTCAGGATGCCCGTGGCCAGGGCGGAGGCACGCAGGAAGTGGAAAGGCGTGCGCGTGCGGTGTGCTGGCACGGACGCTCCTCTCCCGGCGTGGCCTGGCGTGGTTGGGCGGCGGGAAACCGTGGCTGTTCCCGCCGTCCTGATTCTACCGGCGGCGTGCGGCCGGAACGGTCCGTTGGGCCCCTTAGGAGCCGGCCAGCAGTTCGGCCAGGACGTCCGCCGCCGTGTGGTGCCGGACCAGCCGTGCTGCCTGGCCGGCCCACAGGGACATGAGGTCGGTGTTTCCGGCGGCGGCCGCCTGGGGCCTGAACCGGCCGGTCAGCCAGTTCTGCACGGGGAACGGGGCGATGGCGGGTGCTGCCAGTTCTGCGGTGACGCGGTTGGGAATGCCGCGGGCCAGGCGTCCGCTCAGTGCCCGGGTGAGGACGGTGGTGCCTGCCGCGGGGCTGTGGAGCAGTTCGCGGTAAGCGGGTGCGGCAGCGGATTCCCGGGTGGCCAGGAAGGCTGTACCCACCTGGACGCCGGCGGCGCCCAGCGCGGTGGCGGCGGCGAAGCCGCGCCGGTCGGCGATTCCGCCGGCCGCGATCACGGGGATGCTGACGGCGTCGGCAACCTGCGGCACCAGGGCGAAGGTGCCCACCAGGGATTCCTCCGCGGGGCGAAGGAAGGAGACGCGGTGCCCGCCCGACTCCATCCCGCTGGCCACCACGGCGTCAACCCCGCCGGCCTCGAGAGCCACCGCCTCGTCCACGGTGGTGGCGGTGCCGGCCACGCGGATGCCCCGCCGGTGGGCCTCTTCCACCACCTCCGACGCCGGCACGCCAAAAACAAAGCTGACGACGGCGGGAGCCGCTTCCAGCGTTGCCTCCACCTGCTCGCCGTAGTCGGGCATGTAACGGGCGGGCATCTCCGGCAGCGGGATCCCCAGTTCCTCGAAGTAGGGCTGCAGGACGCGGACGTAGCTGTCGAACTCGGCCTCCGGCAGGTCCGTTGCCTCGCTGCCGGTGGGGACCCACAGGTTGAGCGCGAAGGGCTTTGCCGTGGCGGCGCGAATGTCGGCTGCGGTCTTCCGGATCGCCCCGCCGTCGTACCCGTACAGGCCATAGGAACCCAGCCCGCCGCCGTCGGACACCGCAGCGGTGAGCGCCACCGAGGAGACGCCGCCGAAGGGCCCCAGAACCACCGGGGCCTCAATGCCCAGCAGGTCCTGGAGGGTGCGCGGGCGCGAAACGGAGTGGTCCTGCTGGGTCATGGCGTTCTCCTGGCGGGGGTCTGGGCTGCGGGGCTGGTCCGCCCAGTCTTGCAGGGGAAGGGGGTGCCCCCAAAGTCCTGCCAAGCCGGGCCCGGGCCCACCCGCCGGGGCTAGACTGCTGTGCATCCGCGCAGGCGATCTAAGGAGAAGTTCATGGACTACACCGGAAGCCAGTCAGAAAAGGTTGTTCCCGCTGGTGAACTTGGCCGCAGCCATATTGGCCAGACCATCACGTTCCAGCCCAACGAGTTTACGGTGGTCTTCGGCAAGCTGGCCGGGATTGCCCGGACGGAAGCGATGGTTTACCTGTCCCTCCAGGGCGTTGGCAGCGGCACGCACCTGAAAGATGAGTACGACCTGCCGGTTTCCCACGACGTCTACGTGCCGGTGGATGTCATCACCAACGCGGAGTCCACCATCAAGGACCTCTTCGGCAAGGTCCAGGAGAACCTTCGCGGCAGCAGCCACAAGGGCGGCGAGGACCGTACCGACAGGCTGTAGCCGCATAACGCCCGGGACCCCTGTGGCCGCGCGTGCGCCTGTTCAGGGGTGCACGGTCAGCGTGGCCATGTCCGGTGTCCGGAGGTCCAGGGACGGCAGGTACGCCAGCACCAGATAACGGCCGGCCGCCAACCCGGACAGGGCGGGGGTGCAGGCTGTTACCTGCAGGGTGGCCCGGCCTCCGGGCAACAGTTCGGGAAAGGGAGGCAGCCCCAGCCTTCCATAGGCGAGTCCCCCGGTTCCCAGGCGGCGTCCCCGCGAATCGTGGATGATGCCGTGAAGGTGGGCAACATCCTCCTCCGTAGGTGCCCATGGCTGTCCGCTCCCGTTGACCAGCACGGTGTCCAGCGCAGCCTGTTCCCCGTGCGGCGTGGAGAACCTGCTGGCCGCCCATTCCAGCCGCAGGCCGCGGCTGCGCTGGCGCTTCGTCGGAACCGGCGGGTTGCTTGACGGTGCGGCCAGGACCCATCCATTGCTGCCCCTGTGCAGCTGCACCGTGATCCAGTGGCCGGGGCGGACTGTGGACGGGGCCGCCAGGACGAGTGTCTCGGATGCCCACGGCGCGGCGTCCCGGAGGACCACGCGCCACCCCTGCTCCGGGAACCCGTCGCCGGCACGCCGGGGCTTGGCGGCGGGGTCCAACGGAGGGTGGCCCGCGATGATGCCGGGCCACGTGGTTCCAAGCCCGTCGAGCATCGTTGACGGGATGTCCCAGGTGCCCAGTTGAACCAAGTCCGCCGGTGGGCTGGTGTCCGTCAGGGGCTTCACAGTTGCTTCCCAACGGAGCCGTGGCCCTGCGGCAGCCGGACTACGGCGGTGGCCGCCTCAAGGTAGGGGGCAGGATCCGGGTCGTTTCCGGCGGCCCACTCAAGCCACGCCTGGAAGGTGGCGCCGATGAAGGCTGCGCAGGCATAGCGGGCGGTGGCAGCCGGAACACCCGCCGCCTTGAGGTGCTCCAGGGTGACGTCCCGCTGCGAACCCAGCGCCTCATAGCTGCGGTTGAGCAGGTCCCGGTGGGTACCGATCAGGCGGAGCCGGGCCCGGGTGACCGCCAGGTCCGGCAGGGCCGCGGCGCCGGCAACGACGGATTGCCGCAGCGCCGAGAGAGGGTCGTCCGCGCGGCCGGCGGCACCGGCCTCCAACTGCACCACCGAGGCTTCGACCGCCGGCTCGGTGCCGCCCCACACCAGGTCCGCCTTGGTGGCGAAGTAGCGGTAAAGGCTCTTCCGGCCAATCCCCGCCGCGCGGGCGATGTCCTCCATGGACGTGTTTTCATACCCGTCCCGGGAGAAAAGCTCCATGGCCACGCGGGCCACGGATTCCGGATCAATGGTGACGGGACGTCCTGTGGACCGGGTGGCTGGCTCGACCGTGGGCATGCCCCCAGTATTCACCCAACGCACCCTTCCATAAAGACACTCAGTGTCATAAGCTGTCCGCACGTACTGGAGCAGATGAAAGGGGCACCATGGGCAACGACGCCGCATGGCAGGAAAACGCAACACCCGGCCGGTTCGCGGGCAGGACCGTTATTGTCACGGGCGCAGGCTCGGGCATCGGCCAGGCCACCGCGCTTCGGGTTGCCAGGGAGGGCGGCCGTGTTATCGCCGCGGACATCAGCAAGCAGCGGCTCGATGACCTCGTGGCGGAGAACGCCGGCCTGGACCTGGTGCCGGTGGCCGGCGATATTTCCACGGAAGAGACTGTGGCCGCGGCGGTGGCCGCCGCCGCGGGCCGCGTGGATGCCCTGGCCAACGTAGCCGGGATCATGGACAACTTCGCTCCCGTGCACGAGGTTGACGACGACCTGTGGGACCGGGTGTTCCGGATCAACGTCACGGCGCTGATGCGGCTCACCCGTGCCGTGGTCCCGCTGATGCTGGAGGCCGGTGAAGGGTCGGTGGTCAACGTCGCGTCCGAGGCCGGCCTGCGGGGCTCGGCCGCCGGTGCCGCCTATACCGCGTCAAAGCACGCCGTGGTGGGGCTGACCAGGAATTCCGCTGTCATGTACGGGCCAAGGGGGCTGCGGTTCAACGCCGTTGCGCCCGGCGCCACCATCACCAACATCGAGGCCAACTGGGGCTCGGAGCTGGCGGCAGGACGCCTTGGTCCGCTCATGCAGGCCAACATTCCCGCGCCCGCCACGGCGGCGCAGCTGGCCGCGTCCATCACCTTCCTCCTCAGCGGGGATGGCACCAACATCAACGGCGCCATCCTCGCGTCCGACGGCGGCTGGTCGGCCGTGTAGGGGCAGGCTCAGATCATTGCGGGGCCAAGGCCATTGTTAGGCTCCAGGGATGGGGCAAGTCTTCGGGACCGGGCAGTGGGACGGCGGGCTGTTGGGCCCCGAACAGTCCAGGCTCGTCGAATCGTGGCTTGAGGTGCCGCAGCTCGTGGCCGACCTGTCCTGGGGGCTCGTCGACACCAAGGTCCTGCACGTCCAGGCGCCCGCCGGACAGGTGATCGTCAAGGCCGGGGCACCGGCCAACCACCACCTGGCCCGCGAGATCGCAGCCCACCGCGCCGTTACCCGTCCGCTGGTGGAGCGCGCGCGGGCAGCCCGCCTGCTGCACGCGGACCCTGCTGCCAACATCCTGGTGACTGAGTACCTTGAGGGCGTGCTGGTGGAGGGAACAGCGGCAGAACAGTCTCCGGACACGCATGCCCAGGCCGGCCGGCTGCTCAGGCTGCTGCACGGCCAGGAAACCCGCACTGATGGGAGCTACGAAGCCCGGGCCACCTCGGCGGCGCTCGCGTGGCTGGAGCGTGACCACCGGATTGACTCCGATATTGAACAGGAGGCCCGGCGGCGGCTGGCGGACTACCGCACGGAACCTGCCGCCGTCGTTCCCACCCACGGGGACTGGCAGCCGCGGAACTGGCTTGTCCACCGGGGCGAGGTCTGCATCATCGACTTCAGCAGGTTCGCGTTCCGGCCTGCCGCCACGGACCTGTGCCGGCTGGCCGTGCAGCAGTGGCGGGGACGCCCGGACCTTGAACAGGCGTTCCTGGACGGCTACGGCGGGGACCCGCGGTCAGCGCCGGTTTGGCGGATCGCCCTGCTCCGGGAAGCCATCGGCACCGCGGTGTGGGCGTACCAGGTGGGGGACGAAGCCTTCGAGAACCAAGGCCACCGCATGCTGCGCGAGGCACTGGAGCGCTGGTGACCGGCAACGCCGCCGGCTCCCGGATCCCGTTTCAGACGCGCTGTTCCGATCCCGACGCGCATATTCGATGTCGCTCCGTATATACGGGGTGCGCCATCGAATATCCGCAGCGAAAACGCTTATTTGCAGCGAAGTTGGGCCGCCGCCGTCAGTTCCCCGGCGCCGACGTGGTGGAGCCCCGCACCGTGAGGTGGGTAGGCATCACCGAGCGGCTGCGGACGCCGCCGCCGCCCAGGGGATTAAGCTGCGCCAGGAGCATTGACACCGCCACGCGGCCGGCCTGCTCGATGGGGGAGGAGAGGGTGGTCAGGGGCGGGTTGCAGAAATCTGCCCCGAAGATGTCGTCGCAGCCCACGATGCTCATGTCTTCCGGGACCCGGATGCCGCGCTCACGCAGCCGCTGCAGCATGCCGATGGCAATGAGGTCGTTGAAGACGATGCAGGCCGTGACCCCGCTGTGCACCGCAGCATCCGCAGCGGCCGCGCCGGATTGTTTCTTCGGCGCAAAGGGTCCCAGGTTGCGCACTTGGACGCCGCGGTCCTCGGCCACCTGGGTCAGCGCCGCCCAGCGCCGGGCACTTGACTGGGACACCACCGGCCCGGCGATGTAGGCAACGGAGATGTGGCCCAGCGAGATGAGGTGGTCCAGGGCCTGGGTCATGGCGGAGGGGGTGTCGATGATGACCGCCGGAACACCGTCCACATCCCGGTTCACCGTGACCATGGGCATCCGCGCGGCGGCAGCGGCAAGGGATTCATCGTTGAGCCTCGAGGCAGCCACAATGACGCCGTCGGAACTCTTCCGCAGCTGTTCCAGCGTGCTGGCCTCCACCTCGTCCGATTCCTCCGTGTCCACCAGGAGCTGCGTGTAGCCGGCGGCCTTGAGCTGGAGCTGGGTGCCCCGGATGAGGTCGAAGTAGAACGGATTGGTAATGTCCGGAACCAGCACCCCCACCGCTGCGGTGCGGCCGGAACTCAGTGCCTTGGCCTGCGAATTGGGCGTGTAGTTGAGTTCGACGGCGGCCGCCTGGATGCGCTCGCGGGTCCTGACGTTGACGCGGTCCGGCGTGGACAGTGCACGGGACACGGTTGAAGGCGCCACACCGCACAGGGCAGCGATGTCGTGGATGGTGGCGGGACGGCCCACGGAAACTGGCGGCGATGCCATGGCGTTCCTCTCTGAACGGACTGGCGGAAGCGCGGTTGTGACCGGAGACACGGCGCTGAAAGCCCTAGGATGTCACGGATCGCATCGAATGGCAACCGGTTGTCAGCGAGTTGCAACACGGCTAAGGTTGCGAGGGAGATGTGATAGCAGCCACGGCATGCCTCCGGCCAACGAGGGCCCCGCATGCCAGCACCAAGGAGAAACCGTGAGCGAGAACGCAACCTGGCCCCTGTCCGGATTCGGCGACGAGGTGGATCCCGATCCGAACGTCCAGGCGGCCGTCCTGCTGGCCTTGGGCGCCAGCCACATCGAGGTCCGCAGCGCCTGGGGAACCAACGTTTCCGAGTTCACTCCGGAACAGGTGGAGCGGCTCAAGGCCATCCTCGATGAACGGGGACTGAAGGTTTCAGCCGTTGCCAGCCCCATCGGCAAGGTGGACGTGAGCCTGCCCGTTGAACACGAAGTGCAGCGGCTCCGCCAGGTCATCTCGGTGGCCAAGGGGCTGCAGGCCACATACATCCGGATCTTCTCCTTCTACCGCGCGGACGGCCAAAGCGCAGAAGCCATCCGCGACGACGTCATGGTCCGCATGGCCGCACTGGCAGCCGAAGCCGAAGCGGCCGGCGTCGTGCTCCTGCACGAAAATGAGAAGGACATCTACGGTGACACCCCGGAGCGCGTCCTGGACATCATGGAAACCGTAAATTCCCCTGCTTTGCGGGTGGCCTGGGACAACGCCAACTTCGTCCAGGTGGGGGTCAAGCCGTACAGCGACGGCTACGCCATGCTGCGCCCTTACCTTGAATACTTCCAAGTCAAGGACGCCCTGTCCGGCACCGGCGAAGTGGTGCCCTCCGGCCAGGGCGACGGCGAGCTGGACGCCACGGTGGCCGCCCTCAAGGCCGACGGCTTCAACGGCTTCGCCTCCCTGGAACCCCACCTTGCCAGCGCCCACGAGCTGGGCGGTTTCTCCGGTCCGGTCGCCTTCGGCATTGCCGCCCGGGCCTTTGCCGCCCTCGCCGACAAGCACGGCGTGCAGCTCAGCTGAGCCGGCCGTTCCATTACATCCTTCGAAGGAGCAGGATCATGACCACAGCGGCAATCATCGGGTGCGGCGATGTGTCCAGTGTCCACTTCGCGGCCCTGGCCGGCATGCCTGATGCCACGCTCGTGGCAGTGTGCGACGCCGATCCCGGGCGGCTGGCCGCGGCGGAAGCTGCCCACGGCGTCCCCGGCTACGCGGACCACCTCGACATGCTGGCCACGGCCCGCCCCGACGTCGTCCACATCTGCACGCCGCACCACCTGCACGCCGCAATGGCCATCGACTGCCTTGAGCGCGGGATCAACGTGATCGTCGAGAAACCGCTGGCCCACACGCTCGAGGAGGGGCGGCGGGTGGCCGCCGCGGCGGAGCAAAGCTCCGCCCGGATCGCAGTCTGCTTCCAGAACCGCTACAACGCCACGTCGCAGGCCATGCGTGAACTGCTCGACGGCGGCACGCTGGGTCGGGTGCTCGGCGCCTCCGCCACCGTGATGTGGCACCGCACTGCCGACTACTACCGGGACCGGCCATGGCGCGGCACGTGGGCCAAAGGCGGCGGCGGCCTGATGATGAACCAGGCCATCCACACCGTTGACCTGCTGCAGTGGCTGGTAGGTCCGGTGGCGAAAGTGGAAGGCAGCGCCTCGACGCGGGCCCTGGCGGCCGTCATCGAAGTGGAGGACACCGCCGAGTTTGCGGCGGAGCACGACAACGGTACCCGCAGCGTCTTTTATGCCACCCTGGCCAATCCCGTCAATGCCCCGGTGACGCTGGATATCACCACTGAGAATGCTTCCCTGAGCCTGCGCGGCGACCTCACGGTCACCTACTCGGACGGGACGGTGGAGGTGGTACCCGAACGTGTCCTGGACACCGGCGGGCGCTCCTACTGGGGAGCGTCCCATGAGCTCCTCATCAAGGATTTCTACGCCACGCTGCATGAGCCTGGGTCCTTCTGGATCGATGCGGCGGAGGCCGCGAAGTCGCTGCAGGTGGTTAAGGACCTCTACGCCCAGGCCTACCCCGACCACGCCGGCCGGGTGGCCTGACCGGCCTGCCTTTCGGGCGCTTGGAGACGGCCGGGAACCGAAACGGTTTCCGGCCTTTTCCGCGCCGATACAGGGTCAGGGACTGGAGGGGCAGCCGGCCTGGCAACATTTTTAGAAACTTTTGACAATCGGTTGCCAAGACCGTTCAAAGACCGTACCGTAAGTCCCACAGCCACAAATATGTGTCACAGAACACACTCCCGCTCTGATCCGGAACCCGTTCGCATCAGGCAAGACTCATTAGGAGCCAACAATGAAGTTAGGTCCCAAGGCGGCAGCTGCCGCCCTCGTGCTGAGTGCCTCACTGGCCCTCACTGCCTGCGGCGGCGGCAATGCCGGTGCAGGAGCGAATGCAGGCGGCACCACTGTCACGGCACTCACGCTGGGAACCCTGCGTGACCTGACCTCGTGGGATCCGGCCCAGGCCCACGTGGGCCACGCGCTCCAGCCCTACCAGGCGGCGTACGACTCCCTCCTCCTTCGTGAGCCGGACGGCAAGCTCAGCCCCATGCTGGCCACCGACTGGAAGTACAACGATGCCCGGACCAAGCTGACCCTGGACCTGCGCACCGACGTCACCTTCAGCGACGGTGCCAAGTTCGACGCCGAGGCCGCCAAGGCGAACCTGGACCACTTCAAGAAGGCCAACGGTCCGCAGATGGCGCAGCTCAGCACTGTCTCCGACGTTGCCGTGGTGGACGCGGATACCATCGACATCAATCTCAGCGCCCCGGAACCGGCCCTTGAATTCTTCCTCAGCCAGGCGGCCGGCCTGATGGGCAGCCCCAAGGCACTCGGCACGGACGCCATCAAGACCGAGCCGGTCGGCTCCGGCCCTTACGTGATGGACAAGGCGGCTTCGGTCAAGGACTCCCAGACCGTCTTCAACGCCCGCGAGGGGTACTGGAACAAGGACCTCCAGAAGTACAAGAAGCTGACCCTCAAGATCCTCCTGGACCCCACCGCCCGCACCAACGCGCTGGTCTCCGGCCAGATTGACGCCACCCTGCTGGACCCCAAGAACGGCAAGCAGGCCGAGGGGGCCAAGATGAAGCTGGAGGCCAACCAGGTGGACTGGGCCGGCCTGCTCCTGCTGGACCGCGATGGTGCCAAGAACCCGGCACTGGCCAACGTCAAGGTCCGCCAGGCCATCAACTACGCGTTCGACCGCAAGACCATCCTGGACCAGGTGATGCTGGGCCAGGGCACGCCGACGTCGCAGCCGTTCGGCAAGGACAGCGGGGCGTGGTCCGAGGAGCTGGAGAACTATTACAGCTACGATCCTGAGAAGGCCAGGCAGCTGTTGAAGGAGTCCGGCTTCGAGGGCAAGGTCAGCATCGACGTTCCCACCCTTCCCGGCGCCGAAACACTGATCTCCGTGCTCAAGCAGCAGCTCGCCGACGTAGGCATCACCCTGAACCCGGGCGCCGCCATCACCAACACCTTCACCGCGGACGTCGCAGCCCAGAAGTACAGCGCCATGTACTTCAACCTCTTCCAGGGCGAGCCCACGGTGGCCATCGACCAGATCGTCTCCACCAAGGCCCTGTACAACCCGTTCAAGACGACCACGCCTGAGCTGGAAGCCAAGATCCAGGCCGTTCGCGCGGCTGGGGATGCGGCCGGCGAAGAAGCCAAGGAAGTCAACAAGTACGTGGTGGAGCAGGCCTGGTTCGCGCCGCTGTTCCGCGTGAACCAGATGTACTACCACAATGACAAAGTCAACGTGGTGCCGCAGGCGCAGCAGGCCGTCCCCTCCATCTACAACTACTCGCCTGCCAAGTAGGACCCCATGATCAAGTTCATTGCGAAGAGGCTGGGCAGCGGGGTGGTGGTGCTGTTCGTTGTCTCCGTGCTCACCTTCACCCTGCTGTACACGGCCAGCGGCAGCATTGCCCAAAACATCCTCGGCGACCAGGCCACCCCTGAGCAGGTCGCCGCGAAGGAACATGAACTCGGGCTCGACCAGCCGCTGTTCACCCGTTACTTCTCCTGGCTGGGCGATGCCCTGAGCGGAAACCTTGGGGCCTCGTGGTTCACCAATGAACCGGTGGCCAACTCCCTGGCCACCCGGATCCCGGTCACCATGACCATGGTTTTCGCCGCAATGATCCTGATCGCCATCTGCGCAGCACTGATTGGTGTTGCCGCAGCCGTGAGGCGCGGCTGGGTGGACAGGGTGGTCCAGATCGGCGCGATCATCGGCGACTCCATCCCGGGGTACGTGATCGGCGTGTTCCTGGTGACCATCCTGGCCATCCAGCTTGGCATGTTCCCGGCAACGAGCACCATCTCCCCGGAGGTCGGGCCCGAAGCCTGGGTCGTGTCCATGACCCTCCCCGTCATCGCCCTGCTCATCAACGGCGTGACCGGCGGCGCCCAGCAGATCCGCAGCGCCGTCATCAAACAGCTCGAACGGGACTACGTCCGGACCCTCCGCAGCCGCGGAATCGGGGAGCGGGAGATCCTGTTCAAGCACGTCCTCCGCAGCGCGGCACCGGCGGGCCTCACGGTGCTGAGCCTCCAGTTGATCGGCATGCTGGGCGGCGTGGTGATCATCGAACAAATTTTCGCCCTTCCCGGCATGGGCCCGCTGGCGGTCGCGGCAACAGGGCAGACCGACCTCCCCGTCGTCATGGGCGTGGTCATGTACACCGTGGTGGTGGTCATCGTGGTGAACCTCCTGGTGGACATCCTCAATGGCTGGCTCAACCCGAAAGTACGTGTGTCATGAGCGATTCCGTAGAAACAGCAGCAGTTGCGCCGTCGGCCCTCCCCACGGGGCAAAGCGGCACCGTGGTCCGCTCCACCGTGATGCGCCGGCTCCTGAAGAACCCGCTCGGCATTGCCTCGCTGGTCATCCTCACCACCATCGCCCTGCTGGCGATCCTGGCACCGGTGCTGGCCCCCTTCGAGGAAAACTTCGCCAACATCTCCAAGACCCTGGCGGCCCCGGACTCCACCAACATCCTGGGAACGGACAGCGCCGGACGGGACACCTGGAGCCGCCTGCTCTTCGGAGCCCAGCTGACGCTGCTCTCCGCCCTGCTCTGCGCCGGGGTTGCCATCGCCATCGGCCTCCCCGCAGGACTGATCGCCGGATACTACGCCGGCAGGTTCGAGGCCGTCTCCAACTGGGTGGTCAGCATCCTCATGAGCCTGCCCGGCCTGATCGTGCTGCTCACCATCCGCGCGGCCTTCGGCCCGTCCGTGTGGTTTTCGATGATCGCTTTCGGCATCCTCATCAGCCCGTCCTACTTCAGGCTCACCCGGGCCGCGGTCCAGTCGGTCCGCAATGAGCTCTACGTGGACGCAGCCCGCGTCTCCGGCCTCTCGGACCTGAGCATCGTGGCCCGCCACATCTTCTCCGTGGTCCGTGCGCCGATCATCATCCAGACCGCCGCCATCGCCGGCGTGGCCATCGCCATCCAATCCGGCCTGGAGTTCCTGGGCCTCGGTGATCCCACCAAGGCAACCTGGGGCGTCATGCTCTCCGAAGGCTTCAAGAACGTCTACCTGACGCCAAGCCTGCTCCTGTGGCCGGCCCTGGCCATGGCCCTCACCATCGGCGGGCTGGTGCTCCTGGGCAACGCCATCCGCGATGCCCTGGAAGACGGCGAAAAGATCAAGCACCGCAGGAAGCGCGGGCCCGCTTCCGGCCCCAGCGGAGGGAGCACGACGGCGGCACCCGCCAAGGCGCGCCCGTCACGGAAGTCCGTTGCCGCCGTCGAACACGGGACCGAGCACCACCTGGTCAAGGTGACCAACCTCGGCGTCGGCTACCCCCAGGCAGACGGTTCCATCAAAAAGGTGGTGGACAACGTCTCCTTCCACGTGGACCGCGGCGAGATTCTGGGCATCGTGGGGGAGTCGGGCTCGGGCAAGTCCCAGACCGCGTTCTCCATCCTGGGCCTGCTCCCGGACAATGCACGGATCGTTGCAGGCTCCATCCAGTTCGACGGCAACTACACGGTGGCGCCGGGGGAGGACCGGGTCAGCCAGGAACGGCTGTCCAAGCTGCGCGGCAAGCGCATCTCCTACATCCCGCAGGAACCCATGAGCAACCTGGACCCGGCATTCACCATCGGATACCAGCTGGTCACTCCCATGGTCAGGGTGCTGGGGATCAGCAAGGCGGAAGCCCGGACCCGGGCGCTGAAGCTGCTGACCGACGTCGGCATCGTGAACCCGGAACGCACCTTCAACGCCTACCCGCACGAGGTCTCCGGCGGCATGGCCCAGCGCGTGCTGATCGCCGGCGCCATCAGCTGCGAACCGGACCTGGTCATCGCGGATGAGCCCACCACCGCCCTGGACGTCACCGTGCAGGCGGATGTCCTGGACCTGCTGCGCGAGCTGCAGCAGCGGCTGAATATCGGAGTCATCCTGGTGACCCACAACTTCGGCGTGGTGGCCGACCTCTGCGACCGCGTGGCCGTGATGCAGAACGGCCGGCTCGTGGAGGAAGGCACCGTCCGCGAGATCCTCCGCAACCCGAAAGAGAACTACACCCGGACCCTCCTGGGGTCCATGCTCGAAGGCAAGACGCCCATGACCATGCTGGTGTCCCCGCCCGAAGGACCCGTGGCACACGGTGAAGCATCCCGTCACGCAAGCGCAGAAAAGGAGCCGGTGGCATGAGCACAGTTTCACGGCAGGACGCACCACTGCTGAGCGTCGAGGACCTGGTGGTGGAGTACCCCAGCAAGAAGTTCCGGGCCAAACCGTTCCGCGCGCTGACGGACATCAACATCACTATCGGCCAGGGCGAAACCCTGGGCCTGGTGGGCGAGTCCGGTTCCGGCAAAACCACCCTGGGCCGCGCGGTCCTGGGCCTGGCGCCGGTCACCCGGGGAAAGGTCATCTTCGAAGGCAATGACATCAGCAACGCCTCCCGCAGGGAACGCCGGACGCTGAGCCGGGACCTGCAGGTGGTCTTCCAGGACCCCTACACGTCGCTGAACCCGGCCCTGGAGATCGGCGACATCCTCGCTGAACCCCTGGGCGTCCAGGGCCTCCAGAAGGATGCCGCCCGGAAGCGCGTCAAGGAGCTGCTGGACCAGGTTGGCCTGCCGTCGGATGCCATCCACCGGCTGCCGCGCGAATTCAGCGGCGGGCAGCGGCAGCGTGTGGCCATCGCCCGCGCCCTGGCCTTGTCTCCCAAGCTGATTGTCTGCGACGAACCCGTCAGCGCGCTGGACCTTTCCACCCAGGCCCGGGTGCTGGACCTGTTCCTGCAGATCCAGCGGGACACCGGCGTCTCCTACCTGTTCGTCTCCCACGACCTGGACGTTGTCCGGCACATCAGCCACCGCGTGGCCGTCATGTTCCGCGGCGAAATCGTGGAGCAGGGGCTGGCCGGGACCGTCACCCGGGACCCTGAACACCCCTACACGCAGCGCCTGCTCCTGGCTTCCCCGGTTCCGGACCCGGACCGGCAGGAACAACGCCGCGCCGACCGGCACCGGCTCCTGGAGCAGCAGCGCCAACAGACCGAACAGGCGGGAGCGGCAGCCTGACGCAGCCGCCCCCGCAGCACAGACCCACAAGGCCCCACCGGGCCGGAACAACGGAGGAACGACGTGGCCACAATTGGCGTACAGGCGATGATGCTCAAGGAGAGCTTCGCCGACATCGGAGCATTCGAAACCCTGCGGAAAGTCAGCGCGATCGGCTACAACGCGGTGGAGATCTCCCAGATCCCCATGACGCCGGAGAACGTGACGGAACTGGACCGTGCCCGCTCCGAGCTGGGCATGGACATCGCAGCGCTGTCCGTCAACGTCGAGGGCCGCAAAGGCATGCCCGTGGAGTCCCTGGCGGACAACTTCGACAAGATCGTTGACGACGCCAAGCGGCTGGACAGCAACCTCCTGCGCATCGGGATGCTGCCGTTTCCGGCCATGAAGTCACTGGATGCCGTGGTGGAGTTCGCCAAGCAAGCCAACGGCTACGCCGAACGCCTCCAGGAGCACGGCATCAGCCTCTACTACCACAACCACCACGTGGAGTTTGCGAAGTTCGACGGCAAGTACATGCTGGACATCATCGCGGAGAACTCCCCGGCAATGGGCATGGAGATCGACGTCCACTGGGTCCAGCGCGGCGGCCTTGATCCCGTCCGGACCCTCGAGAAGTACGCCGGAAAGACGGCCATGGTGCACCTGAAGGACTACCGGATCGGAAGCATGCCCGCGGAAGCCTTCGGCATGCTCGAAACCGGAGACTTCCCCGGCTTCATGGCCGAGTTCAAGAACGTTGTCCAGTTCGCCGAAGTGGGGGAGGGCAACCTCGACTTCCCGTCGATCGTGCCCGCGGCGGTCCAGGCCGGTGCGCAGTACCTCCTGGTGGAGCAGGACGAACTGTACGGCCGCACCGTCTGGGACGCGCTCCAGACCTCCCACGACAACCTGGTGGCCATGGGCCACAGCGGCCTTTTTTAGATTTTCAACACAGGAGAACCCACATGAGCAAGAAAGTACGCCTCGGCATCATCGGCCTGGGCCAACAGGGCGGCGCCTACGCCAAGTTCATCACCGACGGCCTGGTCCCCAACATGGAGATCGGTGCCATCTGCGACACTGACCCGGCCAAGAAGGAACTCGCAGCGTCCACGTACCCGGACGTCCCCTTCCATGACGACTACGTCGCCCTGCTGGAAAGCGGCGACGTCGACGCCGTTGTCACCTGCGTGCCGCACTACCTGCACCCGGAGATGGGCATCGCCGCGCTCCAGCGGAACGTCCACGCCCTGGTGGAGAAGCCCGCCGGGGTCTACACCAAACAGGTCAAGGAACTGAACGGGTTCGCGGCATCCAAGCCTGAGCTCTCCTTTGCCATCATGTTCAACCAGCGGAACAACCCGCTGTACCGCCGGATCAAGGAGATCGTGGACAACGGCGAGATCGGAGCCATCCGCCGCACCAACTGGATCATCACCACCTGGTGGCGCCCGCAGGGGTACTACAACTCCAGCGCCTGGCGCGCCACGTGGGGCGGCGAGGGCGGCGGCGTCCTGGTCAACCAGGCTCCGCACCAGCTGGACCTGTGGCAGTGGATCTGCGGCATCCCCAAGTCCGTGTACGCCAAGGTGGCGTACGGCTTCCGCCGAAACATCGCCGTCGAGGATGAAGTCACCGCCGTGGTGGACTACGGCGACGGCGCCACGGGCGTGTTCGTCACGGCCACGCACGACCTCACCGGAACCGACCGCTTCGAGATCCTGGGCGACCAGGGCAAGATCGTCGTCGAAGGTTCCAAGACCGCCACGGTGACCCGCCTGGCCAAGCCGGAGCGTGAGCTGAGCGACGGCATGGACATGGAGGATGTCCGCAAGCTCTTCATGGGCCAGCTCAAGCCCGAGGAGTACTACACCACCGAGGTCATCGAGTTCGAATCGGCCTGGGGCGGCCAGCACGCCGGCGTCCTGGAGAACTTCGCCGCGAACATCCTTGACGGCACCCCGCTGCTGGCGCCGGGTTCGGACGGGATCAACGGCGTCCGGCTGGCCAACGCCATCCACCTCTCCAGCTGGACCGGAACCGAGGTGGGCCTGGACTTTGACGAGGACGAGTTCCTGTCCGAGCTCAATAAACGGATCGCCGCCGAAGGCCAGTTCCCAGAGCGGAGCTGACGCGCATGTTTGGCCGGCGGTTGCCCTGCAACAACAGGGCAACCGCTGGCCATTTTCCGGTCCCTCCCTCGTTAGGATGGGGCAGTGAGCGAACCCAGGACGCAGGACCTTTCCGAGCCGCCCGCCGACGCGCCCAAGCCGGCCCGGGGCGGAAAATCGAGCCCCACCATCTACGACATCGCCAAGCTTGCCGGCGTGAATCCGTCCACGGTTTCCCGGGCGCTCAGCAAGCCCGGCCGGGTCAGCGCCAAGACGCAGAAGTTGATCGAGGACGCCGCAGCCCAGCTGGAGTACCGGGTCAACCCCTTTGCCCGCGCACTTCCCACGGGCAGGACCAACACGCTGGCGCTCATCGTCGCGGACATCACCAACCCCACGTTCTTCGGCATCATCCGCGGCGCTGAAGCCACTGCCACGGCGCGCGACTACACCATGATGCTGGCCGAGTCCGCGGAATCCCCGGATACCGAACTGACGGCCGCGCGGCGCATGCTGGCCACCGTGGACGGGATCATCCTTGCCAGCCCGCGGATGGAGGACACCAGGATCCTCGAACTGGCCAGGGAAAAGCCGGTAGTGGTGATCAACCGCCAGGTCGAGGGAGTGCCGTCTGTGGTGCCGGACGTCAATAAGGGCATCGGTGAGGCCGTCCGGAACCTGGCCGCCAACGGCCACCGGAAGATTGCCTACGTCGCCGGGCCGCCACAGTCCTGGATGACCGCGCGCCGTTGGGAGGGCGTGAAGGCGGCGTGCGAGTGGTCCCACCTGGAGTGCGTTCAGCTCCCGTCCACCAAGCCAACGGTCGACGGCGGCCGGCAGGTTGCGCGCGACGTCGTCGCCAGCGGTGCCACGGCAGTAATGACGTACAACGACCTCCTGGCCATCGGCCTGATGCAGGAGCTCCAGGCCGCCGGCATGCAGGTCCCGGACCAGATCAGCATCGTGGGCTTCGACGACATCTTCGGTGCGGACTTCACCACCCCGGCGCTGACCACTATCCGGTCGCCCATGACCGACTGCGGCACGGAGGCTGCCACGCTGCTCCTGGACCTGCTGCACGGCGGAGGGGAAGCAGTACCCGCCCTGCAGGTAGAGACCGAACTGGTCCTGCGCGGCTCCAGCGGAAGGCTCCTGGCCAGCTGACACGTCAGCCGGCGTGCGGAACGCCAACCAAATGGCAATTTTTGGCAACCGGTTGACAAAGGAAGGTTGCCAAACGGATCATTGACGTATGTCACAGTCGATTGCTTCCCACCCCGACCGGCTTCTGCCCGCTGACCCCGGAACGCGGAGCATCGCCCGCGACCTGCTGGCCCGCGTCCAGGACCTGCCCATCATTTCGCCCCACGGCCACGTTGACGCCGCTGTCATCGAGCACAACACTCCCTTTCCGGACCCGGCAGCGCTGCTGGTCAGCCCGGACCATTACGTCACCCGCCTGATTCATGCCAGCGGCGTGGACCACGACCTGCTGCGACCCCAGACCGGCGCTCACGGTGATCCCCGGGCCGTGCCGGACGCGCGGACTGTTTGGCGGGAGTTCTGCAAGGCCTGGCCCCTGTTCGAGGGCACCGCCTCCGGATATTGGCTGCGCACCCAGTTCCAGAGCGTTTTCGGCCTGCAGGAAGAGCCGGACGCCGGGAACCCCGATGCCAGCTACGACGCCATCTCCGCCCGCCTGCAGGAACCCGGCTTCCGACCGCGCGAGCTCTTCAAGGACTTCAACATCGAGGTGCTGGCCACCACCGATGATCCGCTGGACAGCCTGTCCAGCCACCAGGCCATCGCCGCGGACCCGTCCTTCCACGGCCGCGTCCTGCCCACGTTCCGTCCGGACCAGTACCTGAACATCGCCCACCCGCAGTGGCGGGACAACGTGGACCGCCTGATCACCGCGGCGGGGGACGGCGGCACCGGCTACGCGGGGTACATCACCGCCCTTGAAAACCGCCGCCGCTACTTCGTGGACAACGGCGCCGTCTCGGCGGACCACGGTGTCCGCACGCCGCGCACCCTCAAGCTCACGGACGCCGAAGCGTCCCGCCTCTTCGACGCAGCCCGGTCCGGCAAGGCCACTGCCCAGGACCGCGAGGACTTCGAGGCGCACATGATGTACCAGATGGCCCGGATGTCCGTCGAGGACGGCCTGGTGATGACCATCCATCCCGGGTCCTTCCGCAACCACCACGAACCCACCTTCAACACCTACGGCGCGGACAGCGGCCATGACATCCCGTTCGCCATCGACTACACCGAAGCCGTCCGTCCGCTGCTGGAGGACTTCGGCACGGCCAAGGACTTCCACCTGGTCCTTTTCACCATGGATGAGACGGTCTTCTCCCGCGAACTCGCGCCGCTGGCCGGGTTCTACCCCTCCGTCTTCCTGGGCGCCCCCTGGTGGTTCCTGGATGCACCGGACGCGATGCTCCGCTTCCGCTCCGCCGTCACCGAGACCGCAGGGTTCTCCCGCTCGTCCGGCTTCATCGACGACACCCGTGCCTTCTGCTCCATCCCCGCCCGGCATGATGCCTCCCGCCGGATCGAGGCCTCTTTCCTGGCCCGCCTGGTCGCCGAGCACCGGGTCAGCGAGGACCGCGCGCACGAGCTGATCCTTGACATCGTGGATGCCTCCCCGCGAAGGGTCTTCAAGCTGTGACCATGGAAAAGACTGCTCCCGGAACGTCCGACGCCGGCGCCCTCCTTCCCGGGAAAGCCTCACCTTCCGTTCCCCAACTGTCCCGCACGGTCCGCCCGGTGCCGAAGGCGCCGGTGCGGATCGTGCACCTGGGGCTGGGTGCCTTCCACCGCTCACACCAGGCCTGGTACACCCAGCATGCCGGTGACGCCCCGGACTGGGGGATCGCGGCCTTCACCGGCCGCCGGCCCGACGCCGCCGCATCCCTGTCCGGACAGGACGGCCTGTACACGGTGGTGGAGCGCGGCGATGAGGGCGACACCTTTGAAGTGGTCGGCAGCATTGTCGAAGCCGTGGATGGCGCCGATATAGGCCGGCTCGCCGGGCTGATTGCGGCCCCCGGTACCGCGGTGGTGACGTTGACCATCACGGAGGCCGCCTACGGACTCCGGGCCGACGGCCGGCTCGACCCAAAGGACCCGGGCGTTGCGGACGACCTCCAGCAGCTGAAGGCCGGCCCGGACGGCATGCCCACCACTCCGGTGGGCCGGCTGGTCAATGCCCTGGCTGCCCGCCAGGCCGCGGGCGCCGGACCACTCGCCGTCGTCTGCTGTGACAACCTCTCCCACAATGGCACCGTGGCACGCAACGCCGTGGTGGGCATGGCCGAAGCCTGGGACCCGCGGCTCGCCGCGTGGATCGACGCGAACGTCAGCTTCGTCAGCACCTCCGTGGACCGCATCACCCCGCGGACCACCGATGCTGATGTCGAGGCTGTGACGGCTGCGTGCGGCTACCGGGACAACTCCCCGGTGGTGGCCGAACCGTTCCGTAACTGGGTCCTGAGTGGGGACTTCCCTGCGGGGCGGCCGCGCTGGGAGGACGCCGGCGCCGTCTTCGTCGACGACATTGAACCCTACGAGAACCGCAAGCTGTGGCTGCTGAACGGCGCCCATTCGCTGCTGGCCTACTTGGGGCAACTGCGCGGTCACACGACGGTTGCCGAGGCGCTGGCGGACCCGGCGTGCCTTGCCGCCGTCGAGCGTTTCTGGGACGAGGCCGAAGCCAACCTCTCGGGTGCTGCTGCAGACGGCGCGGACCTGCAGATCCCGGCCTACCGGGTGCAGCTCCTGGCACGCTTCCGCAACGCCCGGATTGCCCACCACCTCACGCAGATCGCCATGGATGGCAGCACCAAGCTGCGGATGCGTGCGGTCCCCGTCCTGGCGGCAGAGCGGGAAGCCGGGCGGACCGGGGAGGGGGCAGCCGGCATGATCGCGGCGTGGGTCGCCTTCTGCGGGGCGGCTACACAGGAGGGCCAGGCCATCCAGGACCCGCTCGCCGGTGACATAGCCGCCGCGTGCGCGCTTCCCGGACCGGACCGTGTGCGGGCCCTGGTTGCGCTGTTGAACGAACCGCTTTCGCAGGACGGCGGGACTGTGGAGCTTGTGGCAACGCTCGCCGCAGGATTTGTCCGCCAGGAGGCGCAGGCGTAGAACGGGTCTGCGCCCCAACCGGTGCACCAACTGCCCGGGAGCCCTGTGCTTCCGGGCAGTTTTTTATGGTCCGGCGCCGGCCGTGGCCCCGGCACACAGGCGTTCGCGGCACCACGGGCGCACAGCAAAATCCTGCTGCGCAAAACAAAATGGCAACCGCTTGCCATTTTCTTGCCACGTGACTAGGATTACAACCAGACTCAATCGAAGTGCTGCCTCGCGGCAGTGGGTAAAGGAGCCCATCGTGAAGAAGCTGAACAGGCTCAGCATCATCGGCTATGGCGCCGGCGACGCAGCCAACAACCTCGCATTCACCACCGCCACCATGTTCCTGCTGGTCTACTACACCGATGTTGCCGGAATCTCCGCGGCCGCCGCCGGAACCCTGCTCCTGGCCGTCAGGATCTTTGACGCATTCGCCGACGTGGTGGCCGGACGGGTGGTGGACCGCACCTTCAGCAAGCGCTTTGGCAAGTTCCGCCCGTTCATCATGTTCGGTTCCATCCCGCTGCTCCTGCTCAGCGTTGCGACGTTCTCGGTGCCGCAGATCGGCGAGACCGGAACCCTCCTCTACGCCTACGTCACCTATGCCGCGCTGGGCCTGGCCTACAGCCTGGTGAACATTCCCTACGGATCCCTTGCCGGTGCCATGACCCAGGATCCCGGAGAGCGTGCCAAGCTCGGTTCGGCCCGGATGATCGGAGCGGCCCTGGTGGGCTCGTCCCTGGGTATCTTCGTTGCCCCGCTGATCAAGCCGGGCGCGGACCTGCAGGCCACGTTCACCGGCATCACCCTGGCATTTGTGGTGATCGGCGCGGCCCTCTACTTCTTCACGGTTTTCACCGCCAAGGAGCAGGTCCACCGGGCCGTCCCCAACGTCACCCTTAGGCAGAGCATCGACACCCTCAAGGGCAACAAACCGCTGATGATGCTGTGCCTGAGCTCCTTTCTCTTCCTCTCCGGATACCTGGCCCTGACCTCGGTCCAGCTCTACTACCTCCGGGACGTGCTGGGCCGGCTGGACCTGTACCCGGTGCTGTCCGTCATCCAGCTGGTGCTGACCTTCGTGCTGGCAGCCATCATGCCGCGCCTCGTCAGGGCAGTCGGGAAGAAAAACGTCTACGTCTACGCCTCGGTGGTCACGGTGGTGGGCGGCGTCATCGTCTTCCTCACCCCGGCCAGCCAGACGTGGATCGGCTTCGGTGGCCTGCTCATCAGCCTGGTGGGTGTCATGGCCGTCAGCATCGTCGTCTGGGCACTCGAGGCCGACACCGTCGAATACGGCGAATGGAAAACCGGTGTCCGCACCGAGGGCATCACCTACGCGCTCTTCTCCTTCACCCGCAAGACCGGCCAGGCCGTGGGTGGCGCACTGGCCGCCTACGCCCTGGCCCTGGGCGGCTACAAGTCAGGGGCAGCCCAGACGGCCGACGCCGTCTTTGGCATCCAGGTTGCCGCCGGCGCGATCCCGGCCGCCCTTGCACTCCTGGCTCTCCTGGTCATGACCAAGTACAACCTCACCGACGCCCTGCACGCCCGGATCCTTGCCGATATCCGCGCCCGCCGTGCTGAAGGCGAAGCTGCCGCAGCCGCTGCCGGCGCAGCGCAGGACGGAGCCGGTGAACCACTGGCAGTCAGGCCTGCTGCCGCCAACTGACAGCCAAACCTCGCTTCGACACACCCGAACCGCCACGAACTACCTGCACCAGAACCGCCCTCCACTGACCAACCCTCCCGGCCCCGCCCGAAAGGACCCGCTGTGAAAATCATTGCCGCCGACGTCTTCGTGACCAGTCCCTCCCGGAACTTCGTGACGCTCCGGATTACCACCGAGGACGGTGTGACCGGCATCGGCGATGCCACCCTCAACGGCCGTGAACTCGCCGTCGCCGCCTACCTGAAGGAACATGTCGCCCAGCTGCTGATCGGCAAGGACCCGCACCGGATCGAGGACACCTGGCAGTTCCTGTACCGCTCCTCCTACTGGCGCCGCGGCCCCGTGACCATGGCGGCCATCGCCGCCGTCGACATGGCTTTGTGGGATATCAAGGGCAAGCTGGCCGGGATGCCGGTGTACCAGCTGCTGGGCGGAGCGTCCCGCAACGGGCTGCGTGCCTACGGCCATGCCTCCGGCTCGGACATCCCCTCGCTGTTCGATTCGGTGCGGGAGCACCTGGAACTCGGGTACAAGTCCATCCGGATCCAGACCGCCGTCCCCGGCATCAAGGCCGTCTACGGTGTGGCCGCCCAGGCCCAGGCCTCGGGGGAGCGGTATGACTACGAGCCTGCTGGCCGCGGCGCGTTCCCCGTGGAGGAGGACTGGGACACCCGCGCCTACCTGCGGCACCTGCCCACCGTCTTCGAGGCCGTCCGGAATGAGTTCGGCCCGGAAATCCCGCTGCTGCACGACGGGCACCACCGCATGACGCCCATCCAGGCCGCGAAGCTCGGCAAGGCGCTGGAACCCTACGACCTGTTCTGGCTCGAGGACTGCACCCCGGCCGAGAACCAGGAGGCCCTGCGCCTGGTCCGGCAGCACACCACCACGCCGCTGGCCATCGGGGAAATCTTCAACACCGTGTACGACTACCAGACCATCATCAAGGAACAGCTGATCGATTATGTCCGCGCAGCGTCCACCCACTTCGGCGGTATCTCCCCGCTGAAGAAGGTCATGGATTTCGCCGCGCAGTACCAGATCAAGTCCGGCTTCCACGGCCCCACCGATATTTCCCCGGTGGGCTTCGCCGCCCAGCTGCACGTGGGCCTGGCCATCCACAACTACGGCATCCAGGAATACATGCAGCACTCGGACAAGACCAACGAGGTCTTCCACCAGACCATGACCTTCAAGGACGGCTACCTGCACCCCGGCGACGAACCCGGCATCGGCGTGGAGTTCAACGAGGAAGCCGCCGCGGCCTTCCCGTACCAGCAGGCCTACCTGCCCTACAACCGCCTCGTGGACGGCACGGTGCACGACTGGTGAGCGCAGGCACCACAGGTAAGGCAGCAGCAATGACCAAGCACCGCATCGTTGTCATGGGCGTTTCCGGTTGCGGAAAGACCACCATCGGTGACCTCGTGGCCCGCGAACTGGGCGTCCCGTTCGTCGACGGCGACTCCCTCCACCCGGTGGAGAACGTCGCCAAGATGGCGGCCGGGACCCCGCTGACGGACGAGGACCGCTGGCCCTGGCTCGCCACCGTCGGTTCCGAGCTGGCCAACGCCGGAAACGGGGGACTGGTCCTGGCCTGCTCGGCCCTTCGCCGCAGCTACCGCGACGCCATCCGGGCGCAGGCGCCGGACACCGTCTTCCTGCACCTGCACGGAACCAAGGACGTCCTCAAGGCCCGCACCGAAGGGCGGACCGGGCACTTCATGCCGCCCGCCCTGCTGGACTCCCAACTCGCCACGCTGGAACCGCTCGAAGCCGACGAAGCCGGGTTCGTCGTCGACATCGCCGCGCCCGTGGACGAAGTGGTGGCGTCGGCACTGGCCAATATTGCCGCCGTCGTACCCTCGGCCGAAGGTGCCGCGGGCACCCGCCCGCGGCAGTTCGACGTCGACCTTTCCGCCGCTCCGTACAATCTCGACGACGGCGCGGTGACCTGGGTGGAAGAAACCATCAGCGCCATGACGCTCAAGGAAAAGATCGGGCAGCTGTTCATCAACCACAACAACGGCTACTCGCCCGAATACCTCGACGACGTGCTGGAGAACTACCACGTGGGCGGCATGCGCTACCGGCCTGGTCCGTCCGCCGCGGTGCAGGAGCACATCCGGTACGCACAGTCGAAGTCCCGCGTCCCGCTGCTGATCGCCTCCAACCCGGAAATGGGCGGGGCGGGCAGCTGCGACGACGGCACGTTTGTCTCCACGCACCTGCAGGCCGGCTCCCACCCGGACAAGAACATTGCGCGGCAGATGGGGCAGGTGGCCGGCGTCGAGACTGCGGCCCTGGGGTGCAACTGGGCGTTCGCGCCGATCGTGGACATCCACTACAACTGGCGTAACACGGTGATCTCCACCCGCTCGTTCGGCAACACCCCGGAGATCGTGGTGGAGCGCGCCAAGGAGTACTTTGACGGCATCAGCGAGTCGCCCACCGTCTGCGCCATGAAGCACTTCCCGGGTGACGGCGTTGACGAGCGCGACCAGCACGTGGTCACGTCCTACAACACGTTCTCCTACGAGGAGTGGGACCGGACGTACGGGCATGTGTACCGCGAAATGATCGGGCACGGCGTGCAGTCCATCATGGTGGGCCACATCGGTGCACCGGAGGTGTCCCGGCACTTCCGTCCGGGCCTGTCCGACGCCGACATTCTGCCTGCGACGCTGGCGCCGGAACTTCTCCAGGACCTGCTGCGCGGCGAGTTGGGCTTCAACGGCCTGGTGCTCACCGATGCTTCCCTGATGGTGGGACTCACGCAGGCGCAGAAGCGCAAGGACCTGGTGCCGGCAACCATTGCGGCCGGCTGTGACATGTTCCTGTTCTGCCGCAATCCGGCCGAGGACTTCCAGTTCATGCTGGACGGCTACAAGTCGGGCGTCATTACCGAGCAGCGGCTGCATGACGCCCTGCGGAGGATCCTCGGGCTGAAGGCGTCGCTGGGGCTGCACCGGAAGTCCCTGGACGAGCTTGTCCCGCCGGCCGATGCGCTGTCCGTCATTGGTTCCGAAGCACACCGTGCCATTGCCGCAGAGGTGGCGGACAAGACCGTCACCCTGGTCAAGGACACCGCCGGGAACCTGCCCATCACGCCCGAAACGCATCCGCGGATCCGGCTCTACGGCATCTCCGGCGGGGCGGACTTCACCCGGGCTGATCCGCTGGCCTACCTGGACACGGTGAAGGAAGAGCTTGTTGCCGCGGGCTTCGAGGTGTCTGTGTTCCGGACAGCCGAGCAGCGCGAGGCCGCGGGGGAGACAGGAGTGAACTTCATGTCCGTCCTGGCTGAAGAGGCCACCGCGGACTACGCGGACCGGTATGACGCCGCGTTCGTGTTCGCCAACGTCAAGGGCTTCGCGCAGGAGGCAGCCATCAGGATCAAGTGGTCCTCACCGATGGCCGCAGAGATCCCCTGGTACGCCACGGAAGTACCGACCGTCTTCGTCTCCTTGAACCAGCCGAACCACCTGATTGACGTGCCGATGGTGAAGACCGCCATCCACGCGCACGCCGGCTCACGCGAGGCCATCCGGGCTGCCGTGGCGAAGATCCAGGGCAAGTCTGAATTCCAGGGCACGTTCAACGAGAACGTGTTCTGCGATTCCTTCGACACCCGGCTGTAACAGCCGCCGGGCTCAGGGCGCCGGGCGCGGGGAGATCCCCTGCGTCCGGCGCTTTTGCCTTCCCCGGGCGGGAGGCCTTGGCACCCGCAGGTCCAGTTGCAGGGTCCCTTGAGGAAATGTGGGACAAAAGCGAAGGCGCCTGGTTCGCTGTTTTATCAGCGGTCCAGACGCCTTCTGCATTGGCGGTGACGGTGGGATTTGAACCCACGTTGGCTTTTACACCAAACAACATTTCGAGTGTTGCACCTTCGGCCGCTCGGACACGTCACCAACCTGAATAGGGTACCGGAGCAAGACGCACATCCCCAAAACGACGCCTTGGCACTCTCTTGGAGAGGGACGTACTCGACGGTCCAAAGAGGCTCACTCTGAATGTCAGACCCTCGCGCGAGGATGCCTGTATGGGAAGCTCGGGCGTTGGAGCAGCAGCGATGGAGGGTCTTCGGACCTCGGTCGCCGCCCTTGGCGCACTTTTCCTGACGGACGAGGGCCTGGACCGGGCTGACCCTCAGGCCGTGGACTGCGAAGCGGTCGATGTTTTGGAGCGGAAGTCGGAGCTTCGGTTGGAGCGGCTGGCGGTATGGGCCCGCTTGGAGGCCCAGATCGCCGCAGGGAAGTCACGGGACGCCGCGGAGTTCGCGGAGTTCCAGGAAGCGATGACGCCGCCGGAGGCCACCGGGTCGGAGCGGGCGTTCGTGGAGATGTCCACAACGGCGGAGGTCGCCGGGGTCCTCACTGTCCCGGACGCTGCCGCGGCAGCGTTCATCAGCCAGTCCCGGAAAGTCTGCGCGATGCCAGCGGTCGCGGGTGCGCTGGCGGCGGGGTCGATGTCCTGGCGGCACGCGGTGATCGTGGCCGACGAAGCGGACTGCCTTGCCCCGGAGGGTGCTGCGGCGTTGGTGGCGCATTTCTTCGACCCGGACGCACCCCACCGTGCCCGGGGGTCGGAGCCCGGGGACCTCGTCCCGTCCCTGTTCCGCCGGAAAGTCAGGACCTGGCGCGAACGCACCTACCCCGCCTCCGTCCAGGAACGGCACATCAGGTGTGTGGCGGACCGGCGGATGGAATACCGGCCGGACGCCGACGGGATGGCATGGATTAACCTTCACCTGCCCGGGGACACCGCCTGCGCCATCTGGAACAAGACCACTGCCATCGCCCGCGGCCTCCAGGCACCCGACGAGACCCGCACCCTCAGCCAGCTTCGCCCGGACGTCGCCGCAGCGCTCCTGCTCGGCGCCCACACCGGTACCGCGGCCCCGGACCGGCACGACGACGGCCAACAACCAGGCAACACAGCCGGCTCCCACGGCACCGGCACGCACGGCACCGGCACGCACGGCACAGGCATCCAGGGCACCGACCCTTATGCCGTTGACCTCAGCAAGATCCCCGCCCCCAAGGCCGACGTCCTGGTCACCATCCCGATATTCACACTGCTGGGCAGCACCGACGAGCCAGCCGACCTGGACGGATACGGGCCCATCCCCGCCGCCATGGCCCGGAAACTCGTCGCCAACGGGGCCAGCTCGTTCTACCGGGTCCTTGTTGACCCCCGCAACGGTGCACCGCTCGAGATCGGCCGGACCAGCTACCGACTCACCGAAGCAATGAAACGCTGGATCAGGATGCGCGACGGACACTGCACCTTCCCCGGCTGCACCAACCCCACCCTGGACAACGAGACGGACCACCTCACCGCCTGGCAACACGCCGGAACAACAGGCGTGAGCAACCTGGCACAACTCTGCCCCAAGCACCATCGGCTCAAGCACAACAGCGGCTGGACCCCCACACCCGCCACCGAAACTGAACCACCCGGCTGGACCTCGCCCACAGGCCGCCACTACCCAGCCCAACACCCCGACCCACAACCACCACACTGGCCACCCGGACTCCCTGACGCGCTGCACATGACAGGCTCCCTGGAACAGAGGATTCTGGCCGGAGAGGCGGTCTGCCCCGACTACCTCCTTGCTGACCCACCGGATGACGAATTGCTGGACGAAGAATTCGCTTGCGGGAACCGTATTGTCCCCGACGACGTCTCCCCGGATAATCCCCTCTGGGAGGCCTTCTACGCGGGACCCTTCGAGCTGCCCTCTGATCCGCAGAAGGACCACTGGCTTCATGATCTCGCGCTCACATGACCGCCCGGGCTGAAGGCTGTAGGACATCTGTTGCTGCCCAGGTTTCCGCTCCGACGTCGGAAGCCAGCACGTTGAACCAGCCCCAGCAGAACCCTTCAGGTTGCCCTTCACCCGCACACGTGCCGCTGCTGAAATGGCGACACCCGCCGTCGGACCTTCCTCCCGAACGCGCGCCCCGCTAGATTCGACAGCAAGATGACTAATTCAGAAATGCCGCACCGCGCCACCGCCTACTGGACTACCGCGAAAGAACAAGGCGAACTCCGGTCCGAGGACTTGCCGGCTCCAGAGCCGGGGGAGGCCGTGGTCCGTGCACTGTACTCCGGTATCAGCCGGGGCACCGAGATGGTCGTCCACCGGGGCGCGGTTCCACCCCGGGTTGCTGATGAGATGCGCGCCCCGCACCAGGAAGGTGATTTTCCCGGCCCGGTAAAGTTCGGCTACCTGTCAGTCGGCGTCGTGGAGGAAGGCCCGGACGAGTGGAAGGGGCAGCGCGTTTTCTGCCTCAGCCCACACCAGGACCGGTACGTCGTTCCGGTGGCCGCCCTCACACGGATCCCTGACGGCGTCCCGTCACAGCGAGCCGTGCTTACGGGAACGGTGGAAACGGCCGTCAATGCCCTGTGGGAGGCCGAACCGAAACTGGGGGACCGCGTCGCCGTCGTAGGGGCCGGCCTGGTGGGCGGGATGGTGGCCGCCCTGTTGCGCACCTTCCCGCTTCAACGCCTACAACTCGTTGACATTGATCCAGGGCGGAAGAAGCTGGCGGACACCATCGGCGTCGACTTCACGAGCCCCGAGGACGCCCTTGACGACTGCGACATCGTGATCCACTGCTCCGCATCCCAGGAAGGCCTCGAACGCAGCCTCCAGCTTGTGGGCGACGACGGTGACGTCATTGAGATGTCCTGGTACGCCGACCGGAAGGTCACCGTCCCGCTGGGGGAGGACTTCCACGCCCGGCGCCTCTCAATCAGGGCAAGCCAAGTGGGCATGGTGGCCCGGTCCCGCCGGCACCGCCGGACCAACGCCGACCGCCTCGACCTGGCCGTCTCACTTCTCGCTGACTCCGTCTTTGACGCTTTCCTCACCGGACAGTCAGCGTTCGAGGACCTCCCGGACGTGGTCCAGGGGCTGTCCGATGGAAGCCTTGAAGCCCTCTGCCACGTCATCGAATACCCGCAGGACTCTGGCCGCCATCCGGAAAACCCGGCCTGAGGCGTCCGGCCAACCTGACGTGCACCGACCCGCCGATTCACCCCACCAGACCCATTCCGTTAAACAGAGCCAGAGGTTACCCATGTTCAGCCTGACCGTCCGCCGCCACTTCATGATCGCCCACAGCCTGCCGCGCGAGGCGTTCGGCCCGGCCCAGGGCCTGCACGGCGCAACGTTCGTCGCCGAGGTGGCGTTCCGCCGTCGTGCCTTGAATGAGAACGCAATCGTCCTGGACATCGGCGCCGCCGGAACCGTCATCGAGGAGGTCCTTGACGGGCTGAATTACAAGAACCTGGACGAACACCCCGACTTCGAGGGCAAGCTCAGCACCACCGAGGCCCTGGCCCAGTACATTGCCCAGGCCGTGGCGGCCAAGATCAGCAATGACGACGACGGCCGCCACCTTGACGGAATCGACGTCACCCTCCGCGAGAACCCCGACGCCTGGGCCACCTTCTCGCTGGACCTGCGCGCCTGATCCATGTCCCTGATCCGGCTGCTGGTCCCGGCCAATATCCGCCACAGCTCGGGCGGCAACGTCTACAACGCCCGCGTGGCTGACGGCATCCGGGACTTGGGCGTGCAGGTCGAAACCGTCCCCGTGGATGGCAGCTGGCCCGACGCGTCCGCCAAGGACCGGCGCCGCTTCGGTTCAGTTCTCGGAGCCTGGGAGCAGGAGCAGGAACACGAGCCGGGACAGCGGTCAGATGTGGCGCTGGTGGACGGGCTCGTCGCCGTCGGCGCCCCGGACGAGCTCGAATACGCAACCAAGTCAGGCCGGCAAACCTTCGTCCTGGTGCATATGCCCGTCCCGGAAACCTCCGGGCCGGAAGCGTTGCAGAAAGAAGCGAGGGCATTGCGTGCGGCGTCCGGTGTCATCTGCACCAGCAGCAGTGCGGCCGCCGTCCTCAAGGAGCGCGGGCTTCCCAACGCCCGGGTCGCCCTGCCCGGCACCGTACGTGCCGCTCCGGCAAAAGGCTCCACGCCTCCACACCTCCTCGCCGTCGCGGCCCTGCTGCCCAACAAGGACCAGCTCCTCACCGTGGCCGCCCTCGCCGGTATCCAGGACCTGGAGTGGACGGCCTCGCTGGTGGGATCGGAACAGGCAGATCCGGAGTATGCCCGGCTGGTCCGGGAAGTCGTCAGCACCAGCGGGCCGGCCGGCCGGGTGCACCTGTCCGGTGAGCTGACCGGCGCAGCGCTGGAGGCGGAGTGGGGCCGGGCCGACCTCAGTCTCCTTGTCTCCCGCGAAGAGGCGTTTGGCATGGTGGTCATCGAATCGCTGGCACACGGCGTCCCCGCGGTGGTCCGGCAGGGGACCGGGGCTGTGGAAGCCTTGGGCGTTGCGCGGCTGCAGGATGCCGACGGCGGGACGCGCCTTCCGGGTGCGGCGCTGGATTTGCCCCGCGGCGGCGAAGCGGACGCCGGCGTGCTCGGCGCCACCCTTCGTCGCTGGCTGGAGGACCACGCCACCCGGGAAGAGTGGAAAGCCTGCGCCCTTGACGCGCGCGAACGCCTGCCGGGCTGGGACATCACAGCTACTACCGTCCTCGACGTCCTGGCGGTGACGTCCTAACGGGACCGCCGCGGAAAAGCCGGGACGCAAGTTTCGTGTCCGCTGCTATGGCCGGTGCGCGGCGAAGAAACCGCGCAGCAGTGCGGCGCACTCCTCTTCGCGGACGCCGCCGTACACTTCCACCCAATGGTTCAGCCGGCGTTCGCGGAGGATGTCGAACACCGAACCTGCGGCGCCGGCTTTCTCGTCCCACGCACCGAACACCACCTTGGGAATCCGCGCCAGGACGATTGCCCCGGCACACATGGCGCACGGTTCCAACGTGACCACGAGCGTGCAGTCGGAGAGCCGCCACCCGTCACCGCTGCCGCCGTTGAGCTGTGCCAGCTCCCGCAGCCGGTCAGCGGCCTGCCGGATGGCCACTACCTCCGCATGGGCGGTGGGGTCCCCGAGTTCCTCCCGCTGGTTGCGACCGGAACCGAGCACCGCGCCGTCGGGTCCAAGTACCACCGCGCCGATCGGCACGTCGGCAGTATCCAGGGCACGATGGGCCTCCGCCAGGGCGAGGCCCATCCACTCGTCGTGGCTGTTCGATGCGGAGACCATGGCTCAATGATAGTTTCGGGGGATAGTAAGCCTGCGTACTGATGTCGGGAGGCACCGTGAGTACCGTCAAGGACCGCGTGGACAAGTGGATCAAACCCTATGCAGCGCTGTGGCTGACCATGATCATCGGCGGCACGCTGGTGGTCGCCATGGCGCTGACGGGCGCAGAGGTGTATTCCGACGTTGTTGATGACGAGGGGCTCGCGAGCCTGGACATCCCGGCGCTGGAGTACTCGCAATCCCTGCGCACCCCCGAGGTGGACGCCTTCGTCACGGGCTTCACCAACATTGGCGGCGGCATTGGGATGCCCATCCTCGCCACGATCCTGACCGCGTGGCTGACGTTCCTCAGCAGGTCATGGCGCCCGCTGCTGCTGGTGGGCGGTGCAGCCGCTGTTTCCACGACGGCGACCACCCTGGGGAAGCGGCTGGTGGGCCGCACCCGGCCGGATCATGCTGATGCCGTTCCGCCGTATGAGGACTCGCCGTCCTTCCCCAGCGGGCACACCTTGAACACCACCGTGGTGATTGGCGTGCTGGTGTACATCATCTGCCTGCAGTTCCAGGTCCTCAGTGCCCGCATCACAGCCATCACCGCCGGCGCTGTCTTCATCATTGCCATGGGCTTGAGCAGGGTCTTCCTGGGCCACCACTGGCTAACGGACGTCATTGCCGGCTGGACGCTGGGCCTGGCGTGGGTGGGCTTCGTCATCCTGGCCCACAGGATGTTCCATCTCATACGGCGCCGGGAGCACGCCGGTCCGGCGCCCACATTCGAGCATCCCGTGGTGCGGGACGTCGTCGCCGATGCCATGCACCACGACGGCGGCACCCACCGCGGCGCAGATCAGGACAGCGCAGATCAGGACAGGGCAGGGCACAACAGCGCTGATCAGGACAGGGCAGGGCACAACAGCGCTGATCGCCACAGGGCAGCCCACAGCAGCGCAGGGCACGACGCCGAGGCGCACCGGGGCGGGAGCTCCCGGGGCCCGGAGCGGCGAACCGGGGACACCGGCGGCAACGTCCCCGGATGATAGTTTTGACCAATGCGCACTCTCGTTGTGGACCACCCGCTGGTCGCCCATAAGCTCACCGTTCTCCGGGACAAGAACACCCCGTCGCCGGTGTTCCGGCAGCTGACGGAAGAACTGGTAACGCTGCTGGCGTACGAGGCCACCCGCGAGGTCCGCACCGAACCCGTCACCATCCAGACGCCGGTGAGCACCACCGTGGGTACCGCGTTCACCAAACCCACTCCGCTGGTCGTGCCCATCCTGCGCGCCGGCCTGGGAATGCTTGAGGGTATGACCAAGCTCGTCCCCACAGCCGAGGTTGGCTTCCTGGGCATGGCCCGGGATGAGGAAACGCTGGACATCATCACCTATGCCGAGCGCCTGCCGGAGGACCTCACCGGACGCCAGGTCTTCGTGCTGGACCCCATGCTGGCCACCGGCGGAACGCTGCGCGAGGCCATCAAGTTCCTGTTCAAACGCGGCGCATCGGATGTCACCTGCATCTGCCTGCTGGCGGCCCCGGAAGGCCTGGCCAAGCTGGAAGAGGAGCTGGGCGAAGCAAACGTGCACATCGTCCTCGCCTCCATTGACGAGAAGCTGAACGAAAAGTCGTACATCGTCCCGGGCCTCGGGGATGCGGGAGACCGCCTGTACGGCATCGCCGGCTGAGGTTCAAGGCTTCCCCGCAGGGCCGCCCGGCCGTAGCCTGTGCGCATGGACTGGAAACTTGAGCTCGTCTTTGTCCCCGTGTCCGATGTGGACCGCGCCAAGGATTTCTACGTTAACAAGGTTGGTTTCAATGCCGACTTCGATGCCCGCCCGTCGGAGTCCATCCGCTTTGTGCAGCTGACCCCACCAGGTTCTGCGTGCTCAATCTGCATCGGCGAAGGCCTCACGGACGCGCCTCCGGGCACAGGATCCAACCTGCAGATGGTGGTCAGTGACATTCAGGCAGCCCATGACCACCTGAAGAACAACGGCGTGGACGTCAGCGACATCGACGTCCAGGACTGGGGCCACTTCGTATACTTCGCGGATCCTGACGGAAACCGATGGGCCGTGCAGTACATCCCCGGCCGCTAGCAGCCCAGGCTTAACGACGGCCGCCGCCGAACCTGGGTAAGGTTCGGCGGCGGCCGCGTGAGGGTTCAACCGCGGTTTAGTACCAGTTGTTGCCCAAGTGGAAGTTCAGTGCGCCGCACGGGGACTGGTAGCGCTCCTTGATGTAATTCAGGCCCCAGTTGATCTGCGTGCGGTAGTTGGTCATGTAGTCAGGCCCGGCGCTCGCCATTTTTTCGGCGGGCAGCGACTGGACAATGCCGTAGGCGCCGCTGCTGGCGTTGGTGGCGGTGGTGGTCCAGTCCGATTCCTTGGTCCAGAGCGTCACGAGGCACTGCATCTGGTCCTGCGCCCAACCGTAGTTTGCCAGCTGCCCGGCAGCGTAGGCCTGGGCTCCTGCGGGGTCGTTCACCGCGACGGCAGGTGCGGGCTCGGGTGCCGGCTCGGGTGCTGGAGCCGGTGCGGGGGCTGGGGCAGGAGCGGGTGCCGGCTCGGGTGCGGGAGCCGGCGCGGGTGCGGCCTCCTGCGGCTGGACCTTGATATCCGCCGGTGCCGGCGACTCAGCCGGGTTGGAACGGATCTCGCTCTTCTCGATGCTCATTTGCGCATCCGAGGCCGAGGGGGACGCGGACCCGGTTGCAGCGACGCGGGACATGGCGTCGGTGGCCTGGCCTGCGGCACCCACTCCCACGAGCAGGGCTGCGGACGCGGCAAGGACTGCGGCCCGCTTGCCGAAGGAGGTTTTCTTGCGCGTGTCAGCTCCTGCCCGGTGGCTGGCTGACGATTTTGGGCGCGGTTCTACCGTGAATTTGGACATGTTTGATTCGCCTCTCACACACCTGCGGAGTTAGCTGTCGGGTTCGGATGAGGGCATCCGGCCGCACGGATCGAACACGTGCTGGCTTAACCCCAAGGGCAAACGGATTGCCCGGGACGTGGGTCCCCCGCCTCTGCCTCAGTTCAAGCGAAATCCGGGAAGTGGCAGAGCTTGGCGTCATCCGGATATGCGGTCCGAACGGGAACCGCACCATATCGACGGTACAGGAGCCGGGCGCTTAAGTCACATTAAGGTAACGGACATCATAACGGTCGGCGAGTCGCGTTGCCCGCTTTTCCAGTAAGCGTGTAGGGGTGCATCGGGTTCCAGGGACGTTTACTGACCAGCATGTTATCCGTCCGTGACTCAGCGGGCAGTAACTATGCCCTGCGTCCTGAGGTGCGCGAGCCGGCCGCGGGCTGACGCGGCCGCGGCTGGCCGCACCGGTGGTCCTGTCAGGGGGTGGGCAGTGGCGCGTCAGGCACGGGCCGTGGCCGAGGGAAGGCGGACGGCGAACTCGGTCCTGCCCGGACGGGAGTTCAACTCGACGCTGCCGCCGTGTGCTTCCACGATGGACTCAACAATGGAAAGGCCCAGGCCTGAGGAACCCTCCTGCCCCGACCGGGAGGCGTCCGCCCGGGTGAAGCGGGAGAAGATCCGGTCCTGGAATCCGGCAGGGATGCCCGGGCCGTCGTCCGTTACGGTCACCACCACGCTGTCGTCCGCGGACCGCATCACCCCGGTGGAAACTGTGGTTCCCGCCGGCGTGTGCTTGCGGGCGTTGGAGAGCAGGTTGGCCAGGACCTGGTGAAGCTGGGTGGCGTCGCCGCGCACGGTAATGGGCTCGTCCGGCAGCCGCAGCTGCCAGGTGTGGTCCGGTGCCATGATCTTTTCGTCACTGACGGTTTCCACCACCAGTTGCGTCAGGTCCACGTCGGTGGTCTCCATGGCCTTGCCCTCGTCCAGCCGGGCCAGCAGCAGCAGGTCCTCCACCAGCGCAGTCATCCGCAGTGACTGGCTCTGGACACGCGCCAGCGATTTGCGGCCGTCCTCGGAAAAGTCCTCGGTCATGCGCAGCAACTCCGTGTAGCCACGGATGGCCGTCAGGGGCGTACGGAGCTCGTGCGAGGCGTCGGCGACGAACTGGCGGACCTTCGTCTCGCTTCTCTGCCGGGCTTCGAGGGCGCGGGAGACGTTGTCCAGCATCAGGTTAAGCGCGTGGCCCACGCTGCCCACTTCGGTGCCGGGGTGTGCAGCGGTGGCCGGGACACGGACGGCCAGGGCAACTTCGCCTGCGTCGAGGGGCAGCTGCGACACCCTGGTGGCGACGTCGGACAGCTGTTCGAGCGGCCGCATGGTCCGCCGGATCAGGGCCGTACCTGCAAGGCCGATGACCACCAGGCCCCCCAGTGACACCAGCATCATGGTCAACACCAGTGAGACCTCGGTGCTGTGCTTCGTGGCCAGCGGCAGGCCGGTGATCACCACATCGCCGTAGGGGGTCTCGGTGGCCAGCAGCCGGTATTCACCGTTGGACAGCGCGCGGTCCACCGGTTGGCCGTCGTGCGGGAGGTCCTGCAGGGTGGCGACGTCGCTTGAGGTCAGGGCGGTGCGGGTGGCGTCGGAGGACAGGAAGCCGGCCTCGCGGCTGATCTGCCCGTTCACCACCCTCGCGTTGAGCGTGCCGACACTTTGTCCCCGTGCGTCCAGCGGGTCGGGACGTCCGGAGGGATTGCCCTCGGGTGGACGGCCGCGGGAGGCCTGCGTCAGCTGCGCGTCGAGCTGGTTGGTGAGGACCACGTCCATCGTGGCGTAGCTGACCACGCCAATGGCTCCGGAAATTGCCACCAGCAGGGCCATGGAGAGCAGGATCAGGCGGGTCCGCAGATGCCAGGTGGCGGGCTTGAACAAGGACCGGCCAGTGGGCCGGGAAGCACCGGACAGTGAAGACATGCGGTTCCCTGGCTAATCCGCAGGCTTGATGACGTAGCCTGCGCCCCGCACGGTGTGGATCATGGGCGGATGGTTGGCGTCGATCTTCTTGCGCAGGTACGAGATATAGAGTTCCACAATGTTGGCTTGGCCGCCGAAGTCGTAGTCCCACACCCGGTCCAGGATCTGGGCCTTGCTGATCACCCGCTTGGGGTTCTCCATCAGGTAGCGCAGCAACTCGAACTGCGTCGCGGTCAGCTGGATGTCTTCGCCGCCGCGGGTCACTTCGCGGGTATCGACGTTGAGGGTCAGGTCGCCCACCACCAGTTCGGCGGTATCCATGGCGGCGACGCCCGACCGCTGGACCAGGCGGTGCAGCCGCAACAGGACTTCCTCCATGCTGAAGGGCTTGGTGACGTAGTCGTCGCCGCCGGCGGCCAGTCCCACGATGCGGTCCTGGACGTCGTCCTTGGCCGTGAGGAAAAGCGCAGGCACCTCGGGGGCAAAGGCACGGATCCGTCCCAGCAGCTCCACGCCGTCGAACCCGGGCAGCATGACATCGAGGACCAGGACGTCCGGGTGGAAGTCCTTGGCCAGCTTGACGGCAGCGGGTCCATCCGCGGCGACGGCCACGGACCATCCCGCCATGCGGAGGCCCATGCTCATGAGCTCTGACAGGCTTGGCTCGTCGTCAACCACCAGGGCGCGGATGGGAGAACCGTCCGGATGGGTGAGCTGGGGAAGGTTGTTGGTCATGGAGTGCGGGGATGCCATGGCACAACTCTCCAATCTGTCAGTTAGCCAATGCTTTGCGGATGCTGTGTTCCAGCTGTGAGCCCAAGCCTAGCCACCTGAATGTGCCGCGTCCCGTAAACCTGCGCACGCGCGTGCAGCCGACAAAGGGCGGCGTCCCGGCGTCGGATGGTCCGTCACAGGCAAGATTGCCCCGCAGCACAGCCCCCGCACAGGAATCCAGCCGACGCTGAGGGCACAACAGCAGAGGGAGCCGGCAGGTTCCTGTTCCGAGGAGCACATCATGGACCAGCAGAACAACCGGGCCGTCCCGCAACCGGCAGAACAGAACGGGGAGCCGCAGCCGGCGCCTGATGCGGCGGGCAGGCCCGGCGCAACGGAGGGCCATGGCAGCGCGGCAAACCAATGGGAGGTCTTTCCCGCCGGACGCGGCACTGGCCATGGACCGTCCGGATGGGAAACCCCGGGCATCACGGAGGGTACTGCGCCGGAGGACCGGCGAGGCGCCGGCTCCGCCCCTGGAAGCGGTTGGGGTACGACGGCGGAGCCTCCCCGGGCAGGCAGCCCGGCGTCAGAGTGGGGTACGACGGCGGAGCCTCCCCGGGCAGGCAGCCCGGCGTCAGAGTGGGGTACGACGGCGGAGCCTCCCCGGGCAGGCAGCCCGGCACCGGTGTGGGGTACGACCTGGGCGCCTGCGCAGGAGGGACCGTCCGGCGGAGCTGAGGGCAGGGGCCGGCCGGCCCGGAGGGGCCTCATCATCGGCGGGGTTGCAGTGGCGGTGGCGGCGGCCGCAGGCGCCGGTGCCTACGCGGCCGGCCACAGCCAGGCGGTTGCTGCGGACAACACGCCGGGAGTGGGAGGAACTGACGGGCAGGCCGGGGCCGGCGGGCAACTCGTGCCGGGCGACCAGCCCGGCATGGCCGCTCCCGACGGCTCCACCGGCGGCATGGACGGCGGCAGCATGGCCGGACCGGGAGGGCTGGGAATGGGCATGGGCGGCCTGAACACCGCCATCCATTCCGAGTACGTGGTCCTGCAGGACTCGTCCTACGTGACCATGGCATCGCAGACGGGCACCGTCACCAGCGTCTCGTCCGATTCCTTGACGGTGAAAAGTGATGACGGCTTCAGCAGGACCTACGCCGTGACATCAGACGTCCAGGTATCGCAAGAAATGCGGCAGCGGGGCGCCGGAAGCACCGGCACGAGCCTGGGCCTGTCCGCCGTCACCTCCGGGGCGACTGTCCGGGTCACGGCCCTCAAGGAATCGGACACCTGGACGGCCCAGTCGATCCTGCTCCCGGCCACCAGTTCCTCCGGAGCACAAGGGTCAGGCACCACCACCAACTGACCGTGAAGCGTGGTTGTCCGGGCGGGCAGGGTGAGAGTCCGCACCCGGATGCCCGGGGCCAAAAACAGCTAGGGCGCGGCCCGGGGCTGGACAAGAGGCTTGCCCATACAAGGCGATTCAACGTCAAACGCATGAAATTCAGAGCGATTCGATGGAAGGGTGTTTTACCGAACAAAGTTCGCTGATCGACCCTCGGCAAGGCTTTAATCCGGATAACGAACGTTATTATTTGGCTTCGCTGAAATCGTGATCTGTCGCACATTTTGCGGATTCGTCTCACGATGCGGACTATCTGGTCCATTGTTACTTGCAAGTTGGCATTGTTACGCTGCACACTTCCAATGTGAACAAGAACTCAACAGCACCTGCAGCCGCAGAATATTGGCCCAGCACATCCGCTGCTGCCGACATGCGCTGTTGTCGAATGCACGCCTGACCTTCCACCACCCCATCGAAGTTCTTAGGCATTCGCCCCCAGCCCAGCGTCGGGCGCCCCTCCCCAGTTCGCAGTGCGGGGAAACCCAGCATTCGAGCCGCGCCAGCGGCCATTCACATTGAGGTAAGCATTCCATGTCAGTTGCATCCGGATACGTCCACATCTCCGTCCGTAACGCCGCCAAGGCAGGCCAGCCGTCCGGCCTACGCCCGGGCTTCGGACCCCGCCCGGCGCTTGCCCCGTCCTCCGGAAGCAGCTTCCCGGCCCAGGGCTACGCTCCGCAGGGCTACAACCCCAACTCGTACGGCCAGCTCCGCGCCGTCCAGCCTTCCGAGGCGCCAGCGCCGGTCACGGCACCCACGCCCGTCGTGGCTGGGCCCAACACCGTCCGCCCCGTCCCCAACGAGAACGTCGCCCGTGGATTCGTGCTCTACATGGGCATCGATGAGGAAACCGCTGCCGCGGCAGGTACCTCCATCGCCAAGCTGGCCCAGGAGATCCGTGCCTACGCGCAGTCCCTGGTCACCGGCGCCGAAAGCTACGCCGCGGTTGCCGTGGCGCCGGCCGGCACCCCCGGTTCCGCGCTCGACGTCGTCCGTTCCACGTTCGGCGACCCCACCGTCAATGCCCGGCAGCGCACCGAGGCTCCGCGGCCCCAGCAGCCGCAGGAACCCCGCCCCTCCGGCGTCCTGATCGACCTCGCCCGGCGCGAGGTGCACCTCGACGGCGAATCCCTCAACCTCACCTTCAAGGAGTTCGAGCTCCTGAACTACCTGGTGGAGAACGGCACCCGTACCGTGGGCCGCGACGAGCTGCTCGAGGGCCTGTGGCGCAACGCTGAGGAAGTCCCCAACGAGCGCACCATCGATGTGCACATCCGCCGCCTCCGCTCCAAGCTGGGCCGGCTGGCCAACACTGTCCGCACGGTCCGCGGCCAGGGCTACCGCTTCTACGAGCACCCCGAGGTTGTCGTCTGGGCCGCTCCGGAATACTCAATCTAGAAACTCTCATCACCGCAAGAAGGCGGCACGATCCCTCTGCGCCTGCGCTCGTTCCTCCCCACCGCCTCCCTCGCCTCGCAAGCTCGGCCAGGGAACCTGGGCGGCGTGGGCCCTGTAACAACGGCGCTTTCGGGATGTGCCGCCTTCTTGCGGTCGTGTTTTGCCCAGCCAAGCATTGACCTCAGCGGCTAAGTCGTTTGGATAGGCTTGGGGTATGAGTGAGCACCACCTTCACCGGCTTGTGATCATGCGGCACGCCAAGGCGGATTGGCCCGGAGGCGTGGCGGACCATGAGCGGCCCCTGGAGGAGCGCGGACACCGCGAAGCGCCCCTCGCAGGCCGCTGGTTGCTCAAGCACAACATCATCCCGGACTTCATCCTCTGCTCCAGTGCCCTGCGCACCCGGCAGACGTGCACCTGGGTCTGTTCGGAACTCGGCGACAAGGCGCCGACCCCCAAGCTGGAAGATGGGCTGTACGCCGCCTCGGCCCTGCGCATGCTTTCCGTGGTCAACCACGTTCCAGACACCGTGACCACGCTGATGCTGATCTCGCACCTGCCGGGCGTCCAGGACCTGGCGATGCACCTGGCCTCCCGCGACTCGGACCACGACGCCTATATGGATGCCGCCACCCGCTATCCCACCAGCGCCCTGACGGTCCTGGAGACGGAGAAAACCTGGGCCGAGCTCGACGGTCAGGACGCCCGGATCACCAGGTTCAAGGTTCCCCGGCCCCACTAGCAGCGAGCTCCCGCAGCAGCTCCGACGCGTACCGGATGCCGGGGCTGGCCGTCATGGTCCTGCGGTGGACGATGCCCACCTGACGCGCCTGGACGGGGTCGGTGACGGGCACCGCCACGACGTCCCCGGGTAACGCGGGGCGGCCCAGCCGCGGAACCAGGGCCACCACGGCGGCCTGCTCCACCAGGGCGATGTGGGTAGCGAAATCGGGGTCGTAGACCTTGATGTCGGGAACCCGGCCAAGATCGGCGAAGATCCTCAGCAGGGCTTCGTTGCAGATGGCTCCGTGCGGGGTGCTGATCCACTGCTCATCCACCAGGTCCGCCGGTGTGACTCCCGGGCGCCCCGCCAGCGGATGGCTGCTGTGCACCAGGACGTCGGCGATGTCCTCACACAGCCACTCCAGCGACAGGTGCTCGGGAATTACCAGCGGCACGGAATTCCAGTTGTGCACCAGACCCAGGTCCGCTTCGCCGTTCGCCACGCGGGCCACGGCCTCGCGTGGGTCTTCGGCAAGGACGCTGACGTCCAGGTCGCTGCCGGCCTTGGCCAGCTTGCCCAGCAGCGGCCCCACCAGCCCGCGGCATGCGGTGGAGAATGCCACCACCCGCAGTGGCCCGCTGGGCCTGGCCGGATCTGCGAGCAGGGTTGACTGCAGTTCTTCGAGTTCGGCAAGGATGCGCCGCCCATAGGCCGCCAGCGCCACGCCGCGTTCGGTGAGCAGCACGCCCCGTCCCCGGCGTTCCAGCACGGCGAAGCCCGCTTCCTTCTCCAGCTTCTTGACCTGCTGGGAGACGGCCGAGGGGCTGAAGCCCATGGCCTCGGAGGCTGCAATGACGGACCTGTGCTGTTCGATCGCGGCCAGGGCGCGGAGCGACCCGATATCAATCATGAAGCAAAGGTACACGATTAGGGATGCAAATAAGCGCTGGTGCTTCATTGGACGTTCTGCCACGCTGATGGGGTGAACCCGCGCAACTCCCTCCTCGCCGTCCTGGTCGCCATCCTGTGGGGCCTGAACTTCGTGGCCATCGACATCGGCCTGCACCCGCCCGGCCAGGACGTCCCCCCGCTGCTGTTCGTCGCCCTGCGCTTTGTCCTGGTGGTGGTTCCCTGGATCTTCTTCGTCCGCAAGCCCGATGTCAGCTGGAAGGCGATCATCGGCGTCGGCCTGTTCATGAGCGCCGGGCAGTTCGGGCTGCTCTACCTCGCCATGGCGGTGGGCATGCCTGCCGGGCTTGCCTCCCTGGTCCTGCAGGCGCAGGTGCTCCTCACGATCCTGTTGGCTGCCGTCTTCCTTGGTGAACGGCCCGGACCCCGCCAACTTGCCGGGGTGTTCCTGGGTGCAGCGGGGCTGGCCGTCGTTGCCGTGGGCCGCAGCGCCGTGGCACCCCTGCTGCCCTTCCTCATCGTCCTCGCGGCCGCACTGTCCTGGGCCGCCGGGAACGTTATTGCCCGGAAGGCGAAGGCGGCCTCGGGGCTGGGCCTGGTGGTCTGGTCCGGCGCTGTTGTCCCGTTGCCGCTGGCCGGACTGTCACTGGTGGTGGACGGCCCGGGCGCGGTGGCGGGCACGCTGGCGCACCTGCAGGCTCCCACTGTCCTCAGTGCGCTCTACACGGCTGTATTCGCCTCACTGGTGGGATACGGGATCTGGAACCGGCTCCTGGCCAGCCACCCGTCGTCGGCAGTTGTCCCCTTCACCCTGCTGGTGCCGGTGGTGGGCATGGCAACCGCGTGGTTCGTCCTGGGCGAGGTCCCCACGCCGGCGGAAATCAGCGGCGGCGTCCTGCTCCTGGCCGGGGTGGCGACGGCGGTCCTCACCCGCGGCCGCCGTTCCCCTCAGCGGCGCGGAGCGGACCCGTTGCCTGACTTGGGTGCGGGGCGCCGGGCAGGAGCAGCGGGCGACGGCGGCCGCTTGGCTGCCGGGGGCAGCACCCCTGGGGCGCGGGTCCCCGAAGCACTCTGACCCGGGGCTCTCTGGACAGCAGGCCCCTGCGCGCGGGAGCGCTGGCCTGTGGCTTTGGGGCCTGTGACTTTTTGGCTTGGGGTAACTTGGCCGGTGCTGCGCTGGTTGCCGGCGCGCGGGGCCGGTGTCCGGCCGGCTGCTGCCTTGTGGGCGGCCTTGTGGGTGGTGGCCTGCGGGGAGCGGCGTCCCTGCTTCGGCGCAGGGGAACGTCCGGAGGGCCGTGCAGCCGCAGGCCTGCGCATCCCGGCGGTGCCGCGGCGAGACGGCCAGACGACCCCTAGGAAGAGAACTGCGAGGGTAGCCAGCGCAGCGGCGGCGGCCACCATGAAGTAGTTGTCGGGATCGTCGGTGGGCAGGGGAGTGCCAAGGAAGGAGGATTCTCCGTCGAACGCCAGCTCCCAGGTGCTAAGGAACGCGAGCGAGCACGCCAGGGTAATACTGGTGCCGGCTCCCGTTGCCAGCAGGGCCACCCGCCGGCGCCGGCGCAGCAGTTCGGCAACGCCTGCCAGGTAGGCGATCGACAGGACTCCCAGGAAGGCAACCAGCACCGGCTCCGCCAGGGTCATTGCGGTGAGCACCAGCAGCCCGGCCGCGACGATGCCGCACACCACCGCAAATTTTCCGCTGTTCCCCATCTGGCGCATGTGCTCCATCATCCCCGAGGTTCGGCGTCCTTCAGGACGTAGCCGCGCATGATGGCCATGATTGCTGCAACGCTTTGGTCACGAGTGCGTTCGGGGTTGTAGGTCTGCCGGTCAAGTCCCACTACGAAGCACGCGCCGAAGATGGCCGTTTCCAGGCTGCCGCGGGACACGGACGGGTCCACCGGGTATGCCTTGGCCACGTTCTCCACGGCCTGTCCCACCACCTCGAGCAGCTCGCCGCGCAGGACGGCGAAGGTGCCCTGCCATTCGCTGGGGATGCGCCAGTTTTCGCTGACCCACAGCCTGGCGAAGGACGGGTATGCGGCCATGAAGTCCATGGCCTGGCCAATCATCGCTTCCATGGCCAGCAGCGGATCAACCGGTGGCTGTGTTCGGTCGGCCTGGTTGTGGGACCCCGGCGCGTCCAGTCCGCTGCCGGCGGCACCCAGCAGACGGGCTTTGAGGATGTCCACACCGTGCCTCAGGAGCTGGGCGATGAGCTCGGACTTGCTGCCGAAGTTGTAGTAGACCGTTCCCTTGGACACCCCGGCGGCCGCGGCGATTTCGTCCACCGTGACGTTGGCGGCACCGCGTTCCCCGATCAGTTCCATGGACGCATCGAACAGCTTCTGCCTGGTGGCCGTGGTGCGCCCCGGACGCCGCCCCTTGCCGGCGTCGTGTTGGCCCGTGGTCATACGGCGATCTCCGGCTTGAGGGTCTTCAGGGACCAGTACTTGTTCCTGCGGACCGCCAGGGTGGACAGGACCGTGCCCAGCAGGGTGTACCCCACGAGTCCTGCCACGGTGGGAAGGATCATGGAGAGGTCCGCGCCGTAGATAAGGTGCCGCATCCCGGTCACCACGTAGCCCATGGGGAGGATCTCATGCACCACGTGCAGCGGCTGCGGGGTGGTCTGCCACGGGAACGTGCCGCCGGACGAGACGAGCTGCAGCACCAGCAGGATGAGCACCGCCAGCTTCCCGGGAGAGCCAAGCAGCGCCACGATGCCCTGGATCAGGGCGCTGAACGCCATGGCCGCCGCCAGCATGAACAGCCACATCAGCACGGGGTGGGCAGGGTCCAGGCCCAGGGCAACGTTGACCACCAGCGTCAGCAGGGATGCCTGGACCACGGACACGGCCAGGAACGGGAGCCAGCCGCCCAGGGCAATCTTCCACGACGGCGCGTTGGAGGCCAGTGCCCGTTGGGTGATGGGGCGCATGGCCTGCACCAGCATGAAGATGCCGATCCACAGTGCCAGGGTCAGGAAGAACGGTGCCAGCCCCGCCCCGTAGGAGTTCGCCTTGGCCTGGGAGACGTTGCTGACGGCCACCGGGTCCGCCATGACGCGGGACAGGTTGTCCTTCTGCGCGTCATCAGGGTTGGGAACCTGGCCGGCGCCCTTGCCGATCTCGTCGGCGAGCGACCTGGAACCGTCGGCGGCGGTGCCGGCACCCTCCGCCAGCTGCGCGGCGCCGGAATCGAGCCTGCGCGCTCCGTCGGAGAGTTTGGCGGCTCCGTCCAGTGCCGACTGTTCGCCGGTGGCAAGGGCCGCGGCGCCGGTGTGCAGCTGGTCGGCTCCCCCCGAGGCCTGGCTCACGGCGTCCTTCAGTGCCGGAGTGCCGGCGGCCAGCTGGGCCGCACCCACACTGACGGCCTCTGATCCGTCGGCCAGCTGCTGGATCTGTGCCGCATCGGACTGCAGCCGGGTCTTGGCTGCTGCCACCGGACTGGAGGTGGCGGCCGCATCGAAGTCGGCAAGGATGGCGTTGGCCTGTTCCTGGGTCAGGACCCCGGAGGCCACCAGCCTGTTGTTGGATTCCACCACCCGGGTCCGCAGGCCCTGGTCCGCTGCTTCAAGCTGCGATGCCACGTCCTGGACCTTGGCGTTGAGCTGGGCATTGCCGGCTGCCACCTGCGCCGCGCCCGCGGCCAGCGTCTGGGTATCGGTGGGCAGGGACGCCGTCTTGTCCTTCAGCAGCGAAAGCCCGCTGCTTAGCTGCCCGGCGCCGTCGGTCAGCTGGTTGGCGCCGTCCCGCAGCTTCAGCTGCCCGGCCTGCAGCTCCGAGGCCCCCGCGCTCAGTTCCGTGGTGCCCTGGTACAGGGTGGCGCTGCCGTCGCGGAGGGTGGCGACGCCGTCGGCCAGTTGCCCCGCGCCGTCCGCAGCCTTAAGCATCTGGGTATGGATGGTGCCAAAGCCCGTGAGCAGCTGGTTGGCAGTTTCCTCGCCCACCTCAGTAGCGACCGTGCTGTGGACCGCCGTGGTCAGTTTGTCCACGATGGTGCTCAGGAGGTAGTTGTTGGCGTCATTGGTGGTGACGTTGAGCATGGCCTGGCTGGCGGAGTCGAAGCTCCCCGGGGACGCAAGGTTGGCCGAGAAATCCTTCGGGATCTTCAAGGCGAACGCGTACTGGCCGCTGCTGACCCCCCGGTCCGCCTCGTCGGAGTCGGCTACCGGAATCCAGTGGAAGACGTTGCCTTCCACCAGGCTGTCGGCCACTTTGGTTCCGGCCTCCAGCCGGGTTCCATCGCTGGTGGCGGCACCCGTGTCCTCCACCACCAGCGCAGCATCCAGGTTGTTCAGGTGCCCGTACGGGTTCCAGTTGGCGTACAGGTACACCGCCCCGTACAACAGGGGCACCATGGTCAGGGCGAGGATGGTCAGTTTGGGCAACAGCCCGCCGGTCATGCGCTTGAGTTCTGAGCGGGCCAGCCGCAAAACGGTCACTTGGCAACCTCGGTTTCGAGTCGTTCAGTCCGGGCATGCTGCCCGGTGCGTGCAGGGGCGGCCGGGGCGCCGGGGACGTCAACGGTGCCGCGGTCAGGGTCTCCCGGAGCCCCAGGTCCGTCGGGAACCGGCTGCCCGGCGGGCAGGTCGTTGCCCACGGACGCGGCGGGACCGTCCCACGACGGCGGAAGGGCCCGGACGGTGGCGACGACGGCCAGCGGCCTCCCGCCGTCGGACGCCAGTTCCAGGAGCCGCGGAAGCCAGTTGTCGACGTCGGCGCTGTGCCGGTCCGGCGAATCCACCACCAGCAGGTCCGTGTGGGGGTTGGCCAGGGCCAGCGCCGTGAGCAGCTCAAGGCGCCGTGCCGGTTCCAGCTGCTCGGACCAGAGCCCGGCGATGTCCTCGAAGCGGTTCACCTTCAGCCATGGCCCGCTCAGCAGGGCACCGCGGTAACGGCGCGGCACCAGGGCGAGGTCCTCGGTGACAAGGTCCCGGACGCTGAGGTGTTCCTCGGGCTCGTTGACGCCGGGGGAATCCACCAGGGCGCTGGCCAGCCTGAGCTGGCGGGTGCGCTGGTGCCTGTCCCACTCCACCGTCCCGCCAGTGGCCTTCATCCGGCCGCTCAGGGCGAGGGCAAGGGCGGTGCGCTGGTCCTGGCGGTCGCCGGACACCAGCAGCAGCTGCCCTCTCCGCACGGAGAGGGTGGTGGGGGGAAGGAGGGGGTCGCGACGGCCTTTGACGGAAAGCTGGCGTGCTGAGAGCAAGGAAAGCCTTTCACAGAATGTGCGTCTTCCCAGCGTAACCAAACTGACCGGTCAGTTCAAATACTGTTCCTAGAGGCCGTACTTTTCCAGCAGCCGCAGCCACACCTCGCTGATGGTGGGGTAGGAGGGAACTGCATGCCAGAGCCGGTCCAGGGGGACCTCGCCCACCACGGCAACGGTGGCGGCATGCAGGAGCTCGGCAACGTCAGGCCCGGCAAACGTGGCTCCCAGCAGAACCTTCCGGTCCTCGTCGATCACCAGCTGGGCCCAGCCCTCGTAGTTCTCGGCGTGCAGCGAGGAACCCGCCACCTGGATGGGAAGCTCCACGGAGGAAGCGTTGTAGCCGTCCTTGCGGGCCCGGTCCAGGCTGCGGCCCACCGTGGCAAGCTCGGGGTCGGTGAAGACCACTCCGGGGACGGCGTGTTCGTTGGCGGTCTGGGCGAAGCGGCTCCAGTCCGCCGGGCGCCCGTCCAGCCCGCCCTTCGCCCTCGCGGCGATGGCGTCACCCGTGGCCCGGGCCTCGTACTTGCCCTGGTGCGTGTACAGGTTCCTGCCGGCAGCGTCGCCCACCGCGTACAGCCAGGAACCTTCGCCGCCGGCGCCCGTGACGAGCCCGGTGTTGTCGGTTTCCAGGCGCAGCCGTCCTTCTTCGTCGGGCTCAAACCCCACGTGCTCCAGGCCAAGCCCGGCCAGGGCCGGGCGCCGCCCGGTGGACACCAGGACCTTGTCCGCCGTGAGAGTGGAACCGTCAGCCAAGGCAATATGAACCGTGCCGTCGTCGTTCGCGTGGATCCGCTCCGTGGCCGTGTGCAGGCGCAGCTCCACGCCGTCTGCACGCAGGCCGGCGGCCACGAGCTGTGCGGCCTCCTCCGGAAAGCTGCCCAGCAGGCCGCTGCGCGCAATGAGGGTCACCGAGGAACCCAGCCGGGCAAAGGCCTGCGCCAGCTCGGTCCCTGCCACTCCGCCGCCCAGCACCGCCAGCCGCTCAGGCACCTCGCCCGCGGACGTGGCCTCCCGCGTGCCCCAGGCGTCCACGTCCTGGAGGCCCTCGATGGGTGGCGTGTTGGGGACGGACCCGGTGGCTAGGACCACCGCGTGCCTGGCCTGCAGCCTGTGCTGCGTGCCGTCCAGCCCTGCCACCTCCACCGTGCGGGGCGCGGTGAGGGCGGCGCGGCCGCGGACCAGTTCAATCCCGGTGTCGCTGACCCAGTCCACCTGGCTGTCGTCCTGCCAGTTGGAGGTGAAGTAGTTACGGCGGGCCAGTACCGCGGCGGCGTCTAGTGTCCTGGTCACGGCTTCTTTGGCCCCGGGCGTGGTTTGCGCCCCGTGCAGGGCGGTGCCGGGCCGCAGCAGCGCCTTGGAGGGCATGCATGCCCAATAGGAACATTCACCGCCCACGAGTTCAGCCTCCACGAGGACCGCCGTCAGGCCGCCCCGAACCACCCGGCCTGCCACATTTTCGCCGGCGGCTCCGGCGCCGATCACCACTACGTCGAAGTCGCGCCCCACGGGCTCAGGAATCATGGGGACAGCCTACGCCCGGGGGAGGCATGCGCAGGGTTAAAGCAAAAGGTCCGCACCGGCGAACCGGTGCGGACCTTGTCTGGTGCGCCCAAAGGGATTCGAACCCCTGACCTTCTGTTCCGTAGACAGACGCTCTATCCAGCTGAGCTATGGGCGCATTCCGTTTCCCTTGGAGAAGAACCGCTCTCCCGGGAACTCGAATTACTTTACGCGAGTCTCGCCGCAGGACCAAATCGAAACGGGTGTAATCTCCGCAACTAGACCGGTATAGGTGACCTTGCTCACTTAATCGTAGACTTTTCCGCAAATATTCCTTGAATTCTCGCGGAATCAGAATTTAGGGCGAACTTGTAGCAAGCAAACTGCCAAAAACCGGCAGTGGTCCGGACCATAGCATTTAGGACACACCGATGAACCCGAGGAAGGGAACTGCAATGGGCGATCTGGCGCAGAAGCCGCTGCTTGACGAAGCACCCACCACACATGCCGGTCTGCTGGCATGGGTAGAAGAGGTTGCTGAGCTGACCCAGCCGGACCGCATCTACTGGGTTGACGGGTCCGAGGAGGAGAACACCCGCCTCACCGACGAGCTCGTTGCAGCCGGGACCCTGACCAGGCTCAACCAGGAACTGTTCCCCAACTCCTTCGCGGCCTTCTCGGACCCCGCTGACGTTGCCCGCGTCGAGGAACAGACCTTCATCTGCTCCGAAAACAAGCACGACGCCGGCTTCACCAACAACTGGATGCCCCCGGCTGAGATGAAGGAGAAGCTGCGCGGGCTGTTCGCCGGCTCCATGCGCGGCCGCACCATGTACGTCATTCCTTTCGTCATGGGCCACCTTGACGCCGAGGATCCCAAGTTCGGCGTCGAGATCACCGACTCCGCCTACGTCGTCGCCTCCATGCGCATCATGGCCCGCATTGGCACGGACGTCCTGAACCGGATCACCGAAACGAACGCTTTCTTCGTTCCGGCGCTGCACTCCCTGGGCGCCCCGCTGGAGCCCGGCCAGGCGGACGTGCCGTGGCCGTGCAACCCGGACAAGTGGATTGTCCACTTCCCCGAAGAGCGCTCCATCTGGTCCTTCGGCTCCGGCTACGGCGGAAACGCCCTGCTCGGCAAGAAGTGCTACGCCCTGCGCATCGCATCCGTCATGGCGCACGACGAGGGCTGGCTGGCCGAGCACATGCTCATCCTCAAGCTCACCTCGCCGGAAAACAAGACGTACTACGTCTCGGCCGCTTTCCCGTCTGCCTGCGGCAAGACCAACCTTGCACTCCTGGACCCCACCATCAAGGGCTGGAAGGTCGAAACCCTGGGTGACGACATCACCTGGATGCGGTTCGGCAAGGAAGGCGAACTCCGTGCGGTCAACCCGGAAGCTGGCCTGTTCGGCGTGGCTCCCGGTACCGGCTGGGGCACCAACCCCAACGCCATGCGCGCCATCGCCAAGGGCAACAGCATCTTCACCAACGTTGCGCTGACCGACGACGGCGGCGTCTGGTGGGAGGGCATGACCGAGGAAACCCCGGCGCACCTCACCGACTGGCAGGGCAACTCCTGGACGCCCGAGTCCGGCAAGCCTGCTGCGCACCCCAACTCGCGCTTCTGCACGCCGATCGACCAGATCGACATGCTGGCCGAGGAGTACCACAGCCCGAACGGTGTGGAGCTGTCCGCCATCCTGTTCGGCGGACGCCGCAAGACGACCATTCCCCTGGTCACCGAGGCCCGCGACTGGACCAACGGCATCTTCATGGGTTCCACCCTGTCCTCGGAGACCACCGCTGCCGCGGCCGGTGCTGTGGGCGTGGTCCGCCGCGACCCCATGGCCATGCTGCCCTTCATCGGCTACGACGCAGGCGACTACCTGAACCACTGGGTCAACCTGTCCGCCAAGGCCAACCCGGAGCGCCTGCCCAGGATCTTCCTGGTCAACTGGTTCCGCCGGAACTCCGAGGGCGGGTTCGCCTGGCCCGGCTTCGGCGACAACGCCCGGGTCCTCAAGTGGGCCATCGAGCGCCTCGAGGGCAAGGCCGACGCCGTGGAGACGCCCATCGGCTTCGTGCCCACCGGTGACGCCATCGACCTCGAAGGCCTGGACATGACCCCCGCTCAGGTGGAGGAAGCAGTCAAGGTGGATCCCGCTGAATGGGCCACCGAGCTTGCCTCCATCGAAGAGTGGTTCGGCAACTTCGGCGAATCCCTGCCGGACGCACTCCGAAAGGAACTCGACGGCCTGAAGAGCCGCCTGGCCTAGCGGTTCTTCGCTGAGTTCGACGGCGGCCCCGCACCTTTTGCGAAAAGGTGCGGGGCCGCCGTCGTTCCCCACGGGTTCCCATCGATTGCTCCAAAACGGCCCTTTTAGACCGTCAAAAGGGCCGGTACGGAGCAATCGATGAGTCAATCAGCTGGCCTGCCAGATGTCCGGACCGAAGACCTCGTAGTGGATCCGGGTGGCGGGGATGCCGGCGTTGATGGCCTCGTTGCGGATGTTCTTCATGAACGGCAGCGGTCCGCACAGGTACAGGGAAGCGTCGGCCGGAAGGTCGACTTCGCGCAGGGACATGAACCCCTCCTTCGCCCCGTCTGCCGGCGTTTCCAGCCAGAGCTGCAGCTCGGCGCCGCCCAGGCGTTCGACGTCGGCGGTCATCTGGCTGCGCAGCGCCCAGCTTTCCAGCGTGCTTTCGGCGTGCAGCACCAGCACCTGGCGGTCCGAGCCGGATTCGGCGAGCGAGCGCAGGATCGAGGCGGTGGGCGTGCAGCCGATGCCTGCGGATGCCAGGACCACGGGGCCGCCGCCGTCCTTGAGGGTGATCTCGCCGTAGGGGTTGGAGATTTCCAGGATGTCGCCGGGCTGGACGGTGTCGTGGAGCACCGGGGAGACTTCGCCGCCGTCGTCCCGCTTGGTGGTGAACGTGCGGCTGGTGCCGGCCTCGCCGGACAGGGAGTACTGGCGGACCTGCCGCAGGCCGTCGGGAAGCTGGACCTTAACGCTGATGTACTGGCCCGGGATGGCTTCGGTGACGGGCGTTTCGTCGGCGGGTTCGAGGGTGAAGGTCACGGACCCGGCGCCGGCGGGGGTCTTTGCCGCCACCCGCCACGGGGCCCACATCCGGTCATTGGCCTGTGCCGCGTACAGGCCCTTCTCGAGCTTGATGAGGGCGTCCGCCATGAGCCAGTACACCTCGGTCCAGGCTTCGGCGATCCCGGGGGTGATCACCTCGGCGAGGTCTTCGGCGATGGCTGCGAACAGGTGCTCGTAGACCACCTGGTACTGCGATTCGGTAATGCCCAAGGATGCGTGCCGGTGCGCGATGCGGGAGAGGACCGCCTCCGGAAGCGTTCCGGGGTTGTTCACCAGGTGGGTGGCGAAGGCCGCGATGCTTCCGGCCAGGGCCTGCTGCTGGGTGCCGTTGCGCTGGTTGGAACGGCTGAAGAGGCCATCCAGCAGTTCGGGGTGGGCGGCAAACAGGCGGGAGTAGAACTTGGGGGTGATCTGCCCGATCCGGGAGCCCACCAGCGGCAGGGTGGCTTCGATGACAGGGCGTGATTTATCCGAGAGCATTGCGGACTCCTGAAGTTGGGACCGGGGCCTTCGTCCGGCCGTAATGAAATGCTGCATTTGAAATGCGAGTATTTCTGCCTTAGTTCTACACCCTGTAGAAGTTTCGAATCAAACTGGGAGGCAACACCCGGATAGGTGGGTGGGGGAGTGGCTCAGATGCCGGGCAGCTGCGTGTTCTCCGGGCCCGTGTCGAGGTCCGGGCGCAGGCCGATCATGGCGAAGACCGGGGCCATCTGGCGGGAGCCGGGAAGCTCGGCAATGACCACCGGGTCAAGCTCGCGGTAGAACGCTTCCCGGGCGCGGGCCAACGCTGCGCGGAGCCTGCATTCATTAATGAGCGGACAGTTGCCCGTGGCTGACATGCACTCGGCCGGGTCGGTGCGGGTGTCCAGTTCGCGGAGGATCTGTCCAACCGTGGCGGTGCGCCCGGCACTGCTCAGCCGGGAACCGCCGGTCCTGCCGCGTTCCACGTCGATCAGTCCCATGGTGCGCAGCCTGGCCATGGCCTTGCTGACGTGGTTGTACGGCGTCCCCACGGAATCGGCGATGTTCTGCGTGGTCAGCAGCTGGCCGTCCGGGGCGGCGGCAAGCACCATCAGGGCCCGGAGGCTGACGTCGGCGAAGGCGTTGATCTTCATGGCGCTGCGCCGGTCTAGTCCACCCAGATGACGGGCTCGTTGGTGTCCGCCTCCAGCCGGCCGAACTCCCACTCCTGCGTTGCCGTGTTCGCGGCGTAGGGGAGCACGGCGGCGAAGACGGAGCCGTCACGATGCTCCGCGGCCACATGGATGGCGTCCGAGTCGTCCTCCACCAGCAGGATGTCGCACACCAGGGCGGCGGCCCGGAAGTCGTTCCGGTTCTGCTTCAGGAGAGCCTGCAGGTCGTTGATCATGGCCTCGGCGTCGAACTCCGACCCGTCCCCGCCTGCCGTGTCAGCCGGGGAGACGGCTACCAGCCGCACTTCGCCGTCGTTCTGCACGGTGAGGGCGAACGGGAGGAACCCGCCGCCGCGCTGGAGCTGTTCCCGGGCGGCGCTGACGCCGGTCCCCAGGAGGTTTTCAAGGTCAACGGCGGTGGCTTCGGGTACCGAGTCGCGCCAGCTTCCCTGTCTTTCCGGGGCCGGGCCGGTATGGTCGGAGGCCACGGCCTAGCCCCGCACGATGGCGAGGACCCGGTCCCGGATCCGTTCCATGGTGGCCCGGTCCGTCGCTTCGGCGTTCAGCCGCAGGAACGGTTCGGTGTTGGACGGGCGGAGGTTGAACCAGTAGCTGCCGTCGTTGGCCGTGAAGGTGCTGCCGTCAAGGGTGTCGATGCTGATGTCCTCGCCGGCGAAGTCCTGGCGCACGCGCTCCACCGCAGCGGGCTTGTCCTCCACTTCGGAGTTGATTTCGCCGGAGCTGATGTAGGGCTCGTATTCGTGGCACAGCGCGGACAGCGGCCCCTCCTGCTCGCCCAGGGCGGCCAGGACGTGCATGGCGGCCAGCATCCCCGTGTCCGCGTTCCAGAAGTCGCGGAAGTAGAAGTGGGCGGAGTGTTCACCGCCGAAGACGGCACCCTCGTCGGCCATGACTGCCTTGATGAAGGAATGGCCCACGCGCGTGCGGACCGCACGGCCGCCGTCGTGCTCCACCAGTTCGGCCACGGCACGGGAGGTGAGGAGGTTGTGGATGATCGTCGGGGTGGACTCGCCCTGGGCCTTGGCCCGGGCGATCTCGCGGCGCGCAACCATCCCGGTAACGGCCGACGGCGACACGGGCTCGCCCTTTTCGTCCACCACGAAGCAGCGGTCGGCGTCGCCGTCGAACGCCAGGCCGATGTCCGCGCCGTGTTCGAGGACCGCAGCCTGCAGGTCGCGCAGGTTTTCCGGTTCCAGCGGGTTGGCGGGGTGGTTGGGGAAGGACCCATCCAGTTCGAAGTAGAGCGGGATGATGTCGAACGGCAGCTTGGGCAGCAGGGCGTCGCCCAGGACGGCGGGCGTGGTCAGCCCAGCCATGCCGTTGCCGGCGTCCACCACCACCTTGAGGGGCCGCGACCCGGAGAGGTCCACGAGCTTGCGGAGGTATTCTGCGTAATCCTTCAGCACGTCCCGTACGCCGATGAGCCCACGGGTGGCAGCGGCCGGGATGTGGCCGGTGTCCAGGTACTGCTCGGCCAGGTGCTGGATGTCCTTCAGGCCCGTTTCGGAGGAGATGGGAACGGCTCCGGCCTTGGACATTTTGATGCCGTTGTAGCCGGCCGGGTTGTGGCTGGCGGTGAACGTGGCGCCGGCCCGGTTCAGGAATCCGCAGGCGAAGTAGAGTTCGTCCGTGGAGATCAGGTCAAGCAGCTCAACGTTGGCGCCGCGCGTGGCGGCGCCGTTGGCGAACGCCTTGCTGAATTCGGGGGAGGAGGGGCGCATGTCGCCGCCCACCAGGATGGTCTGCCCTTTGAGCTGCAGGACGTCCACGAACGCGGCCCCTACGGCCTCGACGATTTCGGCGGTGATCGACTCGCCCACGATGCCGCGGACGTCGTAGGCCTTGAAGGATGCCGAAAGGTCAAAAGTCGTTGTCTGTTCGCTAGTCACGGGCTTTATCTTACGTGGGCCCGCGCGGTGCCTGTGGAGGAGGGGAGGGACCTGGCGATTGTGACGGAAGGGACGGTGTGGGCCTTTCCACATATGGCGCCGCCCGGGCGGTTCGTGTCAGGGGTGGCTGGGATACTGAATCAATGGTCGATAACCGGAACGCCACACTGTCCCCTGCCGATGCCGGACCCGACGCGGACCCGCGTTCAACCGGGGCCGCGCCTGCATCCGCCACGCATGGCCAAGCGCTGGCGGTGCTGCGTGAACTCGTGGGCAACCCGGACGCCGGATTCCATGAGGGGCAGTTCGAGGCCATCGAGGCGCTGGTCGACGGCGGCCGCAGGACCCTGGTGGTCCAGCGCACCGGTTGGGGGAAGTCGGCCGTCTACTTCGTGGCGTCGCTGCTGCTGCGCCGCAGGGGCGCAGGGCCCACCCTGATCGTGTCGCCGCTGCTGGCGCTGATGCGGGACCAGGTGGCGGCCGCCGCCAGGGCCGGTGTCCGCGCCGTCGCCATCAACTCGGCCAACCAGCTGGAATGGGACAATGTCCGCGAACAGCTGGCCGCTGACCAGGTGGACGTGCTGCTGGTCTCTCCTGAACGGCTGACCAACCCCTCCTTCCGCGAAAACCAGCTGCCGGAGCTGATCCGGCGGACCGGCCTGCTGGTGATTGATGAGGCACACTGCATCTCCGACTGGGGGCACGACTTCCGGCCGGACTACCGCCGCATCGCCGACCTCATCGATCAACTGCCGGGCACGGTGCCGGTCCTCGCCACCACCGCCACGGCCAACTCCCGGGTGGTCCATGACATCGAGGAGCAGCTCGGCGCCGGTGTCCTGACCATCCGGGGCGCCCTGGGGAGGGATTCCCTGCGGCTTGGCGTTCTGACGCTTCCGGACGCCAGGCAGCGGCTCGGCTGGCTGCTCACGCACCTGTCGGACCTCCCGGGCAGCGGCATCATCTACACCCTCACCGTGTCCGCTGCCGAGGATACCGCCCGGCTGCTGGCCGAGGCCGGCCATGAGGTGCTGTCCTACACCGGCCGGACAGACCCGGCGGACCGGGAACACGCAGAGCAACTGCTCAAGGACAACCAGGTCAAAGCGCTGGTGGCCACCTCGGCCCTGGGAATGGGATTCGACAAACCGGACCTGGGCTTCGTGGTCCATCTCGGTGCCCCGTCATCACCGGTTGCCTACTACCAGCAGGTGGGCCGTGCCGGCCGCGGTGCCGCCAACGCGGACGTGCTGCTCCTGCCCGGCAGCGAGGACCGGGACATCTGGCAGTACTTCGCCACGGCGTCCATGCCCTCGGAGGAAAAGGCCGCGGCTGTCCTGACGGCCCTGGCGGAGGCGGGGACCGCCGTATCCACCGTGGCGCTGGAAGCCCGCGTGGACCTTCGCCGGACTCCGCTCGAACTGCTCCTCAAAGTCCTGTCCGTTGACGGGGCCGTGGAACGGGTGGGCGGCGGATGGCGTTCCACCGGTCAGCCCTGGGTGTACGACGCCGAGCGGTACCGGCGCATCGCCGAGGCCCGCGTGGACGAACAGGACTCCATGATCATCTACCAGGACACCGCGGGGTGCCGGATGGAGTACATCACCTCGGTCCTGGACGACGACACCGCGCACGCCTGCGGCCGGTGCGACAACTGCGCGGGGCAGTGGTTCCCGTCCGACGTCGCCTCCGACGCCACGGCCGCGGCCGGGCAGACGCTGAGCCGGGCAGGGGGTGTCCTGGAACCGCGGCTGCAATGGCCCAGCGGCATGGACCGGCTGGGTGTCCCCGTCAAGGGAAAGATCAAGCCTGCGGAGTCGGTCGGCGAAGGGCGGGTCCTGGCCAGGCTCACGGACCTGGGGTGGGGCGGCGCGCTGCGGACGCTCTTCGCCGCCGGCGCCGAGGACCGTCCCGTTGACCCCGCCATGCTGCAGGCCTGCGTCCAGGTCCTGCGCGAGTGGGGATCCGGTGACACCCGTACGCCCGGCTGGAGTGGAGCAGGGCGGCCCGCAGCCATCGTGAGTATCCCGTCACGCACCAAGCCCCAGTTGGTCGATTCCCTGGCGCGGGGCATTTCCGACATCGGCCGGATACCATACCTGGGTTCGCTGGAGTTGGCGCACGGCGGCCCCACCGGCAGCCGGGGCGGCAACAGCGCCTACCGGCTGGCCGGCGTCTGGGACCGCCTGGTGCCGGGGCCGGAACTTGAGGCCGCGCTGGGCGGCATCCAGGGCCAGAGCGTCATGCTGATCGATGACCTTGCGGACAGCAGGTGGACCCTCACGGTCGCCGGGCGGGCCCTCCGGCAGGCCGGGGCCGGGGCTGTCCTTCCGCTGGTGCTGGCCCAGGCGGGCTGACATCAGGCTCAGGTTCCTGTGCCGCCGGGACACGGCTGACCTCCGCCCCGGCATGCCGTGGCAGGAGGATGCTGTCCAGGGTGCTGGCGAGCATCAGGGCCGCCATGGCCAGGAAGGCGCCCCGGTAAGGGCCGGCGTCGTCCGAGGGAAAGGTGCCCAGCCCGTCGAAGACCCGGATCAGCAGGGCAGCCACGGCGATCCCGGCGCCGGTGGCCAGCTGCACCAAAGTGGCCGAGACGGTGTTGGCTGAGGTCAGCTGGGCAGGAACGATGTCTGCGTACTGCACCGAGGCGTAGGACGAGAACCCGATGGAGCGGAACGCACCGCTGCAGACCAGGAGGGCGAAGGTCAGGGCCTGCGGCGTGTCCTGAGTCAGCAGGGCACAGAGTGCGAACGTGGCGGCAGAGGCCAGGGACGCGAAAACCAGCATGGCCTTGAACCCGAAGCGGCGGATCAGCGGCGTGGTTGCCGGTTTGATGCCGATGTTGCCGATGAACACGGCGGCCACCATGATGCCTGCGTGGATTGGTGTCCAACCGAAGCCCGCTTGGAACATGAGGGGCAGCAGGAAGGGCACGGAGCTGATGGTCAGGCGGTAGACGAAGCCGCCGGTTGCCATGGCGCGGAAGGTCCGGGTGCGGAACACAGCAAGGTTGAACAGCGGGTTCCGGGCCCGGCGCATCCAGAGCACGGCCGCAAGCAGGGAAACCGCTCCGGCCGCCGCGCTGAGGGCAGCCCACGGGCCGTCAGGGTGGGAGCTGGCCAGCTCGAGGCCCACCACCAGGGCCCCGACACCCACTGTGGTCAGGAACAGCCCGGGCCAGTCCAGGCGCCGCTGTTTGTCGCCGGCGGACGGAGGTACCAGCCGCAGTGCTGCCACGAATGCCGCCACTCCCAGCGGGAGGTTGATCAGGAAGATCCAGTGCCAGGACAGGTAGGTGGTGAGCGCCCCACCCACCAGGGGTGCCAGGACTGGAGCCAGGAGCCCGGGCCAGACCAGGAACGCCGTGGCGCGCAGCAGCTCCGATTTCGGCGTGCCGCGGAGCACCACCAGTGTGCCCACGGGAACCATCATGGCGCCGCCGGCCCCCTGCGCGACGCGGCTGAGCGTCAGGGTGGCGAGATCCTGGCTGAGGGCGCAAGCCAGGGAGGCGACGGTAAAGACGGCGATGGCCAGGCAGAAGATCCGGCGCGCACCGAACCGTTCGGCCAGCCAGCCGCTGATGGGAATGCCCACGGCGACGGTCAGCAGGTACGCGGTCATGGTGATGTTGACGTCTGCGGCGGGGACAGCGAAGTCGGCTGAAATGTTGGGGATGGCCGTGGTGAGGACGGTCCCGTCCAGGAACTCCATGAAGAAGGTGGCCGCCACCAGGAGGGCCAGCCTGGGACTCCAGTCCTGGGTGTTTCCGGGGGGCTGCGTGCCGTCCTGGCGCGCGCGGGCCCGATCGTGTGATGCCATCCGTTTATCCTGCCACCGCGCGGCGGCTGCCAGCAGGCGCGGTCCGCACCCCGGACGGCCCTTGGAAGGGCTGCTGGAGGGGCCGTTCCGGACCGGTGGGGCGTCGGGGCGCCAGGCAGGGATTGCCGGGCTTTCCCCGGATTGCCCCAGGAACGCAAAAGGCCCCGGTCCATAGACCGGGGCCAAACGCGGAGACGGGGGGATTTGAACCCCCGGTCGAGTTTAACCCCGACCCTTCATTAGCAGTGAAGTCCATTCGGCCGCTCTGGCACGTCTCCAATTGCTGTTGCCAGCCCACCAAGGATACGCAGATCCGGGCATTCAGTGCAAAACGTCGATGGGCCCGCGCGCAGGCCGCACTGCAGGCAGCGCGGCCTGTGCAGACCGGCGCCGGACCTCACGACGGCACCCCGGGAAGCAAGGGGCGGTGTTCTCGGCAGCACGGCGCGTTCCGGGTGTTGCTATGCGGGAGGCCCGTCGGGGCGCACCATCCTGATTTCGGGCAGGTCCTCCCAGCTGGCCAGCCTGTCCTCGGCGCCGTCGGGTTCAAAACCGAAGCGCCGGTAGAAACCAATGGCCCGGCTGTTGCCCGCCGCTACCCACAGGCTCGCCGCCCGGCTGCCGAGGGCGGCCTCCAGCAACTGCCGGCCCAGGCCCAGCCCCTGATGCGAGGCCAGCAGGTACAGCCCCCACAATTCCAGGTTCCCCGAGGCCGGCGGCGGGTGTCCCTCCGGGGATCCCGGGGCGGGGAGGGTGCGGGCACCGGAAAAGCCCACCACCGTGGCGCCGTCGCACGCCACCCAGGCCTCCGCCGGGTCCGGCCTGTCCAGCAGGTGCCGCCACAGGGCGAGCCGGTCGTCACGGCTGGACGACGCCAGGAAGGCGTCGGACAGCATTCCCCGGTAGGTCTCCCGCCAGCACTGGACATGGACGTCCGCGAGCCGCTCCACGTCCGGTGCCAAGGCGCGCCGGACGGACAACCCGGCGGACGTGCCCGGAGTCACGGCGTTCCGCCCGCCAGCGCTTTCCACAGGAAGTGCTGGCTGCGGGCCTGCAGGGCGGCTGCCTGGCGGTTGTCCGACGCACCGGCGTGGCCGCCTTCCAGGGCCTCGTGGAACCACACGTTGGGGATGCCCATCGCGAGCATGCGGGCAGCCATTTTCCTCGCTTGGACAGGACCCACACGATCATCCGAGGTTGCCGTCCAGATGAAGGTTTCGGGGTACTCCACCCCGTCCTTGAGCAGGTGGTAGGGCGAGAAGGTCCGGATGAACTCCCACTGGGCCGGGTCGTCAGGGTCGCCGTACTCGGCAATCCAGGAATGCCCGGCGGACAGCCTGGTGTAGCGGCGCATGTCCAGCAGCGGCACGCCGCAGGAGACCGCCCCGAAGAGTTCCGGGTACCGGGTGAGCATGTTGCCCACCAGCAGCCCGCCGTTCGAACCACCCACGCACCCCAGCCGTTCGGGCGAGGTGACACCCCGGGAGATGAGGTCCCTGGCCACGGCGGCGAAGTCCTGGTAGGCCTTGTGGCGGTTTTCCTTCAGGGCCGCGCGGTGCCACGAGGGGCCGTATTCGCCGCCGCCACGGATGTTGGCCACCACGTAGACTCCGCCGCGTGAGTGCGGCGCCGCGCCGCCGTCGCCCGGCAGTCCGGCGGTGCGGCGCTCCAGCCACGCCCGGCCCACCGTTCCGCTGTAGGCAGGCGTGCGGGATACCTCGAAGCCGCCGTAGCCCGAGAGCTGCGTGGGGTTCTGGCCGTCGAGCGGCAGGTTGTGCGCCGCCACCTGGAAGTAGGGGACACGCGTTCCGTCCTCCGAGACCGCGAAGTGCTGCTGGACTTCGTAGTCGGCATCGGAGAAGAACGACGGCGAAGACTTCACCGCCGCGTGCCGGCTCACCACCCCGGCCGTTCCCGGCTCCCCGCGTTCCAGCGTCCCCCGGAGCAGCGTGCTTGGGGTGGTGAAGCCCGTGGCGACCAGCCAGAAATCGTCGCCCGCACCGCCGTCGGCTGCTGCGTCATCCTCGTCATCCACCGCGTAGGCGGTGACGTCGTGCAGCGGCGGGCAGGCGTCCAGGGGAGTGGACGCCCAGGCGCAGCCGTCGCCGGATGCGCCCGGAAGGGAGGGATCCAGGACCCGGATCTCCGAGGAGACATCCTGCAGGAGGTTGAGCAGGAGGAAGTTGCGCGTCCAGCTCCACGACTGCAGCGAGGTCCGGGCATCCGGCGTGAACAGCACGGACAGGCTGCGGGCGCCTGCGAGGTAATCCTCGAAATCTGCGGCCAGCAGCGAGCCAGCCGGGTAGGTGGCGCCGTCCACGGACCAGTCCTGCTGGGGGCGGAACAGCAGCCACTGGCGGTGGGCGCTGACATTGACGTCCGTGGGTACATCGATGGCCACCCATTCACCGTCCCGCAGCACCAGGTTGGTCCGGTTGAAGAAATCGATGTAGTCCACGGCGAACGTTCGCTCGAACCCGGGGGTGGAATCATGCGCCACCACGGCCATCATGTGCTGCTCGGGAACGTCGAAGATCCTCGGCGAGCCTGCCAGGGTGCCGCCGCGCTTCAGGGTGACACCGGTCCGGGCGTAGGAGGACGCGGTTTTAGGCAGGCCGTCCGCCGTCGAGGAAACGAGAAGGGTGTCCGCGTCCAGCCACGAGACGTTGCCCTTCGCCGTCGGGAGGTCGAAGCCCCCGGCGGCCGGGTCCACGAACGTGCGGGAGTCGACGTCGAACTCCCGGTACCGGTTCGCGTCGCCGCCGTCGGGAGAGAGGGCCAGCAGCGCCCGGCGGTAGGGTTCGCCGGCGGCCGGGCGCAGGAACGTGGCGCCGTGGAACACCCACTCCTCACCCTCGGCGGCGGCCAGCGCGTCCACGTCCAGCAGGACGTCCCACTCCGGGGCGTCCGTGCAGTAGCTCTCCCAGCTGGTGCGGCGCCACAGGCCCTTGGGGTTGTTCCCGTCCTTCCAGAAGTTGTAGTACCAGTCCCCGCGTTTGCCCACCATGGCGATCCGGTCCGTCGAGTCCAGCACCTCAAGGATGCTGGATTCGAGGGAGGCGTAGGCCGCGTCCTCGAGGAGGTCCTCCGTGCGGGAGTTCTGCTCCGTGACCCAGGCCAGCTGCTCCTCGCCGTAGATGTCCTCCAGCCAGGCGTTTTCATCGGCCGGCTCCGGAGCGGAACCGGCCGGCGCCGGGCCCGCGGGGGCAGTTGCTGCCGGGGCCGCGCCCGCGGGCGCACCGTCCTCGTCGGGGAGGGCGGGGCCGGGCACGGGCGCTGAATCAGCTGCAGTGGTGGTCATCCGCCCATCCAAACAACATCCGCTCAGCGCTGGCAAGTCAACCGGCCGGGCCATTCTCCGCGCCGAGCCCGTACTCTGGAAGGCGTGGAAAAAACGCAGAGCATCCGGACCGCCATCATCGGTGCCGGCCCCCGGGGCACCAGCGTCCTGGAACGCCTGCTCGCCCACGCTGCGGACCTCCTAACCGCCGGAAACCCCGGCTCGGTGGCGGACGGGTCGGCTCCCTTCACCCTCCATATCGACGTCGTCGACCCCTATCCCGCAGGCCCGGGACACGTGTGGCAGCCCGGCCAGTCGCGGCTGTTCCTGATGAACACGCAGTCCTTCTACCCCACGCTCATCCCCGAGGACCCGGCGCTGCCCGCTGCCCTGGCCGGGAGCACGTTCGAGCGGTGGCGGCAACGGCAGCAGCAGGACCCGCTGCCGTCGCTCACCGACGAGGAACGGGCCGAACTCGCTGTCCTGGGAACCAACGACTTCCCCAGCCGCGCCCTGTACGGCCGCTACCTGAGGTCAACGCTGGATGACCTGCTGGCCAGGGTGCCCGACGGCGTCACCATCGACTTCCACGAAACGTCCGCGCTGTCGGTGCGCAACGGGGCGGACGGAATGTTCGACGTCGAACTGGCCACCGGTGCGGCGCTCCGCACCGGTTCCGTGGTCCTGGCGCTCGGCCACATACCGTCGCGCCTCAACCCGGAACAACGTGAACTGCAGGCCGCAGCGCAGCAGTTGGGGCTGACGTACCTGCCACCTGCTGTGCCCGCGGACGTGGACTGGGCACAGATACCGGCCGGCGAACCGGTGCTGGTCCGCGGCATGGGCCTGAACTTCTTCGACACCATGGTCCAGCTCACTGAGGGCCGGGGCGGAAAGTTTGTCGAGACCGGCGGCCTGGACGGGAGGCTGGAGTACGAACCTTCCGGCCAGGAGCCGCTGATCATTGCCGCCTCCCGCCGCGGCACCCCTTACCGGGCCAAAGCGGCCCTGGCGGGCTACTACGCCTCGTCGGTGACGCTCCGCTACCTGACCGAAGCTGCCGTGGAGCGGTTCGCCGCGGCCGGGATCAGGCCCGGTTTCGACCACGACCTCTGGCCGCTGCTGCACCGTGATGCCCTGTGGGCCTACTACTCCACACTGGTGCGCTCGCAGCCCGGCGCCGTCCCGGACAGTGCCGCGTTCCTGGCCGCGCTCGAGGAAGCCCTGCATCCGCACGCCCACAGCGCGGCCAACTGGGAGGACGCCGTGGAGAGCGTCCTTGCCGTGCACGTCGGCCCGCGGCACCGGCTTGACCTCCCCGGCCTTGCGGCCCCGCTGGCGGAACGCACGTTCGCCTCACGCGCCGATCAGGACGCTGCCGTCGTCGAATTCCTCCTTGATGACGCCCGCCGCTCCGCCCTGGGCGAGGAGGACCCGGTGAAGATGGCCATCGCCGCCCTCCACCACGGGCGCGCCGTCCTCAAGACAGCAGTGGCCGACGGCGGCATCACCGACGAATCCTGGGTCGCCGGCCTGCGCGGCTGGTTCGAATCGTTCGTCGAGGGGCTGGCCAGCGGTCCGCCAGCGCTGCGCTCGGAGCAGCTGGCCGCCCTGGCGCGGGCCGGCGTGGTCAGTTTCGTGGGGCCGGACCCCAAGTTCGGGGTGGACCGCAGGGCCCGGACCTTCATCGCTTCCTCGCCGTGGGTTGCCGGGCAGCCCGCTGCGGCGCGCACCATGGTGGAGGCGCTCGCGCCCGGCAACAGGGTGTCCGCCAACGACTCCCCGCTCCTGCAGCAGCTGCTCGACGACGGGATGGTCCGGTCGCGGCACATGATGACCGCGGAGGGGGCGCCCGTGCAGTCGACCGGTCTGGACGTCGAGCCGCACCCGTACCGGCCCGTGGCGGCCAACGGGTCCGTCACCGAAGGACTGTACGTGCTGGGCCTGCAGCTGTCCTCCGCGCAGTGGGGCACGGCCATCGCCGCCGAGGCGTACCAGCCGGGCGGGCCCGCCTACCGGAGCGGCCAGCGTACGCTCCGGGACGCGGACGAGATCGCGGCAGCCATCCTCCGCCGCTGACCCCGGTTCCGATACGGACACTCATTTTCGACGCGCATATTCTCTGACGCCCCGGGTATTGGGGCCGCGTCACCGGATTTGCGCGTCGAAAAGGGAGCAACCCGACTTCATAAGTCTGCCCGCGGAAAAGAAATATCCGACGCCGGAAACGCGCTCCGGCCGGCGCGGCCTCCCCTTGACTTGACCCGGCCGCCCGCTGCGCCTCCGAAGCGGAGCGTAATAGGGGCCCGGGATGCCGGAGGTCGGACAACTGTGTGTCATTCTGCTGTGTTCCGTGACGAACTGTGCAGGGCATCCCGATCTGGTTTTTGATGCCGGATGTCGTCCCGGGTCCGCGCATGACGCGGGTGGTCCCAGCTGGTCGCAGCGTGTCCCGGCAAGAACGCGCACAGCGCCGGATTGCCCCGTATTTCCCTTGGTTTCCCGCGGTGAAACGGCCCTTTCATGCCTTGCGGCGGCTCTGCTCTAGTGGTTGCCACGAGCCAACCGGCCCTGACTACGACACCGGAGAAAGACCACCATGACGAACCGACTCCTGCCCGCCAGAAGACTATCCGCCGCAGGAACAGCGGCTGCCGTGGCCGCCGCTGCGGCACTCTCGCTGGTCCTCTCGGGCTGCAGCGGCCAGGCCATTGCCGGGGCCGGGCCCGACGGCGGGACCGAGGTCAAGACCATCCGCTACCAGGGCTCACCCAACAATGTGGCGCTGCTGGAGGTGGCCGAGGACCTGGGCTACCTGGGGGACGTCAAGCTCGAATGGGTCAGCAACACCACCAGCGGCCCGCAAAGCATCCAATCAGTGGCCACTGAGCAGACGGACATCGGCGGCGCCTTCACCGGCGCGGTCATCAAGCTGATCGAGGCCGGCGCCCCCGTCCAGGCGGTCATCAACTACTACGGCGAGGACAAGGACACCTTCACCGGCTACTACGTCGAGGAAGGCAGCCCCATCCAGACCGCCAGGGACCTCATCGGCAAGAAGATCGCCGTCAACACCCTCGGCGCCCACCATGAGGCCGTGATCACCACGTACCTGAAAAACAGCGGCCTGACGCCGGAGGAGATCAAACAGGTGCAGCTGGTGGTGGTGCCACCCAACGAAACCGAGGTGGCCCTGCGCAAAAAGCAGGTGGACGTCGGCACCCTGGGCGGTGTCCTCCAGGACCGGGCGCTCGCAGAAGGCGGCATCCGGGCGCTGTTCACCGACGTCGGGGTCATCGGTGGACCGTTCGACGCCGGCCAGTACGTGCTGCGGAAGGACTTCCTCGCGAAGAACCCGGAGACCAGCCGCACCGTGGTCACGGGTGTGGCGAAGGCGATCGAGTGGGAGCGCACCACGCCCCGCGAACAGGTGATCGCCAAGTTTGAGGAGATCATCGCCAAGCGCGGCCGGAACGAAAGCACTGAGGCGCTCAAGTACTGGAAGAGCGTGGGCGTAGCGTCGCCCGGCGGCCGGATCCAGGACACGGACTTCACCCGCTGGGAGGACTACCTGAAGGGCGCCGGCGTCATCTCGGGAGACCTGGACACGGCCAGGCTTTACACCAACGACTTCAACCACCTCGGCCCGACCGCTCCGGCGGCAACAGCACCATCAGCCGGCCCTGCGTCGAAGGGATAGCCATGACTCCCAAGATCAGCCTGCACAACGTCACCAAGGAATTCACTGTCCGCCAGGGAAGGACGAAAGGAAACACCACGGGGCGCCGTGCCGGCCAGGCGGGCCCGCCGGTCCTCACCGCCCTGGAGAACCTCAGCCTCGACGTCGCCCCCGGCGAGTTCCTGACCCTTGTGGGTCCCAGCGGCTCCGGCAAGACCACCCTGCTGGACCTGCTGGCCGGACTGTCCAGGCCCACTTCCGGGAAGGTCCTCGTGGACGGGGCGGAAGTGGCAGGTCCCGGCAGGGACAGGGCGGTGGTCTTCCAGCAGTACGCGCTCTTTCCCTGGCGGACGGCGTCCGCGAACGTCTCCATCGGACTGGAAAACAAGGGCCTGTCCCGGAAACAGCGCGCCGAAGCGGCCTCCAGGTACTTGGACCTGGTGGGCCTCGCGGGGTTCGAGGACCGGTATCCGCATGAACTGTCCGGCGGCATGAAGCAGCGCGTGGCCATCGCCAGGAGCCTCGCCTATGAGCCGGACATACTCCTGATGGACGAACCGTTCGCGGCTCTGGACGCCCAGACCCGCGAGCAGCTGCAGGACGAGCTCCTCCGCATCTGGAAAGCCACCGGCAAGACCATCGTCTTCATCACCCACGGCATCGACGAGGCCGTCTACCTCGGCCAGCGCGTCGCGGTGCTCAGCGCCCGCCCGGGCCGGCTCAAAGCGGTCGTGGACATCGACATTCCGGACCGGGACGGCGACGCGGACGTCCGCTCGCACCCCTCCTTCGTGGAGCACCGGCACCAGGTCTGGTCCCTGCTGCATGACGAAGTCCGCCTGGCGCAGGACTCCGGCCACCGGAAGATCCTGCCGGACGGCTCCGCCCCGGATGAACAGCCCCTTGAAAGGAACGTTGCCTGATGAGCACTGTGCTGAGCCGACCCGCCGACGGGACTGCCGCCGTCGAACGTCCCCAAGGCCCTGCCGTACCAAAGCCACAGCCGGGGCCCTCCGGTGCGGAACGTCCGACGGCGTCACACCGGCTGGGTGCCATGGCGCACCGTGCCGGACGGGCCGGCTGGAAATCCCTGGCCGTGGTGCTGTTCCTGGCCCTGTGGGAGCTCGGACCGCAGTACCTCGCCGGTCCCTCCACGAGGGTTTTCCTGCCGCCGCTGCACGAAGTCCTGGCTGCAGGCGCCGGGTTGCTGGACACCGGCCAGCTGCAAAGCCACCTGCAGGCCAGCCTCACCAGGTCCGCGGCCGGGTTCGGCATTGCCGTGGTGCTGGCAGTTGCCCTGGGCCTGCTGATCGCCTGGTATGGGTGGCTGAACTCCTTCCTCAACCCATTGCTGGAACTCTTCCGCAACACGGCCACGCTTGCGCTGCTGCCGGTGTTCACGCTGCTGCTGGGGATCGGCGAGGAATCGAAGATCACGATTGTGGCCTACGCGGCCTTCTTCCCCGTCCTGCTCAACACCATCGCCGGGGTCAGGACCGTGGACCCGCTGCTGGTCCGGGCCGCAAAGTCACTGGGCCTCAACAGCTTCCGGCTGTTCCAGAAGGTCATCCTGCCCTCGGCGGTCCCCACGATCTTCACCGGGATCCGGATGGCCGGCACCTCCTCCATCCTGGTGCTCATCGCGGCTGAAATGGTGGGCGCCAAAGCGGGGCTGGGCTACCTGATCGTCAATGCGCAGGCCAGTTTCCTCATCCCGGACATGTACGCGGGCATCCTCACCGTCTCCGTCCTGGGGCTCCTGGTCAACGTCCTCCTCGTGGCCCTGGAACGCCACTTCTCCCGCTGGCGCACCGCCGTCGGCGCCGCCACCTGACCGCCGACCCTCCCACCAAACCACCAACCATCGAAAGGCAAGGAACACCATGACCGCCATAACCGAAACGAAGCTCGAATTCACCAAGCTCGGCTCCCGCATCGGCGCCGAAATCCGCGGCCTGGACCTCAGCGGGGACCTCAGCCCGGCAACCGTGGCCCAGATCCGGGAAGCCCTCAACGTGCACAAGGCCCTGGTCTTCCGCGAGGCCAACATACTGACCGACGAGGACCAGGTGAAGTTCGCCGGCCACTTCGGGCCCCTCACCAACGCCCACCCCACCGTGGCCTCGGTGGACGGAGAACCTGCCGTGCTGCCGGTGGACAGCGAGAACGGCAGCGCGAACAACTGGCACACGGATGTTACCTTCGTGGTCAATCCCCCGCAGGCGTCCACCCTGCGCAGCATCACCCTGCCTTCCTACGGCGGCGAGACCCTCATCGCCTCCTCAGCCGGCGCCTACCGGGACCTGCCCGACGAGCTGCGGAACTTCGCGGACACCCTGTGGGCCATCCACACCAACGATTACGACTACTCCCGGCCCAAGAACCTCGAACACGCCAACGCCGAGGAACGGCGCAAGGAGTTCACCCGGATCCACTTCGAGTCCGCCCACCCCGTGGTCCGGGTCCACCCGCTGACCGGGGAACGCGGGCTCTTCATTGGCGGCTTTGCCCAGCGGCTGCGCATCGTTGGCCTGTCCAACACGGAATCCAAGGACATCCTGCGCATCCTGCAGGCCTACATCACCCGGCCGGAAAACGTGGTGCGCGTGAACTGGGAGCCGAACCAGCTGGTCCTGTTCGACAACCGCATCACCCAGCATTACGCGCCGGGCAACTACGACGGGCAGCCGCGCAAGCTCAACCGCGTGACCATCGCCGGTGACATCCCGGTGGGGGCCGATGGACGCACCAGCACCTCCATCAAGGGTGACTCGTCCGCCTACTCGGAGACCGTCGTCGTACCCTGACCTGCCAACAAGAAGGTGCCCCTCCCGGCCAGCTGGCCGGGAGGGGCACCCCTTTTTGTGTTCTATGCCTTACCGGCGCTGTGTCAGCCGCGCAGGCACTGCTGGTACTGGAGCCAGGCGATGCCGTAGCGGATCCAGCCCAGGACGTCGTACCACTTGGCGGGCTTGGTGGGGGCCGTGCACGTGGGCGGCTGTGGAGCGGTGGCGGCCACCTGGACCCCGACGGTCAGCTTTGTGCCGGACTCCGCAGCGGTGAGCACCAGCGTCCCGGCACCCGCCGCGGCACCGGCCGGTACGGCGAGGCTGACGGTGGCTGCCCCGGAGGACACCGGAGCGGACCCCAGCTGGGTGGCCTGGCCGGCGGCGTCGGTAAACACTGCTGCCAGGGTTGTGTTGACCGGGCTGCCCAGTGACGTCAGGTCCAGCTTGGAGACGGCCAGGTTCACCGGTTCGCCGGGCTTGACCTCAGCTGTGGTGGTATTCACCACGGCGACCGAGCGGCGGGCGAAGTCCGGTGAGACGGGGCTGCTCTTCTGCAGGTAGCCAATCCAGGCGTCCCGGTCCACCAGCCCGGAGTCCCGGGTGTTGGTGCCTTCGGTGAAGGCCCGGAAGTTGTCACCGCCGGTTGCCAGGAAGCTGAACGTGCCCACCCGGTAGGACTTGGCAGGATCCAGGACCTCACCGTTGACCCGCACCGAGGTGATCCGGTCACCGGCGGCGCGGGCGGCGTCGTAGGTGTAGTTCACGTTCTTGGACAGGCCCAGCTGCAGGTAGGCGCGGCTGGGGACCGTGCCGTCCGCATTGGTCTGCCACTGCTGCTCCAACAGGGTCTTGAACTGCGCCCCCGTCAGGGAGGTGGTCCAGAGATTGTTCACAAACGGCAACACCGCATTCGCCTCGGCGTACGTGACGGTTCCGTCCGGGGCGTAGTACAGCTCATTGCGGAGGCCGCCGGGATTGACGACGCCGATCTCCGCACCGCCCAGTTCGGCCGGCTTCAGCGAATCGAGCAGGGAGTCGGCCACCAGGTTGCCCAGGGTGGACTCGCTGCCGCGGTCGTCGCGCTTGGCGGTGCCGGTGGCGTCGGTGCTGAAGGCGGTGGTGATGTCCTTGGTGACCGAACCGACGGGCTGGTTGCCCACCTCGGCTGCGGCTGCCAGGGCCTTCTGCACGATCGCATCGACCGCGGCCACGCGCGGGTAGGCCGCAATCAGGTCTGCCGCTGCATCCGTGGTCCGCTTGACGTTACCGGCCTTGTAACCGGTGACCTCCTTGGTGGCGGTGTCCACGGTCAGCTGGATCTGGCCCACGTTCTCCCCGTAGTTGCCTGTCTGCACGATGGGACGGGTCTTGCCCTCAACGCCGGGGACGGGCGCGTCCCAGGCGTATTCCTTGTGCGTGTGGCCGGTGAAGATGGCGTCAACGTCGACGGAGGTTTCGGTGACCAGCTTCGCGAACGGTCCGCCCGCTGCCACTTCCTGCTCCAGCGTGGAGCCTTCCACCACGCCCGAGCCGGCGCCGTCGTGGTTTTCCACGATGATGACGTCGGCCAGCTTGTCCGCCGTGATCTTCGCGGCCGCCCGGTTGATGGCGTCCACCGGGTCCCCGAACTCAAGGTCGGCGATGCCGGCCGGGGTCACCAGGGAGGGGACTTCCTGGGTGACGGTGCCGATGACGGCCACCTTGATGCCGTTCATGTCCAGCACCGTGTACTCCGGCAGGACCGGCTCCGTGGTGCCCTTCCGGTAGACGTTCGCTCCGAGGTACGGGAACTTGGCATTGGATCCGCCCGCAATGACGCGGTCGCGCAGATCTGCCCAGCCGCCGTCGAACTCGTGGTTGCCCACTGCGGAGGCCTTCAGCTCCAGGGCGTTCAGCACATCGATGGTGGGCTGGTCCTTGGCCACTGCCGAGGCGAACAGCGAGGCCCCGATGTTGTCGCCGGCGGAGAGGAATGCCGTAGCACCGGGAGCGGCCGCTGCGCGCAGCTTCTCGATGGTTCCGGCGAACTGGACGGTGTTGGAATCGATCCTGCCGTGGAAATCGTTGATGCCCAGGAAGTTCAGGTCAACGCTGGCAGGTGCGGACTTCAGGTTCAGGCCGACCACCACGGGGTCGTGGTCGCTGGCGCGGAACTGGTCCGGTGCGTAGTAGTTGGTGACGTTGTTGTTGTAGCGGCTGTATTCCAGGGCCACAGATTCAACGGAGTTGATGTTCCAGATGTCCGCGCCGGTCACCACGCCATTGGCGGCGGGGGAGGCCAGGATATGGTCCAGGGACCCCACCAGGCCGCCGAACAGGTAGGAGTGCTTGGCGGAGCCGTCGGCGTTCTTCGCCTTGTCGTCCTGGTTGACGTAGCCGGCGGCCGTCAGGACGTTGATGGGATCTTCCTTGCCATAAGAGTTGAAGTCACCGATCAGGAAGACTTTGTCGGTGCCTTTCGACTGCTGCAGGGAGGTGGCGAACTCCAGCAGCGACTTTGCCTGCGCCGTGCGTGCCAGGTTGGAGTTGCCCTGGCCCTGGTCGGTGTCGTCCGGCGTGGCGGGAGAACCCTTGGACTTGAAGTGGTTGGCGATGGCGATGAACTCGGTGCCGGCGCCGCCGCCCACGGGCTTGAAGACCTGGGCCAGCGGCTTGCGGGCGCTGGCGAAAGCGGTGGTGTCATTGTGGATGATGGATTCACCCACGGGTTCTGCGACGGCTTTCTTGTAGATGAAGGCGGTGCGGATCATGTCCTCATCGGCCAGCGGGGGTGCGTTCGCGGGGGAGCGCACATAGTCCCAGATGCCGGGCGTGGGAATGTTCAGCGCCTCGACGAGCTTGGCCAGGGCATCGTCCCGGCTCTTGCCGAACTGCGCGGAGTTTTCGATCTCCATGAGGGTGACCACGTCCGCGCCGGTCTTGCTGATCGCGGAGACGATCTTGTCCTGCTGGCGCTTGAAGTTCTCGGCGTTGGCCGCGCCGCGGGCATCGCAGCCGCCGCGGACCGTGATCGGGTTGCCCGCCCGGTCCTCGTAGTAGGTGCACCCGGCCAGGGTGTCACCGGTGGTGGGGAAGTAGTTAAGGACATTGAAGGAAGCGATCTTGACGTCGCCGCCCACCGGTGCGGGCGCCTCGGTGCGGGTGGCCCCGAAGCCGGCGGGCTGGACCGTGGCCTTGTTGGCGTCGGTGAGGTGGGTCAGCGGCTGCAGCTTCCACGAATTGTTCCCGTATCCCAGCACCACGTTGGTGGTGAACGTGACGGCGGATCCCACGCGGACGGGGTCCGTGGTGGTCAGGTACGGCAGCACTTCGGCCTTGGTGGCGGCGTCCTTGAGGAAGTTGGTGCTGGAGCCGTCGTCGAGCTTGATACCGCGGGCCGCGTTGTCCGCCACGGCGGCGTTGTACTCGTCCGAGCCGTACGGGGCGACGGCGGTGGGCTGCACCAGCGGGGTGGTGCCCCCGGCCAGGCCGATCTCGCCGTACTGGTTGAGGCTGTAATTATCTGTCACCGTCATGGGTCCCTGGGGTGCCAGGAGCATGCCTTCGAGCGATTCGCGGAAGGATTCCGTGGCGGGAAGGGTGAAGATCGTGGGCTTGACCTCCGGCGCGGCGTCAGTGAGCTTGGTGAGCCCCGCTGCGTCGGTGACGTTGACCTGGGTCATGCCGTAGTACTCGGCCACGGCACCGGTCACCTGGACGTAGTCGCCGGCCTGGACCGATCCAACGGTGGCGGGCGAGTAGACGAAGATGCCGTCCGATGCCGCGTGGTTCGTGGCCGTCAGGTCACCGCCGGTGCCCGGGGTCTGGATGTAGTAGCCGTTAAGGCCGCCGGTGGGGAACGCCGCGGTGACTTTGCCGCGGGTGGTCACGGTGGTTCCGGCCAGCGGGCTGGCGGTTCCGGTGCCCTGGATCTCGGCGATGGTCTTGACGGCCGGGTCCGGGGTGGGGTTGGGGTCCGGGACGTTACCGCCCGAGGAGGTCGGCGTGATCGTGGAGCTGAGGCTGAAGTCGGCGGCGTTGCTGTTGCTGTCCGCTCCGCCCGTCCTGTTCAGGCTCCTGACGTCAGTGTTGCTGGAGGGACCGGCAGCTACCCGGGTTTCAAACGTGTTGGACGTCCCGTAGCCGAGGAGGTCCGCCACACCCTCGGTTTCCACCACGGAACCGGTGGAAAGTGCGACGGCGGCGGGCTGCTTGGCGAGCACGATCGTTCCGGTGGTGCCGCTCGGGTTGAGGGAGGTGGCAACGTCCGGCTTGGGGAGGTCCGCGCCGGCGGTTCCGTTGCTGCCGCCCTGGATCAGGTAGTGGCCCTTGGCGGGTATGGAGCCGGACAGGGCGGCGACCCCGTTGGGCGCGCCGGTGCCGGTGGCGGAACGGTACTGGATGGACCAGCCGTCCAGTGAGACCGGGGCGTCGGAGGTGTTGTAGAGCTCCACGAACTTGTTCTTGTACGCGGCGCCGCTGCTGCCGCCGCTCAGGTAGGCCTCGTTGATGACAACGGGCGAACTGCCGGCCGCGGCTGAGACCTCCGCGGCCGGCTGGTCAGCGAGCGCGGGCACTGCCCCCAGCGGCGCTGCGATGAGCCCCGCTGACAGCGCCGTGCCCAGCGCTAATTTCCAAGGTGTTTGATGCATCCGCTCTTACTTTCATGAGGTTGTCCCCGGTAGGGGACCCATTGGAGTATGTCCGGGTTGTACCGATCGGACCGGGGCCCGGACCCTGCTCCTGGTCAAGTGGTTGTCCGGCACATCCCAACAGCACTGAATGAACGCAAGGTGGCCAGCGCGTGCATTCGGCGGACCGGTCCCCAGCGGAGCGGCCCGTCCACCGTCCCGGAGCGCCCTTGGCCCCGGCTCGGGTGATGCCATTGCGGTGGCCGGCATCCTTCCGGATGTGCCGGCCATCACAAACAATACCGGCCGGTAGCAAGGTGTTCCGGCCGGTACCGCGTTGTTTTTACGTGCTGACTGCCGGCAGCGCCGCCTGCCGCGGAATCCTTCAGCCCTGTGGTGCCTGGCTGGAGATGATCTTGAAGGTGGCTCCGGTGGGATCGGCCAGCATGGCCACCCGGCCGAAGTCACTGTCAGCCGGCCCATCAAGGACGGTGGCACCCATGGCGGTGGCTTTATTGATGGCGGCGTCCGTGTCCTCAACGGCGAAGTAGACCTGCCAGTGGGAGGGCACCTCCGCGGGCAGGTACCCGGACGCGTCCATGATTCCGGCCTGTGCCGACATGCCGGACCCCAGGGTGGTGTACCGGAACCCGGGGGCGTCGCTCATGACCTCGGTGTCCCAGCCGAAGACGTCCTGGTAGAACCGGACGGCGGTTTCGTAGTCCTTGGCATGCAGTTCGTGCCACGCCGCCGTGCCCGGCTCGGCCACCACTTCGTATCCGACCATTTCACCGGGCTGCCAGGCGCCGATGACGGCGCCGGACGGGTCACCGAACATTGCCATGCGGCCCTGCTCCGGGACATCCATCGACGGCATGTGGACCTGCCCGCCGTGGGCGGCGACCGCCTCCGCCGTGGCCGCGGCGTCCACGGTGCGAAGATAGGTGGACCACATATCCGGCATGCCCGCCATGGTGTCATCCTTCTGCATGAGTCCGGCTGCGGGTTGACCGTCTTTCCTGGCGACGACATACCCGCCGTACTTCTCCTGGTCGCCCGCTTCGAACTCCCACCCGAACAGCTCTCCGTAGAACCTGCGGGCGGTGTCGATGTCGGCGGTCATCAGGTCAATCCAGCACGGGGCTCCGGGCGTCGGTACGGGGCTGGGCATCGTTGTCTCCTGTCGCAGGGGTGCTGTCCGGATGGAACACCTTGACCCTACGTTCGGGCGCTGACAACGTTCAACGGATTTTCGAAGGAGTCCCGGAACTGCGCAGCATGCCGCGCTTAAAGCGGAGGACCCCCGCCCGCCGGGTGCGGCGTGCGGGGGTCCTGATCGCGGAAGGTAAGAGATTCGAACTCTTGGTACGGGGTTACCGCACACTGGTTTTCAAGACCAGCTCCTTCGGCCGCTCGGACAACCTTCCTCAACGAGTAGTGTTTCATAGGCACTTGCCTGCAACAAAACACGGCAGGCAAGGTGCAGCGGTGCACACTGGTTGCAGCGGGTATTGAGTCAGGAACAGGGAGTGGTCCATGAAAGCCGTCTACATCTCCAAGCCGGGGGGACCGGAAGTGCTGGAGGTGCGCGAGGTCGAGGCGCCGGTGCCTGGCCAGGGCGAGGTGCTGATCGACGTCGTGGCGGCCGGACTGAACCGGGCAGACGTCCAGCAGCGCCGCGGGTTCTATCCTCCGCCGCCCGGCGCATCGGAGATTCCCGGCCTGGAGGTCTCCGGCCGGATCGCCGGCTTCGGCCCCGGCGTCACCAAGCCATTCTCGGTGGGCGACAAAGTGGTGGCGCTGCTCGCAGGCGGCGGCTATGCCCAGCAGGTGGCGGTCCCTGCCGAGCAGGTGTTGCGTCTGCCTGAGGGCGTTGACCTGGTCACGGCCGCGTCCCTCCCGGAAGTGGCGGCCACCGTCTACTCGAACCTGGTCATGACCGCCCAGCTTCAGCCCGGCGAGACGGTCCTCATCCACGGCGCCACGGGCGGAATCGGCACCATGGCCATCCAGCTGGCCAAGGCCTACGGGGCCAAGGTGGCCACCACCGCGGGGACTGAGGAGAAAGTCAGCACCGCCAAAGCCTTCCTGGGTGCGGACATCGCCATCAACTACGCCGAAGAGGACTTTCCGGAGAGCCTGCGCCGGCAAAACGGAGGCAAGGGCGCGGACGTCATCCTTGACGTGGTGGGCGCCAAGTACTTGAAGCAGAACATCGACGCGCTCGCCAAATACGGCCGCCTGGTGGTGATCGGCCTGCAGGGCGGCACGAAGGGTGAACTGGACCTCGGCGAACTCCTGAAAAAGCGCGCCGCGGTGGTGGCCACGGCCCTCCGCCCCCGGCCGGTGTCGGAGAAAGGCGCCATCATGAACGAGGTGCGCGACCATGTCTGGCCCCTCGTGGCGGAGGGTAGGATCCAGCCACTGGTGGCCAGGACGTTCCCGCTCGACCAGGCGGGCGCCGCCCATGAGTATTTCGACAGCGGCGACCATGTGGGCAAAGTCCTGCTGGTCATGTAGCGCCCCGATAGATACTGAGTATTGCTTGCTGGGCGCCGACAGGCTAGGCTCGACTATACGCGGTATGCACAGGTCTTGGGGGCCTGTGCATACCGGCAATGACTGAGCCCGGGGGAGCACCATGTCGATACGCCACAGCCTCCTCGCCCTGCTGCAGGACCAGCCGCGCTACGGCTACCAGCTGCGGGTCGAGTTCGAAAACCGCACAGGGTCCACGTGGCCCCTCAACATCGGCCAGGTGTATACCACCTTGGACCGGCTGGAGCGCGACGGCCTGGTGGCCAGGGAGGGTGACGACGGCGGCGGACACGTGGTCTACAGCATCACCGCCGAGGGCGCCTCGGAAGTGCAGAATTGGTTCGCGGCCCCGGTGGAACGGAACAACCCGCCCCGGAACGAGCTCGCCATCAAGCTGGCGCTCGCCGTCACCTTGCCCGGCGTGGACGTCCAGGCCATCATCCAGGCGCAGCGGGTGGCCTCCATCAGGGCGCTCCAGGATTACACGAAGGCACGCCGCGACACCGCAGCCAACCAGCGCACGGCGGACACCGCATGGCTCCTGGTCCTTGACTCGCTGATCTTCCAGACGGAGGCCGAGGTCCGCTGGTTGGATCTTTGCGAAGCGAGGATGGTCCAGCAGGCCCAGTCCGCCGGCCCCGGGGCCGTCCGCAAAACGTCCAACGGGGTCACGGAAGACGCCGCCCCGCTCACCACGGAAACCCGCCGGTGAGCGTCAAGGGACCGCAGCAGGTCCTTGAACTGGCCAAGGTCAGTCGCACCTTCGGGCAGGGCGCTACCGCGGTCGCCGCCCTCAGGGACGTGGACCTCACCATTGCCGCCGGCGAATTCGTCGCGGTCATGGGTCCGTCCGGCTCCGGAAAATCCTCCCTGCTGGCGCTGGCCGGCGGACTGGACCGGCCGACGTCGGGCGGGGTCTTCGTGGAGTCGACGCCGCTTGCCGGACTCGGCCTGAACGAGCTGGCCAGGCTGCGGCGGCGTGCTGTGGGCTACGTCTTCCAGGACTTCAACCTGGTCCCCACACTTACCGCGGCCGAGAACGTGGCGCTTCCACTGGAACTGGACGGGACGGCGGCACGGAAAGCGGGGCGCCAGGCGCTGGATGCCCTCCGCCAGGTGGGCATCCCGGAGCTTGCCGACCGGTTCATGGACCAGATGTCCGGGGGCCAGCAGCAGCGCGTCGCCATCGCCCGGGCCATTGTCGGCCAGCGCCGGCTGATCCTCGCGGATGAGCCCACCGGGGCACTGGACTCCACCACCGGCCACGGCGTCATGGAGGTCCTCCGCGCCAGGGCAGACGCCGGGGCCGCCGTCATGCTGGTCACCCATGAAGCACGGCACGCGGCGTGGGCGGACCGGGTGGTCTTCCTGCGGGACGGACGGATCGTGGACCAGGCCGCGGCCATGCATGATCCCACCTTCCTCCTCACCCAGGCGGGACTCTGATGCCTGACGGGCACCCGGCGCTTGACCTCGCCCCGGCCCGCGGCGCCCGTCGCAGCAGTTTCCGCATCGCCGCAAGAATGGCCAGGCGGGACATCCTCCGGCACAAGGGCCGTTCCCTCCTGATCATCCTCCTGATCATGCTGCCTGTGGCCGGAATGAGCGGCGCGGCCACCCTTTACCAGAGCTCGCTGCGCACTCCGGCGGAGATCGTCCGGTACGAACTGGGCAACACCCAGGCCAGGTACGCCATGCTGCCGGTCCCCAACGGCGAATCGCTCCAGGACCCGCTGAACGACACCATCGTGGCCTCCAGTACGGGGGAGCTTGACCAGGACTTTCGGCCCAGCCCGCCGGAAGACCTGCTGCCGGACGGTTACGAGGTCCTGCCGTTGCGGCAGCTGAAGCTGACAGCCACGGCAGGCGACGCCGCGGTACCCCTCCAGGGCCGGCAGGTGGACGCCCTCCATCCCGCCTTTGAAGGAAAGTTCACCCTCCTCGAGGGACGTGCGCCCGCCACCGGAGACGAGGTCCTGGTTTCGCCCGGCCTGATCGAGCGCTTCGCCCTCTCCTTCGGGGAGGAATTTACGACGTCGGCGGGAACCTTCGTGCCGGTCGGCACCATCCGTGACGCGGACGCGTCTGACCGCAACAGCATTCTGTACCTTCGCCAGGGCCAGGGGCCCGCGGCGCTGGGCCAGGGAGACGCTTCTCCGCAGTCCGTCTCCTACTACCTCGCAGGCGCGGCGCCGGTCACGTGGGAGCAGGTCCGCGCCGCCAACAGCCGCGGCGTGGGGGTGCTGTCCCGCAGCGTTGTGCTGAGCCCGCCGCCGCCCGACGAACAGACCGTGCCGGGTGCCATACAGGCCGGAACCCCGTCGGAACAGGTGGCCGCGTACGGCACCTTCGGCCTGGTGGGTGCCCTCGCGCTGCTGGAGGTGGGCCTCCTTGCCGGCGCCGCTTTCGCCGTCGGCGCCAAGAACCAGGTTCGTGAACTCGCGTTGCTGGCGGCGTCCGGAGCCGAAGCGCCCACCATCCGGGCCGTCGTCACCGCAAGCGGGCTCTGGCTGGGCGGGGCGGCCGTTGCGTCCGGCGCCGTTGCCGGCGTGGGAGCTGCGGCGGTGGTGGTCTGGTGGGTCCGCTCCACGGGGTCGGCCCGCCTGGCGGGAGTGCACCCGGATCCGCTGCTGACGGGGACCGCCATGGCAATGGGGCTCGCTGCTTGCCTTCTCGCCGCGCTGGCACCCGCCAACCGCGTGGCCCGGCAGGCCCTGGTGGGTGCACTGAAGTCCGGTCGGGCCCCGGCGGCGGGCGGAAAACGGACAACCCTTACCGGAGCGGTCCTGCTGCCGGTAGCTGCCGGACTGTTGGCAGCGGGGTGGCTGGTGGCGCAGTCCGCGGCGGATCCGGACGAACGCGCGCGGCAGGCCGGTCTGGTTTCCTCGCTGCTGGCGGGAGGAGCCGTCCTGGGAGTCGTGGCACTGGTGCTGCTGACCGGGTGGCTGACCACAGGTTTGACGCCCCGTACCGGGAGCCTTCCGTTGGCTCTTCGGATGGCAGCCCGGGACTCCGCCAGGAACAGGGGGCGGACGGTGCCTGCTGTCGCGGCTGTGCTCGCTGCCGCTACGCTGGCGAGTGCCGCCCTGGTACTGTCCGCCAGCCAGCAAGCGGGGCAGCGGCTTTCGCATTCGTGGAGCGCCCTGGAGAACCAGGCGTACCTGCCGCTCAGCCTTGCCCAGCCGCCGCAGGCCGACGGGACGATTCCGCCAGCCATCACCGCCAACCCGGAGCACCTCTCAACTGCCGTCTCGGGAGCACTGGACAGTGTGTCCTGGACCAGAACCGTCACCACGCCCGCGCCGGTGCGGAATTGCGGCTTCGGTGAAGGCGCCGGTCCTGCCGGCCAGGTGACAACGGACGTGTCCAATTGCCTCCAATATTCGCTGGCCAGACCGGCGGGCCAGGCATGTCCGCTCACCGCGCAGCGGCGCGTGGTGGACCCGGACGACTGGCGGTGCCGCGGATCGATGGCATGGGACCAGGGATCCGACAGGTCCATTCTGGTGGGAGGCGCTGAGGACATCCGGGCCATGTTTGGGCGGGAAGCAGGTGCGGACGCGGTCGCCGCCCTGAACGCCGGCGCCATGGTGGTGACGAACCCTGTCTTCATTCGGGACGGGAAAGTCGAGTTGCAGGGGCAGGACGTGCGCACGCAGCAGGGGTCCCCGGACGGCTCCGTGGTCCATGACACTGTCAGCAGCACCGTTCTGGAGGCAGTGACTCTGGAACCTTCCGTGGCCGTGCCGTACTACGGCATCGTCTCCCCGGCCACGGCCCACAGGTTGAACCTTGCCCCGGAAGCCGCCGGATTGGCGGTCCAGCTCAGCCGGGCCCCGTCGGCGGCCGAGGTCGACGCCGTCACCGGTGCCATCGCAGGTGTCTTCGGGCAGCCCGGCATCGGATTCTGGGCCGAGCCGGGAGTACCGAAGGACCAGGCCTGGATGGGCTGGCTGATCGTGGCGGTCAGTGCCCTGGTCACCTTCAGCGCAGCCGGAATCACCACCGGGCTGTCGCTGGCCGACGCCCGCACCGACCATGCCACGCTTGCCGGCGTCGGTGCCGCGCCCCGGCTGCGGAAGGCCCTTGCCGCTTCGCAGGCCTTGTTCACCGCAGGGCTCGGCGCCGTGCTGGGAACCCTGGCAGGTGCGGTGCCCGCAGTGCTGATCGTGGTGTCCACGGACCTGCGGACGGCTTTGGACGTTCCCTGGCTGCCCCTCGCCGCCATGGTGGCGGCGGTTCCGGTGACCGCCTCGGCCCTGGCCTGGGCCTTCACCCGGGTGGCCCTCCCCATGACCCGGCGGGCACCCGGCGGCTGAGTGGACCGGATCCGGCGTCGCTGGGGCGGGACGTTCTCCGGTCCCGCCGTGGGCAGGTCCGGCCACTTTTGCGGTGCGCCTCTTTCCGGTTGGGACGGGGAAGCCTAACGTGGGAAGCACAAGGCCGCCCGACCGCCGTCGTTCGTCGCCGATTGCCTGCCGCCTGCCGCATAAACCCGGGCACCCGGCAGAACCGTCGCAGCCCTGGCCGCCGGGTTGGGTAGGGTGCCTCAGAGCAGATGCGCACGAATCTCGAGGAGGAGACATGGCCGAAGCGCCAGACAACAGGGCGGGTTCAACAGGGCAGGAAGGATCGGTGGCCACAGACCCGGCGCTTCCCCCCACCGCCGTGGACGACGCCGTCCGCGATGCCGAGGACAGGAAGTGGACGCCGGGGAAGATCGCGCTTTGGGCTGCGATCTCCCTCCTCGGCGGCGTGGCATGGTTCATGCTGGCCATCGTCCGCGGGGAAACCGTTAACGCGATCTGGTTTGTGTTCGCCTCGGTCTGCACCTACCTGATCGGGTACCGGTTCTACTCCAAGGTCATCGAACGCTTCATCACCAGGCCCGATGACCGCCGTGCCACTCCCGCCGAATACAAGGCGGACGGCAAGGACTACGTCCGGACGGACCGGAACGTCCTGTTCGGCCACCACTTTGCCGCCATCGCAGGTGCCGGGCCGCTGGTTGGTCCCGTCATCGCCGCCCAGATGGGCTACCTGCCGGGCACCATCTGGATCATCGTGGGTGTGGTCCTGGCCGGAGCCGTCCAGGACTACCTGGTGATGTTCTTCTCCATGCGCCGCGGCGGACGCTCACTGGGCCAGATGGCCCGCGAGGAACTCGGCGTCATCGGCGGTACCGCCGCGCTGATCGCCACCCTGCTGATCATGGTGATCATCGTGGCCATCCTGGCGCTCGTCGTCGTCAACGCACTGGGTGAGAGCCCGTGGGGTGTCTTCTCCGTGGGCATGACCATCCCGATCGCCCTGTTCATGGGCGTCTACCTCCGCTACCTCCGGCCGGGCAAGGTCATGGAGGTCTCCATCATCGGTTTCGTCCTGCTGATGGCCGCCATCATCGGCGGCGGAATCGTGGCGGAAACCGCCTGGGGCGCGGACATCTTCACCCTGGACAAGGTCACCATCGCCTGGGGCCTGATCGTCTACGGCTTCATCGCCGCGATCCTGCCGGTCTGGCTCCTCCTGGCACCGCGCGACTACCTGTCCACGTTCATGAAGATCGGCGTGATCGTGATGCTCGCCCTGGCCATCATCGTGGTCCGGCCGGAGATCAACGTCCCGGCCTTCAGCGAATTCGCCGGCAGGGAAAACGGGCCGGTATTCCCCGGTGCCCTCTTCCCGTTCCTGTTCGTCACCATCGCGTGCGGCGCACTGTCCGGGTTCCATGCGCTGATCTCGTCCGGTACCACCCCGAAGCTGGTGGAGAAGGAACGCCAGACCCGGTACATCGGTTACGGCGGCATGCTCATGGAGTCCTTCGTGGCCATCATGGCCCTGGTGGCTGCCATCTCGATTGACCGCGGCCTCTACTTCGCCATGAACGCGCCGGCCGCGCTGACCGGCGGTACCGTGGAAACCGCCGCCACCTGGGTGAATAGCCTGGGCCTGGCCGGGGTGAACATCAGCCCCGAGCTGCTGTCCGAAACCGCCCGCAACGTGGGGGAGCAAAGCGTCGTGTCCCGCACCGGCGGCGCCCCCACGCTCGCCGTGGGCCTGGCGCACATCATGCAGCAGTTCATCGGCGGCACGGCGATGATGTCCTTCTGGTACCACTTCGCCATCATGTTCGAAGCCCTGTTCATCCTGACGGCCGTGGACGCCGGAACCCGCGTGGCCCGTTTCATGTTGCAGGACTCCATCGGCAACTTCGTCCCCAAGTTCAAGGAAGCCTCCTGGCGGCCGGGAGCCTGGCTCTGCACGGCCATCATGGTGGGAGCCTGGGGAGCGGTCCTGCTCATGGGCGTCACCGATCCGCTCGGCGGCATCAACACCCTGTTCCCGCTGTTCGGTATCGCCAACCAGCTCCTGGCGGCCATCGCCCTCTCCGTCTGCCTGGCCATCGTGGCCAAGCGCGGCACGTTCAAGTACCTGTGGATCGTGGCCCTGCCGCTGGCCTTCGCGGCAGTGGTAACCATCACCGCCAGCTACCAGAAGATCTTCTCGCCCACCCCCGCCGTCGGCTACTTCGCCAACAACGCGGCGTTCAGCAAGGCCCTGGCGGACGGCAAGACGGAGTTCGGCACCGCCAAGACGGTCACCGCCATGGAAGCAGTAGTCCGCAACACCGCCATCCAGGGCTGGCTGTCGGTGATCTTCGTGGTCCTGAGCATCATCGTGATCGCGACGGCGGTGCTCGCCACCATCAAGGCTTTCCGCACCAGGGGTGCCGGGACGGCCACGGACAACGAGGACCCGGCCCGGCCCTCACGCGTGTTCGCGCCCGCCGGCCCCGTCCCCACGGCCGCCGAGCGCGAACTGCTTGCCGAGTGGGAAAAGGTTCCGGCAAACCTCCGGTTTGAGCGGGCAGGCCACCACTGATGGGCGCCGGGCTGGCGGTACTTTCCAACGGGTTCCGGGGGTTCGCCCGGTACCTCAGCGGTGTCCTGGGTGCCGACGCGTACGCCAAGTACCTGGAACACCACCGCTCCTGCGGCCACAGCGGACCACCGCTGACCGAGCGCGAATTCTGGCGGGACCGGACGGACCGCCAGGACGCCAACCCGCAGGGCCGCTGCTGCTGATTTAGCCCTCAGCGGACGCCGCGACCGCAGGCTTCATGGAGTGGAGTGGCTTTCGGATCGCTCATGAGAGTATGAACGCATGAGCGATCCGAAAGACACCCAGGCAGCTGAGGACCTCCCCGTCGAAGGCACCACCATCGATGACGGCCAGCCGGCGGCCCAGGCGGAGCCACGGGACGGCGGCAGGCCGCGCGGCAGCAACCTGCAGGACCTTGTGGATGAACCGGCCAAGGTGATGCGGATCGGCACCATGATCCGGCAGCTCCTGGAAGAGGTGAAGTCTGCCCCGCTGGACGACGCCGCCCGTGGCCGGCTCGCCGAGATCCACGAACGCTCCATCAAGGAACTTGAGGACGGCCTGGCACCGGAACTCGTGGAGGAACTGGACCGCATCAGCCTCCCCTTCACGGATGACGCCACCCCGTCCGACGCTGAGCTGCGCATCGCCCAGGCGCAGCTTGTGGGCTGGCTGGAAGGCCTGTTCCACGGAATCCAGACCGCAATCGCCGCCCAGCATGCCGCCCAGCAGCAGGCCGCCGCGCAGATGCAGCTCCGCCAGCTCCCCCCGGGAACCATGATCGCCCCCGGCGTGGTGATCGGTGAAAACGGGGAGCCGCAGCGCGCCCCCGCCGGCCAGGCGCGTACTGGCGCCCCGGCCCCCTCCGGCAAGCGAGAAGATCCGGACCACGGTCCCGGGCAGTACCTGTAGGGCTCCGGTTGGGGTTCTTCAGCGCCGCCAGGCAGGGGCGCAAGGATGATGCGGAACTGGGCAAGGGGTTGTGGCGGCGCGCGCACGACCGCTTCCACCGGGGACTGGACCGCTTCCACCAGGTGCTGGAAGGGGTTGAGGACGACCAGCTCTACGCGGAGCTGGTGGAAATCGCCAACGCGCTTGCCGGACTGATGGACCGGGTCCGGGCGGTCTGCATGGAGGCCCAGCGCCGGGCCCCCAGCGAAGGGCTGGACATTCCGGTGGCGCTGTCAGGCGTGCACCGTGCACTCTCCAAGGCGGGCAATTCACTCGCGACCACGGCGGAGGCGGCAGCCATGCTCCGGCTCGCCGTGGGCCCTGTCCCGGTGGGCGCTGCTTCCGTGCGCCGCCGGGCCGAGGCCGTCTTCGAACAGGTGGCCGACGCCGAACGGCATCTTGCCGCCGATCCGCCCCAACCCTGATTTATTCCCGCCAACGGAGCAGATATTCCGTGTTAAGCGCCTGGCTGACAGGGCCGGAAAACGGCACGGCGGCGGTGGCCGGTTTGGCAGGATGAATGCATGACTCTTTCACCTACTCTGACTTTCAACGACGGAAACACCATCCCCCAGCTGGGCTACGGCGTATGGCAGGTGGAGGACGACGTCGCGGAAAAGGTTGTCCGCCAGGCGTTCGAAGCCGGCTTCCGCCACATCGATACCGCCAAGATCTATGGCAACGAGGCAGGCGTGGGACGCGCCATCGCCAGTTCCGGCCTGACCCCGGAGCAGATCTTCATCACCACCAAGCTGTGGAACGCGGACCAAGGCTACGAGTCCACCCTGACGGCCTTCGAGGAGTCCATGGACCGCCTCGGCCTGGAGACGCTGGACCTGTACCTGATCCACTGGATGCAGCCCAAGCAGGACAAGTACGTGGACACGTGGAAGGCCCTGATCGAACTCCAGAAGCGCGGACGGGTCAAGTCCATCGGCGTGTCCAACTTCACGGCGGAGGGCCTGCAGCGGCTGATCGACGAAACCGGTGTGGTTCCGGCCATCCACCAGATTGAACTCCACCCCTACTTCAGCCAGCGTGAGCTGCGCGAATTCGGTGCCTCCAAGGGCATCCTGACCCAGGCCTGGTCCCCGCTGGGCCAGGGCGGCGAACTCCTGGAGGACGCCACGGTCGCCGGCATCGCCGCCAAGCACCAGGCAACTCCGGCGCAGGTCGTCATCGCCTGGCACCTGGCCATCGGCAACGTGGTCATTCCGAAGTCTGTCACCGAGTCCCGCATCCGCGAGAACTACGCTGCACTGGACGTCACCCTGGACTCCGAGGACATCGACGCGATCAACGGCCTGGACCGGACCGCCGCCGGTGAAGGCAGGATCGGCCCCGACCCGGCAGTCTCCGACTTCGCCTGACACGGCCTTCCCTGCTGCACGGTTAACCAGGCATCAAGGACCAGGTATCAGGGACACAGGAACCCGCACACCCCGGCCAACCCGGAGGGTGCGGGTTCCTTCCTTTAATGCTCCGTACCAGCGCGCCTGAACGCGAGGCCGCGACGAACCAAAGGAATCAGGCGGCAAGCCGGGCAGGCTCGACGGTGACAGCGTCGATAACGGCCCAGCTGTCCTCGCCGGAGCAGTGCCGGTCCGCGAAACGCTGGGCCTCTGCCATGGTGTCGAAGGTCTCGGACCGGGAACGCCCACAGTCGGCGTCGAAGTACGTGACGTGAAATTCCTGAACGTTGTTCTCCATGAATCCAGTGTGCAACCGGGGTCTGACATTTACAGGAACCGGCCCCGCGTGTTGCCGGGGGAGGCCATAAGACACGGCGTCATGGCAAAGAAACTGTTCCTGCGGGGAACCCGGTCGGCGAGCCGCCCCAGGGGAAGTGGGGCGTGGTGGGCCGGCGACGGCTGGGGGAGGCGCCGTGGTCTCAGCGGCGCCCTCATCGCCGGCCCTGGCATCAAGGTACGGGGGAATGACAGGCGGCACGTGAGTGGTCACTACCTGTTTTGCAGCCGGCCGGGAACAAGTTTCCGTCATTGACTACCGGGCAGGGGAGTCCGGCTAGGCTGTGACCATGCAGGTTGGAGATGCCCCCGAAGACGCCCCGGACAAGGACAACGCCACCAGGCACATCAACCGGGAGTTGGCCCGGCGGCGAGGCTGGATGCTGACAGTTGCGGTGGGCTTCGCCCTGCACCTCCTGAGCGTCGTGGTCGGCCTCAAACCCGTGGCACCGTCGTGCGGCAGCCCCCTCATTCCACACAGCGGGGCCGCGGAGCTGTCCGACGCCCAGCTGGTCACCACCGGCTTGGCCGCGGAATGCTACCGGACCATCGATTCCGCTGCCGTTCCGGTGTGGCTGCTGATGGGTGCAGGCATCGCACTGGTTCTGGCGGGAGTGACCGTCAGGATCATTGGTATCCGCAGGTCGCTTGCTGCCCTAGGAGCCTGACCGGCAGGACATCGCTGCCGTTACGGACCCCCTACGGGTTCTCCAGCCGCAGGACGCGTTCCCGGGCGAGCAACGCCGCCCTGGCCGCCTTGTCCGCTTCCCGCTGGGCCTGTTTGGCTTCGGCAGAAGTGCCGGCCAGTTGCTTTTTGGCCTGGTCCAGGCCGGTTTCGGCGGCCTTTAGCCGCGCCCGCAGCCCTTCGATTTCCTCCCGGAGCGAGGCGATGGTGCCAGCGGCCTGCTGTGCCAGTTCCTGGACTTCTTGGGAGCGGCGCGCGGAGTCCGCTTCCTCCGCCTCGGCCGCCGCCAACGCCGCCTTGGCCTTTTCCACGGCCGGCCGTGATGCCGTGCGCGGCGTCTGCCGGACAGCCTCGAGCCGTGGTTTGGTGGCCCGGGGACCGGACGCGCGTTCCGCCGTCGTCCGGGCTGTCCGTGCCGGAGCGGCCTTGTCAACGTCCGGTGGCGGTGCGGGGGAAGCGTCCGCCGGAAGCGCGCTTGGGACCGCCACGGCGCCGTCGAGGTCTGCGGCGCTGACGCCGTCGGCGGACAGGGTTTTCAGGAGCCTGCCGCTGCGGACCGCTGCCGCGGCACCCTCGTCTGCCGTCAGGGCCCGGAGGGTTTCCTCGACGTCGCCGGCGATGGTGTCACTGAGTGCCCGGCCCTGCCGCTCGACGACGGTACGGGCGGCCTCCACGGCGGAGGCCAGCATGGTGCGCCGCTCGCGTGCCAGGTCCCGCAGGGCCTTGGCGTCGAGGGACGCCTGTGCGGTCCGCATGCGCAGGCCCAGGCCGGCCAGTTCGTCGAGGACGTCCGGATCATGGACGGCCAGCATGTTCACCGCCCAGGCACCCACGGACGGTTTCGCGAGGCCACGGACGGCCGCGCCGAGTTCCTTGTCCTGCCCCGAGGCTTCCTTCGCGGCCGCGGTACGGGCCGCAATGAAGCCATCGAGGGGCGCGGCGTAGAGCCTGTTCGCGATACCGGCCAGGGACTCTTCATCCATGTCCGCCATCTTAGGCTGACGTGCCGGCCGGCCCCTCCGGGCGGCGCCGGCCGGAGCGGATCTGCGTTCGGCTCCGGTGAAACGCTGCCCTGTTGCTGCGGCGTCCGGCACGGTATGTTGCTCGAATGGACGATACATATCAGGTCATCGTGGTGGGCGGCGGTTTTGCGGGCAAGGCGGCGGCGCAGGAATTGGGCCGCAAGGGCGTCCGGGTGCTGCTGATAGACGCCAACAACTATCAGCAGTTCCAGCCGCTGCTGTACCAGGTGGCGTCGTCCCAGATCGGGGTGTCGGCGGTGGCCCGGCCGCTCCGCGCCGTCTTCCGCGGAATCAAGGGCGTGCGGGTGCTGACGGCTGAAGTTACGGCTGTGGACGCCGCCACGCGCACCGTGACCACGGCGGACGGGGCCACGTACCGGGCACAGTTCCTGGTCCTGGCCACAGGTGCCGTGCCCAACTTCTTTAATACCCCGGGAGCTGAGGAGCACGCGTACCCGCTGTACTCGGTGTCCGACGCCACCAGGCTGAGTGTTGCCCTGACCGAGGCCCTTGACGAGGCAGACCGCGGGGCCGGCGGCAGCCCCGACGTCGTGGTGGTGGGCGGCGGGCCCACCGGTGTGGAGACCGCCGGGGCGTTGGCCGAGAACATCAAATACATAGTGCCGAAGTACTTTTCGTCCGAACTGGCATCCCGCTGCCACGTGCACCTCGTGGACATGGTGCCTAACGTCCTGATGGCCTTTTCGGAGAAATCACAGAAGTACACCCGGGACCGGCTGGGGAAGCTGGGTGTCCAGCTCCATATGGGGCACAGCGTCACGGAGGTCCGCCCGGACGGCGTCACTTTGGCCGACGGGACTGTCATCCCGGCGCAGATCGTGGTGTGGGCCGGCGGCCTGCAGGCAGGAAAGATCATCGCGGAGTCGGGGCTGCAGCAGGGAAGGGGAGGCCGCATCGATGTGCAGCCGGACCTCACTGCGCCGGGAGTCGACGGCGTGTACGTCCTGGGTGACTCGGCGAACATCACGGACGCCAAGGGGGCGAAGCTGCCGCAGCTCGGTTCGGTGGCGCAGCAGTCAGGCAAATGGGCTGCCCGAAACATCCACGCCGACCTCACCGGCGGCACCCGCCAGCCCTTCCGGTACGTGGACAAGGGGTACATGGCCATGGTGGGCAGGGGCGCTGCCGTAGCGGAACTGGGACCGCAGCGGATCCAGCTGCAGGGGCCGCTGGCTTTCCTGTCCTGGCTGGGCGTGCACCTGGCCCTGCTGCCGGGGCTGCAGCAGAAAATCCGTGCCCTCTTTTCCTGGGCGGTGGGCTACGTAACCCACAGCCCGTCACAAGTGGTGGTGGGCCGGCCGGACTAGGGTTCGCCCGTCGGCCGTCGGTGCCCTCCAGGCGGGAGCCGGCGACGGCTGGAGGTGGCATCGGGATCTCAGACGATGCCAACGCCGCCGGCTCCGGCTTCCACGGTAGGAACGGTTCCTGAAGGGAACCCGAATATTCGGATGGTGTTTCCGCAGGGTTTATATGCTGCACCGTGCTGGGGTGGGCCGGCGACGGCTGGGGGAGGTGCTGGTCTCCATGAAGCACCATCGCCGCCGGCCCCAAGCACTACCGTATGGTCCGTGAACCGGTTTCGCCTGAGTGGTGGCTACGTGTTTCCGGCGCAGATGCTACCTGCGGCGGTTTAGACCCTTCGACGGCTGTGGGAGCCCATCCTCCACCAGGAACAGACTGAACCGCCTGCGGCGCGGAACTCGCTTATTGTCAAGCTGATAATTACTTGGTAGATTTTTAATTATCATTTTGATAATTAAGGACGGAACCACGATGACAACACTGCTCGACTGGATGAATTCCGCGGCACTCCCCGACCTGTTCGGCGCCCCCGTGAGCTGGATTGAAGTCATCGGCTTCGTTACCGGCGCAGCCTGTGTGTATGGCGTCGCAAAGCAGAAGCTGTGGAACTGGCCGGTCGGGATCCTGAACAACGTCGCGTTCATTCTCCTGTTCCTGGGCGCCGGCCTTTATGGCGAAACGCTCCTGCAGGTCATCTTCGCCGCCGTCGCCGTTTACGGCTGGATCAACTGGATGCGCGGCAACGCCAACACGGAGGCGAAGAACGACCTTCCCATCCGGAACGCCACCGCCAAGGAGTCCTTCGTCGGCATCGGCGCCACCATCGCCGGCACTGCCGCTGTAGCCTTGATCCTCACCCACGGGACTGATTCCCAGGTGCCCTGGCCGGACGCCTTCGTCCTTACCGCGTCCCTGCTGGCAACCTATGGCCAGGCCAAGAAGATCTTCCAGCACTGGTACGTCTGGATCCTCATCGACGTCGTCTCCATCCCGCTGTACTTCAGCCGCGGCCTGACCCTCACGGGCGTCCTCTACGTCGGGTTCCTCGCGCTGTGCGTCTACGGCCTCATTGACTGGAAGCGCACCCGTACCGCCGAAACCACCGCCGCCCTCACGACCATCACCGCAGGAGCCTGACATGTTCAACCAGTCCATGGTCATCGGCAAGTTCTACCCGCCGCACGCCGGCCACGCCCACCTGATCGCCACCGCGGCCACCCAGTCCAGGAAGGTCGCCGTCCTCGTCCTGGGTAACCGGTTCGAATCCATCACGGTCGCCGAGCGGGCCACATGGCTCGCTGCCGAGTTCGAGGACACCAACGTGCAGGTGATCGCGATGCCGAACGATTGCCCCGAGGACTACCACTCCGGGGAAATCTGGAAGGCCCAGAACGAGCTCATGCGCCTGGCCCTGAAAAGCCACGGCATTAGGGCCATTGACGCCGTCTTCAGTTCCGAGGAGTACGGCACCCAGCTGGCCGAATACTTCAGCGCCGAGCACGTCCTCGTGGACCTGTCCCGGGCCACCTACCCGGTCAGCGGCACGCTTTGCAGGGACGATTTGGGAGCGGCCTGGCCGTACGTGATCGCACCCGCCCGGCAGGGGTTGGCCACCCGGGTCATCATCGTCGGGGCCGAATCCACCGGCACCACTACCCTGACCAAGGCGCTGATGGAGCACTACCGCCCCCGGTTCCCGCGGATCGCCGACGTTCCGGAATACGGCCGGGACTACACCTACAGGAAGTTCGACGCCCTTCGGGCCGACAAACCGGACGCCGTACTGGCCGACATGGTCTGGACCGCGCGGGACTTCAGCGTCATCGCCACCCGGCAGAACGAGCTCGAGAACGCAGCGGCCGCTGCCTGCCCGCTGGTCATCGCCGACACCGACTCCCTCGCCACCACCCTGTGGGAGCGGTTCTACGTGGGGGAGCGCAGCTACGGCTCCTACAACGCCATGGACCACCTGCCCCGCCGGGACCTGTACCTGATCACCGACCACGACGGCGTCGCCTTCGAAGACGACGGCTGGCGCGAAGGCGAACACCGACGGGCAGAGATGACCGAGTGGTTCAAGGAGACACTGACCGCGGAGGGCCACTCCTGGATCCTCGTCACCGGGAACCACGAACGGCGGATGAAGACCGCCACTGAGATCATTGACCTGATCCTCGCCCAACGCAACGGCTTTACCTCTCCGCCCTGGGCTACCCGCACGGTACTCGATGGAGCAACCGTATGAAGGGCTCGAATGCGGAGCAGGACTACCTTGAGTCGTACCGGCCCGGCGACTACCCCTCGGTCGCCCTGACCGCCGACCTGGTCGTTTTCGCCATCACCGGAGGCGTCCTGCAGGTAGCGTTGGTACGCCGCGGCGCCCACCCCTTCAAGGACCAGCTGGCCTTGCCGGGCGGGTTCGTTGGCCCCCGCGAATCGGCCGACGACGCCGCCCGGCGGGAGCTGGCGGAAGAGACAGGCCTCGACCTGGGCAACTTGCCCGTCCACATCGAGCAGCTGGCCACCTACACGGGTCCGCTGCGGGACCCCCGCATGCGTGTGGTGTCCGTAGCTCACCTGGTACTGCTCGCCACCGACGGCAGCGCCTTGCCTGAGGTCTCCGCGGCGTCCGATGCCGCCGGCGCCGGGTGGTACCCGGTCTATGACATCCTGCACGGCCATCACAGCGGGCCACTGGCCTTCGACCACTCCATGATCCTGCTGGACGGGCTGAACCGGCTGGCCGGAAAGATGGAGTACACCACCGTCGCCGCCCAATTACTGACCGAGGAGTTCACCCTCTCGCAGCTGCGGACCGTGTATGAGGCGGTCTGGAACGCACCCCTGCCGCCCGGCAACTTCACCCGCAAGATGACACCCCAGCTGGAGGACACCGGGAAGAAGACCCGAGCGCCGGGCGGGGGAGCTCCGGCGGCCCTGTTCCGCGCCACCGACAGGCACATCCACCCACCGTTGGCAAGGCCAAGGACAAATTTGTAACGCTGCAGCCACCCAGGCCCTGCAAGCAGACGTCGCGGGAATATCCGACTACGCCAAAAGTGGAGCCTCCGGCCGAATTCGCCGCTTAACCAGCGAAAAACCCCCCCAAAGCCCTGAGAGTCAGGGCAATAGGGGGTTTATCCCGAGCTTCCTATCAGAATCGAACTGATGACCTTTTCATTACGAGTGAAACGCTCTACCGACTGAGCTAAGGAAGCACCGCGTGAAGTTCCCGGAAAATCCCGGGCGCCTCATGCAAGAGTCAACTGTAGTAGAGTCCCGGCGCCCGGGTCAAAATGGACGCCCACGCTCGGGGTAAGGCTTTCAGCACACGGTGTTGTCGGCCGGTACCTGGCCGCTCACCAGGTAGCTGTCCACCTTGTCCTCAAGGCAGCTGTTGGCCCTGCCGTAGGCCGTATGCCCCTCGCCCTCCCACGTCATCAGCGAGGCGTTGCCCAGCTGTTTGCGCAGCGAGGACGCCCATTCAACCGGTGTGGCGGGATCTCCGGTGGTGCCGATGACGACGATGGGCGCCTCCCCGTTGTACTCCACTGGGGCGGGCGTGCGGACGTTCTTGTACGGCCAGTCGGCGCAGTTGATGCCGCCGTAGGCGAAGTAGTAGCCCAGTGTGGGGGATTCCTGCATGAGCCGCTGCTGCTCGGCCCGCATGGCCGCAGGGTCGGAGACCATCGGGTAGTCCAGGCAGTTAATGGCGTTGAAGGCAAACGTCGAGTTAGACGTGTAGGTGCCGTTGGAGGACCGGTCGGCGCCGAGATCGGACAACCGCAGCATCAGGCTCACGTCGCCGGTCATGGCCGCCTCCAGCGCCTGGGTCAGGGCGGGCCAGCTCTGGTCGTTGTACAGCGGGGTGATAAGCCCGCTGACGAACATGGTGGCGTTGACCACCCTGCCGTCCTTGGCGGTACGGGGCTGCTGTTCCACGGCGTTGATCAGGTCGCGGATCTGCTGCACTCCGCCGTCGACGCCGCCGCTCAACGGGCAGTCCTTCTGCTGTTCACAGCTGGCAACGTAGGTCCGCACCGCTTTTTCGAAGGCCACGGCCTGGCCGCTGGTCAGTTCCTCGTTGCCGATGGCCGGGTCCAGCGCACCGTCGAGCACCATCCGGCCCACGTTGTCCGGAAACAGCTGCGCGTAAGTGGAACCGAGGAATGTTCCATAGGAGTACCCCAGGTAGTTCAGCTTGGTGTCGTTGACGACGGCCCGCAGCACGTCGAGGTCCTTGGCCGCGCTTTGGGTGTCGATGTGGCCCAGTGACGGTCCCGTCTGCGCCGCACACTTCTCCGCGATGGCCTTGTTGTCCGCCCTGGCGGCGGCCAAGCCGGCGTCGGTTTCAAGGTCATAGATTTTGGCGCGGGCCTCATCACGTTCGGCATCGGTCATGCAGGTGACCGGCGCCGAGCGCTTCACGCCGCGGGGATCAAAACCCACCAGGTCATAGGCGTCACGGACCGGCTGCGAGAAATGCGTAGTTGCCGCGTCCTTGACGAAGTCGTAGCCGGAAGCGCCCGGACCGCCGGGGTTGACCAACAGGCTCCCCGTTTTCTTGCCGGTGCTGGACGCCCGCAGGGCTGCGATCTGGATGGTGTCCCCGTCAGGCTTGGCGTAGTCCATGGGCACCGTGATTTTGGCGCACTGGAACTGGCCTTCACAGGGTTCCCACACCACTTCCTGTGAATAGAACTTCTCCAGCCCGGCCGGCGCCGAAGCCACAATGGAGGGGTCCGCCTTGGCCGTGGCGGCCTCCTGCTTGCGGTCGCCCCCGTTGAGGAGGCTGCACGAGGCCAGGACCAAGGCGAGGGCCATGGCCCCGGCGGCACGGACCGCCAGCATCAGGGAGCGGTGGCGTGCGGGCAGGGGGCGGGCAGTCATCGTGTCTCCTTGGAGGGCTGGATCAGGCTGGCTGCCATGGACTCAATGGCCAACAGCGGGGCAACGTTGGTGGTGGTGATTCGTTCACGGGCTTTGTTGATGGCGTCCATCCTGGCCAGGGTGGTTTCCGGGGTGGACCGCGAGGCGAACTCCTCCAGTTCACCCCTCAGCTCAACGTTCACCAGGTCAACAGCATTCCCAAGCTGGATGATCAGGACATCCCGGTAGAAGGACAGCAAATCCGTCAGCGTGCGGTCCAGTGAGTCGGTGATGGACCGCTTGGCCCGCCGTTTCTGGTCGTCCTCCAACTGCCTGACCTGGGCACGCATCGAGGGCGGCAGGGTGCCAGACTCGGGAGCGCCGAGCGTGGCCAGCAGGGCGGCCTTTTCCGCAGCATCGCGTTCTTCGTTGGAACTGGTGGCCTCGGCAGTGGCGATCTTCACCAGTTTGTCCGCCATCATGACCGCCGCGGTCACACCGCGAAGGCCCAGCGGGAACCTGACCGTTTCCAGCCGGCGTTCCCGGGCCGCAGGGTCGCGGGCCAGCCTGCGGGCGATGCCCACGTGGCTTTGGGCCGCCCTCGCCGCGCGTTCGGCCAGGGCGGGGTCCACGCCGTCGCGCTTCACCAGGAGCGCCGCGACGTCCGCGGCGGGCGGGAGCCGCAGCGCCACGCTGCGGCAGCGCGAACGGATGGTGACCAGCACGTCGGCGGGGGAGGGGGCGCAGAGCATCCACACGGTCCGCGGGGTGGGTTCTTCAATTGCCTTGAGCAGGACGTTGGTGGTGCGTTCGGCCATCCGGTCGGCATCCTCCACCACGATGATCCGCCAGCGGCCGGAGGAGGGCCTGTTGCCCGCGGTGGCCACGAGGTCGCGGGCTTCGTCGATGGTGATGGTGACCTTTTCGGTGCGCACGAACGTCACATCGGAATGCGTTTCGCCCAGGATGGTGAGGCACGCGTGGCACTGCCCGCAGCCGCGAAGGTTCACGTCCTCCTGGTCACAGTTCAGGGCGGCAGCGAACGCCTTGGCCGCGTTGGAACGCCCGGATCCGGGCGGCCCGGTGAACAACCATGCGTGCGTCAGCGCCTCACCGCGGGAGGCCTGGCGCAATTGGTCGACGACGGCGGGCTGGCCCTGCAGGTCATCCCAGACGGTCACGGGGTACTGCCGCCCTGCACGCCGCCGGCGGCAACGGCGCCTGTCCGCGAATCCGGCACAGCAGCAAGCAGTGCCTCCACGCGCTCCAGGATGTCAGCGGCGAGCTCGTCCACCGGCCGGCTGGCCGGCAGCACCAGGTAGGACCCGGGCCGGAGGGCTGCCAACCCAAGGAAGGCTTCGCGGATCCGGGAGTGGAACTCGTCCGCCTCGGACTCCAGCCTGTCCTCGGCTGCGTCCCCGGCGGTGCGCCTGGTCCTGCCCACTTGGGGTTCGACGTCCAGCAGGACGGTGAGGTGGGGCTGCAGCCCGGACGTGGCCCACTCATTAAGGGAGCGCACGGCGTCCATTCCGAGGTCCCGCCCGGCACCCTGGTACGCCACGGAGGAGTCAATGTACCTGTCGGTCAGTACGATCTCGCCCCGCTCCAGCGCCGGACGGATCACCTGGACCGCGTGGGCTGCGCGGGACGCAGCAAAAATGAGCGCCTCGGTATGCGCGTCGATATGGCCGTGGCCGTGATCCAGTACCAGGGAACGGAGCTTCTCGCCGATGGGGGTGCCGCCCGGCTCACGGGTCCGCAGCACGGACAGCCCGCGGCGTTCGAGTGCTTCGGCCAGCTTTGCGGCCTGGGTGGACTTGCCGGCGCCGTCGCCGCCTTCGAACGCGATGAAAAGTCCGGCACTCTGATTGCTCACCGTTCAAGCCTACCGACCGGCAGGGACATTCACCGATCCGGGCGGGGCCATGTGGACAGTGGCACTGTGCCGGGGCCTTAACGGGAGCCCCGCGGCCAAACAGTACGCTGGTCTCCATGAGTCTTTCGCACGAGCAGTTGGCCGGCCTGTCCGCCGAAACCGTGGTGGTCGCCTCGGGCCGGCCGCCACGGGACAGGGACCAGCCGGTCAATCCGCCCATCGTCCTTTCCTCCACCTACTTTGGCACCGGCCCGCTTGGTGACGGGGACCGTGGCTACGGCAGGTACTCCAACCCCACCTGGGACCCGTTCGAAGAGGCCCTTGGCCAGCTGGAAGGCGCCGAGCTCCCCGGCCTGCTCTTTGCCTCTGGCCTGGCCGCCGTGAGCGCAGCCCTCTCCCTGGTTCCCGCCGGCGGGGTGCTGGTCATGCCCACCCACAGCTACTCGGGAACCCTGGTGATGGCGGCGGAGCTGGCGCAGAAAGGCTTCATCGAGTTGCGGACAGTGGACATCGCCGATACCGGTGCGGTCAAGGAGGCACTGGCCCCGGCGGGGCCGGACGCCAAGGCCGCGGCGATGCTGTGGCTGGAAAGCCCCACCAACCCCATGCTGGGCATCGCCGACATCCCCGAACTGACCGAGGCCGCGCACGCCGCCGGCGCCATGGTGGTCACGGACAACACGTTCTCCACCCCGCTGGTCCAGCAGCCCCTCACCCTGGGGTCCGACGTCGTGCTCCACTCGGTGACCAAGTACCTTGCGGGGCACTCCGACGTCGTCCTCGGCGCCCTGGTGACCTCCAACGCTGACATCCGCGCGGCACTCCTTCACCACCGGACCATCCACGGCGCCATCGCCGGGCCCTTCGAAGCGTGGCTGGCGCTCCGCGGCCTGCGGACCCTCGCGCTCCGGGTGGAAAGGTCCCAGGAAACCGCCGCGGTCCTCGCCGGACGCCTCAGCAATGATCCCCGCATCGAATCCGTGCGTTTCCCCGGCCTGCCCGGCGACCCCGGCCACCAGCGTGCCACGTCCCAGATGAAGGGGTTCGGCTCCATCATCTGCATCCAGATGAAACCGGCCGGCGCCCTGACCGGCGCCGACGCCGCGGACAAACTGGTGGGCGCGGTCAAGCTGTGGCTGCCGGCCACCTCGCTGGGCGGTGTTGAGTCGCTGATCGAACGCCGACGCCGGCACGCCGCGGAACCGGCGAGCGTTCCGGAAAACCTGATCCGCCTCAGCGTCGGAGTGGAAAATGTTGAGGACCTTTGGGCGGACCTGCGGCAGGCGCTGGACACGCTGGGCGGCTAGGCTGGGCTTGTGGACGGTGAACTGATTATTCGGCCTGTGGAACAGGCAGTGTTCTTTATCCTTGCCCTGGTTGCCCTCGGCCTGGAACTGTGGGCCGTGGCCGACTGCGCCCGGCACAAAGCGAACGCCTTCGAAGCGACCGGCAAGCGGACCAAGGCGTTCTGGCTGGCCCTGACCGGCGGCGCTGCCCTGGTGGGTGTCATCTCCCTCTTTGCGAGCGGCGGCATCTTCGGAACCCTGGGACTGTTCGGACTGGCCGCGGTGGTCGCTGCATCCGTCTACCTCGCCGACGTCCGCCCCGCAGTCAAGGACGCCGGCCGTGGCGGCAGCCGCAACATGGGGCCCTACGGCCCTTGGTGACCTTCCGGCAGGCGGTGGCGGGCCCTTAGGAGTTGGGTGCCACGGCCTCCCACGCCACGGTCAGCTCGCCGAGGCGCCACCTGGCTGGCCCGTCCTGGACCGGCCAGCCGGCAGCGCGCAGCGCCCTGCACATGCCCTGCCAGCGCTGCCGGTTCCCGAACGACGCCAGCGGCGCGCACTCCAGCCAGGCCTTGTCCATGGCCTGCAGCAGGGCATGCACGGGTTCGCCGGGTACGTTCCGGTGAATCAGGGCCTTGGGCAGGCGCTCCGCCACGTCGGACGGCATGGTGAAGCCACCGAAGCGTACCGAGATGCTCAGTGACAGGGGGCGTTCGGGATCCAGGGCCACCCAGGTCACGCGGCGGCCGATCTCGTCACAGGTGCCGTCGATGAAGAGTCCGTCCGGGGCGAGCCGGCCCTGGATCAGCCGCCAGATTCCGGCAACATCGGCTTCCTCGTATTGCCGCAGCACGTTGAAGGCGCGGACCAGGACGGGACGCCCGGCAACAGGCAGCTCGAACCCGCCCACCTGGAAACTGAGGCCTGGCCGTTCAAGGGGGAGGGCGGCGCGCACCCGCTCAGGCTCAATTTCGATCCCGCACACGCGGACGTCCGGGCGGACGACGGCGAGGCGTTCAAAGAGCTCGACGGCGGTGGCCGGCGTTGCGCCGTACCCCAAGTCCACCACCAACGGGTTTTCCGCCCTGCGCAGCCGCCAGGCCTGCGGTCCGGCCAGCCACCGGTCCACGCGGCGCATCCGGTTGGGGTTCGTGGTGCCGCGGGTCACGTTGCCCACCGGCCGGCCCTGCCTGCCGGGAAGCCTCCTGCCGGTGATCTCGGGCGAGCCCACCCGTTCAGCCTTTTGCACCACCGCCCCACTGTATCCCCCAGCCCGCTGTAACGCTGGGCGGGCGGCAACACTGCTCGGCTAGGATGAAATTCATGACTTACAAGCTGATTCTGCTGCGCCACGGCCACAGCGAATGGAACGCCAAGAACCTGTTCACCGGCTGGGTGGACGTTGACCTGAACGACCAGGGCCGCGCGGAAGCAGCGCGCGGAGGTGAGCTGCTGGTGGAGAACAACATCCTGCCGGATGTCCTTTACACTTCCCTGCTGAAGCGGGCCATCAACACGGCGAACATCGCCCTGGACAAGGCTGACCGCGGCTGGATCCCGGTCAAGCGCGACTGGCGCCTGAACGAACGCCACTACGGTGCGCTGCAGGGCAAGGACAAGGCCCAGACCCTGGCCGAGTTCGGTGAAGAACAGTTCATGGAATGGCGCCGCTCCTACGACACCCCGCCGCCGCCGCTGTCCGACGACTCGGAGTTCTCGCAGGCCAACGATCCCCGCTATGCGGATCTCGGCGACGCCCTGCCGCGCACGGAGTGCCTGAAGGACGTCCTGGTCCGGCTGCTGCCGTACTGGGAGTCCGATATCAAGGCCGACCTGAAGGCGGGCAAGACCGTGCTGGTCACCGCGCACGGCAATTCCCTGCGTGCCCTGGTCAAGCACCTGGACGGCATCAGCGACGACGCCATCGCCGGCCTGAACATCCCCACCGGCATCCCCCTGGTCTACGACCTGGACGAGGACTTCCAGCCCGTCAAGCCGGGCGGCACCTATCTGGACCCCGAGGCCGCCGAGCAGGCCATCCTCGCCGTCGCCAACCAGGGCAAGAAGTAAGACTTCGCGGTTCTTCGCCGGGTGCTCGGTCGTTCCTCCCTTAGACGCACTCCGGCCGAAGAACGCGCTACGTCGACCGTGATACGTACGACGGCGGGCTGGTCACCTGGGTGACCAGCCCGCCGTCGTTATCTCTGCCGGGTTTCCCGTTCCTAGCTGTGCTCGGTGGCGTTGGGCTGCCACGCACCCGTCACCAGGTAGGTGACCTTCTGGGCCACCGAAACGCCGTGGTCGGCGAAGCGCTCGAAGTAGCGGCTGGCCAGTGCCACGTCCACGGTGGTGGCCGGCGACTCGGCCCACTCGGTGGCGGCTATGGCCTTGAAAACGCTCAGGTGGAGGTCGTTGATGGCGGCGTTGGCCTTCATGATGTCCCGGGCCACTTCGAGGTCCCGGGTTTCCAGGAGCACGGTGAGCTTGTCGGCGATGACCTGGTCCAGCTCCGCCATGTGCTTGAACGTTTCGGTCATCGAGGCCGGGATGACGGTGGCGGGGAAGCGCAGCCGCGCGAGCTGCGCGATGTGCCGGGCGAGGTCGCCCATCCGCTCCAGGGACGCGCTCATCCGCAGCGACCCCACGATCATCCGCAGGTCGCTGGCCACGGGTCCCTGCAGGGCAAGGATGTCGATGGCCCGCTCGTCGAGGCTGTTCTGCAGGAAGTCGATGCGCGCGTCCGCGGCGATGACATCCTGGGCGAGGTCCACGTCCGCCACCTCGAAGGATGTGGTGGCCTTGTCGATAGCTTCGCTGACCAGCCGGGAGATCTCCACCAGCTGGTCACCGACCTGGGTGAGTTCTTCCTGAAAAACCTTACGCACGTAGGCGTCCTTTCCTTGGAACTCCTGCACACCCGCGTCAGGGCAGCAGGAATCGTCTCGCCTTTCGGCACTCCAACTGGATACTTTGCCAGTATCCGGTGAACGGTTGAACCCCTGCAGGTGAACGTTAGTTGAACCGTGGCTGCAGCAGCCCCGGACGCGCCGATACGCCAACGGCAAGAGCATAAGGTGGACCTGTGGATCCTATGTTCATCGGCCTGGTCGCGGGCCTCGTCGGCCTGGCGCTGGGCACCTTCGGCGTGCTTGCCTTCCGGGTCAGCGAGAAGCAGCGGCAGTTGCTTGACATCGACGCCGATGAACCGGGGTTGCCGGACGGCGCCGCGGAAGTCCTCGCCGTCGTCGGGCGCGCCTTCGTGGTGGTGGACGCGGTGGACGGCGTGGTCAGGGCCAGTCCGGCCGCCTACGCCTACGGGCTGGTCCGCGGGCACACCGTAGTGCACAAAGAACTGCTGGACATGACGGCAGGCGTCCGGCGCGATGGCGTGATCCTCGAAAAGACACTCGAGCTTCCCCGAGGGCCGCTGGGGCAGGGCACCATCATCGTCCAGGTGCGGGCGGCCATGCTGGGCGAGGAATATATCTTGCTGCTCGCCGATGACCGCACCGAGATCACCCGCACCGAGGAGATCCGCAACGACTTCGTTGCGAACGTGTCGCACGAGCTCAAGACCCCGGTAGGTGCCATCTCCCTGCTCGCCGAGGCGCTGGAGTCCTCGGCCGACGACGAAACGGCCGTCCGGCGCTTCGCCAAACGGATGCACAAGGAGTCGGGCCGCCTGGCCGCCCTCGTTCAGGACATCATCGAGCTCTCCCGCCTGCAGGGCGCCAGTGTCATCCAGCAGGGCGGACCGGTGGACGTCAACGCCGTCATCGCCGAAGCCGTGGACAGGTCCCAGCTTCCGGCCGAGAGCAAGAACATCACGATTGTGGTGGGCGGCCGGACGGCGGAGAAGGTCTTTGGTGACCAGGACCTCCTGGTCACCGCGCTGCGCAACCTGATCGACAATGCCATCCGGTATTCACCGCCCAACACCCGTGTGGGCATCGGCGTCCGCTCCAAGGAAGGCCTGGTGTCCATCTCGGTGACGGACCAGGGCGAGGGCCTCAGCGCCGAAGACCAGGAGCGGGTATTCGAACGCTTTTACCGCGTGGACGCCGCACGGTCGCGGCATACCGGCGGCACCGGCCTGGGGCTGAGCATCGTCAAGCACGTCGCGTCAAACCACGGGGGAGAGGTGACCCTGTGGTCCCAGCCCGGCCAGGGCTCCACTTTCACGCTCCGGCTTCCGGAGATGGAGGATTCCGTGGCCGGAGCGGCCGATCCCGAACCCGGACCCCCTGTTGCCCCGGCGGACCCGCCAGCGGACCGCCAGGTGGGGCTGGGTCCCGGGGAACAGGGCCCGGGAGGGCAGCGCCCGGAAGAGCCTGATGTCACCCAAGTACCACGCGCCGCAGGCGCAAAAGAACGAGGAGCCAACGCTTGAGCAGGATCTTGATTGTGGAGGACGAGGAGTCGTTCAGCGACCCGCTGTCCTATTTGCTGGGCAAGGAGGGGTTCGAAGTCGAGGTGGTGGACAACGGCCTGGACGCCATCACCGAATTCGACCGCAACGGCGCCGACCTGGTGCTGCTGGACCTGCAGCTTCCCGGCCTGTCCGGCACCGAGGTGTGCCGGCAGCTCCGGCAGCGCTCATCGGTTCCGGTGATCATGCTGACCGCCAAGGACTCGGAAATCGACAAAGTGGTGGGGCTGGAACTTGGCGCCGACGACTACGTCACCAAACCGTATTCGTCCCGCGAACTCGTGGCCAGGGTGCGGGCGGTGCTGCGCCGGCAAGGCGAGCCCGAGGAACTGATTTCCTCCACCGTGCAGGCGGGCCCGGTCCGGATGGACATCGAACGCCACGTGGTCAGCGTCGACGGCGAACAGGTCCTGCTGCCGTTGAAGGAGTTTGAGCTGCTGGAGATGCTGCTGCGCAACTCCGGCCGGGTGCTGACCCGGGGGCAGCTCATCGACCGTGTCTGGGGCTCGGACTACGTCGGTGACACCAAGACGCTGGACGTCCACGTCAAGCGGCTCCGCGGGAAAATAGAGCCCGATCCCTCAACACCGCGGTACCTGGTCACGGTCCGGGGGCTGGGCTACAAGTTCGAGCCCTAGCTCCACGGCCGGGCACAGCAAAGACGGCGGGCACAGCAAAGGGGAGGAGCCGGATGGCTCCTCCCCTTCGTCATGCCTTCACCTGCTGCGGGCAGGGGGCCGGCGCCTAGTGGTTCGAGGCGCCGGACTCGGAAGCAGTGGGAGACGGCGTTGCCGAGCTGCTCGGCGACGGGGTGCTGCCGGCCGGGAGGTATTCCTTGTACTCGGGCAGGGTGGCGTCCAGGACCGGCACCTTCACGGTGTTGCTGACGTTGGTGCCGTCCTCGCTGACCTGGATGTCCACCAGCGAACCGGGCTTGCCGCCGCTGGTGCTGAGGATGGCCTCGTCGGTGGTGTCATTGAGCAGTGTGGAGGAGTTTGCCTTGACGGAAACTTCGGTCTGCGATCCCTCGGCGCCCTTCATGGTCAGCTTCACGTCCTGCGAAGAGGAGTTGTAGACAGCGCCGATGACGCGTCCGGGCTGGTCGTCGCCGGAGGAGACGATCAGGATGTTCCGCAGCTTAAGCGGGCCCAGGTCGGCCCGGATGCCGTCGGAAGCGGAGTACTGATGGTTCGTCTGCTGGGGCGTGATGTAACCGCATCCCGCGGTCAGCAGGCCTACGCCCAGGGCGGCAGCCGTCAGCGCCAGCTTGCCGCGTCGGGCCCGGTTCATCGCAGTGAAACGCACGTCACGTACTCCTTGAAAGACTTGAATGATTATTCAGCCCATAGCCTATCCGCAAAGGGGCTCAAACGCGGATTCGGGGCCGTCACATCATCCTTGGCAGCGCATGCGCGATGCACTATTATCCGCTTTCGTCAAGGGGTCTAAGGGGGTTGATTGGGCCGATTTTCCGCGTATTTCTGCGGTTGAAGGCCTCTTCCGCGGCCGGTCATATGCCTGAATCGTGATAAACTGGTCTGCGGGAAAGGGGAAATGTCCACATGGTATTTGAGGTCGGCGAGACAGTAGTTTACCCTCACCACGGTGCTGCGAAGATTGAAGAAATCAAGATGCGCACCATCAAGGGCGAAGAGAAGATGTATCTCAAGCTCAAGGTGGCTCAGGGTGATCTGACCATTGAAGTTCCAGCAGAAAACGTTGACCTTGTTGGGGTCCGGGACGTAGTGGGCAAGGAAGGCCTGGAGCACGTGTTTGATGTGCTCCGCGCCGAGTTCACCGAAGAGCCCACCAACTGGTCGCGCAGGTACAAGGCAAATCTGGAGAAGCTTGCTTCCGGTGACGTCATCAAGGTGGCAGAGGTCGTCCGCGACCTGTGGCGCCGGGATCACGACCGGGGCCTTTCCGCAGGCGAGAAGCGAATGCTGGCCAAGGCCCGGCAGATTCTGATTTCAGAACTGGCGCTGGCCGAAAAGACCGACGAAGAGAAAGCGGCAAGCGTTCTCGACGAGGTCTTGGCTTCCTAAGAATTGAGCCCCGGCGGCACGCAAGTGCCGCCGGGGCTTCTTTTTTGCCCGGGGAAAGCCGTGTCCGCCCTGGGGCCGGCCCATGCCCGGGCACTTCCGCCGTGCGGGACGTAGGCTAGTCGGCATGAGTGAAACTCCCAACCGCCTGGTGACCGCTGTGATCCTCGTGGCGGCCGGCTCCGGCCAGCGCCTGGGTTACGGCATGCCCAAGGCGGCAGTGCCCTTGGGCGGTGAAACGATCCTGATGCATGCCCTCCGCGGCATCGTCGCGTCCGGGGTGGCCAGCCAGGTCTGCGTCGTGCTGCCCGAGGGCGACGACGGCCTCCGCGCCCAGTGCGACGCCTTCCGTGAGGAACTGGCCGACGGCGGCCCGCTCCTGACAGCCGTTGACGGCGGCGCCACGCGGGCCGACTCCGTTCGCCAGGGCATCGCCGCTCTCATGGACGGCATCGAGGCCGTCCTGGTGCATGACGCCGCCCGCGCACTCACGCCCGAATCGGTGTTCCACCGCGTTGCCGACGCCCTTGCCGCCGGCGCCGAGGCCGTCATACCGGCGGTCCCGGTCGTGGACACGGTCAAGACCGTGGCGCCCGCGGCAGACGGGGACGGCACGGTAGCCCCGGAGGTTGTGACCGGGACCGCCGCGCGCGGAAACCTGCGCGCCGTGCAGACCCCCCAGGGCTTCCGGGCCGCCACCCTCCGCGATGCGCACCAGGCCGCCCGGACACTGGACCCGGAACAGGCCGCAGCCGTCACGGACGACGCCATGCTGGTGGAGATGGCCGGAACCCCGGTGCACGTTGTCCGCGGTTCAACCCAATCCCTCAAGATCACCACCCCCCTCGACCTCATTTTTGCCGAAGGCCTCCTGGAGGGTCCCCTCGGCGCGAGGTGGGTGGAAGGATGAACGGCCCCAACATGATCATTCCGCGTACCGGCATCGGACTGGACGTACACGCCTTCGCGGCCGAGGAAGACCCGCGGCAGTTGTGGCTCGGCGGCCTCCTCTGGCCGGGAGAACGCGGCCTGTCCGGACACTCGGACGGCGACCCTGTGGCACATGCGGCAGCGGATGCCCTGTTCTCGGCCGCCGGAGTAGGGGACCTGGGCACCCACTTCGGCACCGACCGGCCCGAGTTCGCCGGCGCCTCCGGGGTGACCCTGCTGGCCGAGGCGGCGCGCATCGTCAGGGCCGCCGGCTTCGACATCGGCAACATTGCCGTGCAGTTCGTGGCCAACCGGCCCAAATTCGGTCCCCGCCGCGAGGAGGCCCAGCAGGTCCTGTCGGATGCAGCCGGTGCGCCCGTCAGCGTCACCGCCACGACCAGCGACGGCCTGGGCTTCACCGGCCGCGGCGAGGGCATCTCAGCGGTGGCCACCGCCCTGGTGTACCCGCGCCACCACGAAGGCATCGGGCAATCTGCATCGGCTAATCTGGAGCGGTGACCCTGCGCTTCTATGACACTGCCTCCGCCGAAGTCCGCGACTTCGTCCCCCTCGTCGAGGGAAGGGCCAGCCTCTACTACTGCGGGGCCACAGTGCAAGGCATGCCGCACGTGGGCCACATCCGCTCCGCCATCGCCTTCGACCAGCTCACCCGGTGGCTGACGCACCGCGGGTTGCGCGTCACCGTGGTGCGGAATGTCACCGACATCGATGACAAGATCCTGGCCAAGTCCGAGGCCTCCTTCGCTCCTGGCTTCCAGCCGGAAACAGGTGAAGTGCGCGGTGAAGAGTGGTGGGCGCTGGCCTACCGCTACGAGCAGGAATTCCTGAAGGCCTACGACGCCCTGGGAGTCTCCCGCCCCACCTACGAACCCAGGGCCACGGGCCACATCCCGGAAATGCATGCCCTGATCCAGCGCCTGATCGACCGCGGCCACGCCTACCCGGCACTGGACCGCTCCGGAGACGTCTACTTCGACGTCCGCTCCTGGAGCAAATACGGCGCGCTGACCCGGCAAAACATCGACGACATGCAGGCCGCCCCGGACGCAGATCCCCGCGGCAAGAAGGACCCGCGCGACTTCGCCCTCTGGAAAGGGTCCAAGGCAGGCGAACCTGCCACCGCCAGCTGGGCCTCGCCGTGGGGTGCCGGCCGGCCGGGCTGGCACCTCGAATGCTCCGCCATGGTCACTAAATACCTAGGCACGGAATTCGACATCCATGGCGGCGGCCTGGACCTGCGCTTCCCGCACCATGAGAACGAGATGGCCCAGTCCCAGGCGGCGGGCCACGCTTTCGCGAACTTCTGGATGCACAACGGCATGGTGACGTACGAGGGCGAGAAGATGTCCAAGTCCATCGGCAACACCATCAGCCCGGCCGAGATGCTCGAACTCGCCCCGCCGCGGGTGGTGCGCTACTACCTCGGCCAGGCACACTACCGTTCCGTCCTGGATTACCGGCCCACCTCGCTGCAGGAGGCTGCGGCCGCCGTCGAACGCATTGACGGGTTCCTGGCCAAAGCCGTGGCCCGCTTTGGCACGGACTTCGGCTTCGTGGCAGGCGACTTTGGCGCCTCCACCGGCAATGTCGAGGCCTTTTACGCGGCCATGGACGATGACCTGAACGTCCCGCGCGCCCTGGCAGCGCTGCACGAGACCGTCCGGACGGGAAACACCGCCCTGGCAGGCGGCGACGACGACGCCGCCCGGACGGCGATGTACGCCGTTGGCATCATGACCGACGTCCTGGGGCTCAACGCCGTCGCCGGCGCCGATCCCTCAAACAGTGCGGAAGCCGGGGCGCTTGCGGTCTTGGTGGATGCGCAGCTCGCAGCCCGTGCGGACGCTCGTGCCCGGAAGGACTGGGCCGCCTCAGACGCTATCCGCGACACCCTCAACCAGGCCGGCGTCGTCGTGGAGGACGGCCCCGACGGTGCCACGTGGAGCCTGAAGCGCGCGTAACCGTACGCCGCCCGCCGTGGCCCCGCGGATTTTTTCCGGGTCAGTAGACTGTTAGGCAGACTCAGCCAACACAATCAAGGGTGGAACACTATGGCCAACAATGGTCGCCGATCGGTTAAAGCGAAGAAGGGGCCGACCGTCGGAACCGGTGGCCATGGCCGCAAAGCCCTCGAAGGCAAGGGACCCACGCCCAAAGCGGAGGACCGCGTCTACCACAAGGCCCACAAGGCCAAGCAGCTCTCCGAACGTTCCGCCGCCAAGCGCAACGCCGGTGCCCGCAGCGCCGGCGCCGGCAAGTCCGGCCCCAAGGGACGCGCCACGGAGGAAGTGGTCACGGGACGCAACTCCGTGGTGGAGGCGCTGCGCGCCGGCATCCCCGCCAAAGCCCTGCACGTGGCCATCCGCATCGAAATGGATGACCGGGTCAAGGAATCCCTGAAGCTGGCCGCCGAGCGCGGCATCCCGCTGCTGGAGACCAGCAAGCCGGAACTGGACCGGATGACCGAGGACGCCGTCCACCAGGGCCTCGTCCTGCAGATCCCGCCCTACGACTACGCGGACGCCTACGAGCTCGCCGAAGAAACCGTTGACAAGTGGAAGAAGGGCCACATTGCCAACGCCCCGCTCTTCGTTGCCCTCGACGGAATTACCGACCCCCGGAACCTCGGCGCGATCATCCGCTCAGCGTCAGCGTTCAGCGGCCACGGCGTCATCGTCCCCGAACGCCGTTCCGTGGGCGTCACGGCCTCTGCCTGGAAGACCAGCGCCGGCGCGGCGGTCCGCGTCCCGGTGGCGCGTGCCTCCAACCTCAACAGCGCCCTCAAACAGTTCAAGAGCATGGGCATCTTCGTGCTGGGGCTCGACGGTGACGGCGACGTTTCGCTGCCGGACCTGACGCTGGCCACCGAGCCCGTGTGCATTGTGGTGGGTTCGGAAGGGAAAGGCCTCAGCCGCCTGGTCCGGGAAAACTGCGACCAGATCGTCTCGATCCCCATCGACTCCGCCATGGAATCGCTGAACGCCTCCATGGCGGTGGGAATCACGCTGTACGAGGTCTCCCGCCAGCGCGCGGCGAAGTAGCCTCCGCCGGGTTCCCGCGCAGACCCTGCGGGTTACCGCTGTTCTGTGACGTTGGCGCAGGCCAGGTGCCGCCGGCGGCTACTATTTAGGTAATGGTCATGCCGCTCTTCGACACCGCTTCCACCATGGACGCCTCAACGGCTGTTCCCCTCGGTGTCAGCGTTCCGCGCGCGGAATCGGACGGGTCCCGTCCGGCTCCCCGCGGCCGCGCCAACGTCGCCTGCTATGCCCCCGGCGTGGCCAGCCTGGAAATCGTCTACAGCGCGCCGGGCGGCGAGTGGCGCGTCCAGCCGCTGCCGAACGTCACCCAGGGCGTCCACCACGGCATCGTCGAGCACCTGCCCGCCGGCTCACGGTATGGTTTCCGCCCGGCGTCGGGGGCGCAGCCGCTGCCCGTGCCGGTTCCCGCAGCGGACCTGGACGACGACGGCGCCCGCCCGCTGCTGGACCCTTACGGCCGCGCCGTGGACCAGCGCGGCGGGCTGGTGACCAGCGCCCGGACGGACAGCACGTTCGACTGGGAAGCTGACGGCAGGCTGCGGCTTCCCTGGCGCAACACCATCATTTACGAGGCCCACGTCCGCGGCCAGACCCAGCTGCACCCCGATGTGCCGGCGGAACTCCGCGGCACCTATGCCGGCATGGCCCACCCCGCCGTCGTCGAGTACTTCAAGGGGCTGGGCATCACCGCCGTACAGCTCCTGCCGGTCCACTTCCACCTGGATGAACCACACCTGCAGGACCTCGGACTGACCAACTACTGGGGCTATAACACCGCGGCGTTCTTCGCCCCGCACCCCGGCTACGCCACCCGCGCCGCCCAGGACGCCGGCCCGCAGGCGGTACAGGACGAGTTCAAGCGCATGGTCAAGGCCCTCCACTCAGCCGGGCTCGAGGTCATCCTGGACGTCGTCTACAACCACACCGCCGAAGGCGGGCCGGACGGACAGACCACCAGCTTCCGGGGGCTGGCGGAAAACAGGTACTACCGGACCGACGGCCACGGGAAATACATCGACACCACGGGCTGCGGCAACAGCCTCAACTTCAGCGAACCCCGGGTTGTCCAGCTGGTCCTTGATTCGCTGCGCTACTGGGTGGACGAGTTCCACATCGACGGGTTCCGCTTCGACCTGGCCGTCACCCTCTGCCGCAACGCCGACAACGACTTCGATCCACAGCACCCGTTCCTGGTGGGCATCGCCGCGGACCCGGTCCTCTCCGACGTCAAACTCATCGCCGAACCATGGGACGTGGGTTACGGGGGCTGGCAGACGGGACGTTTCCCGGCTGGGTGGGCTGACTGGAACGACCACTTCCGCGACTCCGTCCGGTCCTTCTGGCTGGCAGACCGGGCCGCCCTGGAATCCGGCGGCCAAGGTGGTTCGGTGGCGAAACTCGCTGACGCACTGTCCGGATCAGCAGCGCTGTTCGAAGCCTCCGGCCGCTCCCGGCTGGCCTCGGTCAACTACGTCACCGCGCATGACGGTTTCACGCTGAACGACCTGGTGTCCTACGACCGGAAGCACAACGAGGCCAACGGCGAACAGAACCGCGACGGGCACGGCGACAACCGCAGCTACAACCACGGAGTGGAAGGCCCCACCGAAAACGGGGAAATCCTTGCCCGCCGCGCCCAGTCCCGCCGCAACATGATGGCGTCCCTGATGATCTCCCTGGGCGTGCCCATGATCACCGCCGGCGACGAGCTGGCGCGCACCCAGCAGGGCAACAACAACGCGTACTGCCAGGACAACGCCATCACCTGGCTCGACTGGACCCGGACCCCCGAATCCCACGAGATGCTCCGCAGCACCAAGCGGTACATCCGGCTCCGCAAGGAGTTCCTGGCCGCCCAGCCGCACCATTTCCCCGTCCTGCACGAACAGTCCTACCTTTACTGGTTCGACCACAACGGCCAGCCCATGTCCATGGACCGCTGGAACGACCCGCAGCACCGGGTGATGCAGCTCCTCCTCGGCTCGGAGGACGGCGAACTCGAAGGCCTGGTGGTAGTGAACGGGACAGGGACGAACATCACTATCACCCTTCCCCGGCCGGCCGCCAAAGGCACCGCGCCGCGCCTGTTCGAACTCCGCCTCACCACATCCGCGCTGCACGAATCCCGGCAGGGCGGCCGCGTGGCGTCCGGGGAGAAGGACCTGGTGGAGGCCAACTCCATCAGCATCTACCGCACCCTCTAGGCCGGGAACCATCATGCGCAACCGCACCATCCTGCCCCTGCTGCTCGCCGCCGTCGTGGTGGTGGCGGTGCTCTTCTTCGGCGGCCAGGGGGTCCTGGGCCAGTTGCTGGAAGGAACGGCGCCGGCCCCCGCCCCGAGTGCCGGGGCCTCCGCCGCCTCACGGTCCGCGGCACCGGAAGCCCCGGCGTCGGCGGGAGCTGCGACGCCGGGGAAGACGGCAACGGCCGCCAAGAACCCGTCACGGCTCCCGGCCATCCCGGAGTCCGCGCTGCCTGCCGAGGGGCGCAGGGTCCTGGCCCTGATCCGGGCCGGCGGCCCATACCGGTACAGCCAGGACGACCAGACCTTCGGCAACTTCGAGGGCATCCTGCCCCGCCGCGACCGCGGCTACTACCGCGAATACACCGTCCCCACCCCTGGTGAGGGGGACCGCGGTGCCCGCAGGATCGTTGCCGGCGCGGACGGCGAAAAGTACTACACCGACGACCACTACGAATCGTTCTCGTTCATCACGGAAGGCAGCTAGCACCCCCATGAAGATTTACTCCGGCGACACCTGGACCCTCGAGGAACTCAAGGACCAGGTGGCGGACGCCGGGAGGCGCAGCCTGGTGATACCCCCGGCGGAGAGCAAGCGGGCCGTCCTGGAAACCTTCGGCGAAGTCCTGAGCTTCCCCGAGCACTATGGAGTCAACCTCGACGCCCTGAATGATTCGCTGCACGACTTCGCAGACAGCATCACGGACAACGGCAACCCGCCCGTCACCGTGCTGTGGCAGGTAGCCGCACCCTTCCGGGCAGACCGGTCGTTCGGCGTCATCTGCGAGATCCTGCAGGATGCCGAACGCTATGCGGGCAAGGACCTGGCAGTGACCGCAGTCCTGCTCTGACCCGCCTTAGCCGCCGGGGCGTTCTTCCTGCGCCGCGTAGGTGTCCAGCAGCGCCCGGGCGTGACCGGCGTCGTCCTCCGCGTCCAGTCCCTTGCGCATGCTGTCCGCTTTCTCCCGCCCCGCCGGGAACGGCGGCAGCAGCGGAACCTCAGGATCCGTCAGCACCTCGATGACCACCGGCCGGTCCGCTGCAAAGGCCCGGTCCCAGGCATCCCCGAGGTCTTCGGGGTCGTCCACGAGGATGCCCTCCAACCCCAACAGCCGGGCATAGGCGGCGAACGGGAAGTTGGGGAGCTCCTGGCTGTCTCCGAACCGCGGCTCCGCCTCGGACTCCCGCTGTTCCCAGGTCACCTCCGCCAGCTCCCGGTTGTTGAAGACGCACACCACGAACCGCGGATCCTGCCACTGCTGCCAGCGGTGGGCCACGGTGACCAGTTCCGCCGCGCCCGCCATCTGCATCGCACCGTCACCGGCCAGGGCAACCACCGGCCGCCCGGGATGGGCGAGCTTGGCGGCGAGGCCATACGGGATGGCGCACCCCATGCTGGCCAGTGTGCCGGACAGGTGCGCAGGGACGCCCGGCGGCAGGACCAGCTGGCGGGCATACCAGTAGACGCAGCTTCCGACGTCGATACTCACCTGGGCGTCCGCGGGGAGCCTTCCGTTCAGCTCACGGACTACGCGTTCGGGGTTGACGGGCACCGCCGGTACAGCCGCCCGGTCGGCAGCGAGGATGCGCCAGCGGCTGACCTCCGCCTCCACCGAGGAGCGCCACTCTCCATGCGGCCGGTGCTCCAGCCGGGTGTCCAGGGCGGCCAGGGCGGCCGCGGCGTCCCCGGCCAGGCCTACCTCCACCGGGTACCGGTTGCCGATCTTCTTTTCGTCGATGTCGACCTGAACGGCCCGCGCCGCCCCGGGCGGCGGGTAGAACTCGGTCCAGGGGTCGTTGGATCCCACAATGAGCAGGGCATCGCAGTTGCCCAGCAGATGGGCGCTGGCCGTCGTCCCCAGGTGGCCCATGGGTCCCGCCACGAATGGCAACGTCTCATCCACGTACGGCTTGCCCAGCAGGCTGGTGGCAATGCCCGCACCCAGCTTTTCGGCGATGGCCACCACTTCGGCTGAGGCGTTTTTGGCGCCCTGGCCCACCAGCAGCGCCACGCGCTCGGCGGAATTGAGCAGGGCGGCGGCAGCATCAAGGTCAGCCTCGCGCGGCATCGTGGCAGCGGCAGCCCACGACGGTGCGGTCACGACGATTCCATGCTCCTGCTCCAGGTCCGGCGCTGCCGCGGACTGGAGGTCATGGGGAACAATAACCACGCAGGGCGACGATGTTGCCCGGGCCGTCCGGAACGCCCGGTCCAGCACCATGGGAACCTGCTCCGGCACGCTGACCAGCTGCACGAACCGGGACGCCACATCTTTGAACAGCGGCACCAGGTCGATTTCCTGCATGTAAGCCGATCCGAGCACCGTGCGGCTCTGCTGCCCCACGATGGCCACCACCGGTACGCCGTCCAGCTTGGCGTCGTACAGGCCGTTGAGGAGGTGCACCGCGCCCGGCCCCTGCGTGGAGGTGACCACTCCTATGCCGCCGGTGTACTTGGCATGGCCCACCGCCATGAACGCGGCGTTCTCCTCGTGCCGCGCCTGGATGAACCCCACCCGTCCGGCGGAACGGCGCAGCGCACCCATGAACCCGTTGATACCGTCCCCGCTGTACCCGAAGACGCGGTCCACGCCCCAGACGGTGAGCCGGTGAACGATCACGTCGGCCACGGTGCGTTCTGACATTGGATCCTCCTGGGTCGGTTGAGTGCCCTTCCAAGGACACGTACCCGCCGGGAGGCATTCCTGTCAGGGCGCAGGTCTACGCGTTGACGATCAACCCCAGTTCCGCCTTGGATGCCAGGCCTTCATGCCGCGGCAGCACCCGCACCGTGTAACCGAACGGGCCTGAGCGGTCGATCACCAGGGAGCCGCTGAACAGGTGGCGGCCGCTGCCGAGATCCTCCTTCACCTGCAGTTCCATCAGGGTGATGTCCGTGAGGTTGTCGCTTTCCTCGGCCCTGCCGTAGGCCACCTCTACGTACACGTCCTCCGGAGTGAGGCTGTTGAGCGCCACATAGGCGTTGACCTGGAGGGTATCGCCGATCTGCGGGTCCTCGGAAACTCCCACCGAGTCCACGTGCTCCACGTGCACCTGCGGCCACGCCGAGCGCACCTTGGCGGTCCAGGACGCGAGCGAGCGGGCTTCCAGGTAGTTGGCTGCGCTGGCGCTCCGGCCGGCCTCGGCCGCGGGACGGTAGAGGATGTTGACGTAGTCGCGGAGCATGCGTTCGGCCGAAACCTGCGGGCCCAGGTGGGACAGGGTGTGCTTGATCATGGACACCCAGTGCGTCGGCACCCGCTCGGCGCCCGACGTCGACGGCCCGGCAGCCCCCGCGGCCGCAGACACGGTGCTGCCGTAGAACCGGGGCGCCACCTGGGTTTCGAGCAGTTCGTACAGCGCGGCGGCCTCGATGTCGTCGCGTTCCTCGGGGGACGCGCCGTTGTTGGCGGTGGGGATGGCCCAGCCGTTCTCGCCGTCGTACATCTCGTCCCACCAGCCGTCCAGGACGGACAGGTTCAGCGATCCGTTCAGCGCCGCCTTCATGCCGGAGGTGCCGCAGGCCTCCAGAGGCCGCAGCGGGTTGTTCAGCCACACGTCGCACCCGGGGAACAGCGTGCGTGCCATGGCGATGTCATAGTTCGGCAGGAAGGCGATCCGGTGGCGGACCTCTGGGTCGTCGGTGAACCGGACCAGGTCCTGGATCATCTTCTTGCCGGCGTCGTCCGCGGGGTGGGACTTGCCCGCGATGACCAGCTGGATGGGGTGGTCCTTGTGCAGCAGCAGCGCCTTCAACCGCTCCGGTTCACGCAGCATCAGCGTCAGCCGCTTGTAGGTGGGGACGCGGCGGGCAAACCCGATGGTGAGCACATCCGGGTCCAGGACATGCTCGGTCCAGCCCAGTTCCGCGTCTGCCGCGCCGCGCTTCTTCCACGAAGCGCGCAGCCGGCGGCGGACATCGTCCACCAGCGCGGACCGCAGCTCACGCCGCAGGGCCCAGACATCGGCGTCGCTGACGTTGTAGGCCAGGTCCCAGCGGCCGTTGGCCTCCGCCTCGCTGCCGAACTGGTCGCGGGCAAGCTTGGAAATCCGGCTGTCCACCCACGTGGGGACGTGGACGCCGTTGGTCACGGACGTGATGGGGACCTCGGAGTGGTCGAAGCCCGGCCACAGGGCCGAGAACATGCCGCGGGACACCTCGCCGTGCAGCTTGGCCACGCCATTGGCCCGCTGCGCGAGGCGAAGGCCCATCACCGCCATGTTGAAGACCGCGGGGTTGCCCTCCGCGTAGTTTTCCCGGCCCAGCTCGAGGATGCGGTCCACCGGGACATCGGGAGCCAGCCCGGCCTGGAAGAAGTGGCTGATCTGGGCGATCTCGAACCTGTCGATGCCTGCCGGCACCGGGGTGTGGGTGGTGAACACCGTGGAGGCGCGGCCTGCGGCGAGGGCTTCGTCGAAGGTGAGGGCCTGGTCCCCGGACATGAGTTCCTGGATGCGTTCAATGCCCAGGAAACCGGCGTGCCCTTCGTTGGTGTGGAACACCTCCGGCGCCGCGGTGCCGGTGAGTTTCTGGAAGGCACGCAGCGCCTTGACGCCGCCCATGCCCAGCAGCAGCTCCTGCTGGAGCCGGTGGTCGCCGCCGCCGCCGTACAGCCGGTCCGTGATGCTGCGGGCGGCGTCGTCGTTGCCCGGCACGTTGGAGTCCAGGAGCAGCAGGGGGACGCGTCCGACGTCGGCCCGCCAGATGTGTGCCAGCAGCCGGCGTCCGTTGGGCAGCGGCAGCGAAACCTGCACTGCCCGGCCGTTGCCGTCCGGCGACGGTTCACGCAGCAGGGTCAGCGGCAGCCCGTCCGGATCCAGTACCGGATAGGTTTCCTGCTGCCAGGCATCGCGGGACAGGGACTGCTTGAAGTAGCCGGCCTGGTAGAGCAGGCCGACGCCGATCAGCGGAACGCCAAGGTCCGAAGCCGCCTTCAGGTGGTCGCCGGCCAGGATGCCCAGGCCGCCCGAGTACTGGGGCAGCACTTCGGTGATGCCGAACTCGGGGGAGAAGTAGGCAATGGAGGCCGGGGCGTCCGGGCCCAGTCCCTGGTACCAGCGGGGCTCTTCGAGGTACCGGTCCAGGTCCTCCTCGGCCGCACGGACCTTGTCCACCACCGCCTGGTTGGTGGCCAGCCGCTGCAGTTCCTCCCGGCTGATCATGCCCAGGAAACCCACCGGATCCTGGCCGCTTTCCTCCCACAGGGCGGGGTGGAGGCCCGCGAAAAGTTCCCGCGTGGGGCGGTGCCAGGACCACCGGAGGTTGCTTGCCAGCCGGGCCAGCGGCCGGATGGGTTCGGGGAGGACTGTACGGACCGTAAACCTGCGGATTGCCTTCACCTGCGTCACACTAACGGACAACCTGCGCGGCCGGAACCAGCTTTGGGTTTCATTTGCGTAAATGACAGGAGACGTGGAGGAAATGAAGCGCGGCACAACAAAATACAGTGAGCAGGCTTAGCATTCCTGGCCATTTCTCGCTAACGTCGAGCCTGTGACGACTAACTCAGTAACCAGTGCCGCTTCGAAGAAAATGCCAAAGGGACAGATCACCGACGGGCTGCGGTTCGGACGTTTTCCGATCACTGCAGTTGAGCCTGTCGTCGAGGGCGGGAAGTTTCCCGCCAAGGCCCTGCCCGGCGAGGGGATCGTGGTGGGAGCCACCGCGTTCCGGGAGGGACATGACCAGCTGGGCGTCAGCGCCGTGCTGCTGGATCCCTCCGGCGCCGAACGCCAGCGCGTCCGCCTGGCACCGCCCCGCGGGGAACGCGGCATGGGCACGGACCGCTGGGAAGGCATCCTCACGCCGTCGGAAACCGGCAACTGGTCCTTCGTCATCGAAGCGTGGCATGACCGCTACGGCACCTGGCGCCACAACGCCGAGGTGAAGATCGACGCCGGCATCGACGTCGAGCTCATGCTCGCCGAAGGTGCCGCCCTGCTGCGCGAAGCGTCCGCCGAGGACTTCCGCAGCGACTGGGACCAGGGCGTCCTCCGGGCGGCAGCCGACAAGCTGGCTGACCAGTCCCTCAGCACCGAGGAGCGGCTGGCAGCCGGATTCGGGCACGACGTCGCCGGCGTTGTGGCACACCAGCCCATCCGGGAGCTGGTTACCGTTTCACAGAAGTACCCGCTCCTGGTAGAGCGGGACCGTGCCGGCCGCGGCGCGTGGTACGAGTTTTTCCCCCGTTCGGAGGGTGCCGTCAAGGACCACAGCACGGGAGCCTGGACCTCTGGAAACTTCCGCACGGCCGCCCGCCGGCTCGACGCCGTGGCCGCGATGGGCTTCGACGTGCTGTACATGCCGCCCATCCACCCCATCGGCGTCCAGCACCGCAAGGGCCCCAACAACACCCTGGTGGCCGGGCCGCACGATCCCGGCTCCCCGTGGGCCATAGGCGCAGCCGAGGGCGGCCACGACGCCATCCACCCCGACCTGGGAACGTTCGAGGACTTCGACGCCTTCGTGGCCCGGGCCAACGAACTCGGCCTCGAAGTGGCCCTGGACCTGGCGCTGCAGGCGGCACCGGACCACCCCTGGGTGTCCGAACATCCGGAATGGTTCACCACCCGCGTTGACGGCAGCATTGCCTACGCCGAAAATCCCCCCAAGAAGTACCAGGACATTTATCCCCTGAATTTCGATAATGACCCTGAGGGGCTTTCCCGGGAAATTCTGCGGATTGTCCTGTTGTGGGTGAGCCACGGCGTGAAAATTTTCCGTGTTGATAACCCGCACACCAAACCGGTGTGGTTCTGGGAATGGCTCATTGCGGAAGTCAATAAAGCAGAACCCGGCGTGGTCTTCCTGGCGGAGGCCTTCACCCGGCCGGCCATGATGCACGCCTTGGGCAGGGCAGGGTTCCAGCAGTCCTACACGTACTTCACGTGGCGCAACACGAAGAAGGAAATCGAGGAGTACTTCCACGAAGTCAGCCACGAATCACCGGCGTTCTTCCGGCCCAACTTCTTCGTCAACACCCCGGACATCCTCACCGAGTACCTCCAGTACGGCGGCCCGGCAGCCTTCCGGGTCAGGGCAGTGCTGGCATCCACGGCCAGCCCCCTGTGGGGCGTCTACGCGGGCTACGAGCTGTACGAGCACGTGGCCCGTCCGGGAGCCGAGGAGTACATCGACAACGAAAAGTTCGAGTACAAGGCACGCGATTGGGACGCTGCCGCGGAATCGGGGCGCACGCTGGCCCCCTACATCACCCGGCTGAACCACATCAGGCGCGACCACCCGGCCCTGCAGGACCTGCAGAACCTGACGGTGCACCAGAGCACGGATGACTCCACGGTGGTCTACTCGAAGCACAAGACGCTTCCGGACGGCTCCAAGGACACCATCATCGTGGTGGTGAACGTGGATCCGCACGTCACCAAGGAATGCAGCGTGGTCCTGGACCTGGCAGCCCTGGAACTGGACCCCCAGGACCGCACGCCGGGCGGCGGCTTCCACGTGGACGACCTGCTGACAGGCAACAGCTGGGAATGGGGCGAATACAACTACGTCCGCCTCGACCCGCACGTGGAGCCCGCACACATCCTGAGCGTCAGGAGAATGCATCAGTGAGCTTTAGTCCGCAAAGTTCCGGCCAGCACTTCACTCCGAAAAGCACCTTTGAGCTGAACGCTCCCGGCCTCCAGCATGATCCGCTGTGGTACCGGAAGGCTGTTTTCTACGAAGTGCTGGTCCGGGCCTTTGCGGATGCCAACGGCGACGGATCCGGGGACTTTTCCGGCCTCATCGACCGGCTGGACTACCTGCAGTGGCTGGGCGTGGACTGCCTGTGGCTGCCGCCGTTCTTCCAGTCCCCGCTGCGCGACGGCGGGTACGACATCTCGGACTACAACTCCGTGCTGGACGAGTTCGGGACCATCAGCGACTTCAAGCGCCTGGTCGCAGAAGCCCACGCACGCGGCGTCCGGGTGATCATCGACCTGCCGCTGAACCACACCTCGGACCAGCACCCGTGGTTCCAGGAGTCGCGCAGGGACCCGGACGGTCCGTACGGCGACTTCTACGTCTGGAGCGACACCGACGAGAAGTACCAGGACGCCCGCATCATCTTCGTGGACACCGAGGAGTCCAACTGGACCTTCGATCCCATCCGCCGGCAGTTTTTCTGGCACCGGTTCTTCAGCCACCAGCCGGACCTGAACTTCGAGAACCCCAAAGTCATCGAGGCGCTCTTCGATGTGGTGCGCTTTTGGCTGGACCAGGGCATTGACGGATTCCGGGCGGATGCCATCCCGTACCTCTTCGAGGAGGAAGGCACCAACTGCGAAAACCTTCCGGCCACCCACGAGTTCCTCCGCAACCTGCGGGCCATGGTGGACGAAAGCTACCCCGGCCGGGTCATCATCGCCGAGGCCAACCAGCCGCCCAACGAGGTCGTGGAGTACTTCGGCACGGAGGAGCAGCCCGAATGCCACATGGCCTTCCACTTCCCGATCATGCCGCGGCTGTACTACGCCCTCCGGGACCAGAAGGCTGCCCCCATCATCGCCACCATGCGCGACACCCCGGACATCCCCGACGGCGCGCAGTGGGGGACGTTCCTGCGCAACCACGACGAACTCACCCTGGAGATGGTCACCGCCGATGAGCGCGCAGCGATGCTGGGCTGGTACGCGCCGGACCCGCGCATGCGCGCCAACATCGGCATCCGGCGGCGGCTGGCCCCGCTCCTGGACAACTCACGGGCCGAGATAGAACTGATCAACGCCCTGCTGCTGTCCCTGCCGGGGAGCCCGTTCCTGTACTACGGGGACGAGATCGGCATGGGGGACAACATCTGGCTCGAGGACCGCGACGCCGTCCGTACGCCCATGCAGTGGAACCCGGACCGCAATGCGGGGTTTTCGCATGCAGACCCCGGGAAGCTTTACCTTCCGCCCATCCAGTCGCTGGTCTACAACTACAGCATGGCCAACGTGGAAGCCGAAGCTGCACACTCCGGTTCCCTGCTTCGGTGGACCCGGCAGATCCTCAGCGTCCGCAGGAACCACCCCGCCTTCGGGCTCGGCAGGTTCAAACACGTCGAAGCCGACCACGACGCCGTCCTGGCTTACCTCAGGGAGCTTCCGGGCGGCAACTCCGCCGGGGTGGACGGGGAAACCATCCTCTGCGCATTCAATTTGTCTCAGCACCCCGTGGCCGCGACGCTGCGGATCCCCGATTACGCCGGACGGGGACTGCGCGACGTCTTCGGCGGCCAGATTTTCCCCGGGATCAACGAGGACGGAACGTTGACGCTGACCCTCGGAAGCCACGACTTCTTCTGGCTCCGGCTGCGGTCCGCGGCATCCAACCCGGCCTCGCCCTACACACAGGCACTGCCCATCCTGTCGATAGAGGACTGATAAATGAACCAGCCCATCCTCACCCCCGCCCTGACCGCGCTGCTGCAGGAATGGCTCCCGCAGCAGCGATGGTTCCCCGTCAAAACCCCCGACTTCGAAATGTCCCAGGCAGGCAGCCTGGGACTGGAAGACCCCTCCGGGCACGCAGGGCTCGCCGTGTTCCTGCTGGGCATCACCACGAAACAGCCCGACGGCGGCCGGCGCACCAGCGTGGTACAGGTCCCCTTGAGCTTCCGGGCGGCGCCTGCGGCCGGGATGGAGAGGGCCCTGGTGGGCCAGGCCGCCGGGACGGACCCTTCACGGACGTGGGTCTACGACGCGCTCCACGACCCGGACTTCATTGGCGCCTGGCTGGAACTCATCAGGCAGGAGACCAGGCCCCTCACCGGCGCGGCAACGGGCCACCGGGTGCCGGGCGATTACCGGCTGCCCACAGCGCAGGGCGTCGTGAAAGTACTCTCGGGGGAGCAGTCCAATACCTCGGTCATCGTTGACGACGGCGAATCGGCCGCCATCGTGAAGTTCTTCCGCGTGCTGTCCGCCGGAGCCAACCCCGAGGTTGAGGTGGGGTCGGCACTGACGGCCGCCGGCACCACCGAAGTCCCCGCCACCCTCGGCTGGGTCCGCGGTGAATGGCTGGAACGCGGCAACAAGGACGCGGCCGGGGCCACGGCCGGAACGCACGTGGTGGAAGGCGAGCTCGCCGTGGCGCACGAATTCCTGGCAGGCGGCCTCGACGCCTGGCGCCTGGCCGTCGACGCCGCCCGTTCCGGCAGGGACTTCACCGCTGAGGCGCGGGCGCTCGGAGCCGCCACGGCCACGGTCCACCAGCGGCTCGCCGAGACCCTCGGGCACACCCCGGAGGCCGGGGCCGGCGCCGGATCGGAAGCTGACGCCGGTGCAGCGGTAGCCCAGCGGATCCGCGCCGCATGGACGGAAGCGGGTCCCGCCGTCGGCCCCTACGACCACGCACTTGAGGCACTCCTGCAAGGGCTCGACGGCGCGGGCGCCGGCCCGCTTCAGCGGATCCACGGCGACCTGCATCTGGGCCAGATCCTCCAGGTGCCCCGCGCGGCCGGTGATCCGCGCTGGGCCATCCTGGACTTCGAAGGCGAGCCCCTGCGGCCCATCGACGAACGCAACGTCCCGGACCTGCCGCTCCGTGACGTTGCCGGGATGCTGCGCTCCTTCGATTACGCCGCGGGGGCGGCGCAACGCGAACAGGAAGGCGCGCAGGTGCCCGATTCCTGGGTGGACGACTGCGCGGACGCGTTCCTGGTAGGCTACGCAGCCGTCACGCCGGGCACCGTGGACCGGACTTCACCGCTCTTTGTGGCATTGTGGCTGGACAAGGCCCTGTACGAAGTTGTTTATGAAATGCGGAACAGGCCCGACTGGCTGGCGATCCCAGTAAGCGCCTCCAGGCGGCTCCTTGGCGGCAACAGCACCGGCGACACCGCCGGTGCAGCATCGGAAGGTAACGAAATGACAGGCACTGCACGAACAGACCGGCCGGGAGCGCCGCTCCCCGTGGACGAAGGCACCCTTGGCAAGATCGCCAACGGGGAGCACCACGCGCCGCACTCCGTACTGGGGGCGCACCTGGACGACTACGGCCACGTCACCATTCGCACCGTGAAGCACCTTGCAGAGTCCGTTACGGTGGTCACCGCCGCCGGTGAAACGCCCATGCAGCATGAGGCACACGGCGCGTGGGTGGCAGTGCTGGAGCCGCTGGAACGTGGCCATGTGCCGGACTACCGGCTTTCCGTCACCTACCCCGGGGCGGAACCTGTCACGGTGGACGAGCCGTACCGCTACCTCCCCACCGTGGGCGAAGTCGACCTGCACCTGATCGGGGAGGGCCGGCACGAGAAGCTGTGGAAGGTCCTGGGCGCGCATGTCCAGCACTACAAATCGTCGCTGGGAGACGTGGATGGTGTCTCCTTCGCCGTGTGGGCACCCAACGCGCAGGCAGTCCGGGTCAAGGGCGACTTCAACGGCTGGGACGGCCGCGAACATTCCCTCCGGTCACTCGGCTCCTCCGGCGTGTGGGAAATCTTTGTTCCCGGGGTTATGGCAGGGGCGTGCTACAAATTCGAGATCCGGACCCGGTCGGGGCACTGGGTGGAGAAAGCCGACCCGCTCGCCTTCGGGACGGAGGTGCCTCCGCTGACCGCCTCACGGGTGGTGGAGCCCTCCTACGCCTTCAAGGATGACGAGTGGATGCAGGCCCGTGCCGGGCGGGATCCGCACAACTCGGCCATGAGCGTCTATGAAGTCCACCTGGGGTCCTGGCGCCTTGGCCTGGGGTACCGGGAGCTGGCCAAGGAGCTCGTGGAGTACGTCAAGTGGCTCGGGTTCACCCACGTTGAATTCATGCCCGTAGCGGAGCACCCCTTCGGCGGGTCCTGGGGCTACCAGGTCACGTCCTATTTCGCGCCGACCTCCCGCTTTGGCCACCCGGACGAATTCCGCTACCTCGTTGATACCCTGCACCAGGCCGGCATTGGGGTGCTCCTGGACTGGGTGCCGGCGCACTTCCCCAAGGACTCCTGGGCGTTGGCCCGCTTCGACGGCGAGCCGCTGTACGAGCACGCGGATCCAACCCTGGGTGAACACCCTGACTGGGGCACGCTGATCTTCGACTTCGGCCGCACCGAGGTCCGGAACTTCCTGGTGGCCAACGCCCTCTACTGGCTCGATGAGTTCCACATCGACGGACTGCGCGTCGATGCCGTGGCGTCCATGCTCTACCTGGACTACTCCCGGCAGGACGGGCAGTGGCGGCCCAACCGCTTTGGCGGCCGCGAGAACCTGGAAGCAATCTCCTTCCTCCAGGAAGTCAACGCCACGGTCTACAAGACCCACCCGGGTGCGGTCATGATCGCCGAGGAGTCCACTGCTTTCCCCGGCGTCACCGCGCCCACCAGCCATGGCGGACTCGGGTTTGGCCTCAAGTGGAATATGGGCTGGATGCACGACAGCCTGAAGTACGCGTCCGAAGACCCGATCAACCGCAAGTGGCACCACGGCACGTTGACGTTCTCGCTGGTGTACGCCTTCACCGAGAACTTCCTGCTGCCCATCAGCCACGACGAGGTAGTCCACGGCAAGGGCTCGATGCTCCGCAAGATGCCGGGGGACCGGTGGCAGCAGCTGGCGAACCTGCGTGCCTTCCTGGCCTACCAGTGGGCGCACCCCGGAAAGCAGCTGATCTTCATGGGAACCGAATTCGGCCAGGAAGCCGAATGGTCTGAGCAGCACGGGCTGGATTGGTGGCTGGCCGACATTCCGGCGCACAAGGGCCTGCAGCTCCTGACCAAGGACCTGAACGAGGTCTACAAGTCCACCCCGTCCTTCTACACCCGGGACAACGAGCCCGGCGGGTTCCAGTGGATCAACGGCGGAGACGCGGACCGCAACGTCCTGTCGTTCATCCGCCGGGACGCCGAGGGAAACCCGGTGGTCTGCGCCATCAACTTCTCCGGTGCCCCGCACGTCGGTTACACCCTCGGAGTACCGACTGCCGGCGCCTGGACCGAGGTGCTGAATACGGACCACACCACGTACGGAGGTTCGGGCGTGCTCAACACCGGCGAGCTGAAAGCCACTGACGAAGGCCAGGACGGCCAGCCCGCGACGCTGACCGTGACGCTGCCCCCGCTGGGTGCTTCCTACTTCAAGCCGGGTGCGCCCGCCGCTCCCTAAACAGGCAGCTATCCCACCGGCCGGCCCGGTATGGAGAAGCCCGGAATCCGCGTGATTCCGGGCTTCTCCACCTCCCCGGCCACCCGGTCCGAAAGCCGCCCGGCACACGGGTTGGCCTTTCTGGCCAAGGGGTGGTAGAGTTTATTTCCGCGCTGATCCACCGAGTCAGACGGAAAACCAACCAACAAAGCTTCACGGCGATGAAGGTTGCGGATGCCGATTTGACACGGAAGAATTCAGCCGGTAAGTTTGAAAAGTTGCTCCGGAGCGATCCTGAACGGAATTGTTTGGGTGGTGCCGGGTGTGTCTGTTGTTTGAGAACTCAATAGTGTGCCAAGTTTGTTGATACCAATTGTTTTATTGGTTGTTTTGGCTGTGCCGCCACCCCGTGGTTGGCATGGTTTTTACAGCTGGTTTCAAATTTTGTGCAGCTTTTTCTGGTGTTATTTCCACTGGTTTTGGTTGTGTCTGTTTTTTCAACGGAGAGTTTGATCCTGGCTCAGGATGAACGCTGGCGGCGTGCTTAACACATGCAAGTCGAACGATGAAGCCCACTTGTGGGTGGATTAGTGGCGAACGGGTGAGTAACACGTGAGTAACCTGCCCTTGACTCTGGGATAAGCCTGGGAAACTGGGTCTAATACCGGATATGACCTTCCATCGCATGGTGGTTGGTGGAAAGCTTTTGTGGTTTTGGATGGACTCGCGGCCTATCAGCTTGTTGGTGGGGTAATGGCCTACCAAGGCGACGACGGGTAGCCGGCCTGAGAGGGTGACCGGCCACACTGGGACTG
>NZ_KQ758603.1:148642-333495 GCF_001457025.1 Pseudarthrobacter enclensis | reverse complement strand
CGGATAATTCAACCGCCCCACAGCATTCTTCGACTTCGACACCACCCACACACCACCATCATTCAAATCCACCTCAGTGGTCCTGAACCCCGGATGGATGACAGCGCCAACGACCAGGGCGCCGAGCGCCAGCGACACGACGGAAGTGCTGAAAAAAGGGGACTGGAGGAACGGCTGACGGCGGGCCCCACCCTGTGCGGCGGCTTTTGCGCGCACGCGTCCGCGAAAGTTCATTGAAACGGTTCCCCCCGTTGGATCCGGCGATGGCCGGCGTCCGGCCTCCAGCAGCCGGGCACAACAAATATAGCCTGTCTAGCTATCAAATGGACAAAACCCCCGAATGACGCCAGGGTTGCTGTGCCTCAGTCCAGGACCAGGCCCTTGCCCAGGCCGCGGGTCAGCCGCACGGGCTTGATTTCGCCGAAGCCGCGGACGTTCTCAGGCGGCTGCGGAATCATGACGAACCGCTCGTCGTGCTCCAATGCGGAGGCGGTCATCGAGTCAACCAGCACGGTTCCGGGGTCGGCGAGCGTGGTCAGCCGCGCGGCCAGGTTGACCGTGGGGCCGTAGATGTCACCAAGCCTGGAGAGGATCCGGCCCCAGACCATCGCCACCCTGGCTTCGGGCAGGATCTCGTCCTCCGTGAATGCCTGGGCGAGGGCCAGGGAAATCTCCGCCCCCGCGGCCGGAGTCTCGGCGATGTAGAGGACTTCGTCGCCCACGGTCTTGACCAGCCGGCCGCCGCCCACCGAGATGATCTCCGCGCACTTGTTCTCAAACCGCTGCACCAGCCGCGCGAGGGTCTTTTCGTTCATGCGGCGGGAGAGGCTCGTGTAGGAGACAAGGTCTGCGAATCCGACCGCGCGGGCCAACGGCAGCGGGGCGTCATCCTCGTCGCCTTCGCGGCCTTCCTCGCTCGCCTGCAGCCCGGCTTCCGCCCGGACGGCCAACCGCTGGACTCCCGCGTTCAGCTGGCGCCGCCAGGAGTACACCAGCACTTCCTCCATCGCGTCCACCAAAGCCGGCAACTCGTTGACCAGCCGTTTGCGGGCCACGGCGTCGGTGACGCCCTGCTCGTGGACCATGTCCTCCACCAGGGCTTCGATTTGCCAGACCACCATGCGGTCCGTCATCTGGCCGATGGCCCGGGTCACGGAAATGGCTGCTTCCTCGGTCAGCTTTCCGGTGCGGACCAGGTCCACGACGGTGGACAGCGCCGACTGGTCGCGTTCGGTGAAGGCGACGTCCTCGTCGCCGAAGTTCGGGAAGCCGAGGGCGCGCCACAGCTTTCGGGCAGACAGCAGGGACAGCCCTGCGCCGGCGGCCACTTCACGACGGCGGAGCTTGCGTTCTCCGCCCAGGAGGCGCGCCTCGAGCGCCTTCATGGCGAGGCGCTCGGCGGACATGGCACCGGTAGGCGGGTGCGGGTCGGTGACCGGCGGCGGCGCGATGGGGTCCACGCGCTCCTGCTGGTCCTCATCGTTCATTCCGTCCACCTTCTTTCATATCCATCAGCGCTGCCCCGGGCAGGGTCGAACCCTGCGGCGCCCGGCGGGGCGGGGTCTTCCGGCAGTTCCCCGATCGCATCGAGGATGAAATCCCGGAACCTGGCGACCTCCGGCACATCCCGGAAGGTCACCACGCCGTCATGTCCGGTTTCCAAGGATATATTCCCGGAGCGCAGGAGCCGTTGCAGCACTGTCTCACGGACGGACAGGTTGCGGACCGATGCCAGCGCAACCTGCTGGTCGTGCCGCTTCATAAGTCCGGACCGGGCCACGATCCGGCGGCTGGTCAGGGTGTAGCGCGTTGCGTGCCAGCGCAACAGCCGGGGCAGGCAGTAGCCCAGCCACACCCAGGCCACGGCCGCGGCGCAGGCCGTGACCAGCCATGGAGTCCAGCGGGCTTCCAGCGCGGGAACCAGCCGCCGGGCTTCGCCCCGCACAATCCAGGCGGACGCGAAGGCGCCGATGGCAGGGGCGACGATGAAGGCGGCGGCGGGTCCGGCAAGCTTCCGGGGCTGGGGGCGGGTGGTGACAATGACCTGCTCGCCGGGAACGAGGTCCTTACGCATAACCGCCGTGGCCGGAATCCTTCGCCGCGGCAGCATCCGTGGAAGCACCCTGTTCCCCGGGGGCGGTCCACGGCCTGAGGTGGACCACGTCACCGGCGGTGACGACATGTTCCCGGGAGTCCTTGTCCACCACCAGCAGCGAGCCGTACTCGTCCAGCCGGGATGCATGGCCAATGATTTCGTGGTCCCCGGGCAGCTGGGCGCGCACCTGGCGGCCAAGGGTCACCATCGCGGCTTCGACGCGCTTGTGGAGGGAGGGGCCGCCAGCCATGCCCGCCGCGGGATCGCCGTCGGCGTTGCAGAAGCTCCGGTAGAGCGTGGCGAACTGGGAGAGGTAGCTCTTCAGGAGCACCGTCCGGTCGGCAGTGAGTGCGCCTTCGAGGAAGACGGACGTCGCGGTGGGAACCGGCAGCTCGTCCTCATGGAGGGTGACGTTCAGCCCGGTCCCCAGGACCACCGGCGGCACCGCCCCATCGGTCATGGGGCCCAGCTGCGCCAGTATGCCGGCAATCTTGCGTCCGCGGACCAGGACGTCGTTGGGCCACTTCAGGTCGGCCGGAATGCCGGCCGTTACGCGAAGGGTTTCGCGCAGCGCCAGCGCGGCAATCAGGGAGAGCCAGGAGTAGCTCTGCGTCGGCAGGGGCCGCCCTTCGGCATTGACGGGCCTGAGGACCAGCGAAACGGAGACCGAACTCAACGGCGGCGCCTCCCAGTGCCGGTCCAGCCGGCCCCGGGCGGCAGTCTGGTATTCGGCGGTCAGCACGGAAAGGTCCGGCCACGATTTGGGGTCCACGGTGACGGCGCGGAGGAGGTCCGCGTTCGTGGAGCCGGTGGAGTCCACCACGTCGAGCCGGGAAATGCCGGCAGCGGAGAGGAAACGCTGGTCTCCCAGCTCCGCCTTGTTCAACGGGGTTCCGGGGGTGTGCGCGTCAGCCATACCTAGATCCTACCGAGCCGCGCAGGGCCCGGCCGGTCCGGCGCCCGGGGCGTGCGCCGGAGGCACCGCTCCCTAGAGGAAGATGTCCGGAACCAGCCGGTGCTCGGGCGCGCCCAGGCTGTAGGGGCGGAAGTCGGCCACGCCGGCGGCGGCCAGCACCTGCTCATCGGTGTAGAAGTTACCGCTGGAGGATCCGCCTCCGGTCAGGTTCCCGCCGGTCAGGATGGCGTGGGCTGCGTCGGCCATGATCTGCGGACCGCGGGCAGCCTGGACCATGGCATCTCCGTGCGGCATGTTCCTGATGGCAGCGGTGTCGATCAGCGTGCACGGCCACAGGGAGTTGACGCTCACGCCGTCGTCCTTGAGTTCGTCGGCCAGCCCCAGGGTGGTCAGGCTCATGCCGTACTTGGCCATGGTGTACGCCAGGTGCTTTCCTGCCCAGCGGGGATCGAGGTTCAGGGGCGGCGACAGGGTGAGGATGTGGCCGCGCCCTGAAGCGCGGAGGGCGGGCAGTGCAAGTTTGGAGAGCAGGAACGTGCCGCGGACGTTGATGTCCTGCATCAGGTCGTACCGCTTCATGTCGATGTCCGCGGTGCTGGACAGATCGATCGCGGAGGCGTTGTTGATGACGACGTCGATGCCTCCGAAGCGGTCCACGGCAGCTTCCACGGCGCGGGCCACATCATCGTCATTGCGGACGTCCCCCACGAGGGGCAGCGCCGCTCCGCCGGCCTGGACGAGTTGCTCTGCCGCCGTGTGGACGGTGCCGGCAAGCTTGGGGTGCGGTTCCCCGGTCTTGGCCATCAGGACGATGTTGGCCCCGTCCGCTGCGGCCCGGCGTGCTATGGCGAGCCCGATTCCGCGGCTGCCGCCCGACATGAGGATGGTCCGGCCGGCGAGGGACCCGGTGGCTCTGTACGGGCCGGCAGCAGCAGTGGAAGCATCGTTGCTCGAAGTCATGGAAAACACTGTAACCCAGATAAGTTACTGATGAGTAACATTGCGGTTGCGGTGGTAGCAGCGCAGAAAATTGTAGGTTTTCTACAGCTGCTGGCGCCCAAACCGTCACTAGACTTGCCAGCAGGGTTCGTTTTTTGTGTGGAAGCTACTTAAGCGCCTCCAGAGCACAGCCCGTGAGCACAGTCAGCGACACTGACCCAATCTGCAACAGAGCCGGAGAAACTTGATGAGCCACGATCTGACAACGACAGCGGGAAAGATTGCCGATTTCCGCGACCGCCAGGCGCGCGCCGAACAGCCCTCCGGCCCCGAAGCCGTTGAAAAGCAGCACGCCCGCGGCAAGAACACCGCCCGCGAACGCATCACCATGCTCCTCGACGAGGACTCCTTCGTCGAGTTCGACGCCCTGGCCGTACACCGGTCCACCGCCTTCGGCATGGAGAAGAAGAAGCCCCTGGGCGACGGCCTGGTCTCAGGCTACGGAACCGTGGACGGCCGCCCCGTGGCCGTCTATAGCCAGGACTTCACTGTCTACGGCGGATCCCTGAGCCAGGTCAACGGCGAAAAGATCGTCAAGGTCCAGGAGTTCGCGCTGCGCAACGGCTGCCCCGTGGTGGGCATCCTGGACGGCGGCGGCGCACGCATCCAGGAGGGCGTGGCCTCACTGGCCATGTTTGCGGACATCTTCCGCAACAACGTGCACGCGTCCGGTGTTGTCCCGCAGATTTCCCTGATCATGGGCCCCTCCGCCGGCGGTGCCGCCTACTCCCCCGCCCTCACCGACTTCGTGGTGATGGTGGACAAGACGTCGCACATGTTCATTACCGGACCGGACGTCATCAAGACCGTCACCGGTGAGGATGTGGACATGGAAACCCTGGGCGGGGCCCGGCAGCACAACGCCACCACCGGTACCTCCACCTACCTTGCCTCGGACGAGGCCGACGCGATCGAGTTCGTCCGCGAACTCCTCGATTTCCTCCCCTCGAACAATTTGTCCGAGGCGCCTGTGCTGGACCACGGACAGGACCCCGAAATCAACGAGGACGACCTCGCCCTGGACGCCCTGATCCCCGACTCCGCCAACCAGCCGTACGACATGCGCGGCGTCATCGAGCAGATCGTCGATGACGGGCACTTCCTCGAAATGCAGGCACTGTACGCGCCCAACGTCATGATCGGTTACGGCCGCGTTGAGGGGCACACCGTGGGTATCGTGGCCAACCAGCCGCTGCAGTTCGCCGGCACGCTGGACATCGCCGCCTCCGAGAAGGCCGCACGCTTCGTGCGGCACTGCGACGCCTTCAACATCCCCATCATCACCCTGGTGGACGTCCCCGGCTTCCTGCCCGGCAAGGACCAGGAATTCCAGGGCATCATCCGCCGCGGCGCCAAGCTGCTGTACGCCTACGCCGAAGCAACGGTCCCCAAACTGACCGTCATCACCCGCAAGGCCTACGGCGGGGCGTACATCGTGATGGGCTCCAAGAAGCTGGGCGCAGACCTCAACCTGGCATGGCCCACCGCCCAGATCGGCGTGATGGGCGCCCAGGGTGCGGTCAACATCCTCTACCGCCGCGACCTTGCCGCCGTGGCCGAGGAAGGCGGCGACGTCGAGGCCCGCCGCGCGGAGGTCATCAGGCAATACGAGGAAGAACTCCTCAACCCGTACCAGGCCGCCGAACTCGGCTACGTCGACGCCGTCATCGCGCCGTCCGACACCCGGCTCAAGATTGTCCGCGGACTGCGCGCCCTGCGCGACAAGCGGGCCAGCCTGCCCGCCAAGAAGCATGGAAACATCCCGCTGTGAGTGACCAAGGAGGCCCCGTGGACCAGGCCGGCGAACCCGCACAGGAACCCCTGCTCTCCGTGGTTAAGGGCCAGCCCAGCGACGAGGAACTCGCCGCGCTGTCCGCCGTCGTCCTTTCCCTGGGCGGCCCGGAGCCGGCCAAGGCCGCCGCGCTGCCGGTCCGCCACTGGGTGCGGCGGCAGCGGCTGGGACTGGCGCCGGTTCCCGGGCCGGGCGCCTGGAAACGCAGCAAGGGCTGATCCCACGCATCCTTTGCGGGCGTGGCCGCGCGGGCTAGTCTCTGATGGTGACCAACGAGACTTCTCCCGCTGCACGCCCGCACACCCGGATCGACGCCGTCGCGGATGCCTACACCGACACCCTCGTCCGCTTGAACCCGTCCTTGGCCACCACGCTGGGACTGCCCGGGGCCGAGACGGAGTTCCAGGACTTCTCCCCCGCGGGCATCGCGGGGTTTGCTGAGGCCGCCCGCCATGCCCTGGCCGGGCTTCAGGGCCTGGAACCGGAGGACGACGTCGACGCCGTCACCCTGGACGCCATGCAGGAGAGGCTGGGGCTGCAGCTGCTGATCCACGCCTCCGGCTGGGAATACGCAGACCTGAACAACATTGCCTCGCCCGCGCAGGACATCCGCGCCATCTTCGACCTCATGCCAACCGCCACCAGCCAGGACTGGGAGCACATCGCAGGGCGCGCCCACAACGTCCCCGCCGCCTTGTCCGGGTATATCGAATCCCTTCGCCTGGCACGCGACTCAGGCCGGGTCGCGGCGGCCCGGCAGGTAAAGATCGTCATTGAGCAGACCACGAAGTACGCCGCCGAGGACGGCTTCTTCGCCAAGCTGGCAGCAGGTGCCGCCACCGCTGACGGCGCCCTTCCCGGCCCGGTGCAGGAGAAGCTCGACGCCGGTGCTGCCGCCGCCCGTGCCGCCTACGCGGACTTCGCCGGATTCCTGCGAACCGAGCTCTTGCCCGCGGCGCCGGAGAAGGACGCGGTGGGCAAGGCACGCTACGCCCTGGCGTCACGTTCGTTCCTGGGTGCTGCCGTGGACCTGGAAGAAACCTACGCATGGGGCGTCCAGGAACTGGACCGGTTGATCGCCGAACAGGAGAAGGTGGCCGGCACCATCAAGCCGGGCGCCACCATCGCCGAGGCGAAGGACATCCTGGACAACGACCCCGCACGCCGCATCAAGGGCACCGATTCCCTCAAAGCCTGGATGCAGGAACTGTCCGACAAAGCCATTGCAGACCTCGCCGGGGTGCACTTTGACATCCCGGACCCCATGAAGAAACTCGAATGCCTGATTGCCCCCACGGACGAGGGCGGCATCTACTACACCGGGCCGTCCGACGACTTCGCCCGCCCCGGACGTATGTGGTGGTCCGTGCCCGCCGGCGAAGACTCGTTCACCACGTGGGCCGAAACAACCACCGTCTATCATGAAGGCGTTCCGGGCCACCACCTCCAGGTGGCCACCGCCACCTACCGCCGCGAGCTGCTCAACAAATGGCGGCGGAACATCTGCTGGACGTCCGGCCACGGCGAAGGCTGGGCCCTGTACGCGGAAAAACTGATGCAGGAACTCGGCTACCTCGACGACCCGGGCGACCACATGGGCATGCTGGACATGCAGCGGATGCGTGCCGCCAGGGTGGTCTTCGACATCGGCGTCCACCTGGAGCTTGAGATGCCCGGCCGGTGGGGCTCCGGAACCTGGACCCCGGAGAAGGGCTACGGCTTCCTCCGGGAAAACCTGCCCATCAGCGAGGGGCAGCTGAACTTCGAGTTCACCCGCTACCTCGGCTGGCCCGGCCAGGCGCCCTCCTACAAAGTGGGGCAGCGGCTTTGGGAACAGATCCGCGCCGAACTTGAGTCACGGCCCGGGTTCGACCTCAAGGAGTTCCACACCAAGGCCCTCAACATCGGCTCGGTTGGACTCGATACCCTTCGGCGGGCGCTGCTGTCCTAGCTCGCCCCCGCTGGGCGGGCGGGCAACATCCTCGGCGTGCTGCTCGTTCCTCGCTTTGACGCACGCTGCCGGATGCCGCCCGCCCGCCCACTTTCGCGAGATGTTAAGCACACCGCCGCTGGGAATAAGTAACAAAAGCCTCATTCAGCCTTGCTTTTCCAGGGTTTTCAAGTTTCGGAAGCGTTGGTGGCCGCGTAATATTTCTCAATGTTCATTTCACGTGATATGGACTGCGGTCCTAGCGTATTCGGGTGAGCACTCAGACAAGCACCCCCTCCTCCGCAGGGAAGTCCGGCTTCCAGCTGCCCAAGTGGGCTGGATCGTTCGGCTTCCAGATTATCGCCGCCCTTATCGTGGGCCTTGGACTCGGCCTGCTGGCCAAGTACACCGGCAGCACCAAGACCAACCCGAACGGGCTCGGCGCAACGCTGCAGACCATCGGCTCGAGCTACGTCTCCCTGCTGCAGACCGCCGTCGTGCCGTTGATCTTCACCGCCGTAGTGAGCTCGATCTCCAACCTCCGGCAGGTCTCCAACGCCGCCAAGCTCGCGTGGAACACGCTGCTCTGGTTCGCCATCACGTCCCTGATAGCCGTGCTGATCGGCATCGGCCTGGGCGTCCTGCTCCAGCCCGGCGCCAACACCGGCATCACCGAGGAAGCCAAGTACTCCGGCAAGTCCGGCGACTGGTGGTCCTTCCTCATCGGCCTCTTCCCCAAGAACTTCCTTGGCCTGGGCGCCAGCTCCACGGTGGCCGATTCCGGCGCCGTCACCACGTCCGTCAGCTTCAACGTGCTGCAGATCCTGGTGATCGCCATCGCCGTCGGCGTCGCCGCCCTCAAGGTGGGCAAGGCCGCTGAGCCGTTCCTGAACCTCAACGCCTCCGCCCTCGCCGTGATCCAGAAGGTCCTCTGGTGGATCATCCGCATCGCTCCCCTGGGCACTGTGGGCCTGATCGGTAACGCCGTGGCCGTCTACGGCTGGGACACCATCGGATCATTGGGCAAGTTCACCGTGGCCATCTACGCCGGCCTGGTCCTGGTGCTGTTCGTGGTCTACCCCATCCTGGTCCGCACCCACGGGCTGTCCGTCAAGCAGTACTTCTCCGGCGTCTGGCCGGCAGTCCAGCTGGCCTTCGTCTCCCGCTCCTCAGTGGGCACCCTGCCCCTGACCCAGCGTGTGACCGAACGCAGCCTGGGCGTCCCCCGCGCCTACGCCTCCTTCGCCGTGCCGCTGGGCGCCACCACCAAGATGGACGGCTGCGCCGCGATCTACCCGGCCATCTCCGCCATCTTCGTGGCCCAGTTCTTCGGCATCCAGCTCGACTTCAGCCAGTACCTGCTGATCGCACTCGTCTCCGTTCTGGGGTCGGCCGCCACAGCCGGCACCACCGGCGCCGTGGTGATGCTCACCCTGACGCTCTCCACCCTGGGACTGCCGCTGGCCGGCGTCGGACTCCTGCTGGCCATCGACCCGATCCTGGACATGGGCCGCACCGCGGTGAACGTGGCCGGACAGGCGCTGGTTCCCACCCTTGTGGCCAAGCGCCAGGGCATCCTCGATGAGTCGCTGTACAACGCGCCACGCAACGGCACCCCGTTCGTTGACGAGGACACCGAGGTCAGCGGGTCCGCCACGGACGGCACAGCCGCAAGCACGGCTTCCCCCGAGCTGCAGGACGCCAAGGCCTGATCCACGGCCGGCCGCACCGCCGGCGGCACTGCGCCGACAGAGTGTCACACAGGAAGTCCCCGGGAAAGGTTTCCCGGGGACTTCCGTGGTTAAAGGCGCCACCCCGGTGCGGGCTGGCCCGTTCGGCAGCGGCGCGTCAGTGGCCGCCGCCTCCGATGACGCCGTTCTGCACCGCCTTGGTGACGGCGTCCGCCTCGGCCTGGGTGAGCTTCCCATCCGCAACGGCCTGGTCAAGCCTGGATTTCAGCCCGGCCGCGCGTTCAGCCTGTTCCTCGGTGCGGAGCTCCTCCAGCGCCGCCGTCACCTTTGCCTCGTCGATGCCCAAGGAGTCGGCGAGCGACTTCGCCAGCGCAGCGTCACGGGCTGATGAGTCCGGCTTCTGTCCGTCGGCGGGCGGCCCGCTGGGCTTGTTCGCGTCACGGAAAGCCTTGAGCGCATCGGCCACCTTCGACTCATCGATCCCCAGCTTCTCCGCCAGCGCCGACGCCTGAACACCTCCACGGGCACCGTGGCGTCCCATGCCGTCATGGCCCGTACCCGAGCCGGCGTCCGTGCCGGCGCTCGAACTGGGTGAGGGTGCAGGGGTTGTGGTGGTGGCAGACGCCATGCCGGCGACTCCGATGGCCGCACTGGCCGCGAGCGCTGCGGCCGAGAGGCCCAGCGCAACTCTTTTTCTGCGTGACATTTTCTTCTCCTGGCTTGTGTCCTGCTGCGCCGTCGGCGACGGCCGGTTCATGCACCCTCGAGGGGTATTGCCAAGCATTCACGCGCAGCTTCAGTAAGGGCTGTTGGGAAGCTTTCATTCTCCTGTGAAAATAACTTGCCCGGAGTGCAAAGTTGCACGTAGTGTAAGAGTGTGAATGTTCCACCGTCCCCGGCCTCGCCGACGTCCGCGCCGGCCCCGTCACGGCGTGAGCTTAATAAGGCGGCCACCCGCCAGGCCATCACGGACGCCGCCCTGTCGCTTCTTCGCTCCAAGGGGCCAGGCGGATTTACGGCCGAGGACATCGCGGAGGCTGCCGGCATTTCCCGGCGCACCTTCTTCAACTACTTCAGCAGTACCGACGCAGCCCTGGCCTCGGTCACGCACGGCTTCCTGGACATCGTCATCCGCCAGCTTGAGCTTCGGCCGGCGGAGGAGCCCCTGCTGGAGGCGGCGCAGGCGGCGCTGATGGCGCTGGCCGATCCGAAGACCGTGGAACCACTCGCTGAGCTGTTCGCCCTGACGCAGCACAGCCAGCTCATGGCGCACACCGACCTTGAGGCCTGGGACCACTGCCGGACGCAGGTGTTCGCTGTGGCACGGGACCGGGTGGCGCGGGCTCCGGACGGAGCTGACGAACTATACGTCCACGCCCTCGCGGGTTCGGTGATCTCCTGCGGCAAGGCCGCCATGGAAGTGTGGTTCAGCCGCCGCGGGACCGACCTCTCCCCCGAATCGCTTGCCGAGCTCCGGCAACTGCTCATCGACGCCATGGCCCTGCTGGGCTCCGGTTTCAGCCCGCCGGCAGCGGCCACCGCCGCGCCGGCACCATCAGCTCCCCGTTCCTCCTGATCAGATCGGTTCTTCCATGGCACTGCTGCTCTACCGTCTCGGCAAGTTCTCCTACCGCCGGCGCTGGCTGGTGATCTCCCTCTGGCTCGTGGCGCTCGTCGCCGTGGGCGGCTCCGCCGCGGCGTTCCACGGCACGCTGTCCAACAACTTCCAGATCCCGGGAACGGAAACCCAGCGGATCGCGGACAAGTTGAAGGAAGACCTCCCCTCGGCCTCGGGCGGAACGGCCACGATTGTCTTCGAAGCCCCGGACGGCGGTTTTACCGACACCAGCCGTGCTGCCGTCACCGACGCCCTCAAGAAGCTCGAAACGCTGCCGGATGTCCGGGGCACCGTGGATCCCTTCGCCACCCAGGCACAGGTAGACCAGGCGGGGCGGTCCATCACCACAGGCGAGCAGCAGCTGGCCGCGGGACAGGCCCAGCTGGAGGCATCCAAAGCCCAGCTGGACGCCGGCAAGGCCCAGCTGGACGCCGCAGAGCAGCAGCTCACTGCCGCCGGCGCCCCGGCCGCTGTCATCGAGGCGCAGCTCGGCCAGCAAAAGGCCGCCCTCGCCGAAGGACAGGCCAAGCTGGAGGCCGGCACCAAGGAACTGGAGGCCAACAAGGCCAAGCTCGAACTGGGCAAGCGGCAGGCCGAGGCCTCGTCCGCGATCCGCTTCGTGTCCGAGGACGGCCGGGCCGCCGTGGCCCAGGTCCAGTTCAACACCTCCATCAACGGCCTCAGCCCCGAGGTGCGCCAGCAGGTCCAGGACATCGCCCACGGGACGTCCTCCGCCGGGGTCACCGCCCTGGCCAGCAAGGAAATCACCGAGGACATCTCCGAACTGTTCGGCATCGCCGAAATTGTGGGCATCGCCGTCGCGGCCCTCGTCCTGATCACCATGCTCGGCACGCTGGTGGCCGCCGGACTTCCGCTCCTGATGGCCGTCATCGGCGTCGGCGTCGGCGTTGGAACCACCTTCGCCCTGTCCGGACTGTTCGACATGAGCTCCATTTCCCCCATGCTGGCGCTCATGCTCGGCCTGGCCGTCGGCATCGACTACTCCCTGTTCATCGTCAACCGCCACCGTACCCAGCTCCTGGCGGGCATGGACCCCGAGGAATCCGTGGCCCGTGCCACCGGCACCTCCGGCAACGCCGTGGTGTTCGCCGGCCTCACGGTGATTATCGCCCTCGCCGCCCTGGTGGTTCCCGGCCTGCCCTTCCTCGCCGTGATGGGCCTGGCCGCAGCCGGGACGGTGGCAGTGGCCGTCCTCGTGGCCATCACGCTCACGCCCGCCATGCTGTCCCTGATCGGCCGCCGCATCATCTCCCGGCGCGCCTGGGCGAAGGCCGAGGCCCACAACGCCCAGCCCGGCCACGAGGCGGCGGACGACGCCAAGGACAAGGAGCGCAGCACCCATGGCTGGGGCGGCCTCGTGACACGCCACCCCGTCCTGGCCATGCTCGCCGGCGTGGTCCTGCTGGGGACCCTTGCCCTGCCCGCCACCCAGCTGCAGCTCGCCCTTCCTGACGGCGGCTCCGAACCGGTGGAGTCCGAGGCCTACCAGGCCTACGACGTCACGGCCCGCAGCTTCGGCGAAGGCGTGACCGGTCCCATCGTGGCCGTCGGTGAATTCCCCGCCGGACTGGACGAGGCCGCAGCGGCCAACCTGCAGTACGACATCGCGGACAAGCTCCGCTCGGTGGACAACGTGGTGGCCGCCGTGCCTGTCGCCATCAGCGAAGACCGCCGCACCGCCGTCTTCCAGGTCATCCCCAAGGAGGGGCCCGCCAGCGCCAGCACCGTCAAGGTGGTCTCGGAACTCCGCGGCCTGAACGCAGAGATCAAGTCCGACTACGACGTCACCATGGGCCTGACCGGCCAAACCGCAGGCAACATCGACGTCTCCACGAAGCTTGGCGACGCCCTGCCGCCCTACCTGGCGATCGTCGTCGGACTTTCCCTGATCCTGCTGCTGCTGGTGTTCCGCTCCATCGTGGTGCCGCTGCTGGCCACCGGCGGCTTCCTGCTCTCGCTCGCGGCAGCGTTCGGCGCCGTGGTTGCCGTGTACCAGTGGGGCTGGCTGGGCACCGTGTTCGATGTCGCCAACCCGGGAGCCGTCCTCAGCTTCCTGCCCATCATCCTGATCGGCGTCCTGTTCGGCCTGGCCATGGACTACCAGGTGTTCATCGCCTCGGGAATGCGCGAGGCGTACATGCACGGTTCCTCCGCCAAGGAGGCCGTCCGTGTGGGCTTCCGGCACGCGGCAGCTGTGGTCACCGCAGCAGCCATCATCATGGTCAGCGTCTTTGCAGGCTTCATCTTCAGCCACCTGACCATGGTCCGCCCGCTGGGCTTCGCGATGGCGTTCGGTGTGCTGCTGGACGCTTTCGTGGTCCGCATGACGATCGTCCCCGCCGTGATGTACCTGCTGGGTGAAAAGTCGTGGTGGCTGCCGCGCTGGCTGGACCGCGTCCTGCCTGACGTGGACGTCGAGGGCGCCAAGCTCAGCCGGCCGGAAGCTGCGAAGGCATCCGCGGAGTTGGTCCACTAGGCTGAATCCGTGGTCCGCCTGATACTTGCCTCCCAGTCCCCCGCCCGCACCAAGCTCTTGGCCGAAGCCGGCATCCGGCACACGGTCCTCGTCTCCGACGTGGACGAGGACGCCGTGCAGGCACGCTACGGTGTCACGGACCCGCACGACACCGCCCTGCTCCTGGCCCGCGCCAAGGCCGAGGCCGTCGCTTCACTGCCGGAAGCGGAGGGTGCACTGGTGCTTGGCTGCGACTCGGTGTTCGAATTCGACGGCCAGGCGCACGGCAAGCCCTACACCGCCGAGGTGGCGCGGGAGCGCATGCTCCGGATGAGCGGAAACGCCGGAGTGCTGCACACGGGACACTGGCTGGTGGACTGCCGGGATACGGACACGGACGACGCCGGCACGGACGGTGCAGGATCCGGCGCCACCCTCGGCGCAGTTGCCTCAGCCGAGGTCGCCTTCCTGGACATGGAGGCTGAGGAAATCGACGCGTACATCGCCACCGGCGAGCCGTTGCACTGCGCCGGGTCCTTCACCATCGACGGTCTGGGCGGGGCCTTCATCCGGAAGGTCGACGGCGACCCGCATGCCGTCGTCGGCCTGTCCGTGTCCACGCTTCGGGGACTGCTGGCCGCCGCGAACGTGCGCATCACCGATCTCTGGCCCCGGGCCTGAAGCGGCGCGAATTCACCCGGTCTTGTAGGGTCCCTACAAAGCATGGCCGGTTTACACGCGGATTCCGCAAGTAATATCGGCGGAACCTCCAAAACCGCGCTAGGCTCCCTGAAGGAAAGAAGGAGACGCCTTGTCAGCAAATTTGGAGCAGTCCGCCGGTCCCATGCAGAAGAACCTCACCAAGGTGCTGATCGCAAACCGCGGTGAAATCGCTGTGCGCATCATCCGCGCCGCCCGCGACGAAGGCATCGCCTCCGTCGCCGTGTACGCCAACGCAGACCGCGACGCGCTGCACGTCCGCCTGGCTGACGAAGCATACGCCCTGGGCGGCAACACTGCCGCAGAGTCGTACCTGGTCATGGACAAGATCATCGACGCCGCGCTCCGGTCCGGCGCCGACGCCATCCACCCCGGTTACGGCTTCCTGGCCGAGAACGCCCAGTTCGCTGCCCGGGTCATCGAGGCCGGCATCACCTGGATCGGCCCCTCCCCCGAAGCCATCTCCGCCCTGGGCGACAAGGTCCAGGCCCGCCACATCGCCGAAAAGGTCGGTGCACCCCTGGTACCGGGCACCGCGGACCCGGTGGGTTCAGCGGACGAGGTCCTGGACTTCGTTGACCGCCACGGCCTCCCCGTAGCCATCAAGGCGGCCTTCGGCGGCGGCGGCCGCGGCATCAAGGTGGCCCGCACCCGCGAGGAAATCCCCGAACTCTACGAGTCCGCCGTCCGCGAAGCCACCGCAGCGTTCGGGCGGGGCGAATGCTTCATCGAGCGGTTCCTGGATGCCCCCCGGCACGTTGAAACCCAGTGCCTGGCGGACGCGTACGGCAACGTGGTGGTGGTATCCACCCGCGACTGCTCGCTGCAGCGCCGCAACCAGAAACTCGTGGAGGAAGCGCCCGCACCGTACCTCACCGAAGAACAGAACACGCGCCTCTACGAATCCTCCAAGGCCATCCTGAAGGAAGCCGGCTACCTGGGCGCCGGCACCTGCGAGTTCCTCGTGGGCCAGGACGGGACCATCTCCTTCCTTGAGGTGAACACCCGCCTCCAGGTGGAGCACTGCGTCTCCGAGGAAGTCACCGGCATCGACCTGGTCCGGGAACAGTTCCGGCTGGCCCGCGGCGAGGAGCTTGGCTACGGCGACCCGGAAGTCCGCGGACACTCCTTCGAATTCCGCATCACCGGCGAGGACCCGGGCCGCAACTTCATGCCCGCCCCCGGCACCATCCGCGTCCTGAAGAACCCCACCGGCCCCGGCGTCCGCGTCGACTCCGGTGTTGAGCAGGGCGATGTCATCAGCGGCAACTTCGACTCCATGCTTTCCAAGCTGGTGGTCACGGGCGCTACGCGGCAGCAGGCCCTGCAGCGGTCCAGGCGCGCCCTCGAGGAGATGGTGGTGGAAGGCATCCCCACCGTTATCCCGTTCGACCTGGCCGTTGTTTCCGACCCCGCGTTCGCCCCCGCCGAAGGCCCGTTCACGGTCCACACCCGCTGGATCGAAACCGAGTTCACCAACAACCTTGCCCCATGGACGCCCGACGGCGGCCTGGACGCCGCGGAGACGGAGGAACGCCAGCGCGTCGTGGTTGAGGTGGGCGGCAAGCGGCTTGAAGTGGTCCTGCCCGCATCGCTGGGTTCAGTGGGAACCGCAGCTGCCCCGGCCGCGAAATCCGGCAAGTCCAAGAAGCGCGCACGCTCCGGTGGAACTGCTGCAGCCACCGGCAACGCGCTGGCGTCCCCCATGCAGGGCACCATCGTGAAGGTGGCCGTGGCCGAAGGCGACGTCGTGGCCGAAGGCGACCTGGTGGTGGTCCTTGAGGCCATGAAGATGGAGCAGCCGCTCACGGCGCACCGTGCGGGAACCATCACTGGCCTGACCGCTGCCGCCGGCGAGACCGTGTCTGCCGGCGCCATCATCGCCACGATCGAAGACTGACCCGCCCGGAGGCACCCATGCTTGCTCCCAGCTTCCAGGAAGAAGTGGACCGCTACCATGAAGCGGTTCCGGAAATCACCCGCGGCAACACCGGGCCCATCAAGGACTTGTACTCCCGGCTCGACGACGTCACGCTTGCAAACCCGTTTGGCGGTGTCGCCAGGGGCTGGGCGCAGGTCGAGGCCCGCCTGGACCAGGCAGCCCGCCAGTTCCAGGACGGTGAGATGCTCGGTTTCGACACCATCACCTCGTACACGGCACGGGATACCGCCTACCTGGTGGAGACCGAGCATTTCCGCGCCCGGCTGGATGGGGCTGCTGCCACCGAGGAGTTCGCGCTCCGTGTAACCAGCATCTTCCGGCGGGAAGAGGGTTACTGGAAGCTGGTGCACCGGCATGCCGACCCGGCGGCCCGTCCGCAGTCACGTCGGTCCCTGTCGCAGGCCGCGGGCTGACCGCCGCCTGGCACCGCGACTGCAGCAGCCCGGAGCCACAGGCTCCGGGCTGCTGGCACATCACGGGCAACAACAGGCAGACTTAGCAGGTGCTGCCTTTCCTGCTCCTGGCATCCCGTGCCGAAGACGCCGCCGCCGATGACGAGTACGCCGCGTACCTGAGGTACGGGGGCTTGGAGGAGCGGGAGCTGCGGCGGATCCGGCTTGAAGCCGCTCCCCTGCCCGAGCTCGACCTGTCCCGTTACTCCGGCGTCATTGTGGGCGGCAGCCCGTTCACCTCCAGCGACCCCGAGGAAGGGAAAAGCCCCGTCCAGCACCGGGTGGAACGGGAGTTGTCAGGCCTGCTGGACCAGCTGGTTGCCCGGGATTTCCCGTTCCTCGGCGCCTGCTACGGGGTGGGGACGCTGGGCAGGCATCAGGGCGCGGTGATCGACCGGACGTTTGGCGAGCCGCTTGCTGCCGTGGAGATCAGCCTGACCGGCGCCGGCCTGCAGGACCCGCTGCTGCAGGGAATGCCGCCGGCGTTCACGGCTTTCGCCGGCCACAAGGAGGCGTGCAGCACCCTCCCTGGCCACGCCGTCCTGCTGGCGCGGTCCGCCGCCTGCCCGGTGCAGATGTTCAGGATCCGCAACAACCTCTACGCCACCCAGTTCCATCCTGAGCTGGATGCGGAGGGCCTGGTGACCCGAATCGATATCTACCGCCATGTCGGCTACTTTCCGCCGGAGTCCGCCGAGGAGCTGATGGCCGACGCCCGGAAGTTCACCGTGACCGAACCGATGAACATCCTGCGCAACTTCGTGGCCCGTTACGCTGCCTGAACCCGCGTACCTGGACCATCCGGCCCCAACTGGCCGCCCGCCGTCGTGCGCTCCCGCCCGGTTACCAGTGACCTGGAACGGCGAAGGCCCGGCGCCCGCCCCTGTACTGCGGGGCGCGCGCCGGGCCTTCCGGCAGTAACCGGGCGGGACCGTACGGGAGAGGTCAGGCGACGTTGTTCTCGTAGTCGAGGTCGCGGGTTTCCCGGCTCACGAAGAGGGCAACGAGGGTGAGCACGGCCATGGCGGTCAGGTAGATGCCCACCAGCACCGGGCTGCCGTCGGCAGCTTCCCAGAGGGCCACGGCGATGAACGGCGCAACGGCCGCACCCAGGATGCTGGAGAAGTTGTAGCTGACAGCCGAACCCGTGTAGCGCACGTTCGTGGGGAACAGCTCCGGCAGCAGCGCACCCATGGGGCCGAAGGTCAGGCCCATCAGTGAGAACCCGATGATCAGCAGGGCCATGGTGCCCACGAAGCCGCCGCTGAACAGCGGGACGAAAAGCAGGCCGAACACGAAGATCCCGGCCGTGACAGCGATGAGCATCTTGCGGCGGCCGTACTTTTCGGCCAAGGGTCCGGAGACCAGGGTGAAGATGCCGAAGAAGACGACGCCGGCAATCAGCATCCAGAGGAAGTCGTTGCGGGTGTAGCCCAGCCCCGGTACGAAGGCAGCCGCAGCCGCCTCGCTCATCGGTTTGCCTGCCTTCTCGGCGGCGGCCTTGGCGGCGTCCAGGCTGGCCGGACGGGTGCCGAATGTCAGGGTGAAGGTGGTCATCAGGTAGAACAGCACATAGGTGGCAAGCATGATGAACGTGCCCAGGATCAGCTGGCGCCAGCTGGTCTTGAAGACTCGGCCCAGGGGCAGCTTGGCCACCTCGTTGGACTCGATGACCTTGGTGAAGGCCGGCGTTTCAATCAGCTTGAGCCGGACCCACAGGCCGATGATCACCATGACGGCGCTGAGCAGGAACGGAACCCTCCAGCCCCAGGCGGTGAAGGCTGCCGGGGAGAGCGTGTAGCTGGCCACCAGGAAGATGACGTTGGCGATGATGAAGCCGATGGGTGCGCCCAGCTGCGGGAACGTGCCGTAGATGGCGCGTTTGTTGGCCGGGGCGTTTTCGGTGGCCAGCAGGGCTGCGCCGCTCCACTCGCCGCCCAGCGCCAGGCCCTGGGCGAAGCGCATCACGACCAGCAGCGCGGGCGCCCAGAATTCCCAGCCGGGAACCAGGGCCGTGGGCAGGCAGCCGATCAGGAAGGTGGCGATGCCCATGGTGAGCAGCGATGCCACCAGGGTGCCCTTGCGGCCGAACTTGTCGCCGAAGTGCCCGAAGACGATGGAGCCGAGGGGCCGGGCGATGAAGGCCACGCCAAAGACAGCGAAGGAGCTGAGCAGCTGCGTGGTCTCGTTGGCGCTCGGGAAGAAAAGCTGGGGGAAGACGAGCACGGCCGCTGTGGCGTAGACGTAGAAGTCGTAGAACTCAACCGTGGTGCCGATCAGGCTGGCGACGATCACGCGGCCGCGGGAGTTCACCGGCTTGGGCGAACCGGGCAGCGTGGAGGTGTCGGTGGAAGACATGTGCAAACGCTTTCGTGTGGAACCGGCCGGACACAGCGGGCTGCCCCGGCGCGAATTAGTTAGAGTTCAATATTAGTTCCCGCGGTCCAGTCAATGGACAAAAGGTCCACCATTTGGACCTGTGGCGTGTGTCTCACCCAGTGGGCGCCCTCCCAGCCTAACGGCCCCCGCAGGCGGCCGATAGGCAAATGTCACAGCGCGTTAACATCAGGCGTCGGTCCGCGAAACGCGCCATCCCTACCTTGGAGGAACAACATCCCCCCAAAGGAGGTAACCCGTGACTGTCGACCGCACCGCAGATGCCGGCACCGGCAATTCCCTGGACCTGGACGACGCATCGCCCCTGGGATCCGAAGCCGCATCCGCCAGCGCACAGCCCGGCACTGCCCGCACCGCCACAGCTCCCGCCCTCGAGTTCCGCCCCGGCCGCTGGATCGCCAACTGGGATGCGGAGAACAAGGAACAGTGGGAATCCGCAGGCCGCTCCATCGCCCGCCGCAACCTGAACTGGTCCATTTTTGCCGAATTCCTCGGCTTCGTCGTATGGCAGCTCTGGTCCATCGTGGTGGTCCAGCTGCCGGCCGCCGGCTTCACCTTCTCCACGTCCGAGATCTTCTGGCTGATCTCCATGCCCAGCCTGGTGGGCGCCACCCTCCGCATCCCCTACACGTTCATGGTTCCCCGCTTCGGCGGCAGGAACTGGACCATCGTGTCCGCCCTGCTGCTCCTGATCCCCTCCATCGGCCTGGCGCTGTGCGTCTCCAACCCGGAAACGCCGTTCGGCGTGATGCTCCTGGTGGCAGCCCTGGCAGGCTTCGGCGGTGGCAACTTCGCCAGCTCCATGGCCAACATCACCTTCTTCTACCCGGCCCGGGAAAAAGGCTGGGCGCTGGGGCTGAACGCCGCCGGCGGGAACCTGGGTGCCGCCGTCGCGCAGCTCGCCGTCCCCATTGTCATCACCCTCCTGGCCGCCGGCACCGTGAACCTGCCCATGGCCGGCCTGATGTGGGTCCCGTTCATCCTGCTCGCCGCCTTCGGCGCCTGGAAGTACATGAACAACCTCACCAACGCCAAGGGCGACGTGGCCGGCTCCGTGGCCGCCCTCAAGGAACCGCACCTGTGGATCATGGCCCTGCTGTACATCGGAACGTTCGGTTCCTTCATCGGCTTCGCCGGCGTGTTCCCCAAGCTCATCAAGGACTACTTCCCCGAATTCTCCACCATCGGGGTGGGAACCGTGGCGCTCTCCCTCGCCTTCCTGGGCCCGCTGGTGGGCTCGCTGGCCCGCCCTTACGGCGGCCGGATGGCAGACCGCATGGGCGGCGCCCGGATGACCGTCTCGGCCTTTGCATCCATGGCAGTGATCACGCTGACCATGATCTGGACGCTGCCGCTGAAGAACTTCTGGCTCTTCCTGGCGCTGTTCCTGATGCTGTTCACCGCCAGCGGTTTCGGCAACGGCGCAACGTACCGGATGATCCCGGTCATCTTCGCCACCAACAGCCGGGCAGCACGCAAGGGCGCCAGCTCCGTGGCCACCCAGCGCCTGGCATCCTCGGCACTGGGCCTGATCTCCGCGATCGGTGCTTACGGCGGCTTCCTCATCCCCCAGGTCCTGAACGCCTCCAACACCGCCAGCGGCTCCTACACACCGGCCTTCTACGGTTTCGTCGCCGCCTACGCCCTGATGCTGCTGGTCTGCTGGGCCTGCTACATCCGCAACGCCAACCGAAACGCGATGGGACACGTCTGACCATGACCTCAAGCGCCGACACGCACTGCCCCTACTGCGCCCTGCAGTGCGCCATGACGCTCACGTCCCCCACAGGACCGGCCCCGGCTGCACAGCCGGGGCCGGTCCCGGTGGCACTTTCCACCGCCCCGGGCGTTCCCCTCGACGTACAGGGCCGGGAGTTCCCCACCAACCGCGGCGGCCTCTGCCGCAAGGGCTGGACATCCGCCAGCCTCCTCAACCACCCGGGCAGGATCAACGAGCCCCTGCTCCGTGGCCCGGACGGGATCCACCGACCCATCGGCTGGGACCAGGCCCTGGACCTCGCCGCCACGGCCGTCCGCGACGCCCGTGCACGGTACGGCGCGGACGCGGTGGGCGTCTTCGGCGGCGGCGGGCTGACCAATGAGAAGGCCTACATGCTGGGCAAGTTCGCCCGGCTGGCCCTGGGAACCTCGCGGATCGACTACAACGGTCGGTTCTGCATGTCATCGGCGGCAGCCGCCGGGATGCGGGCCTTCGGTGTCGACCGCGGCCTGCCGTTCCCCGTCGAGGCCCTGGACTCGGCCGCCACCATCCTGATGCTCGGATCCAACGTGGCGGAGACCATGCCGCCGTTTGTCCAGCACCTCAAGGGCGCACGCGACGCCGGCGGGCTTGTCGTGGTGGACCCGCGCCGCTCCGCCACGGCAGCCTTCACGGCCGACGGCGGCGGCCTCCACCTCCAGCCGCTGCCGGGCACTGACCTCGCCCTGCTGCTGGGCATCTCCCACGTGGTCATCCACGAAAACCTGGTGGACACCGCCTACATCGAGGAGCGCACGTCGGGCTACGGCGCCGTGGTGCGCAGCGTCAACGCCTTCTGGCCCGAACGCGTCCAGACGATCACCGGCGTCCCGGCAGAGCTGATCCGGGAAACCGCCCGCAGGCTGGCCGCCGGGGCACGCGAGGGCGGCAGCTACATCCTCACCGGCCGCGGCGTGGAACAGCACGTGGACGGAACGGACACTGCCACCGCTGCGATCAACCTCAGCCTGCTCCTGGGCCTCCCCGGCTCCGCGCACAGCGGCTACGGCACCCTCACCGGCCAGGGCAATGGCCAGGGCGGCCGCGAGCACGGCCAGAAGGCGGACCAGCTGCCCGGCTACCGCAAGATCACAGACCCCGCCGCGCGCGCCCACGTGGCCGGCGTGTGGGGCGTCCCCGAGGAACTCATCCCGGGTCCCGGGCTGCCGGCCGTCCAGCTGTTGAAATCGCTGGGAAAGGACGACGGCGTGAGGTGCCTCTTCGTCCACGCCTCCAACATCGTGGTCGCCTCGCCGGACGCCACCGCCGTCATTGAGGGCCTGCGCAGCCTGGACTTCCTGGTGGTCTGCGACTTCTTCATGTCCGAGACGGCGGCCGAAGCGGACCTGATCCTTCCGGTGCTCCAATGGGCCGAGGAGGACGGAACCCTGACCAACCTTGAGGGTCGAGTCCTGCGCCGGCGCCCGGCGCTGACCCCGCCGCCCGGCGCCCGCAGCGAGCTGTGGATCATGGCCCGCCTGGCCGAACGGCTGGGGGCACCGTCCACGTACAGCGAGGACCCGGAAACGGTCTTCAACGAACTGCGCCGGGCTTCCGCCGGCGGCCTGGCGGACTACTCCGGCATCGACTACGCCATACTGGACCGCGGCGAGGCTGCGCACTGGCCCTTCCCCGCGGGCGGCACCGGAACGCCCCGGCTGTTCCGCGACCGCTTCGCCCACCCCGACGGCAAGGCCGTGCTCACCCCCGTGGTTCCCGGCCGCCGTCGCGCTTCCTCCGGTGCCCTGCCCGCTGCCGGTACCGCAGCGGAGGCACGGCCGTTCACGCTCATCACCGGTCGCCTCCTGGAGCACTACCAGTCCGGCTCCCAGACCCGCCGCGTCGCCGAGCTCCTGGCCGCCCGGCCGGAGGCGCGCCTGCAGATCCACCCGGCGGCAGCAGCCGCAATGGACATCACCGACGGCGCCCCGGTATCCGTGGCCAACGAACGCGGCGAGGTGGTGTGCCGGGCCGAACTGAGCACTGCCATCCGCGCCGAAACGGTGTTCCTGCCGTTCCACTTCCCCGAACTCGAAAGCGCCAACCGGCTCACCGAGGCGTCCACGGATCCCATCTCCGGGATGCCCGAGTTCAAGTCCAACAAGGTGTGGGTCCGGCCGGTGGCCGTGGCCCCCGCCGGCACCGTGCTTCAGACGATGGAGGCCTCATGAGCGAGCAGATTGTCATTGTGGGATTCGGCCCGGTGGCCGCCCGGCTGGTGGACGAGCTGCTGCCCGCCGTCCGCGCCGGCCATGCATCGCTGACCGTGGTGGGCCAGGAAACCGAGGCCGCCTACAACCGTGTCCTCGTGGCGGATCTCGGCGTGGGCCGCACCACCGCCGACGCCCTGGTCCTGTCCGACGCCGGCGCGCTGGCCGCGGACGGGGTGGATGTCCGGCTGGGAACCCGCGTCCGCCGCGTGGACCGCGCCCGCCAGCAGGTCCTCCTCTCCGAAGGCCCCCCGGTGCCTTACGACCGGCTGGTGTTCGCCACCGGTTCCCGTCCGGTGATCCCCAACCTCACCGGCATCAACCCGGATCCCGCCTCTCCTGTCCTGCCGGCGGGAGTGACGGCCCTCCGGGACCTGCGCGACGCCGACATCCTGCGGAAGGCAGTCGACGGCGGCAAGCGGGTGGTGGTCCTGGGCGGCGGCGTGCTGGGCCTGGAAACCGCGCTGGCCGCGGCGGAAGAGGGCGCCACCGTCACCGTGGTCCACAACGGCCCGCACCCGCTGGGCCGCAGCATCGACCGGGGTGGCGGAGCCGTCCTGGCGGCAGGGCTGCGGCGCTGCGGCGTCCGGATGGCCGGCAACGCCCGGTCCACGGGCGTGGAGCACAACGCGCCCGACGGCGGTTTCTCGGCGCTGCTGCTCGACGACGGTTCGGCGATTGACGGCGACCTCCTGGTCATCTCGTGCGGCGTCCGTCCCCGCACCGAACTTGCCGAAGGCTGTGGGCTCTCCACGGCCGCGGGCATCCTGGTGGACCACCGGCTGCGGGCACACCACGAGCCGCACATCTTCGCCATCGGTGACTGCGCCGAGGTGCGCTGCCCGGACCCCGGCTGCGCGGTGTGCCGCACGGCCTCCGGCCCCTCCGGCCTGGTGGGCCCGGGCTGGCGGCAGGCGGAATGGCTGGCCGAATACCTGGCCCTACTAGCGGCCGGCGCGGTTGAGGAAGCGGACCTGCTGCCGGACCTGCAGGCCGAACAGCCCGGCGTGATCGTCCTCAAGGCGCGCGGCCTGACCCTGGCCGTCGCCGGGGACAACGGCGCGGACCCGTGGGATGAGGAAGCCCTCACCGCCGGCGCCGTCAACGGCCGGCCCCGGCTCCAGGTGGCGCAGTGGGCCGACCCGGAACACGGCCGCTACGTCAAAATGACCACCCGCGGCGGAGTGCTGGAGGGGTTGGTGGCCGTGGGCATGCCACGCACGGCGGCCGAACTGGTGGGCCTCTTCGAGCGGAGGGCGGAGCTTCCGGCGGACCGGTCGCTCCTGCTGCGCCTCGACGGTCCGGACCAGCTGCCCGGCAGCGCCGCGGCTGATCCGGCCGGGACCGTGTGCCGCTGCGCCGGCGTCAGCGGCACGGCGATCAGGGGCGCCGTGGAAGACGGCTGCTCAACCGTCACCGAAGTATCCAAGGCCACCCGGGCCGGGACCGGCTGCGGGGGCTGCCATGAGGACATCAGGGGCCTGATCGAGCAGCATTTCTCCCCTGCCGTTCCCTGAACCGCGGGCAGGCTCCTACGCCGGGGCCTTCGGGATGATGATCCACAGGGCGATGTAGACCAGCTCGCCAATGCCCACCAGGCCGAAGACCACGAACCCCAGCCGCACCAGGAACGTGGGAAGTCCAAAACGGGCGGCGAGTGCTGCGCAGACACCGCCGATCAGTTTGCCGCGGCGCGGACGGACCAGCGCGCCGGACATCACTGCGGCGTCCCGTCCGGCCGGTCCCCGCCGTCCGCGGAAAGCTCCCCGCCTGCCACGGCCTCGGCGTACCGGGTCAGGTCGGGTCCGGGCTGGAAGTCCACGAACTGCGGCTGCAGCTTCTCGTAGAGGAATTTGTACACCTCGTCCTTGCCCGCTCCCGGCAGGGATGAGGCCGCCTCACGCACCGCGTCCCGAAGTGCGTTGTCGGCATCGAGCAGGATCTTCTCCCGCGCCTGCTCGTTCCACGTGACATCCTGCAGTTCCATGGTGTCTCCTCGCGTTCTCGCACGGATAAAGTCCGGTTGAAGCAGGGACGGCCGGGAAATCAATGGACAGAATTCCCGGCCGGGCCTTTGAGGAGTCTATGCAGGAGCCGGCGGCGGGGTCCAGAAGTTCCTTCCCCCGCCGCGGACCCTACATGTGCACGTGCAGGCGCCGGGCGGCCTCGGAGATGGAGCCGGTCAGGGACGGGTACACCGTGAAGGTGCTCGCGACGTCGTCCACGTGCAGCTTCTGCTTGACCGCAATGGCGATGGGGAAGATCAGCTCGGAGGCGTTGGGGCCGACCACCACGCCGCCGATCACCGTGCCGGAGCCCTTCCGCGCGAAGATCTTAACGAAGCCGTCCTTGGCGCTGCGCATCTTGGCCCGGGCGTTGCTGCGCATCGAGAGCTTGACGACGTCGCCCTGGTACTTTCCGGAGTCGATGTCGGCTTCCGAGACACCCACGTTGGCGATTTCCGGGGACGTGAAGATGTTGGAGGCCACCTGGTGCAGCTTCAGCGGGGTCACGACGTCGCCCATGAAGTGAGCCACGGCGATCCGGCCCTGCATGGCGGCCACGGAGGCCAGCGGCAGGACGCCGGTGCAGTCACCGGCGGCGTAGATGTTGGGTGCGCTGGTGCGGGACACGCCGTCCACCTTGATGTGGCCGCTTTCGCTGACGGCGACGCCGGCTTCCTCCAGGCCGATGCCGGCGGTGTTGGGAATGGAGCCAAGGCACAGCAGGCAGTGGCTGCCGGTGACCTGTGTGCCGTCGCTGAGGGTGACCACCACGCCGTTGTCCGTCCGCTCCACCGACTCGGCGCGGGACCGGGACAGCACGCGCACGCCGCGGCGTTCAAAGACTTCCTCCAGGACGACGGCGGCGTCCACATCGGATCCGGGCAGGACCCGGTCGCGGCTGGACACCAGGGTCACCCTGGAACCGAGGCCGTTGTAGGCGGAGGCGAACTCGGCGCCGGTGACGCCGGAGCCCACCACGATCAGTTCCTCCGGCAGCTCGTCCAGGTTGTAGAGCTGGGTCCAGTTCAAGATTCGTTCGCCGTCAGGGCGGGCGGTGGGCAGTTCGCGCGGGTGCGCGCCGACTGCCAGCAGGATGGTGTCGGCCTCCACCGTTTCGGTGCCGTCCGCGGTCAGGACCTCGATGGTGTGGTTGTCAACGAGCCGGCCGGACCCCGCAAGGATCCGCACGTTCTGGCTGGCCAGGGCGTCGTGGATGTCCTTGGACTGGCTGCGGGCCAGGTTGAGGAGCCGGTCGTTGATGTGCTTGAGGTCAGCCCGCATGACCGGGACGAAATCGCCGCCGTCGACGTCGAACTTCACGCCCAGCTCCCCCGCCTCGGCGACGCGGGTCATCAGGTCCGCCGTGGCGATCAGGGTCTTGGACGGCACGACGTCGGTCAGCACCGCAGATCCGCCCAGGCCGGCGCGCTCGATGATGGTGACCTGCGCTCCCAGCGAGGCAGCCACCATGGCGGCTTCGTATCCGCCCGGACCACCTCCCAGGATCGCGATCCGGGGTGAACTGAAATCAGGGTGCGTAGTCACAAACGACTATTCTCCCGCATCCGCGCCTGACCACCAAAGAAACCGCTCTCCGGGCGCCCGGCCGCCGGGGGTGGGCCCGGCGGAACCGGCAGGATACCTTGTACCAGTGAGTACAACAGACTTCCTGAACACGGATCCCTTCGCCGCCGCCCGCGCCGCGGCCGACTACATCGCCGAAGAGACAGGGGTGGACCGGCACGACGTCGCCCTGGTGCTCGGGTCCGGCTGGGGCGGCGCGGCCGACCTGATCGGCGAAACCACCGCGACGCTCTCCGCGGAGGAGGTGCCGGGCTTCCACGCCCCCGCCGTCGAAGGGCATGTGGGCACCATCCGCTCCATCCTGACGAAGGAGGGCAAGCGAGCCTTGGTTCTGGGCGCCCGCACGCACTATTACGAAGGTAAAGGCGTCCGTGCCGTGGTCCACGGGATCCGCACGGCCGCCGCAGCAGGCTGCGGGACCCTGGTCCTCACCAACGGCTGCGGCGGGCTCAACGAAGACTGGGCGCCCGGCACGCCGGTGCTCATCAAGGACCACATCAACCTCACCGCCGCGTCTCCCTTGGAGGGCGCCACGTTCGTGGACCTGACCGACCTCTACTCGGCCCGCATCCGCGGACTGGCCCGTGAAGTGGACCCCAGCCTGGACGAGGGCGTTTACGCCCAGTTCCCCGGCCCGCACTACGAGACCCCCGCGGAGGTCCAGTACGCCAAGCGCATCGGCGCGGACCTGATCGGCATGTCCACCGCACTGGAGGCCATCGCCGGGCGCCACGCCGGGATGGAGGTGTTCGGCATTTCGCTGGTCACCAACCTGGCCGCGGGCATCAGCCCCGAACCCCTCAGCCACCAGGAGGTCCTGGAGTCCGGGCAGGCGGCGGGTCCGAGGATTTCGGCCCTGCTGGCAGGCATCATCGCCCGGCTCTGACCCCCGCCGGGGCCCCTGCGGCGCACCGCCTTGCGGCACCGCAGGGGCCAATGACGATAGCGTTATGCCCATGACGTCTTCCGATGCCGATCTTCGCCTGTTCAACGACGCCCGCGCATGGGCAGCCCAAGACCCGGACCCGGCAACGGCCGCCGTCCTCCTTGAGCTCGTGGCTGCAGCCGAAAAGGGAGACGCCGCCGCCGGCCATGAACTGCAGGACAGCTTCCGCGGGACCCTCCAGTTCGGCACCGCAGGGCTCCGCGCGGCACTGGGCCCGGGACCGAACCGGATGAACCGCGTGGTGGTCCGCCGCGCCGCCGGCGGCCTCGCGGACTTCCTCACCGACACCGTAGGCAGGGCCGCCCCCGGAACCCGGCCGCGCGCCGTCGTCGGCTACGACGCCCGGCACAACTCGGACGTGTTTGCCGAAGATACCGCGGCCATCTTCACCGCCGCCGGCATCGAAACCTTCCTCATGCCCTCAGCGCTGCCCACCCCGCTGCTCGCGTATGCGGTCCGGGCCTTGGAATGCGACGGCGGCGTGATGGTCACGGCCAGCCACAACCCCCCGCAGGACAACGGCTACAAGGTGTACCTGGGCCGCCACGCCGTGGCGCCCAGCGGAAACGGCGCGCAGATCGTGGCGCCGTACGACGCCGACATCGCGGCGCGGATCAGTGCAGCCGCCGACAGGGCCATTGAGCTGGCGCCGGACGGCTGGACCGTGCTGGACGGCTCCCTCGCTGCCGGCTACCAGGCGGCCACCGCGGCCTTGGCCCTGCCGGACCACTTCCCGGCCCGCGACCTGAAGATCGTACTGACGCCCATGCACGGCGTTGGCGGGGACACCGCGGTGGGCGTGCTGAACGCCGCAGGTTTCCGGGATGTCACCCTGGTCCGGGAACAGGCATTGCCGGACCCCGACTTTCCCACCGTCAGCTTTCCCAATCCGGAGGAACCCGGCGCCCTGGACCTGGCACTGGAAACGGCGGACCGGCTGGACGCGGACATCGTCCTGGCCAACGATCCGGATGCCGACCGCGCGGCGGTCGCCGCCAAGGACCCCGACACCGGAACCTGGCGGATGCTCCGCGGCGACGAGGTGGGTGCCCTCCTGGGAGCCCACGTCGCTGCCCGGCACGCGGCCACGGCCGCCGGATCCGGGGACGCCGGAACGGCGGGGGTCTTCGCCAACTCGATAGTCTCCTCACGGCTCCTCGCCCGGATCGCCGCGGCGGCCGGGTTCGCGCACGAGGAGACCCTCACCGGATTCAAGTGGATTTCCCGCGTGCCGGGACTGGTCTACGGCTACGAGGAAGCGCTGGGCTACTGCGTCGCTCCGGACCTCGTCAGGGACAAGGACGGCATCTCCGCCGCGGTCCTCATCGCTGAACTCGCCGCTGCAGCCAAGGCCGACGGCAAGACCATCTTTGACACCCTGGACGAGCTGTACCTGCAGCACGGCCTGCACGCCAGCGACCAGCTGAGCATCAGGGTCGCGGACCTGGGCCTGCTGGACGCCATGATGAACCGGCTGCGGGTATCACCGCCCGAGTCCTTCGGAGCGTCCGGCGTGGAAGTGTTCACTGACTTGGCCGAGGGGTCCGGGCACCTGCCACCCACCGAAGGCCTGCTGTATGTCACCCGGGACCTGACCCGTGTGATCATCCGGCCCAGCGGGACCGAGCCCAAACTCAAGTGCTACCTCGAAGTGATCCACCAGGCAGGCTCAGCGGCCGAACTTCCGGCGGCGAGGCAGGCCGCCCGGGTCTCCCTGGACGAGGTCCTCCGCGACGTCAGCGAAGCCCTGGGGCTCTGACCCGCCCGGCCCTAACGGCAAAAGAGGGGCGCCTTGCGGCGCCCCTCTTTTGCGCGGTGTCCGCGGTGCAGCGGGCTAAAGCTGGACTTCGACGAACCCGTCGCTGACGCGGGTCCCGTAGGCGGCGATCCGCAGGCCGGGCGTGCTGAAGCACTCGCCGGTGACAAGGTCGTAGACCTCCTTGTGCAGGGGCGAGGAGATCGTGGGCCGGGCACCCCTGGACCCAAGGATTCCGCGGGCCATGACGTGGGAGCCGGTCGCCGGGTCCTGGTGTGCCACCGCGAAGACCTCCCCGGCGCCCGTGCGGAACAGCGCAACCTGGCGGCCGGCCACGAGCGCCGCTTCGCCCCAGGACGGTTCCAGGTCATCCAGCCTGCAGACCCGGTGCCAGCCCGCGGCCGTGTCCGCTGCTGCGTCGAGTGTTCCGGTTTCCAGTGTTGCCGTCATGTCCGGCTCCTCTCCCTGCGCTGATGTTCGGTGGTGCGGGTGGCGTGGCCGGAGGCTTCCCGGCCGTGTTCCACGCTAGGCGCGGGGTGTTTCGGCCGGGTGCAGCGAATGTGTCCGGGGCGTAAAAGAGACCTAACCCGGCCTGAAATGTGGCCGTGATGCAGAAGTTAAGTTGACGAAACAATTGGGAAACTGAGGCGAAACTGCCCCTCCCTAGTCTGGATGGACTGCTCGACAGAGAAAGCCGCGGAGCTCCGTCTGCGGCCCATGCGAAAGGCCCACAGTGACCGAACAGACTTCAACCCCTGAGACTCCGCGCCGCATCGTCGTCGCCGGCGGCGGCCCTGCGGCCCACCGTTTTGCGGACGCCATGCATGCCCGCGGCCTCGACGGCTGGCACGTCACGGTCCTGACCGAGGAGGCCCACCTCCCCTACGACCGGGTGGCCTTGTCCAAGGCCCTCACGGACAGCACCGTGGACCTGACGCTGGGCGCCGCTGCCATGTGGGACCACGATTCCCTGGACCTGCGGACCGGCGAGCGCGTGGTCCGCATCGATGCCGGCACGAAGACTGTCGAAACCGCCGCAGGACACTCCTACGCCTACGACGAACTGGTGGTTGCCACCGGCTCGGACGCGGCACGGCTGCCGCTGCCCGGAGCTGAACACGTGCACGTCTACCGCACGCTGGAGGACGTCTGGGCCATCAACAAGGCCATTGCGGGGCTGACCGAAAAGCTGGGCCGCCGGATCAACGCGGTGACCATCGGGGGCGGCCTCCTGGGCCTCGAATCCGCGGCGGGCACGGAGCAGCTCGGCGCCAACCCCGTGGTCATCAACGGAGCGCCGTGGCTGATGAACACCCAGCTGGACGAGGGCGCAGGGCAGGCGCTGGGCCGCCTGATCGAAGCGAAGGGCTTCGAGGTGCACGGCGGAGTCTTCCCCTCGGAGATCCTGGCGGACGACGACGGCCAGGTCACCGGGGTGCTGATGGCTGACGGACGCATCATCGCCGCAGACATCGTGATCGTCGCCATCGGCGTGCGGCCGCGGGACGAACTCTTCCGCGCCGCCGAGGGGGAGGAACAGGTGTTCAGCCTGGGCCCCCGCGGCGGCGTGGTCATCAACGACTACTGCGCCACCGAGGTCCCCGGCATCTGGGCCATCGGCGAAGTGGCCAACTTCGAAGGCATGTGCCTGGGCCTGGTGGCCCCCGCCAACACCATGGCGGAGATCGTGGCCGACCGGCTGCACGGCGGGGACGCCACCTTCCCGGGCTTTGACACCGCCACCAAGCTGAAGCTCTCCGGCGTGGACGTTGCCAGCTTCGGTGATGCCTTCGCCAAGACCGAGCACGCGCTCGAGATCGTCTACGCGGACCCGGCCCGCGGCGTGTACCAGAAGATCGTCACCACCGACGACGCCAAGACCCTCCTGGGCGGCATCTTCGTCGGCGACGCCTCACCGTACATGAGCCTGCGCCCCCTGCTGGGCCGCGAACTTCCCGCCGAGCCCGGCGCTTTCCTCAGTGCCGCTGGCGGCGGTGAGGCCCCCGAGACCGAACTGCCGGACGACGCCACCCTCTGCTCCTGCAACAACGTCACCGCCGGAACCATCCGGGATACGATCAACGGCTGCGGCGCCTGTGAAGGCAACGCGCCGGTCCAGGAACTGGGCGAGCTGAAGGGGTGCACCCGCGCCGGGACCCAGTGCGGTTCCTGCGTGCCGATGCTGAAGAAACTGCTGGAAACCGAACTGACAAAGTCCGGCGTCGAGGTCTCCAAGGCCCTCTGCGAGCACATCGAACTGTCCCGCCAGGAACTGTTCGACGCCATCCGCGTCCTGGAACTGACCTCCTTCGAAGAGATCATGGCCAAGTACGGCACCGGCGCCGGCTGCGACATCTGCAAGCCCACCATCGCCAACATCCTGGCCAGCCAGAACAGCGCCTACGTGCTCGACGCCGGCCGCGGCACCCTGCAGGACACCAACGACCGTGCCCTGGCCAACATGCAGAAGGACGGCACCTACTCGGTGGTCCCCCGCATCGCCGGCGGCGAGATCACCCCCAGGAAGCTGGGTGTCATCGCCGCGGTGGCCGAAAAGTACAACCTTTACACCAAGATCACCGGCGGCCAGCGGATCGACATGTTCGGTGCCCGCCTGGAGCAGCTGCCCGAGATCTGGAAGGAACTGGTGGACGCCGGCTTCGAATCGGGACAGGCCTACGGCAAGAGCCTGCGCACGGTGAAGTCCTGCGTCGGTTCCACCTGGTGCCGGTTCGGCGTACAGGACTCGGTGGCCATGGCCATCAAGCTGGAACTGCGCTACCGGGGCCTGCGCAGCCCGCACAAGCTGAAGATGGGTGTCTCCGGCTGCGCCCGCGAATGCGCTGAGGCCCGCGGCAAGGACGTCGGCGTGATCGCCACCGCTGACGGCTGGAACCTGTACGTCGGCGGCAACGGCGGCGCCACCCCGGCCCACGCCCAGCTGCTCGCCAAGGACCTCGACGACGAGACCCTGATCAAGTACATCGACCGCTACTTCATGTACTACATCCGGACCGCGGACCGGCTGCAGCGCACGGCCCGCTGGCAGGAAGAGCTCGACGGCGGCATCAAGCACGTCGAGGACGTGGTGGTCAAGGACACCCTGGGCATCGCCGAAGACCTCGAAGCCGCCATGGCCAAGCACGTGGACACCTACGTGGACGAATGGGCCGACACCCTGAAGGACCCGGAGCGGCTGCGCCGGTTCCGCTCCTTCGTCAACGCCCCCGACCAGAAGGACGACTCCATCACCTTCGTCCCGGACGAGCGCGGCCAGATGCGCCCCGCCACCCCCGAGGAGAAGGAAGCGGCCCGCCAGCCGGTCCTGTTGGGGTCCTCCATCGCAGTCCGGCCGGGCAGCCCGGCCCCCATCGGAAACGAGGCCTGACATGCAGCTGGACATCGACCTCACCGGACGCGACGTCCTGGTGACCGGAACGGACACCGCAGCGCGGCAGGCCGTGCGCCGCTTCCAGGCCGCGGGCGCCGTCGTGCACCGCCTCGCTTCACCCCAGGCGGCGGACGCCGCGCTGCCGGCCAGGCCGTTCCTGGTGGCAGCGGTCGACGACGGGCAGCCAGGCTGGGAGCCCCTGCTTGCCGGGTACCGGGCTGCCGGCGTCCCGGTCGCCGCGGAGCCTGCGGCGGGCACCCCCGGACACGTGACCCTGGTGGGCGGCGGTCCCGGCTCCACGGACCTGCTCACCGTCGCCGCCGTCAAAGCCCTCCGGGACGCGGACGTGGTGTTCTACGACCGGCTCGCCCCGTACCAGGAACTTCCGTCGCTGACGTCCGCCGTCCTCGTTGACGTGGGCAAGAAGCCCGGGCACCACAAGGTGGGCCAGTCCGACATCGAAAAGCTCATGGTGGAGAGCGCTGTGGCAGGCAACAACGTGGTCCGCCTCAAGGGCGGGGATCCGTATGTTTTCGGCCGCGGCGGCGAAGAGGTGGCCGCCTGCGTCGCGGCTAGCCTCGAAGTCCAGGTGGTGTCCGGCGTCACCAGCGCCATCTCCGTCCCGGCCGCCGCCGGCATCCCCGTGACCCACCGCAACGTCAGCCATATGTTCACCGTGGTGTCCGGGCACGCTCCGCTCACCGACAAGGAGCACCACCACCTGGCGGGCCTGGGCGGCACCATCGTAGTGCTGATGGGCATCGGCACCCTGCACCACCTGGCCGCAGGGCTCCGCCGCGCCGGAATGCGCGCTGACATGCCCATGGCGGTCGTTGAACGCGGCTACCGTCCCGGCCAGCGCACCACGATTGCCAATCTTGGCACCATTGCCGCTGCCGCGGCCGGCTGCAGCAACCCGGCGGTGCTGGTCATCGGCGAGGTGGTGCGGGTGGCTGAGGCCAACCGCGGGCACGCTGAGGCCGCTGCCGACCTCGACAGGCTGGCGGCGTCGCTGCTGGGTTCGTGAAAGGATTGACCCCCATGACTGCACTTGCATCCGCCGACGCGGCCCAGGCCGAAGCAGCGGCAGACGCCGCGGAAGCCCAGGCAGCGGAATCACCGCTGGAAGGTTTCCGCATCGGCGTCACCTCCCACAGGCGTTCCCAGGACCTGATCGACGCCCTGGAGCGCCGCGGGGCCGAAGTGATCCACGCCCCCGCCCTCAAGATCGCCCCGGTTCAGGAGGACCTGCGCCTGATCGAGGACACCCGGGCCATCATCGCCGCCAAACCCGACCTGTGCATCGCCACCACCGCCTACGGGATGCGGCGCTGGTGCGAAGCGGCGGACACGTTCGGGATCGGCGACCAGCTGCTCGAAACGCTGGGCGCCTGCCGGATGTTCGTGCGCGGCCCCAAGGCGCGCGGCGCCGTCCGTGCGGCGGGCCTTGCCGACGTCGGCATCAGCAGCGACGAAACCACGGCGACCCTGGTGGACATGCTGCTGGCCGAAGGCGTGCGGGGCAAGACGGTGGCGGTACAGCTGCACGGTTACACCGACGTCCGCCAGCTGGAACGGCTCCGCATGTCCGGCGCCATCGTGCTGACGGTGACGCCGTACCGCTGGGTCAAGCCCGACGGCGCGGACAGGCTCCCCCGCCTGATCGAGGCCGCCTGCACCGGAAACCTCGATGTCCTGACGTTCACCAGCGCGCCCGCCGTCGACGCGATGTGGAGCACCGCCCATGAAATGGGCGTTTACAAGCAGCTGATCGAGAGCCTGAAGACCAACGTGACCACCGCCGTGGTGGGCCCCGTGACCGCGCAGCCGCTCGTGGACGCCGGCATCAAACCGCTGATCCCGGAACGCTTCCGGATGGGCGCGCTGATCCGGCTGGTCTGCGAGCACCTGGCCCTCAACCACGTGCGCCGGCTGGACACCCGCTCCGGGAACATCGAGCTGCGCGGCCGCAGCCTGCGCATCGACGGACAGCCCGTGGAGCTGGCTCCCGCACCACTGCTGCTGCTCCGCGCACTGCTTGGCGCCGGTGGTGCGGTGCTGTCCCGCGAATCCCTGTCCGACCTGCTGGAACTGAGGGGGTCGGTGCACGCACTGGACATGACCGTGAGCCGGCTCCGCTCATCCCTGCCCGACGGCAAGCTCATCGAAACGGTGGTGAAGCGGGGCTACCGCATCCGGGTCTGACGCCCCGAATGTGTCCAATCGCCGCGCTTTGAGATGCAGGTCACCGGTTCTGTTACCGGCTGGTAAATACTGGCGAAAACGGGCGTGATGAACGGCAACTGCGGGGAAACACGCCGGAAAAGGCGCACGCCTACGCTGGGTTCCATCATGAACTTCCGGCCGCCCGCGGCCGCCAGCGAAAGGGCCAGCACATGTCCGCTCCGGCACCCACCACGACCACTACCGCCGCACCCCGTATCGTCATCGCAGGTGCAGGGCCAGCGGCCCAGGCCCTGGTCCGCCAGCTCGACCTGGCTCGGTTCGCCGGAACCATCACGGTGCTGAGCAGCCGCGACGACGCTCCGGAAGACCTCCTCGAGCTGGCGCTCCTCCCCCAGGTTTCGGTGCGCTTCGGTCAGCCTGCCAGCCACATCGACGCCGCGCACCGCACCGTCACCACCGCTGACGGCATGGAATTCGCCTACGACCACCTGGTCATTGCCACCGGCTCGGCCCCCGTGGCAGCTCCGGTGGAAGGCGCTGAGCAGTGCCTGAGCTACTCCACCATCGACGACGCCGCGCCCATCGCCGAAGCCGTCGGCGCGGTCACCCGGGAGCTGGGGCGCCGTCCGCTGGGCATCCTGGTAGGCACGGGTGCGGCCGCCGGCCAGGCCGAGGCCGTGCTGCGGGCCCGGGGTGTCCGGCCGGTGCGCACCACCGCGCGGCCTGCCGCCGTGGTGCCCGGCACGTCGGCGTTCGGGCTGGCGGCGTCGGCTGTCATTTTCGAGGACGGCAGCAGCATGAGCGGCGACCTGGTGGTCCTGGCCGAGGACCGGGTGGCCCTCGACGGCCTGGCCGCCGGGGCGGGCCTGCGCACGGCCGCCTCCGGCGGGATCGTCATCAGCCAGGACTTCCGGACCTCGGTCCCCGGAATCTGGGCCATCGGTGACGCTGCAGCGTTCGACGGCGTGCGGCTGGGGCTGCTGGTCGCTGCAGCTTCCGCGGCGGGCGCCTGCGCCACGCAGCTGCTCACGGCCGTCGCTGACGCAGCTCCGGCCGTGGCGGCCCCGGCCCTGCAGGCCGCCGCCTGACTGCCCGCGCCCCCTATGACAAGATGGTTCCCGATACGAGAGTCAAGGACGTGCCGGGCCCACAAGGGCCGGCCGCAAGGCCCCCGAGAGGACCATCATGAGCAACGAAGCCACCCCTTCCGTTGAGCCGGCTGCCACTGAGGCCGGAACCATCGCTTCCTACATCGACCACACCCTGCTCAAGCCGGAAGCCTCCGAGGCGGACGTCCTGAAGGTCTGCGCCGAAGCCGCCGAATACGGTTTCAAGTCGGTCTGCGTCAACCCCATCTGGGTCAAAACGGTCAAGCGGGCGCTGAAGGGCTCCGGCGTGTTGACCTGCTCCGTTGTGGGCTTCCCCCTCGGCGCAACGCCCACGGACGTCAAGGTGTTCGAAGCCCGCGGCGCCGTCCTGGACGGTGCCGACGAGGTGGACATGGTCATCAACATCGCTGCGGCCCGCGCCGAAGACAAGGGCGCGCTGACCGATGACATCACCGCCGTGGCGGAGGCAGTGCATGCCGGGGGCGCCATCCTCAAAGTCATCATCGAGACGTCGCTGCTGTCCGACGGGCAGAAGGCCCTTGCCTGCGGGGCCGCTGTGGAGGCCGGCGCCGACTTCGTGAAAACGTCCACGGGCTTCAACGGCGGCGGCGCGACGGTGGAGGATGTGGCGCTCATGCGTCGGACCGTGGGCCCGGACCTGGGTGTCAAGGCTTCCGGCGGTGTCCGTTCCCTGGCTGACGCTCAGGCTATGATTGCAGCAGGTGCAACACGTATAGGCGCCAGCTCCGGAATTGCCATCGTCAAGGGTGAACAGGGTTCGTCCGCGTACTGACGGGCGCCGGACGCTGCCACAGATTACGCCCCGCGGGGCCGAGGAGGAACGAATGTCCAGCAAGATCAACGCGTCCAACGAGGGCACAGCGACCCAGGGCTATGTCCGCACTCCCCAGAACGAGAACAAGCTCTCCGGCAGCATCGTGCTGTTCGTGATCATGATGGCACTGTTCCTCGGCGCCGTGTACTCGCTGTCCTTCCTGACGCTGGACAACCCCTGGCCGATGGCCGTCTGCCTGGGCCTGTTCGCCCTGGCCTTCTGGCTGCCGCAGACCATCCTCGGCCGCTCGGACTCCGCGGGCGAACACTGACCTGACCGCAAAAGACCCCCGGTTCACGTGGTGAACCGGGGGTCTTTTTGTATCCCCGCGGCTGTCCCCGCCTAGAACCAGGGCGCGATCCAGGCAGCTGCGGCCGCCGCCACCCTGGGCCACTGGTGCTGCGCGATGGCCCAGCCCGCCACGGTCATGCCCACCATGGCGTAGGCGCTGACCGGGATCAGCACCAGCCATTCACGCTTGGATCCTGCCCTGCCCAGCAGCGGCACGGACAGCGCCCCGTTGGCGCGCCACACGTTCCGCAGCAGCGGCACCTTCCGGAGCAGCTTGGGCGGCCGGATCACCAGCGGCCAGAGCAGCGGCACTCCGCCGGTGGTGATGAGGTCGCCCACGATGTGCACCACGACGCCGATCAGCATGGACATGGGCAGCCAGGTCCACTGGTGCGGGGCGTACACGGTGACCAGCCCGGCCATCAGCAGGGCGAAGATCCAGTTGGAGATGAATCCGGTTTTGGGGAACAGCTTCAGCGCCTTGGCGGCGATGTTGATCAGGAACATGCACAACAGACCCGCCCCCACCGACAACAGGCCCCACGGGGTTTGCATCTGCACCTGCGACGCCACCGCCGCCAACAGGACAAACACGGCCGCACCCAGGATGGAGTGGGTGCCCTGCCGGTGCCCGCCGCTGGCGGTCTCGATCCCCCGGGCTATCGCGTTGGACAGCGGCGGCAGTGAGTGGGCCACGGTGCTGGACCGGTGGTCCCAGTCGCAGACCAGCGCCGTTCCCGCGGTGGCCATGCCGCCGATGAGGATGCCGGTGGGATCCAGCGGATACCAGCCCAGGGTGTAGGGGCCGGTGGACGCAACAGCAACCCACGCCGCGGCTCCCGACGCGGCGTGGTGGCCTCCCATCATGCGCTAACCCGCGGAGGGTGCCACGGACAGCGGCGCGTCCGAGAAGATGTTGCGGACCACGCCGTTGGCCCATTCGAGGATCTCCGCATCCTGGAGGTCCCGGCCGCCGATCCTGGCCGTCTTGGGCTTGGGGATGAGCACCGCATCCAGGGCGGGCTTCGGCTGGGAGCCTGGATACATCCGGTTCAGGCGCATCACCTTGGACTCCGGCAGCGACGCCGGGGCGAACTTGATGAAGTTTCCCTGCAGCGCGACGTCGGACAGTCCGGCCTCGCGGGCGGCAACCCGGAAGCGCGCCACCTGCACCAGGTTCTGCGCAGGCAGCGGCAGCTCGCCGTAGCGGTCCACCAGCTCGGCCGTGACCTCGTCGATCGCCTCGTTGGTCAGGGCCGCTGCGAGCTTCCGGTATGCCTCCAGCCGGAGCCGCTCGCCCGGGACGTAGTCGTGCGGCAGGTGCGCGTTGACGGGCAGCTCGATCTTCATTTCGGCGGCCTTCTCTTCGGCTTCGCCGCGGAAGTCGGCCACGGCCTCGCCCACCAGCCGGATGTACAGGTCGAAGCCCACGCCCTGGATGTGGCCGGACTGTTCCCCGCCCAGCAGGTTGCCGGCGCCGCGGATTTCGAGGTCCTTCATGGCCAGCTGCATGCCGGCGCCCAATTCGTTGTGGGCTGCGACAGCCTTGAGCCGTTCCAGCGCCACCTCGCCCAGGGGCTTCTCCGACGGGTAGAGGAAGTACGCGTACGCGCGTTCCCGGCCGCGGCCCACGCGTCCGCGGAGCTGGTGCAGCTGGGACAGTCCGTATTTGTCCGCCCCGTCCACGATCAGGGTGTTGGCGTTGGAAATGTCCAGGCCGGTCTCGATGATGGTGGTGCAGACCAGGACGTCGAACCGCCGCTCCCAGAAGTCCACGATGATCTGTTCCAGCCGGCTCTCGGACATCTTGCCGTGGGCCACTTCAACCCTGGCTTCGGGGACCAGTTCGCGGATCTTGGCCGCGGTCCGCTCAATGGTGGACACCCGGTTGTGGACCAGGAACACCTGCCCCTCGCGCATCAGCTCACGGCGGATCGCGGCGGAGGTCTGTTTGTCCGTGTACGGGCCAACGTAGGTCAGCACCGGGTGCCGTTCCTCCGGCGGGGTGGCCAATGTGGAGGTTTCCCGGATGCCGGTGAGGGACATCTCCAGGGTGCGGGGAATCGGGGTGGCACTCATGGCCAGGACGTCCACGTTGGTGCGCATCTTCTTCAGCGCTTCCTTGTGCTCCACGCCGAACCGCTGTTCCTCGTCCACGATCACCAGGCCAAGGTCCTTGAACTCGAAGTCCTTGGCCAGCAGCCGGTGGGTGCCGATGACCACGTCCACGGCCCCGCTCTTGACGCCTTCCGCCGTTTCCTTGGCTTCCTTGGCGGTCTGGAAACGGGACAGCGGCTTCACCCGGAGCGGGAAGCCGGAGAACCGTTCGGTGAAGGTTTCGTAGTGCTGCTGCGCCAGCAGTGTGGTGGGCACCAGCACCGCCACCTGCTTGCCGTCCTGCACAGCCTTGAACGCCGCACGGACCGCGATCTCGGTCTTGCCGTAGCCCACGTCGCCGGAGACGAGCCGGTCCATGGGGATTTCCCGTTCCATGTCCGCCTTGACCTCGTTGATGGTGGTCAGCTGGTCCGGCGTCTCCACATAGGGGAAGGCTTCCTCAAGCTCCCGCTGCCACGGGGTGTCCGGAGCGAAGGCGTGGCCGCGGGAGGCCATCCGGGCCGAGTACAGGCGGATCAGCTCGCCGGCGATCTCCTTGACGGCCTTGCGTGCCTTGGACTTGGTGCTGGCCCAGTCCGCGCCGCCCATCTTGCTCAGCACGGGGGTGTCGCCGCCGACGTACCGGGTGACCTGGTCCAGCTGGTCCGTGGGCACGAAAAGCCGGTCGCCGGGAGCGCCGCGCTTGGCCGGTGCGTATTCCAGCACCAGGTACTCGCGGACGCCGTCCCCGCCGCCGGCGACCTTGCGCTGGATCAGCTCGACGAACCTGCCGATGCCGTGCTGTTCGTGGACCACATGGTCCCCGGCCACCAGCTGGAGGGGATCGACGGCGTTGCGCCGCTTCGAGGGCATCTTCCGCATGTCCTTGGTGGACCCGGCGGAGGTGCGGCCCAGCAGGTCGGCTTCGGTCAGCAGCCCGAGCTTCAGGCCGTCCAGGACAAAACCGCGTCCGACGGCGGCCGTGGTCACCTCGATGATGCCTGCCTGGGGCTCGTGGTCCAGATTGTCGACGCGGGCGCACGGGATGTCGTTTTCGTGGAACAGTTCGGCCAGGCGCTGGGCGGGCCCCGGGCCTTCCGTGGCGACGACAATCCGCCACTGGTCGCGCACATGCGAGCCAATGAAGTCCATCATCTCGGCGACGTCGCCCTGGTAGCCCCGGGGTTCGCGGGCGTGCAGGTTCAGGACATCGATCTCCGGCAGCAGTTCCGCGTCCTGGGCCAAGGACGTGATGGACCACCAGGAGACCCCATGCTCCAGGGCGGACCCGCGGGTTTCGGCCAGGGAGCGGAAGCTTGCCGAATGCAGCGCGGCGGAAGCCTGGGAGCTGAGGTCCAGGGGCGCGGCGCCCCCGTCGGAGGCGGTGGACCAGGCGGCCTCGAGGAATTCCTCGTTGGTGGCCGCGAGGTCGTGGGCACGGGTACGCACCTTCTCCGGTTCGACCACGACCGCGATGGACCCGGCCGGCAGCTGGTCCACGAACGGGACCATGGAGTCCACCAGCACCGGAGCCAGCGATTCCATGCCTTCGACGGCGATGCCGCCGGCGATCTTTTCCAGCATGTCCGCCGCGGCCGGGAGCTGGGACTTGAGGGTGGCGGCACGGGACATGACGGACGGTGTGATGAGGATTTCCCGGCACGGCGGGGCGTGCAGTTCCGTGGGGTGGTGGATGCCGGGCGCGGACAGCGAGCGCTGGTCGGCGACGGCGAACCAGCGCATCTGGTCCACCTCGTCGCCGAAGAACTCCACGCGGATGGGGTGGTCCTCGGTGGGCGGGAAGACGTCGATGATGCCGCCGCGGACGGCGAACTCACCCCGGTGGGTGACCATGTCCACGCGGGCGTACGCGGCGTCGGCAAGGTTCTTCACCACTTCGGAGAACGGGACGTCCTGGCCGACCTTCAGCGTGACGGGGACCAGGTCCCCCAACCCGGCCACGACGGGCTGGACCACGGCGCGGACGGGAGCGACGACGACGCGCAGCCCGGCCGGCGTCGAACTTTCCGGATGTGCCAGCCGGCGCAGCACGGACAGCCTGCGCCCCACCGTGTCCGAGCGCGGCGAGAGGCGCTCGTGCGGCAGGGTTTCCCAGCTGGGGAATTCGGCCACGGCCTCCGCGGGCAGGTACGCGCGGAGGGCGGCGGCCAGGTCCTCCGCTTCCCGGCCCGTGGCGGTGACCGCCAGCACCACGCCCGGCTGCTCCCCGCCTGCCTGCCCGGCGGCGGCGTCGGCCAACCCGTCCACCATCTCCGCCAGCAGGACCGGCCGCAGGCCTGCCGGTGCGCTGATCTGGTAGTCCTGGCCCCGCACCGCGAAACCCCGGCCCGCTTCTGCCCGGACGCGCGCGAAAGTCTGGTCGTGCCCCAGCACGCGGCGCAGCCCGTCCAGGGTGGGGCCCGGGCCGGACGTGCCGGTGCTGGATGTGCCGGGAAGGCTCATGGCGGAAGCTCCTGTGGTGTTCAGCGAAGGATCGCAGGCAACGCGAAAACCCGAAATTCGCTGCGAATCCCGGGTAACCCCAGCCTACCGCGCGGCTGCGACATTGCGGGCTGCCGTGGCGGCAGGGAACTCCCCGTCCCTCGCGGGGTCCCTGCGCCGCGGCTAGGCTGGCAAGGCATGGACCTTTACCGGGCGGCCGTCCGCACCGGCAGCCGCTCCGAATCCATCACAAAAGCACCGCTGAGGACGAACAGGAGCCAGCATGACCGGAAGCAGCACTGACAGGACGCCCGGCGCGGGTCCGGACGGCGCAACCCCCGCACCGGAAGGGCAGCGGAAGACCGTCCTGGTCACCGGCGCCACCGGGTACATCGGCGGGCGCCTGGTGCCCCGGCTGCTGGAGGCCGGGCACACCGTAAAAGTGCTGGTGCGCTCCCCCGGCAAGATCGCGGGCGTCCCGTGGCGCAACCGGGTGGAAGTGGTGGAAAGCAGCCTGGACGACGGCGACGCGCTCCGCAAAGCCCTGGCCGGCGTCGACGTTTTCTACTACCTGGTCCATTCCATGGCGGCGGGCGCCGGGTTTGAAGCCAAGGAAAAAGCGATGGCCCGGACGGCCGCCGAAGCTGCGGCCGCGGCCGGCGTGCACAGGATCGTCTACCTGGGCGGACTGCATCCCAAGGGCGTGCAGCTGTCCACCCACATGCGGTCCCGGGAAGCGGTGGGCCAGGTGTTCCTGGACAGCCCCGTGGATTCCATCGTGTTCCAGGCGGGGGTGGTCATTGGGTCGGGCTCGGCCTCCTTCGAAATGATCCGGCACCTGTCCGAGACGCTGCCCCTGATGCCCGCGCCCAGCTGGGTGCGGAACCGGATCGAAGCCATCGCCGTGCGGGACGTCCTGTACTACCTGGTGGCGGCCGCCGCGCTGACGGGCCCGGTCAACCGCACGTTCGACATCGGCTGCCGGCAGGTGCTGACGTACGCGGGGATGATGAAGGAATACTCAGCAGAGGCGGGCCTGCCCTACCGCGTGGTCCTCGCCCTCCCGGTCCCCGCACCCAAGCTGGCGGGCATGTGGGTGGCCCTGACCACCCCCATTCCGCTGTCCATGAGCGTGCCCCTGGTGCAGTCCCTGCAGCATGATGCCGTATCCGACGAGCATGACATCGACCGCTACATTCCCCAGCCGGAGGGCGGCCTGACCCCGTACCGGACCGCCGTTGCCCTGGCCTTGGGCAAGGAGCGCGACGGCCAGGTGGAGACCACCTGGGCAAACGCGGGAGCCGACTCCGATCCGCTGCCCAGCGATCCCGACTGGGCCGGGCACAAGGTCTACATCGACGAACGGACGTTCCATGGGGACGTCGACCCGGACCGGGTGTGGCAGGTCATCGAAGGGATCGGCGGGCGGAACGGCTGGTATTCGCTTCCGCTGGCCTGGCAGGTGCGGGGCTGGCTGGACAAACTGACCGGCGGCGCGGGACTCCTGCGCGGGCGCCGCCACCCGCACACCCTGGCTACCGGAGAAGTGGTGGACTGGTGGCGGGTGGAACGCATCGACAGGGGCAGCCTGCTGCGGCTGCGGGCCGAGATGAGGGCGCCCGGGAGGGCCTGGCTGGAGCTGGCAGTGGAGCCCGACGGCGGCGGCAGCCGGTACCGGCAGCGGGCCATTTTCTTCCCCAAGGGCCTCAGCGGCAGGCTGTACTGGCTCGCGGTGCTGCCGTTCCACAGCGTCATCTTTCCGGCCATGGCGCGCAACATTACGGCCGCGGCGCGTGAACTGGCCGATGCGGAGCGGCCAGCCGGGACACCGTAGGATGTTTTGAGCCAAATCCGAACGCGACGTCCCAGGAGGACACATGGCCCTGAGCGCCACCACCACCCTTCCGCACTCCGTTGACAGCGTTGCCGCTGTCCTGGTGAACGAGGATTTCCAGCGTCACGTCAGCCAGCTGGTCGGCGGGAACCTCGAGTCGTTCACCGTGGACGGCGACGTTGCCGGGGCCTTCAGCGCCACGTCCGTGCGGACCCTGCCCACCACCCGCCTTCCCGAGATCGCCCGGAAGTTCGTCGGCGAGCACCTGAAGGTGACCCAGGTGGAAAACTGGGGTGCCCCCGAGGCCGACGGCTCCCGCCAGAGCAACATCTCCCTGAAGATCGCCGGCGCGCCGGTCGACGTGACGGCCGTCCAGCGGCTGGTGGCCGACGCCGGCAGCACCCGCGTGGAGCTCGAGGGCGAGGTCAAATCCTCGGTACCGTTCCTGGGCGGCAAGATCGCCGACGCTGCAGAGCCCATGGTGGCCAAGGCGCTGAACCTGCAGGCCGCCCAGGCCCAGGCCTGGCTGGAAAGCCACTGATCCGGTGCAGCTGCCTGTTGTAGCCGCACTGGTCCTGATCGTCGCCGGCATCTGGTCCCTGGTGGTCTGGCCGCAGTTCCTGCGCCGGGTCATGAAGGATCCGCGGGCCCGGGACTCGGCCGGCAAGGCCACGAAGTTCCTGACGGTCCACGTGGTGCTGGTCAGTATTTCGATGGTGCTGGGCGCGGCCACGGCAGTGATCGGCCTGCTCGGGCTGCTGGGGTGACACCCCGGCACCGCCACTTTTAACCCACGAGGTCCACTTCCCTGACGGAAGTGGACCTCGTGGGTTAACAAGGCCTGCGACGGAGGTCCCGCCGCAGGGCAGCCGGTCAGGAGGCCTGGTTCAGTGCGTCCTCGGCCGCCACCCAGGAGATCATGGCGCACTTGACGCGGGCGGCGTACCGGGCAACGCCTTCAAACGCCGCGGCGTCTCCGAGCAGTTCGGGATCCGCGTGGACCTTGCCCCGGGACCGCAGCACCTCGCGGAAGCTGTCGATCACCCCGTGCAGTTCGTCCACTGTCATGCCCTCGGCAAGTTCGCTGAACACGGAGGCCGAGGCCATGGAAATGGAGCAGCCGGCACCGTCCCAGGAAACCTGGGCGACTTTCCCGTCCGAGACGGCCAGCCGCAGGGTCACCTCGTCGCCGCAGACAGGGTTGAGCTGGTGGGACTGCCCGGTGGACGCACCCTCCGGTGCCTCGGTTTGGGACAGCCCGCTGCCGTGGCGGGCCTTCGAATGGTCAAGGATGATCTGCTGGTACAGCTGGTCAAGGCTCATGGCTACCCTCTGGAATCGGCGGCTACGCGCGGAAGTAGTCCCGCACGCCGGATACGGCATCCAGGAAACGGTCCACGTCGTCGGTGGTGTTGTACAGGTACGCGCTGGCCCGGGTGGTGGCGGTCAGCCCCAGGCGGCGGTGCAGCGGCTGGGCGCAGTGGTGGCCGACGCGGACGGCGATACCCTTCGAATCAAGGAACTGTCCGACGTCGTGGGCGTGCACTCCTTCGACGTCGAACGCCGCGAGGCCGATCCGCTCCTGGCCCGCCCCTGGGCCCAGCACCCGGATCCCCGGAAGCGCTTCGAGGCCGGTGACCATCCGCTGGCCAAGCTCCGCCTCCCAGCGGTGGATCCGGTCCAGCCCGGTCTCCGTCAGGTAGTTCGCGGCGGCGGCCAGGGCCACGGCCTGCGAGATGCGCTGGGTTCCCGCCTCGAAGCGCTGCGGCGCGGGGAGATATTCTGCCCGCTCCATGGTGACCGTGGTGATCATGGAACCGCCGGTCAGGAACGGCGGGAGGATGTCCAGCAGTTCCTGCTTGCCGTAGAGGACGCCGATTCCCGTGGGGGCGAGCATCTTGTGGCCCGAGAAGACGGCGAAGTCCACGTCCAGGGCCTTGACGTCCAGGGGCATGTGCGGAGCGGACTGGCAGGCGTCCAGGACGACGAGGGCACCGGCTGCCCTGCCCAGGGCCACCAGCTCGCGGACGGGGTTGATGGTTCCCAGCACGTTGGAGGCGTGGGTGAAGGCCAGCAGCCTGGTCCGGCTCCCGATGATGCCTGCAGCGTGCTCCAGGTCCAGGCGTCCGGCGTCGTCAACGGGAAGGTATCGGAGCGTCGCCCCTGTACGGAACGCCAGTTCCTGCCATGGGATGAGGTTGGCGTGGTGTTCCATCTCGGTGACGACGATTTCGTCTCCCGGCTGCAGAGCCAGGTCCTTCAGGCCTGCGTCTCCCCTGCCCTGCGCTGCCCACAGGGCCGCGTTGGACAGCGCGTAGGAGACCAGGTTGAGGCCTTCAGTGGCATTGGATGTCCACACCGTCTCGGCATAGTCGGCGCCGATGAAGTCCGCCACGGTCTGGCGGGCGTCCTCGAAAGCCTCGGTGGCCTCGACAGCAAGATGGTGGGCGCCCCGGTGCACGGCGGCGTTGCGCTGCTCGTAGAACTCCTGCTCGGCCTCGATGACGCTGAGCGGGTTCTGGGAGGTGGCGCCGGAGTCCAGGTAGACCAGGGGCTGGCCGTTGACCAGCTGGTTGAGGACGGGGAAGTCGTTGCGGATGCGGAGGACCTCGGCGTTGTCCATGACCGGAACGGCACGTTCCAGCGTGGCGGGCGTTGATACTACGGCCAAGACGTGCTCCTTGAGATGCCATTGGTTGACACCCAATTGTCCCACAGCACGGCTGTGGCGGCCGCCCCGGAGGGTCAGCCGCCACAGTCGCTCCGGGCTTCAGCCCGCGGAGCGGAGGGCCGGCGACGGCTGGGGGGAGAGTCTCGGTCTCAGAAGACTCTGACGTCGCCGGCCCCGTCTGGGTCCGGCCGGTGGGGCCGGAAAATCGATGAGGCCTTGGTGCTTTGGGGCAGCATCCGCGGCGTCCTGACCGGCGGTTGCTTTGCCTCCTTAAGTAAATCCCGCGGCGCCGTTCCGCACACGAGTAGGGTGTACTCGAATTCCGGAGGGGCGCACTACGGGGATACCGGCTGCCGATACCCGCCGGGCCGCACCACAGCGGGAACAGCAGCGCCCCCGCGTTAACGCGGGGGCGCTGAGGTGTGCCGTGGCAGCGGGGCCGAGGCCGCTAGCGCGGCAGGGCCGACTCCAGTTCGTCCCGGCTCCGGACCCCCAGCTTGACGTAGGTTCGGTACAGGTGGCCCTCGACGGTCCGGACGGACACCATGAGCCGCTGCGCTATTTCGCGGTCGGTGAGGCCCTGCACCGCCAGCTCCACGATGTCCTGTTCCCGGCGCGTCAGATGCACCGCAGGCGCTGCCGCGATGAACCGGCCCTCGCGGAACCGTTCGCCCAGTTCGTGGTCGCATTTTTCGCGCTGCGCCACAGCCTGCCGCGACCGGCGGCGTTCGCCGGACTGCTCCAACACTGAACTTGCCCGGGCGTACGCCTCCCTGGCCAGGTTGACGAAGCCGGATTCCTCGAGCCCGGCGGCGGTGGCCATCAGCGCATCGCCGTCGGCGGCCTCCCAACCGGTGGCCAGCGTGAGCATTGCCGCCGCCCACCGGCCCTGGAGTCCGCGGGCAGCGTCCTGGACCATGGGAATGACGGACGGGTCACCGAGGTCCCAGCAAATCGCCAGGAGTTCCAGCAGGTGCCCTGCCCTGCCGGACGCCTCCGTGGTGGTCATCAGCGTGTGCAGCGCCGCCAGGCCCTTGCCGTCCCGGGCCAGGTATTCACCGGCAGCCAGGGAGTAGCCCCGGGCCAGGAGGTCGTGCGCCGGACCGCCCGCCACGGCATCGGCATAGTCCTGCTCTAGGCGTTTGGCCTGCACGGTGTCCCCCAGCCGTGCGGCAACGTAGAACCCCAGCGCCGATCCGAAACGGAACAGTTGCAGGGGGTCGTTGAGCCGCAGCGCCTCCACCGCAGGGAGCAGCACCTGGTACGCGCGCTCCATCCGGCCCTGGCGCAGCAGCGAATATCCGCGCAGCACCTGCAGGCTGCCGTTGAACGTGGCCGCTCCTGCCGCGTGGGCCGAGGCGTAGCTGTTGATCTCCCGCTCCGCGGATTCCCATTCGCCCATGGCGATGTAGCAGGCCACCAGCCTGCCCAGGACGAACTCGCGGAAAAAGTAGAGGCTGTCCTCCAGGGGTGCCAGCTCGGAGGACGCGCGCAGCCCGGCATCCAGCCCGTCGGCGGGGCGGCCCGCCGCCACCAGGGCGTGGGCCAGCAACGCCTCCCCCAGCGCCGCCATCGGTTCGCCCTTGGTTTCGGACAGGCCGGATTCCCGGATGGCTGCCACCTCGTCCGCGAGCGCCTGCCAGTCCGCCTCCGAACCGGCCTGCAGCAGGCGCAGCAGCTGGTTCTGCCAGGCGGGAACAGCGTCGAGGACCTGCGCCGACCGTTCGCGCAGGTCCTCGGCCACGCCATCCAGCGGGTGCCCGGCAGCCTGGTGCGCGGAGACCCGCAGGAGCAGGACGGCCGGTCCCTGGGGATGGTCGGCCAGCTTGTCCCAGCACCCGTCGAGCAGGGCCGCGGCGTCGGAGTAGGCGGCGTCGTTGTACAGGGCCCTGGCCTGGATGGCCTGGGCGAGGGGAAGGCCGGCGGGCGCCTGGACCCGTGCGGCCACGGACTTTGCGCTGTCATTGCGGAACCGCAGCAGCGCCTCCCGTGCCGCCTCCAGCATGTCGGCGTCGGCCACCTTGAGCCCGCATTCAAGGGCCCACTCCACGGAGCGGAGCAGCCCTTCGCCCCGGAGCACCGTGCCGTTGCGGTGGGCTCGGATCTTTTCCTGGAGCTGGAGGCTGCGGGAAACCGAAATGGTGTTCCGGATGGCGCCGGCGAAGAGCCCGTTCCAGAGGGAAAGCTCGGCGGGGACTCCCGACGTTTCAACGGCCACCTGCTGGTCCAGCAGGGAACGGACCACCGGGGCGCCGCAGATGTCTTCGATGACCTTGCGTCCCACCGGGGCGGCGAGCGCAATGAGCTTGAGGGCTTCCTGTTCCTCCGGTTGGCGCCGCAGGTGGTCCTTGGCCACCACGGTGCCCAGCCGCGGCCCGTCTGCCGGCAGGGTACCCAGCAGGATCCAGATCCCGTTGCGCTTGGACAGGATTCCTGCCTCGGCGGCGTCGTGGAGCAAGGCATCGAGCAGGCGGGGGTTTCCGCCCGAGGCGGCCCAGACGGAGTCCACGGTGGCGGCAGGAACGGTGCCGTCCAGGACGTGGTCCAGGACTTCCTCGATCTGTTCCCGGTTCAACGGACGGAGGTCCACGCGCTCGGCCAGGCCGTCGTACCATAACTGGTCCAGCGGCTGCGGGAGCCCCGGCCGCGGCCGTGCCGCCGCCACCACCGTGGCCCAGCCGGCGGAAATCAGGTCCGCCACCACGCCGGCGGACGCTTCATCAAGGTAATGGGCGTCATCGACCACCATCAGCACCGGCGCGCCGTTACCGGCCCTGAGCTTCTCGAAGTAGGACCACATGGACCTCAGCACCGCCACGGGCGAGACGGACTCCTCAGCCGTGAGGTCGCCGGTGTAGGGCGTGAGGACACCGAAGGGCACCGCGGCCAGGGCGGAGCTGCCGTGGATCCGCAGGACATTCAGCTCACCGGCGAGGCGTTCGGAGATGGCTTCCGCCAGGGACGACTTGCCGATGCCGGGCCCGGCCATGACGAAGACCGCCTGGCTGGTGCGGTTCCGGACAATGTTGCAGATCCGGTCCAGCGGCTCCCGACGGCCCGTGAGGACCCTGTTCGCTGCTGCCTTGTGGCCGTTAGACGAGTCCAGTCAGATCACCCCTGGAGGTTACGCCGAGCTTGGTGAAGACCTGGTACAGGTGGCCTTCAACAGTCCGGACTGACACGCCCATTTCCAGGGCTATGTCACGGTTGGATGCACCCCGGCCCGCAAGCCGTGCAATCTGGCGCTCCCGGCTGGTCAGCAGGGGGCTTCCGCTGCTGGGCACGATGGGAAGGTTTGCCACGGTCGCCGCGAGGATATCCAGCCGCGCCTGGGCGGTACGGGCGGATATCGAGTCCCCGTCCTGACGGGCGAAGTCCACTGCCAGGGCCATGCAGCGTGCCTCGACGGCGTCCAGTTCCAGGGTGGCTGCGAGTTCGCCGCCTGCCAGCAGGGTTTTCGCGTCCTTGGTCCGGGTGCCCAGTGCGATGAGCCGGGATATCTCGGCGAGCGGCCCCTGCCGGTGGCCGGCGATGTCCTCCAGGAGGCGGAAGTCGGCGTCGCTGCCGTTGACCGTGGCGGCGAGCAGCTCCACCCCTGCCAGGGTGTGGCGGCCGGCTGCCATGTGGCCGCGGGCGGACTCCTTGAGGCGGGCGACGGCGTCGGCGTCGTTGAGCCAGCGGCCGGCCACCAGGGCGCAGAAGCGGATGATGCTCTCATCCGCGAAGCTGGAGGTGGCGGTGGTGCGTTGCAGCTTGGCCAGGTATTTGCGGGACTGGGCGGCATTGCCGGTCTGGGCGTACGCCAGCGCAGTGGCGGCATAGGTGAAGCGGAGGGCGGTCTGCACCGGCTGGAGTTCCAGCTGCGCTCCGGCCGAGATCAGCAGATCCAGCGCCGCCGCGCCCCGGCCGGAGAAGACGTAGGCAATGCCGGCGCCCAGCTCGCTGGACGCGTTGCCGTACGGCAGGCGGTAGGGTTCGTCGGCGCTCTGCGGGCCCAGGAAGTCCAGGCATCTCCGCCACTGCCCTGCCAGCAGCAGAACTGTGTAGGACTCCTTGGTGTACCGCTCGCGCAGGCCGACCACGTGCGACGCGTCGCTGATCTGGCCGCCGAGCTGGCGCATCAGGCCCAGCGCGTCCATTTCCCGGCCGGTGAACACCAGCGAGGTCATGAGCAGGATGGCGGCGTGCATCCGGTACCCGGTGTCCGGGTTGGCGGGATCGGCTGCGGCCTCGAGCTCCGGGATCAGCGCGGCGTAGTCCCCGGTGAAGGCCCGGTATTCGAAACCGCTCAGGGCCACCCGGTTGGCTGCGGCGGCGGCCGGTTCCGGCCAGGCCGGGAGTGTGCCGTCCGCCGGGGTGCCGGCCGCCAGCCGCTCCCGGGCCTCGTCCAGGAGGGCCGGGACGTTGTCCCTGTATTCGGGGAGCCTCATCATGACGCGGGCCTTGGCCGCGACCACCAGCGCGTATTCCCCGACGTCAAGGGCGTCCAGCTCGGGCGCAGTGATGTCGTCGAGCGCCGCGAGCGCCTGGTCCGGCATGTCCAGCTGCAGGTACGCAGCGGCCTTCTGCCGCTGGGCGGGCACCCATTCGGGGCCGCCGCGGTGCAGCAGGTCGGCGTAGGTGAGGGCGAAGCGGGGATCGAACAGCTGGACGGCCGCCTCAGCCGCGGAGAGGGCAAGCGCGGGGCTCAGTTCCGCTTCGCATTCATGCGTCCATGCCGCGAAGGCCATCAGTTCCTCGACCGTCATGCCTGCGGGATCGGGCTCGACGCCGCCGAGCAGCAGGGCCCGCAGCTCGCGGCGCCGGGCGATGCTCAGCCAGGTCCGCACGACGTCGCCGATGTACTTTTCGCGCAGTGACACCCAGCGGTGGTCGGAGTCGTCGATCTCCAGGAGGCCGCCGTCCTCCATGTCCGCCACGACGTCGGCGCTGTAGATGGCAGTCAGCCGGGACAGTTCCACGCGGCGGGCGCAGGACAGCATTTCGATCACTTCCCGGCTCTCCGGGGTCTCGCGGGACCAGCGGGAGCGGACAATGTCGTCCAGGCTGGCGGCACCTTCCAAGACCACCTTGTCCCTCAGGGTCCAGACGGAGTCGGACAGGACCAGGTTGCCGGAGAGCTGCTGTTCGGTGACCAGGGCCTTGAGCAGCAGCGGGTTGCCGCCCACCATCCGGTGGTAGGTAGTGACAAGTGAGGCGGAAACGCGGTGCCCCAGCAGGGAGAGGAGGACCTGCCGGGTCTGGAGCTCGTTGAGGTTGCTGAGCCGTACCTCGGTCAGCCTCCGCTCCGTGAGCAGCCAGTGGAAGTCTGCGGGCAGGTCGCTGATCCTGGGCGCCACCGCCATGATTTTGGCGGTCCCGGTCAGGAGGACGTTGAGCAGCACTCCCGCGCTCAACTCGTCGATGGGTCCGGACGTGTCCAGGGTGATCACGCACGGCCGGCCGGCGGCGTCGCTGCGGATCAGGGAGGTGATGCCGCGCAGGATGGCGGTGGGTGATCCCATGTAGGCCTGCGGGAGGCGTGCCAGCAGGAAGGACAGGCAGCCGTAGGGAGTGGTGGATCCGGAGGGCCCGCTGCGCAGTTGCAGGGACCAGACCTCCGGTCCCAGGTCCGTGACGGCGGCCCGGGCCAGGGAGGACTTTCCGACGCCGCGGCCGCCGGTGATGACCACACCCAGTGAGTTTTCCGCCGTCAGGGCGGTGCGGACTGTCTCGAGGTTGGCGCTGCGGGCGGGCGCAGACCATTGCGGCCCCGGTGTCCCCAAGGCCGGAGTACCCAACCCGACATCCTGGGAGGCTGACCCGCGCCCCCAGCTGAGCGGCTCGATTGACATGAACGTTCCCCTACATCCAGCTGTAGCGGGATGTAGCCCCTTTGCTCCCCCGCATAGCAAGAAGAGTACCCTGCCCGGCGGACAACGAGACAGGTCAACGCCCGTTTAAGTTTTTGCCGCGGCGCCTGTTACTTGTCCTGCTTGGCCGGGTGGAACTTCTGCTGGGCGGCCGTCAGCCCTTCACGGAGCAGGAGTTCGACGGCGTCTGCTGCCTCGTCCAGCAGGAACGGCAGTTCTTTGAGCTCCGCCGTCCCGAAGTCGCGGAGGACGTAGTCTGCGGTGTCCATCCTGCCCGGCGGACGCCCCACGCCCACCCGGACCCTGAGGTAGTCCTTGGTGGCCAGGGCCTTGGAGATGTCGCGCAGCCCGTTGTGGCCGCCTTCGCCGCCGCCGGTCTTGAGTTTCACCGTATTAAAGGGAATGTCGATCTCGTCGTGGACCGCCACCACCCGGTCCGGCGAAATTCCGTAAAAGTTGGCCAGGTCAGAGACGGGCCCGCCGGATACGTTCATGTACGTCATCGGCTTGGCCAGCACCACGCGGGGGCCGCCGATACCCAGCCTGCCTTCCACCACCTGGGCGCGCGCCTTGTGGGTCTTGAACCCGGCGCCCATCCTCCCCGCGAGCTCGTCGAGCACCATCTGGCCGACGTTGTGCCTGTTCCCTTGGTACTGGGCGCCGGGGTTTCCGAGGCCGATAATCAGCCAGGTATCAGTCATCGATCAATCCTAAAGTGGTGGCCTGCACGGGGCGGGGGGCTCGGGCACGGCAATGGCCGGACCCCGGCGGGATCCGGCCATTGGCGAAACGGTGGAAAGACTACTCTGCGGCAGCTTCCTCAGCGGCTTCGGGAGCTTCCTCGGCGGCTTCTGCCTGCTCGCCTTCTTCTTCGGCAACCACGGTGGCTTCGGAGACGTTCACCACGAGGGCCTCGGCGTCGGTCAGCAGGGTGACGCCCTTGGGCAGTGCGAGGTCGGAGGCGTGGATGTGCTCGCCGGCGGCGCGGCCTTCGATGCTGACGGAGAGCGTCTCGGGCAGGTGGGTTGCCTCGGCTTCAACGGACACGGTGGTCAGTTCGAGGTTGTGCACGGTGCCCGGAGCGGACTCGCCCTCAACGTGGACAGGAACCTCGACGGTGACCTTCTCGCCCTGGCGGACGTTCAGGAGGTCGATGTGCTCGATGATCTGCTTAATGGGGTCGCGCTGGATGTCCTTGACCAGGGCCAGGCGTGCTTCGCCGTTGATGTCCAGGGACAGCAGGGCGTTGGGGGTGCGGACGGCCAGGGTGGTGGCCTTGGCCGGCAGGGTGATGTGGACCGGGGCTTCGCCGTGGCCGTAGATGACGGCGGGGATCAGGTTGGCCATCCGGGCGCGGCGGGCGTAGCCCTTGCCGAATTCGGTGCGCAGTTCTGCTGCGAGCTTCTGCTCAGACATGGAAATCTCCTTGAAGACTAAACGGTGTTCAGCAAGGGCGGAGGTCTGGTTGGACCTTCAACGCCGGGCGGCTTGGAGCCGGCCCATCAAGAAGGCGGTCCCGCGAAGGGACCTGCAGACCCAGTCGATAACGGAGGCTATGCCCTCCCTCGCCAAGGTATAGCCCAACAATACCAGTGCGGGGACCATTTCCTTAAAACGAAGCCCGCCGGCTCCTGCCGGCGGGCTTCGTTTCGTACCGTTTTAGGCCTTGCCGTCGAAGAGGCTGGTGACCGAACCGTCGTCGAACACTTCACGGACTGCCCTGGCAATCAGCGGAGCGATGGACAGCACGGTCAACTGCGGGAACCGCTGGGCCGAGCTGAGCGGCAGGGTGTTGGTGACCACCACTTCCCGGGCGCCGGATTCGGAGAGCCTGCGGGCGGCGGGATCGGAGAACACGGCGTGGGTGGCCGCGATGATGACATCTTTCGCACCGGCGTTCTTCAGGACCGTCACGGCACCGGAGATGGTTCCGCCAGTGTCGATCATGTCGTCGATCAGGACACAGGTGCGTCCCTCGATCTGGCCCACCACGGTCTTGGAGACGGCCTGGTTGGGGACCGTGAGGTCGCGGCTCTTGTGGACGAAGGCCAGCGGCGCGCCGCCCAGGCGTTCGGCCCACTGCTCGGCAACGCGGACACGGCCGGTGTCCGGGGAGACCACGGTGATGTTGTCGGCGTCCACCCGGGTGCGGATGTAGTCAGCGAGCAGCGGGATGGCCATCAGGTGGTCCACCGGGCCGTCGAAGAAGCCCTGGATCTGCGAGGTGTGCAGGTCGACGCTCATGATGCGGTCGGCACCGGCGGTCTTGTAGAGGTCCGCGACCAGCCGTGCGGAGATGGGCTCGCGGCCGCGGCCCTTCTTGTCCTGGCGGGCGTAGGGGTAGAACGGCGAGACGACGGTGATCCGCTTGGCCGAGGCCCGCTTCAACGAATCGATCATGATCAGCTGTTCCATGAGGTGGTTGTTCAGCGGGGCGGGGTGCGCCTGGATCACGAAGGCGTCCGTGCCGCGGACGCTCTCGCCCGCGCGGACGTAGATCTCGCCGTTGGCGAAGTCGTAGGCATCCACCGGGAGGAGGTCGGTGCCGAGCTCCTTGGCGATTTCCCGGGCCAGCTCAGGGTGTGCCCGCCCGGTGGCGAGCACCAGCTTCTTCTCGCCGTGCGCCGTAATTTCGCTCATTCTTACTTGCCCTCTTCTGTAGATGCCGGGGTACTTGAGGAGTTGGTGATGGCCGCCTGGGCCAGTTCGGCGGATCGGCTTCCCGGGCGGTTGGCCGGGACCCATCCTTCGGTGTTGCGCTGGGCTGCGATGCTCAGCGCAAGCGCACCTGCCGGGACGTCCTTCCGGATCACCGCGCCGGCGCCGCTGTAGGCGCCGTCCCCCACGGTGACCGGAGCGACGAAGACGGTGTTGGAACCGGTCCTGACGCCGGAGCCGATGACGGTCCGGTGCTTCTTCTCGCCGTCGTAATTGGCCGTGATGTTGCCGCAGCCGATGTTGGTGTCCTCGCCGATTTCGGCGTCGCCTGCGTAGCCCAGGTGCGAGAGCTTGGAACCGCGGCCGATGGTGACGTTCTTGGTTTCGTAGAACGCACCGATCTTCCCTTTTTCGCCCAGGACGGTGCCGGGCCGCAGGTAGGTGAAGGGGCCGACGGCGGCGCGCGGGCCGATCACGGAACCGGAACCATGGGTGCGGATCACCGCGGCCCCCTCGCCCACTTCGACGTCGGTCAGGGTGGTGTCCGGGCCGACGACGGCGTCCCGGGCCACCGTGGTGGAGCCGTGCAGCTGGGTGTTGGGCAGCAGCCGCACGTCCTCGTCGAGGGTGACGGAAGAGTCGATCCACGTGGTGGACGGGTCCACGACGGTGACGCCGGCCCGCATCCAGGCTTCGACGGTACGGCGGTTCAGTTCGGCGCCGAGTGCCGCGAGCTGGACGCGGTCATTGGCGCCCTCGACCTGCCAGCGGTCGGCGGTGACGACGGCGGCGACGCGGCCCCCTGCCTCGCGGGCCAGTCCCAGCACGTCCGTCAGGTACTTTTCGCCCTGGACGTTCTCCGTGGTGACCTTGCCGAGGGCCTCGCGCAGCACCGCTGCGTCGAAAGCGTAGATGCCCGAGTTGACCTCGCGGATCAGCCGCTCTTCGTCGGTGGAATCCTTGTGCTCGCGGATGCCGGTGACGGTGCCGTCGGCGCCGCGGAGGATGCGGCCGTAGCCGGTGGCGTCGTCCAGCACGGCGGTGAGGACGGTGACGGCGTTGCCTTCGCGCTCGTGGGTGGCGACCAGGTCTGCGAGGAGTCCGCCGGAGAGCAGGGGGACGTCGCCGTAGGTGACCACCACGGTTCCGGCGATTTTTTCCTTGGCGTCCAGCGCCGCGAGGGCCACTTCCACGGCACGGCCGGTGCCGGGGACCTCGTCCTGGTCCACGATCAGGGCTGAGGGGTCAAGGTCGGCAAGATGGCCGGCCACGAGGTCGCGTTCATGGCGCACTACGACGGCCAGCTGCTGCGGCGCGATGCTCCGGGCGGCGAGGAGGGCGTGGCCCACCATCGACCGGCCGCCGATTTCGTGGAGGATCTTCGGGGTACGTGACTTCATCCGGGTACCGGCACCTGCTGCCAGTACGATGACGGCGGCCGGACCGGTGTTTTCAGGGATCACGTACGGGTTCTCCTCGCTTGTTGCGCTGGCGCTGATGGTGTCCGGCCAACCTCCGCCGGCCCGGCACCGGAGTCATCTGCTGAACTCCCCGCACAGCAGTTCCGCCCATAGGATTCGAACCTATACTCCACGGCTCCAAAGGCCGGGGTGCTGCCGTTACACCAGAGCGGACCATGCCACCGGCACAAGGCCCGGGCACAAGTCCCTATTTTGCCACGGGTTCGGGGCGCCGCGCGACACAGGCGGGTGTGACCGGGCCCCGGCCGGCTGCCGGCGGGCTTGCACCGTCGTCCGCAGGGGCCGGAAAGGGGGCCAGTGCGGGGTAGGGCATGATGGAAATGTGAGCAACAACCTCCCGCGGACGCGGATGACCGGCCTTCAGCGGCGGAACCAGCTGATCGACGTCGGCCGCGGCCTCTTTGCCGTCCGCGGGCTGGATGGCACCACCATCGAGGAGATCGCTGCGTGCGCAGGCGTGTCGAAGCCGGTGATCTACGAACACTTCGGTTCCAAGGAGGGCCTCTACACCCAGGTGGTGGACTTCGAGTTCCACATCCTGCTCGACGCCATCAGCTCCGCTTTGGCCGAAGAGGCGAAGCCGCGGGTGCTGGTGGAACGCGCCGCGCTGGCCCTGCTCACCTACATTGAGGACCGCACCGAGGGCTTCCGGATCCTCATGCGCGACGCTCCCCCGTCCCAGCCGGAGGGTGCTTTTTCCACACTGCTCTCGCACGTCACCGCCCGGGTGGAGCACATCCTGTCCGATGAATTCTCCCGCCGCGGCTTCAGCGGCGAGGACGGCGCCATGTACGCCCAGATGCTCGTGGGCATGGTGGCCATGACCGGACAGTGGTGGCAGGACAGCCGCCAGCCGGACAAGAACACGGTCGCAGCGCACCTGGTCAACCTCGCCTGGAACGGCCTGACCGGGCTCAAAAAGGAACCTGAGCTGCAGTCCGAGGGGTAAGCGCCTTCGGGAGCGGGGCACCTGTCCTCTGCGTGCTGCTCCTTCGTCGCTTTGACGCACGCTGCCGGACAGCCACCCCACTCCCGTGTGCCGCCGCCTTTGTCAGCCGCCCAGGAGTTCCGAGGACTCCAGCCACTCCATTTCCAGGGCGTCCTTTTCGTCCGTGAGGTCCTTGAGCTGCCTGTTCTGGTCGGCGAGCTTGTCGAAGTCGCCGGCCTCGGTGGTTTTCAGCATCAGGTCGTGAAGCTTCTTTTCCTCCTGGTCCAGCTTCTTGAGCTGCCGCTCGATCCGGTTGAGGGTCTTGCGGGCCTCGCGCTTCTCGGCCTCGGAGGGACCGGACGCTGCGGCTGCCGTGGCGGCCGCCTGGCCGCCGCCGGTGACGGGGTTTCCGCCGCCGGCCACGGTGGATCCGGCGAGTGCGGCCTCGCGCAGCTCGAGGTACTGGTCCACGCCGCCGGGCAGGCCGCGGAGCTTGCCGTCGCCCAGCAGCGCCATCTGGTGGTCCGTGACGCGTTCCAGCAGGTAGCGGTCGTGGCTCACCACCACCAGGGTGCCGGGCCAGCCGTCCAGGACGTCCTCCACCGCAGCCAGGGTGTCGGTGTCCAGGTCGTTGGTGGGTTCGTCAAGCATCAGGACGTTGGGCTCGCCCACCAGCAGGCGCAGCAGCTGCAGGCGGCGCCTCTCACCACCGGAAAGGTCCCGGACCGGGGTCCACTGCTTCTGGTTGGTGAAGCCGAGCTGCTCCACCAACTGGCCCGCCGTGAACTCGCGGCCGCCCACGTTGAAGGACCGCTTTTCCCTCTCGATCACCTCGATGACGCGCAGGTCCGCGACGTCGTCGAGCTCCTTGACCTCCTGGGTGAGCACGGCGGTCACCACCGTCTTGCCCTGCTTGCGCTTGCCGGCGTCGGGGGTGATTTCGCCGTTGAGGAGTTTCAGCAAAGTGGTCTTGCCGGCGCCGTTGACGCCCACCAAACCGAGCCGCTCTCCGGGGGCGAGGCGCAGCGTGATGTTGTCGAAGAGCTTCCGTCCGCCGTCGCCGCCCTGGAAGTTGAGCGACACGTGCTCCAGGTCCAGGACGTCCTTGCCCAGGCGCGCCGTGGCCATCTTGTTCAGGGCCATGGAATCCCGGGGCGCCGGTACGTCCTCGATCAGGGCGTTGGCCGCCTCGATCCTGAACTTCGGCTTGGACGTCCGGGCGGGCGCACCGCGCCGCAGCCAGGCCAGTTCCTTCTTGACCAGTTGCTGGCGTTTGCTCTCCACCACCGAGGCCATCCGGTCGCGTTCGGCGCGGGCCAGGACGTACGCTGCGTACCCGCCTTCGAAGGGGTCCACGATCCCGTCGTGGACTTCCCAGGTTTTGGTGCAGATTTCGTCGAGGAACCAGCGGTCGTGGGTCACCACCAGGAAGGCGCCCTGGTTGGCCCGCCAGCGGGACTTCAGGTGCCGCGCAAGCCATGCCACCCCCTCAACATCGAGGTGGTTGGTGGGCTCGTCGAGCATGATGACGTCGTGGTCCTCGATCAGCAGCTTGGCCAGGGCCACGCGCCGCTTCTGGCCGCCGGAAAGCGCATGGACGTTGGCGTGCCAGTCGACGTCGGACACGAGTCCACCCATGATCTCGCGGATGCGGGGGTTCCTGGCCCATTCGTAGTCCGCCTGGTCGCCGACGATCGCAACACCCACGGTGAGGTCGCCGTCCAGCACGTCGCTCTGGTCGAGGTAGCCGATGTTGACGTCGCCGCGCTTGGTCACGCGGCCGGAGTCGGGGGTGGAGCGGAGCGCGAGCAGGCGCATCAGGGTTGATTTGCCGTCACCGTTGCGGCCCACCATGCCGATCCGGTCGCCCTCTTCGATCCCCAGCGTGACGCCGTCCAGGACGGTTCGGGTCGCGAAGGAGACCGAGAGGTTTTCGCCGCCAAGAAGGTGTGCCAAGGGAACTGCTTTCTGCTGCCCGTGCGGGCATTGCGCTGCTAGAGGAGGGTGTCGGAGATGATGCGGGCGCCGGGAACGGGGCCGTGGACGGCGAGTGCGGACAGGCCTTGGTGACCCAGGTCCTCCGCGAGGGCCGCGGCAGCCACGGAATCCTCGGCCAGCAGGGCCACGGTGGGACCTGATCCGGAGACGATGCCCGCGATGGCGCCGTGCGCTTCACCGATGCCCAGCGTATCGCGCAACGACGGGGCCAGCTCAATGGAGGCCCGCTGGAGGTCGTTGACCAGGACACGGCTGAGGGCTTCGGCGTCTCCCCCGCGCAGGGCGGCGAGGATTTGGGGGTCGACGGCGGTGGGCTCGTCCGCTGCCACGCCCTCGGCGTCGCGGAGCCTGTCCAGGGTCCGGAAAACCTCGGGGGTGGAGAGCCCGAAATCGGCAGTGACCAGCACCCAGTGGGTCTGTGCCTTGGCCAGCGCCGGGGACAGCTTGTCACCCACGCCCAGGCCCACGGCGGTCCCGCCGAGCAGTGAGAAGGGGACGTCGGCGCCGAGTTCGGCGGCGAGGTGCGCCAGTTCCTCACGTGAGAGTCCGCTGTCCCACAGTGCGTCGCAGGCCAGGAGGGTGGCTGCGGCGTCCGCGGATCCGCCGCCCATTCCGCCGGCCACCGGGACGCGCTTGGTGATGTCCAGGTGCACTCCGGTGGGGTGCTCGGAAACGTCAGCCATGATGGCTGCGGCCTTGTAGGCAAGGTTGCTGCTGTCCAGCGGGATGTCGACGGCGTCCAGGTCCAGGGTGCTGCCCGGGGCCAGGCTGATGGTGATGCCGGGAGTCTCCGTGCTGGTGGCAGCCACTTCCTCGTACAGGGAAACGGCGAGGTAGACGCTGGCCACGGAGTGGTAGCCGTCCGGCCGGAGCGGGCCGACGTCGAGTGAGACGTTGATTTTTCCGGGCGCCTTGACGCGGACGGTCCGGGCGGCCGACCGGTTGGCGGCGAAACTCACGCTTGGGCCTCTTTGGCTTCCGCGATCCGGGCGAACGCTGCAATGTCGATGACCTCGCCGCGCGCCGTGGGGTCCACTCCTGCGGCCACCAGGCAGCGTTCCGCTTCCGCCCCTCCCCCGGCCCAGCCGCTGAGCGCTGCGCGGAGTGTCTTGCGGCGCTGGGCGAAGGCTGCGTCGACGACGGCGAAGACCTGTTCCCGGGTGGCTTTCGTGGCCGGGGGTTCATGGCGGGTGAACGCCACAAGGCCGCTGTGGATCTTGGGCGCAGGCCAGAACACGTTCATGCCAATGACCCCGGCCTTGCGCATGTGGCTGTACCAGGCGGCCTTTACGGACGGCACGCCGTAGATTTTCGAGCCGGGGGTGGCGGCGAGCCGGTCGGCCACTTCGTCCTGCACCATGACGAGCCCGTGCTGCAGGCTGGGAAAGTGCTCCAGGAGGTGCAGGACCACGGGGACGGCCACGTTGTACGGCAGGTTGGCCACGAGCGCCGTCGGTGCCACGGGAAGTTCGGTGACCCTCATGGCGTCGGCTTCCACCAAGTGGAAGGTGTCGACGGCGGCGGGGCGCCACTCCGCCACGGTGGCCGGGAGCCGGGCGGCCAGGACCGGGTCGATTTCGACGGCGACAACCTGGGCTGCTGCATCGAGGAGTCCGAGGGTCAGCGAACCGAGGCCGGGCCCCACTTCAAGGACCGTCTCGTCGGCACCCACGCCGGCGGCCGCCACAATCCTGCGGATCGTATTGCCGTCGATTACGAAGTTCTGGCCGAGTGTCTTGGTGGGCCTGATACCCATTTCCCCTGCCAGCCGGCGAATGTCGGAGGCCCCGAACAGAGGGGCGGGCGCGGCGGCGTTGGGTTCAGTCACCTAGGTATCCTATCCCGCGGCGCCGGCCCGTCCCCGCCTGACCGGCGGGTTAACGGCCGAAGCCGGGCCCGGATATCCGGGCCCGGCTTCGTGACGGGGTGGCGTGGCCGGCAGATGCGCGGGTCAGCTGCTGGCCGCCCAGCCGCAGCCCCACGGCTGCAGGCCGCGCTGGGCGTACACGCGGTTGGCGATGTCGATCTGCTGCGCCTTGCTGGCAAGGCTGGCGTTGGGGGCGTACGCGCCGCCGCCCGAGCCGATCCAGGTCTGGATGTCGAACTGGAGGCCGCCGTAGTAGCCGTTGCCGGTGTTGATGCTCCAGTTGCCGCCTGATTCGCACTGGGCGATCTTGTCCCACATGGCTTCGTTCATCATGGCCGGGGCAGCGGCGCCGGTGTTGGTGCCGGCGGGGGCAGCGGCGGCCTGGGCCACGGGCTTGGGCTTGGTGCCGACGGTGACCTTCTCCGTGACGGGCTGGACGGAGACGGCTTCGGAGACCAGGGTGCGGGACGCTTCGCGGCCGTCCACGAGGACCAGTTTGAAGGTCTTCTCGAGCTTTCCGGCGGCGCCCGCCTGGGTCACTTCCTTTTCACCCTTGAGCAGGTCGGCGCTTTCGGTGGTTTCGGTCTTGAAGGGGACTTCCTCGGTGGTGACGGCGGTCTTGCCGTTCTCCACCCGGGACACCTTGATCACCATGTTGTTGACCACGTGGGCGTTGGCCGGCTGGGAGGTACGGTCGTTGGCACCGATGCTCACGCCGGCGTCCTTCAGGACATCACCCACCGTGGCGGCCGTTGTGGTGGTGGTGTTGACCTTGCCGTCGGCGACGACGCTGACCGACTTCGGCGTGGAGATGGAGACGTAGGAGCCTTCCACGGCGAGCTGGGCGTCCTTGGGAACGGACAGCGACGAGGTGCTGGCCACACCGAGTTCCGTGACCAGGCCGGCGACATCCTGGGCCGTGGTGTTCACGGTCTTCTCCGCGCCGTCCAGGCTGACCTTGACTTCCTTGGCCTGGTTGACGTTGATGACGGTGCCGTCCTGGACCGATGCGTCAATGGCCGGCGAAACCCTGTCAGCGGGCTTGAGTTCGATGTTGGCGCCCTTGACCACCTGGCCCACGGTGCCGCCAAAGGTCTGGACGGAGGAGACCTTGCCATCAACATTCAGCGTGATGGTTTTGTTATTGCCGACGAAGGCAACCAGCCCGACTACCAGGGTGCACAACACCAGCAGCTGGGCGCCGACCTTGAGGAAACTGATCTTGCCGTCCGATGTGAAGAACTTGACCACGATTGCCCGTAACTTTAGTTCCATCCGGGCACGGGGATCTGCGCAATAAAATGCCCGGTACTGCATCGAATCGGCAGTCCGGGCACCGTTGCGCCGCCACACTCCCGCCCGCGCCCAGGGCGGGACAAGGCCCCGGCACGTGGTGCTGACATGGAAGTAAATTACCCGCTGGCCTTCCCCGACCCCGGCTAATAGTTGTCCACTGTAACCGTAGCGTTATAAACCGACCAACAAATTTGCATACCAGGTATGTCCCTGGGCTGTCCGGAAACGGTGCCGCTCAGTCCCAGGATCCGTATGCCCGCACCGTATTCGCGCTGATCTGCGTGCACATCGCGGCGAGGTCGGTTCCTGTCAATTCGGCCATCGCCCGGACCGTGTACGGCACCATGTAGCTGGCATTGGGCTTGCCCCTGTGCGGATGCGGAGTCAGGAAAGGGGCGTCCGTTTCCACCAGCACGAGTTGCGGGTCCGCGACGGCGAGCGCCGAGCGCAGGTTCGCTGCATTCCGGAAGGTGAGGGTGCCTGCGAAGGACATGAACCAGCCCTCCCGGTTGCAAATGGCGGCGAGGTCCTCGTCGCCGGAGAAGCAGTGGAAGACGACCCGTTCGGGGGCGCCCTCCTCCTCCAGGACCTGGACGACGTCGTCGTGTGCGTCGCGGTCGTGGATCTGCAGCGCCAGGCCCAGCCGCTTGGCAATGTCGATGTGCCGGCGGAAGGAATACCGTTGATGGGCCAGGCCCTCGCCCTGGGTGCGGAAGAAGTCCAGCCCGGTCTCGCCTATGGCCCGGACCCGCGGGTGCGCCGCCAACTGTTCGATCTCCGCCAGCGCATCTTCGAGTTCCCCGCGTCCGGCGTAAAGCGGGGCATCGTTAGGGTGCAGCGCCACAGCGCCCAGCAGCCGGCTGTCCTGCTGCACGGCCGCCACGGTAAAGCGCGAGGACTCAAGGTCGCAGCCCACCTGGACCGCGCCCTGGACGCCCACAGCGGCTGCGGCATCCAATGCAGCGGCGATACCAACCGGCCCTTTCCCGTCCGGGAAATCCAGGTGGGTGTGGTTGTCCATTACCGGTACGGGCAGCGGCTCCGGTGCGGGTGCGTAGTGCCGTTTTGCGGCCGCACCGTCATCCGGGGAACCTGCTGCTTCGGGGGCGCGGTAGGCGTCGGGGATCTGCGGATTGCACATCACTCCAGCCTAGCCGCGCGGAAGCATCCGTTTTTGTGCGGAACTCTCTGTCAGCCGAAGCAGTTGTGTTAGTAGTCTGGTGGAAGCACATGCGAACGCCCACTGGCGGGCGAAGGCAGGGCTTGCTGTTTCGTCCAGGTAAAACCCGGACTGAAAGGTTGCCGATGGAATCGTACCGACGCACTGCCAACGATGTGAGCGCTGCGAACCGCAATCTGGCGGGTGTCGCAGACCCCGTCAGCCACCTGAACGGGCACCGTGCCGCGCCCATGGATCCGGAATCGTTCCACGACGCCAGCCAGCGGATCCTCGCAACGGTCAATACGGTGATTGACGGCAAGTCGGACGCGGCGGAGCTCGCGCTGACCGTCCTGCTGGCGCAGGGGCACCTGCTGCTGGAGGACGTTCCCGGCGTCGGCAAGACCCTCCTGGCCAAGACGCTCGCGCGGACCATTGACTGCACGGTCAACCGCATCCAGTTCACCCCGGACCTGCTCCCGTCGGATGTGACAGGCGTTTCCATCTACAACCAGTCCTCCCGGCTGTTCGAATTCAGGCCGGGTGCCGTTTTTGCCAACATCGTCATCGGCGACGAAATCAACAGGGCCTCGGCGAAAACCCAGTCCGCCCTGCTTGAGTGCATGGAGGAGCACCAGGTCACGGTGGACGGCAAGTCCTACCGGCTGAATGAACCGTTCATGGTGGTGGCCACGCAGAACCCCATAGAAATGGAGGGCACCTACCCGCTTCCGGAAGCCCAGCGGGACCGGTTCATGGCCCGGATCTCCATGGGATACCCGGACCGGGACGCGGAGATCGAGATGCTGGAAACCCATCAGGCTGTCTCCCCGCTGGCCAAGGTCACAGCCGTGGTCAGCGCGGCGGACGTCGCGGCGATGATCACCACGGTCCAGCAGGTGTTTGTTTCCCAGGCCGTCAAGGAGTACACCGTGTCCGTGGGCAGGGCCACCCGGGACAGTGCGCTGCTCCGGTTGGGTGCCAGCCCCCGGTCCATGCTCCAGCTGCTGCGCGCCGCCAAGGCAACCGCCGCGCTGGACGGCCGCGACTTCGTCCTGCCGGACGACGTGCTCCGGGTAGCCGAGGCCGTACTGGCCCACCGCATCATCCTGGACCGCAAGGCAGCCGGAGCCGGGGAGACGCCGCACACCGTACTGCAGGGCATCCTGCAACGGCTCCCGGTCCCGCAGGCTGCCGCGGACGCCGGCACCCGGCGCGGGACTTCGGTGGCGGGGCTGGGCACCCAGCGATAGGCAGCCGGACATGGCCCTCCTCGACAGATTGCCCCAGCATCTCTTCACAGCCCGGGGATGGGGCATGCTTGCCGCGGGCGTGTTCACCCTGGCAGCAGCCCAGGTGATGGGCCGCAGGGACCTCCTGACGCTCAGTATCCTGCTGCTGGTCCTGCCGCTTGTGTCACTGGCCGGGATCCGGCTGGTCAAGCCGCGCTTCCGGGTATACCGGGAATTCCATCCCTCACCGGTGGAAACCTCCTCCCCCACCACGGTCCGCCTTGCCGTGGCCCGCACGGGGGCGGGCGGCGGAAGGGCCAACATGGAGGAACGCCTGCCGCCCCGGTTCGGCGCCTCGCCGGCGTTCCGGTTCCCGTCCCGCTCCGCCGCCGGCGGCACCAGCAGGTACGAGTACCACTTGCGTTCGGCCCAGCGCGGACAGTTCCGGATCGGGCCGGTCACGGCGGAGTTCACCGATCCCTTCGGGCTTTCCCTGCACCGTCAGGCCATCGACGGCGGCGACACCCTCACCGTGACGCCGGCCGCCGTCGTCCTTCCTGCCACCGGGCTTGCCGGGGCACGGGGCAACGATGGCGTGACCGCAACGCGGACCCGGGCCAATCCCAGCGATGACGATGTCATGACCCGTGAATACCGGCACGGGGACCCCATGCGGCGTGTCCACTGGGCAGCGACGGCACGGCACGGCTCGCTGATGGTCCGTCAGGAGGAGTCGGTCACCACCCCCGAGGCCACCATCATCCTGGACCACAGGTTCGGGGCCTTTGCCGGCGGTTCCAGCGCCGTGCCGTCCAGGCAGGCAGGGCAGGCGGCCGCGGACGGTTACTCCATGGTGACCAGTGACACTTTTGAATGGTCAGTGGTCGCTGCCATGTCCATCAGCGCCCACCTTGGCGAACGGAATTACGGCCTGCGCTTCCTGGATGCCCGCGGCGGGCCGGCGTTCCTGCAGTCGCCTTCGGCGCCCGAACCGGAGTCAGAAGAGTACGGCGGCACGTCAGGGCTGCAGTCCATCGCCGAAAGCCTCGCGGCCATCCAGCTCTCCGGCCCGCACCATGGGCGGCGTGAGGCCGCGGCGGGGACGCTGCCCGGGAGCCGCGCCGCCTTTGTCCGCCCCCGCAGCCTGGCCGGCCAGGACAATGCGCCGGCCGCGTTCGATGACGGGCTGATGGACAAGTTGTCGGCCCACCGCATGCGCGGGCCGGTGATCGCATTGCTGGGCCGGTTGTCGGCTGAGGAGGCGCACGCCCTGGCACCCGCAGCCGGGTACGGTACCAACGCCTTCGCGGTCCTGGTGGCCGACAAGCCTGCCGAGCTCGCCCCGGTCCTTGAAACCCTGCGCCAGGGCGGGTGGCGGGCCGTGGCCGTCCCGCCTTCCGCTGGGATCGCGGCGGCCTGGGCAGCCTTCGATGAGGACGTCCCGCTGCCCCCTCCGGCAGCGGACGTCCGCCCCGGAGCGGGGGTGGCGCCATGACCGTGGCACCTGCCCGGTCCCCGGGAACCGGCACTGCGGGGACGCCGCCTGCCGGCAGGCCGGCGCGGGCACGCGCGGGCGCCTACCCCTGGGTGATGGCAGCCGCGATCACCTTGGCCGTCTGCGGTGCCGCGCTGTCCCTCAACGGGGTCCTCCGCGGATGGGGCTGGTACTGGCCGGTGGCTACCACGGTGGTAGTGGTGGCCTTCACGCTGGCAGGCCTGCGGGCACTCCGGGCGCAGCCCCTGCTGGTCACGGCCGGCGGGCTGCTGGCGCTGGGTGCGGTCCTGACGCTGACCTTCTTCCGGGGATCGAGCATCCTCGGCGTGATCCCCGGTCCGGGCACTGCGGCCGAACTGGACCGGCTGATCCGCCGCGCCAGCGAGACGGTCCTGTCCGAAACCGCCCCGGTGGCTCCCAACGTGGGGATCGTCATGGTGATCTGCGCGGTCCTCGGCCTCGCCGTCATCCTGGTGGACGCCCTCGCTGTCCCGCTGGGCATGCCGGCCGCAACCGGGGTGGGCCTGCTGGCCCTCCTGGTGGTGCCGGCCATGATCAAGCCGCAAAGCGTCGGTGTCTGGGGCTTCACGGTGACGGCGGCCGGGTATTTGACGATCCTGGCGTGCAGCCAGTGGTTCGCCCCTGATGTGCGCAGCCAGGCCGGTCCGGTCCGGAACCCGGGCCAGCTCCGGCGGGCAGCACTGACGGGAGCCGCCGCGCTGACGGCTACGCTGCTGGTGCCGCTGGCTGTGCCCGGCTTCGACCAGGGCACCTTTCCGCAGGGCTCACGCGTCAACCCGTGGGGAACCGGTACGGGGCTGAATCCCATGATCACGTTGGGCAACAGCCTGCGGACACCGGACGGCAGCGGGCGGATCACCTACGCCACCAGCGCCTCCACGCCCCTCTACCTGCGGTCCGTCACCGTGGACCACTTCGACGGCGAATCCTGGGGCCCGGACGACCGCACCGCGTCCCGGCTTCCCCTGGGCGGCCAGATCGACCCCGGCTACGCTGTGCTGACGGACGAACAGCAGCAGGTGACGGCCATCGACACCGGGACGTTCAGCAGCCCCTACCTGCCGGTCCCCTACGCCCCGGAATCCGTGCGTGGCCTGAACGGGCGCTGGACCTGGGATCCTGCGACCTTAAGCATCAAGGGTTCCGACGCCACCGCCTCACGCCGGCAGGAGTACCTTGTCACGTCGTCCGTGCCGAAACTTTCGGCCACGCTCCTGGAGCAGTCCTCTGCGCCGGTGCGGGATGTCCCGGACGACTTCACCAGGATCCCCGGCAATGTGCCGGAGATCGTGCGCTCCACCGCGGCCCGGGTCGCGGGAGCCAGCGCCACGCCCTACGGCAAGGCCATGGCCATCCAGCGCTACCTGCGCTCCGCGGAATTCACCTATTCCCTGCAGTCACCGGTGCAGGGTGGCTATGACGGAAACGGATTGTCGGTGCTGGCGGATTTCCTGCAGCAAAAGAGCGGATACTGCATCCACTACGCATCCGCGATGGCCGTGATGGCACGGCTGGAAGGGATCCCCAGCCGGATCGCCGTCGGCTACGCTCCCGGCCGGCTCACGGGCGGCACTGTGACGGTGGCCGGCCAGGGTGAATTGTCCGAGTATGAGGTGGACGCACGTGACGCCCATGCGTGGCCCGAGCTGTATTTCCAGGGACTGGGCTGGGTTCCGTTCGAGCCCACCCCCTCGCGGGGCGTGGTGCCGGATTACGCCAGCGAGGCATCGACACCGGCGGCGCCGGGCGCGGTGGAGAACAACGATGACCTGGTGCCTGATCCGGCCCCGGCGCCGACAGCCACTCCCAGCGCCACGCCGGCTCCTGCTCCCGGCGGGGGCGGCGGCGGCACGGATTCCGGCGCGCAGCTGCTGCCCTGGCTGCTGGGCACCGGCAGTGTCCTCGGTGTCCTCCTGCTGGCGGCCTCACCGCGGCTGGTGCGCGTGGGCCTGCGCTCCCGGCGCATTCGACCCAGGGACCCGGTGGAGGCGGTGCCCCAGGCCTGGAACGAGATCCTGGACCTTGGCGAAGACTACGGCCTGCCCCGGGACCCCCACGAAACCCCGCGGGGGTACGCCGCGCGGCTTCGGCAGTCACTGCTCGGTGAACCGGGCGGCATGGACGAAGCTGCCCATGCCGCTGTGGCGTCCGTGACCGCGGCGTTTGAACGGCACCGGTTCGGGCGGCCGTCCGCCGCGCCGGTGGGCTCCGCTGTCGTGGACTCCGCTGTCAAGGACGACGCCGGACGCTCACGGGACGCCGGACACTCACGGACCGCCGGGGGCCGGGACGGAGGTAATGCGCCCTTCGCCGCCGGTCTTGGGGCGCTTGAAGGGTCGCTGCGTGCGAACGCCGGGGCAGCCCGCCGATTCCGGGCCGCCTGGCTTCCGCCGTCGGTCATGGGCCGGCTGGGCAGGCTCGCCGCCGCACCGTTCCGGCTGGTTGGCCGGGCTGTGGCCCGCAGCGCGAAGGCCGCCGGGCGTGCCTGGACCGGGAAGTCCCGGCGGAGCACGCACGACGGCCTGCGCGGGCAGGGCGGCGGCTGATTTAAGCCGTACGCCTGCTTGCCTGCGGAGCGGGGTTACCCGGCGTAGGGGTCGGCGATGCCGATGTACTGGGTGTAGAGGTACTCTTCGATGCCTTCGAGCCCGCCTTCACGGCCCAGTCCGGACTGCTTGACCCCGCCGAAGGGAGCCGCTGCGTTGGAGATCACGCCGGCGTTCAGGCCGAGCATGCCGGTTTCGAGGCGTTCGCCCATCCTGATGCCGCGGTTCAGGTCCTTGGTGAAGACGTAGGCCACCAGCCCGTACTCAGTGTTGTTGGCCAGCCGGACCGCCTCATCCTCGCTGCTGAAGGTGATGATCGGGGCCACCGGTCCGAAGATTTCCTCGGCGAGGATGCGGGTGCCTTCGGTGACGCCGGACAGGATGGTGGGCTGGTAGAAATAGCCCGGACCGTCCACCGGGGCTCCACCCAGGACTGCCGTGGCGCCGGAGGACAGCGCGTCGGTGACCAGCTCGTGGACCTTGTCCCGGCTCTTGGCGTCGATCAGCGGGCCCACCTTGGACTCGGGTTCGGTGCCGCGGGCGGTGGTCATCTCCTTCATTTTCGCGGCAAATTTCTCCGCGAATTCAGTGGCGACGGACTCGTGGACAATGAACCGGTTGGCGGCGGTGCAGGCCTCGCCCATGTTCCGCAGCTTGGCGGCCATGGCGCCGGTCACGGCCGCGTCCAGGTCTGCGTCCTCGAACACCACGAACGGGGCGTTGCCGCCAAGTTCCATGGAGGTCCGCAGCACCGTTTCCGAGGCGTCGGCCAGCAGCCGGCGGCCAACCTCGGTGGATCCGGTAAAGGAGAGCTTGCGCAGCCGGGAGTCCTTGATCAGCGGGCCGGTGGTGGCGCCCGCGGTGGAGGTGGGGATGACGTTCAGGACGCCGGAGGGCAGTCCGGCCTCCTGCATCACCGCGGCAAACAGCTGCGACGTCAGCGGCGTCAGGTTCGCGGACTTGAGCACCATGGTGCAGCCTGCTGCGACAGCCGGGGCGATCTTGCGGGTGGCCATGGCCAGGGGGAAGTTCCACGGAGTGATCAGCAGGCAGGGACCCACCGGCTTCTTGGTGACCAGCAGGCGGGACTTGCCGTCCGGGGCTACCGAGTAGCGGCCGAACGCACGGACGGCTTCTTCGGAGAACCAGCGAAGGAACTCGGAACCGTAGGTGACCTCGCCGCGGGCCTCGGCCAGGGGCTTGCCCATTTCCAGCGTCATGAGCAACGCGAAGTCCTCGGCACGCTCAGTCACCAGGTCAAAGGCCCGGCGCAGGATCTCCCCGCGTTCGCGCGGCGGAACCTTGGCCCACGATTCCTGTGCCGCCACGGCAGCGTCCAGGGCAGCGGCCGCGTCTTCAGCTCCGGCGTCGGCGATGCTGACCAGAACCTTGCCGGTGGCCGGATCCTCGACGTCGAACGTCTTGCCGGACGCGGCATCACGCCATTCACCATTGATCAGCAGGCCGGTGGGAACAGAGGCCAGAAGCCGGCTTTCACGGTCGGCGGTTACAGCGGGCTGTGCAGTGACAGTCACGGTGACTCCCTCGTCAGTAGGGTTGCGGCGGCCTTGGCGTCCGGCCGGTACGGCGGGGCTTCAAAGGCCAATTAACTGTCAGACTACTGCGGCCCTCGTGAGGGGGTCTACGCCTTCACGCACTGCGGAAAAGGACTTTTCCTGTGCAGCTGCACAGCCCCCCGGAATGGCTTGCCGGCGCGGTCAGCGCGCCGCCAGGACAGCCGAATAGAGCTCCCGCTTGCTGACGCGGACATCCTCCGCCACCGCGGCAACCGCTTCCTTCAGCCGGATGCCCTGTGCCACGAGTTCATTGACCGCCGCCACGTGGTCCTCGGGTGTTCCTGCCGCCTGCTCCGGGGCGCCGGCGACGACTACTGCGATCTCGCCGCGCACCTCGGTCGATTCGGCCCACTGCAGGAGCTCATCGAGCGGGCCGCGGAGCACTTCCTCGTACGTCTTGGTCAACTCCCGGCACACGGCTGCGCGGCGGCCGGCGCCGAACCGCTCCCGCAGGGCACGCAGCATGGCCTCAAGCCGGTGCGGCGCCTCGAAGAAGACCATGGTCCGCCGCTCGCCGGCAAGGTCCGCCAGCCGGCCCGCCCGTTCACCCGCCTTGCGCGGCAGGAACCCCTCGAAGCAGAACCTGTCGGTCGGAAGGCCGGAGAGGGCCAGGGCAGTCAGCACGGCCGACGGGCCGGGGACGGCGGTAACAGTCACTCCCGCGGCGATGGCACCTTCCACCAGCCGGAAGCCGGGATCCGATACCGACGGCATCCCCGCGTCGGTGACCATCACCAGGGTGTTTCCCTCCCTGACCTGGTCCAGCAGCTCGGCGGTGCGTGTGGCCTCGTTGTGCTCGTGGTAGCTGATGATCCGCCCGGCCACAGTGACGCCCAGCTGCTGGACCAGGCGGTGCAGGCGGCGGGTGTCCTCCGCAGCAACAATGTCCGCCGTCTCCAGCAGGTCCACCAGGCGTGCCGACGCATCCCCCATGTTGCCAATGGGTGTGGCGGCAAGGACGATGCGGCCGGCGGCTGCGGGGCTGGAGGCTGGCAGGGAGCTGGGGGAAGATTCCACGCCACCAGCCTACTGCCGCGAGGGTCCTGCCAGCTCCGAAAGGTAGCATGGGGCTCGTGACGCAGACCTCGACGTGGCCGGACGCCGGACAATCCGGGCCCGGACATTCCGCTCCCGCCGGGCCTGCAGGGACGGCACCTTCCGCCGCAGGGAAAGCTGCGTCGTCCGGCACCCCGGCACGTCCTTGGGTGGCCCGCCCCGCGGAGGCGTTCACTGACGAGGCCCTCCGGGCACGCCTGCTGGGCAGTGTCCGTTCATGGCGCGACTATCCACCCACGCTGCGCATCTGGTTCCTGCTGGTACCGCTCCTGACGGCGGCGGTGGCGGGAATCCTCCGGTTCGTCAGGCTGGGCGATCCGCACAAGCTGGTGTTCGACGAGACCTACTACGTCAAGGACGCCTACTCCTACCTTGTCAGCGGGTATGAGCGCAGCTGGCCGGACAAGGCCAACGACTCGTTCAACGCGGGGAACCCGGGCGTCCTGCTCAACTCGCCCGAGTATGTGGTCCATCCGCCGGTCGGCAAATGGATGATTGCCGCCGGAATGTGGCTTTTCGGACCGGACAACCCGTTTGGCTGGCGCTTCGCTGCCGCCCTGACCGGGACGCTCTCCGTCCTGCTGGTTTCCTTGATTGCCTTGAAGCTGTTCAGGTCGCTGCCGCTGGCAGGTGCGGCCGGCCTGCTGCTGGCGGTGGACGGGCACCACCTGGTGATGTCCCGGACGTCCCTGCTGGACATTTTCCTGATGTTCTGGGTGCTGGCCGCGTTTGGCGCGCTGCTGATGGACCGCGATGACGGCAGGGCAAGGCTGGCGTCCCGGCTGGCCCGCGCCGCCGCGGACCACGGCGGCAACCCGCCGCTGGCGGCGTTGCTGTCAGGCCCGTGGCTGGGTGTCCGCTGGTGGCGGATCACCGCCGGGGTGTGCCTTGGCCTGGCGGTGGGCACCAAGTGGTCCGGCCTGTTCTTCGTGGCGGTTTTCGGGCTGCTCACCGTGCTGTGGGACATGAATGCCCGCCGGGTGGCCGGTGTCAGGGGCTGGATCAGCGGCGGCATCATCAAGGACGGCGTTCCGGCGTTCATCAGTACCGTCCCGGTCGCCGCGGTGGTGTACACGCTGTCCTGGACCGGATGGTTCCGGTCCGACAACGCCTACTTCCGGCACTGGGCGGAGGCCAACCCCTCCCCCGCCTGGGGCTGGCTGCCGGACGCGGTGCGCTCGCTCGCCCACTACCACCAGGAGGCCTACACCTTCCATCAGGGCCTGAGCTCCGAACACCCCTACGAGGCGAGCGCCTGGAGCTGGCTGGTGATGGGGCGGCCGACGTCGTTCTTCTACGAATCCCCGCAGCAGGGCACCCCGGGGTGCGACGTCGCCAAATGCACCTCCGCCATCCTTTCCGTGGGCAACCCGCTGATCTGGTGGACAGCCGCCGTCTGCCTGGTGGTCCTGCTGTTCTGGTGGGCAGGCCGCCGTGACTGGCGTGCCGGAGCCGTGTTGGCGGGGGTGGCGGCCGGATACCTGCCGTGGTTCATGTATCCCGAGCGGACCATGTTCTACTTCTACGCCGTCTCCTTTGAACCGTTCCTCATCCTGGCCCTGGCCTACTGCCTGGGCCTGGTCCTGGGCCGCGCGTCCGATCCGCCGTGGCGGCGCCGCTCAGGCCTGTACGTGGTGGTCCTGTTCGTGGCGGCCGCCATCGTCCTCTCCGCCTTCTTCTACCCTGTCTGGGCCGCGGAGGTTATTCCGTACGACGCCTGGAAGGTCCGCATGTGGATGCCGTCATGGATCTAGGGCAGGATGGCATCAGACCCCCGAAGGACGCCGCTGCCGCGGCCTGGCAGCGGAACGGAGACCTGCTGTGAGAGAAGCAAGCACTGAACTGTTGGTCGAACTGGATCCCGCGAGCAACGTGACAGACCTGCTGCTGGACCGGCACGCCGCCAATCCCGCCCACGCCCTTTACCGGCGGAAGGGACCCAACGGCTGGGTTGACGTTCCCGCCGGAAAGTTCCTGCAGGACGTCAGTGCCTTGGCCAAGGGACTGATCGCCGGCGGCCTCGAACCCGGCGACACCGTCGCCGTCATATCCGCCACTTCCTTTGAATGGACCCTGGTGGACTTTGCCATCTGGTTCGCCGGAGGCGTCACCGTCCCCATTTACGAAACGTCGTCAGCCAGCCAGGTGGAATGGATACTCCAGGACTCCGGTGCCCGGCGGGTCTTCGTGCAGGACCGTGGCACGGCCGCCCTGGTGAACGGCGTAGTCGCCGGCGCGCCGGCCCTGCGGGACCGCCTGGTACACGTCGTCCGGATGGATTACGACGGCGAAGCGCCCCACCTTGCCAGCCTCTCCGCCGCCGGCGCCGGCGTGAGTGATGCTGAGCTGGAACGCCACCGCAGCAAGGCGGGCCTGGATGACGTCGCCTCGCTGGTTTACACCTCAGGAACCACTGGGAAACCCAAGGGATGCGAAATCACGCACGGCAATTTCGCTGCGGTGGCACGGAACATCGTGGCGTTCCTGCCCGAGCTCCTGGTGCAGGACCAGGCCAGGACCCTGATGTTCCTGCCGCTGGCGCATGTGCTGGCGCGCGCCGTGCAGGTGGTCTGCCTGGCAGGCGGGGCGACCCTGGGGCATACGCCTGGAGCGGCGCAGCTGCTGGAGGACCTGGGCAGCTTCCGGCCGACGTTCCTGCTGGTGGTTCCCCGGATCTTCGAAAAAGTCAGGGCCGGTGCAGCGCACAAGGCGGCGCTGGCCGGGAAGGGCAGGCTGTTCCAGCAGGCAGCGTCGGCGGCCATCGCCTACTCCACCGCCCAGGACCGGGCGGCCCGGGGCGATGGTTCCGGCCCCGGGCTGGTGCTGCGGTTGCGCCACGGCCTCTTCGACAAGCTGCTGTACCCCCGCCTGCGCCAGGCGCTGGGGGGCCAGGTTGGGTACACGGTGTCCGGTGCCAGCCACCTGTCCCTCGAAGACGCGCACTTCTTCCGCGGCGCAGGCATCCCCGTGCTGGAGGGATACGGCCTGACCGAAACCACGGCTCCGTGCACCGCCAACACCCCCACCCGGACAAGGGTGGGGTCCGTGGGCATTCCCGTCCCGGGAACCACCATCAGGGTGGCCGGGGACGGCGAGATCCTGGTCAAGGGCATCGGCGTGTTCAAGGGCTACCACAACAACCCGCAGGCCAACGCCGAAGCGTTCGTGGACGGCTTCTTCCGTACCGGCGACCTGGGCGAGCTGGACGCCGACGGCTTCCTGACGGTCACCGGCAGGAAGAAGGACCTGCTGGTGACAGCCGGCGGCAAGAACGTGGCGCCGGGTCCGCTCGAGGAAACCATCCGGGCACACCAGCTGGTGGGTCACGCCGTGGTGGTGGGCGACGGCCGGAAGTACGTCTCAGCCCTCATCACGCTGGATCCGGAGGGGCTGGAGAACTGGCGGTCCGAACGGGGCCTGCAGCCCCTCGACCGGCGGAGCGCCATCACCGACGCCGACGTGCTTGCGGCCGTGCAGGAAGCCGTGGACCAGGCCAACCTGTCCGTGTCCAAGGCCGAATCCATCCGCAGGTTCTCCCTGCTGGACACGGAGTTCACGGTGGAGTCGGGCCACCTGACACCGTCGCTCAAACTGAAGCGGGCCGCCGTCGTGCAGGACTTTGACGCCGAGGTTGCCAGGCTTTACACCTGAGCCGGCGGTCTCCGGCGGCTGCCCGCCGGAGACCTACGCCTCCGCCTTGTCCTTCGTGCCTTCCACCGCGGGCTTCAGGCCGCGGCGGCGGCGGGTGGGCCATGTGAAGATGAGCGTCAGCACTGCGGCCAGCAGTACCAGGCCGGCGATCACGATGCCGGCGTCCACCCAGAACTGGCCCGGGAACAGGCGGATCAGCGTGTCATCGAGGCTGAACGTCCACGAACCGTCCGCGAAGAAGATCCGGTGGAATTCGGTAAAGAACTGCTGCCAGCCCAGGAAGGCGAGCGTGCCAAGGCCCAGGATGAGGACCAGGGTAACGATGGAGCCCGCGAACAGGCCCCGCCGCACTCCCCCGTCGCTCCGCTTGCGGAGGTACAGGACGGCGATGATGCCCAGGACGAGCAGCAGCGCACCGGCGCCGAAGGTGGACAGGATGACGGTCTTGACGTCGGCCATATGGCTGACCTCGCCGTCCTTGAACAGCTTGTCGCCGCTGCGGTGGACCAGGTCGCCGAGGTAGCGCGGTCCCGCCCAGTTGCTGAGGTAGTCAACGGCGTAGGAGCCGTAGGTCATCCTGTCGTCCGTGCTGAAGCCATACCCGTCTCCGGGGAACCCGGGTCGGTTATATTCCACCCACAGGAACAGCGGACTGGTGACTGCGCGGACCGCCAGTACCAGGAGGACTACCGGGTAGATGACGGCAAGGACCACCTGCATGACCCGCGGTGCCACCGGCCTGGCGTTGGCGGCACTGTCGCGCTCGGCCTTCCGCCGCTCCACTTCCTCTTCGGACGGCCGCACGGACAGCGCGGACGTGGGAAGGGGTTCGCGGAAGGTCTGCCCGGCCGTGCCGGGCCCGCCCCTGCCGGAGGCGGGGGTCTGCCCGGCCGTGCCGGGCCCGCCCCTGCCGGAGGCGGCCACAGCAGCCACCTTGTCGTCCGTGGCCGGCTTGCCGGTGGCGGCTGCAGGTAGCCTGCCCGCGGCGTCCGCTTTATCAGCCGTATCCACCTTGTCGACGGCGGCGCGGCGGCCGGGCCTGCTGTCCGGCCGGGCGCCTGCGGACGCACCGCTGTCGGTGTCCTGGTCCGCGCCGGCGCGGACCGGCGTCGGGCCCGCGCTGCCGGTCCCGGCAGGATCGCCTGCGGCCGGCGTGCCGGCGCGTCCGTCCTGTGGTGCGGGAGCATCGGCAGCGTCGGCGGCGGGGGAATCCGCTCCGCCGGGCGTCATCCAGGAGAAGGCGGGCTCGTCCGAGTCCCCTGACGTATCCAGGAAAGGTTCGGGCTGCGGCTGGGCGCTGGTGGCGCGGGCCGGTGTCTCGTCTTTCACAACAGCGTCACTTCCGTTGGGTTTTCGGCGCGGCGCGGGGTAGGCCGGCACATATCGTCTGGTGTCGAGCCTACCGTCCGGTCCTCGGGACGGGCGAGGAACCACCCCGGAGCAATTACAACGATTCAGGCAGCGATTTCCGCATACCCCGCGTCGCCGCGCCGGAGGTCCCCGCGCTCCCCCGCCTTGTAGGCCCGGCGGCCCCATACCAGGGCGTAAGCCCAGTAGCTGCCCAGGACTGCCGCTCCGATGCTGATTTTGGCCCAGACCGGCAGGGCACTGGGGGTGACGAAACCTTCCACCAGTCCGGAGACGAACAGCACCAGGACCAGCCCCAGCGCCACGGTGACCAGTGAACGGCCTTCCTCCGCCACGGCACGGGCCCGCGTCCTGGGACCGGGCGAAACCATGGCCCAAAAAATCCTCAGGCCGGCGGCGCAGGCGATGAACACGGCCGTCAGCTCCATCAGGCCGTGGGGCAGGATGTAGCTGAAGAAGACATCCGATTTTCCGGCGGCCGCGAAAATTCCGGCCGCCACGCCCACCGCCTGGGCGTTGCTGAACAGGATTATGGGAACCCAGACGCCGGTGATCCCCAGGGCGACCGCCTGGGCGCTGATCCACGCGTTGTTGGTCCACACAGCACCGGCGAAGGACGCGGCAGGATTCTCGGAGTAGTACTCGATGAAGTCCTCTTCAACGTACTTTTGGGCGGCGGCCTCGGATGCCACCGCCCGCAGGGCCTCCGGCGACGTCCCGATCCACAGGGCGTAAAGCGCCCCGATGATGATGAAGGCGGCTCCGCAGGCCAGGGTCAGCCACGTCAGGCGGTAGAAGGCGGACGGCAGTGCTGCCGTGAAGAACCGCTTGAGGTCCGCCGCGGGGTTGGACCGGGCCCCGGTGAACCGTGTCCGTGCCTGCGCCAAGGTGGCGGACAGTGACGCCGACAAGCCACTCTCGGGCGCCACGGAACGGATCAGGGACAGGTGCGCCGACGTGGACTGGTAGAGGGCCAGCAGCTCGTCGGCCTCACGGCCGCTGAGCCGGCCCTGGTGGGCGAGGTCATGCAGCCGTGACCACTTGTCCGCATTGACGGCGGAGAAGGCGTCCATATCCACGGCACCAGCCTAGCCCCACAGCACTAGACTGTGACCGACTGCAGCATCAGCCACGGGGGAACGGGTAAAGACGTGAGTTCAATCATCACCGGCGAGGCGGTGGTCCTGGAGCTGCGGCCCGCGTCCTTTGCGGCCCGCGCCCTGGGCCTGTTCCTTGATGTCCTCTTCAACGGTGTCCTGCTGGCGGCGGTCCTGATCGGCCTGTCAGCCGCCGGAGAAGACCTCGACGAAGCGGCCATGCGCGCCTTGGTGCTGGTCGGCGTCGTCTTCTGCCTGGTCATTGTCCCGGTGGGGCTGGAAACCCTGAGCCGGGGACTCTCCCTGGGCAAGCTGGCCGTCGGCCTCCGTGTGGTCCGCGACGACGGCGGGGCCATCCGTTTCCGGCACGCCCTGATCCGCGGGCTGGCCGGTTTCCTCGAGGTCTACCTGACGTTCGGGGGCCTGGCGCTGGCGGTGGCGCTTTTCAACGACAAGTCGCGGCGCCTGGGGGACCTCATGGCCGGCACCTATGCCGTCCGTACGCGGATTGCCGCGGAACCCCCGGTTCCGGTCGCCGTCCCGCCGTACCTTCGGGCATGGGCGCAGACGGCCGATATCGGCCGGATACCGGACGGCACCGCGCGTCGGGCGTCCCGCTACATCCGCCAGGCGGGCCGGATGGCACCGCTGTCACGGGCCGGGATGGCTGCCTCGATCGCCACGGAACTTGCCGCCCATGTGGCGCCGGCCCCGCCGCCCGGAACCGGCCCGGACGACTATCTTGCCGCCGTCGTCTCCGAACGCCGGAACCGGGAGTTTGCCAGGCTGTCGGCGCAGCGCCGGCGCAACACGGAGGTTGGCGACAGGCTGCAGCGGCTGCCGTTCAGCAGCTGACCCTGGTTGACGGGCCTAGTTGTCGTACTCGGCCCAGGGGATGTTCCAGTCGCCGTAGCCGTCGTCGTGGGCGGCATAGTCGCCCTCGGTGTTGATGATGTTGACCACGTCACCGGTGCCCATGTTGTCGAAGACCCAGGCAGCGCCGTCGGGCAGGAATCCGATGCAGCCGTGCGAGACGTTGGCGTTGCCGATGTACGGGAAGGCGGAATCCAGCGCCTGGTGGATGTAGGCCCCGCTCAGCGTCAGGCGGATGGTGTACTCGACGTCCACGTCGCCGTAATAGGCGGGATCATCGGGTTTCAGACCGATGCTCGAGGCGCGGAAGTGGTCGAAGCGGTTTTTCTCCATCAGGACGCCGTACCCGCGTGCGGAGGGGAACCGCTTGTCGCCCATGCTGACCGGCAGGGTCTTGACCGGCTGGTCGTTGACGCTCAGCGTGAAGGTGTGGGCGGCGGCATCGGCCACCGCGACCTTTTTGTCGCCGATGGAAACGTTCACCTTCTTATTGAAGTTGGCGATCTGGCCGTTGCCCAGGTCCACGCCGAACAGTTGCATGTCCATGGTGACGGTGGAGTTCGCAGCCCAGAAGTCCTGCGCCCGGTAGCGGACCATCTTGTCGCTGTACCAGTGGAAGGCCCCCGCCTGGCCGGCGCTGCTGGTGATCTTGATGGCCTTCTCGACGGCGTCGCGGTTCAGCACGGGTTCGCTGAAGATGATCTGCAGCGGCTGGCCCACCCCGACCTTCATGCCGTCCAGCGGGTAAACGGCGGCATCGGCCTCGTGCGAGCTCGACACAGTGCTGAAGGACTGCGTGGTGCTGGTTTCCCGGCCGGCGCCATCCTTGACCACGAAGGTGTAGCTGTAGTCAGTATTGAATTTCAGGGGCGCGGCGGCAGCCCAGCCGGTTCCCGCGGCGTCGATGATGCCGTCCACGGTGTCGCCGCCCGTGCTGGTCAGGGTGACCCGTTCGATGGTGCCGTTGTTCACCTTGAGGGTGACCGGCGCTGCAGGGTTGACCTGCTTGGCACCGTTGGCCGGCGCGGACTCGGACGTTACAGGCGCCACCACCGGCGCCGCGATGCCGGGCGAGGTCCGGACGGCGGAGCCCGCTTCGGATTCCATCACACCGCCCGCAAGGCCGGGCGCGACGGCGGCGAATACACCGCCGGCGGCCGCCAGGATGCACACCACGGCGATGATGAGAATCTTCTTGATCGGCCGTGGGCGGCGGGGTTGGACTTCTGGCTCCATGTTCAGATCCTAGGCGCTGGAAGTAACAGCCCGGGCGCGTGGGGCGCCCGGGCACCTTACTTCTTGGTAACGGCTTCCGGCGGCGGTCTCTAGTACCGGTAGTGCGCGGGCTTGTACGGCCCGGCTGCGTCGATGTCCAGGTATTCGGCCTGGTCCTTGGTCAGCTCGGTCAGTTCGACGCCGAGGGCGTCCAGGTGCAGCCGGGCGACCTTCTCGTCGAGGACCTTGGGAAGGACGTAGACCTGGTTCTGGTACTCGCGGTGGCCGTCGGCCTGGTCCTTCTTGGTCCACAGTTCGATCTGCGCGATGGTCTGGTTGGCGAAGGAGTTGCTCATGACGAACGACGGGTGGCCGGTGGCGTTGCCCAGGTTCAGCAGGCGGCCCTCGGAGAGGACAATGATGGAGCGCTCGGCGTCCGTGCCGCGGTCAAAGACCCACTCGTGCACCTGAGGCTTGATTTCCACCTTTTCGATGCCCGGGATCCTGGCCAGGCCGGCGATGTCGATCTCGTTGTCGAAGTGGCCGATGTTGCCCACGATGGCCTTGTTCTTCATGCCCGCCATGTGCTCGGCCATGATGACGTCCTTGTTGCCCGTGGTGGTAATGAAGATGTCACCCTGGGCGAGCACCGACTCGAGCTTCGCCACCTGGTAGCCGTCCATGGCCGCCTGCAGGGCGCAGATGGGGTCGATCTCAGTGACGATCACCCGTGAGCCCTGGCCCCGGAGTGCTTCCGCGGCGCCCTTTCCGACGTCGCCGTAACCGCAGACCACCGCAACCTTGCCGCCCATCAGGACGTCGGTGGCGCGGTTGATGCCGTCGGGCAGGGAGTGGCGGATGCCGTACTTGTTGTCGAACTTGCTCTTGGTGACGGAGTCGTTGACGTTGATGGCCGGGAAGAGCAGCTTGCCCTGCTCCGCCAGCTGGTACAGGCGGTGGACGCCCGTGGTGGTCTCCTCGGTAACGCCCTTGATGGTGGCGGCGGTGCGGGTCCACTTTTTGGGATCGGCCTCAAGCGAGCGGCGCAGGACATCGAGGAAGATGCCGTATTCCTCGGAGTCGGTGGGATCAGCGGAGGGCACGTTGCCGGCAGCTTCGAACTCCACGCCCTTGTGCACCAGCATGGTGGCGTCGCCGCCGTCGTCCAGGATCATGTTCGGGCCCAGCTCGGGATCGGACTCGGCACCGGGCCAGGTGAGGATCTGCTCGGCGGTCCACCAGTACTCTTCGAGGGTTTCGCCCTTCCAGGCGAACACCGGAACACCCTGCGGATCCTCCACGGTGCCCTTGCCCACCACGACGGCGGCGGCGGCTTCGTCCTGGGTGGAGAAGATGTTGCAGGAAGCCCAGCGCACTTCCGCGCCCAGGGCGGTGAGGGTTTCGATCAGCACGGCGGTCTGCACCGTCATGTGCAGGGACCCGGCGATCCGCGCACCCTTCAGCGGCTGGCTTTCGCCGAACTCCTCGCGGAGGGACATCAGGCCGGGCATTTCGTGCTCGGCGAGGCGGATCTGGTGCCGGCCGGCCTCGGCCAGGGAGATGTCGGCAACCTTGTAATCGAATGTCATCGTGGTCCTTTGCTCAGTGCAGGAAATCTCAGTGCAGGAAATCTCAATGGTGAGCATCCCAGGGCGGGAATCCCGGTCCGGGGACGCAGGTGCTGTGGTGCTAGCCGGCGGTGCCCGCAGCAGGTTTGGAATCGTGCTGGTCCGAGCCGGCGGCGGTCGCTGCGGCCAGCAGCTGCGGCGGGAGGAGGAGGGGGATTCCGTCCTCGATGGTGTAGCGCGGGGTGGCGCCGTCCTGCCCTGCAGCTGTGGCGACCAGCTCTTCGCCTTCCTGGACCAGGGGCGAGCCCGTCACGGGGCAGCGCAGGACAGACAACAGTTCAGGACTGATTTTTGGCATTTGGTTCATGCTCCCTGGCGGGCGCGCTCGCGCCGGTGGCTGAAAAGTGTGCAGGTTCCAGCGTACCGCCAGAAGCCGGTCAGGACGGCTCGCGCAGGATCCGGAGGTGTCCCCTGCGGGTGCCTTCGGTGGCGGCGGGCGCTTCCAGGGCCGTATGCGGTCCCCGTTGGGCGGGTTGCGGCGGCGTCTGGCCGGGCAGCGCCGCAGCGTCCCGCACGGCGTTGGCCAGGGCCAGGAGGTCGTCCGGCCCGGGCTGCTGCGGGGTTGAGGGCATTGCCAGGCGCAGGACTTCCCAGCCGCGGGGGACGGTCAGCGAATCGGCGTGCTGTTCGCAGAGGTCGTAGCAGTGCGGTTCGGCGTACGTTGCGAGCGGGCCCAGCACCGCGGTGGACTCCGCGTAGACGTACGTCAGGGTGGCCACAGCCGACTGGCGGCAGGCGGATCTTGAACACTGACGGATAGCTCCCACGACATCCCAGACTACCCCTTGCCGCCGGGAACACCGCGCATTGGCGCGGGCAGGTGAGGACGCGCCTTCGCTGCGGGGGGAATCTGTCGCGGAAACCCCGGCCCGGGTTTACAGTCGTTGTATGCAGTCATCGAACCATAAATCAGGCTTCACGGTCCGGTTGGCTGATCCGGATGTCCAAGCCACTTCGGCAGCGGCAGGTGCCGGCCGCAGCTTCCTGCGGCGCCGGCGGAACCGCCATGGACGAGGGCTGCGCGGCGAAGTCATGCTGCCCACCCACCCGGGGTACCGGACGCGCGGCGACCGCTTTGATGACATGGTGCTGGATTCCGCCCAGCGGCTTCACGATATTTGGGGCAAGACCCTGGATGGAGTCCGTTTCGGGGTGGATGACATCCCGCCGGACCTGGAAGCACTTGCTGCTGCCGGCACGCCGGCGCCCATGGGCGCCTACACGCCGGCTGCCGGCGACGATGGCCCGATGATCACCGTCTACCGGCGCGTGGTGGAGCAGGCCTGCCCGGTCATCGAGGAGCTCCAGGATTTGGTCCACGACGTGGTGGTTGAGCACACGGCGGAGATGCTGGGCGTGGCCCCGGAGACGCTGGATCCGGTGTACCGGCGCCGCTACTGATTCCTTCCGGTTCAGAAGCCCAGGGCCACCGGGACGGTTTCCTGGCCCGCCGCCGGCGGCTGGAACGCCATGGTGGCGACGTCGCTGCGGCCTTCCTGCCCCACCAGGACGGCGCCGTAGGCGGGGTCCCCGGCAGCGGAGACCACGTACCCCACGACGTCGGCGCCGTCGGCCTTTTCCGGTACGGCGATGGAGGCCGTGGTGCCCCCGGCGATGTCGGCGGTGGCCGGCGTCCGCACCTTGCCGTCCGCCGTGATGGCCGAATAGGTGATGGTGGCGCGGCCGTCCAACGCGCCAAACACGAGTTCGCGGCCGCCTCCCTGCGGCACGGCTACCACGTGCTGGCTGCCGAGGCGTATCCCTGACGCCGCCCACGCGACGTCGGACGGCTGGTTGGCCTGCAGACCGCGGCTGACGCGGGTGGCTGCAACGAAGGAGACGTCGGAGGACGCCGCCACCGTGTAGTGGCCTGCGGGAACACCGGCCAGCGACACTTCCGTCACGGACCCGGCCTTTGCGGTGACCACGCCGCCGGCAGGAAGCGCCTTTTGGCCATCCCGGCCGTACAGTTTGATTTCGACGACGGCGTCGGAAGGCCCCGGAACGGTGATCTGCAGCGCGGGTGCTGCGTCCTTGTAACCGGATTTTGCCGTGAGCGCGGCGATGCCGGCGGCGTCCTGGATGTCCACTCCGGTCATGACCTGGCGCGTCGCCGGCGCAGCACCCGGGGTGATGAAGTCCACTCCCCCGGGCGTCAGGCCGCGCAGGACGCTTTGCTGGATGACCGCGGCCACCGGCCCGCCGGAACTCCGGACCCGGAGCCCGAGCTGTTCCTCTCCGGGAGCCAGCCCTGCCAGCACCACGGAGCGGGTGGTGCCCGGTGCCACCAGGAGGCCACGGCTGCCCGGCGCCTGGATTTGCCCCTTTGCGCCGTACAGTTCCAGGTTGACGGTTGCGGGGCTGCTGGAGGCGTTGCTGAGCACCAGCACGGAGGTTCTGCCCACCGTGGTGCTGGCTCCGGCAATCCACTGGTCGTTGGACGGCTGCTGGCAGTTGGCCGCCGCAGTGCCCTGCAGGTCCCCGTCAGTGGCGGTGAACTTCATCGCAGCCGCAGCAGATGCCTTCTGGTTGGCGACGGCGTCGGCGCTGAGGACCGTTACCTGGTCCACCGTCCGGCCGGCCAGTGCACCGGCCAGCAGTTCCTGCCGCGGCCCTTCGGGCGCAGGGGCCCCGGAGTCCTTGGCGATCTCTGCGGCGGAGCTTCCGTCCAGGCGGGACAGCCTGCTGCCGGGCAGGACGCCGGCCGTTCCCAGGACGGCGGCCGTCACGCTGGTTGCCGCGGTGTCCGATTCGGGTTTGAACTGGGGATCGGTCCCGGCCTCGGTTCCTTCAAGGAGCCGGGCAGGACCTGGACACACACCTGTGCTCGTTCCGGCGGGTACGGCCGCGGCCGGGGCTTCCAGGCTCCGGCTGGATGCCGCGACGGGCATCAGCGAGCCGGCCGCGACGACGCCGCCGGCGCAGGCCAGGACGAGGACTGCGCCCGCCGCGCCGGCAAGGGCACCAGTCCGGCGCTTCCCTGCCGCTGCGGGGCGGGCCGTTGACCCCGGGGGGCGGTGGCCGGCAGCGGCGTCTGTGCGGGTTTCGAGTCCGGTGCCTGGCCCGTCACTGGAGCCTGTGCCGGTTCCGGAGGGTCCACGGGTGGGCTCATGCATTCTGCTTTTCCTTACGCAAGGTGCCTTCATCCCGCGACAGCCCGGTCCTGGGCCGGTTGGCGGGCATCGGGAGGGCGAGCATGACGGTGAGACCGATGATGACGACCTGGGCCGCGCCCGACCACCATGACCAAGGGTTCTCGTAGCGGACGGTCAGCTGTCCCCCGGACGCCGGCAGGGTGAATGCCTGCTCCCACCCGGACGTCGTCGACGTCAGCCTGCGACCGTCAAGCCATGCGGTCCAGCCCGGGTCTGCCCGTTCGGCGAGGACAACCAGCCGCCCTTCGGGCCCGGCGGGGACAGCGGAGTCGACGTCGTTGGCGCCTGAAGGGACCAGGGACAGGGTGGCGCCGTTTCCGTCGATGACCCTGACGCGGTGGGCGACATCGGCGGCCTGGGTTGCGGGCTGGTTGCGTGGCGTGATGCGCCACAGCCAGCCGACGTCCGTCTGGCCGACCGCGACGAGGCCGGGAACGGAGTCCATCCGGCTGGCAGTCAACTGCGCGGCAGTGTCGGCTGACCGCAGCACCACGAATCCGGCACCGAGCTGTTCCAGGTCCTCCCGGGGGTCCACCCCCTGCCCTGCAACCAAGGTAGCGACAACCCTGCGGACCGAGGCGGTGACGTCGTCGTCGTCGCGGACTGTCTCGGCCCCGGGGGCTCCGATGATGCTTCGCGCTGACGCAATTGCCGAAAGGCTGTCCAGGGTGGTGCCGGCGCCACGCATCAGGGACGCGTCGTAGGTGCCGTCCTCGCGGGTGCCGATCAGCAGGGTCCGGGTCTGTTCAGCGCCCGTCCCCCGGTCGATGGCCGTGGCTGGCAACGTGCGGCTGCCTGTGCCCTCCACGAGCCTGGGAACGCCAAGGCCGCGCGTTTCCGTGTCCGAGGCAGGAGCGGAAGCCCCGGGTGCGGGCCGCAGGAGGTTCTGGGCGCTCCAGGTTGCCATACCCGCCAGGGGACCGGCGAGGAGCAGGACCATGCCCGCGGCGACGGCCGTGTTGGCGGCAGCTGCGCGGCGAGGGCTCCTGGCTGCCGCACGTCCGGCTGCGGCGAGGAGGTGTTCCGCCCCCAGCATGGCTGCGGCGAGGAAGGCAAAGGCGGCTGTGGAGACGGCCGGCCCGCTGAAGGGTGTCACGAGGGTATCGGCGGTGGCACCGGTGGCTACCCTGGAGGCCAGCCAGCCGCATGCCAGGGCAGCAAGGCCGGCGGCCCAGAAGACCCTGGCCCTGGCAGCGCGGCTTCCGGATGCGAAGAGCGCGGCCACTGCCAGTACCAGGACCGGCCCGGCGAGCAGGAACGCCAGCAGCGTTGCCCAGGGCAGGAAGCCGTCGTTGAACGGGGCAAGTCCTTCCAATCCCTTGCCGGGATCGAAGGAGAGTGGCTGGCCCAGGAACTGCTGCCACAGCGGTGCGGCGTCAAAGCCGAGGGGCATCCCGGGGTCCGCCAGGAGCGCCCGGGGCCGGTCGAGCACGGACAGGCCAAACGGGACGAACAGTGCGGCACTGGGCAGGAGCGCCCACCAGACGGTCCTCCCCCGCCTGCCCATCAGCACGCCGCAGAGCACGACCACCAGCACGGCGGGAAGCAGCAGGGACGGCGCGGACGCGACGGCCACCGCCAGGGCCAGCCCGGCGGCCGCTGCCGCTGTCCAGGACGGTGTTCCGTTGATGCCGGGCTTGACCGGAGGCTTCTCGGCCGGGCGCGTACCCGGCTGGGGCCACGCATGCCGCCCGTGCCCCACCGCGGAACCCGTGGCCCGCAGCAGTGCCAGCGCGACCAGGGGAATCATCAGATGCGCCAGGAGTGCGCCCGCGCGGCCCTGGTTCAGGGCGACCTGCAGGGCCGGCGCCGCAGCCCAGAACAGGGCAGCCGCCAACCGGAGCCGGCGCCGGCCGGTCAGGCCTCCTGCCGCGAACCAGGCCGTCAGCGCGGACAGCGGAGTGCTGAGCAGCAGCAGCCAGGCCATGGCCGCATTGGCGTCGCCGCCGCCCACCACGCCCAGGATCCACAGGACGTAGTCGAAAGGGTCACCGCGGCCGGGAAGCCCGGCACCGAGGTTGATCCACCAGCTCGAGGCGTGGTGCCAGATATCACCCAGCCCGGTGGAGAGCGGAATCAGGGCGCCGCCCGCAACGGCGTCGGCACGGACCAGGCCGGCCAGGCCAAGGAGCGAGGCGATGGAAGCGATAATGAAGGCTGCCAGGGCGCCGTTCCCCACCCACCCGCGCTTGCGCGTGGCCAGCGCGGCGAAATCATCCGAGGTATCGCCGCTGGGCTGGTGCGCCAGGGGATCCTGTTCGAGCTCATCGGCGGGGTTGGTGTCCGGGCCGAGGGCTTCCATGAGCGAACGGCGGTGGCTCCAGACTTCCCTTCGGGGCGTCTGGAGCTTGCGGATAACGGACCGCCGGATCCGGCGGGTTTGCCGCGCCGAGGCCCGGGACTTGGCCACTGCCCGGGGCCTGCCCAGGGCGGCGAAGGTGGCCAGGAGTTGGGTGAGGCCGTGTCCGGGTTCCTTGACGAGGATGCTCAGGACCAGCCGGAACAGGCTGCCGAGCAGGGCACCGACGGCGTGGACGGGCACCATCCACAGTGGTGAGTGCTTAAGCCGCAGGTGCACCTGCGCTTTCCTGGCCGCGGCAGGGTTACCCAGGGCGTGCGGGCGATGGGCCACGTGGAACATCCGGGCCGCCGGGACCACCACGACGCGGTGGCCGGCGAGCCTGTTGCGCCAGCAGAAGTCGACGTCGTCGCCGCTGCCCGGAAGGGCGGGGTCGAATCCACCCAGCTGGTCCCACACGTCCCGGCGGACCAGCATGCCCGCCGAGTTGACGGCGAACGTGTCGCTGCGGCCGTCGTACTGGCCCTGGTCCAGTTCGTCGGCGTCGATGAGGGTCAAACGCTCCGCCCAGCGGCTCGTGGACAAGCCGACGTCGATCAGCTTCCGGTCCTCATGCCAGTCCAGCTGCTTGCAGCCGGCCACGGTGACGGATGGGGCACGTTCCACGGCGCCCAGCAGTTCCGCCAGGGCTTCGGGTGCCGGGGCGGCGTCGTCGTGCAGCAGCCAGATCCACTCCGGCCTGCCGTCCGCCCGGCCGCCCGTGCGCGGAGCAAGCCCTGCGAGCCCGGCGGAAACGGCCGCGCCCATACCTCCCCGGCGGTGGTCGTGGGAGACAACGTGTGCCGCGCCAAGGACTTCCTCAAGGAGGGAACGGGAATTGTCCGCCGAGCCGGCGTCGACGCCTATGGCGTAATCTACCGGGCGGGTCTGGTCCGCCAGCCCTGCAAGTGTTCTGGGCAGATAGGCACTGCCGTTGTGGGCAACCACAACGGCAGTGACATGGACATCCTGGTGAATCAGACCGCTCGTTTCCTCAGGCGTCGGCGTTCACGCTCGGAAAGGCCTCCCCAGATGCCAAACCGTTCGTCGTTGGCCAGCGCATACTCCAGGCACTGCGAGCGGACGTTGCAGGCACCGCAGACCTTTTTGGCGTCGCGGGTGGAGCCACCTTTTTCCGGAAAGAAAGCTTCGGGGTCGGTCTGGGCGCACAGGGCGTCCGTCTGCCAGCCCAACTCGCCTTCGTCCTCGAAGTCCTGCTGGAACGGCAGGCCAATCCATACGGGCTGCACGGTGCCGGGGGCAGCGAGTTCCATGGGCGGGTCAAGGTCGTCCTCAGGTTCTGCGCCACCGTCGAGGAGGGCTTCATGCGCGGCCAGGAACGCTGTGGCCTGGTCTTCAAGAGCGGTGCCGGAGTCCCGGTTATACCTCTCGGCGGCACCGGGGTCAGCGGGATCCACGTACCAGTCGCTGGGCACCCCCCGCGCACGGTACTTCGCCGTGGCCTGCCCGGCCACGACGGCATCTTCCTGGATACGCTCTGCTTGCCCCACGGCGACCCTCCTGATGTTGCAGCCCCTGCCTGGATACGGTGACACTCGGTTGTGTGCCGGTATTTACGCAGGTGCCTTTAGTTATCTAATTACACGTGTGTAACTAGGGCGAGTCAAGCCGCTGCCGGGATAATAATCAGTGAACTGTCCGGGCAATGTTTACGCCACGCCCGGGATTTTTCGGCCGCCGGGGCCTGAAGGGCCGGAGTTACGGTCCGGAGATGGTTCGGAAGGGCCCGAATCGCTGCATCCGCGCGAAAAATACCTAAAGTCCGGGCAAATAGCAAGCAGCCTTAGCATTCCATGTGATAAAGATCATATTCGTTGCGGCCCCGCTGAAAACGGCGCCGGGACGCAGGACATGACCTGCCGGTCCCCCGGTGGCAGGATGGGTCCATGACTACGCCCGCAGTGCAACTCATGAACAGCCTCCGCTCCGGAAACTCAACGGCCCCGCGGCTGACCTGGTACGGCCCGGACAGTGAGCGCGTGGAACTGTCCGGCCGCGTGCTGGACAACTGGGTGGCCAAGACCAGCAACCTGCTGCAGGACGAGCTGGACGCCTCCCCCGGCATGAGCATCAGGTTGGCCCTTCCAGCGCACTGGAAGGCCATGGTCTGGGCACTTGCATCCTGGCAACTGGGCCTTGAGACGGTGCTTGAAGGCGACCGCGCCGACTTCCTGGTCACGGCGGATCCCGCCCCGGCATCCGGCGGCGACGGTCCGGCCGGGGAGGCCCAGCCACACGGGCAGGGGAAGTACGACGCCGTCATCGCCGTTGCGCTGCCGGCGCTGGCCATGCGGTGGCCCGGTGAGCTGGCCGCCGGCTGCCTCGACTATGCGGCCGAGGTCAGGCTGCACGGAGACGTCTTCCTGGCCCACGCCGATCCGGATCCTCTGGCCCGTGCCATCGCCGGCGCGGACGGCAGCGAATACCTGCAGCAGGATCTGCTGGACGGATTCGCCGCGCGGCATGACGAAGGCGTACGCCTGCACATCCCGGCGCGCCACGGCCTCGAGCCGGCCCTGGCCAACGCCCTGGGTGCATGGAAGCAGGACGGCTCGGTGGTCCTGACCCATCCTGACGTCGAGCTGACGGAGAAACTGCTCTCAGCCGAGCGGATCCACGGACAGTGATCCGCCCGCCGGCGTGGGCGGCTCAGCCTAGGGCTTGGCCGGCCCCTCGGCGGACGGCTGGGGTTCGTTGCGGGCCGCTTCGCGGGCAGCATGGTGGTGATGGACCTCGATGAGCTCATGGTCATGCGAGAACTCCGGCTCCTGGTCCAGTTCCTTGTTGAACACGAGGAACCGGTAGGCGAAGAAACGCACGACGGTGGCCACGAGGATGCCCACGACGCCGGCGAAGAACAGCAGGTTCTTGTCCGTGACGCCCAGCCCGTACTTGGCCAGCGCGGTGAAACCCGTGGAGATCCCGATTCCGATGCCGTTGATGATGACGAACATGACGAACTCGCGCACCACGTTGTCCTGGCGGCGGTGGCGGAACGTCCAGAACCGGTTGGCGATCCAGGAGAACACTGTCGCCACCGTGGCTCCGACGAAGCGGGCCTTGGCCTCGCTGTCCGTCATGGGACCGTGCATGAGGTAGTACGTCAGGCCGTTGTCGATAACGAACGCAACACCGCCCACTGCCCCGAATTTGGCCACCTCGCGCCAAAAAAGCGACGCGAGGCCCCGGATGCGGTCTGCCAGTGCTGAAATCATGACCCTCCAAGGCCTTCAAGAGTGTGGGCCGTTCGGCCAGAGGTCCATTTTAGCCCCTCGAACCTTGGAGGAAGCTTCGGGCCGGCGTGCCCGGGGCAGCCAGGTTACTGCGAATATCACTGCGCCCCGCGGCCGGAAGCCCGGTTATCCGGCTGTTTTCGGTAGGCTGGCAGATGTGACTTTTCCAGTAATAGGTGTGGTTGGCGGCGGCCAGCTTGCCCGAATGATGGCCCCTGCCGCGACTGCCCTCGGCTTCGAACTACGTGTCCTGGCGGAGGGGGACGACGTCTCGGCCGTGTCCGCGGTGTCCACCTCCCCCGTGGGCGACTACAAGGACCTGCAGACGCTCCTGGACTTCTCCAAAGGCCTGGACGTCATGACGTTCGACCACGAGCACGTCCCCACCACCCACCTCCGGGCCCTCCAGGACGCCGGCGTCAACATCCAGCCCGGCCCGGACGCCCTGGTCCACGCGCAGGACAAGCTGGTGATGCGCGCCGCCATCGACCGGCTGGAACTGCCCAACCCGGCCTGGGCGTCCGTGGACGATGTGCAGGCCCTGGTCCGCTTCGGCGACGAGACCGGCTGGCCGGTGGTCCTGAAGACGCCCCGCGGCGGTTACGACGGCAAGGGCGTCCGGATCGTCGCGTCGGCGGAGGAAGCGGCGGATACCGCCGACTGGTTTGCGTCGATGAGTCCGCTGCTGGCCGAGGCAAAGGTGGAGTTCTCCCGTGAGCTCTCGGCGCTGGTGGCAAGGACCCCGGACGGCGAAGCCCGGGCCTGGCCGGTAGTGCATACCATCCAGGTGGACGGGGTCTGTGACGAGGTCATCGCCCCCGCCCAGGACATCCCCGTGGAGGTTGCCGCTGCCGCTGAGGACGCCGCCCTGCGGATCGCCGCGGAGCTCGGCGTCACCGGCGTCCTGGCGGTGGAAATGTTCGAAACTCCCGGCTCCGGAGCCGGCTTCCTGATCAACGAGCTGGCCATGCGGCCGCACAACACCGGGCACTGGACCCAGGACGGGGCGGTGACCAGCCAGTTCGAGCAGCATCTCCGCGCCGTCCTCAACCTGCCGCTGGGCGCCACCGACGCCCTGGCTCCCGTGACCGTCATGAAGAACTTCCTGGGCGGCGACAACCAGGACCTCTACGCAGCCTTCCCCCAGGCACTGGCCAGCGAACCGGCCGCCAAGGTGCACTGCTACGGCAAATCAGTGCGTCCGGGCCGCAAGATCGGCCACGTCAACCTGGTGGGCTCCTCCGCCGTGGACGTCGACTCCGTGCGCCGCAGGGCCGGGATCGTGGCCGGGATCATCCGTGACGGGCGGGCCCCGGCAGAAGAGGCACCCCTGACTTTCGAGGAGAACGCATGAGCGCGAACGCAACCGACGGCGGAACCGGAGCAAAGCCCCTGGTGGGCCTGGTCATGGGTTCCGATTCCGACTGGCCCGTCATGGAGGCCGCCGCCGAAGCCCTGGCCGAGTTCGGCATCCCGTTCGAGGCCGACGTCGTTTCGGCCCACCGCATGCCCACGGAAATGATCAGCTACGGGCAGTCCGCCCATGAGCGCGGCCTTCGGGTGATCATTGCCGGCGCCGGCGGCGCGGCGCACCTGCCCGGCATGCTCGCCAGCGTCACTCCCCTGCCCGTGATCGGCGTCCCGGTTCCACTCAAGACCCTGGACGGCATGGACTCCCTGCTCTCCATCGTCCAGATGCCCGCCGGCGTCCCGGTGGCCACCGTCTCCATTGCCGGCGCGCGTAACGCCGGGCTGCTGGCGGTCAGGATGCTGGCGTCGGGCACCGATGAGCTTGCAGCATCGCTGCGCGGAGAACTTATCGAGTTCGCCGCCGACCTCAACGCCGTTGCCTCCCGCAAGGGGGCCAACCTCCGGCAGAAGGTCAGCGAGGTCTTTGCCGACGGCAGCGGGGCACTGCGGGGCAACCGTTAGGACGGCCGGGATGACCAGCAGCAAAGTCCCGCTGAACGGGTCCGACACGTCCCTCACCGATCCTGTCCGCTATCCGGTGAGCGCGTCGTCGCCCGTGCGGACCAAGCGCGCCTTCGTCCTGATCCTGCTGACGCTGTTCATTCCCGGCAGCGCCCAGCTGGTGGCGGGCGACCGCAGGCTCGGCCGTGCTGCGCTGAGGGTGACAATGTCGGCCTGGGCGGTTGTCGTCGCCGCGCTTCTCCTGCTGCTGTTCAACCGGTCGCTGCTGATCAGCATCATCACCAACCAGTTCGCCTCACTGCTGATCATCCTGGTCCTCGTGGCGCTGGCTGTGGGATGGGCCGTGCTCTTCGTCAACACCCTGCGGCTGATCCGCCCGGTGCTGCTGGTGCCCAAGGCGCGTCCCGCCGTCGTCATTGCCCTGGTCCTGGGCCTGGTCGTCAGCAGCGGGTCGCTGGGGTATGCGGCCTACCTGCTCAACGTTGGCCGCAACGCCATCGGCAGCATCTTCTCTTCCGGACCTGCCATCGACCCGGTCGACGGCCGCTACAACTTCCTGATGATGGGCGGGGACGCCGGCGATGACCGCACCGGCAGGCGTCCCGACAGCCTGTCCGTCCTGAGCGTCGACGCCGAGACCGGCCAGACCGCCATCATCTCCATCCCCCGGAACTTCCAGAACGCCCAGTTCACCGAAGACTCCCCCATGCACGCCATCTACCCGGACGGCTATAACTGCGGCGACGAATGCCTCATCAATGCCATCAACACCGAGGTCACCAACCAGCACACGGACCTCTACCCCGGCGTAGCCGATCCCGGCGCCCAGGCCACGATGGAAGCAGTGTCCGGAACCTTGGGCATGCCCATCCAGGCGTACGTCCTGGTGGACATGGAAGGCTTCTCCACCCTGATCGACGCGATGGGCGGCATCCGGATCAAGGCCGGCGGCTGGGTGCCCATGAGCGGCTACTTCGATGAGGCCACCAAGACCCACGGCATGCCGCTGGGCTGGATTCCGGCGGGCGAGCAGACCCTGAACGGCGAGCAGGCGCTCTGGTACGGCCGGTCCCGCGAGTACGTTGACGACTACGCGAGGATCCAGCGCCAGCAGTGCGTGCAGCAGGCAATGCTCAAGCAGCTGGACCCCGCCACCCTGCTGTCCAAGTTCGAGGACATCGCCAACGCCGGCACCAAGGTGGTGGAATCCAACATCTCCTCCTCGCAGCTGGGCAGCTTTGTGGACCTCGCCATGAAGGCCAAGGGCAAGGACGTCAAGCGGCTCACCCTGGGCCCGCCCGACTTCGACGCGTCCTTCTCCACGGTGCCGGACTTCGACCAGATCCACCAGCGCGTGGACGAGCTGCTCGCCGCAGCGTCCGGCGCCCAGTCCGCGGGAGTGTCCGACGACGTCATGGCGGTCCCTGCCGCAGGCGGCGGCCGGGTGCAGGCATCCGGCAGCCACTCCCCCGCGGTGCTCCGTCCCGCCGGCAGCGTGGCTGCCCAGCCGACGCCGTCGGACTTCACCCCGGTGACCACCACGCCCGACGGCGAGCCCATCACCGCCAGGATGCTGAACCAGCTCAAGAGCGAAGGCAACGAGGAAGCCATCCGGCAGCTCGTTGCCACCAATGGACAGTGCCGGCCGCTCTGACGGCCTTGCCGCAGCGGCTTTGAGCGCCCTACCAAGAAACGGAACGGTTGTGTACGAGATCGAGAACGTCCTGCGGGACTACGCCTGGGGTTCCACCACCGCCATCGCCGCCCTCCTGGGCCGGCCGGAATCCGGCGGCCCTGAGGCGGAACTGTGGATCGGCGCCCACCCCGATTCGCCGTCCACCGCCCATGTTCCGGAGGACGGAAGCAGGACGGCCCTGGATGCCCTGATCGAATCAGACCCCGAACATTTCCTTGGGGCGGACTCGGTGGCACGGTTCGGGCCGCGGCTGCCGTTCCTGGCCAAGATCCTGGCCGCGGCCCAGCCGCTCTCCCTCCAGGTCCATCCCAGCCTGGAACAGGCCAGGGCCGGGTTTGCCCGTGAGAACGCGGAAGGCACGGCCCCGGACTCCCCGCAGCGCAACTACCGCGACGACAACCACAAGCCGGAGATGATCCTGGCCCTGACTCCCTTTGAGGCCCTGTGCGGGTTCCGGCCGGCAGCAGCCACCAAGGACATCCTCCGGCAGGTCCAGGACGCCGTGCAGGACGCCGGGACCCCGTCCGGAGATGCCCGCACCGGGGATACTTCCGGGACTGAAGGCGCCACGCTGGTGGCCGCACTCATCGACGACCTCGACGGGGACGAAGGGGCCGCCCTGCGCCGCGCGTTCGAACGGCTCATCTCCGGAGGCGACGAGGTGGCGGCAGCCACGTCCCAGGTGGTGGCGGCGCTGATTGGCCGCGGCAGCCTCGAGCCCTACGCCGCGGAACTGGGGACCGTCATCAGTCTCAACGAAAAGTATCCGGGGGATCCCGGTGTGCTGATCTCGCTGCTGCTGAACCGCATCTCGCTGCAGCCCGGAGAGTCGGTCTACCTGCCGGCCGGCAACGTCCACGCATACCTGCACGGCCTGGGCGTGGAGGTGATGGCGTCCTCGGACAACGTCCTGCGCGGCGGTCTGACCCCCAAGCACATCGACGTTCCGGAACTGCTCCGCACCATCGATTTCCGGCCCGTGGCCGTACCGATGCTCAGCGCCGAAAAGACGGTGCTGGACCAGGAGATTTTCCGGCCGCCGTTCTCGGAGTTCCAGCTCCAGCGGATCGAGCTGGCCCACGGCGGCGGCCCGGTGCCGCTGGCGCAGTCCGGCGCCGCCGTCGTGGTGGTGGTGGCGGGGAGCATCTACCTGGATTCACCCAAGGGCGACCTCCGCCTGGACCGCGGCGGCAGCGCCTTCCTGGCAGCTGCCGAGGCTCCGGTGAACGTGCACCTGGCCTCGGACAGCACCGGTCCGGCGCTGGCCTTCGCGGTGACGACCGGTCTTTAGCCGCGGCGGAGCAGGCCGCGGGCACGGCCGGCAGCGGACTTTGCCAGGCGGCGAGCCGTCTGGAGTCCCTTGCGTGCCAGCGGCATGGCCCTGGCGTAGGCAGGGTAGAGCGGTGACAGCGGCTTCTCCCAGGTTCCCAGCAGCATGTCCTCGTGCTTGGCGAACTGCTTCTTGAAATCGGAGATTCCGTCATTGAGCAGGCCGTTGAAGTCGTAGCGGGAGCAGCCGTCTTCGCGCATGGACTGCAGGGCAGCCCACTTAACGCCGTAGTTCACCCGCTGCTTCTGCCCCTCGGCGGACACTCCGCCGTACAGTTCGAAGGCCGTGGTGCCGCTGCGGGCAAGCCAGACGAAGGCCAGCATCTGCTCACCGTCGAAGGCCCCGATCACCGGTGAGCCGTCGCCCAGGTTCCGGAAGATGTCCCGGTAGTACTGGTCCTCGTGGATGCCGAAGCCGGCACGGTCAGCCGTCTCGTGGTAGATGGCCAGGACCTGTTCGAGTTCGGAGTCGGTCTTGACTTTGCGGAACTCGATGTCGCTGCGCATTGCCTTGCGGATGTTGGCGCGGGTCGACTTGGACATGTCCGCCATGAGCTCGTCATCGGTCCTGGTGAGGTCCAGGATCAGCGTCCGGGGAATGAGCACCGTGTTGGCGGATTCGCGGAAGCCTGCCCCTGCGACGGCGCCCGCGTAGGCTGAATCGCGGTCCCAGTCGGGTTCGATGCTGAGGGCCACTCCGTGGTGGCGCGAGGCAGCGTGGCCGGCCAGGCTGTTGAGCACGGCCTGGGTGTGCTCGACGGCGCACAGGGGACCCCGGGGGATGTAGACGAGCGCGCGGAACGGGAACGGCAGCTGCCTGATGAGCAGCTGCGCGCCGCCGATGGTGGTGTCACCGTCTTTGAGCAGCACGCGGTCCACTGACCAGCCGTGCATGGCTTTGGTCTCCCCCCAGCCCCACAGCTGCTGCGGATGCCCTTTGAACATGTCGACGGATTCGTCCCAGAGGGCGCGGTCAGTACAGGGCACAACAGCAGGAATCATGGCTTAAACCCTATACCAGCCTTAAAGACCGGAGCCCCGGAACGCGCACGGCGGGGGCCGTCAGCGTTCCGGGGCTCCGGGGTGGCAGGGGGTCAGCTCTTGCGGGCGTAGCCTTCCCACTTGCTGGCCTGGTGCTCGCCGTCCACGAAGCGGATGGTGCCGGACTTGGAGCGCATGACGATGGACTGGGTGAGGACCTTGTCCTTGGAGTAGCGCACACCGCGCAGGAGGTCGCCGTCGGTGATGCCGGTCGCCGCGAAGTAGCAGTTGTCGCTGGAGACCAGGTCATTGGTGGACAGGACCCGCTCGAGGTCGTGGCCGGCGTCGAGCGCCTTCTGCTTCTCTTCGTCGCTGGTGGGCCACAGCCGGCCCTGGATCACGCCGCCGAGGGACTTGATGGCGCATGCGGCCACAATGCCTTCGGGGGTGCCGCCGATGCCCATCAGGGCGTCGACGCCGGTGCCGGAACGGGCGGCGGCGATGGCCCCGGCGACGTCGCCGTCCATGATGAACTTGGTGCGGGCGCCGGCTTCACGGATTTCCTCGACCAGCGGGCGGTGGCGGTCGCGGTCAAGGATCATGACGTTGAGCTGGTTGACCTTTACGCCCTTGGCTTTGGCGATCAGGTGCAGGTTCTGCTTGACGGGCAGGCGCAGGTCCACCATGTCCGCAGCTTCCGGGCCGGTGACCAGCTTCTCCATGTAGAACACCGCGGAGGGGTCGAACATGGACCCGCGCTCGGCCACGGCCAGGACGGCCAGGGCATTGTTGATGCCCAGCGCGGTCAGCCGGGTGCCGTCGATGGGGTCGACGGCGACGTCCACCTCGGGGCCGGTGCCGTCGCCCACGCGTTCGCCGTTGAACAGCATGGGTGCTTCGTCCTTCTCGCCTTCGCCGATGACCACGACGCCGTTGAAGTGGACGGTCTGCAGGAAGGAGCGCATGGCGTCGACGGCCGCGCCGTCGGCGGTGTTCTTGTCGCCGAAGCCCACCCAGTGGCCGCCGGCGATGGCGGCCGCCTCGGTGACGCGGACCAGTTCGAGGGCAAGGTTGCGGTCCGGCTCGTCATTGCCCACGGCAAGGGACGGTGAGATCGTGGAGTACTTCTGGGTCATGGACGCTGGTGACACGTTAACCTCTTCTTCGAGTGGCGATCATTGAACCCGCCCGCCGGAGCGGCTGGGCGGTGATTCCTCTGTTTCCGATCATAGTCGCGGCGGACGTCGCTGGACGGCGGATGACGCGGGCGCGCAATGTGCGGGACGTTGCGCAGGATCCGTCGAATGGAAGTCCCGTGCCGGCATGGGCGACTATGGAGGGGTGAACGAGATGCAGGAAAAGACCAGCCCCAGCCCCGACCCCGCCGGATCCGCAGGCGGCGGCACCCCGGGCTCCGACGGGTCCGGCACCCCCATAAAGCCTGTCATTCCGGCGGCCGCGGCCAAGCGGGCCAACGCGTCGGTGATTGGCATGGTGATTGCCCTGGTGGTCAGCATCGCCGCCTTCCTGCCGGTCATCCTGATGAACCCGTTGCCCAAGAGCGACGGCTACCGGCCGGACATCGATGTTGCCGGCATCGCGCAGCGGGCAGCGGATGTGGCGGGATTCACACCCGTTGCACCGGACACCGGCAACGCCTTCCGCGCCAACTACGCGCGGTGGGAAGCCGGCACCGGAAACGGGGTGCCCACCTGGGAAGTGGGATTCCTGACGCCCAAGGAGTCGTTCATCGGCCTGGTGCAGACCAGCAAGGCCAATCCCACCTGGCTGCTGCAGCAGACCAAAAACGCCCCCGTCACCGGGTCCCGCAACGCCGGCGGCCAGGACTGGGAACTGCGGGACACCGGCAAGGGCGAGAAATCCATGGTGCTGGACTACCGCGGCACCACCGTCGTCCTGTCCGGAGCGGCCCAACTGGACGAATTCGCCGCCCTCGCCGACGCCGTCGTGGCATCGATGGACAGCAACCCTGCCGTCACAGTTTCTCCATCGGCCACTGCCGCACCTTAATGTAGTAAGCGTGGCTACTAATCTGACTCCTGCACTGGCCTGGCGCCGCCTGCGCGAAGGCAACGAACGGTTCGTCAACGGCGAATCCTCGCACCCGAACCAAAACGCCGACCACCGGTCGTCCCTGGTGGAGACGCAGCACCCGTTTGCTGTGATCTTCGGCTGCTCCGACTCGCGCCTCGCCGCCGAAATCATCTTCGACGTCGGCCTGGGCGACGTCTTCGTGGTCCGCACCGCCGGCCAGGTCATTGACGACGCCGTTCTGGGCTCGCTCGAATACAGCGTCGGCGTGCTGGGGGTGCCGTTGATCGTGATCCTCGGCCATGACAGCTGCGGCGCCGTCACCGCCACGAAGTCAGCGGTGGAAACAGGCGAGATGCCCTCCGGCTTCATCCGCGACCTCGTGGAACGCATCACTCCGTCGGTCCTGACCTCGCTGCGCAATGACCAGCCTGAGGTCAACGACATGGTGGTGGAGCACGTCAAGCAGACCTCCCAGCGCCTGGCGGACAGCTCCCGTGTGATTTCGGACGCAATCGAGGAAGGCCGCACGGCCGTCATCGGCCTGTCCTACCGGCTGGCCGAAGGGCGCGCGGACCTGGTTTCCGGCATCGGCGAGGTGTAGTCCCCCTCGCACCGCCGTGAAGCGGGTGCGGGACGGCCGCGTCAGGCCGCCCTGCGCCCGCTTCACGGTTTTCGAAGGGGTACCCGGGAGCCATAAGCTAGCCCCATGACTTCCACTGAAGAGTTCCGCATTGAACATGACACGATGGGCGAAGTCCGCGTCCCCGTGAACGCACTGTACCGCGCACAGACGCAGCGGGCAGTGGAGAATTTCCCCATCTCCGGCAAGACCCTCGAGCGCACCCACATCGAGGCGCTGGCCCGGGTGAAGAAGGCCGCAGCCCAGGCCAACGCAGAACTGGGCGTGCTCGACGGCGAGCTGGCCAAGGCGATTGCAGACGCAGCCGATGAAGTGGCCGCCGGCAAGTACGACGGCGACTTCCCCATCGACGTCTTCCAGACCGGTTCCGGCACCTCGTCGAACATGAACACCAACGAGGTCCTGGCCGAGCTGGCCACCCGCGCCCTGAAGGCCGCCGGCAGCGACAAGGTGGTCCACCCGAACGACCACGTCAACGCCTCGCAGTCCTCCAACGACGTCTTCCCCACGTCCGTGCACGTGGCCGCCACCTCCGCGCTGATCAACGACCTGATCCCCGCCCTGGGCTACCTGGCCGAGTCGCTGGAGCGCAAGGCCGTTGAGTTCAAGGACGTCGTCAAGTCCGGCCGAACCCACCTCATGGACGCCACTCCGGTCACCCTGGGCCAGGAGTTCGGCGGCTACGCAGCCCAGGTCCGCTACGGCATCGAGCGCATCAACGCCTCCCTCCCCCGCGTCGCAGAGGTTCCGCTGGGCGGCACCGCGGTGGGCACCGGCATCAACACCCCGGCCGGTTTCCCGGAGCGCGTCATCGAACTGCTCGCCACGGACACCGGCCTGCCGCTGACCGAGGCACGCGACCACTTCGAGGCACAGGCCAACCGCGACGGCCTGATCGAGGCGTCCAGCCAGCTGCGCAATATCGCCATTTCCTTCATGAAGATCAACAACGATCTCCGCTGGATGGGTTCGGGCCCCAACACCGGCCTCGGCGAAATCGCCATCCCGGACCTGCAGCCCGGCTCATCGATCATGCCCGGCAAGGTCAACCCGGTCATCTGCGAAGCCTCCATCATGGTGGCCGCCCAGGTCATCGGCAATGACACCGCCATCGCCTGGTCCGGCACCAACGGCGCCTTCGAGCTCAACGTCGGCATCCCGGTCATGGCCGCGAACCTGCTCGAATCCATCCGCCTGCTGGCCAACACCAGCCGCGTCATGGCGGACAAGATGATTGACGGCATCACCGCCAACGTGGAGCGCGCCCGCTTCCTGGCCGAGGCGTCCCCCTCGATCGTGACGCCGCTGAACAAGTACATCGGCTACGAGAACGCCGCCAAGATCGCCAAGACCGCCGTCAAGGAGGGCCTGACCATCCGCCAGGCAACCGAGAAGCTCGGCTTCGTCGGCGAGGGCGAGGGCAAGGTTTCCGAGGCCGACCTCGACAAGGCACTGGACGTCACCACCATGACGGCCCCGGCACACAAGGCCTAGCCACTCCCCTTTTCGCAAGGCCCGACGGCGGCCGGCACCTTTCGCACGAAAGGCGCCGGCCGCCGTCGTTCTTTAACGCAATGGCGATCCGCCCTAATTTTGCACTATGAATGATTGAGTGCAAAACTTTACTTTGTGACTGATAGTGCAACTTCCGATGGCCTGCGCGAGCGCAAGCGGAGGGCCACCCGCACCGCCATAACCTCCGCCGCCCGTGCCCTCACCTCCGAGAAGGGCCTCAACGGCTACACCGTGGAGGAAGTCTGTGAGGCGGCCGGGATCTCCCGCCGGACCTTCTTCAACTACTTTCCCGCCAAGGAAGACGCCATCATCGGGCACGCCGAGGACGATGTGCCGGCGGAGGTTATCGATGAGTTCGTGGCCGGAGGTGCCGACTCTCCCGCCGGAGACATCTCCCCTACCCTGTTCAGCGACCTGGTCCGGCTCTCGCTCCGCCTCGCCGAAGACATGACGGCCTCCGAGGAGGAAACCCGGCAGCTGATCGCCGTGGTCAAGAAGGAACCCCAGCTGATCCTGCGCATTATCGGCGTCACCGAGCAAAGGGAAGCCCAGTTTGCCCGGGACGTGGCCCGCCGTGAAGGCGTCACCCCGGACCACCCCGTAGTGCAGATGGCAGTGGTCCTGCTCAGCACCATCGCCCGCAAGAGCAGCATGGCCTACTTCTCCGACGGCAATACCCGCAGCTACCGTGACCTGCTGCTGGAGAACATCACCGCGGCCAGCCTCCTGTTTTCACAACCATTCGATATCCCGGCCACCGCCGCAGAAGGAAGACCATGAGTACGCAAACCGCCAAGCCGCCCGCAGGGCCACTCCTGCTGACCCAAAAACGCATCTGGATCATCTTCTCGGCCCTGATCGCCGGGATGCTGCTGTCCAGCCTGGACCAGACCATCGTTTCCACGGCGATGCCCACCATCGTGGGCAAGCTCGGCGGCGTAGAACACCAGGCCTGGATCACCACCGCCTACCTGCTGGCCACCACCATCGTCATGCCCATCTACGGGAAGTTCGGTGACATCCTGGGGCGGCGCAACCTGTTCCTGGTGGCCATCGCCCTGTTCACCCTCGCATCGGTTGGCTGCGCCCTGGCCACCGACTTCTGGGGTTTCGTCATCTTCCGCGCCATCCAGGGCCTGGGCGGCGGCGGCCTGATGATCCTGTCGCAGGCGATCATCGCCGACATCGTTCCCGCCAACGAGCGCGGCAAGTACATGGGCCCGCTGGGTGCCATCTTCGGTTTGTCCGCTGTCGCCGGTCCGCTGCTGGGCGGTTTCTTCGTGGACCACCTCACCTGGGAATGGGCCTTCTACATCAACATCCCTGTCGGCATCGCCGCGTTCGCGATCGCCTGGTTCGCCCTCACGCTGCCGAACAAGAAAGCCGAAAAGCGGATCGACGTCCTGGGCGTCGTCCTGCTCTCCGCCGCCACCACCTGCCTGATCTTCTTCACCGACTTCGGCGGCAAGAAGGATGAGGGCTGGGATTCACCGCTGACCTGGGCGTTCGGCGCCGGGCTGCTGGTTTCCGCCGGCGCGTTCGTGATGGTGGAGCGGCGGGCGGAGGACCCCATCATTCCGCTCAGCCTGTTCCGCAACCGCATCTTCATCAACGCCACGGCGATTGGCTTTACCCTGGGCCTGGGCATGTTCTCTGCCATCGCCTTCGTTCCCACGTTCCTGCAGATGTCGTCCGGGACCTCCGCAGCAGAGTCCGGGCTGCTGATGCTGCCGATGATGGCCGGGCTCATGGGCACCTCCATCTACTCGGGCATCCGGATCTCCAAGACCGGCAAGTACAAGGCGTTCCCCATCCTCGGCGCCGCGCTGACCATGGCGGCCATGCTGTGGATGACAACCCTTGCCGCCAGCACCCCCATCTGGGTCATCTGCGTCCAGTTGTTCGTCTTCGGTGCGGGCCTGGGCCTGATCATGCAGGTGGTGGTCCTGGTGGTCCAGAACTCGGTCCCGGCGGACCAGATCGGCACCGCCACCAGCACCAACAACTACTTCCGCGAGGTGGGTGCCGCCATGGGCGTGGCCATCTTCGGTTCCCTTTTCACCACCCGGCTGTCCGAATCGCTCACCACCGCCTTCACCGGCGCCGGAGCCTCGGCCGAGCAGGCCTCGCAGTCCACCAGCACGCTGGACCCGCAGGCCCTCAACCAGCTTCCGGAACAGCTCCGGGATGCCATCGTGAACGCCTACGCGGACTCCCTGGCCCCGGTGTTCTGGTACCTGCTGCCGTTCATCGCCGTGGCACTGCTGCTGGCCATCACCCTCAAGCAGATCCCGTTGTCGGACACGGCGGGTATGGTGGCCCGCGGTGAGGCAGTGGGCGGGGAAGAAGCGGAGCGGCTGGCGGCGGGAACATCCCTCCCCGGCGCTGCCACGGCCCAGGACTTTGACGCCGCGGAATCCGGCACCTTGCCGGAGCCCGGGGTCAGGGACGACGACGGCGAGCTGGTTTCACCCGGCCGCTGACCGACCCGGCAGGGCAACGCAGTCCATGCCCGCCCGGGCACGCACAGGCCGCAGGGACGCCGCAATCTTGGGGGTTGCGGCGTCCCTGCCCTGTCGGCCACCTGTCAGGGCTCGTAGTGCACTGATCCTCCCGGCTGGAGCGCCTGGTGGATGCTTTCCCGGTCCTTGGGCCTGATGTCGGGCAGCCCGTCGGGCGGGAACCAACCCACGGCGAGTGATTCGTCGTCGTTGACACGGGGTTCTCCGGAAACGTGGCGGCAGCGGAACACGATGTCCAGGAAGTCGCACACGTCGCCGTTGGGAAAGGTGACAGGTCCTGAGACACCCACGGACACCATGCGCTCCGTTTCCGCCACCACCGCGGTCTCCTCGAAGATTTCCCGGACCAGTCCGGGGCCGGGGTGTTCCCCGGGCTCGAGGAGGCCTGAAATCAGGGCCCACCGGCCGTTGTCTGAGCGCTGGCCCAGGAGGATGTGGCCCGCGGCGTTGACCACCACGCCGCGCACTGCAGGGATCCACAGGGGGTCGTGGCCGATCTTTTCACGGAGTTTGAGGATGAAGTCGGGTGCCGCCATCCCTTCAGCCTAGCCGCCGGCGAAACGCCCCCGCGGCAACCCCTACCCTGCCGGCACCAGCACCATTGCCACGGCCGCGCCTGCCAGCATGAATGGTCCGAACGGGATGTTTGAGCGCAGCGTGCCGCGGCGGCTGGCGAGCAGACCCAGGCTCCAGAGGCCGCCCAGCAGGAAGGCACCGAAGGTTCCCGCAAACACATGCCCCCAGCCGAGGTAGCCGAGGTACATGCCCAGGACCCCGGCAAGCTTGACGTCGCCGAAGCCCATGCCGGGCGGATAGGCGAGGCGCAGGACAAAATAGAAGAGCCACAGGGCTGCTCCCCCGGCAAGGATGCGGCCGCCGGGGACCCCGAAAAGCCCGGCGACGGCGTCGGGGACGTCAGCCCCGGTCAGCAGGACCGCGGACGCCGCCGCAAGCAACAGCACCCCGGCCACGGCGTAGGACGGGAAAACGATGCGGTTGGGCAGCAGGTGGTGCCGGACGTCTATGACGGTGAGCCGCACGGCCATTACCGCAAAGTAGAGGCAGGCGGCCAGCACCAGCCAGAACGCCAGGGGGGTGCCCTGCCACAGGTCGCCAAGTCGTCCGATCACCCTCCGGATGCTACTGGAATTCCCCTGCCTGCCGGAGCGTGTCCGCGTAAACTGTGGATATGTCGACCTGGGACGCCCGGCACCGGCCGGACCCCGCCGGCGGAGGATCCCCCGCAGATCCCGCCACCTTCCGCAATCTGTGCCGGTCATCGCCGTGGAAATGGCAGTCTTTGAGGTTCGAGTACTGGGACGAACCTTTTCCGGAAGCACCGGCGCCTGCAGCGCCCCTGGTCAGGTGCTGGCTGCGGCGGCCGGAGGCCCTGAGGCTGGAGAGCCCGGACGGCCTGGTCCTGCACAGCACTACGGGAATCAACGATTCCCGGGACGGCCTGTACGTGAGTTCCACCCGGAAATCATGGCTACTCCCGCCGCACCTGGTCTCACCCGTCTACGACGGGTCAGGGCTGGTGAAACGCCGGCCGGAGGCCGCCTATGGCGAGCCCGGGTTCGGCAACGGCCGCTTCTCGGCTGCCCTGGATCCTGTGGAACTTGCAGGCAACGCCCCGGTTCCGCTCGAATTTCCGGGAAGCAACGCGGTCCAGGTGGAGGGTCCCGGCGTGGTGGAACACGAAGGCAGGCCGGCGCTTGAAGCGGTGGTGGTTCCAACGCCTGCCTATCACCCCGGCGATCCGGCCGCTCCCCTGTGCCTGCCCGGCCGCACCCTGGTCCGCATCGACCGCGGAACCGGTGTCTGCGTGGCCAGCCGCTCCCTGGAGCCGGAAACGGAAGGGTACGGCCACTGGTTGCGGATCCTGGGCGTGGACGAGTACATGCTCGATGACCTGTTCGTCGCCGAGCCGGCGAACCTGACGGATGTCCGCCGGCATATCAGCTGGGACATTCCAGCCTGATGTGACAGCGCGCGGGGGGGCCACATCGGCTAGGCTTCGCGGATGATCCCGATGAGCTCCCTGTGGCCGCTGTACGACCTCCACCTCACCACTCCGCGGCTCGAGCTCCGTCCCGTCCAGGACCAGGACCTTCCGGCGGCCGTCGAAGCCGCGCTGGCGGGGATCCACCCTCCCGGCAAAAGCCCGTTCAGCACGCCCTGGACCGAGGCGCCGCGCGATGAGATCGGCGCCAACATGGCCCGCTGGCATTGGAAGTGCCGGTCCGAATTCACCCCGGAGGCGTGGAGCCTGCTGTTCGGCATCTGGCATGAGGGCCGGTTCGTCGGTTGCCAGGACGTCGGGGCAAGGAACTTCGCTGCGCTGAAGACCGTCACCACAGGGTCCTGGCTGACGCAGTCGGTCCAGGGCCGCGGCCTGGGCGCTGAGATGCGTGCCGCCGTCGTGCTCTGGGCCTTCGACTGGCTGGGCGCCGACGTGGCCGAATCCGAAGCCGCGGTGTGGAACAGTGCTTCCCTCGGAGTCTCCCGTTCCCTCGGCTACGAACTGAACGGCATCACCCGCAAAGCCTGGGGCACCAAGGTCGAAACCCTCCAGCACGTCCGCCTCACCCCGGAGACCTTGAAGCGCCCGGAGTGGAAGCTAAAGGTAGAAGGCCACGAGCCCGCGGCCAAGTTCCTGCATGTCACGTAAGTGCGGGCCAGTGGTCAGGTTCGTCCGCCTCTAGCCCTTCGCCGTCGCTTAGCGCGTAGGTCCCTTCCCAACGCGGCGCTCCGGTCGGCGATGCGCTCCTACACGAAGCACTGGGACCGGACTCGTGCGTGGGGCAGCCTTCCGGCAGCGTGCGTCAAAGGCGACGAAGGAGCCAGCACGCAGAGGAAGGGTGCCCCACGCACCCCCGTTAGCCCTCCAGCAGCTCCGTGACGAGCGCTGCGATCGGCGAGCGTTCCGAGCGGGTCAGGGTGACGTGGCCGAAGAGCGGGTGTCCTTTCAGGGTTTCGACGACGGCGGCGATTCCGTCGTGCCGCCCCACGCGCAGGTTGTCCCGCTGGGCGACGTCATGGGTGAGGACGATCTTGGAGTTCTGGCCGATGCGGCTCATCACGGTCAGCAGGACGTTCTTTTCAAGGGACTGCGCTTCATCCACGATCACGAAGGCATCGTGCAGGGAGCGGCCGCGGATGTGCGTGAGCGGCATGACCTCGAGCATGCCCCGGTCCATGACTTCCTCCACCACTTCCTGGCTGACCAGGGCCCCGAGGGTGTCGAAAACCGCCTGCGCCCAAGGGTTCATCTTCTCGGACTCCGAGCCCGGAAGGTAACCGAGTTCCTGGCCGCCCACGGCGTACAGCGGACGGAACACGATGACCTTGCGGTGTTCCCGGCGTTCCAGCACGGCTTCCAGGCCGGCGCAGAGAGCGAGCGCTGATTTGCCTGTTCCGGCGCGGCCGCCGATGGACACGATGCCCACCGACGGGTCCATCAGCATGTCGATGGCCAGCCGCTGTTCGGCGGAGCGTCCGTGAAGCCCGAAGACGTCCCGGTCGCCCTTGACCAACCGCACCTGCTTGTCCGCCCCCACCCGGCCCAGGGCAGAGCCGCGGTTGGACAGCAGCACCAGCCCGGTATTGACCGGCAGTTCGGCGGCAGCGGGGATGAAGACCGGTTCGTGGCCGTACAGGGTGGAGATCTCCTCCTCGTTGGCTTCCACCTCGGCCACCCCGGTCCAGCCGGAATCCTTGACCAGTTCATTGCGGTATTCATCGGCGGTGAGGCCCATGGCGGACGCCTTGACGCGCATCGGCAGGTCCTTGGAGACCACGGTGACGTCTTTGCCTTCGTTGGCCAGGTTCTTGGCGACAGCGAGGATACGGCTGTCGTTGTCGCCGCTGCGGAACCCGAGTGGAAGCACCTCGGCGGAAATGTGGTTGAGCTCCACCATGAGCGTGCCGCCGTCGTCACCGATGGGGATGGGCTGGTTCAGTCCGCCGTGTTTGACCCGGAGGTCGTCGAGCAGCCGCAGGGCCTTCCGGGCGAAGTAGCCGAGTTCGGGGTCGTGCCGTTTGGCTTCGAGTTCGGTGATGACCACCACGGGGACAATGACTTCGTGCTCGGCGAAGCGCAGCAGCGCCCGGGGGTCCGACAGGAGGACCGAGGTGTCGATCACGAAGGTGTGGATCAGGGATTCCCTTCCGGAGACGGCAAAACCGGCCGCAGCATCGGTTGCTGCGCCGGCTTGTTCAGTGGCTCGCTCGGCGCGAGAGGTAGCTGTTCCTGCCTGGTCTGAGAGGACCGTGTGCAGTTTTTCAGAAGTAGCCACATCGACTCCAGCCCCGGGCCCCAGCCCGGCTTTGTTATTGGTGAGGCGGCTCGGCCACGAGGCCGGGTCCGGCCTCCCATACAATCGGTGCGATGTTTCGCTCCATGTACTGGCCTCCCCGATCAGCCGGCGGTTTTGCCTGCTGATGGATATAACGTAAATCCAGCCCCGGGCATTTCCGCAACCATTACGCGGCGATTCCTGTTGCGGCCGTGTGAACTCCCCGTGAACCGGAAGTGTCAGGTGCCGAAGCGCCGCTGCCGGCCGGCGTAGTCACGCAGCGCCCTGAGGAAGTCCACCTTGCGGAACGCGGGCCACAGGGCTTCACAGAAGTAGAACTCGCTGTAGGCGCTTTGCCACATGAGGAACCCGGACAGCCGCTGCTCGCCGGAGGTCCGGATCACCAGGTCGGGGTCCGGCTGGCCGCGCGTATAGAGGAACCGGGAGATGTCGTCGACGCTGAGCTCGTCGGCGAGCGTCGGGATGTCCTTCCCTTTGGCCACGGCGTCGTGCAGCAGTTCCCGCACGGCGTCCACGATCTCGCGCCTCCCGCCGTATCCCACAGCCACGTTGACGTGGATTTTTTCGTGGACCGGGGTCCTCGCGGTCAGCTTGTTCAGCCGCTCGGCGAGGTAGCCGGGAAGCAGTTCGGGGGCGCCCATGGCGTGGACGGAGATGTTGGCGTCCTCATCCAGCCGGTCCAGGGTGTTGGCAATGATGCCCATCAGGAGGTCGAGTTCCTCGCTGGACCTGTTCATGTTGTCCGTGGACAGCATGTACAGGGTGACAACCTTGACCCCGAGTTCCTGGCACCAGCCCAGGAACTCGTGGATCTTATCGGCACCGGCCTGGTGGCCTTGGCTGGTGGGGGCGTTGAACTGCTTGGCCCAGCGGCGGTTGCCGTCCACCATGACACCGATATGGCGGGGTATGCGGTCACGGGACAGGTCCCGGAGCAGCCGCCGTTCGTAAAAGCCGTAGAGGAACCCGGGCAACTCCACGCGTCCACTCACCTGACTTTCTCGCTCTACGTACTTGCACATCCTAGGCTACCGCCCGCGCGCGGCAGCCCCAGCCGGCAGCCTCCCACTGCTGCCCGGCGCAACGCTACCCGTCAGTAACTTACTAGAACGTAAGTTATTCTGGAGCCATGAACAGCGACGCCCCCGGGGCTCCGACTCCCCCGCGGGAAGGGGACAGCACCACACCTGCCGGACCGGACAAAAGCCCGGTTGACGAGGCGGCTGTCCGCCTGGCCGAGCTGCTGATGATCAAGCCGAAGTGGCGCGGCTGGATCCACACGGTCGCTGCCCCCTTTGCCCTCGCGGCGGGCATCATCCTGGTGGTCCTGGCACCGACCGCGGACCGCAAGGTGACCTCCGCCATCTATGCCGCCACAGGCGTCCTGCTGTTCGGCGTCAGCGCGGTCTACCACCGCGGAAACTGGTCGCCCCGGGTGAAGCGGGTACTGAAGCGGCTGGACCACACCAACATCATGCTGGTCATAGCAGGCAGCTATACCCCCTTGGCGTGGTCGCTGCTGGAGCGGCAGCAGGCCGTGCTCCTGCTGTGGATCATCTGGTCCGGCGCCATTCTGGGAGTCCTGTTCCGCCTGTTGTGGACCGACGCTCCGCGCTGGCTGTATGTCCCGATCTATATCGCTTTGGGCTGCGGCGCGCTGTTCTACCTGCCTCAGTTCTTCCAGGCCAGCATCCCGGCGGCAATCCTGATCTGCGCCGGCGGGATCCTCTACATTGCCGGCGCCGTTTTCTACGCCTTGAAAAAGCCGAACTTCAGCTACCATCACTTCGGCTTCCACGAACTGTTCCACGCGTTTACCGTGCTGGCCTTCGCCGCCCACTTCACCGCGATTGCCATCGCCGTGCTGGGCTGACGGGGGTCCCGGCGGCCGGGCCCCTGACTAGTCCCGGGCCTTGCCTAGTCCCGGGGCCTGGGGCTCCCGGGCGCCAGGCCGTTCCCGCCGGCGTCGGGGGCATCCCCCGGAGTGCCCGGCTCTTCGCGGGCTTCCTCGGCCGCCACGTCGGCTGCGGCAGCAGCGGCGATGCGCTCTTCCTCCACCTGCGCCCGGTACCGCACCCGCCGGATCCTGCGCACCATGTCCACGATCAGCAGCGCCGTGGCCACCACGAAGAATGCCGTCATGATGAAGCCCAGCAGCCCCGGGGTCACCTGGTCCTCGGATATTCCCTCACGCAGGGTGGGGGTGGGCAGCGGTGTGGGAGTGGTGGCCAGGCGGAGGAGCAGACTTTGCACGTGTATACCTTCGAGGGGGTCGGATTGCGGCAGGACCTGCGCCGTGCGTGAAGCGCCCGGGGCTATCTTCTACGCGGCATAGAAATCGCTGCGGGTTCTATCTTAGCCCGGCGAACAAGTCCGTTTCGGGCAGTTCTGAGTGGACCCGCGACTTGATCAGCGAGTAGTCCTCCCAGGGCCAGACGCGCCGCTGCATGTCCGCGGACACGGCAAAGAAGAACCCCAAGGGGTCCACCTGCGTGCGGTGGGCACGGAGCGCGTCGTCCCGTACCTCGAAAAAGTCTCCGCAGTCCACCTGGGTTGTGGTGGGGTGGGCCGCAGGCGGCGGAGTGTGGCCCTCGGCGTCGGACTCCAGCCAGGCCGCCAGCCGCTCGGCATACGGTGACTGGAGCCCCGCCTCCTCGAGGGCGAAGTGCAGCGCGCGAAAGCGTTCCGGGCTGAAGGCACGGTCGTAATAGAGCTTGCGCGGCTCCCACGGTTCGCCCGCACCGGGGTAGCGGTCCGGGTCGCCGGCGGCCTCGAAGGCTTCCACGGCGACCTTGTGCGCCATGATGTGGTCCGGGTGCGGGTAGCCGCCGTTCTCGTCGTAGGAGAGGATGACGTGCGGCCTGAAGGACCTGACCAGCCGGACCAGTGGCGCCGCGGCGTGGTGCAGCGGCAGCGTCGCGAACGAGCCGCCCGGCAGCGGAGGCAGGGGGTCACCCTCGGGGAGGCCGGAGTCCACGAAGCCCAGCCAGCGCTGGCTGATGCCGAGGATCTTCGCGGCGCGGTCCATTTCGAGGCGCCGCGCACCGGCCATGTCCCGCTGGGGATGGGGCTCGCCTTCGACTGCAGGGTTCTGGATGTCCCCGCGTGAACCGTCGGTGCAGGTGGCCACCATGACTTCCACCCCCGCCGCAGCGTACTTGGCCATGGTCGCAGCACCCTTGCTGGATTCGTCGTCCGGGTGGGCATGCACTGCGAGCAGCCGGAGCGGTGCCGTGGAGGTGCTGGACGCTGTCATGGAAGGACGGCTCCTCATTCATCTGGGTTGCTGTTGGCGGTGCTGGCGGATGGACAACGCTGCGGGAGCCCGGGCGGTTGGCCATCTCCGGAAGGGCACTAAACTGGTCTGGTGACTTCCCCGGACCGGCCGGCCCCATCCGCGCCTGCAGACACTAGCCTAGCCAATCGGTATGGCGGCCAAAAGCGCCGGCTGCCCCGCGGAGCCAAGCGCGCCATTGTGGGCGGCGCCCTCGCCGTCGGAATCGGTTTCCTGGCCTGGGTTTCCACCTCGAATTCCCTGTCCTCGGTGACGTTCAAGGACATCGGCTACAGCACCCCGGATGCCACGGTGGCGGAGGTGGACTTCCAGGTCACCCGTGAGCCCGGCACTCCGGTGAAATGCGCGGTCAAGGCGCTGGATTCAAAGTATGCGGTGGTTGGCTGGAAGGTGGTCGATGTTCCGTTCACTGCACCGGAGGGTGCGGAGGACACGGTCGACGGCGGCAGGACAGTTTCGCAGCGCGTGACGGTCCGGACGGAATCGCTGTCCGTGTCCGGCGTCGTGGACAGCTGCTGGGCCACCGATGGCAGTAGCCCGAAGATGTGACCCGCACCGCTTGCTTATTGGGTTAAGTCCATGGGATTGACTACAATGGATCAATACCTTCACCCCGCTGAGCTGGTTGCTGTTCCACAAGTGGCCACCGTGGCGGGGTCTTTTGCATGTAGGACCACTAGAGGAGAAGTCCGTGTCTACCACCAACAGCGCAGCTGCAGCCTGGCTTACCCAGGAAGCTTTTGACCGCCTGAAGGCAGAGCTGGACCACCTTTCCGGCCCTGGCCGGGCGGAAATTGTCCAGAAGATCGATGCTGCCCGCCAGGAGGGTGACCTCAAGGAGAACGGCGGCTACCACGCTGCCAAGGAGGAGCAGGGCAAGATTGAGGCCCGCATCCGCCAGCTGACCGTGCTGCTCCGCGATGCGCACGTGGGCGAGGCTCCGGCAGACGACGGAATCGTGGAGCCCGGCATGATCGTCGTGGCCCGGATCGCCGGGGACGAAGAGACCTTCCTTCTGGGCTCGCGTGAGATCGCGGGCGACTCGGACCTGGACGTGTTCAGTGAAAAGTCGCCGCTTGGCTCGGCCATCCTCGGCCACAAGGAGGGCGAGACCCTCAGCTACACTGCCCCCAACGGCAAGGACATCACCGTGGAGATCCTTTCCGCCAAGCCGTACGCCGCGTAGTTTCCGGCACCAGGCACAGCGCCTGCCATCCTTCGGGTGGCAGGCGCTGTGCTGTTTCGGCTGTACCCCGGCAGTCAGCGCGCAGGCTACCGGGGGATGGCGCGGTCGCGCTGCCTTTCCGGGCCCGAGCGCGGGCGCAGGATGAGCGCGGCCAGCACTCCCCCGGCGGCACCGCCCAGGTGGGCCTGCCAGGAGACAAACCCGGACACGATGGGAAGCATGCCCAGCAGGATGCTGCCGTAGCCCATGAAGAGGACCACGGCCAGGAGGATCTGCTTCCAGCTGCGGTTGAAGAACCCGCGGACTAGGAGGAAGGCAAACAGGCCAAACACCAGGCCGCTGGAGCCGATGGTGATTCCGCCGTCGCCGATCAGCCAGACGGTGATGCCGGATCCCAGCCAGCTGAAGGCGAGGGCCGTGAGGAACACCCTGAGCCCGGAGAGGAACACCAGGAAGCCGAAGATGATCAGCGGCAGGCTGTTGGAGAGCAGATGGTTCAGGTTGGCGTGCAGCAGCGGGAACGTGAAGATGTCCAGGAGCCCGTCCGCGCTCCGGGGCCGCAGCCCGAAAGTCCGGGTCAGCGATCCCAGCGTCAGGGTGTTGAAAAGCTCGATGATGAAGAGCAGGACCACGAAGCCACCCAGGACCAGCAACCCGCCCTTGGCGCGCGAGGCAGTGGTTTGCGGCTCCCGGAACCCCCCATTGCGCATCAAGCCGGCCATGCCTGCCCCTAGTGCACCACGATGGGCTGGAAGCCTTCGGCGCGCAGTGCGCTGAGGACCTGTTCGCCGTGCTGGTGGCCCTTGGTTTCCAGGTTGACCGTGATGGAGACGTCGCCCATGCTGATCGATCCGCCCACCCGGGTGTGGTCCAGGCCGGTGACGTTGGCGTCGTTCTCGGCGATGATCCGGGCGATCGTGGCCAGCGAGCCCGGCCGGTCGTCCAGCATCATCCGCACGGTCATGTACCGTCCGGCCGCGGAAAGGCCCCGCTGGATGACTTTCAGCATCAGCATGGGATCGATGTTGCCGCCGGAGAGGACGACGGCGGTGTTCCCCGGGTTTTCGATTTTGCCATCCATCAGGGCCGCGACCCCCACGGCGCCGGCGGGCTCCACCACCATCTTGGCCCGCTCCAGCAGGAAGATCAGTGCGCGTGCCAGCGAGTCTTCGCTGACGGTGACGACGTCGTCGACGAGCTCGCGGATGATGCTGAATGGCAGCTGCCCCGGCCGTCCTACGGCGATGCCGTCGGCCATGGTGGATACCTTCTTCAGCGGTACCAGGGCGTCGGCAGCGAGGGAGGGCGGATAGGCGGCGGCGTTCTCCGCCTGCACGCCGATGATCCGGATCTCCCGGCCGAGTTCCCGGGCACGGGCCTTGATGGCGACGGCGACACCGGCCAGGAGCCCGCCCCCGCCAACGCCCATCAAGACGGTGTCCACGTTGGGCACCTGCTCCAGGATTTCCAGGCCCACCGTGCCCTGGCCTGCCACGACGTCAACGTTGTCGAAGGGGTGCACGAAGACCATGCCCGTTTCGTTGCTGTAGCGCTGTGCCTCGGCCAGCGCCTCATCCACGTTGTGCCCGTGCAGGACCACTTCGGCGCCGTGGCTGCGGGTGGCGGCCAGCTTGGGCAGGGCAACGCCCAGGGGCATGTAGATGCGGGCTTTGATTCCCAGGCTCTTCGCGGCCACCGCAACGCCCTGTGCGTGGTTGCCGGCGGAGGCGGCGACGACGCCGCGCTTCTTTTCCTCGGGCGAGAGGCGGGCCATCCGGACGTAGGCGCCGCGGACCTTGAAGGAGCCGGCGCGCTGGAGGTTCTCGCACTTGAAATAGACCTCGCCGCCCACCTGGGTGCCCAGCGCCCGGGAGGATTCCACCGGAGTGCGCGCAATAATCCCGTCAAGCAGCTTCTGCGCCTCCAGGACATCGTCCAGCGTGACGGGAAGGGTTTGCAGGATGTTCACGGACTACTCTCCTCTGGGTTCGTCCCCGGCGCCCCGTTGGGAGGTGGAGCGGGCACCGCGGTGTTCAGCTGTGGTGCCGGCCGGGGATCCGTTGCCGCCCACCGTTTCCGGCGGTTCAACGTCCTCGATGGTGTTGTCCCCGCCAGCGGGGGCTGTCAGGGGCTTCCCGGCTACTACCGGCACCTGTTCATGTTCCCACGTTCTGGCGGCGATGTAGCGAACGGCCGAGTTTGCTACGGCCAGGATGGGCACTGAGAACAGCGCGCCGGGGATGCCGGCAAGGTAGGAACCGGCCGCGACGCTGAGGATGACGGCCACCGGGTGGAGGGACACCGCCTTGCCCATGACCAAGGGCTGGAGGATGTGGCCTTCGAGCTGCTGGACCAGCAGGACGATGGCCAGCATGATCAGGGCGTTGACCGGTCCGTTGGCCACGAGGGCCAGCAGGACGGCAATGGCCCCGGTGACCAGCGCGCCGACCACGGGGATGAAGGAGCCGAGGAACACCAGCACGCCCAGCGGGAGTGCCAAGGGTACCCCGATGATGGCGGCACCCGCGCCGATGCCCACGGCGTCCACTGCCGCCACGAACATCTGGATGCGTGCGTAACTGACCATCGAGGCCCAGCCCTTGCGCCCGGCCCCAAAGGTGGCGGCCCGGGCCTTGCGCGGCAGCAGGCGGACCAGGAAGGCCCAGATCCTGTCGCCTTCGAGGAGGAAGAAGATCAGGATGAACAGTGCCAGCAGCAGGCCGGCGGCAAAGTGCCCGGCCGTGCTGCCGAAGGACAGTGCGCCGCTGAGGATGCTGCTGCTGTTGTTCTGCAGTGCATCGCTGGCTTCCTTGACATACTCGTCGATTTGGGCGGCGGTAAGGTGGAGCGGCCCGTCGGAGAGCCACGTCTGGACCTGCCGCACGCCCTCCAGCGCCTGCTGCCACAACTCGCCGAAGCCGATGACCAGCTGCCGTCCCACCAGGGCCAGCGCACCGGAGATGACGGCAATGAAGCCGAGGACTGTCACGGCGACGGCCAGCCCCGCCGGCAGGCCGCGGCGCTTCAGCCACGCCGTGACCGGGCTGAGCAGGCCGGCAAGGAGCGCTGCGACCATAACCGGGATGATGAGGAACGTGATGTGGCTGAGCAGCCAGATCAGCGTTCCTGCCATCAGGAGGATCAGGCCGAGCCGCCAGGACCAGGCCGCAGCGATCCGCACTCCGTACGGTATGTCCCGGTCCAATTCCCGGTCGGCCAGGACCCGCAGCGGCGCAGCCTTGGCCTGCGCAGCGGAGGGCCCGGCGGCGGCTGCGGGCCGGGTAACGTCGTCCTCGTTGGGCGTCATAGACCCCATACTTCCGCAGCAGCCCGCCAATGGGAAACTTCAGGCCTCCGTGGCGGGATCGTAGTCGATGCCCCATTGCATGCTGAAGGATTCGCCGGCGGCGAGCCAGCGCAGCCCGTCGCCGGAGTTGAACGCATTCGCCGGCCCGGTCATTGGTTCGACGGCGAGCGCCCGGCTGCGGCCGGGGTAGACGGTGCTGACGAAGACGTGGACGTAGCCGCAGGCCTCGTCCTGCCAGAGGCTGACGCTGCCGGCCCCCGGTGCGGAGAGCACGTGGCGTGCCCGTCCGCCGTCGAACGCCAGTCCCGTCAAGGCGACGTCCACGCTGAGGTCACCGATGTGCCGGCCGTCCCGGAAGTCGGTGTCCCCCTCAACCGGGGCGGCGCTCCGTGGAATGAGCCGCTCGTCTGCCAGCAACCGGGTGTCCGCCTTGACTGTCAGCACCAGGTCCTCCACAGGGGTGTCCCCCAGGCGCAGGTACGGGTGGGCGCCGATAACGAAGGGGGCAGGCGCGGCGGAGTGGTTGGTGAGTGTCTGTCGCACCGCCAGGCCCAGGCCGGCGGTCAGCTCGTAGCGCACTGTGTGCCGGGCCAGGAACGGGTAGCCGTGCTGGGGAAAGATGGTCGCTTCCAGCGTGACCGAGTGCGGGGATTCGTCCACCAGCGCGTACCCGGTGTTGCGGAGCAGGCCGTGGCTGGCGTTGTTCCGGGACACTTCGGTGATGTCCAGCTGCTGTTTCCTGCCGTCCAGCTGCCAGGCGCCGTCCTCCACCCTGTTGGCCCAAGGGGCGAGGGTGATGCCTGCGCCGCCGGGCGGGATCTGGTCATCGCCGTAGGTTTCCGTCAGGAGCACTCCTCCCCGGCTGAACGAACGCAGCCCTGCCGCAAGCTCGGTGACCACGGCGGCCGCGTCGCCTCGCTGCAGCTCGTACTGCCGTCCGGTGGCGAAGGAGCGGAGCTGGCCGGCAACGGGTTCCTGGGAAGAAGAGGGTGTCATGGGCATTACCGTACCGTGCCCGCCCTGCTCTCCACAGCAGCGAGGTGTTGTTTTTTGTTCATAACTATTCACTTTTGGTAGAAACGTGCGAAAATTCTTCCATGACATCGATCACCAGCACCACGCTCTCCGACGGCCGGGAGCTGATCTACTTCGACGACGCCGGGTCCACGGCGGACCGCGCCGCAGGACCTGCCGACCTGCGCGGGCTGCCGCCCCGCGGTGAACCCGGTGAGGTGCGGTTCGATGCCCTGACCGGTGAGTGGGTGGCGATCGCCGCGCACCGCCAGACACGCACGCACCTGCCGCCTGCAGACCAGTGCCCCATCTGCCCCACCACCCCGAACAACCCGTCCGAGATCCCGGCGGCGGATTACGACGTGGTGGTCTTCGAAAACCGGTTCCCTTCCCTTGGCCCTGCGCTTGGCTCCATCCCGGACCACGGCACGTGGGGCACCAAGGGCCCGGCGTATGGCCGGTGCGAGGTGGTGTCCTTTACGCCGGAGCACACCGGATCCTTCAGCAACCTCAGCGAAACGCGGTCCCGGACGGTCATTGAGGCCTGGGCGCAGCGCACCGCAGCCCTTAGCGCGCTCCCCGGCATCAAGCAGGTGTTCCCTTTTGAAAACCGGGGAGCGGACATTGGCGTAACCCTCCACCACCCGCACGGGCAGATCTACGCCTACCCGTACGTCACTCCCCGGGCGGCCGTGCTGGGCGCGGCGGCCAGCTCTTTCCACGAATCCAGCGGGGGCCGCGAGACCCTGACGGGTTCGCTGTTGCGCGCCGAACGGCAGGACGGCAGCCGGATGGTCATGGAAGGTGAGAACTTCAGCGCCTATGTCCCCTTTGCCGCCCGCTGGCCGCTGGAGATCCATCTGGTTCCCCACCGGCATGTGCCGGACCTTGCCGCGCTCAGCGGCGGGGAAAAGGACGAGCTCGCCCATGTCTACCTGGACCTGCTGAAGCGCGTGGATGCCCTCTACCCCACCCCCACGCCCTACATCTCCGCGTGGCACCAGGCGCCGCTGGACCCCGCGTTGCGCGCCTCGGGGTACCTGCACCTCCAGCTGACCTCTCCCCGGCGCGCCGCCGATAAGCTGAAGTATCTGGCCGGTTCGGAAGCTGCGATGGGCGCATTCATCAACGACACCACTCCGGAGAGCGTGGCTGCGCGCCTGCGTGACGTTGTGGTTCCGCCTGCCAGTTCCGCCACCCGAGCATCCACTGCCGAAGGAGTCCCCGCTTGAGCGCCGCACCTGATCCCGCAGCCTTCCAGGCCGAGCCGGCCGCCAAGGCCCTCGCAGACCGTTTCGCCCGGGAATTCGGCACCTCGCTGGCGGGCGTCTGGCAGGCGCCCGGCCGGGTCAACCTGATCGGCGAACACACGGACTACAACGAGGGGTTCGTGCTTCCCTTCGCCATTGACCGGGCAGCCCGGGTGGCCGTGGGTCCACGTGCGGACTCCACGGTCCGGCTGCTCTCGACCTACGGCGACCAGGGCACGGTGACCGCATCGCTGGACTCCCTGGAGCCCGGTTCGGCAAAGGGCTGGACCAAGTATCCCCTGGGTGTCATTTGGGCGCTGCGCGAGCGCGGCATCGACGTCCCCGGCATCGACCTGCTCCTGGACTCGGATGTTCCGCTTGGTGCAGGCCTGTCATCGTCGCACGCGATTGAGTGCGCCGTAGTCACCGCCCTGAACGACCTTACGGGCGCGGGCCTCGCCGCCGAGGACATGGTCCTGGCAACCCAGCGCGCCGAGAACGATTTCGTCGGCGCACCCACCGGAATCATGGACCAGTCCGCGTCCCTGCGCGGGGCCAAGGGCCATGCCGTCTTCCTTGATTGCCGCGACCAGAACGCCAGCCTGGTCCCGTTCGAAACCGAACCTGCCGCCCTGGTGCTCCTGGTGATCGACACGAAGGTGCAGCACTCCCATGCCGACGGCGGTTATGCCTCGCGCCGGGCTTCCTGCGAACTCGGCGCCGAGGTGATGGGGGTCAAGGCCCTGCGCGACCTGCAGGTGGGAGACCTGGAGGAGGCCAGTGGGCTGCTGGACGCTGTGACCTTCCGCCGCGTCCGCCACGTCGTCACCGAAAACGACCGTGTCCTGCAGACGGTGGAACGCCTGTCGGCCGAAGGCCCGGGCGCCATCGGTGCGCTGCTGGACGCCAGCCACGCGTCCATGCGGGATGACTTCGAAATCTCATGCCCGGAGCTCGACCTGGCCGTGGACACGGCCCGGGCCAACGGCGCCATCGGAGCCCGGATGACGGGCGGCGGCTTTGGCGGGGCTGCGATCGCCCTGACCCCGGTGGCGGCCGAGCAGGCGGTGCGTGCCGCCGTCGTCCAGGCCTTTGCCGGGGCCGGCTTCACCGCGCCGGACATTTTCACGGTGTCCCCGGCGGCGGGCGCCCGCCGCGTCGGGTAATCGGCGGCACCGCCACTGCACCTTAAACGGAACAGGCCCACCGGTTGGTGGGCCTGTTCCGTTGATGCAGGAGTGACGACGGCGGCAGCCGCCGTTGCGGTCAGTCGTCGCCGCGGAGGATGGCCAGCAGCCGGATGATTTCCACGTAGAGCCAGACCAGGGTCACGGTCAGGCCGAACGCCGCGGTCCAGGAGAAGCGCTGCGGGGCGCCGTTGCGGACGCCTTCCTCGATGCTGGTGAAGTCCATGATCAGCGAGAACGCTGCCAAGCCGATGGCCAGCAGGCCGATGACGACGCCCACCACGCCGCTCCGGAGCCCGAACGGCTCCTGCGTCACGCCCGTCAGCATCAGGACGAGGTTGACGATGGAGAACAGCGCGTAGCCGCCCAGCGCGATCATGAAGAAGCGCATGGCCTTGGGAGTCGCCCGCACCTTGCCGCTCTTGAACAGCAACAGGGTCACGGCAAACACGGAGAGGGTACCGACGACGGCCTGCAGCCCGACGCCGGGGTACTGGGTGTCGAGGATGCGGGTGAGGCCGCCAAGGAAGAGTCCCTCAAGGCCGGCGTACGCGAGGATCAGCGCCGGGGACGGCTGCTTCTTGAAGGTGTTGACCAGGGCAAGGACGAAACCGCCCAGCGCGCCCACGATCATCAGCATCGACGCCAGGCCCAGCCCGACGGTGAGGGTGACGGCAGCGCCGAGGACCACGAAGCCGAGGCAGGCGGCGGTCTTGACGATGACGTCGTCGAAGGTCATCCGGCCGGTGTCTGCCGGGCCTGCGGAGGGCTGGTTGTACATGTCCTGCAGCTGGGCGTCCGTCATGCCCTGCTGGCCGGCGTTCCAGCCCTGCTGGCCGTAGGGGGCCTGGCCGTACGGCTGGTTCCCATACGCCTGCTGGCCGTAGGGGGCGCCGAACGCCTGCGGGGCGGGCGGGGCCTGGGTGGCGCCACGGAAGCTCTTTCCGTTGAAGATCGGGTTTCCGCCAAGTGCCATTGCGGGGTTCCTCCATGCTTGATGTGTTACGGACCTTATGGTTTACGCTACCAATTTCCACGTGGCCGGCCCTCCTAAAGTTCCCGGGCAGGGGCAACGCAATACAACCGTGACCTGGGCGCTCCCGGCTGGACTGCCGGCGCCTGGTTTCCGCGGACCGGCACCGCGGCCGGAGGAGACACCGCCACTCAACAAAGGTTGCTTCCCGCGATCCGCGCTGCCGGGCGCCGGGAGCGCAGCAGTTGTTATCCGATCGCTACCAATATGGCCTGGACCACGGCTTTCACCGGTTCTGTTGGGCTGTAGCATAAGCCAAGCAGGGTGACGGAACTCACACTTGTGGCTGCCGGGCGTCATGGCATGTTCCCAGCCCTGCGACCGTTCGCAGCGGCTGCAATGGCGCGGCCTGGACCGCCCCCAAGTGGAGGTTATCAATTTGAGAAGTACACCCCAAGGCCAACGGGCCGGGAAACGCCGCGGTTTGCTGAGACTGTTGGGAGCCGTCAGCGCTTCCGTCGTCGCACTCCTGCTCGTGGCGGCACCGGCAACCCAGGCCGCTTCCCCGTCACCGACACCATCCCCGTTGAACCAGACCTTCCAGAACAACATCAGCGGCTTCCTTCGTGACGACACCCGCGCACCCCTGGCGGATGTCACCATCACGGCCAAGAAGGGCGACTTCACCGGAACGGCCAAGTCCTCGGCCAACGGGTCCTGGAATATCGGGGTCCCCGAGCAGGGCACGTACACCGTGGAACTGGACGAGTCCACGCTGCCCGAGGGCATCAAACTGGCAGACGGCCAGGAGAATCCCCGCGACGTGACGTTCAGCCAGACCTCCAACCTTTCGGTGATCTTCGCCTTCGGCAAAGGCATCGTGGTGCAGCAGCAGGACTTTGGCCAGAACCTCCTGAACAGGCTGGTGGCAGGCCTGAGTTTCGGCCTCCTCCTCGCCCTGGCCTCGGTGGGACTCTCACTGATCTTCGGCACTACCGGCCTGACCAACTTCGCACACGGCGAGATGGTGACCCTGGGTGCCGTGCTGGTGTTCGGCTTCAACGCGCTGGGGCTTCCGTTCTGGCTGGCGCTGATCCTGTCAGTAGCGGGCGGCGGCCTGTTCGGCTACGCCCAGGACCGCGGCCTGTGGCGTCCGCTGCGGCGCCGGGGCACGGGCCTGGTTCCCATGATGATCGTCAGCATCGGCCTGGCCCTCGCCGTCCGGTACGTCATCCAGTTCTACTTCGGCGGAGCCACCCAGCAGCTGCCGTACGCCCAGAGCCCCGAGGTCCAGATCGGCCCGGTTTCGATCTCCCCGAACAACCTGTGGTCGCTGGGCATCAGTGCCGTGGTGATCGCGCTGATCGGCATCGTGCTGCTCAAGACCAGGCTGGGCAAGGCAACCCGCGCAGTCGCAGACAACCCTGCGCTGGCGGCGGCGTCCGGCATCGATGTGGACGCCGTCATCCGGCTGGTCTGGATCACCGGCGGCATGCTCGCCGCCCTCGGCGGCATCCTCTGGGCCTACTATCGGCCCGGCGTCACGTTCGACATGGGCTCGGCCATCCTGCTGCTGATCTTCGCCGGCGTGACCCTGGGAGGGCTGGGAACCGTCTTCGGCGCCCTCATCGGCTCCATCATCGTGGGCATCTTCGTTGAGCTGACCACCGTGTTCGGGCTTGCCGCAGACCTCAAATACGTGGGAGCCCTCTTCATCATGATCGTTGTCCTTTTGTTCCGGCCGCAGGGCATCCTGGGCCGGCGCGAGCGTGTGGGTTAGGAAACAGCCATGGACTTTGGATTCATTCTTGCCAGCGCCGCGGGCGAAATCTTCAGCCCCACCACGGCCGCCTACGCCCTGGCCGCACTGGGACTAGCCGTCCACTTCGGCTACTCGGGCCTGCTGAACTTCGGCCAGGCCGGATTCATGGCGGTCGGGGCGTACGGCTTTGCCATCTCCACCCTGACGTTCGGTGTCCCGTTCTTCGTGGGGCTGCTGATCGCAGTCGCGGCCGCCGCCGTGTTTGCCCTGCTGCTGGGTATCCCCACCCTCCGGCTGCGGGCCGACTACCTGGCCATCGTGACCATCGCCGCCGCCGAGATCGTGCGTTACATCGTCACCACCAACCAGCTCACCAAGGTCACCGGCTCGGCCAACGGCCTGGCGGCGTTCGAGGGCGGCTTTTACGCCATGAACCCCTTCCCTGAGGGCTCGTACTTCGGGATGAACAACCGCGACTTCTTCATCCGTGTGGTGGGCTGGGTCCTGGTGGCCATCTGCTGCACCCTGGTGTGGCTGCTGATGCGCAGCCCCTGGGGGCGTGTGCTGAAGGGCATCCGCGAGGACGAGAACGCCGTACGGTCCCTGGGAAAGAACGTCTACGCCTACAAGATGCAGGCGCTGATCATCGGCGGCGTCCTGGGCGCCCTGGCGGGCATGATCTTCACGCTCCCCCGCGGCGCCGTGCAGCCGGCCAACTACGGCACGGAACTGACGTTCTTCCTCTACACCTGCCTCCTGCTGGGCGGGCTGGGCACTGTCCTGGGACCTGTCATCGGCGCCATGATCTTCTGGGTGGTCCTCTCACTCACGCAAGGTGTCCTATACGGCCTGATTGAATCAGGCGCCATCACGTGGCTGAACACCGTCCAGGCCGGCCAGCTGCGCTACATCCTGGTGGGAGTTGCCCTCATGCTGCTGATGATCTTCAGGCCACAGGGCGTCTTCGGAAACAAGAAGGAGCTGGCGTTCGCGTGAGCACGAACAACGAAAACACCGAAACCACCGGCAGCACGGAGCCGGACTACATGAACGACACCCGTCCCATCCCGGCGGGCGAAACCGCGCCCGGCTGCAAAAAGCGGGACCCCATCGTGGTGGCGGAGAACGTCACCCGCAGCTTCGGCGGCATCAACGCCGTGGACGTGGAGTACCTCGAAATCCCGCGGCACAAAATCACGGCTTTGATCGGCCCCAACGGCGCAGGCAAAACCACACTCTTCAACCTGCTCACCGGCTTTGACACACCCAACACCGGAAAGTGGCAGTTCGAGGGCCAGAGCCTTGCCGGCGTGTCCCCGTACAAGGTGGCCAGGATGGGCATGGTCCGCACGTTCCAGCTCACCAAGGTGATGGGCAAGCTGACCGTCATGGAAAACATGCGGCTCGGTGCGTCCAAACAGCCCGGCGAAAGCCTGGCCAAGGCACTCTTCAAGGGCATCTGGGGCGGCCGGGAAAAGGAAATCACGGACCAGGCCAACGTGCTGCTGGAGAAATTCAAGCTCGACGCCAAGAAGGACGACTACGCGGCGTCACTGTCAGGCGGCCAGCGCAAGCTGCTGGAAATGGCCCGCTCCCTGATGGTGCAGCCCAAGCTGGTGATGCTCGACGAACCCATGGCAGGGGTCAACCCTGCGCTGACGCAGTCGCTGCTGGACCACATCAAGAACCTGAAGGCCGAAGGCATGACCGTCCTGTTCGTTGAGCACGACATGCACATGGTCAGGCACATCGCGGACTGGGTGGTGGTGATGGCCGAGGGCAAGGTGGTAGCCGAAGGCCCGCCCGGGGAAGTGATGAAGAATCCCGCCGTCATCGACGCCTACCTTGGCGCCCACCACGACGTCGACCTCGGTGACTCGGAAGGCATCAGGGAGCTCGCCGCCGAACTCGTGGCGGACGACGAATCCATCGTCGGAACCGAGAACGCAGGCATCATCTCCCTGGACACCGTCGCGGAGGAAACCGACGGCGCAGCCCGCCAGGGTGAACAGCCGCCGGGTGGCGGGACCCGGGGCCGCAGGGCCAGCCGGGAAGCCGAACCCGGGAACAATGACCGGACAGAGAAGGACAGCCAATGAGCAGCACGAGCGCGGCACCTGCCGCCCAGCCCGTCAGCGGCGGCGAGGCCGTCGTCAAAGTCACCGACCTTGTGGCCGGGTACCTCCCCGGCGTCAATATCCTCAACGGCTGCAGCATCGAGGCACGCCCCGGGGAGCTGATCGGCATCATCGGGCCCAACGGCGCCGGCAAGTCGACGCTGCTGAAGGCCATGTTCGGACTGGTAAAGGTCCATTCGGGCAGCGTGGTAGTGCGCGGCCAGGACATCACGGGACTGAAGGCGAACAAACTGGTAACCCGCGGGGTCGGCTTCGTCCCGCAGACCAACAACGTGTTTGCCACCCTGACCATCGAGGAAAACCTGCAGATGGGCATGTTCCAGCGGCCCAAGGACTTCAACGAGAGGTTCGACTTCGTCACCGGCCTGTTCCCGGAACTCGGCAAGCGCCGCGGGCAGCGGGCGGGCTCGCTGTCCGGCGGTGAACGCCAGATGGTGGCCATGGGGCGGGCGCTGATGATGGATCCGGCCGTCCTGCTGTTGGATGAGCCCTCCGCCGGCCTCTCCCCCGTCAAGCAGGATGAGACCTTCCTTCGCGTCCATGAGATCAACAGGGCGGGAGTCTCCGTGATCATGGTGGAACAGAACGCCCGCCGCTGCCTGCAGATCTGCGACCGCGGCTACGTGCTGGACCAGGGCCGGGACGCCTACACCGGCACCGGGCGCGAACTGATGAATGATCCCAAGGTGATCCAGCTCTACCTGGGCACCCTGGCAGACACCGTCGAATAACCGCCGGCACCGCCAACGCAAAGGAGCCCCCGTCCAGTGGACGGGGGCTCCTTCGTGCCTGAGGATCAGAGCTTGCCGAACTCTTCCTTGACGGCGGTGTACTTGTTGTCATCACCGTACTGGTAGATGCCGATGTACGCCTCGGTGGGGTCACCGGCGTCGGAGAAGGTCACCGGACCGGACTGGCCGTCGTAGTCGATGTCCTTGCCCTCGCGGAGGAGGGTGACGCAGGCGGCGTAGGAGGTGCACTTCTCCCCGCCTTCAGAAACTTCCTTCAGCTTCGCGGCGATGTCCGTTCCCTTGGTGCTCTTGGCGGCTTCCGCAGCCAGCGAGATCAGGTTCACGGCGTCGTAGGATTCACCGGCGTAGCTGTAGTCCTTCAGCGCGGGATCGATTTCAAGAAGCTTCTTCTTGAACGTGTCCTGGGCGAAGGTGCCGGGGATGGTTCCCTGCGCACCCTTCAGGGTGCCCGCCTGGAAGTCCTTGCTGTAGTCGGAGGTGTTGCCGTCCACCATGAACAGCTGCGTGGGCTTGACGCCCTTGCCGGTCATCAGCGGGACGATGCTCTTCGCCTGGTCGAAAGTGATCAGGGCGATCGCATCCGGCTTGGCGGCGAGGACCTTGTCCACCTGGCTGCTGAACTGGGTGTCACCTTCGTTGAAGAGTTCCTCCGCGACAACCTGGCCGCCGGCGGACTGGAAGGATTCCTTGATGTTCTTGGCCAGGCCGGTGCCGTAGGCGTCATTGAGGACGATCAGGCCAACGGTCTGCGCGCCACAGGTTGCCATGTAGTTGCCCAGCACCTTGCCCTGCAGGACGTCGGACGGGGCGGTACGCCAGTACAGGCCCTTGTCATCCCAGGTGGTGAAATCCGGGGAGGTGTTGGCGGGCGAGAACTGGATGACACCGGCGCCGGTGATCTGGTTGATGACCGTCTTTGAGACACCGGAGGAGGCTGCACCGATGATGGCGCTGACCCCCTGGCCCAGCAGTGCGGACGTGGACTGGGTGGCAATGTCCGTCTTGGTGTCACCGGAGTCGCGGTGGATCACCTCAACCGGCTTGCCGAGAACGCCGCCGGCATCATTGACTTCCTTGATGCCCAAATTCACACCGGCGATTTCGGGCGGACCGAGGAAGGCCAGGGAGCCGGTGGTGGGCAGCAGCGAGCCGATCTTCAGCGGGGTGTCGGTGCTGCCGGTGGACGGCGGAATGGACGCCGGCGCCGCGCTCTGGGTGGCTGCGGCACCCCCTCCGGCCTCAGGCGCGGGGCAGGCGATGCCTCCAGCCGAAGCGCTGGAAGCGGACTCGGACGTCGTGGGTGTGGACGAACCGCCGCACGCGGTCACCATGAAGGCGACACCGATGCCAAGCGCTGTCAGCTTGGCAGCGCGGGTTCCCGCCTGGGGGAATAAAGTCATACGAGCTCCTCGATCTAAAGGTGCGAACGGCCTTTGACACGAAAAATCAGGTGTTCCTGATTTAGGTTCAAGCTAATCGAAATCCCAGGCGAAGATAAGTGACTGAGGTCACATCCTTATAACAGTCGTTGCATATGCGGAATTAAACGGAGGAAGCCGTCCGCAGCGCGGACGGCTTCCTTTCCCGGGCACCGCATCAAGGCGTCCCGGCGCTCTGTACCCCAGGTGGGACTCGAACCCACAACACGCGGATTTTAAGTCCGATGCCTCTGCCAATTGGGCTACTGGGGCGCCGGGACAATGGTATCCCGTCAGAAGCGCCTGAATGGTGCCGCATACCGGAAGGTCCCGTGCACGCCTCCGGGCCACAGGGCCAGCGGCAGCACCTGGAAATGGTCCCCCCAGGCCTCATCCGGTGCCAGCACGCCCAGCGACGCCGCCGGCACGAACCCGAATTTGGGGTAGTACTCCGTGCTGCCCAGCAGGGCGATCCCGCTCTCCCCCGCAGCGTTGGCCCGGGCGATCGTCTCGTGCATCAGTGCCGACCCGATGCCTTGGCGCTGGTACCGGGGTTCCACGCCGATAGGGCCGAGGCCCAGCAGTTCCTTGCCGTCCACCCATCCGCGGGTACTGATGACGTGGCCCACCACCTCCCCGCCGAGGACGGCCACGACGCTGAGCTCCGGCAGGTAGGCGTCGTCGTCGAACAGCGCCCGGAGGATCTTGACTTCGACGGGCTCGCCTTCGGCCGGTAGCCCGGTGGCAGGGGAAACAGCGAACGCAGCGGCGGTCAGGGCGAGGATGGCGTCACGGTCTTCCGGGGTCTCGGAGCGCAGCACCAGCCCGGGCCGGGGCTTGTCCCGGCTCTCCGCGGACAGGTCCGCAAGCACCTGCAGTGCCCGCGGGCCGTCATCCACGGGTACCAGCAGGTGGTCGTGGTGGAAGCCCGCCAGCACGTTGCAGCTGATCCCGGCATCTGTAAGGGCCTTCCCGATCGCAGCCGTCAGCCCCACGGCTTCGAGCGCCGAATGGACTTCGAGGGTGATCCAGGCGGCCACGAAGTCGTAGGAAAGGCCCAGCCGGTCGGCCTCGGCCCGCGGAAGGACAACGGTCAGGCCTTCCGCTTCCCGCACGGCGGCCTCGATCCGGCCTTCGAGTGGCCGGCCGTGCGGCCAGAGGACGTAGACGTACTCGCCGTCGCGCTGCATGGGCCGCATTCCGGCCAGCAGGGCCTGGAGGTTCTTTTCACCGGTCATGAGGCAAGTCTAGGAGGCACCCACGCCGGGCCGCCCTCCGCAGCCCGGCTGTAAAACGCACGACGGCGGCCGCCCCCGCAAGGGGACAGCCGCCGTCGTGCGTTGCCGGCAAAGTCCGGTTACTTGGCCCGGGCCGAAACCTTTTCCTTTTCCTCCACCACGGTGGAGCCGGAGGCTGCAGGCGCCGGGGCAGCCGCAGCAGGCTTGGGTGCGGGCGTGGCCGCCGCGACGAAAGCGCCGCGCGGGTTGTCCAGGTCCAGCAGCTGGGTGGTGTCGCGGCCGGCGAAGAAGGCAATGATCCAGTTGAAGATCACGCGGAACTTGCGCTCGAACGTGGGCATGGCCATGCCGTGGTAGCCGCGGTGCGCCAGCCAGGCCAGCGGGCCCTTGAGGCCGATGCGGCCCAGCAGGTTGATGTTCGCGACACCCTTCCATTCGCCGAAGCCGGCCACAGCGCCAAGGTTCTTGTGCTTGTAGTCCTTGAGCTGCTTGTCCCAGCGGGAAGCCCACAGGTTCTTGGCGAGGCGCTTGGCCTGGCGGAGCGCGTGCTGGGCGTTGGGGACGCAGGTGCCGTCCGGCAGGCCCTTGCCGGTGAGGTCCGGAACAGCGGCGATGTCACCGGCAGCCCATGCGTTCTCGACGATGCCTTCGTCGCCGCCGATGCGCAGGTCCGGAAGGACGCGGACGCGTCCGCGGGGCTCCAGCGGGAAGTCGGTGGAGCGGACCATGGGGTTGGCCTGGACGCCTGCGGTCCAGACGAGGGTGTCGGCTTCGAATTCCTGGGCCGGCGTCTTGTCCGGCAGGTTGATGAGCTTCAGGGCGCCTTCTGCACTGTCCAGCGAGGTGTTGAGCAGGACCTCGATGCCGCGGCTGCGCAGGTGCTCCACAACCCATTCGGCCTGCGGTGCGGTGACCTCGGGCATGATGCGGCCCATGGCTTCGACCAGGACGAAGCGGACTTCCTCCTGCTTGACGCGGGGGTTGTTGCGGACGGCGGCGCGGGCCATGTCCTCCATCTCGGTGATGCATTCGATGCCGGCGAAGCCGCCGCCGACCACCACGAACGTGAGGGCCTTGGCGCGGGCTGCAGGATCGGTCATGGTGGAACCGAGTTCGATGCGCTCGAGGACCTTGTTGCGCAGCGCAACGGCTTCCTCGATGGTCTTCAGTCCGATGCCCTTGTCCGCCAGGCCCTTGATGGGGAAGGTGCGGGTGATGGCGCCGGCAGCCAGGACGACGTCGAAGTAGGGAACCTCGAAGGTGCCGCCACCGTCGGAGGGAGCCACCACGGCGGTGCGGTTGGCGTGGTCGATCGAGGTGACGCGGCCCTGGATCAGTTCGGTCTGCTTGAGGTGCTTGCGGTGGGACACCACGGCATGGCGGGCCTCGATGTTGCCGCCTGCCACCTCGGGAAGGAACGGCTGGTAGGTCATGTAGGGCAGTGGATCGACGACGGTGACGATGCCACCGGCGTTCGCGATCTTCTTCTGCAGTTTGAGTGCTACGTAGAGGCCGACGTACCCGCCGCCGACGACGAGCACCCTGGGACGGTCCTGGAGCTGTGGGGTGGTTGCCATGCTGTTAAGGATAGCCCAGTTTGTGAAAATCTTCACTAACTTCGGCGGAGGCCCGTAATGCTACGGCGACCGCCGCGCTTCCACCTTGTCCACGGCACCTGTTTCGGCCTCATCCCGTGCCAGGGCAGGGTTCCTGGCCGCCCGGGTCAGCTGCACCGCGGCGGCCGCGATGATGGCGACGAACAGCACTGCGAAACCGATGACGACGGCGGCGCTGATCGCACTGTCACGCTGGGAGGGCGCCTTGGCTGCGGGCACGGTCGCTTCGGGAAGCGTGGGAACGGCACTGGGCACGTCTGCGGTGGGCAGCGGGGACGGCGTGGCCGGGTTGCCGCGGCGGTGGACCCGGATCCACTCGGCCATCGAACCCAGCGGGTTTGCGGTGGCTTCGGGGACGTCGTCCTTCAGCGCGGCTTCGGCGTTGAGGATGCCGTAACCGTACAGCGGGTCTTTGCCGGGGACGCCGGCGTCCTTGGCGGTGGAGACAATCCGGTTAATGACCTGTTCGGCGCTCATGGTGGGCCACTTGGACCGGATCAGGGCCGCCACGCCGGAGACGATGGGCGTGGACCCGGACGTACCGGCCCACTCGGCATAGCTGCCGCCGGGCAGGCCGCCCAGGAGGTCCTCAGCCGGGGCGGCCACACCGATGCTGATGCCCTGCGAGGAGGCGTCCACGCTGGCGGTGTTCTTGCGGTCCAGTCCGGCGACGGTCAGGACGCCGGGGATGGTTGCCGGGGCGCCCACCTGGATGTTGCCGCCCACGCGGTTACCTGCCGCGGCAACGATCACCACGTCCTTCTGTTCGGCGTACAGGAAGGCTGCGTCCCAGCTCTGCGGCCACTGCGGAGTGGTGCTGCCGAGGGAAATATTGATGACCTTCGCACCGTTGTCCACCGCCCAGCGGACCGCTTCCGGGATCTGGTCCTGGTCGCTCTTGCCGGACGGGTTGGTGGATCCCAGCCAGGTGGAGACGGACAGGATTTCGGCTTCCGGCGCCACTCCCACGATCCCGTCAGGGCCTTGGCCTGCGGGGCCGGGGCTGGCGCTGGGCTTGGCGTCCGCGGGCTGGTGGCCTCGTCCCGCGAGCATGGTGGCCACCAGGGTGCCGTGTTCGGGTTTGGAGCCAACGCTCTTCTGCCCGTCGGGCTGCCCGGCTCCGGACGCATCGTAGCCTCCCACCACGGCGCCCTTGAGGTCAGGGTGGCCGGCGTCCACGCCACTGTCGATGACGGCCACCTTGACGCCGGCGCCCTTGGAGACTTCCCAGGCTTTGGTGATGCCGGACTCCGACAGCCAGTATTGCTTGTCCCGCCACTCGTCGGCATGGGCGGCGGGAGCGGCCACGAGTCCGGCGCAAAGGCAGCAGGCAAGGAGGACCAGGGCCAGCACTGCTGACCCCGCCCTCCGCAGTGCGGATGCAGGTGTGAAGACCATGGATCAGCCGATGCTCAGGGCAATGCCGTCGAGGATGTCGTGTTCGCTGGCCGTCGCAGTAGCGACGCGGCCGCCGGAGAGGCGGTTCATGTGGCCCAGGATCCGGCGCCACACCAGCCCGCCGGCACCGATGACGTCCACGCGGCCCGGGTGCATGTACGGCAGCGCCGCCCGCTCGGCGCGCGGCATGGCCAGCAGGTCCGTCGAGGCGTCCCTGACGGTCTCCAGGGGCAGCTCGGCGCCGTGGATGGCGTCGGGGGCGTATTCCGTGAGGCGAAGGGCGTGGGCGGTGATAGTGGTGATGGAACCGGCAACGCCGACGACGGCGGTGGCACGTTCCAGCGGCACGTCGCGTCCGGCCAGGGCGATGGCCCGGTCCACGTCGGCTTCGGCGGCAGCCACCTGTTCGGGCGTCGGCGGGTCATCACGCAAATGGCGCTCCGTGAGCCGGACGCAGCCGATGTCCACGGACCGCGCGGCGGTGACGCCGGCAGCGGTTCCCAGCACGAATTCGGTGCTGCCGCCGCCCAGGTCCACTACCAGGACCTCGTGGCCGTCCAGGATGGGCAGGACGCTGCTGGCCCCGGCGAAGGACAGTGCGGCTTCCTCGTCACCGGTGATGACTTCGGGTTCAACGCCGAGAAGGTCACGGATTCCGTCCACGAAGACCTGCCGGTTCCGGGCGTCCCGGCTGGCGGACGTTGCCACAAACCGGACCTTCGCGGCGCCGTGTTCGCGGATCAGGCCGGCGTAGTCGGCCGCGGCGGCGAAGGTGCGTTCCAGCGCAGCGGGGGCGAGCTCGCCCGTGGCGTCGACGCCTTCGCCGAGGCGGACCACGCGCATTTCCCGCACAACATCGGTCAGCCTGGTGCTGCCCTCCGAACGGTCGATGTCCGCAATCAGCAGGCGGATGGAGTTGGTGCCGCAGTCGATGGCGGCCACCCGGGTCATTGCGGCGCCTCCGCCTGGTTGGCGGTTTTCCGCACCGGAGCCGGCCGGCCCACGATGCCCGGCAGGCCCTGGGGTCCGTGCCGGCTCAGGTCCCTGGAGGGAGCCTCGCCGGAGGTGTCCCACGCTCCGTCGCAGTAGCAGCGGTCCGCGGTCCACCATTCGCTGATACGCTCCAGCGCCTCGTCGCCCAGCGGATTGACACCGGGGCCGGCGGCCAGCGAGTGCCCCACGAGCACGTGCAGGCACTTGACGCGGGTGGGCATGCCTCCGGCGGAGACACCGTCGATTTCGGGTACTGCGCCGATCCCGGCGCGCTGGCCGATGGCGTCACGGGCGGCAAGGTAGGCCTCGTGCGCCGAACGGTAGGCGGCGGACAGGCCGGTGTCCGCGGCAAGGTGGTCGTTCATCTCGTTCATCACGCCGGCAGCTTCCAGCCGGGACACAGCGGAGGTGATCACCGGGTGCGTCAGGTAGAAGGTGGTGGGGAACGGCGTGCCGTTTCCCAGGCGCGGCGCGGTGGCGGCCACCAGCGGATTGCCGCAGACGCAGCGGGCGGGGATTTCCACCACGTCCCGGACCGGGCGGCCCAGCTGCCGGCTCAGTACGTCCAGGTCCTGCGGGGTTGGTTGGCGGGAGTTTTCCCGGGCGGCTGCCGTGTTGTTGTCCACTGTCGCGGGCCGTCCTTCCTGTTGCGGTTCATTCTGTGGCCGCGCGCGTGATGGACTCCCACAGGGAGTCCACCCACGGCAGATCGGCGGGGTCTTGGGCCGCTGCGGCACCGGGCTGGCCGCCGGTGTCTTCGGCCGGCAGATCGCTGCCGAAGACCCAGTAGCCGGTTTCGCCCGGCATAACCATGTTAATGCGGTCGCGGGCCTGCTGTTTGACGTAGTTGGGGTCCTGCCAGCGGGAAACCTGCTGGCGGAGGGCGTCGCCCTCGGCCTGGCGTGCGGCGATATCCGCATTGAGGGCGTCTATTTCGGCTTTCTTGTCGAAGAAAACCTTCACGGTGGGCGCGAGCATGATGGTGATGGCCACCATCACCACGGCGAGGGCCAGCATACGGCCGGAGAAGGCTTTCGCCGGTACCGGCTGCTGGCCGTCGTCGCCCGCGGGCCGGGTGCCCGGCTCCGCCTTGCCGCCGGCCCCGCTCCCGGAACGGCCGGCTCCGGGTGCCCGGTCCCGGGGTTGGGCCGCCCCGTCCCGGTGCCCGGCACTGCCGGCACTGCCGGCAGCGGACCCTGCGGCGTGTCCCGCACTGTCCTTGCCCGGGCCGAAGTGTGCCCTGATGACGTCGGCACCCTGTGCGTGCCCGGCGTCGGACGCTTCCTTGGCTGGACGGCTCGGGGCGACCTTGGGAACTTTGGGACGGCGGGTGGCCATGACACTCCTGAACGCGGCCTGCCTGCGGCCGCCACTGTCTGTGGTGAGGATTCCCTGTCCGCGGTGCGTGGACAACCGCGGAGCAAGGACCGGGCGGGGACGGGCTGCTGCCACAAACAGCAGCGGTGGCTATGGTCTTTCAACCATAGCCACCGCCTGCCGGATGATGCGGCTATTAGCCCTTGAAACGCGGGAACGCGCTGCGGCCGGCGTAGCGTGCGGCGTCGTCGAGTTCCTCTTCGATGCGCAGCAGCTGGTTGTACTTGGCCACGCGCTCGGAGCGGGCCGGGGCGCCGGTCTTGATCTGGCCGGCGTTGGTGGCCACCGAGATGTCGGCGATGGTGGTGTCCTCGGTTTCGCCGGAGCGGTGCGAGGTGATGGTGGTGTAGCCGGAACGCTGGGCCAGGCTGACGGCGTCCAGGGTCTCGGTCAGGGAACCGATCTGGTTGACCTTGACCAGCAGGGAGTTGGCGGTCCTGGTGTCGATGCCGCGCTGCAGGATGGAGGGGTTGGTGACGAAGAGGTCGTCGCCCACCAGCTGGACCTTGTCGCCGATGGTGTCGGTGAGGGTCTTCCAGCCGTCCCAGTCGTTCTCGTCCAGCGGGTCCTCGATGGAGACCAGCGGGTAGGCGTCGACGAGTTCGGCGTAGTAGGCGCTCATCTCGGTGGCGGACAGTGCCTTGCCCTCGAACTGGTAGGCACCATCCTTGTAGAACTCGGAGGAGGCGACGTCCAGGGCCAGGGCGATGTCCTTGCCCGGGGTGTAGCCGGCGTTCTTGATGGCTTCCTGGATCAGGTCCAGGGCGGCGCGGTTGGACGGCAGGTTGGGGGCGAAGCCGCCCTCGTCGCCCAGGCCGGTGGACAGCCCCTTTTCCTTCAGGACGGACTTGAGGTTGTGGTAGACCTCAACACCCCAGCGCAGGCCCTCGGAGAAGGTCTCGGCGCCGATGGGGGCGATCATGAATTCCTGGATGTCGACGTCGGAGTCGGCGTGCGAGCCACCGTTGAGGATGTTCATCAGCGGCACGGGCAGGACGTGCGCGTTGGGGCCGCCGAGGTACTTGTAGAGCGGCAGGTCAGCGGAGGCTGCTGCTGCGTTGGCGACGGCCAGGGAGACGCCGAGGATGGCGTTGGCGCCCAGCTTGCCCTTGTTGGGGGTGCCGTCCAGGTCCAGCATGGCCTGGTCGATGCTGCGCTGGTCGGTGGCGTCGAAGCCGGTCAGGGCCGGTGCGATCTGGTCGATGACGGCGTCGACGGCCTTCTGGACGCCCTTGCCGAGGTAGCGGCCCTTGTCGCCGTCGCGGAGTTCGACTGCCTCGTGCTCGCCGGTGGAAGCGCCGGAGGGGACTGCTGCGCGGCCGATCTGGCCGTCCGAAAGCAGGACCTCGACTTCAACGGTCGGGTTGCCGCGGGAATCCAGGATTTCGCGGGCGTGGATGGCATCGATAAGCGCCATGAATTTGCTCCTTATGGGCGATTAACGGGGGGATGTGGCAGAAAAACTCGACGTCCTCGTCAGGGAACAGCGTAGTCGAGAGTGGTGGAGGTTACGGAAACCTCACCACCGGTGGACGTCATGATGGTGCAGTGTCGGGCCCGGCCTGGTCCGGCCGGATGCCCTGCTGGTAGTGCCGGACTGCCCCGCGAAGGGCGCGTTCGGCGTCGAACCCGGCCGCGTGCGCGGAACGGACGACGGCGAGGAGCAGCTCCCCGAGCTTCTCTTCCGTTTCGGGGGCGGTTTCCGCCGGAGGCAGCTCCACCCCGGCCCGCGCGGCACGGTCGAGGGACTTCTGTGCCTTGGCCAGGGCGGGCATGGCGTCGGGGATGCCTTCGAACGGGTCCTGCCGCTCCGGCCGCTCGTCGCGCTTGACGGCGTCCCACTTCCGGACGATCTCCTCCACGGTGGCCGGGAAGGCCTCCTGCAGCGAACCGTCGGGGCGGAAAACGTGCGGGTTGCGGCGGACCATCTTCGCCGCCAGGCCGCGTGCCACGTCGTCGAACGTGAACGCCCCGCGCTCCTCCGCCAGGCGTGCGTGCAGGACCACCTGGAGGAGGACGTCGCCGAGTTCACCCAGGAGCTCGCTGTCCGGGTGGCCGGCTTCGATGGTCTCGGCCACCTCGTAGGACTCTTCGAGGAGGTACTCCACCAGCGAGGAGTGGGTCAGCGCACCCATCCAGGGGCAGTGTTCGCGCAGCTGCGCGATCTCCGTCAGGAGCCGTTCGATGGGGGCCTGGTCAGCCAAGGTTGGCGTAGGCGTCGTTGATGTACTCCACCAGCGCTTCTTTTTCCTCGAGGGGCAGGAAGGACGCCTCGGCGGCGTTGAGGGTGAGCTCCAGCAGGTCATCGAGGTCGTAGTCGAAGGTCTCCACCAGGAGCTCGAACTCGTCGGTCAGGGTGACGCCGCTCATGAGCCGGTTGTCGGTATTGATGGTGACGTTGAAGCCCAGCTGGTAGAGCATGTCCACGGGGTGGCTCTCGATCCCTTCGCCGAAGCCGGCTACGGCACCGGTCTGCAGGTTGGAGGACGGGCAGATTTCCAGGGCGATGCCGCGGTCGCGGATCCAGCTGGACAGGTCGCCGAGCGTGACCAGGCCTACCGTGCCTTCAGCGTCGGCGTCGTCGTCGAATTCCACCATGATGTCTTCGGCGACCCGGACGCCGTGGCCCAGCCGCAGCGCGCGGCCGTCCACCAGTGCGGACTGGATGCTGTCCAGTCCGGCGGCTTCGCCGGCGTGCACCGTGGCGGGGAAGTTCTGCTGTGCCAGGTAGGTGAAGGCGTCCCGGAAGCGTGAGGGCAGGAAGCCGTCTTCGGCGCCGGCGATGTCAAACCCGACGGCGCCCTTGTGCCGGTGGCGGACGGCCAGTTCGGCGATCTCCTGGCCCCGGTCAGCGTGGCGCATGGCGGTGATCAGCTGCCCTACCTGGATTTCGCGGCCGCTGTCGCTGACGGCTTCCACCCCGGCCTCAAGGCCTTCCTGGACGGCTTCGACGACCTCGTCGAGCGTGAGCCCCTTCTGCAGGTGCTGCTCCGGTGCCCACCGCACTTCGCCGTACACGACGCCGTCGTCCGCCAGGTCCTCGACGAACTCCTTGGCCACCCGGACCAGGCCTTCGTGCGTCTGCATCACGGCGATGGTGTGGTCGAACGTTTCGAGGTAGCGCACCAGGGAGCCGGAGTCGGCGGACTCGCGGAACCACTCCCCCAGGGCGACGGGGTCGGTTGACGGAAGCTGGTGGCCAACGGCCTCGGCCAGTTCGATGATGGTGGCCGGACGGAGTCCCCCGTCCAGGTGATCGTGAAGTGAAACCTTGGGCAGGCTCTTCAGGTCAAAATCGATGGCAGGGGCAGCGTCAACAATAGGCTCAGTCACGTTCCCACCTTAGGGTGGGCAGCACGGCAATGCCAGCCGCTACTTGGCCGCCGGGCCGCCGTCCACCGAGGGTGCCAGGAAGTTGGGGCCGCCCTGCGCACCGGACGGGCCGCCGTCAAGCCACTCATCCACTTCCTTGGCGTCCTTGCGTGCCAGGTGCTTGTGCCACCAGCGGAGCGCATGGTCCAGCAGGACGCCCAGCACGATGGCGAACACGACGGCGATCCCGGCGCTGAGCAGCGGGTTGTGGTGCAGCCAGGGGAAAGAACTGGCCAGCAGGCCGATGCCGATGGAGTAGCCCACCCAGGTGAAGCAGGCGAAGGCGTCCAGCACGAAGAACCGGCGGTGCCCGAACCCGGTGCTGCCGGCCACGTAGTTCACCGCCACCCTGCCCCACGGGATGTAGCGCGCGGTGAAGATCAGGACGGCCCCGCGCTTGTCCAGTTCGTAGCGCGCCCAGCTGAAGACCTTCCGCACCTTGGGCCTGCGCATCCACTTCCACCGGTCCAGGCCGATCTTGCGGCCGAGCATGAAAGCCATGTTGTCACCGGCGATGGCGCCGATCAGGGCGGTGGTGCCGAGGATCCACAGGTTGGGTTCGCCGCTGTGCCGGGAGAAGGCCGCAAGGGCGACAATGAGGGTCTCGCTGGGGACCACCATCGCGAAGCCGTCCACGAAGAAGAACACCAAGAGGACCGGGTAGATCCACCACTGGCCCGCTGCATGGAGCACGGCCTCATTAATAAACTCCACGCAGTCTTGCTCCTACACAAAGAAGCCGCTGCCACAGCGGCGCGGCCTAAGCGGAAATCGTTCCTAAGTGTCCCACGGCCGGGGCGTCGTTCGCTACGCCCCGGCCCCGGGAACACCGGTTTAAAACTATCCCGGCGGCCCGGGCCGGATCGTCGTCCCTGCGGCTGATCTTGGCGCCGGCCCGGCCTCCTCCCGCGGGTGGAGGAAGCGCCGTTGCGGGAGCAGGCTGGCGGACGGCAGAGGGGTCCGGTTCAGGCGTCCGGTTCGCGGATGCGGTCCACCACGTTGGGCTTGCCGCGGAGTTTGTTGATGGCCAGGTCCACCACGATGCCCAAGGCCACGGCGCAGACAATGGCGATTGCGGCGCCGAGCAGGTGGTTTTCCTCGAACCACTGGCCGAAGAACAGTCCGATGCCCACCGAATACGCCGCCCAGAGGAGGGCGGACAGGCAGGTGAGGCCGACGAACCGGAGGTGGTGGTAGTGCGTGACCCCCGCGGTCAGGTTGACGGCGACGCGGCCGATCGGGACGAAGCGGGCCACGAGGATCAGCGAGGCCGGACGCTTCCGCAGTTCCGCTCCGGCCCAGCGGAAGGCGCCCTGCATGCGCTGCCCGCGCATCCACGCCCACCTGTTGGTGCCCACCTTGCGTCCGATGAGGTAGGCGATGTTGTCGCCGCTGAACGCTCCCAGCGCCGCCACCAGGCCCAGGACGAACGGGTTGGGCACCTCGGCGGTGGCGGCGACAGCGGCGAGGCCCACCACTACGGACTCGCTGGGGATGGGGGGAAAGAAACCGTCGATGACGCAGCAGGCCAGCACCAGCAGCAGCACCCAGGGTTGTCCGGCTGCTGCGAGGATGAAGTCATTGATGGCCTGCATTGGTCTCTATGCTATTCGGTCAATGATGAGCCGCTGCGCGGGCCGGGAGCCCTCGGGGGCGATCACCGCCGCATGCTCAAGAGCCTCCTTGGCCCGGTCGAACCGCTCCGGGGTGTCCGTCAGCAGGGTCATCAGCGGTTCCCCGGCACGGACCACGGCGCCGGGCTTGGCGTGCATGCGCACCCCGGCGCCGGCCTGCACCGCGTCCTCCTTGCGGGCGCGTCCGGCTCCGAGCCGCCACGCGGCCACGCCGACGGACAGGGCATCGAGTTCCACCAGCACCCCGTCGGCCGGTGCGTAGACAACTTCCGATTCCCTGGCGACCGGGAGCTTCGCTGCGGGGTCCCCGCCCTGGGCGCGGATCATCCGGTTCCAGACGTCCATGGCACGTCCGTCCTTGAGCGCGGCTGCCGGATCGGCGTCGCGGACCCCGGCGCAGGCGAGCATTTCCTCGGCGAGCCGGACGGTGAGTTCCACGACGTCGGCCGGGCCGCCGCCGGCCAGCACCTCCACCGATTCCTCGACCTCGATGGCGTTGCCTGCCGTCAGGCCCAGCGGAGTGCCCATATTGGTCAGCAGGGCAACGGTGTTCACGCCGGCGTCCTGGCCCAGTGCCACCATGGTTTCGGCCAGTTCGCGGGCTTTCGCCTCGTCCTTCATGAAGGCACCGCTGCCCACTTTCACGTCCAGGACCAGGGAGCCGGTGCCTTCGGCGATCTTCTTGCTCATGATGGAGGAGGCAATCAGCGGGATCGCTTCCACCGTTCCGGTGACGTCCCGCAGGGCGTAGAGCTTCTTGTCTGCCGGGGCCAGCCCGGCGCCGGCGGCGCAAATGACGGCCCCCACGTCCTGGAGCTGCGCGAGGATTTCGTCGTTGGACAGCGAGGCGCGCCAGCCGGGAATGGACTCGAGTTTGTCCAGCGTCCCGCCGGTGTGCCCGAGGCCGCGGCCGGACAGCTGCGGGACGGCGACGCCGAACACCGCTACGAGCGGAGCCAGCGGCAGGGTGATTTTGTCGCCCACACCGCCGGTGGAGTGCTTGTCCGAGGTGTATTTCAGCCCGCCGTCGGGGCGGCGGAGGCTGGAGAAGTCCATCCGCTCCCCTGAGGCGATCATGGCCGCCGTCCAGCGGGCTATCTCGGTCCGGTCCATGCCGTTGAGCAGGATGGCCATGTTCAGCGCCGCCATCTGCTCATCGGCGATGGCGCCGCGGGTGTAGGCGTCGATGGTCCAGTCGATCTGTTCAGGGCTGAGCGCGCCTTTGTCCCGCTTGGTGCGGATGATGTCGACGGCGTCGAACGGTTCAGCGGTATTGTCCGCTGCGTGGGTCTCTGTCACCGGGTCTCCTCCAGGTGTTCGGGACCGAAGGCGTCGGGCAGCACCTGGTCCATGGTCTTGATGCCCCGGGTGGTCATGAGTTCCATGTCCGGGGCGCGGAATTCGTAGAGCAGCTGCCGGCAGCGGCCGCAGGGCATCAGGACGTTGCCGTCCCGGTCCACGCAGTAGAACGCCCGCAGCCGTCCGCCGCCTGTCATCTGCAGGTTGCCCACGAGGGTGCATTCGGCGCAGAGGGTCAGGCCGTAGCTGGCGTTCTCCACGTTGCAGCCGCTGACGATCCGGCCGTCCCCGGTGAGGGCTGCTGCCCCCACCGGGAACCTGGAGTAGGGCGAGTAGGCGTTGCGCATGGCGGCGACGGCGGCGGCCTCCAGGGCAGCCCAGTCGACGGCGGTCCCCACCTGGTCAGCCCTTGACGTACGGTATGCCGCTGGCGGCCGGCCCGCGGGACTTGCCTACCAGGCCGGCGACGGCGAGGACGGTGACCAGGTACGGCAGCATGGCCATGAACTGGCTGGGGACGGGAGTCCCGATGATGGTGACGATGCTCTGCAGGTTGTCCGCGAAGCCAAACAGCAGGGCGGCGAAGAACGCGCCGATCGGGTTCCACCGGCCGAAGATCAACGCTGCCAGGGCGATGAAGCCGCGGCCGCCGGAGATTTCCTTGGTGAAGCTGTCGATGGCAACCAGGGTGAAGAAGGACCCGCCGATGCCGGCCACGGCACCGCCCAGGGTGACGTTCCAGAAGCGGGTGGCGTTGACGTTGATGCCCAGGGTGTCGGCGGCCTGGGGATGCTCGCCGACGGCGCGGACGCGCAGGCCCCAGCGGGTCTTGAACAGGCCCACCCAGACCACCAGGACGGCGATGTACATCAGGTAGCCCACCAAGGACTGGCGGAACAGGATGGGTCCGATGATGGGGACGTCGGACAAAACGGGGATCTCGATGATGTCCAGTCCCGGAGGCGAATTGAAGCGGGCCTTGTCCTCCTGCATGACGGTGCTGAACAGGAACCCGGTGACACCGGAAACCAGCACGTTCAGCACCACGCCCACGATGATCTGGTTGACCAGGTACTTGATGCTGAACAGCGCCAGGACCATGGACACCATGGCACCTGCCACGGCGGCAGCGGCCAGGCCGATAAAGGGATTCTGCGTCATGGTGGCAACGATGGCGGCGGTGAAGGCTCCTCCAAGCAGCTGGCCTTCGATGGCGATGTTCACCACGCCGACACGTTCGCAGAGGACGCCGGAGAGCGAACCGAACACCAGCGGCACGGCCAGGGTAACGGACCCGGCGATCAGGCCTGCCAGGGAGATGCTGGGGGTGCGGGCGCCGCCGACCACCCAGAGGAGGAACGCTGCCACGAACAGGACGATGAACGTGACGGTCAGCCAGCCGGGTGCCGGCCTGTCCTTGGTCTTGAGGAAGACGGCGTAGGCGGCGAGCCCCAACAGCAGCACGGACAGCACGGTGCCGCCGGCGAAGGCGTTGATGTCGAGGGCGGGCAGCTGGAAGAAGTCCTCACCGGTGGAGATCCCGAAGCTGGCTGTTTTGTTCGGGGCCAGCAGTCCGAAGAAGACCAGGGCGATGAGCCCGAAGGCCGCCAGCAGGACGGGGGTCTTCCACGTGACGGGCTTGGCCGTGACGGCGGCGGCCCCGGTATCCGGGGCGCTGTTGTCCGGCCTGGGGTTGCCGGGCCGGGGTGACGAAACTGTTGTGCTCATGCTGCACCTCCGGTGGTGGCTGCCTTGGTATTCTTTGCGGCGCGGGCGGGCTTCTTCCGCCGCGGGTTGAGCCCGAAGACGGCCCGGACGAGCGGCGGCGCCGCGATGAACAGGACGATCAGGGACTGGACCACCAGGACGATGTCAATGGGGGTGCCGGTCTGGATCTGCATTTGGACGGCTCCGGCGCGGAAGGCGCCGAACAGCAGGCCGGCGGCGAAGGTGCCCCACGGCGTCGAGCGTCCCAGCAGCGCCACGGTGATGGCGTCGAAGCCGTACGTGGCCGCCACGCCGTCCGTGAGGACCTTCTCGGTGCCGGCCACCTGCGCCACACCGGACATGCCGGCGAGGCCGCCCGCGATGGCCATGACCAGGATGGTGGACCGGGAGACGTTGATGCCGGCGGTCTGGGCGGCCTTGGGGTTGGCGCCCACGGCGCGGAATTCGAAACCGACCGTTGACCGGTTCAGCAGCCACCAGACGAGGAAGGTGGCGCCGATGGCCAGGATGAAGCCGAGGTGGAGCCGGTACTGCGTCCCGAAGATCTGGGGGTACACGGCGCTGGGGTCCAGGATCGGGGAAATCGGGTTCGACTCCCCCGGCCGCTGGAAGGCCGGGGTGTTCAGCAGGTACCGCAGGAAGTACAGCGCGATGTAGTTGAACATGATGGTGAGGATCACCTCATGGGCGCCGGTACGGGCCTTGAGCACGCCGACGAGCCCACCCCAGAGCGCGCCGCCGATGATGCCGGCCACCAGGACCAGCAGCAGGTGCAGTCCGAGCGGCAGGTGCAGTGCGAAGCCCACCCAGGCGGCGAGGATGCCGGCCACGATGATCTGGCCCTGGGCGCCGATGTTGAAGAGCCCGGCGCGGAAGGCCAGGGCAACGCCGAGGCCGGCGGTGATCAGCGGCGTGGCGATGGTCAGGGTTTCCATCAGCGGCGCGAACTGCGCCGCCAGTCCATTGCCCCGTGGATTGAACACCGATCCCTGGAACAGTGCGATGTAGGAGCGCGTGGCTGCGTTCCACAGGGCGGCAAGGAAGTCGGTGGGACGGGCGAAGAAGTAACCGGCGGTGGTGGCCACGCGGGTGTCCGTGCTGGCAATGAGCAGCCCGCCGATGACCAGTGCCAGGAAGACCGCCAGGACCGAAACCATGCCGCTTCCGGTGAAGATCCTTCGCAGCAGTGTGTCGGGACCGCCGGGCAACTTGCCGGACTGTGCGCTGGCCGGCACGGCCGAGGGCTCCATGGCGCCGCCGGCGGTGTCAACGGAGACGACGGCGGCTGTCTCCTCGGCCGCCGGGCCGGTTTCGTGGTGGTGCTTTGCGTGGCTCTGGCCGGCCTGCTGCCCGCCCGGCGTGTCGTTGGGGCGATGCTGCTCAGTCATGGTCGACTCCCTCGGCGTGGTCGGAGGTTGCGGCCGGGCGGCTGCCGGCCGGCTGGGAGTGGGCGTGTTCGTCTGGGTGGATTCCGGCCATCATCAGGCCCAGGACGTCACGGCTGGTTCCGGCAGGAACGATGCCCACCAGCTTGCCCTTGTAGAGGACGGCAATCCGGTCGGCGAGCTCCATCACCTCGTCGAGTTCGGTGGAGATGATCATGACGGGGGTACCCTGGTCACGTTCGGCCACGATCCGGCGGTGCAGGAATTCGATGGAGCCGACGTCCACTCCGCGGGTGGGCTGGGATGCGATGAACAGCCGCAGCGGGCGGGACAGTTCGCGGGCCATCACGACTTTTTGCTGGTTGCCGCCGGACAGTGTTCCCGCGGCCGCGGCCGCGGACGGAGTGCGGACATCGAACTCGTCGATCCGTGCCTTGGCGTTTTCCAGGATTTTGGCGGGGCTCATGCTGATGCCCTTGGCGTACGGCGGTTTGTCGTACAGGTCAAGGACCAGGTTCTCGGCCACCGAGAATGTTCCCACCAGGCCGTCAACCTTGCGGTCCTCCGGAACGAAGCCCACGCCGGCCTTCAGGACGTCCTTGACGGACCTGCCCAGGAGCTCCTTGCCGTCCAGCGTGACGGACCCGGAGACGCGTTCCTGCAGGCCCAGGATGGCTTCGGTGAGTTCGGTCTGGCCGTTGCCCTGGACCCCGGCGATGGCCAGGATCTCGCCGCGGGCGATGTCGAAGCTGAGCCCGTCCACCACGTGCTGGCCGTTGGGCGCTATGACGGTAAGGTCCCGCACTTCGAACGTCTTCTCCTGTGGCGTGGCGGGTGCCTTGTCCAGGTTCAGGCTGACGGCGCGGCCCACCATCATGGAGGCGAGCTCGGTGGTGGAGGCCGTTGGTTCGGCGCTGCCCACCACTTTTCCGCGCCGGATGACCGTGATGGTGTCCGAGACTTCCTTCACCTCGCGCAGCTTGTGGGAGATGAACACGATGGAGGTGCCGCCGGCCTTCAGCTGGCGCATGATGTCCAGTAGTTCGTCGGTTTCCTGGGGGGTGAGCACGGCGGTGGGCTCGTCCAGGATGAGGACCTTGGCGTTCCGTACCAGGGCCTTGATGATTTCCACCCGCTGCTGGACGCCGACGGGAAGGTCCTCGACCATGGCGTCGGGGTCGACGTCGAAGCCGTACTGGTCCGAGATTTCCCGGATGCGGCGGCGCGTCTCGTCGAGGTTGAGGAATCCGGCCGCCTTGGTGGGTTCGGCGCCGAGTGCGACGTTCTCGGCGACGGTGAAGACGGGCACCAGCATGAAGTGCTGGTGCACCATGCCGATGCCGGCGGCCATGGCATCGCCCGGTCCGCGGAAGGAGACGGCCTTGCCGTCGATGAGGATGTCGCCCTCGGTGGGTTCGTACAGCCCGTACAGGACGTTCATCAGGGTGGACTTGCCGGCCCCGTTCTCGCCCAGGAGGCAGTGGATCTGGCCGGATTCGACCACCACGTCAATGTGGTCGTTGGCAAGCAGGGTCCCAAAGCGTTTGGTGATGCCTCTGAGTTCAAGTTTCAAAACTCTGACCAATCTCGAAGCGTCCGGTGATCGGACCGGACGGGATATGTGGCTGCAGCACCAGCCTAGTGGGTGCAGCCTCTGGAGGACCGGGCGGTGGCCCGAAAAAGAGCCCCAGCAAAAAGCGCCACCGCCGGCCGGTCAGGGACCGGCCGGCGGTGGCGCCGATGCGTGGTCAGGCCTTGGGGCTGGCGGCCGATTCGACCTTCAGCTTGCCGTCCACGATGTCCTTCTTGATCTGGTCGAGCTCGGACTTCAGGTCCGCCGGGACCTGGGAGTCGAAGTCGTGGAAGGGTGCCAGCTGCACGCCGTCGTTGGCGAGGGTGCCAACGTAGGGGGTGTTGCTGAACTTGCCTTCCTTGTCCTCCTTCACCACGGTTTCCACGGCCTCGCCCATCTGCTTCATGACCGAGGACAGCATGATGTCCTTGTAGTCCGGGGCGGTGAGGAAGCCGTCGGAGTCAACCCAGATCAGCTTGACGTCCTTTCCTGCGTCCTTGGCTTCCTTCAGGGCAGCGCCCGCACCCTTGCCGACGGGGCCTGCCACGGGCATGACGATGTCCGCGCCCTGGTCCAGGAAGTTCTGCGTGAGCTGCTTTCCAACGTCCTGCTTTTCGAAGTCGCCGGTGAAGCTGCCGTCCTGGGCGTCCTTGTTCCAACCGAGTAGCTTGACGTTCTTGCCCTTCTTCTCGTTGTAGTACTTGACGCCGTCGGCGTAGCCGTCCATGAAGATGGTCACGGTGGGGATCTTGATGCCGCCGAAGGTGGCCACGGTGCCGGTCTTGGTGCTGCCTGCGGCAAGGTAGCCTGCAAGGAATGCTGCCTGGGCCGTGTCGTAGATGATGGGCTTGACGTTGCTGATCGGGGTGTCGTAGCCGAAGTCGATGATGGCGAAGTGGCTGTCCGGGTTGGCTGCCGCCTGGGCCTTGGTGGCGTCGCCCAGCAGGAATCCCACGGTGACGGTGAGGTTGCAGCCGGCGGTGACCATGGCGCGGAGGTTGGGTTCGAAGTCGTTGTTCGTCTTGGACTCCACCTGGTTGACCTTGATGCCCAGGTCCTTTTCAGCCTTCTTCAGGCCCTCGTAGGAGGACTGGTTGAAGGACTGGTCATCGAATCCGCCGGAGTCGGAGACGATGCAGCCGGTGTAGTCGCTGGCGCCGGCGGTGGAGCCGCCGCCGCTCTCGGGAGCTGCGCCGCAGGCTGTCAAAAGTAGTGCTGAGGCACTGACGGTAGCCAGGCCGGCCATTGAACCGCGCTTAATGCGTGCACGCAGTGATGTCATCAAGATTCCTCCAGGATGCGAGAGTGGCGCTACGGCACGAATTCAATGAGTGTCCGTTTCTGCACTGAAATTCTGTTGTCACTGATGGCCCGCAGCATGCGCCGGAGCGCACTGATGCCATCACTTTAGTGGCCTGCGCCACGTGCCCATAGCACGCCGGCGCCCCTTCCCGGAGATTGTTTACAAGTTGTTACCAAGCAGTAGGGGTGCCGCGGAACCGCGGCACCCCTGGTGGTGCTGATGGTGGAACGGGACTACAGCCGGACCAGCATCTTGCCCGTGTTGGCCCCGTCCAGCAGGTCCATGAACGCCTGCGGCGCGTTCTCCAGGCCATCCACGACGGTTTCGTCGTAGCGGACCGTACCGCTGGCCAGCCAGCCGGCCATCTTTTCGGCGAACTCCGCCGAGTGCTGCCGCTGGCCGCCCACCAGGAAGCCGCGCAGCGTCAACTGCTTGCCGATGGCCAGCATGAGGTTGTGCGGGGCCGGCGTAGGTTCGGTGGAGTTGTACTGGGCAATGGCGCCGCACATGGCAACGCGTCCCCCAACGTTCATGACGGACAGTGCTGCCTCGAGGTGCTCACCGCCGACGTTGTCGAAGTAGACGTCGATCCCCCGGTCCCCGGCGGCCTTCTCCAGCTGCTCCCGGACAGGACCGTCGTGGTAGTCGAAGGCGGCGTCGAAACCAAGCTCCAGGAGCCGCGCCACCTTGGCCGGTGAACCGGCGGATCCGATGACACGCGCAGCGCCCATGGCCTTGGCGATCTGCCCCACGAGGGAACCGACGGCTCCCGCGGCGCCGGAAACGAAGACCACGTCCCCTTCCTTGAATTCGGCGACCTTCAGCAGGCCTGCGTAGGCAGTGAGGCCAGTCATTCCGAGGGCGCCCAGGAAGGCGGAAGCCGGGGCCAGGTCCGTACGGGCAGGGGTCCCCGCGTTGCCGTCCACGACGGCGTACTCACGCCAGCCAAGGGCATGGACGACGACGTCCCCTTCCCTGTGCGCGTCCGAACGGGAAGCGATGACCTCGCCCACCGCGCCGCCGTCGAGCGCTTCGTCCAGCGCGAACGGGGCCGAGTAGGACTTGGTGTCGTTCATGCGGCCGCGCATGTAGGGGTCAACGGAGATGAACAGGTTCCGCACCAGGATCTGGCCCTCGCCCAGTTCCGGCAGCGGTGACTCGGCCAGGCGGAAGTTTTCCGGGACGGGCCGGCCTACCGGGCGGGAGGCAAGCTGGATTTCACGGGTGGCTGCGGGCAGGACTGTGGTGCTCATGCTGCGTACTCCAGGATCTTGAGGTCTACGGTGATGTTGCCGCGGGTGGCGTTGGAATAGGGGCAGACCTGGTGCGCCTTTGCCACGAGGGCTTCGGCGGTGGCCAAGTCCAGCGCGGGGAGCGCGATTTCCAACTCGGCGGAGAGTCCAAAGCCGGCGCCGCCGTCCAGCTGGCCGAGGTGGACCTTCGCGGCGACCGCGGAATCGGTCAGGTCGGCGCGTTCCTTGCGGCCCACCAGGCGGAGGGCGGAGTGGAAGCAGGCCGCGTAGCCGGCGGCGAAGAGCTGCTCCGGATTCGTGCCCTGGCCGCTTCCGCCGAGCTCGACGGGACTGGCGAGGCCCACGTCGAGTTTGCCGTCGTTGGTGCGTGCGTTGCCGTCGCGGCCCTCGCCGGTGGCAAGGGCTTCAGCGGTGTAAAGGGTCTTCACGGGGAGGACCTTTCTTTCGGGGTGGATGGGGGTCGTGGGCGCCCCGACGTCAGACGGCGTCATGGAGGGCGGCGGTGAGTTTGCTGAGGGTGCCGCGCAGCTGTTCGAGTTCGGCGGGAGTGAGTCCCGCGGCATCGGCCAGGCGTTGGGGAATGGCGGCGGCCTTGCTGCTGAGGCCCTGCCCGGCGGGCGTCAGGTGGATGGCCACGCGGCGCTCGTCGTCGCCGGAGCGCCGGCGTTCCACCAGGCCCAGGGCTTCGAGGCGTTTGAGCAGCGGCGAGAGCGTGCCCGAATCGAGCCCGAGTTCGCGGCCAAGCTCCTTGACCCCGCGCGGCTGGTCCTCCCAGAGCACCAGCATCACCAGATACTGCGGATAGGTCAGGCCCAGGTCCTCCAGCACGGGCCGGTACACGGCCGTGGCGGCACGGGATGCGGAGTAGAGCGCGAAACACACTTGCCGGTCGAGGCGGGGAGCATCGGTCATGGCTACAAAGATAGCGAACAATTCAATTGTGCACAACTTATATGGCTGGCGCGCGTGTGTCCTGTAAAGGGAAAAGGCGCGACGCCGGCACCTGGACGGGTGCCGTCGTCGCGCCTTGTCCCGGGCCGGGCCGGCCGCGGAAAGTGCGGAGCCGTGGACCTACAGGTCGCGGATGGTGCGCAGCGCGGCGCCGGTGAGCACCCGGATGCCCAGGCCCAGTGCCCGCTCATCCAGGATGTAGTCGCCGCGGTGCAGGTCGAAGTCCTCCCCGCCCGGCGTCTTGGTGCCAAGCCGCATCATCGCCCCGGGAAGTTCCGCCAGGAACCAGGCGAAATCCTCGCCGCCCATGGACTGCGGCGTCAGGACCACGGCGCTTTCACCGATCTCCGCTCGCGCGGCGGCCTCGATCAACGCGGTTTCATGCTCGGAGTTCACCACCGGCGGCACACCCCTGGTGTGCTCCAGGTGGACGTCCACGCCGTAGGGTGCCGCCACCTGGTGGACCACCTCGTCCAGCAGTTCGCCGGCGGCATGCCAGGCGTCCCGGTCCAGGCAGCGCATGGTCCCTGCCATGTAGCCGGTGCCGGGGATGGCATTGGGGGCCGACCCTGCGGAAATCTGGCCCCAGACCACGGACACGCCGCTGCGGACGTCGACGCGCCGGGACAGCACGGCCGGGACGTTGACGGCGATCTGGGCCAGGGCGAAAACCAGGTCCTCGGTCAGGTGCGGCCGGGACGTGTGGCCGCCGCGGCCGGACAGCTCGATCCGGATGGTGTCCGATGCGGACGTGATGGCGCCGATGCGCGTGCCGATTTTCCCCACTTCGATCCGGGGGTCGCAGTGCAGTGCCAGGATCCGCGGAACGCCCTCCAGCACGCCCTGCTCGATGCAGGCGTGGGCGCCGCCGGGCATGGTCTCCTCGGCGGGCTGGAAGATGATCCGGATGGTGGCGCCCAGCGGCGTTTCCTGGTGCATGCGGTGCAGGACCAGGGCGATGCCCAGCATGGTGGTGGTGTGGACGTCGTGGCCGCAGGCGTGCGTCACGCCATGGTTCTTCGAGGCGAACGGCAGGCCGGTTTCCTCGATGATGGGCAGGGCGTCAATGTCCCCGCGAAGGGCGGTGGCGATGGGACCCTCCCCCACGTCCACGGTGAGTCCGGTGCCTTCGAGGCGGCGCGGCGAGAGGCCTGCCGCCTCCAGCCGTTCGGCCAGTTTGTCCGTGGTGCGGAATTCCTTGAACGACAGTTCGGGATGCGCGTGGAGGTCCCTGCGGAATTCGATCAGTTCCGGCAGCAGCGGCTCGAGCCATGGAGCCACCAGCGCGGTGGGCTCGGCTTCAGTAGTGTAATTGCGCACTGCTTCACTCTAGCGATCACGGCACCAATAGCGCCCATCACGGTCGCCGCGTTACATCCCGGGCCCAAGGCCGGGGCCCGGGATGAGGCGCCGGTCCGCCCTAGAGGACGTCGGTGTCGCCGCTGGCCTTGAGCGCGTCCACGGCTGCCTTGACCCGCTGGGAGTTGGCCATGGTGGTCACCAGCAGGGCATCCGGGGTATCCACGATGACCACGTCTTCGATGCCAATCAGGGCGATGACGCGTTTGGTGTCCGTGACCACCACGCCGCTGGAGTTCTCCGTGAACACCCGCGCGCCCTCACCGAGCACTGTGACGGCGTCGACTTCCTTGGCGGAATTGAGCCGGCCCACGGAGGCGAAGTCGCCAACGTCGTCCCACCGGAAGGTCCCGGGCACGACGGCGACGTCCCCGGCTTCGGCGGCAGGCTCGGCCACCGCGTAGTCGATGGCGATCTTGGGCAGGGTGGGCCACACCCGCGCAGTGACCTCATCCCGCTCCGGGGTGTCCCAGGCGCGGGCGATCTCCTGCAGCCCCTGGAACAGCTCGGGCTGGTTGGCTTCCAAGTGCTTGAGCAGCAGGGCCACCGGGGCGACGAACATGCCGGCGTTCCAGACATAGTTGCCGCTGTCCACATACTGCTGGGCCACGACCTCGTCCGGCTTCTCGACGAACTCCACCACGTCCTGCGCACTGGGTGCGCCCTCGACGCGCAGTTGCTGGCCGGAGCGGATGTAGCCGAAGCCGGTGGACGGGTGGGTCGGTTTGATCCCGATGGTCACGATCTTGCCGGCGGCCGCCGTGTGGATCGCCTCGCGGACAGCCTCCTGGAAGAGCCGGTCCGGGCTGATCACCTGGTCCGCGGCGAAGGAGCCCATGATGGTCCCCGGATCACGTTCGTGCAGGATGGCAGCGGCCAGTCCGATGGCGGCGGCGGAATCCTTCGGCTCGGACTCGAGGACCAGGTCCGCGTCCTGCACTTCGGGCAGCTGCCGGCAGACCGCGTCGCGGTGTGCCTTGCCGGTGACCACCAGCATGCGGGTGCCCGCCAGCGGCTGCAGCCGGTCATAGGTGGCGCGCAGCAGCGTGCTGCCCGAACCGGTGAGGTCGTGAAGGAACTTGGGAGCTGCGGCTCGTGACAGGGGCCAGAGGCGGGTCCCCACTCCGCCGGCCGGAATCACCGCATAGAAGCGGTCCAGGGGTGATGCCGGGCTTGTCACTTTGTCTGTACTCATCACCGCTAACTTTAGCCGACGGGGTGCCTCCGGCCGTGTCCCGGGCGGCGCTGCCGTACCCTCCGCACGAGCAGGATGGCCGCTCCGGAGGCAAGGCTTTGTGGGGTTTGTCTCAAAAAATCGGAAAATCCGCGCCACTGCTGGCAAGCAAAGAGCCCCGAAATTGAATAAGCTGTGAGCGAAGCCTAGATTTAGGCCTGAGCTAAGAGTGCTCTCGCAGCAGGCGTTCCCCCCGCGTGGATCTCATGCCAGCGCCGCTGTGTCGCAGGGAGGTTTATCAGTGCCGACAAAACCAGCTGGCACCTTGTACCGCGGCCGTGAAGGCATGTGGTCCTGGGTAGGACACCGCATTACCGGTGTAGTGATCTTTTTCTTCTTGTTGGTCCACGTGCTGGACACCAGCCTGGTGCGCGTGTCCCCGGAGGCCTACACCGCCGTCATCGGCGCGTACAAGAATCCGCTGATGGCACTGGGTGAGACCGGCCTCGTTGCCGCGATCGTTTTCCACGCCTTCAATGGCCTGCGCATCATCGCGGTGGACTTCTGGAAGAAGGGCGCCAAGTACCAGCGGCAGATGCTGTGGGCCGTCCTTGGCCTGTGGCTCGTCACCATGGTTGCCTTCTCCATCCGCCACCTGTCCCTCGCCCTCGGAGGTCACTAAGCCATGACTGCAACCATCGAGAGCCCGCGCAGCGGCCGGATCGCTCCGCAGTACCGCCGCAGCGGCGGCAGCCGGGGCAACTTCGAGATGATCGCCTGGCTGTTCATGCGCCTTTCCGGCGTGGTGCTGGTGGTCCTTATCTTCGGACACCTCTTCGTTAACCTGATGGTGGGCGAGGGCATCCACGCCATCGATTTCGGCTTCGTGGCCGGCAAGTGGGCTGACCCGTTCTGGCAGTTCTGGGACCTGGCCATGCTGTGGCTGGCCATGCTGCACGGAACCAACGGCGTGCGCACCATCATCAACGACTACGCCGAGAAGGACTCCACCCGCCGCTGGCTGAAGACGGTCCTCTACTCGGCCGCCGCGGTCATCATCATCCTGGGCACCCTGGTGATCTTCACCTTCGATCCGTGCCCCGTGGTGGACGGCGTTCCGCTGCCTGGCGGATTCTGCCCTGCCTAGCACCAGCACCATCCCGGGCCCGCGGGCATAGACCGCGGGCCCTGCTGTGCGGGGACAGCATCAGGCCCCGATTGTTTTATTGCGAATTTTGAGAGAAAGAGCGTCTGGTATGCAGGTCCATAAGTACGACGTCGTCATCGTCGGTGCCGGTGGCGCTGGCATGCGCGCCGCGATCGAATCCGGTCAGCGTGCGCGCACAGCAGTACTGACCAAGCTCTACCCCACCCGCTCGCACACCGGTGCGGCGCAGGGTGGCATGTGTGCAGCACTTGCCAATGTCGAGGAAGACAACTGGGAGTGGCACACGTTCGACACCGTCAAGGGCGGCGACTACCTGGTGGACCAGGACGCCGCGGAGGTCATGGCCAAGGAAGCCATCGACGCCGTACTTGACCTGGAAAAGATGGGCCTGCCGTTCAACCGCACGCCCGAAGGCCGCATCGACCAGCGCCGCTTCGGCGGCCACACCCGCGACCACGGCAAGGCACCCGTCCGCCGCGCCTGCTACGCGGCGGACCGCACCGGCCACATGATCCTGCAGACGCTGTACCAAAACTGCGTCAAGCACAACGTTGAGTTCTACAACGAGTACTACGTCCTGGACCTGCTGACGGTCGAGGAGGACGCTGTCCGCGAGGACGGCACGTCCTACAAGCAGAAGCGTGTTGCCGGCGTGGTCTCCTACGACCTCGCCACCGGTGAACTGCATGTCTTCCAGGCCAAGTCCGTGGTGTTCGCCTCGGGCGGCGCCGGCAAGGTCTTTAAGACCACCTCCAACGCCCATACGCTGACCGGCGACGGCATGGGCATCGCGTTCCGCCGCGGCATCCCCCTGGAGGACATGGAATTCTTCCAGTTCCACCCGACCGGCCTGGCCGGCCTGGGCATCCTCCTCTCCGAGGCGGCCCGTGGCGAAGGCGCGATCCTGCGCAACTCCGAGGGCGAGCGTTTCATGGAGCGCTACGCCCCCACCATCAAGGACCTCGCTCCCCGCGACATCGTGGCCCGCTCCATGGCCAACGAAGTCCGTGAAGGCCGCGGCTGCGGCCCGAACAAGGACTACGTCCTGCTGGACCTGACGCACCTGGAACCGGCCCACATCGATGCCAAGCTTCCGGACATCACCGAGTTCGCCCGCACCTACCTCGGTGTTGAGCCCTACACCGAACCGGTCCCCGTGTTCCCCACCGCCCACTACGCCATGGGCGGCATCCCCACGAACATCGAAACCGAAGTCCTGCAGGACAACGAGACCGTCATCCCCGGCCTGTTCGCCGCCGGTGAGGTGGCCTGCGTCTCGGTCCACGGCTCCAACCGCCTTGGCACCAACTCGCTGCTGGACATCAACGTGTTCGGCAAGCGTGCCGGCGTCGCCGCTGCGGAGTACGCCAAGACCGCCCAGTTCGTGGAACTGCCGGAAAACCCCACGGCGTACACCACCGACCTGCTGGACATTGCCCGCAACGGCACCGGCGAGGAGAAGGTGGCCCAGATCCGCAAGGAACTGCAGGACACCATGGACGCCAACATGCAGGTGTTCCGCACCGCCGACACCCTGAACCAGGTGCTGCGCGACATCGCCTCCTTCGAGGAGCGGTACAAGCGCATCAGCGTCCAGGACAAGGGCAAGCGCTTCAACCTGGACCTGCTGGAGGCCGTGGAACTCGGCTTCCTGCTGGAACTGGCCAAGGTGATGACCGTGGCAGCCCTGCACCGTGAAGAATCCCGCGGCGGACACTTCCGCGAGGACTTCCCGGACCGCGACGACGAGAAATTCATGAAGCACTCCATGGCGTACAAGGACGACCACGCGCCGGCAGACGGAACGGCGGAGTCAATCGCCGGCATCCGCCTGGCCACCAAGCCGGTTGTCTTTACCCGCTACGAGCCGATGGTGAGGAAGTACTAAGATGACCGCTGAAATCGCTGAGCCAGCCTCAAAGATTGAACTGCCTGCCGGCGTCGGCGGTGGCGGCGAAATCCCCACGTTCGATGTCCACCTGCGCGTGCGCCGGTACAACCCGGAGGTCTCCGGGGAAGCGACCTGGGATGACTTCCACCTGACCATGTACGGCACGGACCGTGTCCTGGACGCCCTGCACAAGGTCAAGTGGGAGATGGACGGCAGCCTGTCCTTCCGCCGCTCCTGCGCCCACGGCGTGTGCGGTTCCGACGCCATGCGCATCAACGGCCGGAACCGGCTCGCCTGCAAGACCCTGCTGAAGGACCTGGACACGTCCAAGCCCATCACCGTGGAACCCATCAAGGGCCTGCCGGTGGAGAAGGACCTCATCGTGGACATGGAACCGTTCTTCCAGTCCTACCGCGAGGTCATGCCGTTCCTGATCAACAAGGGCCACGAGCCCACCCGGGAACGCCTGCAGTCCGCCGAGGACCGGGAGCGCTTCGACGACACCACCAAGTGCATCCTGTGCGCCGCGTGCACGTCCTCCTGCCCCGTGTTCTGGACCGACGGCCAGTACTTCGGCCCGGCAGCGATCGTGAACGCACACCGCTTCATCTTCGATTCCCGCGATGACGCCGGTGACATGCGCCTGGAGATCCTTAACGACAAGGAAGGCGTGTGGCGCTGCCGCACCACCTTCAACTGCTCCGAGGCCTGCCCCCGCGGCATCCAGGTTACGCAGGCCATCGCCGAGGTCAAGCAGGCGATCCTGTCCCGCCGGATCTGACGCAGGACACCCCCGACGACGGCGCCGTCCCCACCCAAGGGGCCGGCGCCGTCGTCGTCTCACCACCAAAACGCCCGTTGCCCTATCAGATGGAGTCCCTAAAACCGGGTTTTAGGGCCCTTATCTGATAGGGCAACGGCAGGATCAGAAAGGGGATTCCGTGTCCCGCTCCGAAAAGGTCAGCTTTGAAGGTTCCACCGGCGAGATGCTCTCCGGCATCATCGACATCCCCGAAGGTCCCGTCAAAGGATGGGGCGTGTTCTCGCACGGTTTCACCCTGGGCAAGGACAGCCCCTCAGCATCGCGGATGTGCAAGGCCCTGGCCGACAGCGGTGTGGGCATGCTGCGGTTCGACAACCTGGGCCTGGGAGGCTCCGCCGGCGAGTGGTCCGCGGGTTCCTTCAGCCACAAGGTGGCGGACACCGTCAAGGCGGCCGAATTCATGCGCAGCCAGGGCAAGGAAATCTCACTGCTGGTGGGCCATTCCTTCGGCGGGGCCGCGGTGCTCGCAGCGGCACGGGAGATTCCGGAGCTCGACGCCGTTGCCACCGTGGGTGCCCCGTTCTCCCCTAAGCACGTGGCCCACGTCTTTGACGCCGCACTGGACAAGATCCTCAGCGAGGGTGCCGCCGAAGTGGACCTGGGCGGCAAGCGGGTGGAGATCCGGAAACACTTTGTGGAGGACCTTGAAAACGCCGACCTGACCGTCTGCATCCGGACGTTGCACAAGCCGCTTATGGTGCTCCACTCCCCCACGGACAACACCGTGGGGATCGAAAACGCGAGCACCATCTTCCAGACCGCACGCCACCCCCGGAACTTCGTTTCCCTGGAAGGCAGCGACCACCTGCTGACCGGTAAGGGGCAGGCTGCCCGTGCCGGCAAGATCATTGCCGCCTGGGCCGACCAGTACCTCGACGCCGGGAACGCATCCTGACACTGGCCGGCCCGGCGCCGGCCTACTTGCCGATTGCGGCCTTGCTTTCGTTGAGCCACTGCTCTGCAGCCTTTTCCGGGGTCAGCCGTTTGAACAGGACATCGGCGTTGATGCGGGCGGTTATCTCGGAGACTGCGGTTGACCCGGTGGGTCCGATGAACGTGGGCGCAAACTCCATTTTGCCGATCCCGTCAATATAACCGGCTTCAACTTTTCCCTGCGGGGTCAGCAGGTCCTGGATGGCCGTGCGCATGGCCGGGTTGCTGGGAACGCCGCGGTCGCTCTGGATGATCTTCGCCGCTGCCTCGTTGTTCACCAGGAAGTTGACGAGTTTCGCAGCGGCTTCAGTGTGCTTGCTGCGCGCTGAGATGGTGTAGAACTGCGAGGATTGCAGCCAGATGCCTGCTTGCGGGGTTTCGCCAGGCAGCTTCATCAGTTGAAGCTCCGCACCGGAGGCCTTGCTCAGGGCCGTCAGGGAGTTGCTCCAGGTGAGCATCATGCCGGCCTGTCCCATCCCCATCAGGGTCTGTTCGGTGCTGACGTTGAGTTTCTCCACTGTCTCCGAAGCATTGGGGGCGGCACCCGTTTCGCTGAGCTTCAGCGAGAAGTCGAAGTATTCTTGCACCGTCTCCTTGCCGAGGCCGAGTTCTCCGTCCTGGGTGTAGAGCGCTTCTCCGCGCTGGCGAGCGAAGGCATCCAGGGAGTCGTGGGTGAGGACCGTTGCCGTTCCGTACGTCCCCTTTAGGCTCTTTGCTGTAATGTCCGCGGCAGTCTGTGCGAAATCGTCCCAGCTCCAGGTGCCATCGTGCGGCAGCGGGACACCCGCCGCCTCGAACACCTTGGGATTGACGACGATTGCAAGGGCATTGGCTCCGGTGGACACACCGTACTGAGTGCCCTGCACCTGGCCGTTCTCCAATGCGCCCTGGTCCAGCTGCGACAGGTCAAGCTGGCCCTCAACCTTTGACAGGTCCAGCAGCGCACCCCGGTTTGCGTACTCAGCCGGGTAGGCGCCGCCAAGGGTAATGACGTCCGGCGCATCGTTGGCTGCTACCTGTGTTGCGAGCTTGTCGAAGTAACCACTAATGTCGCCGAATTCGGGTTTCACCTTGATGTCGGGATTCGCTGCCTCAAATTCGGCGATGGCTTTGGTGGTCAGCTCGGCCCGGCCGGCGTTGCCCCACCAGGAAAACCGGATTTCGACCGGGCCGCCCTGTTGGCCGTCCGTGACAGGGCTGGAGCACGCCGCCGTTAACGCCACCAGGGCTGCGGCGCTGGCCAGTGAGACAGATTTCCGGAACGTGCGGAGCAGGCGACTCGCCATCGGGTACGCTTCTTCCTCATGGGAAAACGGTTTCGTGAAACGTATCACACCGGCAGGGCGCGGGAACAGGGCCACTGCGTGCGCTACACGCAAGCGAGGTCCCGGGCCGTGATGGGGATGGAATGCTCCGGAACCGGTACTCCGGCGTCAGCGGGTCAGGTCTGCGGTGTGGGCCGGCGCGCGCCCAGGACGGTCTTCCGCGGTGCCTCGCCGGACTTCAGGTCTGCTTCGCGGACGGCTGCCCAGCCGGCGGACACCAGGTAAACCTGGCTGACGAAGTTGAACCAGATCAGCAGGCCGATGATGATGGCGAACGGAGCGAGGATGGGGTTCCGGCCCGCGCCGGCCAACAGTTCGGTGCTGAAGATCTGCAGGATGGTGGTGCCCACGGCGGCCAGGATGGTCCCTTCGAGGAGGGCGCGGCGGGAGAGCTTCAGGCCACCGGCCAGCCGGAACATGATCAGCGCCGTCACCCAGCCCAGGACCAGCGGCACTGCGATTTTGATCGAGGTGGTCAACGGCCCGGCCACGGCATCATTGAGGTTGAGGAAATCCGTCACCCAGCCGGCGGCGGTTCCGAACACCAGCGAGGCGCCCGCACTGATGACCAGGGCGACGCCCAGCAGCAGCAGGGTCCCGGCGTCGCGGAGCTTCATCAGGACCGGGTTGAGCATGAGCGGCGGCAGTTCCATGACGCCGCGCAGTCCGTCCCTGAGTCCGGCGATCCACCCCAGGGACGTGATGACGGTGACGATCGCGGCGATGAGCGCGGTGAGGCCCAGGCCCTGGGGGTCCAGGAGGTCCTGGGGATCAACCAGCCCGGTGCCGCCGTTGACCTTCAGCAGGCCGGGCGCGCTGGAGGCCACGCTGGTGACGATGCTGTCCAGCAGCGCCGGCTGTCCGCGCAGCACCAGTCCGGCCACCGAGAATCCGGTGGCCAGCAGGCCGGTGATGGAGAAGAACATGTTGAAGCCGATCCCGGCGCTCATCAGCGGGCCATGCTGGAGCGTGTAGTGCCTGAATGCCCGCATGGGACGGAAGGCGTTCAACCGGGCCACGATCCACTGCACCATGGCAAGGATCGACGCGAAAGGACCGCCGCCGGACCGCCTGGCTTTGCTCCAGTCCATCCGCTTCTGGATGACGGCGAGCTGCAGTTTGGCGCGTTCAGTGGGAAGAGGCTGCCCCGCCTGCCTGGGCTGCTGCTTCCGCAGCGGCGATCGCGTATCGGGTGCCGGCGTCGTTGTCAGTTTCGGTCCCAAAGTCCAGCTCTTCCCGTAGCTGCCAGATGCCGTCTGCATCATGCTCGTAGAGTCCCATGCTAACCACGGGGAAGCTGGCCCTGTAGCCTTTGAGCACCGTTTCGGCCTCATCGAGGGCTTCGGGGGCGACGTCGTGGGCGATCGTGACATGCGGATGGTAGGCAAACGGGAGTTCGCGTGCCAGCGGGCCCTGCTGGAGCTTTTCGTGCAGCTCGACGCACTGCTCGAAACCCTCCTCCACCCTGATGAACACCACCGGCGAGACCGGCCGGAAGCTTCCGGTGCCGGCAATGGTCACCATGAAGGGGCTTTGGCCGCGGGCCACCTCGCGGACGTGGTCCAGGGTGGCCTGCCAGTCGTGCGTGGGGGTGGTGGTCACCAGCGTGATGTGCGCCGGCACAACATCCGCCAGCGGATCCCCGAAGGACGCACGCCAGCGCTGCAGCTCCGCTGCGATGTCAGGCGGGAACCCGAGGATTACCCCTACGCTGGAAGACATGGTGCTAGCGGACTCCTGCGAGGCTGTGGGAGGGCAGGAAGCCCATTCGCTCGTAGACGGTCGCCAGCGTGGCCGAGGCGATCTCGCGCGCCCGGTCGGCACCGGAGGCCAGCAGCCTGTCCAGCTCGGCGGGATCGGCCATGAGTTCGTTGGTGCGGTTGCGCAGCGGGGTGACGAAATCCACCACCACCTCGGCCAGGTCCACCTTGAGGTGCCCGTACATCCTGCCCTGGTACTCGGCTTCCAGGTCCGCCACGGACTTGCCGGTGAGGGACGAGTAGATGGTCAGCAGGTTCGAGACGCCCGGCTTTTCCTCCGGATCGAACCGGATCTCCGTGCCGGCGTCGGTCACGGCTGACTTGATGCGCTTGGCCGCGATCTTGGGGTCCTCCAGGAGCTGGATGGCACCGTTGGGCGATTCCCCGGTCTTGGACATCTTGGCGCTGGGGTTCTGGAGATCGTAGATCTTGGCCCGCTCCTTGACGATCGTGGCCTCGGGAACGGTGAACGTGGGACCAAACTTCGTGTTGAAGCGCTGCGCCAGGTTGCGGGTCAGCTCCAGGTGCTGCCGCTGGTCCTCCCCTACCGGGACCAGGTCCGTCTGGTAGAGCAGGATGTCCGCCGCCATGAGCGTGGGGTAGGCGAAGAGGCCCAGCGTGGCTGAGTCCGCGCCGGACTTCTGCGTCTTGTCCTTGAATTGGGTCATCCGCGAGGCTTCGCCGAAACCGGTGATGCAGTTCAGGGCCCAGGCGAGCTGGGCATGCTCGGGGACGTGGGACTGGACAAAGAAGATGCTCTTGTCCGGGTCAATGCCCGCTGCGATGTACTGGGCAGCGACGGTCCGCGTGCGCTTGGCGAGCTCGGTGGGATCGAAATCCACCGTGATGGCGTGCAGGTCCGGGATGAAGAACACGGCATCGTATTCAGCCTGCATGTCCACCCAGTTGCGGACCGCACCGATGTAGTTGCCCAGGTGCAGGGAGTCGGCCGTGGGCTTGGCACCCGACAGGATGCGCTTCTTGGCTGCCGGGGTTGGCTGGTGAGTCATTCAGTAAAACCTTTGTGCTTAGAGCCGGTAGTCCACTACCAGCGGGGCATGGTCGGAGAAGCGGGTGTCGTACGTGGCCGCGCGGTCCACGACGGCGGAAACCGCCGAGGCGGCAAGCACCGGGGTGGCCATGTGGTAGTCGATGCGCCAGCCGGCGTCGTTGTCGAACGCCTTGCCGCGCCACGACCACCAGGTGTACGGCCCATCCATTTCGCCGGACATGGTGCGGTGGACATCGTGCCAGCCGATGTCCTCGCCGAAGAAGCGGTCAAAGTAGGCGCGTTCCTCCGGGAGGAAGCCGGCCTTCTTCAGGTTGCCCTTCCAGTTCCGGATGTCCAGGGGAGTGTGGGCCACGTTGAGGTCGCCCACCACCAGGGCATGGTCGCTGTGCTTGGACAGTTCGGGCAGGCGGGTGCCCATGGCGTCAAGGAACCGGTACTTGTCATCCTGCTTGGGCGTGCCGGCCTCGCCGGAGTGGACGTAGGCGCTGGCAACGGTGAGCTGCACCCGTTCCCCCGCGGAGTTGGTGAGCCGGAAGTCGGCTTCCACCCAGCGCCCGGCGGTTGCGAAGTAGTCGTCCCCGATGCCGTTGCGGGTGGCGAGCGGCTCTTCCCGGGATGCGATGGCCACACCGGCGCGGCCCTTGGCTTCGGCTTCGGCGTGCAGGATGTGCCAGCCGTCCCCGAGCAGTTCCCGGACGACAGCGTCAGGGGCACGGACTTCCTGGAGGCAGAGAATGTCCACGTCGCGCGGCTCCAGCCAGGCAGCCATTCCGTTCCGGTAAGCAGCCCGGAGGCCGTTGACGTTGACGGATGCGATGCGAAGGTGGTCCTTCTTCAATGCCGAGCTCACCCGTTCCACTCTAGTCGATGATGGTTCCGGTCACCGGTTCCCCGTTGCCGGAGGACTTGATCATGTCCCGGGCATTGGTGGCCGTGATCTCGATGGTCTCGAGCGCCCGGTTGATGGTGTCCTGGTTGGCTGCGGCGCCCTTGGCCCGTTCCTCTTCCACTACCCGGATCTGGACCTGCACGATCTTGAAGGAATGGTCCAGCTTGAGGTCGCGGACCTCGTCGGCTTCGTTGCGCTCGTACACTACCTGGGTGCCGCCGTGGTCTGCGGCGGACGACGACGGCCCGCGGCCGGCGGCGGACGTGAACGCGCTCTGGGCTTCACTGAGCTTGGCGCCGGCTTTGCGGGCGGCCTTGCGGATGCTGAACACCACGAAGCAGGCCAGCGCCAGCCAGAAGAAGGCGATGACGGCAACAACCCAGCCCACGACGTCGTTCTGGTTCGCGGCGAAGATGACGGCCACAACGAACGCCGTCAGCAGGACCATCAGTCCGGGTCCGCTGATGCGGAACATCGAGAACCCGCCCCTGGCGGCCTTGGCGGAAGAATTGGGGTTGCCCAGAGATTGCATGCATCCATTCTCTCAAACGGCACGGAGTGCTCCTGCCGCCTTCCACCTCCGGCGAACACGCGGCTACTTCAGGAAGAGGCTCCGCAAGCGCAGGGTGGTCAGCAGCATGCCCGCGGCGGTCATCACCAGGTAGTAGGCAATGTGCAGCGGAGTGGCTGCGGTGAAGACGCCGACGCTGATCTGCCGGAGCAGCTCAACCCCGTGCCACAGCGGCATGGCCTGGATGAACCACTGGACCGGCACGGGGTAGACGCTGAGGGGGTAGAAGGTGGCGCTGAACAGGAACATGGGCAGCAGGATGAAGTTGATCCAGTCCATCTGCTGGAACGTCTTCAGGAAGCTGGTGATGCCCATGCCCAGGCTCGCGAAGCCGAACGCAATCAGCACCGAGGCCGGGACCATCAGCAGGGCCCAGGGCGTGGTGATCAGCCCCATGACGCCCATGACGGCCGTGAATCCGGTGGCGTAGAGCATGCCGCGCAGCAGCGCCAGGAAGATCTCGCCCAGGGCCACGTCCAGCGGACCCAGCGACGTGTAGAGCATGCCCTGGTACAGCTTGGCGAAGTTCATCTTGAAGAACACGTTCCAGGTGGAGTCGTACACGGCCCCGTTCATGGCGGAGACGGCCAGCAGGGCGGGGGCAATGTAGGCCGCGTAGCTGATGGGGGTGCCGTCCGGACCTTCAACGGTGCCGACGATGGCGCCGAGCCCCACGCCCATGGATACGAGGAAAAGCACCGGTTCGAAGAAGCCGGACAGCATGACCAGCCAGTTGGTGCTGCGCGTGGCCATCAGCCCCCGGGCGATCACGGCCCTGGCATTTCGTGAGTAGAGCGGGCCGAACGTCCGGTTCCGGGCTGCCTCTGTTTCCGCCCCGGCCGTGGGGACCGGATCTGCCGGGCCGGACGCTGTGCGGGCGCTCATTGCCCCATCCTCAGGGCGAATCTGCGCCGGGCCAGGACCCAGCCGAGCACTGCCAGGCCGGCCAGGACGGCGAGGTGCAGGAGCGTCAGCAGCGGCGGCTCCTGGTAGCCGTAGCCCAGGACGCGGCCCAGTTCGGTGCCGTGCCAGACGGGTGAAATCCACCCGATCCAGCGCACGGCCAGCGGCAGGCTGTCCAGCGGGAAGAACGTGCCGGAGAAGAGGAACAGCGGCATGACGATGAAGCGCATCACCAGGGCGAACTGGCCCTTGTCCTCGGTGATGGCCGCCGAGTACGCCATCAGCGGCAGCCCGAACGACAGCCCGGCCAGCGTGGCCAGCGGAATAAGGGCCCAGGCAGAGCCGGCCGGGGCCGCCCCGAAAAGCGCCACGGCGATGAAGTAGATGGCGGACTGGAGCAGCAGCCTCAACGTGACGGCCATAATGTGGCCCGCCGCGATCTGGCCCGGCGTCAGGGGCGATGCGTGCGGCCCGTAGTACGTGCGGCGCCATTTGAAACCGTCCATCACGGGGAAAGTGAACTCGTTGGCCGCAGTCATCACGGCGGCCGAGACCAGCAGGGCCGGGGCGATGAACGCCAGGTAGCTCACTCCCCCGAAGGCGGTTCCGCCCTGGCTGTCCACGAGGGTGGCCAGGCCGACCCCCATGGCGAACAGGTAGGCCACCGGAACGCCCACGCTGTACATGACGATGGACCAGCTGTAGCCCTTCATCACCCGCAGCACCTGTTCCGCGTAATAGAAGGCTCCCCACCGCCGTGCCCTCTGCGCGGACACGGCGGGACTGTGGGCCCGCAGCGCCGCGGTTCCCGGCACCGGCCGTGCGTCAGTCAACGAGGCTCCGTCCCGTCAGCCGGAGGAAGACATCCTCCAGCGAGGACCGGCGCACCAGGGAGGTCAGCGGCCGCAGGCCGCGGGACGCAACCTGCTCAAGGGCTGACTCGCCGTCGTCCGCGTAGATCAGCACCCGGTCCGGCAGCACTTCAAGGCGTTCGCCGATCCCGTCCAGCTCGGCCGCGATGGTGGTGTTCCGTTCGGAACCGAACCTCAGTTCCACCACCTCCCGGGTGGAGTGTTCGCGGATCAGCCGGGCCGGTGAGCCCTCAGCCATGATCCGCCCCTTGTCCACCACGATCAGCCGGTCGCACAGCTGCTCGGCCTCGTCCATGTAGTGCGTGGTGAGGACAAGGGTGACGCCCTGTTCCTTGAGCCGGAACAGGCGGTCCCACAGGATGTGCCGGGCCTGCGGGTCGAGCCCGGTGGTGGGCTCGTCCAGCAGCAGGATGCGCGGTTCATTGATCAGCGAGCGGGCGATGGTGAGACGCCGCTTCATGCCGCCGGAGAGCGCATCCACCTTGGATTTTGCCTTGTCCGTCAGCTGGGCGAACTCCAGCAGTTCGTCGGCCTTGGGCTTGAGGTAGCTCATGGGCAGCCCGAAGTAGCGGCCGTAGACCAGGAGGTTGTCCCGGACCCGCAGTTCCTCGTCCAGGTTGTCCTGCTGCGGCACCACGCCCAGGTGGGCGCGCACCTCGGGGCCGTGCGTGTCCGGGTCCAGGCCCATGATGTCCAGGCGGCCCGAGGTTCGCCGGGTGACCCCGCCGATCATCTTCATGGCGGTGGACTTTCCTGCACCGTTGGGGCCCAGCAGCCCGAAGGACTGCCCCGCCGGCACCGAAAAGGAGATGCCGTTGACGGCGGCCAGGTCGCCGTACTTCTTGGTCAGGTTCTCCGCTGCGATGACAATGGGGCGCGACGGCGGGCTGCCGGACCGGGTGCCGGACGGCAGGATGGCTTCGTTGTGCACCCTCCGCACACTAGTTCAGGCGTCGGGGATGTGGAAGGGCACTTGCAGTTTGGTACTTAGCGGCCGACGGCGGCGCGGAACCTTTCGCTCGAAAAGTTCCGCGCCGCCGTCGTGGGTTGCGTCCGGTGGCTAGCCAGCCTGCTCCGCGGCGCGTTCCGCAGCTTCGACAACGTTGGTCATCAGCAGCGCGACAGTCATGGGACCGACCCCGCCCGGGTTGGGCGAGATCCAGCCGGCCACCTCGGCGGCAGCCGGTTCGATGTCGCCGTGCACCCGGCTCTTGCCGGTCTCCGGATCGGTTTCGCGGGTCACGCCGACGTCCAGCAGCGCCGCACCCGGTTTCACGTCCGCGGCTTTGACGATGTGCTTGACGCCCGCGGCGCCGACAATCACGTCCGCCTGCTTCAGCAGTTCCGACAGGTTCCTGGTGCCGGTGTGGGTCAGGGTCACCGTGGCGTTGACGGCACGCCGCGTGAGCAGCAGGCCGATCGACCGGCCGATGGTGACGCCGCGGCCCACCACCACCACGTGCTTGCCGGCCAGGCTGTACCCGTTGCGTTCGAGGAGTTCGATGACGCCGCGGGGCGTGCACGGCAGCGGTGTGGTGATCTCTCCGTTGACGTTGAGCACCAGGCGGCCAAGGTTGGTCGGGTGGAGCCCGTCGGCGTCCTTGGCGGGATCGATCCGCTCCAGGATGGCGTCGGTGTCCAGGTGCTTGGGCAACGGGAGCTGCACGATGTAGCCGTGGCAGGCGGGGTCCGCATTGAGTTCGTCAATGAGGTCCTCGACGTCGGCCTGGGTGGCGTCCGCCGGCAGCTCGCGCCGGATCGAGTTCATGCCGATCTGCACGGACTGCTTGTGCTTCATGGAGACGTACAGCTGCGAGGCCGGGTCCGCGCCCACCAGCACAGTGGCGATGCCGGGGGTGACGCCCTTGGCCTTGAGTGCGGCCACGCGTTCTGTCAGCTCTTCCTTGATGGCAGCGGCGGTGGCCTTGCCGTCCAGGATCTGTGCGGTGGTGGTTTCAGTCATGGGTTACCACTGCTCGTGCTGGGGGTAGAGCGGGAAGTCGGCGGCGAGCTTGTCGACGCGGGCCTGCAGGGCCTCGACGTCGGCGCCGTGGCCGGCCTTGAGCGCAGTGGCGATGATCTCGGCAACCTCGGTGAACTCGGCGGCGCCGAATCCGCGGGTGGCCAGGGCCGGGGTGCCGATGCGCAGGCCGGAGGTGACCATCGGCGGGCGGGGATCGAACGGAACGGCGTTGCGGTTCACGGTGATGCCTACGGAGTGCAGGAGGTCCTCGGCCTGCTGGCCGTCCAGCTGGGAGTTGCGCAGGTCCACCAGGACCAGGTGCACGTCGGTGCCGCCGGTCAGGACGGAGACGCCGGCTTCGGCGACGTCGGCCTGGTTCAGGCGGTCGGCGATGATCCTGGCGCCTTCGAGGACGCGTTCCTGGCGTTCCTTGAATTCCTGGCTGCCGGCGATCTTGAAGGCCACGGCCTTGGCGGCGATGACGTGCATGAGCGGGCCGCCCTGCTGGCCGGGGAACACGTTGGAGTTGAGCTTCTTGCCGTACTGTTCCTTGGCCAGGATCACGCCGGACCGCGGTCCGGCGAGGGTCTTGTGCACGGTGGAGGTGACGACGTCGGAGTGCGGCACCGGGCTCGGGTGCAGTCCGGCTGCCACCAGGCCGGCGAAGTGGGCCATGTCGGTCCAGAGCAGTGCGCCGACCTCATCGGCGATGGAGCGGAAGGCAGCGAAGTCCAGGTGCCGCGGGTAGGCGGACCAGCCGGCGATGATGACCTGCGGCTTCTCTTTGATGGCCTGCTCACGCAGCTTGTCCATGTCCACCCGGAAGGTGTCCTCTTCCACCTGGTAGGCGGCAACCTCGTACAGCTTGCCGGAGAAGTTCAGCTTCATCCCGTGGGTCAGGTGGCCGCCGTGGGCCAGGGACAGGCCGAGGATCTTGTCGCCGGGGGTGATCATGGCGGAGAGGGCGGCGGCGTTGGCCTGCGCTCCGGAGTGCGGCTGGACGTTGGCGAACTCGGCGCCGAACAGGGCCTTGACCCGGTCGATGGCCAGCTGCTCTGCAACGTCGACGTATTCGCAGCCGCCGTAGTAGCGGCGGCCCGGGTAGCCCTCGGCGTACTTGTTGGTCAGGACGGAACCCTGGGCTTCCATCACGGCGCGGGGCGCGAAGTTCTCGGAAGCGATCATTTCCAGGGTGCCGCGCTGGCGCCCAAGCTCCTGCTCGAGGACTTTGGCGATTTCGGGATCAAGCTCGGCCAGCGGCTGGTTGCTGACGTGGGTTGTTGAGGTGGCTGTACTAGTCACGGGGAACTCCTGGCTAGGGATACGGGCACTGCTTAGGTCAGGCTACCGGCTGGTGCACTCCCGCGCTGCCTTGATGACAGTGCGCGGAAGCGTTGGCATGGCGCTGCTGTGCTGACGAGGGCGCAGCCCCATTTCCGGCAAAACATGACCCTCGGCCCAGGCGTACGATCCGTGGTCTTCGTGATTGCCGCTCCCTGGTGGTTAGCCACCCAACGCCAGTTGCGACCACACCAGACTACCAAAACCGGCACCGGCTGCGCGGGTAGGCTATGACGCGTGAATGAAGAGCAGCTGAACCAAGCGTATGTCGTAACCCTGTCCTGCCCGGACCGCCCCGGAATCGTCCACGCCGTGGCCGGCGCCCTGCTGGTGGCAGGAAGCAACATCGTGGATTCGCAGCAGTACGGCAGCCCTGCCACCGGCAACTTCTTCATGCGGGTGGAAGTGACCACCGCCGCGCCTGCCTCGGAACTGCGGGCGGCCCTGGAGCCTGTGGCGGACGCCTTCGCCATGCAGTGGAGCCTCAACACGGTCGGCGAGAAGGTCCGCACCCTGGTGATGGCCAGCACCTCGGCCCACTGCCTTAATGACCTGCTGTTCCAGCAGCGCTCCGGAACCCTGCCCATCGAGATCCCGGCCATCGTGTCCAACCACCAGGACCTGGCCGGGCTGGCCGGGTTCTACGGCATCCCGTTCCACCACATTCCGGTGACAAAGGACACCAAGGGGCAGGCCGAGGACAAGCTGCGGGCGCTCATCGCCGAGCATGAGATCGAACTGACCGTGCTGGCGCGTTACATGCAGGTCCTTTCCGATGAACTGTGCACCGACCTGGCCGGCAAGGCGATCAACATCCACCACTCGTTCCTCCCGTCCTTCAAGGGGGCCAAGCCCTACCACCAGGCGCATGCCCGCGGCGTGAAGCTGATCGGCGCCACGGCCCACTACGTGACGGCCGCCCTCGACGAGGGGCCGATCATCGAACAGGAAGTCATCCGGGTGGACCACGCCCGCACCGCGGAGCAGTTCGTCCAGATGGGCCGCGACGTGGAAGGCCGGACCCTGGTCCAGGCCGTGCAGTGGCACGCCGAGCACCGGGTGCTGCTGGACGGCAACCGGACGGTGGTCTTCAACTAGGTAGCAGTAAGTGCCGTTTTGGGGCCCCAGAACGGCACTTGGCGCTACTCAGTTGGGTGCGCCGGTGGCCTAGTCTGAAGTCATGCAGGGCATCCCGGACTCCGCGGACCACGAGGCCGATCTTGCCGTGTTTTACGACCGGCACTCGGCAGTGCCGACCACCCGGGCCAGCACCCGGCACCGCGTCGAATGCCGCGAGTGGTTCATCCGCCTGCTCAAGGCCGAACACCGGCACTCGGTCTTCGAACTTGGCTGCGGGACCGGCATCGAGGGCCGCGAGTTCATCCGCGCCGGCCTCCACTACTGCGGTGTGGACTGTCCGGGGAAAGCGTCCGGCTGGCCCGCGCCAAAGGCCTTGAGGCCAGCGTGGCCAGTGGACGGAACCTGCCGTTTCCGGATAACTCCTTCTCCGCTGCCTGGTCAATGAGCACCCTGCTGCACGTGCCCAACAGCCGCATCCACGACGTCGTCCATGAGCTGGTACGGGTGAGCGCACCCGGCGCGCCCATCGCCGTCGGACTCTGGTCCGGCGAGGATGTCGAAGTCCTGAACCCGGAGGACGACGAAGAGCCGCGGCGGTTCTTCAGCCGGCGCAGCGACGACGCCGCCCGGGAGATATTCGGCGCCCACGGCGACGTAGAGCATTTCCGGACCTGGCCTGAAGGCGTGGGGGACGAGTCCGGCCCCGGGAACGGTGCCTGGAACCAGCACTATCAGTTCTTGGTCCTCCGCACCCCTTCCTCCCCCAACCAGGTAGCGCCAAGTGCCGTTTTGGGGCCCCAAAACGGCACTTAGCGCTACTCAGTTGGGTGTAGGGGTGGCTTAGGGTGAAGCCATGGCACCTCTCTACCCTTTCGGCGGCAACTCCCCGGCCGTCCACGAAACAGCCTTCATCGCCCCCTCGGCCTCGATCATCGGCAATGCCACCCTTGGCCAGGACGCCAGCGCTTTCTACGGCGTCTCGGTCCGGGCTGACACCGCCGCCATCACCGTGGGCGCCGGCAGCAACCTGCAGGACAACGTGGTGCTGCACGCCGACCCCGGCTTTCCCTGCACGGTGGGCGAACGCGTCAGTGTGGGGCACGCCGCCGTCGTGCACGGCTGCACCGTTGAGGACGACTGCCTCATCGGCATGGGCGCCACCGTCCTCAACGGGGCGGTCATCGGCACCGGCTCGCTGGTGGCGGCCGGTGCCGTGGTGCTGGAGGGAACCGTCGTTCCGCCGCGCTCACTGGTGGCCGGGGTGCCCGCCAAGGTGCGCCGCGAACTGACCGATGAGGAGTTCGACGGCGTCCGCGCCAACGCGACGCGTTACGTAGAGCTCGCGGCGAAACACCGCGAACTGCACGCACAAGGGCACTGAGGGGCTAATCCAGGCTTATCGGGCCGATCTCGTCGAGAAGGTCGCCCGGTCCCGGGTTGCCCGGTGCGGAGGAGCCGCCCAGGTGCTTCACCACGCCCCACACCGCGTTCAGCCCGGTGGTGACGGCGCCCTCGGCCCACCCTGCGGTGAAGGAGACGTCGTCGCCGGCCAGGAAGATGCCGCGCTGGGATTCCGGCAGCTTGTCCTGCTTGAAATGCGTGAACAGCCGCTGCTGGTAGCGGTAGTGGCCCGGCAGGTTGGCCTTGAAGGCGCCCATGAAGTTGGGGTCGGCTTCCCAGGACACGGTGATGGGCTGGCCCACGATGTGGCCGGCGATATCCACCCCGGGATAGATCTGCTCCAGTGAATGCAGCATCAGCTCCACCCGTTCGTCGGCGTCCAGCGCCAGCCACTTCAGGGCGTCGTCGTTCCACGTGTACGAGAGCAGGATGACGGCCGGCTGGTCCGGGCCGTTGTCCAGCAGGTAGGTGGCCCGGTTCAGCCTGTCAGTCAGGGTCATGGACAGGACCTCGCGCCCGGTCTCCGGGTCGATATCCTTCCAGAACGGCCGGTCCACCATCACGAACGTCTTGGACGACTGCATGTAGTGCGATTTCTCCATGGCGGTCCAAAGCTCTGCCGGGAACAAGGCCTCCTCGGTGTGGATCCGGGTGGACAGCAGCCAGGACTGGCAGGTGGTCACGACGGCCGGGTAGCTCGCCTCGCGCCCCCAACGCTCACGGACGCGGAGGTTCCCATCAGCGTCGCGGCTGATCTTTCCGACGGCGCCGCGGGGCGAGCCGGAGTGCAGCGACGCCAGCGAGGTGCCGGCTGGCCAGTGCACCAGGTCCGACGGCGCGTGCTGCCACAGTGCCTCGGGGAGCCGCTGCGCTCCCCCGCGGATAAGCCGGTGCCGGTCGTCGGCGTCCGTGTAGACCACCCGCAGGATTTCCAGGATCGAATTGGGGAAGTCGGTGTCCCAGCCGCCGGTGCCGAAGCCCACCTGGCCGAAGGCTTCCCGGTGTGCGAACCCGGCTTTCTTAAAGGACTCGCTGGCAGCGATGAAGCCGTAGAAGGTCTGCTCGTCCATCAGCGGCAGCATCTCGTTCCACAGTTCCTTGATCCGTGCGGTGTCGCGGGCCCGGATGGCGTCCTGCATGTCACCGAACTTCGCGCCGTCGTTGACCGCCGCCTTCCAGGCGTCCGCCACCTCCCGGAAGAACGGCGGGAGCTCGTCCGGCTTTTCGGCGTAGTGCTTCCGGCCAGCCAGTTCTATGACCGTGCTGGACGTTGCCTCGGCGAGCGGGTTGGGGAAGTCCTGCGTTTCCAGGCCCAGCAGGTCAACGTAGTGGTAGAACGCCTTGCCCGAGACAGGGAATCTCATGCCACCAAGGTCCGCCACCACGCCCGGGGCCGCCGGGAAGGCTGCGGTGCGGAGCCGTCCACCGATCCGGTCAGCCTCGTACACCACCGGGCGCAGGCCCAGTTTCATCAGTTCATAGGCGGTAACCAGGCCGGACAGTCCTGCTCCGATCACTGCCACTTCGGTGCCCAGCAGTTCCTCCGGGACGGAGCCCAGCCCGTCAGGGTGGTTGAGGTAGTGGTCGTAACTGAACGGAAAGTCCGGGTTCAGCATGGTGATGGGGGCGGCCTGGCCGTCCTGCCCGCGGGGCGGGCCGTCCGGCAGGCTGGAGGTGCTGGACGGGTGGGAGGCGGGAAGCTCGGTGGCGGTGGTCATGGATTGCCTGCCTTTGCGTTGGCTGCTTGGGGGTGTGAAGGTTCGACGGTGGCGTCAGGGGGCTGCGGTCGTTGACGGGCGGGGCGCGGCGGCGAGTTCACGGTATTCCGTCTCGTCCAGGGCTGCCACCTTGGAATTCCGCCGGCCGTAGCCGAAGTACGCGGCGGTCCCCACCAGCATCCAGGCCGCAAAGGTGATCCAGGTTTCGGCGCCGAGGTTGGCCATGAGGTAGATGCACATGATGGCGCCGAGGATGGGGGTGAACGGGAAGAACGGCACCCGGAAGGTCCGCTCCAGTTCGGGCCGCGCCTTGCGGAGGTAGATAACGGCTGCGTTGACCAAGGCAAAGGCGAACAGGGTGCCGATGCTGGTGGCGTCGGCCAGGGCGCCCAGCGGCACCAGCCCTGCGGTGAGGGCGACGGCGACGCCCACGATCAGGGTCCCGGCAGCGGGCGTCCCGGTGCGGCGGGAGACGCGGCTGAAAATGGCGGGAACCAGTCCGTCGCGGGACATGGACAGCAGGATCCGCGTCTGCCCGTAGAGCACGGTCAGGACGATGCTGGCGATGGCCAGGACGGCCCCGACGGCGAAGACGAGGGCGATCCAGGGCTGCCCGGTGATTTCCTCGAGGATCTTCACCAGCGCGGCCTCGGTTCCGTCAAACCAGCCCCATGGCCGGGCGCCGATGGCCGCGACGGCCACCAGGACGTAGATGGTGGTGACGATCAGCATGGAGAGCATGATGGCGCGGGGCAGGTCGCGCTTGGGGTTGCGGGCTTCCTCGCCGGCCGTGGAGGCGGCGTCGAAGCCGATGTAGGAGAAGAAAACGCGCGACGCCGCGGCGGAGACTCCGGCGGCGCCCATGGGCAGCAGCGGGTCGAAATTGCCGGCGCTGAACGCGGTGAAGGCGATGGCGCAGAAGAGGAGGAGGATGCCCACCTTGACTGCCACGATGGCGGTGTTGATCCAGGCGCTTTCCCGCGCGCCGCGCACCAGCAGGACGGTGGCGAGGACCACGATCACCATGGCCGGGATGTTGACCATGCCGCCGTCGCCGGGCGGCTGGGAGAACGCATCCGGCAGGACCGTGTCGAAGACCGCGAGGGTTTCGTTGACGTACTGGCCGGCGCCGACGGCGACGGCTGCCACGGACACGGCGTATTCCAGCACCAGGCACCAGCCGCAGATCCAGGCCATGCCCTCACCCATGGTGGCGTACGTGTAGGAGTAGCTGGATCCGGAGGCGGGCACCAGGCCGGCCATCTCGGCGTAGGACACCGCGGACAGGAGCGCCGCCAGGCCGGCGATCGCGAAGGAGATCCAGATCGCAGGGCCTGCCAGCGGCACGGACTCGCCCAGGATCACCAGGATGCCGGTGCCCAGTGTGGCGCCGACGGAGATCATGGTCAGCTGCAGCACGCCAAAGCTGCGGACCAGCCGCGGTGCGCCGTTTCCGGCGTCCGGTTCGGCTGCCAGCAGCGCCATCGGCTTGCGCCGGAGCAGTTGCTTGCCCAGCGCGGGACGGCTGCCCTGGCGGCCGGACACGTGGCCCGGAAGTGTAGGCACAGTCATCGTCGACGTCCCTTCGTCTTGGTGGATGGTTGGATTCCCCACCCCAGCGTAGGGGTGTGAGCGGCATCTCAAAGGTGTGCAAACTGACCTATAGTGATCACCCATGAGACACAATGCACCACCAGCCCAGGAGCTTCAGGACACACTTCCGGACCAGGGTGCGGTGACACTGGGACGCTTCCTGGCCGCCCTTCCCGAGGGAATCGCGCTGGTGCACGACGCCGGCAACAGCCAGGTGCCCCTGCGCTGGGTGGAGCCCAGTGAACTTGAAGACCCTACCCCCTACCTCATTGACGGCGAATTCGTCCTCACGGCCGGACTTCCGTTCCTGCAGCCCGGCCCGGGCAGCGGTCATGGCGGAACAGGAGGCAACGCCCTCCGCGCGGGAGACACCGCAGTGGACCCTGATTTGGCGGACGAGTATGTGGCACGGCTGGTGGATGCCGGAGTGGCCGCCCTGGGCTTCGGGCTGGAGCCGTACTTCGAGGCCGTACCTGAAGGGCTGGCCACGGCCTGCCGGCGCCGGGGCCTGACACTGGTGGAAATCCCGGCCAGCATCCCGTTCGCGGCGCTGGGCCTGGAATTCTCCAAGCTGCTGGAATCCGGCAACGCCCAGGCGTTCCGGCAACTGGCGGAAACCAACCGCCACCTGATGCGGGCAGTCCTTTCGCCGCGGCCGGAACACGAACTGCTGGCGGCGCTGGTTCAGAAGGTCCCGGCCTGGGCCGCCTTGTTCGGTCCGGACGGCAAGGTGCGTGCCAAGTCGGGCGCCGTCGTCGAACTCTCCGCACTGCAGCCCCTGGTGGGAAAGCTGCTGGCCGGCAGCGGTCCCCGGGTGGAGACCGAGGCGCTGCCGGAACCCGGCCAGGGCCTTGCGGTGGGGCATCCCCTTCGCAGCAGCAGGGACGCCACCCTCGGTGCCCTGGTGCTCGGGGCGGACCAGCCGCTGACTCCGGCGCAGAACAGCGTGGTGTCCTCGGTGGTGGGACTGCTGGAGCTCCTTGTCCGGCAGAGGACCAGCGGCTCGCTGGCTCCGAGCCAATTGGCCACCGCCGTGCTGCTGCACCCGGAGAGCCTGGCGGGCGGCAGCACCCGGGAGCTGAACGGCATCCGGGACCTGCTGGCCCAGAGTATCTCCGGCACGCGGACCGGATCAGTGCGGGTGGTCCAGGGAGTCCGGCTGGAGGCAGCCGGGGCGGACGGGCCGGTCCGTGAACTGCTTCAATGGCGGCGGATCTTCGACACGAAGCTGGTGGAACTCACCGAGTACGGCTTCGCTGCCATCACGCGCCTGAAGGTTGACGAGCAGCTGGCGGCGGAGATGAAGCAGCTGGGCTGGGGCATGGTGGTGGGCAGACCGGCCGAACTCCCTGCCCTGCCGTCCGCCTACCGCCAGGCAAGCGCCCTTCGCCCCCGCGTGCTGGCCACCGGCGGGACCGTGCGGGAGGAAGACCAGGCCTGGACCGTCGCCGGGTTGCTCGGCGGCGGCGCCGGAACCCTGCTGGCCGAGAGGCTCCTGGGACCGGTCATGGCCATGGAACCCGACCGCCGGGACAGCCAGCTGCGGCTGCTGCGGTCGTGGCTGGGAGCCAACGGCAACTGGGACGCAACGGCCAAGGACCTGGGACTGCACCGCAACAGCGTCCGCCGCCAGGTCAATGCCCTGGCCGGGCTGCTGGACCTGGACCTCGGCGAGGCAGCCAACAGGGCTGAACTGTGGATTGCCCTGCAGTTCGTGGGCGCCGGGACGTGACCGCTCAGGCTTCCCAGCGGCGGTAGAGGTCCGGCCGCCGCTCCGCAAGGTAGGGCACCCCGGCACGCTCCCGGCGCGGAGCATCAGGATCCACGTCCGCAAAGACCAGGGACGGCTCTTCCGCCGCCTCCGCCAGCAGCTTGCCGTCCGGACCTGCGACGACGCTGCCGCCCAAGAACCGGCACCCATCCTCCACGCCGCAGTGGTTGGCGTAGGCAATGGCCAACTGGCTTTCAAGGGCGCGGGCACGGACCAGGAGCCGGGGTACGTCGTCGAACCCGTGGGCCAGCGCCGTAGGCACCAGGAGGAGTTCGGCGCCGCCGGCCGCTGACGCGCGGACAGCCTCAGGGAATTCCACGTCGTAGCAAATGACCATGGAGGTTCGGATTCCCTGGAAGTTCACGACGGCAGGTGCTTCGGCTGCGGGGGTGAAGGCGGCGCGCTCATCCGGGCCGAAGAGGTGCACCTTGCCGTACTCGAGCAACGCTTTGCCCTCCGCGTCCAGCAGTGTGGCACTGATCTGCCACTCCCCTTCCGCTGTGACGCGGGGGACGCTGTAGACCAGGCCGATGCCGTGGCGGCGGGCGATGCCGGCCAGCCGCCGGTGAAGTGCGGGCAGCGCCGCGGGATCCAGGCCGGACCGTACCCGCCGCGGGGCGTACCCCACGGGGAAGAGCTCAGGGGTGACAAGGACGGCCGCGCCGGCGGCTGCCGCGTCACGGGCCGCCGCCTCCACCACGGCGCAATTGGCGTCTAGATCAAGGACCGCAGCGTTCGCCTGCAGGAGTGCCAGCAGCACTGCTACCACCTTTGTTGTCCGGACGGGCCCCCGGGCGGGGACCTTGCTTCCAGCCTAGCCACCCGGCCGGTCCGCCCGGCGGGACCTTTTGCACCACCACCGGCGTCCGCCGCACCAAAGCGCCCTACCCACTCCGTGGCGCCGCTAAACGACTCATGCGTTAACTTCTTGACTACAAGAGAGGTGATAGGGCAATCTTCTTAGCATGTCCGCCACCCCGCGCTCAACGAGGAGCAAGCCCAAAAATCCCGGCTCTCAGTCCGCCCTGCGGCAACTGAACCAGCAGCGGATCATCGAAAGCCTCATGGGCGGCCCCTCCACCCAGGCCGAACTGGCCCGGCAGACCGGCCTGTCCACGGCCACAGTCTCCAACATCGTCAAGATCATGCTCGATTCCGGCCTGGCGTCCACCGAACCCATCACCAGTTCCGGGCGCAGGGCACTGAACGTGCGGCTCAACAGCAACGGCGCGGTAGCGGTGGGAATCGACTTCGGCCGGCGGCACCTGCGCGTCGTGCTGGCATCCCTGAGCTACCACGTGATTGCGGAGGAATCGGTCATGCTTCCGCTCGGCCACCAGGCGGAGGAGGGCATCCGGGCTGCGGTGGCCCTGCTGGACAAACTGCTGGCGGAGAGCGGGACGGAACGGGCCTCGGTGGTGGGTGCCGGCGTCGGAATTCCCGGCCCCATCGACCGGCGCTCCGGGACGGTGGCGCAGGGTGCCATCCTCCCCGAATGGGTGGGCATCAACATCCTCCAGCATCTTGAGGAAACCTTGAGAATCCCCGTGTTTATTGACAACGACGCCAACCTCGGGGCGTGGTCGGAGGTCACCTGGGGACAGCACACGGGGGTCAGCAACCTCCTGTTCATGAAGATCGGTTCGGGCATCGGTGCGGGCCTGATCCTCAACGGCGCGCCCTACTACGGCAACGTGGGAATCACCGGCGAAATCGGTCATGCAACCATCCACGAGCAGGGCCTTGTCTGCCGCTGCGGCAACCGCGGATGCCTGGAAACGATCGCCTCGACCACCACCATGATCGAACTCCTCAGCCGCGGCGAGGACCGCCCACTCACGCCCGCGGACATCGTCCGCAAGGCCCTCAGCCGGGACCCGGCCACGCTGCGGGTGGTGGATGACGCCGGCCTGGCCGTGGGCCGGGCGCTGGGCAACGTGGCCAACCTGATCAACCCCGAAGTGATTGTGGTGGGCGGTCCCCTGGCAGGGTTGGGCGACCTCCTCCTGGACCCCATCCGGCGTGGACTGATCCGCCATGCCGTCCCCGTGATTGGCGAAACAACCACCCTGACCATGTCCTCACTCGGCGACCGCGCCGAGGCGCTGGGGGCGGCGGCGCTGGTGTTCCAGCACGCCGGGATCCGCAAAACGTAGACCGTTTCGTTATCCAGCAATTGCGTTCAAGACTTGACGACAATAGCTGTGATCCAGTTTACTTTTGGATCAGACGGCCCTGCGCTTTGCCGGCCGGACAAAGAAGTCATTGCATTGGAGGGTTAGGGCACATGACGTCCCAGACCACGCAGACGGAGCCGATCATCCTCGAGATGCGGTCCATCACCAAAGAATTCCCCGGCGTTAAAGCCTTGGCCAATGTGAACCTCCGGGTGAAGGCCGGCGAAATCCACGCCATCTGCGGCGAAAACGGGGCCGGGAAGTCCACCCTGATGAAGGTCCTCTCGGGCGTGTACCCCTACGGCAGCTACGACGGCGAGATCGTTTACCAGGGCGAGGTCCAGCAGTTCAAGGACATCCGGGCCAGCGAGCACGCCGGGATCGTGATCATCCACCAGGAACTGGCGCTGATCCCGGAACTGTCCATCATGGAGAACATCTTCCTGGGCAACGAACCCACCAAGCGGGGGATCATCGACTGGTCCGAGGCGCGCCTGCGGTCCCTGGACCTGCTGGCCCGCGTTGGCCTCCGCGAGGACCCGGACACCCCCGTCAAGGAGATCGGCGTCGGCAAGCAGCAGCTGGTGGAAATCGCCAAGGCCCTGAACAAGTCCGTGAAGATCCTCATCCTGGACGAACCCACCGCCGCGCTCAACGAATCCGATTCCCAGCACCTGCTGGACCTGATGCTGGGCCTGAAGGCCAAGGGCATCACGTCGATCATCATTTCGCACAAGCTCAACGAGATCGAGCAGATTGCCGACTCGATCACCATCATCCGTGACGGCAAGTCCATCGAGACCCTGAACGTCAAAGCGGACGGCGTGGACGAGGACCGGATCATCAAGGGCATGGTGGGCCGGACCCTGGAGTCCCGCTTCCCGGACCACACACCCAAGATCGGGGAAGTCTTCTTCGAGGTGAAGGACTGGACGGTGGGGCACCCCAACGTCCAGGACCGCCTGGTCTGCAAGAACTCCAGCTTCTTCGTCCGCCGCGGCGAGATCGTCGGCTTCGCCGGGTTGATGGGCGCGGGCCGCACCGAACTGGCCCGGTCCGTCTTTGGCCGCTCCTACGGCCGCTTCATTGACGGACACATATATAAGGACGGCAAGGAAGTGACCCTGAAGTCGGTCCGCCAGGCCATTGACGCGGGGCTGGGCTACGTCACGGAGGACCGCAAGAGCCTGGGCCTGAACCTGCTGGATGACATCAAGACCACCACGGTGGCCGCGAACCTCCGCAAGATCAGCCGGCACTCGGTGGTGGACCCCAACCAGGAGTTCACCGTCGCCGAGCAATACCGCAAGTCCCTGCGCACCAAGACCCCGTCGGTGGAGGAAGGCGTGGCCAAGCTGTCCGGCGGCAACCAGCAGAAAGTGGTCTTGGCCAAGTGGATGTTCACGGACCCCGACCTGCTGATCCTGGATGAGCCCACCCGCGGCATCGACGTCGGGGCCAAGTACGAGATCTACGGCATCATCCAGCAACTGGCCAACCAGGGCAAGGGAGTGATTGTCATTTCCTCTGAGCTTCCCGAACTCCTGGGCCTGTCCGACCGCATCTACACCATCTTCGAAGGCACCGTCACCGGTGTCCTCGACAAGGATGAGGCCAGCCAGGAAAACCTGATGAAACTGATGACCTCCAACCCCAACCGCAAAGCCGCCTGACCCCTGGACCACCTCCAGAACTTCCGGACCCAAGGACTGACACCATGAACGCCCTCAAAAAGCTGTTTGGCGGCAACACCCGCCAATTCGGCATGATCTTCGCCCTGGTGGCACTGATCATCTTCTTCCAGGTCGCCACCGAAGGCCGGACGCTGACGCCCGGCAACGTCATCAACCTCTTCAACGGCAACTCCTACATCCTGATCCTGGCCATCGGCATGGTCCTGGTCATCATCGCCGGGCACATCGACCTTTCCGTCGGTTCGGTCGCCGCATTCGTTGGCGTCACGGTTGCCCTGGCCATCCGCGACTGGGGCATTCCCTGGTGGGCCGGCGTCCTGCTGGGCCTCGCACTGGGTGCTGTCATCGGCGCCTGGCAAGGCTGGTGGACTGCCTACGTCGGCATTCCGGCCTTCATCGTCACCCTGGCCGGCATGCTCCTGTTCCGCGGGTTCAACCAGTTTGTGGGCAAGTCCAACACCATCCCGGTGCCCAACGACTTCCAGTACCTTGGCTCCGGCTACCTGCCCGAGGTGGGACCGAACACCGGCTTCAACAACCTCACCCTGCTCCTCGGCATCGCCGCCGCAGCCTTCGTCGTGTGGGGCGAGCTCCGCACCCGCTCCCGCGCCAAAGCCCTCGGCGCCGAGGTTCCGGAGACCTGGGTGACCATCCTGAAGCTGGTCCTGGTGTGCGGCGCCATCCTCTACGCCACGTACCTTTTCGCCACCGGCCGCCCCGGAACCTCGTTCCCCATCCCCGGCCTCATCCTCGCCGTCCTGGTGCTGCTGTACGGGTTCATCTCCTCCCGCACCATCCTGGGCCGGCACGTCTACGCAGTGGGCGGCAACCGGCACGCCGCCGAACTCTCCGGCGTCCAGTCCAAGAAGGTCAACTTCCTGGTGATGATGAACATGTCCATCCTGGCCGGCCTGGCGGGCATGATCTTCGTGGGCCGGTCCACGGCCTCGGGCCCGTTCGACGGCGTCGGCTGGGAACTCGACGCCATCGCCGCAGTCTTCATTGGCGGCGCGGCGGTCACCGGCGGTGTAGGCACCGTGGTCGGCTCCATCATCGGTGGCCTCGTCATGGCAGTGCTGAACAACGGCCTGCAGCTGCTCGGCGTCGGCGCCGACCTCACCCAGATCATCAAGGGCCTGGTGCTCCTGATCGCCGTAGCCTTCGACGTTTACAACAAGAGCCAGGGCAAGAAGTCGATCATCGGCCTCCTGACCCGGAACATGGGACGCTCCGGCGGCGGTCCCAGCAGCCCCATCCAGCCCGACGAAACTACCTCCACCAAGGAAGCGATCGCCAGGGAAGCCTGAGCCTTGCAGCCTGAACAGCGGTAACCACCACAAAGAAAGAGAAAACCAACTATGCGAATGTTTGGTAAAGCAGGAAAGGCCGCAGCGGTAGCTGCCATCGCAGCACTGGCGCTGACGGGCTGCGGCCGCTCGGAAAGCCCGTCCGGCGGCGCAAGCGGCGGTGCAGGAGGATTCGAACAGAACTCCTCCATCGGCGTCGCGCTTCCGCAGAAGACCAGTGAGAACTGGGTCCTGGCGGAGAAGCTGTTCAACGACGGCCTCAACGGTGCCGGCTTCAAGGCCGACGTCCAGTTCGCCAACGGCGGCGTGTCCGAGCAGCAGAACCAGATCAGCGCCATGGTCACCAAGGGCGCCAAGGTCATCATCGTGGGCGCCATTGACGGCTCGCAGCTGGGCACCCAGCTCAAGCAGGCCAAGGACGCCGGCGCCACCATCATCGCCTACGACCGGCTGCTGCTGAACACCGAGAACGTGGACTACTACGTGGCCTACGACAACTTCAAGGTCGGTGAACTCCAGGGCCAGGCGCTGCTGGACGGACTCAAGGCCAAGAAGCCCAACGGCCCCTACAACGTCGAGCTGTTCGCAGGCTCCCCTGACGATGCCAACGCAAAGGTCTTCTTCGACGGCGCCATGAGCGTCCTGAAGCCGAAGATCGACGACGGCACCCTCAAGGTGGTCTCCGGCCAGACCAACTTCGAACAGGCAGTGACCCAGGGCTGGAAGGCTGAGAACGCCCAGCGCCGCATGGACACCCTGCTCACCGGCAGCTACACCAGCGCCAACCTGGACGGCGTCCTCTCCCCCAACGACACCCTGGCCCGCGCTGTCCTGACCTCCGTCAAGGCCGCCGGCAAGCCGCTTCCGGTTGTCACCGGCCAGGACTCCGAGGTTGAGTCGGTCAAGTCCATCATGGCGGGCGAGCAGTACTCCACCATCAACAAGGACACCCGCAAGCTCGTCGAGCACGCCATCACCATGGTGAAGGACCTCCAGGCCGGAAAGACCCCGGAGATCAACGACGACAAGTCCTACAACAACGGCACCAAGACCGTTCCGGCCTACCTGCTGGAGCCGGTCATCGTCACCGCCGCCAACGTGAAGACCGCCTACACGGACGATCCGGTCCTCGGCCCGATCACCAAGTAGCACATCAACAACGGAAACAGCCCGGTCCCCTCACGGGGGCCGGGCTGTTTTCCTTCGTCCGGATTCCTGCAGCTGTTGAGGCCGGGGCTCCGCTACTGCTTCACCGTGAGCACGCCAGGGCCGGTGAACCGGAGGGCGTGGTTCCGGACGGCCTGCGGTGTGCTGAAGGCCTTGTAGCTGTAGATGTCGGCAGGGTTCCAGCCGACATCCGTGGTGAAGTCCCAGCCGGTCCAGTCCGGCGCGGCAGTGCCCGCGGCCTCCGCCTCGGCGATGGCCTCGGCCCGGTTCCCCTCAAACGACGATTTGGCGATGGCGTTGAGGTCGGCGGACTGTCCGTTGTACCAGGAGCCCGTATCGCTGAAGCGGTGGCCGTTGTAGCTGCTGACCATGATGGACGGATCGGCGCCCGGTCCGGTGAAGTCGAAGGCGTTGTGCTCGGAGAATATCCGGGACTCGTACCCCGCGCCCAGGAAGTAGCTGCTGCCACCCTGGGCTTCACTGACCAGCGGGTAATGGGGATCATCCGTGCTGCCGGTGAAGTAGTTGTTGACCACGTGCACCTGGCCGAATCGCACCCGTGGTGCCCGCTGCTGCAGGTTTTCGAAGTAGTTGCCGATGTAGCTGACGCGCAGCTTTCCGCCGTCCTTGTCCACGTGTTCGTCGCCGGAGCCCAGCAGCATGGTCTTGTCGTGGTTGGAGAGCCTGCTGTTGGAAATGGTCACGTAATCCGTGCCGTCCTTGAGGTCCAGCAGGCCGTCGTGCCGGTTCGCCGGCTTGCCGTTGGGTCCACGCGGCGCTTCGCTGTCGGGGAAGCGGCCATCGGACAGCCGCACGTGGTCGATCCAGAGATGGTCGGAGGTGACCGAGGAAACGGCATCGAACCGGGCGTTCCAGGCACCGTTTCCATCATCGGGCGACCAGGTGGTGAAGTAATCGACCGGGGCCTCCACGCTCAGGTTCCGCAGCACCACGTTGGTGGCACTCAGGATCACGATATTGGCGCCCACGAAGCCGGCGTCCGGGCCCAGTCCCACCACCGTGGTGTTGCTGGGGATGCTGACCTCGATCTGGCGTTTCATCTTGTTGCTTCCGGTCTGCCGGAGCTGGCGCTGCTTCTTGCAGTACTCGAAGGTCTGGTCGCTCCACACTTTGCCGTCAGGGCCGAAGCAGGAGACGTACTTGGCAATGTCGTAGCCCGGCGCGTAGTCCTGCTCGCCGAGGATGCGTCCGTCCGGCGCCTGGTTGCCGTCGACCGTCCCCTTGATATAGACGATCTTGGGCGCCATGGGCTTGCCGTTGTTGGCCAGGGCAGCTTTCAGTTCGCTGAGCGTGCCCACCTCGTACCGGCTTTCGGCCGGCGCACCGGCACCGCCGTTGGTGCCGCGTCCGACGGCGGCCCAGCCCGTGGGTGCAGCATCATCGGCTTTGATCACCCCGCCGCCGGTCGGCGCGGGCCTCGCCGTTGCGGGTGCCGCCACGGCGAGGCCCGCCGCCAGTGCCACGGCAGCGGCCGATGCTGCGATGGCGGCAGGGCGTCGGAGCCGGCGGGGAGTGGAGGGACGTGGGGTATCGCGTTTCAGGGACGTCATTGGCCTTGTTTCCGGCATGCCAAACAGACCACATGCCTTGATGGGTGCGGATAAAAAAGGAACCGGAGACGCTCAAGAAATCGGTTTCTCAGCGGTGTTTCATTTCTACGTTGATCTGACGCACGCCGTCAAGGGGTCTTCACAGCCCAAACACAGCTTCGGCCGGATTCCTGCACAGGATGGACCGCGAGTGTGGTTCCGACGCCGGCCTTCCGGGCCGGCACCTGAACCATAGGAGTAACGTGAGCGTCCTTGCCCGGAGTGTAGGCAACGCCTTCAGAAACAAGGTCCGCACGGCAGCCGTCGTTGCCGTGCTGGCCGTCGCGATCGGCCTGGCACTGGCCATGCTGGTGGCCAACCAGGCCGTCGGCGCGAAAGTCCAGGAGCTCAACGCTTCCGTGGGCACCGTCTTGACCGTCAATCCCGCTGGCGGGCAGGGCTTCGAAGGAGGCGGCGAGCCCCTCAGCACCGAACAGGCAGCCACCGCGGCATCCGTCCCCAACGTCAGTGCCGTCGTCGGAACCTCCTCGCTCCGGCTGCGAAACGCCACTGAAGCTGCCGCGCAGGCTGCGTCCGGAACCCCGGCAGGCGCAGGAGGCCAAGGCGGTCCGGGCGGCCAGGCGGCAGCCACCCTGACCACCAGCCTCACCGCCGCGGTGGACGCCGGGACACTCGGCAACCGCAACCAGGCCAGCGGCACCACCGGCTCCACAGGAACCACCGCCACCCAGCCGGCACGGTCCCTGCCCATCACTGCAACAGGCATCGGCGCCGAAGTGGACACCACCGGCAAGGCGCTGACTATCACCGAAGGCACAGGCTTGGGCGACTACACCGCCGAGTCCACGAACGCCCTCCTGGGCACCACCCTCGCGGAGAAGAACAACCTCAGCGTGGGTTCCAGCTTCACCATCAACGACCAGGCGTACACCGTCGCCGGCCTGTTCGACGCCGGCACCGCCTTCGGCAATAACGCCGTCTACGTCACGCTTCCCACCGCGCAGACCCTTGCCGGGCTCCCTGATGAGCTGTCCAGCATGATCGTCACGGTGAATTCGCTGGAGAACGTCGATTCCACCAAGACGGCGCTGCAGGACGCCCTCGGCGCTGACAAGGCGGACGTCACCCAGGGGCAGAACCTCGAGACCGCCGTCAGCTCCCTGGGCAGCGTCAAGAACATCTCCTTCACCGCGTTCATCGCGGCGCTGGGCACAGCCGGGCTGATCATCCTGCTGATCATGGTCATGCTGGTCCGCGAGCGCCGGCGCGAAATCGGCGTCCTTAAGGCCATCGGCGCCCCCAACCGCACCATTGGCCTGCAGTTCGTCCTCGAGGCCCTGGTACTGGCGGCCCTCGGCAGCGCCGTGGGCGCCGTGATCGCCGCCTTTGCCAGCAGCGGCATCGCTTCTGCCCTGATCAGCACCAACAGCACCAGCACGACGGCGGCCGGCACCGCCGGCCGCGGCATGCCCGGGGCGATGCCCGGCGGCGGAGCCGGCTTCCCCGGCGGACAGGGCGGCCCTTTTGGCGGCGCGTCCCAGCTGCTGACCTCGGTCACCGCCAGCGCCTCCCCCGGGATCATCGCAGCCGGTATCGCGGCGGTATTCGGTGTAGCCATCATCGGCGCCCTGGTCCCCGCGCTGCTCACCGCGCGCATCCGTCCCATCGAAGTCCTGCGAGGAGAATAGCCATGATTGAAGTCAAGAACCTGGTCCGAACGTTCAACTCGGGCGACCGCACCATCAAGCCGGTCAACGATGTCAGTTTCGTCCTCGGGCAGGGCACCCTGGCCTCGATCGTCGGCAAAAGCGGCAGCGGCAAGAGCACCCTGCTGTCTCTGCTCGGTGCGCTGGACAAACCCACCAGCGGAGACGTCGTCGTGAACGGCGTGAGCCTGGCGGGCATGCCGGACGCCAAACTGACCCAGTACCGCCGAAGGGACATCGGGTTCGTGTTCCAGCAGTTCAATCTGATCCCGAACCTCTCCGCCGTGGACAACGTTATGCTGCCCATGGAATTTGCCGGCATACGCAAGGCGGCCCGGAAGCAGCGCGCCAAAGACCTGCTGGAACAGGTGCAGCTGGCGGCGGACAAGCACGACCGCCGCATCAACCGGCTTTCAGGCGGTGAGCAGCAGCGGGTGGCGATTGCCCGGGCCTTGGCCAATGAACCCAAGCTCATCCTCGCCGATGAGCCCACCGGGAACCTCGACGAGCAGACCGGTGACCACATCATCTCGCTGCTGAGCGCTTTGAGCCAGGACCACAACACCACCATCCTGGTGGTCACCCACGACCGTGCCCTGGCCAATAAGACAGACCGCAGGTTCCGGCTGCAGCAGGGCAAGCTGACCGAGGAACAGGTCCACCGGGCAGCGGTGCCGGCCACCGCCTGACATGAGGCAGGCAGCCGGGCGGGGCCGGCGTCGTGCTCTCCCCCGGCGCCTCCCCGAGGGTGGCGGGCCATCCCGCAACATGCGGACACGGCTGTGACAGGATGGCTCCCATGAGTGCGCCCATTGCTACGCCGTGGCTGTCCAGCCAGTCCGACACCGACCCCCGCTCTGCCACCGGCAGGACCCTCAGGTGGGGCATCATCGCCACCGGCGGCATCGCACGGTCCGTGGCGCAGGACCTGGCCTTGCTGGCCGACGCCGAACTCCACGCCGTCAGCTCCCGTGGGCAGGCCACCGCCGAGGCCTTCGCCGCCGAATACGGCGTCATCAAGGCGTACGGGGACGACGACGGCGTGCACGGCTACGAGCGCCTGCTCGCCGATGAGTCCGTGGACGTGGTCTACGTCGCCACGCCGCACGCGCAGCACCACCGGATTGTCCTGGCGGCGCTGAAGGCCGGGAAGCACGTCCTGTGCGAGAAGGCTTTCACCATCAACGCGCGGGAGGCGGAGGAACTGATCCGGGTTGCCCGGTCCGGGAACTTGTTCCTGATGGAAGCGGTGTGGAGCCGGTTCCTCCCGGGAATGCAACGGGCCTTCGAGATTGCCGCGTCCGGGGAGCTCGGCGACATCCACTGGGTCACTGCCGACCTTGGCTTCCCCGCCCCGTACTCACCCACCTCCCGGCTGTGGGCACGCCAGGACGGCGGTGGGGCGCTGCTGGACATCAGCGTGTACCCGCTGCTGTGGGCACTGGGAACGCTCGGGTTCCCGCAGACCGTCAGCGCTGCCGGTTTCGTGAATGACGACGGCGTGGACAGCCAGAACGCGCTCACATTGGGCTACCACCACGGAGCCCAGGCGCAGCTGACGTCCTCGCTGCTGGCCCACGGTCCGCGCACTGCCACCGTCGCCGGCAGCCTCGGCTTCCTGCAGAGCGTCGGCTCCATCAACAATCCGCGCGAACTGGTGGTGGCCCAAGGGTGGAACGAACGCCGGACCGAGCGTTTCGACGTCGTGGGCAAAGGCTATGCATATGAGCTGCGGGAGGTCACCCGGTGCATCCAGCAGGGGCTTCCGGAGAGCCCTGTCATGCCCTTGGAGGACTCCCTGAACACCATGCGCCTGTTCGACGGCGTGCGGGCGCAGCTGGGTGTCAGCTACCCGAACGACAGCCACGGCTAAGCCGGAGAGCAGACAGGGCCGGCCGTCCGGAGTCCTTCCCGGGCCCGCAGTGCACATTTGTCACTTTGTTTTCATCTGCCTCTGGACTTCCGGCGATAAGCAGCCTTAGGATTTTGTGCAAAGTCTTTTGGACCGGCACTGGGGGTGGTACACATGGCTAACGCTCGTTCGCCGTGGCGCGCCCTGCGACCTGTCCTTCTTGCCGGAGCCGCTGCCGTTGGATGGTTGACACTTTCCTCAACAGCCGCCTCGGCAGACACCCTGTCCGAGACATCGTCGGTGCTGGGCGGAGTGACCAGTTCTGTGTCCTCCTCTGTCGCTTCCGTGACTGACAAGCTTTCGGGCCCTGCCCCTGCTGAGCGCCCATCCAGCACGCCGGCCCCTCCGGCCGGGCTGCTGCAGCCCGTGGTAAGCCAGGTTTCTGCCGGCGCGGACAGTCTTGTTGCATCGCTGCCCGTGGTCAACCAAGTCGTTCCCGGCGGGACTGTCTCCACCGTCACGGCACCGGTTGTAGAAGCCGTTGACGGCACCGCGGCCACCGTGGTGGAGAGCGTCGTTCCGCCGGCAACAGCGGCCCTTCCCGTTCTTGAGCCAATTCTGGAACCGGTCTCGGATGTGGTGACCGGCTCCGCACCGCTCCCGGTCCAACTCCCGGAAATTCCTGCTGAGCCGGGTCCGGAAACCCTGCCGGTTGTGGATGTGGTGGCCCCTGCTGCTTCAACCGCTGATGGCCCGGATGCGGAGCCAACTACCGCCGATAAGGCTTCGGTTGCAGCTGAAACGGGTGCCGCGGATGACACCGCGGCCTCGGTAATCGCGTCAGCGGCAGGCCCGGTTGCCCCGGCAGTTGACCTTGCCAGTACATCCTTCGCTGCATCACAGGCTTCGGCCGCCGAGGATGCGGCTGCCGAAACCACCAATCCCTCCGAGCCTGCGCCGGCCCCGGCCGCGCCCGGGTCCGCCAGCGGCGGCAGCAGCCAGTCCTCCGGTGCCGCCGGATCAGCGGCATGGTTGAGCTGCGAAAACTTCGAACACTTCCTCCAGGGCGTTCTCCTGCCCTGGAGCTTCTCCGCGCATGTCCCCTCGCCGGTGTCATTCGACCCCGGCTCTTCGCCTGACTAGTTGAATGCCGGCTGCCTTTCTGTGGCAGCACGTGGCCTTATGGGCAGCTGAACCAGCGCCCTACTTCAACTTCAGGAGAAACCATCATGAGTTCCACCCTTCGCAGGGGGCTGCTTGGCACCCTCTTTGCCGGCGGGCTGCTGGCCTTTGGCTGCACGTCAGCCAATGCCGCAGACACCACCACTACCTCCGGACCGGACCTTTCCGTGTCCGCCCTGATCTCGGCGGCGGCGTCCGCTGATACGGCGTCGTTGGGCCTGCTGGGTGACCCAACGCCGTCGGATTCAGCGGGCGTCGCAGCCGTAGTCGATGCCAACGTCAACCTCGGCACCGGCACCGGCACCGCAGCAGACGGCACCACCGCACCCGACCTCGCAGTCGCCGCGGACGCCGTCGTAGACCTCGGC
>NZ_KQ758603.1:0-147942 GCF_001457025.1 Pseudarthrobacter enclensis | reverse complement strand
GTCGACGCCGTCGTAGACCTCGGCCTCGGCAACACCACCGGCACAGGCAACACCGGCACCAACGACGGACGCACCGCCATCGTCGACGCCGTCGTGGACCTCGGCCTCGGCAACACCGGTGGCACAGGAGGGCTCGACGCAGGCGTAGACCTGGGCATCGATCTGGGCATCGGTGGGGGCAATACCGGCACCGAAACCCCGGGAACCGACAACCCCGGCACGGAAACTCCCGGCACTGACAACCCCGGTACCGGCAACCCGGGAGACGGCAATACCGGCGGCGTAGGAACGGTGGACCCCGGAACCGACAACCCCGGCACGGACGAACCGGGCACCAATGGCCCCGGCACGGACACCCCCGGCACCTCAACCCCGGGCAATGGTGACGGCAACGGGACAGGTACCGGCAGCGGCACTTCTTCTGGTACCGGTACAACGACGGTCATCCTTGCCCCGGCGGGTTCGACGGCGGTTGGCGGGGCCATCCCGGCAGTTGCCACTCCGCAGGGCATGCCCGCCCAGGGCGGGGCTGCTCTGGCCAACACCGGATGGGACGGTTCCCTGGTTCCGCTGGCCCTGCTGTTGCTCGTAGCCGGCGTCCTGGTCCTCCGCAAGCGGAAGACCTCCTAAGCGGCCAAGTCACCTTGAAATGCCCTGCCCGCGCTGCGCCTGAAGCGGCTGCATACCGCGGGCCGGATGAAAGGAGGCCACCGCAGCAGAACTCCATCACAGACACAAACATGTAGTCAGCACACATGTCCTTGTGGCCTTCGGTCCGGCGGCGGAAGCACCTGTTTTCCGCCGCCGGGCCCTCGGCATGACCGGACCATTGCCGGGCCTCCGCCCGGCGCAGCCCGAGGCCCATCGCAAGCGCTCCCCCTCCGCCGGTATAATTTGGGGTACGACAGTGCCGCAGCGCACCTGGAGGGGACGGGACATGGTGGCGGAATCGCCTAGCTCCATCACGAACGAAGTTGTCGGCGGACGTTATCGGTTGGGTGAGGTCATTGGCCGCGGCGGCATGTCCTCGGTGTACAGCGCACGGGACGAAAACCTGGGCCGGGATGTAGCCCTCAAGCTCTTCGCCCCGCAGGCCCCCGACACGGACGAACTGAAGCGGCAGGAAGCCGAGATCCAGCTCCTGGCCACCCTGAACCACCCCGGCCTGGTGACGCTCTTCGACGCGGGCATCGACAACCGCATACCGGACGAACCCAGGCCCTTCCTCACCATGGAACTCGTGGAGGGGCAGGACCTGCGCGCCCGGATCCGGCACAGCAGGGTGCCGCTGGAGGAGCTGGCGGTCATCGGTGCGGGCATCGCCGACGCCTTGGCCTACGTCCACAGCCTCGGGGTGATCCACCGGGACGTCAAACCTGCCAACATCCTGCTGGTGCAGATCCGCCCCGGTGAACCGTTGCGGCCCAAGCTGACCGACTTCGGGATCGCCCGCATTGCCGATTCAACCCGGCTGACCGCCACGGGAACCATGGTGGGTACCGCCGCATACCTGAGCCCCGAGCAGGCGCTGGGGCAGCCGCTCTCGCCTGCCTCCGACATCTATTCCCTGGGCCTGGTGCTCCTGGAGTGCATCAAGGGAACAGTGGAATATCCGGGTGGGGCCGTGGAATCCGCCGTGGCCCGGCTACACCGGGCCCCGGAAATCCCCGAGGACCTTCCGTCCGAGTGGGCGGGCCTGATCCGCTCCATGACCGCCATCGAACCGCTGGAGCGTCCTTCCGCCGCGGACATCGAAACGGCGCTGCGCCAGGCGTTGGTCTCCCCTGCGTCCACCCCTGGCGAACTTGCCCCCGAAACCACCCGGGTGCTGCCGGCCATGCCGTTCCACCCGCCATCCATCACGGCCGAGGAATCGGTGGAGGAGATCCGCGAAGCCGCGGCACCGGCCACCGGCGGGGCTGTCGATTCCGGCGCTGCCCCGGTCATCCAGGACCCGGCCGCCGCCCACAACCTGCATCCGCAGACCCGGACCAAACGGTTCTGGCTGATGGTGGTCCTGGGCCTGGTGGTGGTGGCTGCTGCCGTGGCCGCCGTGATCATGACCGTCTCGACGCAGTCGTCCGGAGATGTCGTCCCCTATCCGACCGTGACGGGCGTACTGGGTGAGCATCTCCAGGAACTTCAAAAGAGCGTCGAACCGTGAGGCCGTTCCGGGCCGGAAAGCTGACGGCCGGCTGGTCCGCCGCCGTAATCGCCGCCCTGCTGCTGGGAGGTTGCGCTGAAGCCGAAACGGGGCTTCAGCGTGACGCCGCCCGGCAGCTGCAGGCCCGCGTCCTCGAAGTAACCCAGGCGTCCTCACAGAACGACCCCACCGCGGCGCTGAAGGCTTTGGAGGGCCTGGAAGCCGAACTGGCGAACGCCCAGGCGAAAGGCGACATCTCCGACGAGCGGCGCCGCAGCATCACCACCATCGCCACGGCAGTCCGGGCAGACCTGACGGACGCCATCGCCAAGGCGGAACAGGCCCGCGCCCGCGCGGAGGAGGCGGCCCGGCAGGCCGCGGAACAGGCGGCGTCGCCGGCTCCTTCAGCCGCCCAGGAAACCCCGGCTCCCGCCACCCCGGGCTCCCCGGCCGGCGCGCAGCCCTCCGGGCAAAACGGGGACAAGAAGGGCAACCAGGGCAAGGGCAAAGACTAAAGGCCCCAGCAGGACAGCGTACGACGACGTCCCGGCGCCGGGGTGCCGCAGGCCCCGCCGGCAGCCACACACACAGCAAACGGCAGCCACACAGCAAAGAGGCGGCGCCCCGGATCAGATCCGGGGCGCCGCCTCTTTGCCAGTCATGCTGCCGCAGCAGCCCGGCGCTAGCTCAGGCTGGCGATGACCTTGTTCAGGGTGGCGGACGGACGCATCACGGCCGAGGCCTTGGCGTCCTCCGGGTGGTAGTAGCCTCCGATGTCCGCCGGGGAGCCCTGGACCTCCGCCAGTTCGCCCACGATGGTCTCCTCCTTGGAGGAAAGCTCGTTGGCGACGGAGCTGAAGGCGGCGGCGAGGTCGGCGTCGTCCGTCTGCTTGGCCAGTTCCTCGGCCCAGTAGCGGGCCAGGAAGTAGTGGCTGCCGCGGTTGTCCAGTTCGCCGGCGCGGCGGCTCGGGGACTTGTTCTCGAGCAGGAAGGTTCCGGTGGCACGGTCCAGGGTGTCGGCCAGGACCTGGGCGCGCGCGTTGCCCGTGGTGGTGGCCAGGTGCTCGAAGCTGACGGCCAGTGCCAGGAATTCACCCAGGCTGTCCCAGCGGAGGTGGTTTTCCTTCAGCAGCTGCTGGACGTGCTTGGGGGCGGAACCGCCGGCACCGGTCTCGAACAGGCCGCCGCCGTTCATCAGCGGGACCACGGAGAGCATCTTGGCGCTGGTGCCCAGTTCCAGGATGGGGAACAGGTCCGTGAGGTAGTCGCGGAGCACGTTGCCGGTGACGGAGATGGTGTCCTCACCCTTGCGGATGCGGTCCAGGGTGAAGGCGATGGCCTTGACCGGGGCCATGATCTGCAGGTCCAGGCCCTCGGTGTCGTGGTCCTTCAGGTACTCGTTGACCTTGCCGATGAGGTTGGCGTCGTGGGCGCGGTCCTCGTCCAGCCAAAACACGGCCGGGGTCTGGGAAGCGCGGGCGCGGGTGACGGCCAGCTTGACCCAGTCGCGGATGGGGGCGTCCTTGGTCTGGCAGGCGCGCCAGATGTCACCCTCGGAGACCTCGTGTTCGATCAGGACGTTGCCGGAGCCGTCCACGATCTGCACGGTTCCGGCTTCCTGGAGTTCGAAGGTCTTGTCGTGGCTGCCGTATTCCTCGGCTGCCTGGGCCATGAGGCCGACGTTCGGGACGGTGCCCATGGTGGTGGGGTCGTACGCACCGTTGGCGCGGCAGTCATCGATGACCACCTGGTAGATGCCGGCGTAGGAGCTGTCCGGCAGGACGGCCAGGGTGTCGGCTTCCTTGCCGTCCGGGCCCCACATGTGGCCGGAGCTGCGGATCATGGCGGGCATGGAGGCGTCCACGATGACGTCGGAGGGGACGTTCAGCGTGGTGATGCCCTTGTCCGAGTCCACCATGGCCAGGGCGGGGCCGTCTTCCAGGCCCTTCCTGATCAGGTTCTGGACGCCTTCACGGACGTCGGCCGGCAGGTCTTCCAGGCTGCTCAGGATGGCTGCGAGGCCGTTGTTGGGGCTGATGCCCGCGGCGGAAAGCTGCCTGCCGTAGGTGTCGAACAGTTCGGCGAAGTAGGCCTTGACTACGTGGCCGAAGATGATGGGGTCCGAAACCTTCATCATGGTGGCCTTCAGGTGCGCCGAGAACAGCACGCCTTCTTCCTTGGCGCGGGCAACCTGGGCCTTCAGGAACTCGTCCAGGGCGGCGGCGCGCATCACGGTGCCGTCGATGACCTCGCCGGCCAGGACGGGGAAGGCCTTCTTCAGGACCTTGACCGAGCCGTCTTCGCGGACCAGCTGGATGGAGATGGCGCCCTCGGTGTCGATGACGACGGACTTCTCGTTGGAGCGGAAGTCGTTCTGGCCCATGGTGGCCACGTTGGTCTTGGACTCCGGGGTCCAGGCGCCCATGGAGTGCGGGTTCTGGCGGGCGTAGTTCTTCACGGACAGCGGCGCGCGGCGGTCGGAGTTGCCTTCACGCAGGACCGGGTTCACGGCGGAGCCCTTGATCTTGTCGTAGCGGGAGCGGATGGCCGTCTCCTCGTCGGAGGACGGGTTGTCCGGGTAGTCCGGCAGCGCGTAGCCCTGGCCCTGCAGCTCTGCAATGGCGGCCTTCAGCTGCGGGATGGAAGCGCTGATGTTGGGGAGCTTGATGATGTTGGCTTCCGGCGTCTTCGCCAGTTCGCCCAGTTCAGCAAGAGCGTCACCGGTCTGCTGCTCCGGGGTGAGGTAGTCGCCGAACACAGCGATGATGCGGCCGGCGAGCGAGATGTCGCGGGTCTCCACCTCCACACCTGCAGTCGAAGCGAACGCCTCGATGATCGGCAGGAACGAATAGGTAGCCAGCATCGGCGCTTCGTCGGTGTGGGTGTAGATGATCTTGGACATGCGCGGGCGTCTCCCTGAAGGTCGGCTTGATTGTGAAACCTTGGTCTATTTCACCAAGTACAACTTACCCGAGGAGACGGGTTTGAACCTTACCGGGACCACTGGATGACCCCGCCGTGAGCAGGATTACAGCGATGCAGAAGCGGACGACGGCGGCACGCGCCCGGGTGCCGGCCCGGCCCCCCTCCCCGGCCCTGACGTGCGGTTCCACACCCCCCTGCCGGTTGTAGGGTAAGTCACTCCTATTTACTTACTTGTGACCCGCGCGATAAGTTCTTGACGTCGATCCGAGCCCTCTCCCCCGGGGCATTTTCCGTTCAGACAGGACAACAATGACACGCACACGGTCCCTGGCGTCGGGCTTGCTGAGCTTCTCCGCCGCAGCCGTTCTGGCGCTGACCACCGCCGGCGGCGCCGCGGCCGCGCCGGCCCCCTCCGCACCGTCCTCCGATGACGCCCTGCTTCCCTCCGTGGCCCGCCTTGCCGTCAACGCCGCGGGTGCCGCGGACTATTGGACCGCTGACCGGATGGAGGGCGCCATCCCCGGTGACGTTCTGGCCGGGAAAGCACTGGCAACGAGCCCCCGTTCCACCCCGGCCACAGTAGCCAAGGGGAAGAACACCAAAGTCGGCGCCAGCAAGGCCAAGGCAGCAAGAACCGGTTCCGTGAGCCACATTGGCAAGGTGTTCTTTAGCATGGGCGGCGCCAACTACGTCTGCTCCGGCAATGCCGTGACCTCCAGGAACAGGAGCACCGTGTCCACGGCCGGCCACTGCGTGTTCGGCGGCCCGGGCCAGGAGGCCACGAACTTCGTCTTCGTGCCCGCCTATGAGAACGGTGCGGCGCCGTACGGGAAGTGGACCGCAAGCGATCTTTACACCACCAGCGAATGGACCGCGTCCGGGGACATCTCCTACGACACGGCGTTCGCCGTCATGAACCCCCTCGATGGCGAACTGCTGACCGATGTGGTGGGCGGCTCCGGGGTGGCGTTCAACCAGGACCGTGGGCTGGGCTACACGTCCTATGGCTACCCCGCGGACAAGCAGTACAACGGGGAGACCCTCAAGAGCTGCGCCGGCACGGCCACGGACGACACCATCAACCCGAACTTCACCACCCAGGGCATTCCGTGCGACATGACCAGCGGCTCCTCCGGCGGCCCGTGGTTCATCGGTTCCGGCCCTGATGGACTGCAGAACTCGATCAACAGCTACGGCTACAGCGGATCCAAGGTCATGTACGGCCCGTACTGGGGCGACTCGATTGAAAAGACCTACCGGGTTGCCTCACGGTCCTAGCCAGGAACCCGATGAGGGCGTGGCCCACATCGAGGTGACCGAGACGCACGAGGAAATCCTCGAGTACTGGACAGATGAACGGATGGCCGAGGCCAAGCCCAGGGAGTTGCTGCTGCCGCCCGAACCGGAGGAGCAGCACCCGGCCGGCGAGGACTGACCCGCGCACAACGAACGGCGCCCGTCCCCTGAGAAGGGAACGGGCGCCGTCGTCCTTTAAGCAGCTGCTCAGTGGAAGAAGTGGCGCGCTCCGGTGAAGTACATGGTGATGCCGGCCGCGTTGGCCGCGGCGATGACTTCCTCGTCCCGGACGGAGCCGCCGGGCTGAACCACGGCGCGGACGCCGGCGTCGATGAGGATCTGCAGGCCGTCGGCGAACGGGAAGAACGCATCGGAGGCGGCCACGGCGCCGCGGGCGCGCTCCGGCGAGACCGCACCGCTGGCGTTGGACGCACCGCCGGCGCCGTCGACGTCGGACGCCACCTGGACACCCAAGGTGTTGGCGCGCTCGACCGCAAGCTTGCAGGAGTCGAGCCGGTTGACCTGGCCCATGCCGATGCCGACTGCCGCGCCGTTGTCGGCGAGGAGGATGGCGTTGGACTTCGCCGCACGGCAGGCGGTCCAGGCGAAGGCGAGGTCCGCGAGGGTCTTCTCATCGGCTGCGTCGCCTGCAGCGAGGGTCCAGTTGGCGGGGTTGTCACCGTCGGCGTCCACCTTGTCCGTGACCTGGACCAGCATGCCGCCGGAGACCTGGCGGAACTCCGTGGGGTACCGGCCGTAGCCCTCGGGCAGGGCGAGGAGGCGGATGTTCTTCTTCTTGGAGAGGATCTCCACGGCTTCGGGCTCGAAGCCCGGCGCGATGACCACCTCGGTGAAGATGTCCTTGACGGTGTTGGCCATCGCGGCGGTGACCGGGCGGTTGGCGGCGATCACTCCGCCGAAGGCTGAAACGGGATCGCAGGCGTGGGCCTTGGCGTGCGCGTCCGCGATGGGGTCCTCGGCACCGGCCGAACCGACGGCGACACCACACGGGTTGGCGTGCTTGATGATGGCCACGGCCGGTTCGCTGAAGTCGAACGCGGCACGGAGGGCGGCGTCGGCGTCCACGAAGTTGTTGTAGCTCATGGCCTTGCCGTGCAGCTGGTCGGCCTGGGCAATGCCCACCGGTGCCGCCTTGTCCACGTAGAGGGCCGCCTGCTGGTGCGGGTTCTCTCCATAGCGGAGCACCTCGGAGCGTTCCAGCGACATGCCGGCGTAGGCGGGCCAGTCGATGACCCCGTCGCCGTCTTCATCCAGGAACTGGCTGGCGGTCCAGGTGGCCACCGCGTTGTCGTAGGACGCGGTGTGCGCGAAGGCCTTGGCGGCGAGGCGGCGGCGGGTCTTCAGGTCGAAACCGCCGGCGGCGGCCGCTTCCACCACGTGGCCGTAGAAGGTGGGGTCCACCACGATGGCGACGGCGGCGTGGTTCTTTGCGGCCGAGCGCACCATGGCGGGGCCTCCGATGTCGATCTGTTCGACGACGTCGTCCTGCGCAGCGCCGGACTTGACGGTCTCCACGAACGGGTAGAGGTTCACCACCACGAGGTCGAATGCCTCAATGTCCATGCTTTCAAGCGTTTCCATGTGCGCCGGGACGCGGCGGTCCGCCAGGATGCCGCCGTGCACGCGCGGGTGCAGCGTCTTGACGCGGCCGTCCAGCATTTCCGGCGATCCGGTGACTTCCTCCACCTCCTGGACGGGGATGCCCGCGGCCGCGATCTTCTTCGCGGTGGAACCGGTGGACACCAGCTTCACACCTGCAGCGTGCAGGCCCTGGGCGAGCTCCTCCAGACCGGTCTTGTCGTAAACCGAGATCAGGGCCCGGCGGATGGGTACACGGTCAATGGATACGCGCTCATGCTGCGTGAAGCTCACAAATGTCTCCGTCTTATCGCGCGGCTCAGGGCCGCGGTTGGTGGGGATACGGCCAGTTTATCGCGTAGTGCAGGTTGCCCCGCGTGTCCGCCGGAGTGTGAACACCGGCGGGCGGGGCTAAAGTTTCAGAAGGAGGCGGCAATGAACACTTACACCACTGTGCCCAGCGGCGAACAGGTGGTCCAGGAACTTCCCTGGCGATGGAAAGTCCAGGGCCGGATCTTCCTGATCGGCGGGCTCGGATTCATGTTCGACGCCTGGGACGTGACGCTCAACGGCATCCTCATTCCCCTGCTGTCCACGCACTGGGCACTGACGCCCGGCGAGGTCGCCTGGGTGGGGACCTCCAACCTCATTGGCATGGCCCTGGGCGCGTTCGTGTGGGGCACCATCGCGGACACCATCGGCCGGAAGAAGGCTTTCACCGCCACCTTGCTGCTGTTCTCAATCTTCACGGTTGCCGGCGCACTGTCCCCCGACTTCGTGTGGTTCTGCGTGTTCCGCTTCCTGGCCGGGTTCGGGCTGGGCGGCTGTATTCCGGTGGATTACGCGCTGGTGGGTGAGTTCACACCGCGGAAGCAGCGCGGCAAGGTGCTGACGGCCATGGACGGGTGGTGGCCCGTGGGCGCCGCCCTGGCCGGGTTCGTCTCCGCCGGGCTGGTGGCCCTGTATGGCGACTGGCGGTTCACCATGCTGGTGATGGTGCTGCCCGCCCTGCTCGTTTTCTGGGTGCGGCGCAGCGTGCCGGAGTCCCCGCTGTTCCTCATCCGGAAAGGTCGGCGGGAGGAAGCGGCCAGGGTGATTGACGGGCTCGTGGAGGCCACGGGCGCCGAAGCCCGGGCGTACAGCCTGCCGGACGCCAAGGACGTGCCCCGGCTTTCTGCCGGCAGCGCCTGGACCCAGTTGCGGTCGGTGTGGCAGTTCAACTGGAAGATCACCGCTGCGGCCTGGGCCCTGTTCTTCAGCGTCCTGCTGGTCTACTACCTGTCCCTGACGTGGATGCCGCGGATCCTCATTGGCGCCGGGTTCGCCGAGTACAAGGCGTTCGTGACCACGGCGTCCATGGCCGCCGTCGGACTCCTGGGCGTCATTGTGGCTGCGCTGCTGGTGGAGCGGGTGGGCCGCAAATGGATCCTCGCCATCACCGGGCCGCTGTCCGCGCTGACGCTGGTGGTGGTGGCGTTCGTGGTGGACATCCCGTCCGCTGCGGTGTTCTGGCTGCTGGTGTTCGGGTTCGTGGTGCAGGTGGCCATTCCCGTGCTGTACGCCTACGTCTCCGAGCTGTACCCCACCGAACTGCGCGGCACCGGATTCGGCTGGGCGTCCACGTTCTCCCGGCTGGGAGCCGGTTTTGGTCCGCTGATCTTCGCCAACTACTTCTGGCCGGAGCTGGGGCTGGCCACGTCCTTCGCGCTGGCCGGCGGCCTGGTGCTGCTCGCGGTGCTGTGGATGGCGTTCTTCTCCCCCGAAACCCGGCAGCGCCGCCTCGATTAGCTCCCTCGATTTCCCAACTGAGTGGCGCTCAGTGCCGTTTTGGCGCCCCATAAGGGCACTTCGCGCCACCTGGTTGTCCTCGCCGGGGTGCCAGCCACTGGCCATGAGCGCTGAGCGTACCTTCGCCACCGCTGGCCGCGCCTCCCTCTCCATGTGCAGCCTTGAGATTCGGACGAGCAGCCACCCCGCGCGGACGAAGTCCTCTTCCCGGGCAATGTCCCGGACGATCTGACCCGCAACGGAGTGGGGCTCGCCATCGTACTCAACCGCCACTTTCTGTTCCGGATAGCTCAAGTCAGGCTGGCGGACGACGCCGGAACACAGTTTTACGGGCATGTTCACCACGGGTTCAGGCAGGCCCGCGTCCTCCAGCGCCAGGCGCAGCCTCGTTTCGGGTGCGGAGTCAGACCCGACCCGTGCCCGATCAAGTGCCACCCGGGCCTTTCTGATTCCGGGGGTTCCTTTGTGCCGGTCCAGCATGTCGGCGAGATCATCCCGGGTCGCGTACGGCTCCAGTCTCCCCTCGAACCGGGGCCGCGGCACACGAAGTAAATGATCGGCAACCACTGTCAGCTCTTCGATGCTCATCTTGCGGGCGCAGTCCAGCCAGGTCCGTAACCGTGAAGTGACCAGCAGACCGGCGTGATTGACGATTTCATCCGCAAAGAATTGCCCCCGGTGCCCCTTGACGCCGGGCCGGCGCATGATGGCCGAGGTGTCCGGGCGCGAGATGTGCAGTAACGGCTCGTCACTGCCGGGAAGGAAACCCGGAAACTCCCAGAGGAGAAATGCCGAGGCATGGGATGCAGCGGCAAACTCCGTAACAAGGGTGAACGGCCGGATACGAGGCGCCAGCGATAACGCAGCGGTGGGATCAGGCACTCGGACGCCACGGCTTGGCCGGCCCAGGCTGTGGTGACGCAGGCGCTTCCGGCTGATTCCGGCGTCGGACGCTTCCTGCACAGTGAAAGGCAGGGACCCCAGCGGGCCCGGCAACGGGGTTGGCACCTTCATCGGCCCATCGTGGCATGCGCAGCAGGACGCCGTGGAACTTGTCCACAGGCCTGGCCGGACCATGCCCAACTAAGTAGCGCGAAGTGCCGTTATGAGGCCTGAAAACGGCACTTGGCGCTACTCAGTTGGGGAGGGAGGGTCAGGAAGCTGCGGCGAGGGACGCCAGGGTGGACACCAGCAGCCGGCGTTCCACCACCTTGATGCGCTCGTGCAGGGTCTCCTCGGTGTCGCTGTCCTCGATGGACACTGCCTCCTGGGCGATGATGGGCCCGGTGTCCACGCCAGCGTCGGCCCAGTGCACCGTGCAGCCGGTGACCTTGACGCCGTACGCCATCGCATCCCGCACGCCGTGGGCGCCCGGGAAAGCGGGCAGCAGGGCCGGGTGGGTGTTGAGGTACTTGCCGCCGAAGGCATCAATGAAGCCGGCGCTCACAATCCGCATGAAACCGGAGGACACCACCACATCGGGGTCATACGCTGCCACCGCCTGGGTCAGGGCGGTGTTCCAGTCCGAGCGGTTGGCGTATTCCTTGAAGTCCACCACGAACGTGGGAATACCCGCAGCGGCTGACCGTTCCACCCCGTACGTCCCGGGGCGGTCCGCGCCGACGGCTGCGATCTCGACGTCCAGGTCCCCCGCCGCCACCGCGTCAATGACTGCCTGGAGATTGGACCCGGTACCGGAAACGAGGACTACGATGCGCATGCGTCTAGCTTATGGGCAGGCTCGCGTACGCTGGAAAACATGAACTCCACACCGGAACCGGCCGCGCCGCGGCGGGCAAAAGCGCCGCTCGGCGAGGCGGAAAAGGCATCGCTGGCCAGGACCCTGACGCTGTTCCGGATGTTCATCGTATCCGTGCTGGGCTCGGTGTTCGTCTACCAGCTGGACGTTGGGTACCTCTGGCTCACCGCCATCCTGACGGCGGCGGGGCTGGCCCTGGGGATCGTCCTGCTGGTCCGGTGGTTCCGGCTGCGGGAGTCCCGGCTGGTCCTCTTCGGCACCATCTCCGGGCTGGTGGTCACCGCCTGCATGCTGCTGGTGACCCTGGCGTCAGCCGTGTTCTTCAACCAGGTGGCGGACTACCAGGCGTGCGCTGGCCGGGCGCTGACGGACCAGGCGCAGCGGGCCTGCCAGGTGCAGTTGGAGAAGTCCCTGCCCCGCCCGGTTCCTTAGGCGGCGCAGCTCAACGGACCAGTTCCGCGTCCTCCTCCTCGGCGGCCCGCTCACGTTCCAGCCACGGCCCAGCCGCGTATCCAACCACGACGCCGGCACCCACCTCCGCGGCGACCCAGACCGCCGTCCAGAACGGGTCCGGTCCGATGTCCGTCAACCGGCCGATCCCCGCCGAACCGCGTGACAGCCAGGCCAGGCCCATGGTCAACAGTCCGGCGGCAGCCCCGGCCAGCACCCCCAGCACCAGGGTGGACACGGCGGCGGTGAACCAGCGCGCCCGGATTTTGATGGACAGCCATTCGTCGAAGTGGTTCTCGCCCTCACGGAGGAACCACCAGCCGGCCAGGACACCGGCGAGAACCGGCACGAGCAGGGCCACGAAAGCGTACTCGAGGGGACCGGAAGGAACCGCCGCCAGCACCGGGATGGACGGCAACGGCCCGACGGCGGTGCCCAGCGGACCGGCCTGGGAACCGACGCCCAGCGCGAAGCCCGAACCGGACGTCCAGGCGAGCGCGAAGACCACCAGGTTGGGAAGGTAGCCCAGCTGGGCGATGGTGAGGGCGGCTCCTCCGGCGGCACCGGCGTCGAGGGCCTCGTACACGGCCAGCACCAGGTTCCAGTGGACGAACAGGTCCACGGCCAGGAGCACGGCGGCCAGTGCCACTGCGGCTGCCACCGCAACGAAGCCGGCCTTCACCACGGACGCCAGGTACGAGCCCGCCCAGCGGGAGTGCTGGCTGGTCCGGGAGATCCAGTCCACGGCGTCAACGCCGATGAGCCGGCTCCAGGAACCGGCCTCGCGGCGGGCACCGATGACCATGCCCAGGGCGAACGGAACCAGGGGGAACAGCATGGCGTAGCCGAGGTTGATGCCCACGTCCGGGGTGCGGCAGACAAAACCGGTGGCAACGCCAAAGGCTGAGTAGACCACCCAGGATCCCAGCAGCGCCTGCCACAGCTGGTCCGTGTAGGAGGCCCGCGCAAGCCGGCGCCCGGCCCGCCAGGCGAGCAGGAACGGGATGAGGGTCAGGCCCAGCGGCACCAGGGTCAGGAGGCCGGACCCGGAATGGGCTGCTGCCGTGGATCCTGCGGCTGCCAACTCCAGCGGAACACCGTGCACCAGCAGCCAGGATTGGCCGGCCAGGCGGGCCAGGGAGTCGAAGCCGCTGTTCTGGAAACCGGCGGTGGCCCAGACAGCAACGATGGGAACCAGCACCGCCAGCGCCGAGATGAACGCCGCCTGGGCGGTCTCAAGGGCCCCCTGCAGCCACAAAGGCATGGGAAGGCCACGGTCTCCGGTCTGGTCAGCGCGCAGTTTCATCGTCATCCATGGTGTCACGCCGCACCCGGCGTGCCCGGAAACGACAGGCCCTCCGGCCCTGCCGGCTCAATGGCCGGCCCGGCCGGAGGGCCTGCACCCCTTGAAGCTCAGGGGTTCAGGTTCCGAGGGGGTCAGAGGCGTTTGCCGCCGTCCGCGCCGTCGGTCTCGATGTGCTCCTTGCGGACCTCCTCGTTGACCGTGACGTCGTCCTGGACAACATCCTTGTCGAGGCGGACCCGCTCCACCGGTACGGTCTCCTTCTCCACGACGGGACGTTCCTCGTGGAGGACAACCTCGTGTTCTTCTTCGCTGATGTCGGGGCCGTTGAGGGCAGCGCCGCGGTTCTCCTCCGTAATGGGCTCCCGCTCCACCCGGACTTCCTCGCGCTGCACCGGCACCGTCCTGGTGACGTTTTCGGTGGTGACGTACTTCCGCAGGCGGGCCCGGCCGGCCGCCTCGCGCTCCGTGCCGACGTTCAGCCTCTCCTCGGACCGCGTCATGGCGTCGTCAGTAGTGGGGCCGGACGTATCGTGTCCCACTCCCCTGTTTCCGGAAGTGGTCCCTGATGTATTGAAGTCCGCGTCCACGGCGTCCCGGCCGCCGGTGACACCCTCCGTCGGCGTGCCGGCGTTCAGGTCGGCGTCGCCCTGGAGGTCCACGTCGTCCTGCGAGTCGGAGTAGGTGCGCAGGCCACGGTCATAGTGGGTGTACAGCCGGTCCTCTTCCTCAGGGGTGAGGTGGCCATCGACGTCCACCCGCGGCGCATCCTTGACGTGATCCTTGGTGTACGGAACCACAAGATCCTCGCCCTGGGTGTGTGCACCTTCGACCGGAACAAAGGACTGGGAGGTGCCGAAAAGCCCCGTCTTGACAGTGACCCATGTGGGTTCCCCCGTGTCGTCATCGGCGTAGAGCTGACCGATCGAGCCGATCTTCTCCCCGTCGGACCCAACTATGTTGCCACCTTGGTGGAGCAGGTTTTCAATGTTCTCGCGGTTGAGCATGACGTCTCCTTCGGATTGTCGTTGCACTTGGGCATGCAGCAGGCGGATGGACCGGCACGGGAATCCCCCGGTCTTCGGCTCCCGCCCCGACTGCTTGAGGCTGTGCTCTGACTGCCCCACTACAGTAAGCATGCTTAGCATCAAATGGAAAGTCTACTTAGTAATTTTTTCTGCCGCCCCAGGTCAGCCGCCCAGTGCCTGCTGTTCACCGAACCTTTCCCCCCGGGCCACGCCGTCATCCCCGCGGCGTCAAGGCAGCCAACCACGGTGGAGGGGTGAGGATCGCAATTGTTGCTGAATCATTCCTGCCGCTGATGAACGGGGTGACACACTCCATCCTGCGGGTGCTGGACCACCTGCAGGAGCGCGGCGACGAGGTGCTGGTCATCGCGCCGTCAGCGCACGACGGCGCGGCCGGGGGCCGCGTCAAGGGCGCCGAGATCCACCGGCTTCCGGCAGTCCCGCTCGCCGGATACACGAACGTCCGGGTGGCGATGGGCGGTGTGTACCGGGTCAAGCGAATCCTTGCCGACTACGCACCGGACGTCGTCCACCTGGCCTCACCCTTCGTCCTGGGCTGGCGCGCAGCCCAGGCAGCCGCCCAGCTGGGCATCCCCACCGTGGCGGTCTACCAGACGGAAGTGCCCGGCTACGCGGCCCGCTACGGCGTCCCCTTCCTGGAGAACTGGGCCTGGAACCGGGTGGAGAACATCCACCTGCTCGCCACCCGCACCCTGGTGCCCTCCACGTTCGCGCTGAACCAGTTGCGCGGACGGGGCATCCCCCGGGTGCGGATGTGGCGCCGGGGCGTGGACACCGCCAGGTTTTCACCGGACAGGCGCGACGACGGCTGGCGGGCTTCGGTGGCACCGGCCGGGCACCGGATCATCGGCTACGTGGGCAGGCTCGCCGTCGAAAAGCAGGTGGAGGACCTCGCGGCCCTCACCGGCATCCCGGACACCACCCTGGTGGTCGTGGGCGACGGCCCCCAGCGGGCAGCGCTGGAACAGGCCCTGCCGGGCGCCGTCTTCACCGGGTTCATGGGCGGCAGCGACCTGGCCCGGGCGGTGGCGTCCTTCGACCTGTTCGTCCACCCCGGCGAATTCGAAACCTTCTGCCAGACCATCCAGGAAGCCATGGCATCCGGAGTTCCGGTGGTGGCCACGGGCCGCGGCGGCCCCCTGGACCTGGTGGAGAACTCGCGGACCGGCTGGCTGTACGAACCCGGGGACCTCTCCGCCCTGCGCGGCCACGTCCTGGACCTGGTGGGCGACGACGCCAAACGCCGGGCGTTCGGCACCGCCGCGCACGCCTCGGTCCAGGACCGCACCTGGCCGGCCCTCTGCGGGGAGCTGGTCACCCACTACATGGACGTCATCGCAGAACAGCCGGCACTGTCCGGCGCAGGCAACGGCAAGGGAGCATGGGCGTGAAAATTTCGGTCATCGGCTGCGGCTACCTGGGTGCGGTGCACGCGGCCACCCTGGCCTCCATGGGGCACACCGTCGTGGGCATCGACGTCGACCCGGCGAAGGTGGAGCAACTGGCGCGCGGAGCCGCTCCGTTCCACGAACCAGGCTTGGATGAGCTGCTCCGCGACGGCGCCGCCACCGGCCGGCTGACGTTCTCCACCAGCATTGCCGAGGCCCGGGACGCCCAGCTGCACTTCCTGTGCGTCGGCACCCCTCAGGACAAAACGTCGGACGCCGCAGATCTTTCCTACCTGGTCTCCGCCGCCCGGGCGCTGCTGCCGCACCTGGCCGCGGGCGCCGTCGTCGTGGGTAAATCCACGGTTCCCGTGGGCACCGTGGACATGCTCCGCGGGATCCTGGCGCGCCGGCGCGACGTGCTGCTGGGCTGGAACCCCGAGTTCCTGCGGCAGGGAACGGCCGTGAAGGACTCGCTGGTGCCGGACCGGCTGGTCTACGGAGTGGAGGGCGGCCGAGCGGCGGCATTCAACCCGTCCACGGGCGCGCCTTTGGGCGTGACGGCCGCGCTGGACGCGGTCTACGAGCCGCTGCTGCGCGCCGGGATTCCCCGCCAGGCCTGCAGCTTTGCGACGGCGGAACTCATCAAGTCCGCAGCCAACGCCTACCTGGCCACCAAGGTCAGCTTCATCAACGCCGTTTCGGAACTCTGCGACGCCGCCGGCGCGGACGTGGCAGAACTCAGCGAAGCCATGGGACTGGACCCTCGCATCGGCAACCGCTACCTGCACGCCGGCCTGGGCTTTGGCGGCGGCTGCCTTCCCAAGGACATCCGGAGCCTCCGGGCCCAGGCGGCAGGCCACGGAGCGGACTCCCTGGCGGACTGGATGCAGCTGGTGGATTCAGTCAACGTGGGCCAGCGGCAGCGCACCGTGCAGCTCGCGGCGGAGCTCTGCGGGGGCAGCGTGGCGGGCCGGACCATCACCGTCCTGGGCGCATCGTTCAAGCCGGACACCGACGACATCCGGGACTCCCCCGCGCTGGACGTGGCGGACCGGCTCGCCGCGGCGGGCGCCCACGTGACCGTCACCGATCCCAAGGCGGTAAACAACGCGTGGCGCCGTTACCCTCGGCTCCGGTTCGAGGCGACGGCAGCGCGGGCGCTGGAAGGCGCCGAACTGGTGCTGCTCCTCACCGAATGGGAGGAGTACCGCCGCCTCTGCCCTGCCGTGGCGGGCAGGACGGTACGACGGCGGGTGGTGCTGGATGCACGCAACGTGCTGGACCCTGCTGCGTGGCAGGCCGAAGGGTGGGCGGTGCGCGGCCTCGGCACGTCCCCGGAACTACCCCAAGGGACACTCCCAGACCCATCGCGGATCACACCGCCGGAGCCGGGCGCAGGGATGGCGCGGCCTGCAGCGGCTGCGCACGCGCCGGCGCACGCACCTCGCCAGTAGCCGGCGTCCGGAACCGCGCCAGGATCTGCGGCGACGGTTCAAGGCCCAGCTCGGCCTGCAGCAGCGCCCGGTATTGGCGGAGGTACCCGTGCGCCGCAGCCACGTTTCCTTCATCGAAGCAGACGTCGATGAGGACGGCGTGCACCGATTCGCGCAGCGGTTCGATGGCCACGGCCCGCAGTGCCGCGTCGATGGCCTCCGGGTAGCGCCCCAGCTTCCGCAGCCGCACGGCGAGCGCCTCCAGGGCGTGGAGCTGCAGTTGCCGCAGCCGTTCGCGCTCTACCAGCAGCCAATCCTCGTCCCACGCCGGGAGCAGTTCCCCGGTCAGGGTGGAGCAGTCGATGTCCCCGGCAGCCAGGTCCATGTCCCGGGACAGCAGCCGGCCGGCCTGGTCGCGGCAGGACTGGAGGTCCACAGATACTTCCGGGCCCAATGCCAGCTCATTCCGTCCGGCGGCGACCAGCCCGGCCCATGCTGACCGGATCCGCCACAGGGCGGTGCGGAGGCTGCCGTTGGCGTGTTCCACGGTGGAGTCAGCCCACAGTCTGCCCACCACGGCGTCGCGGGAACAGGTGACGCCGTCCTGTCGGGCGAGCGCCAGGAACGCCAGGACCCGCTGCGCGTGCAGGGGCAGCCTGACCCGGTCTCCGGCCAGGAACAGGGAAAAGCCGTTGAGCAGGTACAGCCGTGCCTGCGCGGCCTCCCGGCCCGGAGGTCCCTGGGTGTCCGGAAGGGGCAGTCCGCCGGGAAGGGGAAGGGATGCAGACGACATTGAAGGACCCCACGTTCAATCGGACGCAGACCTGTAGGGAGACCTGCCACTGAGGTGGCGATGATCAACATCGCTACGCAATGTTGATGCCCGGAAAGGCGTTCCGGCGGATCATCTCCGCCATGACTGCCGAATACTCCGTGATCGTACTGCGGGCCTGGCGTAACCCACAAGGGTTGATTATCCGCGTTTTAACCACCGACGGCACCCGCCGGAATTGGGTAGTTACGGGCACTGCGAACCTGGCGGTCCTGCTCGAATCACTGATCTCGGAGCTGGCTCCGCCGCCGGACGGAAACGGGGCGGAAATTACTACAGACGATTGACGCGCGCGCATACAGCACCACCCCACCCTGTAATCCCCATCCCCCAAAGGAGGCTGTCATGGATGCCCAGCCAGGCAACACCAGCGAGGCGCTTTTCTCCGGCCTGTCCCTGGCCGACCCGCCCGCCGCCCCGGCCAGTTCCGAGGCCGTGCCGGAGGCAGCCCTCAACTCACCGTTCCCCGCCCGCTTCATTGCCGAGGCTTACGCCCCTGAAACAGGTGAGGCGGCCGCCTTCTTCGCCGAGCTGGAGGACGAGGACTTCATCGATTCCCTGGAGCAGCTGGTCAATGACGCTGCCGCCCACCAGCTCGCGGACCAGCGCAACTGGTCCTCCCTGCCGGCCGAGGCGGACGCACGTGCCTCCCTGGAGGACTGGATCGAACCGGTGGCCACCGAGGCGGAACGTGCCCTGGACGGCTTCGCCGGACGCCTGGCGGGTGCGGACCTCTACGGCATGCCGCCCCAGGAGTTCGAACAACTGCTGGAAGCCGCCGGCACCCAGTCCCCCGCTGGGCTGTCCGGCTACGAGGACTTCCTGGGCGGCCTGCTCCGCGCCGGCAAGAAGCTGGTCAGCGGCGCCGTCGGGCTGGTCAAGAAGGGCGTCGCGGCCGTGGGCAAGGTCCTGCCCGTGAACCTGCTGCTGGGCAAGCTCAAGGGGCTGGTGCGCCCGCTCCTCCAGCGCGTCATCAGCGCCGCCATGAACCGGCTGCCGGCAAGTATCCGGCCGCTGGCCCGCAAGCTCGCCGCCAAGCTGGGCGTCGCGGAAGCCGAAGCGGAAGACCACGCCTCCGCCGAGGGACTGGCCGAGGCGTTCGGGCTGGAAGTCACGTCCCTGCTGTACGCCCCGGAGGCGGAGGAGGAACTGGGCGAGAACTTCTTCGAACCCCGCACCTACGAGGCTCCCGATTCGCTGGCGGCACTCGAAACGGCGCGCGCCAGGTTCACCGAACGGCTGGCGGCCCTCCCGGACGGCAGCACCCCCACAGCGGAAATAGAGCAGTTCCTGCCCGCCGTCATGGCCGTCCAGCCGCTCATCAAGCTGGGCATCTCCATCATCGGCCGGCAGCGGGTGGTGAAGTTCATCGCGGACATCCTGGCCAACCTGGCCAAGGGACTCATCGGCGACGGCCCGGCGAAGATGCTGGCCACCCCGGTCGCTGACCTGGGCCTGAGGGTCTTCGGCTTCGAAACCGAGGCGGAGCCGGAACGGCTGCGTGCCGCGGAGGCGGTGGCCTCCACGGTGGAAGGCGCGGCCCTCCGCCTCCTGGAACTGCCGGAGGCCACGTTCGAGGACCAGCTCCAGCTCGCCGCCGCAGTCCAGGAAGCGTTCGTGGAAGCGGCAGCCGCCTACCTTCCGGACAGGGTCCTCCACGAGGACCTGCCCGAACGGGAAACGGCGGGCGAGGGCGGAGTCTGGATCCTGATGCCCCGCACTGCCCGGCCCCGCTACCGGTTCCGCAAGTACACCCGGGTTTTCGCCGTCCCCATCACCCGGCAGGCGGCGCGGGCCATCCGCTGGTCAGACGGCGGCACGCTGGAAGGCCACCTCCTGGACCGCGGGGTGCGGCGCTGGCCCCTCGAAGCGGAGGTGGACCTTTACGAAGCCATCCCGGGCACCCAGTTCGGACACTTCACCCAGGACGAGACCCTGGACGAGGCGGCCGGCGCGGACAGCACCGAATTCCAGCTGCTGACCCCGGACATCGCGGGCCTGCTGCTGCGTGAACCGGCGCTGGGCCGTCCCGGTGCCGCCGCGGGACCCGCCGGGCCGCAGGCGTCTTTGGGCCGTGCCCGGCCGCAGGTGGGCCGGCGGTACTTCCGGATCCGTTCGGCCGTGCTGCACCCCGCCGCCCGCGGGCGGCGGCTGACCCGCAGGCTGCGGGTGGTCCTGGAACCCTCCCGGCGGCGCCTCCAGGTGCAGCTGAGGCTTTCGGAGCGGCAGGCCCAGCAACTGCTGGCCCTGCTGCAGCCCTCCTCACCGACCGCCCGGCGGGACCTGCCCTCCGTGCTCGCCGCCCTGCGCGGGCTCTACGAAGGCAGGCTCCCACTGGTCCTCTCCTCCCGCCTGGTCCGGCACGCACTGGCCAAGGACGCAGCCGGGGCGGCAGCACCGGTGGATGCCCTGCTCAAGGCGCTGGCGGCGTCGTTGTCAAAGTTCCTGAGCCAGCGGGCAGCGCAACTCGCGGCAGCGGTGGCCGAACCGTCCCACGGCGTCACCATCACGGCCACGTTCCACGACATCACCAGGGACCGGCTGGGCTCCGTCCAGGCCCCGGACGTGAGCGTGCATGCGGGGTGGAAGTCCAGTGCCCTATGACACCCGGCCCGCCGGCCCCGGGACAGCCGGCCCCCGGACAGCTGCCCTCCGGACCGATGACTTCCTGGCCGAAAAGGACGCCCTGGCCCTTGAAGTCCGGCACTGGCTCCGGGCCGGCACCTCCCTGACGGACCTGGAAGTGCTGGCGTCCGCGGCGGCGTGGCAGTCCCTGGAAAGCTACGTGGGACTGAGCCTTCGCTCCAGCCTGCGGGCTGTTGCCACGGGGGTGGCGGCCGAAGCCGGTGCGCTCAGTTCACGCCTGGCCACGGCGGCGGAGCCGGACGACCTGGCAGCGGTCAAGACGGCGCTGCTGCGGCTCAGGCGCCGCTACGAGCAGGTGGAGACGGTCCTGGACTTCTACGGCGACGCCGTCAACACCAGGACCAGTCCCCGCCTCGGCGCGGTCCTGCGCGGACTCGATGCCCTCGCCGTGGACAGCATGGACCGGGTGCTGCGGCCGCTGGGCATGGAAGCGCCGCCGGTGCTGACATACCTGGACAAGGGCCTGGGCGCCTCCATCCTCCGCTCGGGCGCCCGGCTGTGGGACGCTTCCCTGTCCCCCGTGGCGGCCATCAAGATCACCCGCCACAACATGTGGCGGCCCACCTCACTGGTCCACGAGACCGGGCACCAGGTGGCGCACATGACCGGCTGGACCGGGGAACTGGGGGCTGCCCTGTACGAACGGATGGCCCCCGTCTCGGTCCTGGCCGCCGAAACCTGGCGCAGCTGGGCCAGCGAGGTGGCCGCCGACGTGTACGCCTTTGTGCTGCTGGGATACGCGCCGCTGCCCGCGCTGGCCACGGTGGTGGACGGCCCCAGCAGCAAAGTCTTCCGGATGCCGGCCGGCGACCCCCATCCTTTCGGCTGGATCCGGGTGCTCTTCAACGCCGGGCTGTGCCGCTCCTGGTTCGGGCCCGGCCCGTGGGACGGCATCGCCCGCACCTGGCTGCTCCGCCACCCGCTCTCGCGCGCCGGCCGGGACGTCCAGGTGGTGGCCAAGGCCAGCCTGGCGAATCTCCCGGCGCTTGCGGACACCTGCACGCGGACACCGCTGCGCGCGTTCGGCGGTGCGGCGCTCAGCGCCATCGCGGACCCGCGCGCCGTTGCCCCCGCAGAGCTGGCCCGGCTCGCGGAACGCGCCGGCGCTTCCCTCTACACCTCCACGTACCTGCAGCGCCTGGAGGCCATGCGCGTGCTGGCGTGGACGGTCATTCAGGGCCACGCAGTGCCGGACGGCCGGGCGGTGTCCAGCGCCGGGCCAACGGCCGGGACAACGGCCGCGCACGACGACGGCACAGAACTTTGGCTTCGACGGATCGGCGGCGCGGTGGCCGCCGCAGCCTGACCCACCGTAGGCACCAGCAGCAACGAAAGGACCGCCGTCATGGCACAGGAGGAGACGGGCAACGCCCGCACGTCAGGCCGGACCTCGGCCAAAACCGCCCAGCCCAACCAGTCAGGCCAGGCCGGCAAGGAAGGACAGGCCACCCAGGCGGGCACGGCGCAGGACGCTGCCGGCGCGCAGGCAGCCGCCGAAGAATTCACCCTCGCAGTGGCCACGGCCCTCAGCGGGCAAATGGCCGCCGTCATGAAGGAGGTCTTCGCGGAGCAGCGCAGCCTGTTCGAAGCGCAGGCCGAGCTGCGGGAAGCCGACTACGTGCTGGTCAGGAACATGGTGGAGGAACAGCAGGCGCGCCGGCAACGGGACGCCGAACTGCTGGAGAAGATCAACCGGCAGGCCGAGGCCAAGCCGCCCGGACCGGTGGGCGGCCGCCGGGTGGACGCAGATCCCGGCCAACTGCTGCTGGGGCTGCAGTTCAACGCGCTCAGCAACGTGCTGGGCAGCCGCAAGCGCACCCGGACCGGGCGCGACGACTCCCTGATGGAGCCGCCGGAGATCACCACGGTACCCGCGGCGTCCGGCGCCGGCTCCGTCCGCTACCGCATGACCTTCAAGGCGCCGTTCCCGTCCGGTGCGGCCACTGTGGGCATCCAGTACCTGGACAACACTCCGCGGGACCTCGTCCAGGTGGGGTCGCTGCAGAACAGGAGCCTGGACCTGGCAACGGACCAGGTCCAGTACGTGGAGCTGCTGGACGGCCGGGCCCTGCCCATTGCGTTTGGCATCCCCTACCGGCGCTGAAACCACGAATCCCCTTTGGAGGCCCACGATGTTCCGTACGCTAGCCAGGCTGGTTGTCGATCCCACCCTGCTGAACCCCGCCGCAACGCCCAACCCGGACGTGGTGTTCGCCCACAACCCGCGGCAGCTCAGCCGCTGGCTGGAGGAAGTGTTTGCGGTCAATGGCGTGGTCAAGTACTTCCCCAATCCGGGACCCACGCTCTCCGCCACCACCGGGCAGCAGGCCGTCATTAATGCGCTCAAGATGCCGCCGCTGCTGTTGTCCGCCTACCCGAGCGCCATCACCCAGGGCACCGCCATTCCGCCGGGCTACAACGTCCCGCCGCTGCTCGGAACCACCCAGCCCCTCCCCTGGGACCACCTCATCTACGCGTTCCTGCTGGAGAACACAGGCATCGTGGAGATTCTCGGCGAGGTGGTCCGGCGCTACAAGGTGGGCGAAACCCTGGCACCGCCTTCCGTGCAGACCTTGGTGTGGGCCCGGAACACCGAGGAGCTGTTCTTCCGCGATCCCCCGGCCTTCCACATTCTGGGGGTCAGCAGCCAGCTGCGGCCGGACGCCCGCGTGAACCGCCGGAACGCGTACTGGCGCATGTTCGGCCGCGACCTCTCCCACGCACCGCTGGCCACCCCGCTGGGGCCGCCGCTGGACGGGCAGCCGTGGAAGAAGGACGTGGGTGCCGGCAGCAACGCCCGCTTCTTCGACATCTGGGAGGAACTGCTGCGGCAGGTCTGGCAGGGCATCCTCAACGACAGGAACCAGGGTGGCCCCAACGCCACGGACAGGTCCTACATTGCCTACCTGTGCCAGTCCCTCTCGGAGATGCTGACCATGCGGCGGCGCGGCGGCATGCTGGCCCAGGAGGAATTCGCCTACGTCAGCATGCTCAACTGGATGCACCTGACGGTGGAGTACGAGACGCCCGTGGTGAAGGACCTCAAAGCGGAAGCCGGCGTCAACGGCAACCCTGCCGACCGGCTGGCGGCCATCGGCGCGCGGGTGGGGATCAACCCGCCGCGCGAAACCAGGGAACTGTTCGAACTCGCCGGGCTGCTCTCGCCGCTGATGTGGTTCATCGAGAACGGGGCGTTCAACGACGAATCAGACGCCGAGATGCTCTACCACTCCAACATGGTCCCCAACCCTGTGGTGGCGGACGCCATGATCAGGATCATCGACCTCTGGCAGTCGGCCACCGGGACGCGGATCAAGGACCCCACCGTGGTGTCCGTGAGCCCGGATGCCAAGCGCCCCGCCCAGCCGCTGCGCCTGCCCGAGCCCACGCCGGCGGCGTCGGCTCCGGTGTTCGTGCCGTCGAGCAACGGCACCAAGGCCAAAGTCTAGGACCGGGGAGGAAGGGCCATGGAGGACTTCACGGTGGCGCAACTGTTCGCCCTCAACGGCAACGGCGACGCGCAGCAGGAACATGCCGGCTGGCCGGTGAAGCAGGACGTCTTTTCGTTCCAGGAACGGCCGGACAGCGGAGAGAACCTTGACAACGCCGTCGGTGCGGACTTCGACGAGGCCGCGGCCTTTGGAGAATCCCCGGGTGCGCGATCCACCGCCGGGGGCAGTGAAGAGGCCGCAGCAGCGGAGGACTACGAGAACCTCTCCTGGGGAGGCCAGGAAGACCTTGCATTCCAGGAGTGGGCAGGTGCCGCGGAGCTGAACGGGGAAGAATTCGACGGCGGCGCCAGCACCTGGGAGGTCCAGGAGGATTTTGGTGCGGCCGCGCCGGAAGCCGGCATGGAGTTAGCCGGCACCGAATCCCCTGAAGCGCCGGCAGGGCTGTCCGCGGAGGACCAGCCGGGGATGCTGTCCCCGGGCCGCCTGGTGGTGGACCGCCTGCCCCTGCTCCGCGCCCACAAAGGGACCAGCCCTGACCTGCTGCTGAAGTGGAACAGCATGCCCCAGGGAACCGCGGCGGTGGACGTGGTGGTCCACCTGCACGGCTACTCCGGCCGGCGGGCGGCCATGAACATCATCCGCGACAAGGAACCGGCCAGCGGGCTTGATTTCTCGGATCCCGAAAACCCGGGAACTGCCGGCCGTTCGGCTCCCACCCTGGCGGTCCTCCCCCGGGGCCACTACTTTGGCGGCAACAGCGGTTCCGGCTACTCCTTCCCGGCGCTTGCCAGGCCCGGAGCCCTGCAGCAGCTCGTGGCCACCGCACTGGAGGCCTTCAACCGGCATGCGGGGACCAACGCGGCGCAGGGAAAGCTGATCATCACGGCCCATTCCGGCGGCGGCGCCCCGCTGATGGCCATCCTCAAGCACACCGACCCGGACGAGGTGCACACGTTCGATGCGCTCTACTCCGATCCTTCAGCCCTGATCGAATGGGCACGACGCCGGGCGGGCACCGGAAGCGGTGCGCTGCGGGTGGTGTACCGCGCGAGTGAGCCCACGGCCCGCAACAGCGAGCGCGTGGCCAAGTCGCTGAAGGCCTTCGGCGCCCCGGCGTCCTTCAAGGTGGAGTCCACCAGGGTGCCGCACAACGACATCCCACGGCGCTTCGGCTGGCGGCTCCTGGCCGATCCCGCTGCCGCGCTGCCCGGCGCCACCCTGCGGGAGGCCGAATCCAGCGGCGGCGAACTCCACTTCGCGGACACCGGCTGGCGCTTCGACGAAGACGGCGGCCGGGAAACGGACTCCGGCCCGGGCTCACCAACCGCAGCATCCTTCGAGGAGGAAGCGGACGGCGTCGTCCTTTCCCCTGCCCCGCAGGAGGCCGCAGAACCTGCCGCCACCGAATCCGGCAGCGCCGAGGCCGGCGAGTGGGAACTGGCCGCGGCGCAGTCCGAAGCGGAGGACATCGGCGAGCACGAAGCCTTCCCCTCCGGGACCACGCTCAGCGTCACCTCCGGACGGACCGGCGAGGGCGAGGAGCACTGGGACCCCAACAACACCGGCCTCCCGCTGTACGAAACCGGCGCGGCGCTGCGGAAGATGAAGCTGTCCCCCAACTTCACCGTGGGCGAGCTGGTGTTCAGCGGAAACCAGTACGCGGACAAGGCCCGCATCTCGCCCGCCCTCGTGGCCGCCCTGCAGAAACTCCGCGACAGGGTTGGCCGGCCGGTCCGCATCACCTCCGGCTACCGGTCCTGGGAACGCAATGTGGCCGTGTACCGCAACGCCAATCCGCCGAATAAACCCACGCTCAGCAGGCACTGCAGCGGACAGGCGGCCGACGTGACCGTAGCGGGCATGTCCGGACTGGACATCGCCAAGGCGGCCGTGGATGTGCTGGGCGACGGGATCGGAGTGGGCATCGGGGCCGGCTTCGCGCATGTGGACGTGCGGGGAACCTGGGCCGCGTGGACGTACCTTTCCGGAGCCGCCGGGACCGCCGCGGTGGCGGCGATCAATGCCCATCGTGCGGCGCGCAAGGACGCCCCCGCCCCGGCGCCCGCCCCGCAGACCTCGGACCGGGCGGCCGGACGCGTGGTCCGCGGAACGTTCGTCCGCTGCGCCGCCGGCGCGCAGCCCGGTGCCCGGGCCATGGCAGAACAGTGGAAGCGGCTGACGGGACGGCAGGCCGGAACGTTCAATTGCCGCAAGACGGAGGCAGGAACGCCGTCGCTGCACGGCGAGGGCCGCTCCGTGGACCTTTACGCCCGGGTGGACCGGCTGGCGGAAAAAGCCCAGGCCGAGGCTTATGTCGCCTGGATGCAGAGCAACGCCGTTGAGCTTCAGGTGGCCTACATCATTTGGAACCACAACCAGTGGAGCTGGGCCCGCCGCGCCGACGGCTGGCGGCCCTACACGCAGCCCAACAAACACACCGACCACATCCACGTTGACCTGAGCTGGGAGGGGGCCCGCAACCCCAGCCCGCTGTTCGCCGGCGGGGTCCCGGGACTCGGCGGCGGCCAGAACACGGCGCCCAAGCCGCCGGCACCCACTCCGCCCGTACCCCGGGGGAACGTGCCGCCGCACGTCCGGGAGTTCGTGGACCGGTATGGACCGCAGGCGCGCCGCGGCGAACAGGCCAGCGGAGTGCCCTGGCTGGTGACGCTGGGCCAGGCGGCGCTGGAATCGGGCTGGGGCAAGAAGGCGCCGCGGTTCAACTTCTTCGGCATCAAGGCCAAGGCCACACTGCCTGAGCCGCAGCGGCAGCTCCTGCAGACCCGCGAGGTCCTCAGCCATCCCAACGGCAAGTTCCCGCAGGTGATCTCGGTGACCCGGCGGCCGGACGGCAAGTACGCCTACGTGGTGCTGGACTGGTTCCGGGCGTACGCGTCAGCGGAGGAATCGTTCGCGGACCACGGAAGCTTCCTGCGGCGCAACGCCCGCTACCGCCCCGCGTTTGAGCACACGGCAGATCCGTACGCCTTCGCCCGGGCTGTGGCCGCCGCCGGCTACGCCACGGACCCGTCCTACGCTGCCACGCTGACCGGGGTCATGCGGCTGATCGAGCGGGCCGGCTGACCCCGGAACGCTTCACGCCGTGAGCCCGTCCCAGCGGGTTGGGTCGTGCGGCCGGTCCGCTGGTCCGACCCTTCAGTCCAGGAGCCCGAGTCCGGCCAGGGCCAATGCCACGCCGTTGCCGGCCGGGCCCGGGGTGACCTGGTCGGCGACGGCCAGCACCGACGGGTGCCCGCCCTCCACGGCAATGCCGACACCTGCATATTCCAGCATCTCGATATCGTTGGCGCTGTCGCCGATGGCCACGATGTCCGCACGCTCCAGGCCCAACCGCTCCTGCACCACCCGGATGCCCACCGCCTTATGGGTGCCGGCCATGAAGATCTCCCCGGCGCTCTCGCCCAGGGCGGACAGAGAACTGGGAATAAGGCCCGCCTCGGGGCCGATCACATCCATCAGCCGGCCCAGCGGCACCGGCGAATCAAAGCAGGAGATCTTGGCGAACGAGGCACCGCGGAGGTCGTCGCTGTACCGGACCGGCCTCAGGATGTCCTCCACCGGGTCCACGTCCGTGCTGAGCAAACCGTCATGGCGGGACCGGCCGGCGAACACGGGCGTCAGCACCCGGCGGAGCCGCTCGTCCACCCCGGTCCGGCCGTGCAGCGCCTCGGGAGCTTCGAGGATGTAGGCCACATCGTGGGCGTCCAGGGTGTCCACGATCAGGGCTGCGGTCTCCGGGGAGAACCTGCTGTCCTTCAGCACCTCCCCGTTCATGTCCACCCGCGCACCCGCGCCGGTGATCACGCCGTCGAACCCCGCTGCCAGGATGTGGTCCGGCACCATGGACAGCGGGCGGCCGGTGCAGACAAAGACCAGATGGCCGCGGCGTCGCGCCCCGCGGACGGCCTCCACGTGCGCTTCCGGGGCGAGCCCGTGGTCTGCGTACGTTCCGTCGATGTCGAGGAAAACGGCACGTGGCCGGGCGGTGTTCTGGCTGGACATGCCGGGGCTCCTTGCTGGTTCTTTGCTCGCCCTGAGGGGACACTTCATCCTATCCACGGCCCAAAACCCGCCCCGGCCTGCGCGTTTACGGCGCCAAACTGACAGTCATCCTGTGATATTCAAAGCCTTGCAGACAGGTAAGCACGCTGATTGAATTAGGGAACCGGAGATGGGGGCACGGCACAACTTACTAATAAGGAGTGACAGCATGGGCATTCTCGGATTTCTCATCTTGGGCTTGATTGCAGGCGCCATTGCGAAGGCAATCCTGCCGGGCCGTCAAGGCGGTGGCTGGCTGGTGACCATGGTCCTGGGCGTAGTCGGCGCCATCCTCGGTGGCTGGATCGGATCCCTGATCTTCGGCGGCGGTTTGGCCGAGTTCTTCGACCTCCGCACCTGGCTGCTGGCCATCCTCGGATCGATCATTGTTCTGCTGATCTACGGTGCCGTCATGAACCGCAGCGGCCGACGGGCCTAGCAGCACCCACAGTTCCTTACCGAAAACGCCGTCCCGTCCGCGGGGCGGCGTTTTTCTGTGTCCGGGACAAATCCGCAGGTCACGGCGCATCCACAACGGGCGCTTCCCCGCTTATGATGTGCGAGGGGGGTGGTGGCATGGCCGAAGCCAGGCACAACAGCACAGCAGCGGTGCGCACGTTCGAAGCCATGCTTGATGCCAGCCCCGACGCCTTCCTGGCGATCGATGCCGCCGGCACCATCGACTTTGCCAACGCGGCAGCATCCCGCCTGTTCGGACCGGACCCCAGACTCTTGGCGGGCCGCGACTACCGTACGCTGTTGGCCGCTGCCTCCCGGCCGGAAATGGACAGGATCCTCCGGCACTTGCTGGAGCGGCCGGACGATCCCCCGGCACCCCGTGAGGTGTACTGGATCCACGCGGACGGCACCCGATTCTCCGCCGAAGTGGCCGGTTCACTGCTCGCTGCACCGGGCCGGGAGGACGCGTTCGACGACGGCGGGCCGGCACCGTCGCGGTACCTGCTGTCCGTCCGGGGTACTTCGCACCGCCAGGCCAATGCCGACCTTCGCGAAGTGCTGTCCCTGTTGACGGCGACGCTGGAATCCACGGCGGACGGCATCCTGGTGATGGGTTCCGACGGCCGGGTCGCCGGATACAACGACCAGTTCCTCACCATGTGGGACATCCCCCAGGAGCTCATGGACGGCGACAGCGACGATCCCGTCATGCGGCGGGTAATGGGCCAGATGGCGGATCCGGAGGCATTCCTGTCCCGGCTCGCCGAAGTCCAGGGCGACCCTGTTGCCGAAACCCACGATGTCCTGGAGTTCCGGGACGGGCGCACCGTGGAACGGTACTCCCGGCCGCAACGCGCCGGCGACACTATCGTGGGCCGGGTCTGGAGCTTCCGCGACGTCACGCCCAGGAGGCAGGCACAGCAACAGGCCCACCAGGCCATGCTGGACCTGGCCGCCCAGGCCGAGAAACTGCGGGTCATGGCCTTCCAGGACCCGCTGACCGGGCTGGCCAACCGCGCCGTGTTCAACGACGCACTGGCTGAATCGCTGAAGGAACCGCGGCTCAAGAGCGTGGATGTGCTGCTCCTGGACCTGGACGACTTCAAGGAAGTCAACGACATCCTGGGCCACCAGGCCGGCGACGACATGCTGATCGAGGTTTCCCGCCGGCTGCGCGGATGTGTGCCCACCGCGGACGTGGTGGCCCGGCTGGGCGGTGACGAGTTCGTGGTGCTCCTGACCGCCTGCCCCAACGTGGAGGACATTGCCACGTGCATCCTCCGCTGCCTGCACGTTCCCGTCATCATCAGCGGGCAGGTGCTGCGCCCCAGCCTGAGCCTCGGCCTGGCGTCCCGTGGGCTGGAGGACGTGGGCCCCTCGGAGTTGCTGCGCCAGGCGGACATCGCCATGTACGCGGCCAAGGCTGCCGGCAAGAACCGCTTCCTGCGGTTCCAGCCGGACATGATGACCGCGCTCCTGCAGCGCACGGATTTGGAGAGCGGCCTCCAGTTTGCCGTACCTAACAGGGAAATCACCGTGGAGTTCCAGCCCATCGTGTCGCACCGGATGGGTCAGGTGGTCCAGTTCGAGGCCCTCGCACGGTGGGACCGGGATGGCGGGCGCGTGCCGCCGTCGGACTTCATCCCGCCCGCCGAACGCAGCGGACTGATCCGCGAAATTGGCCTGGAGGTCATGGTGCAGGGCATGCAGCAGCTGGCGCCGTGGCTGGGCGAAGACCCCGCACGGTCGCTGGCGGTGAACGTCTCCGGCGTGCAGCTGCAGGAACACGACTTTGCCGCCACCGTTCTCCGCCTGGCACAGGAATACGGGGTCGCCGCCCGGCAGCTGGTCATGGAGGTCACCGAGAGCGTCTTTTTCGATGCAGACTGCAACGTCATCCGGCAGCTCAGCACCCTCCGCGACGCCGGCGCCAGGGTTGCCCTGGACGACTTCGGCACCGGCTACTCGTCGTTGGGACGGCTGCAGGACCTGCCGGTGGATACGGTGAAAATCGACAAAACGTTCGTGTCGATGGTGCGGACGGGCAGCGAGCGCCTGCCCATCCTCAGCGCCATGATCAACATGGCGCACAGCCTGGGACTGACCGTCACCGGCGAAGGAATCGAAACACCCGTACAGGCGGACTACCTCACGTCGCTGGGCTGCGACTCGCTCCAGGGGTACCTGTTCTCACGTCCGGAGCCGGCTGCCCGGTTGCCTGGCGTGCTGGGCCGGGCGGAGCAGGCGCTGGGCGCGCTGAACGCCCGCTAGGAAACGGCCGACGCCGGAACCGGCCGGAGCTACGCCGCTTTCCGGCCGCCGGGCTGCTTGGGGTTCTTCTTGGCCGTGCCCGCCGCGGCCTGGCCGGCACCGGGAGCGGTACCCGGTCGGGGCGGGGTAGCGGAACGCGGCTGCCGGTCCTGTGCCGGGTGGGAGTGGTGCTCCCCGTCCACGAGCGGCTGGGCCTGGTCATAGGGGCCCTCGTGCGGGGCGGTGGCCGGAACAAGGGTCTCGGCGGACGGCCTCATGTCCTCATCGGCGTCCTCGTCGATGGCCTGCACTACGCCGGCACGGTTGCGGCGCCAGCGGCGGAACAGATCCAGGGCGGCCAGCAGGCCTGCCAGCGGGGTGAGCACCGCGGCCGTGTAGACGAACAGCAGCCAGGTCAGCGTGGTCAGCGGCGGCTGGTTGTTGTGCAGCAGCGACAATCCGCCAAGGACGCCCACCAGCCAAAAAAGGACGACGCCGGCAAGCACGGCACCGGCGGGAAAGTACTGGTTGCGGACGATCTTCTTGAGAGTTTCCAATGCACTTCCTCCTGCCTGGCCGGGGCTGCGGAAAGTGGCCGCATCAACAACATTATGGGGCCCGTTTCCGCCAAAACCCGGCAAGACGCCACGGCGAGTGATGAAGCTAACTGGCCCGCCGCCGTCGCGCGTTTTGGCAGCAACTGTGGCGTCCTTGGCGGCAATTGCTCTTTCCCCCGCCGGACCCAGCGCATACGTTATTCCTTGTCCCGACGATTCCCAGGAGGCTCCACATGCGCAAAGTCACCGCCGGCTTGTTCCACTCCATTGACGGGGTGGTGTCCGAACCGTTCAAGTTCCAGTTCGACAGCTTCGATGCCGAGCTCGGTGAGGGGCTGAACACCATGATCAACTCGGTGGATACGGTGGTGCTGGGCCGCGTGAGCTACCAGGAATGGGCGGGCTACTGGCCTAATGCCTCCACGGACCAGGAGTTCGCCGCGTTCATCAACCCGGTGGAAAAGTTCGTGGCGTCACGGACCCTGCAGGAGCCGCTCGAGTGGCAGAACTCGCACCTGATGGACTCACCGCTGGAGGAGTTCGTTGCCGGGCTCAAGGACCGCGACGGAGGGGAGATCGCCGTGTGCGGCAGCATTTCCGTGGTCCGGCAGCTGCTGTTCGCGGGCCTGCTGGATTCGCTGCAGCTCATGACCCACCCCGTGATCGCAGGCAGCGGCCGGCGGCTGTTCGAGGACGGTGATCCGCTGACCCGGCTGGACCTCCTGGACGAGAAGCGCACCAGCAAGGGCAACGTCCTGGCCACCTATGGGGTCCGCACCGGGTAGGTGTCCCTTAACTGTTGCACCGCCGCTCCCGGGGCACATTGGCACGGACACGCGGGATGGCGGCTGCTCGAGCAGGGTTTCAGCAGGCGATGTGCCCCGCGACGGCCGCGATGTCCGCCGGCGTGGTCCTGCAGCACCCACCGATGATGCGCGCACCCAGCGCTTCCCACTCCTGGGTTCCGGCGGCAAGGTCCGCCGGAACCTCGGAGTTCCCGTCGACGGCGGCCCAGGACTTGGTATGCGGATCGTAGGTTTCGCCGGAATTGGGGTACGCCACCAGGGGCTTTCCGGTGCCGCTCCGCAGGGCCGTCAGGGCCGGGGTGACAAGTCCCAGGGGCACGCAGTTGACGCCGACGGCGGCCACGTGCGGGTGCGGGTCCAGCAGTTCAGCGACGTGGGCGAGCGGGGTGCCGTCGCTGATATGGCCGCCGTCCCGCAGGGTGAAGGTGAACCAGCACTCGACGCCGGCCTCCCGGGTGAGCCCGGCGAGCGCCTGTGCCTCGGCGGCGGAGGGCAGGGTTTCGCAGGCAAGGACGTCGACGCCGGCCCGCACCAGGGCCTCGACGCGTGGACGGTGGAAGTCCCGGAACTCCGCCTCCGTCAGGGTGTAGTCGCCGCGGTACTCGGAGCCGTCTGCGAGGTAGGCCCCGTACGGCCCCACGGACCCGGCCACCAGCAAGGGACCGGCGTCGGGATGGCTGGCCAGGTGGGCGCGCCGGGCGTCATCGGCCAGGCGCACGGACAACGCCACGAGTTCCAATGCCTCGGCTTCGCCCATCCCCCGCCGGGCGAATCCCTGCGGGGTGGCCTGGTAGCTGGCGGTGGTGGCGATCCGGGCACCGGCGGCGTAATAGTCCCGGTGCACGTCCGTGATCAGGCCGGGCTGTTCCACCAAGATCTTGGCGGACCACAAAGGATCGTCCAGGGTGCAGCCCCTGGCCTCCAGTTCCGTGGCGAGGGCACCGTCGGACAGGACGGTACCCGGGGCGTCGAGCATGGCGGACAGGGCGGCGCGGGCAGGCATTCGATCACTATACGCATCAATGCATGTGTTTAATGACTGTTACCCGTTGTGAAGATCCGCTCCACTAGACTCGGCAGCATGCCGAAGACCTCCAGCATGGGCCGTGGAATCCAGGCGGTCATGGCGGTGGGTGCCCGGCATGCCGCAGGGCTGGCCGACGGATCCGTGGCAGACATCGCAGCCGGCCTGGACCGGGACCGCAGCCAGGTGTCGCGGTACCTTCGCAGCGCCTCGCAGGAGGGTTTCCTGGCCCGGGCGGAGGCCCGGAGCTACAGGCTGGACTGGTCGCTGCTGACCGACGCCCAGCTGCTCACGGCACGGCGCCTGGAAAGCGACGGTGCTACGGCATTGGACACCCTGGCCGCCGCCACGGACGAAGCCTGCTTCCTGGGCATCCTGCAGGGTTCCGGCACCGTGACCATCGGGGAGAGCGTGCCGCCGGGCAGCAACCTGGTGGGTTCCTGGCTGGGACGGCCCTACCCCGCGTATTGCAGCGATGCCGGCCAGGCGGTGCTGTGGGAAGCCACGGCCGGGCAAGTCCGCACGGTCTTCGCCGCTGTGGACTTCATCCGCCACGGCCCCAACACTCCAACAGGCATCGACGACTTCCTGGCCCGCCGGGACGCCGCACGGCTCCGGGGCTACTCGGTGGTGGACGAGGAAGCCGAGCCCGGGCTCTATTCGCTGGCAGTCCCCGTCCGCGACTTCAGGGGCGAGGTGGCTGCCGCCTTGCAGATCGTGGGCATCAAGGCCCGGCTGGAACCACGCCGGGATGCGTGCGCGGCGGCGCTGCTGGAGCAGGGCCGGTGGCTTGAGGCCCGGCTCGGCTACCGCGCCACCACCTGATACCGGGCCGCGCCTGATGCCGGGGCCACGCCTCACCCTGAGTTAAACGGCCGCTGCGGAGCCCAGGTGTTCGGCTGCGGCCAGCAGCGCGGCAGCCGCACCGGGCCGGCCGGCCTGGGCGGGGCTCCCCAGCACGCTCACCGATGCCTGGATGTCCCCGGACGGGCCGCGCACGGGAACGGCGAGTTCCACCACGTGGTGCTCGAATTCCTCGCCGCCAGCAATGACTCCGGCCGCCCGGTCACGGACCATCAGGTCCCAGACCTCCCCGGTGGAGTGGGCGGCGTTGGGGCCGCCGATGCCCACATAATTGATGTCCCCCAGCAGCGCCTCCAAGCCGGGACGGTCAAGGTCCCACAGCAGGGCTCGGCCGGCGCCGGTGCACCACACGGGACTGACCATGCCGGGTTTGACGAAACTCCCGGGAACGGAGTCGTTGCTGGAGCTGCGGACCAGGATGGCACGGAACCCGTCGCGCACGGACACCCGGGCACGCATTTCCAGCGCACTGACCAGGCTTTCCAGCACGGGACCGGCGGCCAGCACCCACCCGATGTTCAATGACGCGGCCAGGGCAAAGAACGCCGGCCCGGCACGGAAGGGTCCACGGCCTTCACGTTCCAGCAGGCCAAGATCGTACAATTCCCGGGTCAGGCGGGACACCCGGCTCTGCTCCATGGAGAGCTCGGCTGCCAGCTGCGACACTCCGGGGAGCGGGCGGCCCAGCTTTTCGAGGTCAACCACCAGCCGCACGATCCGCAGCCCCTGCGCCATCGAGGACGCCTCGGCAGGATCCACGCCGGTTTTGCCGTTCCCTGCCATCACGGGCCCCATTCTCGCACGGAGGCCGCCGGCCGGTTGCCACCTGCCCTCCTGCCGGGGGCACCCATGCGCGGACGACGGCGGCGCCAGCCACGGCAGGTGCCCGGCGCACCCGGGCGGGTGCCGGCGTCGTCCGTTCCCCGCTTTAGCGGGCCGCCGCTGCCCTGCGGCCGTGGCGGAGGTGGAAGTAGAGGTAGCACGCGGCAACGAACGGAACCCCGAAGTAGAGTGCCGGCGCCTGGGCTGGATCCAGGGCGATGCCCACCAGCGAGACGACGCACAACGTGAAGGCCAGGATGGGGACCAGCGGGAACAGCGGGGCCTTGTAGGCCAGGGTGGAGGTGTCGCCGCCGTGCCGGATGAACGCGCGCCGGTGGAAGTAATGCGAGGCCGTGATGGACATCCAGACGCCCACCACCGCAAAGCCGGCCACGGACACCAGGACCAGGTAGACCGTCTCCGGTGCCACCACGCTGCTGATCAGTGACGCCACGCCGCCCACCATGCTCAGGGAGAGCGCGGCCAGCGGAATGCCGCGGCGGGTCAGCTTCTTCAGGGTGCGGGGAGCGTGTCCTTCGTCGGCGAGCGAGTAGAGCATGCGGGCGCAGGAGAACAGGCCGCTGTTGCCAGCGGACAGGAGCGCGGTGATGATGACGAAGTTCATGATGTCGGCCGCAAACGGGATGCCGATGGCGGAGAAGACGGTGACGAAGGGGCTCTCGTCCAGCCCCACCTCGGTGTACGGGATAGTGGCGGCGATGACGGCGATGGCGCCGACAAAGAAGATCAGGAGGCGGATCACGGTGGTCCGCAGTGCCTTGGGGATGGCGGTGGCCGGGTCCTTGGTTTCGCCGGCGGCAACGCCGATCAGCTCGGAGCCGGAGAAGGCGTAGAACACGGCCAGCACGGTAACCAGGACGCCGGTGAAGCCGTTGGGGAACACCCCGGATCCGGTGGCGAAGTTTTCGAACAGGAACGGGTGTTCGCCGCTGCCGCCGAGCGGACGGAAGCCGAACAGGGCAGCCCCGCCCAGGACGATGAGGCCGATGATCGCGGCCACCTTCACGATGGCGAACCAAAACTCCGCCTCACCGAAGAACCTCGAGGACACCGCGTTGAGGCCGAACAGGACCGCCGCGAAGACCAGGCACCAGACCCAGACCTCCACGTCCGGGAACCAGCGCTGCATCAGCAGGCCTGAGGCGGTGAACTCGGAGCCGATGGCCACGGCCCAGCACAGCCAGTAGAGCCAAGCCGTGGCAAAGCCGGTGGCCGGGCCAATGGAGCGGGCGGCGTAGATGTGGAACGCCCCGGAGACCGGGTAGGCGATGGCCAGTTCCCCCAGGCAGGCCATCACCAGGTACACCACGAAGGCGCCCACGATGTAGGCGATCACCGCGCCGAGCGGGCCGGCCTGGGAGATGGTGTAGCCGGAGCTGAGGAACAGCCCGGAGCCGATGACGCCGCCCATGGCGATCATCACCAGGTGCCGCGGCCCCATGGACCGGCGCAGCCCGGACTCGCTGGACTCTCCGGACAGCGACGGGTCGGGCCGGGCGGCAAGGGCAGGTGTTGTGGGTTCCACAGGCGTCTCCAGGATGGGGTGTTGGGGGCCGCCGTCCGAATCCGGACCGTCCGCAGGCGGGAGCAGGCCGAAGAATCGCAGGGCGGCACAGCCGAAAGTAGCACGCCCACCGAATTTCAGTGCATTAACGGCATGCATCCATGCTTATGTTGCACGCTGTTACCTTCCGGCCGCCAAAATGCCCCCGACGGGAACGGACAACGCCGGCACTCCCCCGGATGCCGGCGTCGGGCGTGTCCCGGGCAGCAGGTAAAATTGCGGGGTCATGCAGTGTTCCTACTTCGATGCCGGCCGTTGCCGCTCCTGCACCCTGATGGGCAGCCCCTACACGGAGCAGCTGGCCGGAAAGCAGTCGCACTGCCAGGCCCTGCTATCAGACCACGCGGCGCTGGAATGGCTGGAACCCATCGCCAGCCAGGAGTCGGCCTTCCGGAACAAGGCCAAGATGGTGGTCAGCGGCACGGCCAGGAATCCCACCATCGGCATCCTGGACGCGGACGGGCACGGCATCGACCTGCGCAAATGCGGTGTCTGCTCCCCCGGCCTGCGCGCAGTCTTCCCTGTGGTGGCCCACTTCATCCGCCTGCACCGGATCACGCCCTACGACGTCCCCCACCGCAGCGGCGAACTGAAGCACATCATCGTCACCGAGTCCCCCGACGGCGACATCATGCTGCGCCTGGTCCTCCGCACCGACCAACTGGTCCCGCGGATCCGCAAACACCTGCCGGACCTGCTGGCCGAGCTGCCGCAGGTAAAGGTGGTGTCCGTCAACCTGCACCCCGAGCACAAGGCCGTCCTGGAGGGCGACCGGGAAATCCTGCTGACGGAGCAGTCCACCCTGAACATGCGGGTCAACGGCATCAACCTGCACCTCCGCCCGCAAAGCTTCTTCCAGACCAACAGCGGGATGGCGGCCGCACTGTACCGGCAAGGCCGCGACTGGGTCAACGAGCTGGCACCGGCCTCCGTCTGGGACCTGTACTGCGGTGTGGGCGGGTTTGCCCTGCATTCGGCCGCGCCCGGACGCACGGTCACCGGCATCGAGTTCAGCAGCGAGGCCATCGCCTCCGCACGGCTCAGCAGCGACGAAGCCGGGCTGCAGGGCATGCAGTTCGAGGCAGGCGACGCCACCGCCTTCGCGCTGGCCGCGGAACAGTCCCCCGATCTGGTCATCGTGAACCCGCCGCGGCGCGGCATCGGCAAGGAACTGTGCGGCTGGCTGGAAGCCTCCGACGTGCGGCACGTGGTCTACTCCAGCTGCAATGCCCAGTCCCTGGCCCGGGACCTGGCGGCGCTGCCGTCCTTCACGGCCCGGCGGGCGCGGGTCCTGGACATGTTCCCGCAGACCACCCACTACGAGGTGATGGTGCTGCTGGAACGCGCCGGATAGGCGGTTCACCCCCGGCGCACACGCTCGACGGTGGCCGCGGCGGCTTCCTGCCCGCCGGCCCGCAGTCCCGCCGCCACCCCGGCGGCGTCCTCGGCGGACCGGTTCTGGCTCTGCTTCTCCTTGGCCTCGATCCGCGTGATGAGCAGTTCGATGCCCATGATGGCCCGCAGCTGCCCGGAAATGAACTTCTCCGGCGCATCGTCCACGCTCCACGGGTGTTCCCGGGATTCCTCATGCCGGTCGGTGAGGCGCCGGACATGCCGTGCCAGCCAGCCGGCGTCGTCATGGACCACCAGCTGCCCGTACACGTGGGCGGTGCTGTAGTTCCAGGTGGGCACCACCCGCCCGTGCTCGGCCTTCGACGCGTACCAGGAGGGCGAGACGTAGGCGTCGGGGCCCTGAATAATGGCCAGCGCCTCGCCCGTGGCCGGCGTCGCTGCCTGCGGATTGTTCCGGGCCATGTGGGCATGAAGGGCGCCGTGTTCCCCGGCGGAGGGCTCGTAGACGAAGGGCAGCAGGGTGGCGAGCAGGCCGCCGTCGGTCATGGTGATGAGGTTGGCGGCGCCGGGGGCGGCAAAAAGCGCCTCGACGGCGTCGGGCTGGGCGGCGAAGTGCGCGGGGATGTACATCGGGTATCCCTTCAGGATGGTCAGGGGGCGGGTTTGAGCCGGACGCGCACGGCGGCACCGGCGCAGAGGACGACCGCAAGGCCGCCGATGATGGTGGTCCAGGTGACGGCTTCGCCCAGCAGGAGGGCCGCCCAGCAGATGCTCATGACGGGCTGGATGAGCTGGATCTGGCTGACGCGCGCGATGGGGCCGATGCCCAGGCCGCGGTACCAGGCGAAGAAGCCGAGGAACATGCTCACCACGGCCAGGTAAGCGAAGGCGGCCCATTGGACCGGAGTGGCCGACGGCGGCTGGCTGGCCACCGAAATCACGGCCAGGACCAGCATGGGCGGCGCAGCAAGGACCAGGGCCCAGGCGATGGTCTGCCAGGAGCCCACTTCCCGCGCGAGGAGGCCGCCCTCGGCATATCCGACGGCGCAGCACAGCACGGCACCGAGCAGCAGGAGATCGGCCCAATGCAGGTGTCCCATGCCGCCGGACTGCAGGAACGCGAAGGCGATGGCGGCCAGCGATCCGGTGCACATCACGGCCCAGAACGCGGCCGGCGGGCGCTCCCGGGTCCGCAGCACGGCGGCCGTGGCAGTGGCCGCCGGCAGCAGGGCGATGACGACGGCGGCGTGTCCGGCGGGGACTGCGGTCAGCGCGTAGGAAGTGAGGAACGGGAAGCCGACGACGACGCCACCGGCCACGACTGCCAGCCTGGCCCAAGTGCGGAGTTGCGGAAGCCGCTGCCGGGTGAGTGCCAGCACCGCGGCGGCGAGGACTGCGGCCACGACGGCCCGGCCGGATCCGATGAACAGCGGGGACAGCCCGGCCACGGCCACGCGGGTGAAGGGGACGGTGAAGGAGAACGCCGTGACGCCCAGCAGGCCCCACCCGGCGCCGACGTGAGGGCCGGACGGGCTGCTGCGCCGGCCAGGGTCTGGCGGTATCACTGCCGACTGATGAAGGATAGCGCTACTATTGTCTTTCATAAACAACGATAGCAGTTCCCGGATTGCTGCGTCACTGAAGCAGTGGATTTCCGCGGCGTCGCCGGGGGCTAAGTTGCCGTCCACCCGCTCCTTGGTCGCCGAGTACCAGGCCAGCCCGGTTACTGTGCAAAAGGCATTGCAGGCACTGACGGCGCAGGGGCTGATCGACAGCCGCCCCGGGGTCGGAACGTTCGTGCGCGCGGTCCGGACTGCGAGGCCCTCGGACTATGGCTGGCAGACGGCAGCGTTGCGGCCGCCGTCGTCTGCCCTTCCCGGGACCTCCAGCACCATGCGGACGGTGCCCAACGATGCCATCTGGTTCCACTCCGGCTACCCGGACCGCGAACTGCTGCCCGAACGCCTGGTCCGCGCGGCGCTGACCCGGGCCGCGCGCGGGGACGCCGCACTGTCCCGGCCGCCGGCCGCCGGGATGCCGGAGCTGCAGCAGTGGTTCGCGCAGGAGCTGGGGTCTGCCACGCCAGCCGGCGTCACTCCCCCGACGCCCAGCGACGTGATCGTGCTCCCGGGGAGCCAAAGCGGACTGAGCTCGATCTTCCGGGCACTGGTGGGGGCCGGGCAGCCGCTCCTGATGGAATCACCCACCTACTGGGGCGCCATCCTGGCCGCCGCACAGACCGGTGTCCGTGTGGTTCCCGTGCCCAGCGGACCGGACGGGCCGGACCCTGTGGAGCTGGCCCGGGCGTTCCGGGAGACCGGCGCCCGGGCGTTCTATGCCCAACCCAACTACGCAAACCCCAGCGGTGCGCAGTGGGCACCCGGCCGGGGCGGCGAGGTGCTGGAGGCGGCACGCGCCCACGGCGCGTTCGTGATCGAGGACGACTGGGCACACGACTTCGGCATCACCTCGACGCCGGTTCCGCTGGCCACGCAGGACGATTCCGGGCACGTCATCTACATCAGGTCCCTGACCAAGAGCGTTTCTACGGCGGTCCGGATCGCCGCGGTGATTGCCCGCGGGCCTGCCCGAGAACGCATCCAGGCGCACCGGGCCGCCGAGTCGATGTACGTGAGCGGGCTGCTGCAGGCCGCGGCGCTGGACGTGGAGACGCAGCCGGGCTGGCAGACCCACCTGCGGAGCCTGCGCCAGCAGCTCCAGTCGCGCCGGGACCTGCTGGTCACCAGCGTCCGGGAGCATGTTCCGGACGCCCATATCGAGCTGCTGCCCAAAGGCGGGCTGAACCTGTGGCTGCGGATGCCGGACGGAACGGACCTGCCCCGGCTCACCCGGGAGTGCGAGGACAACGGCGTGATCATCGCCGCCGGCACCGAGTGGTTTCCCGCCGAACCCGCGGGCCCCTTTGTCCGCCTCAATTACTCCGGACCGAACCCGGGTGCGTACCCCGAGGGGGCCCGGGTTATCGGCGAGGCGCTGGCGCGGCAGGGTTAATAATCCTCATCAGGGTTTCCCAAGGATTTGCCCAAGGTTGGCTCAGCACCAAAATCACGGCTCTCCCCTCTGGTTAGGCTGACCATGCGTTCCGCGTCCAGCACACAAATTGGGGAAATATCGATGATGATGCGCTCTCTTCGGACAGGCAGTGAAAAGGCCGCCTGCCGCTCATTCTGTTTCTATGCCGATGGGCACACGAGCACAAAGAGGATTGCCGGGGCGGCGGCAGCTGCCGCAGTCCTTCTGCTGACCGGTTGCGGAGGATCATCCGCCTCGCTGAGCGCGGTTGGAACCGCGGAGCCCACCGTCACAGCGTCGGCTACGTCCACGGCAATGCCGACCCCCATCTCCAAAACGCCCTGCAGCAGCGTCGACAGCCAGAAGTTTGCTGGCAGCGCTACCTACAACTGCACACGAGACGAGTCGGGAGCGCTTATCTGGCTTGAGGCGTCGGAAGCCCGCGCCCTCAAAGACAAGCTGTCGGCGGAAGCCGCGGCAAAGGCGGCAGCCGAAAAGGCCGCTGCGGACAAGGCGGCGGCGGACAAAGCGGCCGCTGAGAAGGCCGCAGAAGACAGGGCTGCAGCCGATGCGGCCGCTCAGGAGGCGGCACGACAAGCCGCTGATGCCAAAGCTGCACAGGACGCTGCTGCTGCCCAGGCCGCTGCCGAAGCCGCTGCGAAGGCAGCCCCGCCTCCCCCGAAGGCCGTTCCCGTGGCTCCCGCGGCGGGAGCCGGCTGCGACCCCAACTATTCAGGGTGCGTTCCCATAGCCTCCGATGTGGACTGCGCCGGCGGAAGCGGCAATGGCCCCGCCTATGTCCGCGGACCCGTTCAGGTCATCGGCAACGACATATACGGCCTGGACCGGGATGGCGACGGCCTCGGCTGCGAGTAGTCAGGCCGCCACCAGCTCCTCGCTCTTCTCCCACAGGCCGCGGGCCAGCGCGGCGTCGTAGGCCTGGCGGTTGGCCTTGGCCAGGGCACGCTTGGCGTAATAGGCGCCGGAGATCCAGTCGGTCCCCGCCGTGCCGTTGATGAGCCACAGCATGGTGTCGGCGCCCTGGTCGGGCGTCAGCATGAAGCGGTTGAGGATGCTCTTGTACGCGTGCCGCCACGGACTCGCCGACTCCGCCGCGAAATTGGTGCGGACCACGCCGGGGTGGAAGGCCGCCGTCGTAATTCCGCGCTCGTGGAAGCGGCGGTGCAGCTCGGAGGTGAAGAGGATGTTGGCGAGCTTGCCCGTGCCGTAGGCGCGGTTGGTGCTGTACCCGTGCGAGGCGGTCAGGTCTGACAGGTCCAGCTTGCCGAAGTTGTTGGCGGCGCTGGAGGTGTTGATGATCTTGGCGCCGCTGGCCGTCAGGGTGTCCATCAGCAAAGTGGTGAGCAGGAACGGCGCCAGGTGGTTGACCTGGAAGGTGGACTCGTTGCCGTCAGCGGTGAGCGTGCGCTTGCCCATGATGCCGCCGGCGTTGTTGGCGAGGACGTCGATGCGCGGGTAGTCGGACTTCAACTGCTCGGCGAGGGTGCGCACCTGGGCCAGCTCGGAAAAGTCGGCCAGGAAGTAGTCGGCGTCGATGTCCTTGGCCAGCGCGCGGGTCTTCTCAGCGGAACGTCCGACGACGACCACCTGCTCGCCTGCCTTGGCCAGCGTCCTTGCGGCGGCAGCGCCAATGCCGTCACTGGCGCCGGTGATCACGATGGTGCGGGATGCCACGGGAGGTCCTTTCGTCGGAAGCCGCGCCGCCCGGCAAGCCCGGAGAGCGCACAGCGGGAACAACGACGGCGGGGCGGCAGGTGTTCCCACCCGCCGCCCCGCCGCGAAAGCAAGTAGCGCCAACGGCCGTTCTGGGGCTCCAAAACGGCCGTTGGCGCTACTCAGTTGGGAAGCTGGTTGGGGACGCTAGCCCGCCAGGCCAGCCACCAGGAAGATGACCGCGGCGATGGCGAAGCCCATGACGCCTATGAGGGTTTCCATCACGGTCCAGGTCTTCAGCGTGGTCTTGACGTCCATGCCGAAGAAGCGGCCCACCAGCCAGAAGCCGGAGTCGTTCACGTGTGAAACCACCACGGAACCGGCCGCAACGGCGATGACCATGGCGGCCACCTGCATCCCGTTCAGCCCGCCGGCAGCCACGGCCGGGGCAATCAGGCCCGCGGTGGTGGTGAGTGCCACGGTGGCGGAGCCCTGGGCGATGCGCAGGATGGCGGAAATCAGGAAGCCGGCCAGGATCAGCGGGATGCCCAGGCCGCCCAGGACGTCCGCCAGCGCCTTGCCGATGCCGGAGGTGCGCAGGACGCCGCCGAACATGCCGCCGGCGCCGGTGATCAGGATGACCGAGCACACCGGGCCGAGCGAGGACTCCAACAGCTTCTCCAGGGCGCCGGCGTCCTTGCCGCGGCGGGCACCCAGGACAAACATGGCAACGAGCACGGAGATCAGCAGGGCCACGGGCGTTTCGCCGATGGTGCGGAGGATCTGGAACCACTGCTGGTCCTTGGTGCCCTCTGCCAGGACGCCGGACGATGCCAGTGTGTTCAGGCCGGTGTTCATGAAGATCAGGACCAGCGGCAGGAGCAGCAGGCCGATGATGGTGCGGAAGCGGGGCGGGTTGGACTCGGCCTCGGCGGAGGCGTGGCCCAGCAGTTCCGGCACGGGCAGCACGAGCTTCTTGCCGGTGTAGAGGCCATACAGGTAGGTGGTGACGTACCAGGTGGGGATGGCCACCAGGAGGCCGGCGATGGTCACCAGGCCAACGTTGGCGTCAAAGAACGCGGACGCTGACACCGGGCCCGGGTGCGGGGGCAGGAAGATGTGCATCACGGAGAACGCACCCGCGGCGGGAAGGCCGTAGCGCAGCACTCCCCCGCCCAGGCGGTGGGCGACGGCGAAGACCACCGGCAGCATGACCACCAGGCCGGCGTCGAAGAAGATGGGGAAGCCGAAGATCAGGGAGGCCAGGCCCAGCGCGAAGGGGGCGCGCTTCTCGCCGAAGATCCCGATCAGGTAGTCAGCCAGGACTTTCGCGCCGCCGCTGGTTTCCACAATGCGGCCGAGCATCGCGCCCAGGCCCACCAGCAGCGCCACGGTGCCCAAGGTAGTGCCGAACCCGTTAATCAGGACGGGCACCACCTGATTGGCGGGGATGCCGGTGGCGAAGGCGGTGGCCAGGCTGACGACGATCAGGGCGATCAGGGCGTGCACCCGCAGCTTGATGATGAGGAACAGCAGGACGACGATCGCTGCTGCGGCGATGAGCAGCAGGGGGCCTGCTCCCATCGTTTGGGTCCATCCTTCGATGGTCATGGTTCTCCTTTGAAACGGTACTTCTTGTTGGGGAAAGCGAGGCGGTCAGGACGCCAGCGGCGCCTGACCGGACGGAAGGTCCAGGGCGCGCACGACGGCGGCGACCAGTTCCTCCGGTGAGCGTGAGATGTCCAGCCGGATGCTGCCGGCGTCGAGCTCTTCCTGGCTGAGCGGCTCCAGGGTGGCCAGCTGGCTGGGCAGCAGGGTGGGCGGCATGAAGTGGCCTTCGCGGCCCTGCATGCGCTGGCCGATCAGGTCCGCGCCGCCGTCGAGGTGAAGGAACAGCACGCGGCCCTCGGCCTCGGACAGGAGCTGCCGGTAGGTTTTCTTGAGCGCGGAGCAGGTGAGGACGGTGCTCTGGCCTTCGCGGGATTTGCCGGTCATCCAGTCCCGGATCTCGCGCAGCCAGGGCCAGCGGTCCTCATCCTGCAGGGGTATGCCCTGGCTCATTTTGGCGATGTTGGCGGCCGGGTGGAATTCGTCGGCCTCGGCGCAGGACCAGCCAAGCTGTTTGGACAGGGCTGCCGCAAGGGTTGATTTGCCGGACCCGGCAACGCCCATCACCACCAGATGCGTGGGTGGATACTGCATGTCTGTACCTCCGGAGAAGACGTCTTTGGCTTTCGAAGAAGCTCACTGCCAGCCCGACTCAACGTGGGCTGTGTCATAAGGTATCACCTTTTGCTGCGATAAATACTATCTTTTCGTGTCACAAGTCATACCTTTGACCTCTGCGGCGGTATTCTGGGGGTGCGCTCCGGCGCGGAGAGAGGCGGACATAATGTCGACGGCGACAGGTGAAGTAACGGATGACGGGCACGACGGCGGCACGCCCGGTGCGATGCATGAGCGGGTCCTGGAGTCGGTCGGCATAGCCATCGCCTCAGGCCGCCTGGCCCCCGGCAACCGGCTGACCCTTGAGGGGCTGCAGCAGGAACACGGGATTTCGCGGACCGTCGCCAGGGACACCATGAAGGTGCTCGAATCCATGAACCTGGTCTATTCGCGCCGCCGGGTGGGCATCGTGGTGCAGGAGCGCGAGCACTGGAACGTCTTCGACCCCAAGCTGGTGCGGTGGCGCCTGGCCTCTGACCGCCGCGAGATCCAGTACGCCAGCCTGACCGAGCTGCGCATCGCGGTCGAACCCATTGCCGCGGCGGGGGCCGCACGGCGGGCAAGCGCAGCCGAACGCTCCCAGCTGGTGACGCTGGGCGCCGAATTGCGCCGGTTGGGCGAAGCCGGCGACCTGCAGAACTTCCTGGCGGCGGACATCGAGTTCCACCAGCTGCTCCTGCGCAGTTGCGGCAACGAAATGTTCCGCGCGCTTGAGGGCATGGTGGCCGAGGTCCTGACCAGCCGTACCCAGCAGGGGCTCATGCCGTTCAAGCCCCGCAACGAGGCACTGCAGGCGCATGAGGACGTCGCCGCGGCGGTGGCCGGCGGGGACTGCGCCGTCGCCGAACGGGCCATGCACCACATCCTCGACGAAGTCCGCGAGGCCATGGGGCTGGGCGTCTAAAGCCCTGGCTGCCGGGGCCTGAAACGTCCCCGTAGACTGGCGCCATGAAAACGGGTTGGGGGATCCTGGGGACACTCGCTGCGGCCATGGCGGGGCTGCTCTCGCTGACCGGATGCACAACGTACGCGTGCCCGGCCATCGGCTGGACCAATTCGTTGACCGTGACTGTCGAAGGGAACCCGTCCGCGGTCAGCGAGGTGCGGCTGTGCGACGCAAAGGCCCGGTGTTCCCGGCCTGCCCCCACCCCGGCCGATCCCCTCCCCCTGCGGAGCGTGGCGCCCACCTTCGATCCGTCCACTGCAGCACCGCCGCCCGCGCCGGAGTCTGAGCCCTATCCCCTTTTCACGGTCACCAGGGAGGGTGACACCTGGAATTTCATGATGGGGATGAATGCTCCGCCGAGTGCCACCATCAGCGCCCTCGCGGCGGACGGAACTGTTCTGGCAGAGCAGGGGTTCGATCTGGCGTGGACCCGGGTCGGCGGTTCCGAACAGTGCGGCGGGCCCATGAGCACGCCGCCGCTCACACTGCGGGTCCCCTGACCGTTCCCCGTCCGATGCCCCGGCTTCCCGTTCGGTATGGGCGGCCCTGAGGCGCATGACCGTTGCCGGCCGGCAACGGTCATGCGGTCGAGGGCCGGTCATGCGGTCGGGGGCCGGTCATGCAGGGCAGGGCCGGTGATGCGGGCGGCGGGCTGCCCGGCCGGGCGGGCGACCTCAACGGCAGGCGGGGCCCGGCAACCATGCCGGGCCCCGCCGTCGTTCATTCCGGTCAGGTGCTACATGCGCAGGGATGCGTAGGGCTCGCTGGGGAGGTTCCCCGCAGACCACGGTGCGCCCGAGCGGATCTCCGGAGTCCGGCCGCGGCCGTCAGCCAGGATGCTGCAGACGGTTGCGATGAGGACCCAGAGTACGAAGAGAAGGAGGCCGAGCAGTTCCATTTTTGCCTTCTTGTGAGGTGTGCGGTTGGGGCGATTTCAGTGTGTTCCGCGGGCGTGTGAGCAACCGTGTGAAGGCCGCAGACGCCGGCACACCCGCGGCGTACCATGAGGCCTATGGCCGAAAAGTGGATTCGGCTCCTCGGTCCGCCCGCGATCGAGTCCCCCGGCACACCCCTCCCGCAGCCCCGGGGCCGCAAGGCCTGGGCGCTGCTGGCCTACCTCGCGCTGCAGCCGGACGGCACCGGCCGGTCCCGCACCGCCTCCCTGCTGTTTCCGGACGCCGCAGACCCGCTGGGTGCCCTGCGCTGGAACCTGTCCGAACTGCGCCGGGCACTGGACGGCGCGTCGGTGACCGGCGACCCGCTGCGGCTGGACCTGCTTCCACCCTGGCGCTGCGACGTCCTGGAGGCCATGGACCCGGGAGCGAAGGCGGGGAATCCGCGCCGCTTCACCGGACAGCTGCTGGAAGGGCTTTCCTTCGCCGACTCCCCCGTCTTCGACGAGTGGGTGGCGGAGCAGCGCTACCGGCTGGACAACGTGGTCCAGCAGCTGCTGTATGAAGCAGCGCTGGCCGCGCTGGCCTCCGATGCTCCCCGGGAGGCGGCGGAACTCGCGTCGCTGGCCCTGGAGCGTGACCCTTTCCATGCAGACTGCAATGCCGTCCTGGTGAAGGCGCTGGTGGCGGCCGGTGACTACCGCAAGGCCCGGGAGCACGCGGTCCGCTGCGGCAACCTGTACCGGCAGGAACTGGGGCTGCCGCTGCCCCCGGAGGTCCGCCGGGCCCTGTTCGACGCCGCCCCGGAGCCGGACCCCGGCACGCCGGCAACAGCCGCGACGGTCCGCTCCTACCTCGACGCCGGCGGCGCGTCGCTCTGGGCCGGCGCCGTGGACCGGGGGCTGGAACAGCTGCGGCTCGCCGCCGCCCTGGCACAACGCACCGGCAACAGCCACCTGGTGGCTGAGTCGCTGGTGACGCTCTCCGGGGCGCTCATCCACCAGGCGGGCGGCCGCGGCGCCGAGGTGGCGGACCTGCTGCACCGGGCGCTGCAGGCGGAAGGGCACGACGGCGCCTCCCGGACCGCCGCCGCCGCGTACCGGGAACTGGGCTACTTGTCCGTGCAAAGGGGCGTGCCGGACCGTGCCGCCGGGTGGCTGGAGAAAGCGATGGAGGCCGCCGTCGGGTTCCCAGACGAACAGGCGCGCATCCTGGCCATCCAGGGGATGCTGGCCTCGGACACCGCACGGTATGGGGAAGCCGTGGCGGCCCTGACCGAATCCGGGGAGCTGGCCAAGGAACTCGGCAACCGCCGGCAGCAGGCGTTCAGTGCCTCGCTGCTGGGACGCGTCCACCTTCTCCGCGGCGAGCTTGGCCTCGCGGCAATCTGGCTGGACCGGGCCCTGGCGTGGATCGCGGAGGAACACTGGACGGCGTTCGAACCGTTCACGGCGGGGGTCCGGGGCGAGACGTACTTGGCGGCAGGGCAGCTGGAGGAGGCGGCAGCGTTCATCGACCGGTCCTGGGTGATGGCGGAACTGGCCGGGGACCACTGCTACATGGCGCTGGCGGCCGGCGCGGAAGCACGGCTCTTCGCCCGGCACGGCGACCTGGCAGCAGCCGAACACTGGATTGACCGCGGCCTGGAACCCAAGCCCTGGTATCTCTGGTACTCGGCGCGGCTGCTCGATACCGCCGCGGAAGTCACCATCGCCACCCGGTCGCCGCGGGCGGCTGGGTTCGTGGAACGCCTGTCCGAGCTGGCCAGCCGCAGCGGCATGCGCGAGTTCGTGGTGCGCGGCCAGTCCCACCGCGCCCTGCTCGGCGACCGGTCAGCGGCGGAAGCGGTTCCCTGGCTGGCGAAGGACATCGACAACCCGGCGCTGGCGGCCTACCTGGAGCAAAGACACCCGGCATGACCCGTGCCCCACGCTGGGTTCCGGCGCCGGATAACCATTGCCGCACAATCTTCCAGGGGTCTCTTTGCTGCCGGGAACTTTCCGCCCGGCTGCGGACACTAAGAGATATGGAAAAGCTGGGGGAATCAGATGCGGTGCTGTGGAGCAGGTGTGTGGGCGACGATCCTGAAGCACTGGGGCAATTGTTCGACCGATACGCCGACGCCGTCTTTCGCTACTGCCTGAGCCGGACAGCGTCCTGGCAGGACGCGGAGGACCTTGTGTCGGTGACGTTCCTCGAGGCCTGGCGAAAACGCCGGAACCTCGCTTTGGAGCGGGAGTCCCTGTTGCCGTGGCTGCTGGGCGTGGCGACCAACGCGATGCGGAACCGCTCCCGTTCCCGCCGGCGGCACGATCAGTTCCTGGCACGATTGCCGCACTCCCCCGTGGAACCGGACCATGCCACGGCCACGGCAGAACGGATGGACGCCGAACAGCAGGTGCGGGACCTGCTGGCAGCTGCCACCAGCCTGACCGACGGCGAGCGTGACGCCCTGATGCTGTGCGCCGTTCACGGCTACTCGTACCAGGACGCGGCCGAAGCCCTCCAGGTGCGTCTTGGCACCATCCGGTCCCGGGTCAACCGAGCGAAGAAGAAACTTCAGGCCGCCGCTCCCACAGGGCTGGGGCAGGCAGCATTGGAAACCTTTGAAGAGTCGAGGCAGTCATGAATCTTTCCGACATCGAGTACCCCTCGGACACCCGGCACGCCGTCCGCGCTGCGCTGGTCCGAGAAGCCGGAGCCAGCCGCCGTCGCGCGCCCTGGTGGCGCCGCCCCGCCGCCCTGACCTTCGCCGGCATTGCCTTGGCGGGCTCGACGGCGGCCATGGCCTACGTTGCCTTCGCACCGGTGGAGGACAAACGGGACATCCGCTGCTACTACCGGGCGGACCTCACCAGCACCTATCCGGCGGGAAACGGCTTCGGCGGAACCGTGGGACCGTACCTGTCGTCCAGCGTCGCAAAGGACGGGTTCGACATGAGTGACGACAACGGCACAGACCCCTTGGCCGGCAATCAGCAGATCGAGGATCCGGTGGCCCTGTGCGCGTTCAACTGGGACCAGGGACTGATGAACCCCGGCGGCGCCACTGATGACCTGATTCCCCCCGGCTTCCAGGGCCCGGCGCCCCGTCCCTCCCAGGACTACACAGGCAAGGCGACCGATGCCCAGGGCAACCCCGCGCCCGCCATGCCCAACAACTTCGGTCCCGGGCACTACGTGCCGGAACTGACCGCGTGCGTGGTGGATGACGCCGTGGCCGTGATACCCGGGCCACACAGCGTCTGCGCCCAATTGGGCATCCCCACGCTGGATTCGGGCGCCTGAGATGGCACACCCGGGTTAAACGCAAGCAGGGCCTGCCCGGAGGCAAGCCCTGCTTGTCAGAAACCTAACGGTCCCGGAACCCTAAAGGAATTAGAGAGCCGTGATGTTGGTGGCCTGGGGACCCTTGGGGCCCTGCTCGGTGTCGAAGGAAACCTTCTGGTTCTCTTCGAGGGAGCGGAAGCCGTTGGAGTTGATCGCGGAGTAGTGCGCGAAAACGTCCTGCGAGGAGTCGTCCGGGGAGATGAAGCCGAAGCCCTTTTCAGCGTTAAACCATTTGACGGTGCCAGTAGCCATTATTTTTGTCCTTCGTGAAGGTGGAGGAAGTGTCCCGACTTTCGGGCCCTCCGGCGTGGGGTGTTCAAAGAACCGCTACTTCAGAAGAACGCGGACTTTCGACCGCGCGTACTGCCTGAACTACCAACTGCATAAACACAACAACACGCACCACACTACAGGAGATTGCGGCGCCGGCGAGCCAAACGGGTCATTTCCCGTCACCGGCCCGCTGCCGGCCGCCGTCTTCCAGGGAAGCGCTGTACCGGGTGAATCCGGGCCGCAGCCGGACCGCGTCCTTGCCCACCATGGCGATGTCTTCCCAGAGCACCAGGTACGAGCCACGGTGCCGCCACCGCAGCAGGTTCGCCAACGGCCACGGCTGGGCCAGGTTGATCCGCTCGTAGCCCAGGAACGAGGCCGCGCTGTGCGGGCTGACCACCAGCCCCAGCACCCGGGCCTCGGACATGAGCTGCCGCGGGGTCCCGTCCAGCACGAACCGGACGTCCGCCACCCTTCCCAGCCGGCCGCCGTCGGCGTCCCGGACCGGGGTGCCCAGCAGGTCACCGAGGATCATGGCGGCCTCCCGGGATGCGGGCGATGATCTTATCCCGCACCCAGCGCTCCACCCAGCCCGCATCCAACGGCCCACCCCTAACGCCCAGCCGGACCACCACCCCCACGTCCGCCACGTCCTTCCAGGGGATGCGGATCAGCCGGGACGACGGCGGCCTGCCGCCAAAGATGCGCGTCCCCAGCACGGGACCGGTCAGCAGGGCGTCGAGCACCGGCGCCGGTGTCCCCACCGGAATCTCCTCGCCCAGGGCAGGTCCGCTCAGCTCGAGGTCGTCCACCGTGGTGACCGGGACGCCGTCGGTGTCCAGCACCTGCCGGTCCAGCAGGTGCAGCTGCGCGTCCAGGATCCGCCCGGCAACAGGCGGAAGCGGAACCAGGTCCGGGGAGGTCATGAGCCGGCTCCCGTCACGATCATCAGGGGGATGGCCGCCAGGGACGCCACCAGGATAATCACCAGGTAGGCCATGCCCAGCACGTTCACCGCCCGCCCGTTGACGTGCTGTCCCATGTACTGCGGATCGTTGGAAACGATCAGGATGGGCAGGTAGGTCAAGGGCAGGGCAATGGCGGAGAACACCACCGAATACTCCGTCACCAGGACCGGGTCCACGCCGGTGGCCAGCACCGCCAGTCCCACCAGCAGGCAGATGATCATGGCCAGGTGGAACCGGGCAGCCTGGACGGGGCGCCGGAACTTGCCCCAGGACCAGCCAAAGAACTGGGCCAGGGTGTAGCCGCTGGACAGGGTGGTTTCCAGGGCCGCGCCGAACGTTGCCGCCACCACGCCCACCAGCACGAACGCCAGGCCCAGCTTCCCGGCGCCCTCGGCCACCGGCAGGATGACCTGGGACAGCGAGGTCACCGCGATCCCTGCGGGAAGCAGCACCACCGCGGCGCAACCGGCAATGGCCACGGACAGCAGTCCGCCGAGCGGGAATCCCACCAGGACGTTGAGGCGGGACTGGACCAGGTCCTTGACCGTCCAGCCCTCCTCCACGGCGCCGGAGGAAAAGAAGAACACCTCGTACGGGGTCATCGCCGCGCCGAACAGGGCGATGGCGTAGTACCAATAGGTCGGGACCGTCTCCCCGTCCGGCACGGCGGGCGCCAGGGCCTGCCCGGCCAGGACGCCCCAGTCCGGTTTGAGCAGGAACAGCGCCACGGCGAACACAATCAGCGTGAGCCCCAGCAGGCCCGTGACGTTTTCCATGATGGAGAACTTCACCCGCCAGATCACCAGCCACACCGCCACCGCGGCCACCGGGATCCACAGCAGGTAGTGCACGCTGCTGGCCAGCTGCAGGGCCAGGGCCACGCCGCCTATCTCGGCAGTGACGGTCATGAGGTTGATGAGGAAGGACGCCGAGAGGTTGGCCAGCCCGGCCCGCGGGCCCAGGCGTTCACGGATCACCTCGAACGTGGCACGGCCGGACGCTGCCGCCACCCGCCCGGACATGTTGGCGAACAGGCAGATCCCCACCACACCCACCGCCACCACCCACACCAGGGACAGGCCAAAGCGGGACCCGACGACGGCGTTGGTCACCAGGTCCCCGATGTCCACGAAGCCGCCGATGGCGGTCAGTATGCCGAGCGCGACGCCGAGGAGCCGCTTCACGTCCCGCCTGCCTTGTCCCCGAGCTGGTTCAGGGCGTCCTGCGCGGCGGCCAGCGCCCGGTCGCCGTCGGCCGTGGTCGGTGCGCTGCCGACGTCGTCCGCGGAAACGGCGGCGCGGGCCGTGGCGAAGGCGGCGGCGCACGCGTCCAACGCCTCGAGTGCCTGGCGCTGGGTGTCGCGGTCCTCACGGGTGGCGGGCGAGAGTTTCTGTACGGTGCTGCGGCCAGTGTCCACTTCCCGCAGGGCGTCGTCCAGCGTGGTGGCGGTGGCGGCGCGGGTCAGCTTTCCCTCCATGTCCTGGCGGAGCGCCAGCCGGGCGGTGGCAACGGCGGAGGAGCTGTCCTTCACGGCGCTGGCCACGGACCCGCTGACGCCTGAGCACCCGACCACGAGGACCGCAAGGCCGGCGCACAGCACCGTAACGGATAGCCGACGGCGCGGGCGGCTGCCGCGGAGCGGAGGGGAAGCCGGCGTGTTCAGCACCATCGCCTCCAGCCTCCGGAAACTTCCCGGATCCGTCCCCGCGTGCAGGCCACCAAGAATTAGTTGCCTTGAGCTATGTATAGCACTCCGGCGCGGAGTTTCACCTGCTCAGCGGCGGAATATTGTGGGGACCCACCGCACCCTCGACCCCGCCGGAGATTTAGGCATATCCTGCATCCAGATCCTGTCCGCCCACTTCCCGGGAGATGAGACCCATGGAGATGCCCAAAGCCTCGGAGCAGGACAAGGAGCGGTTCCGCCGGGTGGTGCCGGACCATCCGGACGTGGTGGTCAAGCCGATGTTCGGCAACCTGGGCGCGTTCATCAACGGCAACATGTTCGCCGGGCTGTTTGGCTCCACCATCGGCGTGAAGCTGTCCGCCGAGGACAAGGAACTGCTGGAATCCTCCGAGCGGACAGTGCCGTTCGGCCCGGCGGAGCGGCCCATGGGCGGCTACACCGGGCTGCCGGAGGTCTGGAACGAAGAGGGCGACGGCGACGACACCCGCGCCCGCGCCTGGGCGGAGAAGGCGTTGGCGTACATCGCCACCCTGCCGCCGAAGCCTGCCAAGACCTCCAAGTAGCCGCGCCCGTGGCGGCGCCGGCCGCCGCTCAGCCGGGGCCGTGGACCTTGCGGTGCCTGCCGGCCCGGGCCAGGAAGGCGTAGACCACCAGCGCCACCCCGGCCAGGATCATGACGGCCGGGACGGCGAAGTCCATGGAGATCAGCACGGCCGTGGCCTGCAACGCCATGATCACGCCCAGCACCGCCAGCACGGCGGCCGGAATCGGCGGCCACCTGAGGCGCGCTTTGCTTCCGGATACTTCCCCGGTGCGGACCGGCACCACCGACAGCACCCCGAACGTTGCCGCCAGGCCCAGGAACAGGACGGCGGCCGTGGGCGTGCCCTGGAACGACGGCGGCAGGGACACGATGACCGCCAGCGTGGCCATGACCCCGGCCGGGATCAGCGCCCACCAGTTGTCCGGGACGCGCAAATAGACAGCCGCGAAACCGGCCGCCATGAAAAGGAACAGGAACGCGGCCGCGGCGCCGCTGCCCGTCAGCTGGCTCACCGTGACCACCGCGGCCAGGCCCAGGAAGACGGACCCGGGGATTGCCGCCCACCAGTGCTCGCGGCGCCGGACGAACACGGACAGGAACAGGACCCCGGCGGCGGCGAACACCAGCGGCGCAACGATGGCCCCGCTCTCCAGGACGCCCGCCCGGTCAAGCAGCAGCAGCACACCGAGCATCATGAGCACGATGCCCGCGATGATGCTTGCGTTGGCGGATTTCACCGTTTCCCTCCTATCGAAACCGGGACGTCCTACTTCAGGCTGAGGACCTCGTCGATGGGGCGTCCGTTGACGTACACCTGTGCGCTGGTGGCTCCGGACGCGGCCATGGCGGTGTATTCGAGCTGTGCTTTGGCGCGGGGGATGTCGCACACGCCGCCGAGCATGAACTGCCCGGTCAGCCAGATGGTGATGGTGCTTCCCGTCAGTTCACCGGCCACATAGGTCAGGTTCGACTGGTACAGCGCGTTGATGAGGCCGGACAGGCCCACGTCGCGGTTCCTGTTGGCCAGCAGTGCGCCCACGCTGGGCCCCACCTGGTCCCGGTACGTGACGGGGCCAGTGGTGGTGGCCACCAGGCTGTCGCCGCACCCGATCGCGGGCCCGGAGACGCCGTTGTCACCCACCGCCACGTAGTAGACAGTCAGCGGTCCGGTCTGCTCCGGCAGCCCCGTGGGTTGCGGTTCCCCGGTCGCGGGCTGGCCTGCGGGAGCGGACGACGGCGGCACGGCAGCGCTGGTGGTGGGTGCGGCTGAGGTGCCGGCCGGCGCGGTGGGCGTCGGCGCAGTGGTGGGGGTCGCCGTCGTGCCTGGACCCGCGGTGCCGGACGCGCTCGAGGTGGGGGCGGGCGCGGCGGAACTGGTGGTGGGCGTGGGGGCGGGCGGTCCGGAGCAGCCCGTGAGGACCATCAGGCCGCTGAGCCCGAGGACGCCGAGTGCCGTGAGCGCGGGCCTGGCCATGGTTGCCCCCTTGGATGCGGGCCCGCGGTTGCGGGACCCACATCCACGCTACGCCGGAGGTTTGGCGCCGGAACAGGGACCAAGGTCTCGGGTCTACGGATGCACCAGCACCTTCACCGCGGTGTCCTTGTGGTTGATCAGGGTGTCGAAGCCCTGTTCCACCAGGTCCTCCAAGGCGATCCGGCCGGTGATGAAGGGCTTGAGGTCCACCTTGCCCTCCTGCACCATCCTGATGACGGCCGGGTGGTCGCGGACGTAGGCGATGGTGCCGCGCAGGTCGATTTCCTTGAGCACGATCTTCTGCATGTCGATGGTGGCGGGTGCACCCCAGATGGACACGTTGACCACCACGGCGCCGGGCCGGACGGCGTCGAGCATGGTGTCCAGCACGGCATTCACGCCGGCGCATTCGAACGCGACGTCGGCCCCCGCTCCCCCGGTGAGTTCGCGCACCCGTGCGGGGACGTCCTCCTTGCTGGGGTCCAGGACGTGGTCCGCCACGCCGCTGGAGGTGGCTTTCTCCTTGCGGGCCTGGGTGAGCTCACTGATGATCGTGGTCACGCCCATGCCTTTGAGGACGGCCGCGGTGAGCAGGCCGATGGGACCGGACCCGCCCACCAGGGCCACGTCGCCTGCCTTGACGCCGCTGCGTTCCACCGCGTGGTGGGCCACCGAGAGCGGTTCGATCAACGCGGCCTCGTCCAGCGGGATGTTGCCGATGGGGTGCACCCACCGCTGGTCCACCACGATCTTCTCGCTCAGCCCTCCCCCGCCGCCGGACAACCCAATGAACCCCATCTGCCGGCACAGGTGGTAGCTGCCCGCCTGGCACATATCGCAGGTACCGTCCACGAAGTAGGGTTCGACGACGACGTTGTCACCCACTTCCAGCCCCTCCACGCCTTCGCCGACGTCGGACACAGTCCCGGAGAATTCGTGCCCCAGGGTCACCGGCGACTCCTCATGGGAGAGCGGGTGCGGATGCCCCGGCGCGGGGCAAAAGATGGGCCCCTCCAGGTACTCGTGCAGGTCGGTGCCGCAGATGCCGCACCACGCGACGTCAATCTTCACCGCACCGGCCCGCAGTTCCGGCTCGGGGATGTCCTCGATCCGGATGTCCTTGCGGGCGTGGAAACGTGCTGCCTTCATGATGGGTTCTCCTTAGCGGGTGTGGTGGCTGGGCTGCAGTTCGTAGACCGGGGTTTCGAGTCCTTCCATCCTGGCCTTGAGCTGCAGCGCCAGGTAGGCCGAGTAGTGCCGGCTCTGGTGCAGGTTGCCGCCATGGATCCAGAGCTGTGGCACGTTGGTGGGCTTCCACATATTGCGCAGCTCCCCCTCCCAGGGACCAGGGTCTTTTGGCGTGTCAGAGCCGTATCCCCAGCATTTGCCCACGCGGTCGGCGATCTCGGGCGAGACCAGGTCCGCCAGCCACCCGTTCATGGACCCGTAGCCGGTGGCGTAGACAATCAGGTCCGCCTCCAGTTCGGTGCCGTCGTCCATCACCACGGCGTTGCCGGTGATCTTGGTAACCTGCCCGTTTTTCAGCTTCACCCGGCCATCGATGATCAGCTGGGAGGCGCCGACGTCGATGTAGTAGCCGGAACCGCGCCGCAGGTACTTCACGAACAGTCCGGAGCCGTCCACGCCGAAGTCCAGGTCGAACCCGGCGGCCTCCAGCTGGGAGTAGAACTCCGCATCCCGCTTAGCCATCTCCTGGTACACCGGCACCTGGGCCTCCGGCAGTACGCGCATGGGGAGCGAGGCGAACAGCAGGTCCGCCTTTTCCGTAGTCACGCCGGCGGCGAGCGCGCGCTCCGAGTACAGGTCGCCCAGCGCAAGGTCCATCAGGGACTCGCTGCGGGCGATGTGGGTGGAGGACCGCTGGACCATGGTGACGTCGGCGCCGTGCTCCCAGAGGTCGGCGCAGATGTCGTGCGCGGAGTTGTTGGAGCCGATCACCACGGCCTTCTTGCCCGTCCAGTCCCCGCCGCCGGGGTGCTGGGAGGAGTGGCGCTGTTCCCCGAGGAAGGACTCGGCGCCATCAAAGGTGGGGATGTTCGGGTAGCCGGAGACGCCCAGGGCGAAGATGAGCTGCCGGGGCCGGAGCGTCACGGGTTCGCCGTTGCGGAGGACGCTGACCTCCCATTCCTGCGTGCCGTCGTCGTACGCTGCCTTCACGCACTCGGTGCCGGACCAGTAGTTCAGCTCCATGATGCGGGTGTAGTGCTCCAGCCAGTCGCCGATCTTGTCCTTGGCGGCGAAGACCGGCCAGTCGTCCGGGAACTTCAGGTAGGGCAGGTGGTCGTACCAGACGGGGTCGTGCAGGTGCAGGGACTTGTACCGGTTCCGCCAGGAGTCCCCGGGGTTCTGGTTCTTTTCGACGATGATGGTGGGCACGCCTAGCCGCTTCAGCCGGGCAGCCAGGCCAATACCGCCCTGCCCGCCGCCGATGATCACGCAGTACGGCTGTTCCTCATAGCCAAGCCGGGCTTCCTGCTCTTCCTTGAGTTCCTTCCAGGACCGGCGGCCGCGGACAATCTCGTGGGCCACGCCCTGCTCGCGCCGCGGGCCCTTCTTCTCCTCGAAACCCTTGAGTTCCTGCATGGTGGTCAAGAGCGTCCAGCATTTTCCGTTGCGGAGCCGGAGGTGCCCGTACCCGCGGGCCGCTCCAGTCTCGAAGGTGATCCAGGCTTCGGTGTTCTCTGCGTCCCCGGTGGCGTCCTCGGCCAGCGCCCAGTTGGAGGGCTGCACGCGGTCAAGGGTGGCCTCCAGCATGCGGCGGATCTCCGCCTTGCCTTCCAGGGTTTTCAGGTTCCAGGTGAAAGCCACGAAGTCCCGCCAGTAGGCGCCGTCCTCGAAGAGTTCCAGCGCGGCATCCACGTCGCGCCGCTGCAGCGCATCGTCCAGGCCGGAAAGCCACGCTTGGGCGGCAGCGGTGGGTGTTTGGGTCATCTCCACTCCTTTGTGCTGTTCCTTGGGCTCCGCCTGCCCGATATGCTGGGGCGGGCGTGAGCTGCATCACTAGTGGAACCCGGCAGGGGTAACAGCGGCGTTACACGGATCCGGCAAGGGTGCCGGCTGTGAGGAGGAAACGTGGACCACGGCCTGAAATTTTCGGACCCGGCGACGTATGCGCGGACGCTCCGGCGTGCGCATGAGCTGGTGATTGCCGGAGTCCAGCGGCCTGAAATTCCCACACGGCTGGTGGACTCCTGGCACCGGTCCATGGCCTTGGGCATCAGCCCGGACCAGCACAGCCCGCGGCACCTGCACGAGGTCTCCGAGGTACTGAAAATCCGCCGGGAACATCGCCTGCAGCAGGTGATGCCAGCCCTCCAAGACCTCCTGGCCGACGATTCCCGCTCCGGGCGGCACCTGCTGGTACTGACCGACGCCGGCGGCGAGGTCCTGTGGCGGGTAGGCAGCCCCGAGGTCCTCCGCCGGGCAGACCAGCTGGAGTTCCTGGAAGGTGCCGACTGGTCCGAGGCCGGTATCGGGACCAACGCCATCAGCGAGGCCCTGGTCACCGGCGGCCCTGTCCAGCTGTTTTCCGCGGAACACTTGGTGCGCACGCACCACGAGTGGGCCTGCACGGCGGCGCCCATCACGGACCCGGCCACGGGACGGGTGCTGGGCGTGCTGGATGTTTCGGGACCGCTGGATACCATCAGCGCGGACACGCTGCGGATGGTGCGGTGTGCCGTGCGCGTGGCGGAGGCCTTGCTGGGAACGTCCGACGGCGGCACTCACCCGGGTGCCTTCTCTTCGGTGGCTGCCACGTCCGTGGGCGCGCCGCTGCGGCCCACGCCCGCTTCGGCACGATCCGTGGCGGTAAAGTCCCTGGAACTGCTCGGCGACAAGCCCGCGGCGGTGTTCGCTGACGGGAGCCGCGCACCGCTGACCCTGCGGCGGGCGGAAATCCTGGCGCTGCTGGATTCCCGGTCGCAGGGCTGGTCCGCGGAGGAACTGGCCTGCGAGCTCCATGGAGATGCCGGAACCCCGCAGGCCATCCGGACCGAGATGTTCCGCGTGCGGTCCATGCTGGGCGGCGCCGTGGAGTCCACCCCGTACCGGCTGGCCCCGGGATTGGCCGGGCATACCGACTCAGGGCGGGTATTAAGGCTGCTGCGGGCCGGCATGGTTGGCGAGGCGGTGGAGGCCTACCGCGCTCCCCTGCTCAGCCGGTCCGGCACGCTGGCCGTCCAACTGCTGCGTGACCAGCTGGACCTCGCCGTGGCATCCGCCGTGCGGGCCAGCGGGGATGCCGACCTGCTGGTGCGTTGGCTTTCAACGGATATGGGGGCTGCTGATTCCCTTGCCGTGGATGCCCTGGGCGGGCTGGTGGGGCTCAACGATGCCCGGTACCTGGCTTTCCGGGCGAGCGCCGGCGTGTGAACCCCGCCCTCACCACACTGAATCGCCGCGCAGGACCACGTCGCTGCCGCCGTCCACGTAGATGACCTGCCCGCACAAGTGCGTGTTGTCGGGGCTGTTCAGCCACGCCAGCAAGCGGGCCACCACGATGGGCTCGGCGATGCCGTTCAGCGGCATCGGCACGATCCCCAGCAGTGCTTCGCGGCCCTCGGGGGTGGCGATCAGGTCAGCGGTCATGGGCGTGGCGATGATGCCGGGCGAGACGGCGTTCAGCGGGATGCCGGCGCCGGCCCACTCCCCGGCGGCTGCCCGGCGGCGGACCCAACGGGAAAGCCCCAGCTTGGTGGACGAGTAGATCAGCTGGCCGGTGGCGGCGGGTTCCTTGGCCAGGACCTCCGCACGGGCCAAGGCTGCCGGTTCGTCCCCGGCGGCCAGCAGGGCCACGAGCTCATCGTCGGTGGCCATGAGGGCCGCCATGGAGGAGACCAGCAGGGCGCGCGGCGCGTCCGAGCCGGCCAGCAGCGGCCGCAGGCCTTCCAGCGTGGCCACGGTGCCGAAGTAGTTCACGGCCACGGTGGCAGGGGCGGGCAGGGCGAGTCCGGCCACGGCGTACACGGCGTCGATGCTGCCGCCGGCAGCGGTCCGCACCGCGTCCACCATCGCGGTCCGGCCGTCTGTGGTGGCGAGGTCCGCCACCACGTCGGCGTCATGGATGTCCACCCCAATGACGCGTTCACCGCGGCCCTCCAGCAGTTCCCTGGTGGCCTTGCCGATTCCGGAGGCGGAGCCGGTGATGACGGAGGTGCGGGGCATGGTGGTTCCTTCGTTTGGCAGTGCAGGGTCCGGCTACCACTGTCCCGTCAGTCCTCACCCGGGGCCAGAGTCCAACGGCCCACGGGGGTTACGCTTGGGATCGACTGTTCTTGTCACGCAGTTAACCGTCCATTCATATCCCCCTCAGAGATTGTCCAGCTGGCCTTCCTAGGTTCGGAGCATGGACAACATTTCCCGCAGAACCCTCATCTCCGCCGGCCTGGGCGCAGGCATCGTCGCCGCCCTGCCAAGTGCCGCCGTCGCGGTTTCCACCGCAGACGACGCCGGCCTCCGCACCGACCCCTTCCTGCTCGGCATCGCGTCCGGCGAGCCGTGGCCGGACGGCTTCGTGCTGTGGACGCGCCTGGCGCTGAACCCGGTGGCGGAGGACGGCCTGGGCGGCATGCCCTCCCGCCCCGTGGCCGTGCAGTGGGAAGTGGCCGAAGACCAGGGCATGCGCAAGGTGGTGGCCAGCGGCGTGGAGCAGGCCCGTCCCGAGTCCGCGCACTCGGTGCACGTTGAGCTGCGGGGATTGAAGGCGGGACGCGAGTACTTCTACCGGTTCCGCGCCGGCCGCCATGTCAGCCCTGTGGGCCGCACCCTCACCACCCCTGCCCTGCACGAGACGCCCGCCGCGCTGGCCATGGCGTTCGCCAGCTGCGCCCAGTACGAGCACGGCTACTTCACCGCCTACAAGCGCCTGGCCGAGGATCACCCGGACCTGGTGCTGCACCTGGGCGACTACCTCTACGAGTACAAGAAGGGCAGCTACGTGCTCGGCGGCGGCAACCCGCGCGACCATGAGGGCCCGGAGACCGTCACACTGGAGACCTACCGGCAGCGCCACGCACAGTACAAGGCCGACGCCGACCTGCAGGCCTCGCACGCCATCGCGCCCTGGGCGGTGGTCTGGGATGACCACGAGGTGGACAACAACTGGGCGGACGACGTCCCGGAGAACAGCGACGCCGGCCAGCTCAATGACACCACCGCGAACTTCCGCCGACGCCGGGCGGCAGCGTTCCAGGCGTACTACGAGAACATGCCGCTGCGCCCGTCGTCCCTGCCGGCCGGGCCGGACATGAAGATCTACCGCAGGATCCAGTGGGGCCAGCTGGCCAACTTCCACATGATGGACACCCGGCAGTACCGCGACGACCAGCTCGCCGGCGACGGCTGGAAGAAGAACGTGGCGGAGCGCCTGGCCGAGGACCGGACCATCACCGGCGCCGAGCAGGAAAAGTGGCTGCTGGAGGGTTTCAAAAACTCCACCCAGCGGTGGGACATCCTGGGCCAGCAGGTCTTCTTCGCCGAACGGGACCGCGCCCAGGCCCTGGACGTGGACGACGTGTCGATGGACGGCTGGGACGGGTACGTATCCTCCCGCCGGCGCATCACCCGGGGCTGGGTGGACGCCAACGTCCGCAACGCCGTCGTCCTCACCGGCGACGTGCACCGCAACTGGGCCAACGACGTCAAGGTGGACTACAAGGACCCGGCCTCCCCCGTGGTGGGCTCGGAGCTGGTGTGCACGTCCATCACTTCCACAGGCAACGGCACCGGCTCCACCACGGACCCGGTCATGGCGTGGAATCCGCACCTGAAGTTCTACAACGACAACCGCGGCTACGTGAACACCCGCATCACCAGGGACGCCATGACCGCCGATTTCCGGGTCCTGGACCATGTCACGACGCCGGGCGCACCGGTGTCCACGAAGGCCTCCTTCGAGATCCGTGACGGAGTCCCGGGCCTCCAGGCGCGCGCCTGACCCTTCGCGTGATCCGGTTCCAGCCATAAGTGACGCAAACGCGCTGGCGGGGCTCCCGGAGGCTAGGTGGCTGCCTATTTAGCTGCCGGCTTACAGGCGTTGTCGTAGTCCAGTCCGGCCGAGACGTACTGGGTCACCGTGACCGGGCTGCCGGGGGTCAGGCCAGGCAGGGAGCAGTTCGATTGCGCTCCCCGCAGGGTTTTGGCCCCCGCCAGCCAGCTGGGCAGGCCGGCCAGGGGGCTGCCCGCCGGCACCGTCCCCGCGATGGTTCCCCACTGGCTGCCGGTGGAGTAGATGCCCACCCCGGCCGGCTTCCCGTTCGGGTCCGTCCGGCCAGCGGTGATGCCCTTGAAGTAGCCGGCCATCCCTTCGAGCGTGGCGCGGTTCAGGGCCGTGGCGTTCGAGGTGCCTGTCTGCCAGCTGTTGCCGGTCTCCACATCCAGCCACCAGACGTAGTTGCCGGGGTTCGTGATGCCCCGGATGGTGGCGTCGTCGTAGGCCTTGGCGTAGCCGTACATGTAGGAGCACGGCAGGTCTACTGGCCCCTCAGCTGCACCCTTGGCGTCACATGTCCCGTAGGGATTGGGAACGCTGGCGTTCCCGTAGGTGTTGGATGATGGCCACCAGGAGCCCTCGTGCCCCGGGTTGGCGGTGTTCACGTACAAGGCGACCTTCGGTTGGGTGGTTCCGCCGGTTGCCTTGCCCGCCGCCCAGTCGAGCTGGTCACGGAGGCAGGGATTCGTGTTGTTAGCCAGCCCTCCGGTCACGCCCACGATCGCGAAAGCCGGGGATGCGGGCAGCGTCTTGCCGCACTGGGGCCAGGACACATCGTTGCCCACCGGGTCCGTGCCGCCGGCGGGCGGTGCTGCCGCAGCCGGAGCCATTCCTGCGGCCAGCAGACCCAGGAGGGCCAGGAACACACCTGTCAGCTTCTTCGTCATAGGGGCTATCTTGCGCCCGCGCCGGCGGGCTGGGTAGGGGAAGCAGCCCCTCACTTTGGCGAGGGGACGACGGCGGTGCGTCCCGCCGTCGTCCATCACACCGCGGGCCCGCGGCCGACGGTCCCGCCTCCGGGTGCCGCCCTGCCCGGCCTGACGCCTTGAGCTTTTCCGGCATTGTTTGCCGTGGGGCCCGGGGTTACGATGCTCGCGGGGAGAGGGCCTGGTCTCGCACGACGAACAGGGGCCCTCCCATGACCGACTTCTTCACCATGCAGCCCGGCGAAACCGCCGCTCCCCTCCCGCCGGGGCCCGTCCTGTGCACCGGGACCGCCGCCATGCGCAGGATCCACCGCTTCTTCCTTTGGGCCTACGGCGAGGCGCCCGGGCTGGTGCGGTCGGTGGCCGGCGACACGTCGCGCGCGGCCTACGTCGGGGAGGTGCTGGGCAACTTCGACATGGTGCTGCACGTCCACCACGAGGGCGAGGACCTGCTGATGTACCCGCCCCTGGAACAGCGCGCCCCCGGCTGCGTCCTGCACATCGCCCAGATGCTGGAGCACCACCGCCAGGTCACGCAGCGGCTGGAGCGGATCGAACCGGTGCGGCTGCGGTGGATGCGGACAGCGGACCCCTCCGACGCGTCCGAACTCGCTGCGCTGTACGAGGACCTGAAGGCCGTCCTGGACGTGCACCTGCGCCGCGAGGTCACGGAGGTCATGCCGGTGGTGGACCGGGTGATGACCGAGAAGGAGGCCGCGGCGGTGGGCCAGCACGGCATCGACAAGTTCGACAAGAAATTCATGGTGGCCTACCTCGGCATGGTGCTGGCCACCAACCCGCCCGCGGACCGCGCCGAGCTGTTCAAGGAGATCCCGGCGCCGGTCCGGTTGGCCTACAAGCTGGTGGGCCGCCGGATGTACCGGAAGCAGTACGCTACGCTCTTCCCGGGCCGGCCCATCCCCGAGACCCTGTAGCCGATGGTCCAGCGACCGGCCGCGGTGGTGGCGGTCAAAGCGGTGCACACGCTGGCGTGGTTCTCCATTGAGGCGTGCGTGGTCTACGTGCTGGCGGCGGGGCTGGCCGGGCGCACTGACAAGCGCGTGGGGGTTGCGGCCGCCGTAGTGGCCGGCGAATCCCTGGTGTTCGCCGGCAACGGCTTCCGGTGCCCGCTCACCGGCCTGGCCGAACGCTACGGCGCTGAGAGCGGGTCCGTCACGGACATCTACCTGCCCCGGTGGTTCGCGCAGAACCTCCCCGCCATCCACGTCCCGCTCCTGGTCCTGATGGCCTACCTCCACGCCCGGAACCTCCGCCGCCGGCGTCCCATTGCGCTGGCCGGGCGCGGGCGTATGGTTCTTCCATGGAACCGATTCCGGTCATTTTGCTTCCCGGCGCAGTCCTTCCTGCGGAGCTGGCCTACGGCGCTCTGATCAACGCTTTGGGGCCGGGCGTGCAGGCGGTTGCGAAGGAACTGGAGCTCTACCGGGGCAGTGCGCCGCCGCCCGGCTGGAGCCTGGACACCGAGGTTGACGGTGTCCTCCGGGAAGCCGACTCGCGGGGCTGGCAGACGTTCCACCTGCTGGGCTATTCGGGCGGCGGTTCGGTGGCGCTGGCGTTCGCCGCGAAGCATCCGGAGCGGCTGCAGAGCCTTGCCGTGCTGGAACCGGCGTGGGCGGGGAACTGGGACTGGAGCCGCTCCTACGCCGAACACCGCCGGTTATTCGACGAATTGGAGGGCCTGCCGCCGGAGGAGTTCATGGCCGGCTTCATGCGGCTGCAGGTAAGGCCCGACGTCGTCCTGCCGCCTGCAGAGCCTGGTCCCCCGCCGCCGTGGATGGCCAAGCGGCCCGCCGGGATCCTGGCTTTCCTGCGCACGTTCAAGGAATACGACCTTGACCGGTCACGGCTCGCCGCGTTCAGCCGGCCCGTGTACTACGCCGTGGGCGGGCTGAGCCATCCGGACGACCAGGGCGACGTCGCCGCCCGGCTGGCCCGGGTGTTCTTCCCCGACTTCCACCTCGAGGTGTTTCCGCGGCGCCACCACTTCGATCCGCCGCACCGGGTTGAGCCCGAACGGCTGGCGGAGTCGCTGCACCGGCACTGAGACCTTGCCGAGGGGCGTCCCGCTGGGCATCCCGAGGTGCTTCCTTCGGCGGCTTGTTGACCGGGGCGCGCCCAGCCCGGATTGGCGGGGCATGGACGCCGTGGACGCTGGAACGGGGCGGGGACGCTGAACCGGTCCAGCGTCCCCGCACCGTTCCAGCGATTTGGGCGGGTGGCGGGCACAAAGCCAGCCACCCGCCGTCGTACGTTCTCATTGGCTGAGGCGTCCGCGCTAGAGGCAGACCGGCTGGAACGCGGGGTCTGCCGGCCCGGACGCGCGGCCCAGGGCGTTGCCCACCCTCTGGTGCACCACGGGGGGCGTTGGGAGTCTGATCGTGCTCGAAGACGTCGGCCGGGCACTTGTCCTGGAGGGTGAGGTTGGAACCTGACGCGCCCAGCCCGGGTTGCGTGCGCCTCTCGAGCGCCGAGGACGCTGGAACGGTGCGGGGACGCTGAACCGGTCCAGCGTCCCCGCACCGTTCCAGCGATTTGGGCGGAGCAGCCGGGAGAACCCGGGGCTGGCCACCACCAGGGAGCGGGGTCAGAGGGAGGCGCCGCCGCAGATCACGTAGTTCTGGCCTGTGATCGACTTGCCGTGCGGGCCCAGCAGGAAGGCGGCCAGGGCGGCCACGTCTTCCGGGTCCACCAGCGCGCCGAGGGCCGGCAGCTTCACCGGGGTGGCGGCGCGGCCGGGGTCGTTCAGCATCGGAGTGTCGGTCGGGCCCGGGGACAGCACGTTGACCGTGATCCCGCGCGGCGCCAGCTCCTGGGCCCATGTCCGGCCCAGCCCCATCAGCGCAGCCTTCGTTGCTGCATAGTGGCTCTTGCCCGGCATCCCCGTGGAGGTGCGGCTGCCGAGCAGGACGATCCGGCCGCCGTCGGGCATAGTGGGCACCAGCGCGTTGGCCAGCACCGACGCGGCCGCCACGTGGACGGTGAACATGCCCGCGAGCGCGGACGGATCAAGGGAACCCATATGCGCGGTCCGCTGGAACCCGGCGGCATGCACCAGGGCATCCGCCGGCTCGAGCGAAGAGACCACAGAAGCCAGCGAATCAGGCTCGGAAAGATCTGCCTGCAGCCACTCGAACTTCCCGTCCAGGGCGGACTCGGTACGGCTCAGCCCCGTGACCTTCCAGCCGTCGGCCAGCAGCCGCTCAGCGATCGCCTTGCCGATGCCCGAGCTGGTGCCAGTGACCACCGCGTGCTTGGTCATGCGTCCCCGCCCGGAGTGGTGCTGCCCTCGTACGCCCACTGCGGATCAACCCGGACGAACTTGATGGCCTGCCGGAAATACGTGTACGCAATGTTCAGCGCACCGTCCGGGCCCTGGTGGATGGACGGGTAGGAGTATTCGCGGTTGAGCCCGTCGCGGGAGTTGTTGGACAGGCAGTACCCGTCCCCCACGTCCAGGTTCCGGCGGATCGGCCAGGTCCGGCCGGAGTCCTCGGAGATGGCCAGGGTCATCGGCGAGCGCGGCGTGCCCCAGAAGGCGCGCTTCACGCCGTCGTCCTCGGAGAAAGCCGAGGCATCCGGCTCGGCAACGCCCTGCTCGTCAGCCAGGCCGTCGTCGTCGATCTCGTCATAGAGCGAGAGGCGCCGCTCGGTGCCCTCCCCCGCCCGGCTGTGGTTGTACACCAGGGCCAGGCGGCCGTCGGCCAAGGCCACAAACTGGATGGACGAGTTGTTGTTGGGCAGCTCGGTGGGGACCGGCTCGCTCCAGGTGGAGCCGTCGTCCGTGGAGCGGGATTCGTAGATGGAGTCGGCCCAGCGGCTGCGGAACAGGGCCAGCAGCGAGCCGTCGGCCACGGGCTGGATGTTCATGTGGACGCAGCCCAGGCTGCCGGGCAGAACGGTTTCGGTCCAGGTGGCGCCGGCGTCGTCGGAGATCATCACGGCGCTGTCGTCGCTGTTGCCCACCCACTTCTCCCCCGGCGTGGTGATGCAGCGGAAGATCGGGATGATCATCCGGCCGGACGGGAGCACCACTGGCAACTGGCGGACGAACACGCCGCCGGTCTCGTTGGCCGGGAAGAGGATTTCCACGTCGCCCCAGGTGCGGCCGCTGTCCAGGGAAATACGACGGCGGACCTCGGCCGTGTCCTGGTTGCCCGCCTTCTGCGCGGTGTACAGCAGCCAGAGGGCGCCGTCAGTGTTGGTGAACAGGATGGGGTTCTGCTCCGAGCGGGTGGAGTCGTCCGAGAGCTGCTCGGGTGCGGACCACTGCTTGCTGCCCGGTTCCAGGGTAGAGAACCAGATGGAGATGTCCGGGACGCCTTCCTGGGTGCCGCCGAACCAGACGCAGCCCAGCCGGCCGTCCGGGAGGGTGAGCAGGTTGGCCGCGTGGCTCTGCACGGTGGGCGCGGGCAGGTAGGCGAAGTCGGCGCCATCGGCCGTCTTGACCGTCCCGTCCGGGGTGATGGTGCTGTAGCTGTCCGTGGTGGTGGTCATGATGATTAGTCCTTGGAAGTAGCGGCGTCGAGGTGGGACTTGGCGATCTGTTCCAGGTGCGTCAGGTCCGAGGCGATGGTGGTGAAGGTGTAGCCCTGCTTCAGGCGCTGGTTGGCCACCGTCCCGGCAGGCGTGTGGATGCCGGCGGCGATCCCCGCAGACGCGGCGGCCTCGGCGATGGTCTCCAGGGCGGCATTGAATTCGGTCTCGACGGCGGGATCCCCGGGGAACGCCCCGCCCACCGCGATGGCGAGGTCGGACGGGCCTACGTAGATGCCGTCCAGGCCGGGGGTGGCGCAGATTTCCTTGACGTTGGCCAGGCCCTCGGGGGTCTCGATCATGGCGAACACCATGGTGGTGGCGTTGGCCTCGGCAGGCACGGGGCCCACGCGCAGCGCCGAGCGCATGGGGCCGTAGGAGCGGCCACCCAGCGGCGGGTACTTCGCTGCCGCCACGGCTGCGGCGGCGTCCCCGGCGTTGTTGATGAGCGGAACGATGACGCCCACGGCCCCGGCGTCCAATGCCTTGCCGATCGCGGTGAAGTCGTTGGCCTCCACCCGGACCATGCCGACGGCGGTGTGCCCGGCGTCGACGGCCATCAGCCCGTTGAGCACGCCCGAGTAGCCGAGCAGTCCGTGCTGCGCGTCCAGGGCCACGTAATCGTAGCCGAGCCGGCCGATGCGTTCGGTGGCCACGGGCGCGTCCAGCACCGCCCAATAGCCCACCGCCTGCTCACGGGCGCGGATCTTGCGGGCGAATTCGAGGGCCAGTTGGGAGGTCATCAGAGTCCTTCAGTCAGTTCGGTTCAGGTTCAGGCGGCGGGCAAGTAGAGAAGATCAGCGGTTGTAGGCGGGCATCGGGCCGCGGAGCGAGGTGCCCACGGCATCGCAGGCTTCCACGACGTCGGCCGGCAGCGGTCCGTTGGCCACGGCGGCGATGTTGGCGCGCAGCTGCTCCACCTTGGACCCGCCGAGCAGCATGGACCCAACCCCGTCCCGGTAGGCGAGCCAGCGCAGCGACAGCTCGGCCAGCGGGATGCCGGCGTCGGAGGCGATCCGGGACAGTTCACCGATCGCATCGAACAGCTGCTTGTCCCAGTACCGCTGCGTGTACATGGCGGCGAGCTTGGAGTCGCCGTAGCGGCCCTCGGTGGGCTTGGCGTCAAAGCTGTGCTTGCCGGTGAGCAGGCCGCCGCCCAGCGGGTTGTAGACCATGGTGTACACGTCATGGGTGGCGGCGAACTCGAGGTATTCCTCCTCCAGCCGGCGGGCCACCAGGTTGTAGAGCTGCTGCGCGACGACGGGACGCGGCGCCCCGACTTCACGCGCCGTATGCACCACGTCGGCGATCTGCCAGGCGGCGAAGTTGGAGACGCCCAGCGCACCGATCTTCCCCTCGGCAACCAGCTCGGCCACAGTGGACAGGGTCGAGGCCAGCGGCGTGGCCCGGTCCGGCTGGTGCAGGTAGAACAGGTCGATGCTGTCCACGTTCAGGCGGCGGAGGCTGCCCTCGACGCTGGCGCGCAGCCCGGCAGGAGACAAAGGCGAATTGGAGCCGTGGTCCGCATGAGGCATGCCTGCCTTGGAAGCCAGGATGACGCCGTCGCGCTTTCCCTTCAGGAGCCGGGCCAGCATCTCCTCGGTGATCCCGCCCACGTAGGCGTTGGCGGTGTCGATGGTGGTGATGCCGGCGGCGAGCGCCTCCTCCACCATCCGGCCGGCGGTGGCTTCATCGGCGGTGTCACCGAAGGTCATGGTTCCAAGGACCAGCCGGGAGATGGGGAGTTTCAGGCCGTCCACCGGGGTGCCGTCGGGCTGCGTGCTCATGCGTTAATTCCTCGTGGTTGCGTTCGTCAGTGGGTTGCGTTCAGTTACTGGTTGGCCAGGGCCAGGGAGCGGACCACGTGCCGGGGCTTGAGCCCGGTCATGGTGGAGGGGTCCAGGGCCGCGCGGCGGAGCTTGCGGGTGTAGTCCTCCTTGGGCGTGGTCAGGACGGATTCCGTGGTGCCAAGTTCCACCAGCTTGCCCTTCTGCATCACCATGACGGTATCGCTGATCTCCTGCACCACGCCCAGGTTGTGCGAGATGAACACGTAGGTGATGCCGGTTTCGTCCTGGATGGACTTCAGCAGCCGCAGCACCTGGGCCTGCACGGAGACGTCCAGCGCGCTGGTGGCCTCGTCGCAGACCAGCAGCTCGGGCTTGGAGGCGAGCGCCCGGGCGATGCCGATGCGCTGGCGCTGTCCGCCGGAGAACTCGGAGGGCCGTTTCTCCAGGGACCGGACGGGCAGGCCCACCTGGTCGATCAGCTTGGCCGCCGCCGCGTGCCGCTCAGCCTTGGAGCGGATGCCCTGCAGCTTCAGCGGCTCGGCCACGATTTCCTGCGCGGTCATGTGCGGGTCCAGCGAGCCGTACGGGTCTTGGAACACCATCTGGAACTTGGAGCGCAGCGGCCGGAGCTTGGCCTCGCTCATGGACGCGATGTCGGTGCCGTCCAGGGTGATGCTCCCGCTGGTGGGGGTGACAAGGCGCATGAGGGCCTTGGCTACGGTGGACTTGCCGCAGCCGGATTCGCCCACCACGGCGATGGTCTTGCCTTTGTCCACGGAGAAGGAGACGTCGTCCACGGCCCGGAAGGTGCCGCCGGGGACGTGGTAGTCCACCACCAGGTTGTCGACGGCGAGGAACGGCTTGGTCATGGCTTGGCTCCGGTCTGGGTGAGGGCGGGGTCGGTGGTGGCGGCGCGGCGGCCGGTGGCGGCGGGGGTTTCGTCCCACTCCCCCAGGACGGGCACGGCGGCCAGCAGGGACTGCGTGTATTCGGTGGCGGGGTGGTCCACGATCTGCTGGACCTCGCCGGACTCCACGAACGCGCCGTCCTTCATCACGTGGATGCGGTCCGAGATGAGCCGGGCGACGCCGAGGTCGTGCGTGATCATCAGGATGCCGATGCCGCGCTGTTCCTGCAGTTCCAGCAGCAGGTCCAGGATGCCGGCCTGCACGGTGACGTCCAGGGCGGAGGTGGGCTCGTCCGCCACCAGCAGCTGTGGCTCTGAGGCCAGCGCGATGGCGATCAGCACGCGCTGCAGCATGCCGCCGGAGAGCTGGTGCGGGTACTTCTTCAGCTGCTTCTCCGGCGTGGGGATGTGCACCTGCTCCAGCAGCCGCACGGCCCGGGCCTGCAGGGCGGCCTTGTCCTTGGCGGACGCGGCGCCGGCGATGCTGATGGCTTCGAACAGCTGGCTGCCGATCGAGTGGACCGGGCTGAGCGCCGTCATGGGGTCCTGCGGGATGAGCGCCAGGGTCCTGCCGCGCACCTTGTCGATGGCCTTGGGGTCAGCGGAGATGTCGACGCCGTCAATCACCACGGTGCCGGACAGTACCGCGAGGTCTTCGGGCAGCAGGCGGAGGATGCCCATCGCCGTCGTCGACTTTCCGGAACCGGACTCGCCGATGATGGTGACCGTCTCGCCGCGGTGGATGCTGAAGCTGACGGCGTCCACGGCGCGGATGATGGCGGTGTCCGTGATGAGCTCCACCTGGAAGTCGCGGACCTCCAGCAGCGGCTGCTCGGTGAACTTCTGGGTTTCAGATGCGGAGGTCATGTCAGGCACCCTTCTTCTTGCGGCGGGGACGGTCGCGGAGGCCGTCGCCCAGCAGGTTGACGCCCACCACCATGAGCACGATCACCAGGCCGGGCAGGGTGACCATCCACCAGGAGGTGGTGATGTAGTCCTGGCCGTCGGAGATGATGCGGCCCCAGGTGGCGAAGGGCCGCTGCGGGCCGGCGCCCAGGAAGGACAGCGCGGATTCGAGCAGCACGGCCTGGGCCAGCAGGAGGAGCACCACCAGGGTTGCCTGCTTGATGACGTTGGGGATGATGTGCTGGATCAGGATCTGGATGCGGTGCAGGCCCAGGATCCGGGCAGCGGAGACGTAGGGCTTTTCGCGTTCCACCAGCACCATGGAGCGGGTGAGGCGGGCAACCTCGGGCCATTGGGCGATGGCGATCACGAACGTGATGACGGGGATGGACGGGCCGAACAGGGCCACCACCAGCAGCAGCATCATCAGCAGCGGCAGGGACATCTGGGCTTCGAGGAGGCGGGAGACGATGGTGTCCACCCAGCCGCCGAAGTAGCCGGCGGCCGCGCCGAGGATCACGCCGATGGCGCCGGAGACCAGGACGGCCAGCAGGCCGATGGTCAGCGACACCTGGCCGCCGTGCAGGACGCGGGAGAGCAGGTCGCGGCCCAGCTGGTCGGTGCCGAACAGGTGCCCGTCGGTCAGCGGGGGCAGCCGGCGGGCGGCGAGGTCCTGGAAGTTGGCGTCCGGCAGCGGGAGCACGTTGGCCAGGATGATCGGGATGATCACCAGCAGGGTGCAGATGGTGCCGACAATCAGCTTCCACTGCGCGGAGCGGCGGCGGCGGGTGGCGCCGGCCTTGGCGATGTCCGCCTTGGTGACGGCGGAGGGGCTGGGCTGCTTCGCCGGTGCGCCGGGCGTACCCGGGGCGGGGGTTGCGGTGTCGAGGCTCATGCTGTGGCCGCCTTTCCAAGACGAACGCGGGGATCAAGGAGCGGGTAGGCGAGGTCGATGAGCAGCTGGACGCCCACCGCCAGGAGCGCGGTAATGAGGACCGTGGCCTGGATGAGGGGGTAGTCGCGGGTTTCGAGGGCCCGGACAATCAGGGAGCCGACGCCGGGCCAGGCGAACACCACTTCGACGACCACCACGCCGTTGAGCATCGCGGCGAACCGGGTGCCCAGGGCGGTGAAGACGGGGATGGCGGAGTTGCCCATGGCGTAGCGCCAAGTGAGGACGGAGTTCTTCACGCCGCGGGAACGGGCCACCGTGAGGTACGGGGCGGCCAGGTTGTTGGTCATTTCGCGGCGGACCATGCGGGAGATCAGGGCGATCTGCAGGATGGCGATGGTGACCGTGGGGAGCACCAGCCCGCCCCAGGTGGCGAAGCCGGAGGCTGGGAACAGCGGGATCAGCACGGCGAAGCCGGTGAGCAGCATGATGCCGGTCCAGAAGTCGGGCATGGACTGCCCGGCGATGGTGAGCACGTTGACGCCAAATTCGCGGCCGGTGTCCGGGCGGCGGGACATCCATACGCCCAGGGGGATGGCGACGGCGGCGGTCAGCAGGATTGCCGACGTCGCCAGGGTCAGGGTGTAGGGCATCCGTTCGAAGACCACCTGCATGGCGGGGGCCTGGAAGGAGTAGGACTGGCCCAGGTTGCCGGTGAACAGCTGCTGGATGAAGATCCAGTACTGCTCCAGGACGGGCTTGTCCAGGCCGAACTGCTGGCGGACGGCTTCGAGCTGTTCGTTGGTGGCCAGCGGGCCGGCGTAGGACACGGCGGGATCGCCGGGGGCCATGCGGATCAGGATGAACACGGTGGACACCGTGAGGAACACGGTGAGCAGGCCCTGTCCCAGGCGCTTGAGGATGTAGTTGGTCATGGCTCAGGCCTCCAGCCGGACGTCAACCAGCGGGTAGGAGTTGGTGGGTGCCAGGTTGATGTTGGACACCCGCTCCCGGTGGGCGAGGACGGACTTGGGCACGAACGCCCAGGCGCAGGGCCAGGTGTCCCAGACTGCCTGCTGTGCTTCGTTGAGCAGTTCCGTCCTGCGGGCCGGGTCCGCCTCGGAGGAGGCGGCCTGGATCTTGGCGGTGACCTCGGGGATCACGTAGCCCTGGTAGGTATCGCGGGTGGCTTCCTTCTCCGGGGTGCCGGAGTACATGCCCTGCAGCATGGTGATGGCCAGGCCGGTGGGGCTGGGGTAGCCGTTGCCCAGGAGGTCCCAGTCGCCCTGCTTGCCCTGGCGCCACGCCAGGATGTTGCCGCCGGGTTCGAACTGCTGCAGCTCGGCCTTGACGCCGATCTTGCCGAACATTTCCACCAGGGCTTCCATCACGGAGGTGTCGGAGGCGAATTCGCCGGTTTCCCAGATGATCTTCAGGGTGAGGTCCTTGACGCCGAGCTCGGCCAGGGTGGCCTTGGCCTTCTCGGGGTCGTAGACGTATTCGCCGGTCTTGTAGTAGCCGGTGAGGCTGGACGGGGTGACGCCCTCGGCCTGGGTGACGGAGTCCACCAGCACGTCCTTGACCAGGGACTGGCCGTCGATGGCCATGCTGAGGGCCTGCCGGACACGCGGATCGGCCAACGGGTGGCCGGCGGGCTTGCGGAAGTTGAAGAAGATCTGGTTCAGGCGCAGGCTGGACGCTTCCTGAAGCTCGACGCCGGGCAGGCCGGCGAGCTGTTCGCGGGAGTCCGGGGTGATGGAGTCGATGACGTCCACCTCGCCGCTGCGCAGCGCGATGACGCGGCTGGATTCCTCGGGCAGGAACCGGACTTCCACGTTTTCGATGGCGGGGGCCGGTCCCCAATAGTTCTTGTTGCGTTCCAGGCTGTAGGTGCCGGCGCCGCGGTTGAACTTGGTGACCACGTAGGGGCCGGTGCCCAGGCCTTCCTGCAGTTCCTCCGGCTTGTTCTGCGCGGCCGGGGTAATCAGGATCATGCTCATGAGGCTGTCCAGGATGGGGATGGACTTCTTGGACACCATCTTGAACGTGCGGTCGTCCACCGGGACCACCTGGGGGAATTCGGGGAAGAAGCCGGCCACGAAGGAGCCCTGGACCTGCTGGTACATCTTCAGGGCGGTGGAGACGTCCTCCACGGTGACGGGGCTGTTGTCCGAGTAGCGGATGTCGTCGCGGAGCTTGACGGTCCATTCGGTGGGGCCGGTCATCTCGAAGCGTTCGGCCAGGACCAGGACGGGCTTGGTTTCGGGACCGATGGCGGTGAGGCCCTGGCGGACGGAGCGCTGCACGGTGACGGCGGCGTCGAACTGGTTGAGCTTGTTGTCCAGGCTGACCAGGGAACGGTTGAGGGCCAGGGTCAGGGTGCTGGGGCCCGGGAGGCCGGTGGGGCCTGCGCAGCCGGCCAGGCTGCCGGTGCCCAGCAAGAACCCGGCGGCCGCGCCGAACTGCAGCAGGCGGCGGCGGGAAATCTCACTTCCTTGAGGAAGAACGGTCATCGTTGACCTCTCGGTAGGTTGGGGACGGCGGGCGGAGTGGCGGCGCCGGATGTTGTGTCCATCACTTTGCCACCTTTGCGCAAAGTGCGCAACCCCTCTAGCGTGATTCGCGCAACCGTGTCATGATGATGAAAGCTTCCCGCTCCATATGGGCCGGGATGACCCGTATGGCACACCAGCCGACTATCGAACCGAGAGGAGCAACGTGGCTTCCGTATTTGTGCAGGCCGACGATTTCTCCGGGGCCGCCGAGGTCGGCTACTGCTTTGTAGGGCACGGCCTCACCGCGCAGGTCCTGCTCACCCCGGGTCCTGCACACACCGGGCAAACGCACGACGGCGGCACCTCCTTTGCGGGGACCGTCGCCGGCACCACCGCCGCCGATGCGGTGGTGGCTGACACCCACTCCCGCGGGCTGTCACCTGCGGATGCCGAGGCACGGGTCAAGGACGCCTTCTCCGGCCCCGAAGCCTCTGCCGCGCAGGTGCTGTTCAAGAAGATGGACTCCCTGTGGCGCGGCAACATCAGCGCCGAGACCGCCGCGCTGGCGGCCCTCGGCTACCACGTTGTGGTTGCGGGGGCACTCCCCCAGCTGCAGCGCACAGTGCGCGCCGGCCGTCCCTTTGTTGCCGGCTCTCCCCTGGCGGAGGCGGATTTGTGGCAGGCGGAGGCTTCGGCCCCGCCGGCCGATATTCCGTCGCTGCTCCGCCCGGAAGAACCGGAGTCGGTGCACTCCCTGGGCCTGGACGCGGTGCGGTCAAGCAGAGTGCCGTCCCTCCTGGACCAGATGCTGGACGGCCGGCCCGCGCTGGTGGTGGCTGATGGTGAAACCACGGCGGACCTGGAGCAGGTGGTGGATGCCCTGCTGGAGCTCGGCTTCACCGCTGGCGGCCGCCGCATCGTGCTGGTGGGAACCGGCGGAGCGGCTGATGTGCTGGCGGAACGGCTGGGTGCGCATTCTGCGCGGAATGCGCAGAGTGTGGCAGCGGCGGACGCAACCACCGCCGAACCGCAGGAAGCCGAACGGCCGGTGCTCGCCGTCGTCGGCTCCGCATCCGGAACGGCGCAAAAGCAGCTGGCCCGCCTCGAAGCCGAAGGCTTCCGGGTGGTCCGGCTGCACCCGCTGTATGCCGGCGCCAAGGACGCCTACGCTCCCCAACTGGCCCAGGTTTCAGCAGATTTGAGGGCAGGGCACCGCGTAGCCATCACACTGGCCGCCGCAAAAGTGGACCCGTCTGGCTCTGCACGCATCGTGCAGGCCCTGTCCGCGTTCGCGGCCCAGGCTGCAAAGGTGACCCCCACTGACCTGATCCTTACCGGCGGTGAGACGGCCCGGGAAGTCCTGGACGCCGTCGGCCGCTCCAGCCTGGTGCCGCTCGCGGCGGTGCAGCACGGGGCCGTGCTGAGCCGCGCCGACGACGGGACGCTGGTGGGCACCAAGCCCGGCAGCTTCGGCGACGACCTGGCCCTCCTGCAGCTGTATGACGAAATCCGGGAGCGCCGGTCCGCGCCGGCTCCCGCCAACACCCTTCCCCGCAAGACTTCCGAAGAATTTGGAGCAACAATGACTGACTCAGCAACCAAGAACCAGCCACTCCCCTACGTGGCCGTGACCATGGGCGACGGCGCCGGCATCGGCCCGGAGGTGATCGTCCCGGCGGTGCTGGATGCGGGCATCCTGGCCGAGTGCCGTCCCGTGGTGGTGGGCGATGCGCTGCGCCTGCGGCAGGCGGCGGAGACCCTGGGCGTCGAGGTGGACATCCAGGCCGTCCAGGACGTGGAGGACGCCGTGTTCACGCCGGGCCGGGTGAACGTGATTGACCTGGCGCTGCTGCCGGAGGACTTGGCCTGGGGCCAGCTCTCCCCTGTGGCCGGGCACGCCGCGTACGAGTACATCCGGGTGGCCAGCGAGCTGGCGATGGCCGGGAAGGTGCAGGCCATCTGCACCGCGCCGCTGAACAAGGAGGCGCTGCACGCCGCCGGGCACATCTACCCCGGGCACACCGAGCTGCTGGCGCACCTGACGGGCACGGAGGAGGTGTCCATGATGCTGTCCACGCCGAAGATCCGGGTGATCCACGTGACCACGCACATCGGGCTGATGGACGCGATCCGGAAGATCAACCCGGACCTGGTGGAGCGCACCATCCGCCGCGGCCATGAGGCGCTGGTCCGGGCGGGCATCCCCAACCCGAAGATCGGCGTGTGCGCCATCAACCCGCACGCGGGCGAGAACGGCCTGTTCGGCCAGGGTGAGGAAGCGGAGAAGATCGAGCCCGGCGTGAAGGCTGCGCAGGCGGACGGGATCAACGCGGTGGGGCCGCTGCCGGCGGACACGCTGTTCTTCCTGGCCGGCCGCGGCGATTACGACCTGGTGGTGGCCATGTACCACGACCAGGGGCACGGGCCGGTGAAGGTGCTGGGCATCGAGGCCGGCGTGAACATCACCGTGGGCCTGCCGGTCATCCGCACGTCCGTGGACCACGGCACCGCGTTCGACATCGCCGGCAAGAACATCGCCGATTCCCGGTCCATGGTGGAGGCACTGCACCAGGCTGCGGAGATGGCCACCCGTCCGGCCGTGGCCGTGTAGGTCACCGGTTTGCTTGGGGGCCGGAACTAGCATGGGTAGCACTGCCACCGCCATGCCCACGGGAAGGAGACCGGGAATGCTCAGCGCAAACGCGCGGCGCGAGGAGATCTACCACCTTGCCGTGACCACCGGCCTGGCCTCCGTGGAGGAGCTCTCCGCCAAGTTCGAGGTGACGGCGTCCACCATCCGCCGTGACCTTGCGTTGCTGAATTCGCAGGGCCGGCTGGCCCGGACGTATGGCGGGGCGATGGCCATGGGCGCGCACCCGGAGGCGTCGCTGCGGCAGCGCACGGGCGAGGCGTTCGAGCAAAAGCATGCGATCGCCCGGTGGGCGGCGTCCGTGATCCAGCCCGGGGAGAACATCCTGCTCGACGCCGGCTCCACAGCGGGTGCACTGGCGCACGAGCTGCGCGGGTTCGGCCCGTTGTCCGTGACCACGCCCGGCATCAACACGCTGCAGGAGCTGGCCGACTCCGAGGGTATCGAGGTGGACTGCCTGGGCGGCCGGCTCCGGGGTGTTTCGCAGAGTTTCGTGGGGCCGCTGGCCGAGGCGGCGCTGGAGCGGATGAGCTTCGACCGGGTGTTCCTGGGCGCCGACGCCGTCACCGCCGAGGACGGCATCTGCGAGGCCGACCACGCCCAGACCCGGCTCAAGGAACTCATGGCCCGGCGGGGCCGGTCAGTTTACGTGTTGGCGGATTCCTCCAAGTTGGGGCTGCGGCCTTTCCACGCGTGGGCGCGGCTGGCGTTGCCGTGGACCCTAGTGACGGACGACGGCGCCGACCCGGCCCAGGTGCAGAAGTTCCGGGACGCGGGGGTTGCCGTTGAGGTGGCGGCGGTAACTCCGTAGCTTTTGGGAGTGCGGGCTACCACTTTAGGATTGCTACGCGCGTAACCCCCAATTCCTCAATGTGAGTAACGATTACTCGTGATAGCGGGTAGAAGCCGTACATAAACTCCAAGTCCTTGCAGTCAGGGACTTGTCCCGTTTTCCTGGGGGAATTTACACCGAAGCTACGACGGAGTACTTCAATGAAAAGCTGGCTCACTCGCATCGTCATGCCCATTTCCCTCGCGGCATCCGCCGCGCTCACCGCAACAGCAGTTCCGGCTGTCGCCGCACCGCCCGTTCCCAATCCAACGCAATCCTTCGTCCTTGAGGACATATTTGGAAACGACTGCCCGGGCTTTAATGTCACGGCCTCGCTGACCGGCAAATTCAAAGAGATCGTTCTTAAGGACGGCCGGAAAATCCAGATAGCTCCCGCAACTACCATCACTCTGTCAGCCAATGGCAAGACTCTAAGCTATGTGATTACCGGGGCTACCCACATACAGGCCCCGCAAAACGGGGTTGAAGAAGTCGTGTCCAGGGGACGGAACTTGCTGATTGTTCCGAATGTTCCAGGCCTGCATGCTGAGGGTCTTTACCTCACTATCGGCAACGTCAATTACGCCCGGACCGTTAGCGGAGGGGAAGTCAGATTCTTCTCCGGACCGGGCAAAGCCACCAACGTCTGCGACCTGCTCAAATAGGTTTCCAGCAAAGAACCGCGGGGCCGCTTTCGGGTATCCGTATGCGGCCCCGCGGTTCTTTGCTGCGGTTCGGGACGGGTGCCCCGTTGCCAGTGTTTGGGGCGGTGACTGAAAAGTACATATCAGTGGGTACCCTGCTTCTATCGACCGAAACGAATGCCCTGAACGATTTGGAGACGCCCATGCACGCCGTACTCGAATACACCTATGCGGATGACTACCTGGAGAGCCGTGAAAAGTATCGGGCTATCCATCTCAAGGCTGCGTGGGAGGCAGTCGAGCGCGGTGAGCTTCTACTGGGTGGGGCCGTTGGTGAAGGCCCCTTTAGCGGACTGCTGGTTTTCACAGGAGAGAACCCGGTGGAGGCGGCAAAAGCCTTTGCAGCCGCAGACCCTTATGTCAACGGCGGCGTCGTGACGTCGTGGACAGTCCGCCCGTGGACGACAGTGGTGGGAAACGAGGCCGCTACGCCTGTCCGGCCGTAGGGCGAGTCTCCTCATGCTGACAGGCCTATGCCGAGAATGATGATGGAGCCTACGTGAAGCCGCACCTCCGACGATGACGGCCTCACCGGAGTCACGGACGCCTACTGAAGACGTTCTTGCCAGGGCGGTTGAAGACTGGGTCTCACCGTCCGACGTAGTCAACGTCTGTCTTTTGCGCTCGCACTGCAGAAGTCCCGAAGACGCTCGGGACTTGGCCCTTGGGCTGCTGACGCGCATGATCGCAACAGGCCTCCTGGTGCCAGGAGACATCGACGGTACGGTTCACCGGCCATGGGATCTTCCACCCGGGAGCGCAATCGTGCGCATCGCCATGGAATGGAGCTCGATGAAAGACCCCATCATGGTCTTGCCTGGTGACATCGTTTGGCTGGACGCATCGCGAGAAGGACAACTCATAGGGGAAGCGGTGCTGCGCCGGGAATCCGGGTAGGCCAGCAGGACCTGACTGCCGCCCAGCACAAAGTGAGCAGCTACTCGGCGATGTCCTCCGCCCACAGCTCCGGGTGCTTGTCCTGGAACGCGGCCATCATGTCCACGCAGCGCTGGTCATCCACGACCACCACCTCAACGCCGCGTGACCGGAGAAGGTCCAGCTCGCCGTCGAACGTGCGGGCCTCCCCCACCACCACGCGGGGGATCTTGAACTGGATGATGGTCCCCGTGCACATCGCACACGGGGCGAGGGTGGTGTAGAGCGTGGTGTCCCGGTAGGTCTTCTGCCGGCCCGCGGCACGGAGCGCGGACATTTCCCCGTGCGCGATCGGGTCGGCGTTCTGGACCCGTTCGTTATGGCCGCTGGCAAACACCTCGCCGCCCCTGGCAATGGCAGCGCCGATCGGGATGCCACCTTCGGCCAGGCTCTTCTGCGCGGCCTGGTAGGCGGCCTCGAACGCGGCGACGTCTGCGCCGTCCAGTCCCGACACGGCGGAGTCAATCTGCTCGTGGGTCATGGCGCCATTGTTGCACGCCGCCGCGCCAGGCTTCGGCATCACGGGCGCACTGCCTGGCAATACATTCACACGCGGATACTCGGTAAAAACTGAGCTAAACCTGGGACAGTTGCCACCCGAGGCCCCCTACGATTCCCTGGACACCACAAGGGCGCAGATCCTTGGATCAACTGAAAATTGGGGGGATCGATGCCGGAACTCGGCCGTATCTACTGGACCCGGCAAGGCCTTCGCGTGGCCTACGTGGCGGTGCTGCTGTGGCTCGCCTTTTCCGTGTTGGCGGCGTTGATGGCAAAAGGCGCGCCGGTTGGCGGGGCGGGGATAGCCGTCGTCGCTGACGTGTTTCAGGGCATTCTCGGCAGGGTCGGCCCCGCAGCAGCACTTCCGGGCGCAGCTGCAGTGGTCCTGGCAGTCACCGCAGCGATCGTCACCGCCCGGGATGTCCGCCGCCGCGACCCGGTCCGCCGCTTCACCCGCCAGCAGCGCCGCGACGGGATGGCCCGCGCCGGCGGCCGCTGCGAACTGGAAGCCGGTTTCGGGCGCCGCTGCGGCCGCCCCGCCGAGCATGGCGACCACTTCTACCCGTGGTCCAAGGGCGGTTCCACCAGTCTGCAGAACTTTGTCGCCGCCTGCGCCAGGTGCAACCGCGCCAAGCGTGCCCGGGTCCCGTCCCCTGGCCAGCAGCGCCGGATGGAACGACGACGGCGGGAGTACCTGCCGCCGTCGTCCTCCGTCCGCGTGGGCGAACGGCAGCCGCTGCCCTAAGCGGGGCGTCCGGCGCCTTGGCCGTTCAGCAGAGCCTGGTCAACCCGGCGATTGCAGCTTGTCCAACAAACACATCAGACGCTGAAGTAGGCTGGAATCCCCGGACCAACCACAAAAGCGAGGCATAACGTGCACCAGGACGCCGCCCGGTTCCTGTCCCAGCCGGTGGCCGCCCAGCCGGGCTCGCCGCTGCGCGTGGCGGTGTACTCGCGCATCGCCGAGGCCATCCGCAACGGCCTGCTCACCCCCGGCTCCATGATCCCCACCGAAACCGAGCTGGGCGCGGACATGAAGGTCAGCCGCACCGTGGTCCGCGAAGCGCTGATGCTCCTCGAGGAGGACGGCCTGATCCGGGCCCGCCGCGGCGTGGGCCGGTTCGTCTCTGACACCCTCCCCCGCATCGGCATCGAGCGCATCCGGCCCTTCGAGGAAGTCCTCGCCGGGCCCAGGCAGACCCTCGAGGTCAAACGCACCCAGGCCATCCGCCAGGCCGCGTCCGAATTCGTCGCCCCGGGTATCGGCGTCGAGCCCGGTGCCGAATGCTGGCTGTGGGAGTCCGTCCTCATCCGCGACGGCGAGGCCATCGCCCACCTGCAGGAAAACGTGACCGCCGGGCCGGTCAGCTTCGGCAAGGGCCCGGCGTCGGACGTTGAAGTCAAGGACGACGGCGGCGCCACCCTGCTTGCCGCGCTCAACACCCAGCTGGGCCGGCTGGCGGGACCGGGCGAATGCCAGATCAGCCTCAGCCAGGTGGGACCCAGCCGCGCCAAGGTGCTGGACCTCCGGCCATCGGACCCGGTCCTGGTGCTGACGCAGTATGTCCGGCACGGCAACCGGCCCTTCTACCTGGCCAAATGCCTGGTGTCCGCCCGTGCCGGGCACCTCTCGGTGATGCAGCAGTTCCAGTCCTGATCGGGCCCCAACCCCATTAGTGCCCGCCCCCTGAATCCTGGGCGTGAGCGGCCACCCCGGTACCCGCCAACCGCGCTCGTTCGTATAGCGAACCGAAGTGCGTTAAGTGAACTATCGGAGTATCCTCTTCACCGGAACAAATGTCGTGCATCACTTCCCCACGTGATGCAGCTCTCGGTCGGCAGCGTTCCCGGTTCTTTTCTGATCAATGAGGATTACATGACAACTTCCCCCTCCTCCCGCGTATCGCGTTGGCCCGTCTGGCTCTGCTGGCTGGCCATGGTCCTGGACGGCTTCGACCTGGTGGTGCTCGGCACCGTCATCCCCACACTCATCAAAACCGGCGAGCTCGGCTTCGACGCCGTCGGCGCCACCCTGGTGGCCACCATCTCCCTCGTCGGCGTCGGCGCGGGGGCGCTGTTCATCGCCCCGCTCTCGGACCGCTTTGGGCGCCGCAAACTGATGGTTGCCTGCGTGCTCTGGTTCTCCGTCTTCACCCTCGCGGTGGCGTGGGCACCCAACGTGGCCGTGTTCGGCGTCTTCCGCTTCCTGGCCGGAGTCGGCTTGGGCGCCTGCCTTCCGGTGGCCCTGGCCTACATGAACGACTACGCCAAGGCAGGATCCGCCGGCAAGTCCACCACACGCACCATGACCGGCTACCACGTCGGCGCGGTGGCAACAGCCTTCCTGGCCCTGCTGGTTATCCCGGACTGGCGCATCATGTTCGTGGTCGGCGGCATCGCGGGCCTCGTCCTGGCGCCGTTCCTGTGGTTCAAGCTGCCGGAAACCCTGCCGGCTGCGGAGACTGCCCGGACGCAGGAGCAGACCGGATTCCGGGACCTGGCCAGGAAGCCGTACCCGCTGGTGGCCGTGGCGATCGCCGCCGCGTCCTTCATGGGGCTGCTGCTGGTCTACGGCCTGAACACCTGGCTCCCCCAGCTCATGGCCTCCGCCGGCTACCCCGTCAGCGCGGGCCTCTCGCTGCTTTTGGTGCTGAACCTCGGCGCCGTCGCCGGCCTCATCATCGCCGGAATCCTGGCCGACAAGCACGGCACCAAACCCATCGTGCTGCTCTGGTTCGGCCTTTCCGCGGCGTGCCTTGCCCTGCTGAGCATCAAGGTTGACAACGCGTTCCTGCTCAACGCCCTGGTCTTCGTCACCGGCGTCTTCGTGTTCAGCGCCCAGGTGCTGGTCTACGCCTGGGTCAGCCAGCTCTTCCCGGCCCGGCTGCGCGCAACCGCCCTCGGCTTCGCCGCCGGCGTGGGCCGCGTCGGTGCCATCGCCGGACCCGCGGTGACCGGCGGTCTCGTGGCGGCCGGCATCGCCTACCCGTGGGGCTTCTACGCCTTCGCGGCAGCAGGCGCCCTCGCGGTGCTCGCCCTCGTGGCGGTCCCGCATGCCATTGCCGCCGCGCGGACGGCCGAGGAACAGGTCAGCTGAACCTGCGCTGCTAAAGCGAGTGCCGGCGTCGTGCTTTGAAAGAAAAGCACGACGCCGGCACTCGGCTTTTTAAGCCTCGGCGGACATTCGTCCCGCAGCCCCGGGAGGCCTTCCGCAGACCACTCCGCCCGCGGCCACTCCTACCCTGCCGCGTCCACTCCGGCGGCCTGGCTGCTGTCATATCCCAAGGCACGGCTGGCTTCCAGCCCCGCACGGGCAACCACCGGCCCCAGCCGTCTAACGTCGGCGGGCCCGATCCGCTGGGTGGGGAAACCGAGCCCCACGGCGCAGGCAAGCCGCCCCGCGTGGTCGAACACCGGCGCGCTGATGGAACCCACATCCTGGTTGCGTTCCCCGAAAGCTGCGAAATACCCCTGCTCGCGGGCAACAGCCGCCTGCTCCCGGAGGGTCTCAACGGATACCGGTGTATCCGGCGTAAAACCTACAAGCCCATGCTCGTCCAAGGCATCCCAGGCGCCGGGGTCAAAGGCCAGGAAGATCTTGCCGGGAGCGCCTGCGTGGAGCGGCATGACCATGCCCACCATAAACGGCCGCATCACCACATGCCGCGTCTCGGCCACCGCAACGATCGTGCGGAAGGCCCCGTCCCGGACGTACAGGCAGGCTGTTTCGCCGGTCTCGTCCCGCAGCTGCTGCAGGACCGGCTTGACCAGCCGCACCACGTCCAGTCCGAACGTTCCCGGGGTAGCCCAGCGGACCAGCCCGATGCCGATCCGGTACCGGTCGCCGTCGCGGTCAAGGAACCCCTCACGGAGCATGTTCTGGACCAGGCGCTGGCACGTGCTGGACGGCAGGCCGGTCTTGCGGATGATCTGCTGCAGCGTCGGCTCGGGCTCCGCCACCGAGAAACAGTCCAGGATCTCCGCCACCTTGTGCAGGACCAACAGGGGCGAAGCCCCGGCCCCGGCTTCCTTAACCACCGCTCAAAACCTTTCCATCATTTCCGCAAGCAGCCTCCAGCATAATGAGCCGGACACCGGGTCAGCGTGTGATCCATTTGACATCCCGCAGCAGTGACCCACATCATGGGATCAGAACCCACTCTACGGGTTTACCCCCAATGTATCCCCATCACAACGACGTGGAGAATCCATGAGCACCCCCGCCATCACCTGTGAAACCACCCCCGAACCCAAGCGCCCCGGGGCGAGCCGCGTGGGACTGATCGTCCCCAGCTCCAACACCACCATGGAGACCGAACTGCCGGAGCTCTTCCGGCGCCAGGCCGAGGCAACCGGCCACAAGTACACCTTCCACTCCGCCCGCGCCGGCATGAAGAAGGTCACCAAGGAAGAACTCCTGGCCATGGTGGGCAAGGCAGCCCAGTGCGCCGAAGCAGTCTCCGACGCCGACGTGGACGTCATCGCCTACGCCTGCCTGGTGGCCGTCATGGCCCAGGGCCCCGAAGCCCACGAAGGCTCCGAGCAGGTCATCGCGGACGCCGCCGCCGGCAACGGGCACCCCGCCCCGGTCACCAGCAGCGCCGGAGCCCTGGTCCGCACCCTGCAGGAGATCGGCGCCCAGAAGGTCGCCATGATCACCCCCTACATGAAGCCGCTGACCCAGATGGTGGTGGACTACATCGAGGGTTCGGGCATCACGGTGCTGGACGCCATCAGCCTCGAAGTTGCGGACAACCTCGAGGTCGGCTGCCTTGACCCGCAGAACCTGCCCGCACTGGCCCGCAGCCTCAAGCGCGAAGGCGCAGACGCCGTCGTCCTGTCCGCCTGCGTCCAGATGCCGTCACTCGCCGCCGTCCAGGCCGTGGAAGACGAGCTCGGACTCCCGGTCATCACGGCGGCGACGGCCACCACCTACGAGATCCTCAAAGCCCTCGGCCACACCCCCGCCATCACCGGCGCGGGCAGCCTGCTGTCCGGCGCCGGTATCCTCACCCCGGCGAACGCGTAGGCGGTTGGCACCATGTCGCTCTCACTCATCGCGTTCCTGGTGCTGGTGGCCGCCTTCGCGGTCGGTTCCTTCACCAAGATCAACGCCGGACTGCTGGCCACCGTCGCCGCGTTCGGCGTGGGCACCCTCCTGGCCGGCATGTCCGTCAAGGACGTCATCGGACAGTTCCCCGCCGGGCTTTTCTTCATCCTGGTGGGCGCTACCCTGCTGTTCGCGATCGTCCGGATCAACGGCACCATAGACCTGCTGGCCTATTGGGCTGAACGGCTTGCCGGCGACCGGAAGATCCTGGTCCCCATCCTGATGTTCCTGCTGACCGCGGCCCTGGCTTCCGCCGGCGCGTTCACGCCCGCCGCCATCGCCATCGTCGCCCCGGTGGGCCTGGCGCTGGGCATGCGGTTCGGCATCAGCACCCTGGCCATGGGCCTGGTCATCGTCCAGGGCGCCAACGCCGGCGCCTTCTCCCCCGTCAACCCCTTCGGCGTCCTGGGCAACAAGATGCTGGACGGCGCGGGTGCCTCGGACGGCTCCTTCAGGCTCTATGCGTACTGCTTTATCTTCAACGCCATCCTGGCCGTGATCGCCTACGTCCTGGTGCAGGCCATCATGAAGCGCCGCGCAGCCAAGGCAGGCGTGGACACCGACATTAAGAACGACGGCGGCGCTGACGCTCCCGAAGCGGGCGGCGTTTCAGGTTCCGGCGGCGCCGGCACGGCCGTACTCACCGCACCGGCCTCGGTGGCTACCGGAACCCGGACGCGTCCGGAGAAGGTGGCCGCCACCCCGATGCGGATTCTTACTCTGGTGGGCATCGCCTCGCTGCTGGTGCTCACCACCGTCCTGGGACTGGACGTGGGGGTTGCCTCGCTGGTCATCGCCGCGGTGCTGATCGTACTGGACTCCAGCGTGCAGAAGCCGGCGGTGGAAAGCATGCCGTGGTCGGCCATCATCCTGGTCACCGGCATCGTCACCTACGTGGGGATGCTGGAGAAGATGGGTGCCCTGAAGGAGCTCCAGGAAGGCATCGCGGGCCTGGGCAACAGTTCCCTCGCGGCGCTGATTGCCAGCTACGTGGTGGCCATCGTTTCGGCGTTCGCCTCCACCACCGGAACCCTGGGCGTGATCAGCCCGGTGATTGAGCCCATCGCCATGGACCCGCTGCTCACCCCCGTTGGTGTGGTGACGGCCATCGCCATCAGCTCCTCCGTGGTGGACGTCAGCCCCATGTCCACCAGCGGGGCCCTGCTGATGGCGAGCGCCCAACCCAAGGACGAGCGGATGTTCTTCCGCGCCCTGCTGCTGTGGGCCATCGCGATGATCGGTGTGGTGCCGCTCCTGGTCTGGTTCCTGTTCGTCCAGCTGGGGATCGGCTAAGAGTTTTGGCCTGAAAGGGAAAGGGACGTCCTCGCCGGACGTCCCTTTTCCCTTTCCCCGGCAGCGTGGGCAACCGGCAACGCTGGCCGGCTGGCCCTAGGCCTTGGGACGGAAGTGCCCCGGCCAGTCCTTCAGCCGGATCCGCGTCAGGTCCTGGACGTCGCCGAGCGTGCCCCACTCGTCGAGCCCCAGCCGGGCGAGCGGTTCCAGCAGGTCGATCCGGGGATGACTGCCGTCAAGCACGGCATCGCTCACGGCGGCGTGGGTCACTTCGCCGAAGACCAGGGTGGAGTCCCCTATCGGCAGCACTGAATGGAGGCGGCATTCCAGCGCCACCGGTGATTCCTTGACGCGCGGCACGGCCACGGTGAGGCTCGGCTCCCGGGTGAGGCCGGCGGCGTCGAACTCGCTGGTGTCCGGCGGGAAGTTGGTGCCGGTGGCGTTGACCTCTTCCAAAAGTGCGGCCGGGGCCAGGTTGACCACGAACTCCCCGGACGCGGTGATGTTGCGGAGCGAATCCTTCTCGCCCACCGACGTGAACTGCACAATGGGCGGGTTGGTGGAGGCTACCGTGAAGAAGGAGTGCGGGGCCACGTTGTCAACACCGTCCGGAGACACGCTTGAAACCCACGCGATGGGCCGGGGGACCACCACTGCGGTGAGCAGCCGGTAGAAATCGCGGGCGGACGTCGCCGTGGGACTGAAATCAGTTCGCATGCTGCCAGACTAACCGTCGCGGCAGCCAGGAAAGGACACAGCATGAGTTTCCAGCCGTACCGTTCACCCTCCACCGGGCGCCCGGTGCGCGCCGTCCTCTTCGACACCTTCGGCACCGTGGTGGACTGGCGCACCGGCGTCGCCCAGGAGGTGGCAGCCTTTGCCGCGGCGCACGGGCACACGCTCGACGCCGGGGCCTTCGCCGACCGCTGGCGGGCCCTCTACCAGCCGGCCATGGAAGCCATCCGCACCGGAGAGCGCGGCTTCACGAAGCTAGACACGCTCCACCGCGAAAACCTGGACGAAGCGCTGCGCCATTTCGGTATCGACCCGGACCAGGTGTCCAGCGGGATCCTGGCGGAACTCAACAAGTCCTGGCACCGGCTGCCGGCCTGGCCGGACAGCGTGGAGGGCCTGGCGAGCATCCGCCGCCACTACATCGTGGGGCCGCTCTCCAACGGCAACACCTCACTGCTGCTGGACATGGCCAGGAACGCCGGCCTGCCGTGGGATGTGATCATCGGGTCGGACATGACGCGCACCTACAAGCCGTTGCCCGAGGCCTACCTCCGGACAGCGGAGTTCCTGGACCTGGAGCCCGGTGAGGTGATGCTCGCGGCTGCCCACAACAGCGACCTGCACGCTGCCCGGGAAACCGGGCTTGCCACGGCGTTCATCGCACGCCCCACCGAGCACGGCCCCGGCCAGACGGCGGACCTTGCTCCGGAAGGCGACTGGGACCTGGCGGCGTCAAGCATCACGGAGCTGGCGCGAGGGCTCGTGCAGCAGCTCCAGTCCTAGGACCGGACTTGCTGATGTGAGGCGATGGACTCGGCGATCTGCTTGATCGCCGCGAGCGTCACCGGGATTCCGTCCAGCGCCTGCTGGGTGCGATCGGTGATCTGCTCGGGGGCCTTGTCACCAAACTTCTCCTGGAACATGGCTATGCCTCCCGGAAGGAATTCCCACGACTCGGTCAGCGTGGTCCCGGCATCAGCCGGAGCCATGGTGAAGCCCCAGCGGACGAACTTGCCGCCCACCACCCAGGCGAACTCGCGGCCGCGCTCGGCGGCCACCACCTGCGACCGCGTCTCCCAGGTCCGGTGCGGGAGCTCATTACGCCCGGTAAACCAGGCGCCGACTTGGCCGGCGGTGTCCTCGTCGTCCCACCAGCATGCTTTACAGATGGGGCTCCACTCGCCGGTCCGGGTGATGTCGGAGACCAGGCCGTAGACCGTCTCGGCCGATGCCTGGACCGTCACGGACTCCTGGTACTGGCGGGGGCTGCTCTGGTTCATGGGTCCATCCTTGGTGGGGTTCACTTCTTGCTGGGGGGTCACTTCTTCTGCCGCCGACTGCCGCCGTGCCAGTCCTCCTGCCGGCCGGCCGTACCGGCGGCGACTCCAAAGGCGGGCAGCTGCGGCTGCTCTCGCAGGCTCCGCTTCAGCTCGGCGAAACCAGGGAAGCGGGACAGGCCCACCACGTGGTCCCACAGCTCGGCGGCCGACTCTTCGTCCGGCAGTCGGCTGATCACGGGCCCGAAGAAGGCCACGCCGGCGGGCGGCTCGAAGTGGATGATCGGCGTGCCCACGTCCTTGCCCGTCAGGCCCAGCGCTTCGTCAGTCTCCTGCCGGATTTCCCGGTCCCATGACTCGTCGTCGAGGGCTTCCGCCAATGACCGTGGCAGGCCAGCCTCGGCGAGGATCGGCTCCACGAACCCGCGCGTCCCCCGCTGCTCACGCACCTCGTGTTCCGGGCGCAGGTTGGCTGAGTCCGGGGCGGCTTCGAAGATGTGGGTCCCGAATGCCTCATACAGCTCCGCAATCGACTCGCGGCCATGCTCTGCTCGTGCCTTGGCCGCCACGCGCAGAAGACGGAGCCCTGCCGTGTGTCCGGCCTCGTACTCAGGCGGAAAGTGGGCGTCATAGTCAACATTGGCATTGATCTGCCGCAGCGAGATGAACCGCCAGTCCACGCTGTATCCGCTCTGCGCCTGCACCATGCGCACCCATTTGCTGGTCATCCAGGCGAAAGGGCAGACCGGGTCGAAATAGAAGTTGATGTCGGCATCCACCCGCCCAGCCTTGCACCGGTTACGGATGCACGCCCAATCCATTCCGACCCGCGGCCTAAATGGCAGCTGCCCCGGCGAGCTCCGCCGTCGTGCCTTCAAAGTGGCTTAGCAGCGCCTCCACCAGGTGCGGGGCGAATTCCTCCTCCAGCGAGAGCACCACGCGGCACCGCGCGCCGGACACCGGAGGGTACCCCGCGTACAGCCCGCGCATGTCGCATACGGTCTGCCCGCGGCCGGGTCCCTCAGAGGTGTCGACGGCGGCACGCACCACGGGTGCCAGCGCCGGCTTCACGGCACCAACGGCGAGCGCGGCGGCCAGGGGATCGTGCATCGCGGAGCAGGGCCGGCCGTAAATGCCCTCGTAGAACCGGAAGTAGTAGCCCAGCATCTCCCCCAGCGCCCGCGGCACCGGCGCGGACGAGGCCAGCAGCACCTGCCGGTGCGCTTCCTCCAGCACCGACGCCATGGTCACGTCCAGCGGCACCAGGGTCACGTCCCAGTCCGCTGCCAGCACCAGGGCAGCTGCCTCGGGATCGTGCCAGATGTTCGCCTCGGCCACGGGCGTGATGTTCCCGGGCGCCAGCGCGGCCCCGCCCATCACGGTCACCGACTCCACCAATGACGGCAGCGCAGGCTCCAGCCGCAACGCCTCGGCAATGTTGGTCAGCGGCCCGATCGCCACCGCCCGCAACGTACCGGGATACGTACGGGCGAGCCGCACCAGCATCTCCGCCGCGGACTCGGCAGCAACAGAAGCAGCAGAGGGGGCCAGCATAACCTCCCCCACACCGTTCTCCCCGTGCACCCACGGCGACCCGCCGCCAAACGAACCAACCAAAGGATCGTGTGCGCCAACAGCCACCGGCACAGAAGCTGCCCCGGCCAATGAAAGCAGGTCAAGGGTATTCCGGGCGCCAACCGCGGCACTCACGTTCCCGCTGACCGTCCCGATGCCCACCACGGAAGCAAGTGGAGAGGCGAGCAGGTAGGCCAGGGCGAGGGCGTCGTCGATGCCGGTGTCGCAGTCCAGGTAAACGGGGGCAGTCACAATAGGTTCCTTCGCAACAGATAGAGGGGTTAGACGGTCTCGCCCTTGGGGGCGGCGACGAAGAGGCTGACAAGGAACGCGGCGGCGGTGATGCCCACCGAGAACCAGAGGGCGGTCGCGTAGCCTGCAGAGGTACCCAAAGCGGCGAACGGCGCCACGAGCACGACGCCGAGGCTCGCCCCGATCCCGAACGAGGCACCGTTGATGCCGGGCAGCGCCGCAGGGGCCTCCTTCGGCGACAAAAGGACCGAGAGTCCGTTGATGGCGGTCAGGAAGAAGCCGTTGTAGAAAATGCCCAGGCAGGCAACGGCAATGAACACCGCAACAGGCGAAGTGGAAAACGCAGCGGCCACCACGGCACACGCCAGGCTCAGCGACGTCCCCAGCCGCAACGTACGCACCCACCCGCGACGGTCCGCCAGCCACCCCGCCAACGGTGCGGCGAAGACGCCAATCAGCGCGGCGGGGGTGAGGAACAGCAACGCCGAGATGGAGGCGGAAAGCCCGAAGCCGCCGTCGGAATCCTGGCTCAGCAGCACCACGGTGAAGTTGATGACCGCGAAGATGCCGGCCAGGGTGAGGACGGTGGTGGCGATGACCGGCCACACCTGGCGGGAGCGCAGGTGGTGCACGGCGATGAGCGGGTGGCTGCGGCGCTTCTCGATCATCCAGAAGGCGGCGAAGGACAACACGGTGCCGGCCAGCAGGGCCAGGGCGGTGGGCGACGTCCAGCCGGCGGCCGAACCGTCGGACACGAAGTACGTCAGGAACACCAGGAACAGCGAGAGGGAGCCGGCGCCCCACCAGTCCATGGCGCCGCGCACCCCAACAGGCCGGCCGGCGGGCACCAGGCGGAAAATGCAGAGAGCGGCGATGGCAGTAAGGACGAGGACGACGACGAAGATGGACCGGAAGCCGAGGGTCTCGGCCATGAGCCCGCCCACGTAGCCGTCCACACCGCCGATTCCGCCGTTGATGGCGGCGATGATGCCCACGGAGGTGCCGAAGACCTTGGCCTGCAGGTTCTCGCTGAGCACGATGTAGGCGAGCGCGAACACGGCGCTGGAGACGCCCTGCAGGAACCGGCCGGTGACTAGCAACGGCAGGGTGGGCGCGGCGATGCAGAGGATGGTGCCGGCGCCCATGATGCCCAGGACCAGCAGCAGGGCGGCGCGGCGGCCGATGAAGTCGCTCCACCGGCCGATCACGGGCCCGGCGATGGCGCCGGCCAGGAAGAACATGGACTGGACGGGGGCGGCGCTGTCCGCGCTTTCGCCGAAGCTCGCGGCGATCTGCGGCAGCGCGGGGGTGACCATGCTGGCGTTCAGCTGGAAGGACAGCACGCCCAGCAGCAGGGTGGAGATCAGCAGGGCGGCGCGGCGGCCGGAGAGCCTGGCCGCATCGCCGTCGGACAGTACGACGGCGACGCCTCCTTCCGCGGGAGGCGCGGCTGCGGCGGGGGTGGGGGTGTTCACGTCAAACTCCTTTGTTCGAGCAGAAGGATCGTCTTTGGCTCCCATGAACACAACACGTCCTGCCGTCACCGTGGTCGGCAGCATCAACCTCGACCTGATCGCCACCGCCGACCGGCTGCCGACGGCGGGCGAAACGATCGGCGGCGCCGTGCTGTCCGAGCAGCCCGGCGGCAAGGGCGCCAACCAAGCCGCGGCTGCGGCACGGCTCGGCCGCAGCGCCCGGATGGTCGGCGCCGTCGGCAAGGACGCGTCCGGGCAGCGGATGCTCGATGCCCTGGCCGCCGCCGGCGTTGAGACCTCCGACGTGGCGCTTCTCCCCCAGCCCACCGGGACCGCGCTGAACGTGGTGGACCGCGACGGCGAAAACCAGATCGTGGTGTGCCCGGGCGCCAACATGCACCTGTCGCTGGACGGGGTGGAGTTCAGCCCGGAGGAGACGGTGCTGTGCCAGCTGGAGGTGGGCCTGCCTGTTGTGCTCGAGGCCGCCCGAAAGACCTCAGGGTTCTTCGTGCTGAACGCGGCGCCGGCCATGGACCTGCCAGCTGAGCTGCTGGAACGGTGCGACCTGGTGATCGTCAACGAGCGAGTATGCCCTGATCCGCGCCCTTGCCGAGGCGAAGCTGGTGGCGGTGACGTACGGCAAGGACGGTGCGGCGATGTTCGAGCACGGTAGGAAGGTGGCCGAGGCTCCGTCTATTGCGGTGACGGTGGCGAACACTGTGGGTGCGGGCGACGCGTTCTGCGCCGCCTTGGTCCTGGCGCTGCGGAGCGGGCTGGACTAAAAACGGGCTCTGGCCGTTGCAAATGCCGTGGGCGCGGATGCCGTAGGTGATCCGTCGTCACAGCCGGATTTGGCACGGTTGGGCCACTACGTGGAGCGGGCCGCCGTGGCTTCGGGTGCTTCCTCGTGAGTGTCACTCAGCCGTTGACTGTCACCTTCCGGCGGGCACTGCCGGCTGACTTCCCCGAGGTCCGACGCATTACCCGCGACGCCTACCTCAAGGCCGGGCACTTCGCGGCCGACCACCCGTACATGGGTGTGCTGGAGGACGTGGAGCACCGGGCTGAACATGCGCAGGTGTGGGTGGCGGAAGCCGCCGGGAAGGTTGTGGCGGCGGTGACGCTGACGTTCGCCGGCGAGCCGTACAGCGAATTCGCGCAGGACGGGGAGCTGGAGTTCCGGATGCTGGCGGTGGACCCGGCGCACCAGGGCGGCGGCGTGGGCCGGGCGGTGGTGCGCGAGATCGTGGAGCATGCACGGGGTCTGCCCGGCATCGAGGCGATCAGCATCACCAGCGCCACGTTCATGGAGCGAGCCCACGCGGCTTTATGAGTCACTCGGCTTCCGGCGCGCTCCGGAGCGTGACTGGTACGTCCCTGGCGTGGACGTGCTGCTGTGGGTGTTTCGGCTGGAGCTGTAAGGCAAGGAATAGGGCGGCTGAGGCACGGATGGGGCCCCTAAAGTCGCGATAGGTTTCATGACTCCGCTAGTGCTTTCGCGGCGCGGTTCCTCTTACAGCGGGACCGCCAACCACGGCGAAATGCAAGATCCCCGAGTCTTTTATGTTTGACCTACCACGGCTGGTCGCAGGCACGTTCGCACCCAAAAAATGCGACCGCGAAGTAAGAAGTCCGTGGTCTGGTTCTAACCACTTGACAATTGACCCTCCACTTCGGATATAGCCATCATGACCGCTGTACTGCAGATGCCGTGGCGGCGCGCCCCCGGTGGCTCGCTGACCGCGGCAACCAATGCTTCCATAAGTGACCAGCTTGTGCGAACAGCGACGAACTCAAAACCACCACCTCTTGTTTCGTCACACAGCTCTTGGAATGCGGTTTGAAGGTAGGTTAAGCCCTTCAGCTCGCCCGTTTCCGGCATATCATCTAGCGACGGTTGGCCCTAGGGTCTGCGCATCTTTTCATCAGATGCCCGGCCTGGTCTAGTAGAAGTCGTCCAACGATTTGGCTTTCTTACCCAAAACGCGTTGACCCGGATATTCATAGCCAAGTTCACGACAATACACAGCCGCGAGAAGCTCGACGTGGCGAAAGTAGTTGACAATTGACTGCAGAGGCATATCACCGACTTCAGGAGAAGCCCTCAATTTATCCTGCGCAGTCCACAAGTAGCCGAGCGCTCGGAGGACCTTCTGGGCGTCATCCGCAACCTCAATTGCGTACTTTGCCGATGCCTTTGTTCCATAGTTGGCAAGGGCTCGAAGTACTCGTTCCTTGACATCATCCGAGTATTCTGCGACGGCAGCCTCCGGACCGAACTGCCTATCCCCGGACTCATGTATAAGTCCTCTCGCCAAGCTTCCCTTTGGCGAAACCCTGCCGACGGCATCGATGACAAATAATGCAACACCAGAATCCGCGGCCTCCGCTTCCGCGGCGGCCGTGTAGCCGGAAGTCGAATAAAATAAGTGGTTGTGGGTAGTAGGTCGGGCGCCCCTAAGTTGCTGGACTTGTGGAGCGCTTACTGGAACGCCCTGCATCTTGACCTGGGCCACGGCTTCCGGGTGGGTTACGTCAACCCCCTTATCCCTGCCGCGAACTGTAAGTCTTGCCCCGGTAAACCCCAGCCCTATTACGTGAACTAGGGCGACTCGTTCGGCAGCTGACCAGTCTGTGACCAGAAGTGGGTCGCCCTCCGGCGAATCTGCCGCTCGGACAGATGGCGATTGAGAAAGTACAGTTGGGGCTTCTGGCGTGTCTCCCCAATTCGGAAGCCGAAGGATGTCGAAGCCAGCACCATTGCGAATACGTTGAACTATGGATGAGTCGTCAACAAAGACGTTGACATACCCTTTGTCAAGCCCCGTATACCAGCTGACTTCTTCGCGGGAAATCGGCTTCTCCCTGTAAATGGTGCCCTCCGCCGGACCGTCCAGCACCTTGGCAGCTTTTTCACCCTCTGTGACAACAATCCAGCGGCGAAGGGTGCGAGCAGTCAGCCGACCAGACCGCCTCTTCATGCTGGTAGCCTGCTTGTCTTGGTTCCGAGGGAAAATGGCCCCTTCTGCGAATACTTCGACATGGTCGCCATGTGGTATAGCGGCGAGAAGTTGCTTCGCTTCTTTTTCACTCACCTTCAGCGGTCTTTTCGTTTCTAGATACTCGCTCCAAGCCCACGCCGTGCGGGGGTCGTTGGCCAATAAATCGCTCACAGAGAGAGAGTAACTGATTGACTAAGGGCTTTAGGCAACCCAGCATAGTAGCGCTTTCATGCGTACTGCGAAAGCCCCCGGCTTGGCCACCAGAGCAGCCGTTGCCGCGTAGGTTGGCGTGGGAGATATTCGCATGCAAACTTTGGACCGAGCATTGCTAAACCCCCCGCTCCTCACAGCTCCGAGAATGGGCTTCGCCTATGGCCTGTCTGCGACCAACAAATCCCCCGCGCTAAAATCCTGCCCGGCGCGAAGGTCCTACTTGCATCGCGCTGCCTGCCGGCCTGCGCCCGCCTTAGCAGCCCCCAGCTGGCCCGCTCAACGGGTCATGACCGAACCGCCTGCTTCCCCGTACATCTAATGGCACCTCTGGGCCGGCGCCAACGTATCTCGATTAACCCTCTCCTCCGCCTCCGTTCACGGATCCTACAAGTTCAATGACCCTAGGCGGGCGAAGTCGGAGAATGCGTACGGCAAAGCCTTTCCCTAGGAGTTGAGAGACCTCCTCCGGCATCAACTACCGCCACTCCGAGCGGTACTTCATTGGCGCGGGCCCCTCTAAGTGCCGCCTGGTCTCTAACTCCGGACGTACCCGGGATACATCGTCTTGGTGCGACGCAGACCTCCCTCTAGAAGTGGAAATGTCTGGGCTGCGTGGCACAGTATGGGGACCCGGAGCTGTAGCCGGATTTTTCGATTTACCCGATCTCGTGGGTCCTTTCGCCGCGACGCAAGACTGCCGACCTGATTGATTGTGAAGTTCGCCTCCAACGCGGCGCGCCTCCCAACCTCTGGGTCAGACATACGACAGAATGTCGGGTGAGTAACCCAGATAGGACATGATGGACAACGCAAACACGCTCCTCGCCCAAGCCCGTGCACGATATACCCAACGACAGCTCGCGGAGCAGCTCAATGTCTCCGATAGGACCGTGGCACGCTGGGAAAGCGGTGAAACGGCCTGCCCTACCATGTTGGCGCCTGCGCTGAAGGAATTGTTGGGCCTTCGCACGAGCGCGGGCGCGGGCGATTTCAAGTTCATTGATCTCTTTGCAGGCATCGGCGGCATCCGCAAGGGCTTCGAAACTCACGGAGGTCGCTGCGTCTTCACCAGTGAGTGGAACAAGTACGCCGAAAAGACGTACCTGACCAACTTCCCCGACGACCAGGAAGACTCCCACACGTTCGTCGGTGACATCCAGCCCTTCCCAGCCGAAGAAGTCCCGGACCACGACATTCTGCTGGGCGGTTTCCCATGCCAGCCGTTTTCCATCGCCGGGGTGAGCAAAAAGAACTCCCTCGGCCGCCTGCACGGATTCGAGGACGCCACCCAAGGCACCCTGTTCTTTGACGTAGCCCGCATCATCAACGAAAAGCGCCCGGCGGCGTTCATGCTCGAAAACGTCAAGAATCTCCGCTCCCATGACAAGGGACGGACTTTTGCCGTGATCATGGAAACCCTTCAGGAGGAACTCGGGTACGAAGTCCACACCAAGGTCATCGACGCGATCAACTTCACCCCGCAGCATCGGGAGCGCATCATCATCGTCGGCTTCCGCGAACCCACCGACTTCAGCTGGGACGATCTTGAAATCCCGCCGGCGGGCCCAAAGCTCCACACGATCCTGCATAAGACCGACGGCACGGAACCATTCCTCGAATGGGACGGTGACCGGTTCTTTGACCACGAGAACGACGAGGTGCAGCCCAAGTTCACCCTGACACCCAAGCTGTGGGCCTACCTGCAGGCGTACGCCGCCAAGCACAAGGCAGCCGGCAATGGCTTTGGCTTCGGGCTGGTCCACCCAATGGGAACCTCCCGCACCCTCTCGGCACGGTACTACAAGGACGGCTCGGAGATTCTCGTGGCCCAGGACGGTCTGAGGCCGCGCCGGCTGACTCCGCGGGAGTGCGCACGATTGATGGGATACGACGACACGTTCAGGATCCCCGTCAGTGACACCCAGGCGTACAAGCAGTTCGGCAATAGTGTGGTCACCCCGGTCATGAGCGAGATTGCGCGGATCATGACCCCGCACGTACTCAAAATCATGAACCAGCCAGCCGCCGTAGAGCCCCTTTCCGCCTGACTTCCTCTACCGTGTCGTGGTGACCGTCTGAGACGGCACCACGATACGGTCAGTTCCGGGCACGCATGCCCGGTCTTTTAGCGTGGGAGAAGTATATGGATTTCGGTGACTTGGCCGATCATTTCGACGGCGTAGCTGCCAAAATCCTCAGTACCGTGGAAACGGTCGGGAGGAGTTCAAACCAGCACGAACTCGACGGCGTTAAAGCCCTCCAAGGCCTATTCGGCCGCCCGGCGGAAAGGCTCAAAATCCCGACCCGCTTCCTGCTGGTATCCGATGACTCTGATGAGCCGGTGGCCGAAGACGGAACCCTGACTTTCTACGATGCCCGCATCAACATCCCAAAGCGCTCCGAATACCGCCTGTACTACCCGGCATCGGTAGAAGCGATGAAAAGGGCAAAGCCCGGGGACGTGGTCTTCATCGCCAAGCAACGGAACGGGGATGCCCTGTTCATCGTGGCCCCGTCCGAATCCAGCATTGCCGCGCAGCTGGACTGGCTGTTCGGCACCGACGTCCTGCAGCACCGCGGCTTCTCCGTCCGCTCCGGGCTGGAAGCCGGACACGACAGTCTCGGCCTCACCGCCATGTACCTCCTTGACATGCTCGGCATTGCCATCGAACCCGCGAATAACGACTGGCTACCTCGGATCTTGGACAAGTTCGGGCCGCGGTTTCCCACTTCGGCGGAATTTGGCGCCTTTGCCCGCTCCACTCTCCCAGACCTCCACCCGGCGGACGATCCTGACAAGGTCCTGATGGCATGGATGGAGCAGGAGGAAATACTCTTCAGGACTTTGGAACGTCACCTCGCCACCGACACACTGGATGCCCTCTACAGTGACGGGCACGTGGACGTAGACAGGTTCATCGAAGTTTCTCTCTCCTTGCATAATCGGCGCAAAAGCCGTGCAGGGAAGGGTCTGGAAAACCAACTCATCGCACTCTTCGACGCTCTGGATGTCCGCCACACGTTCAACCCGGTCACTGAGAACAGAGCACGCCCAGACTTTATCTTCCCCGGCATTGATGAATACCGGGACCCGGGCTTTCCGGCCCTCGATCTGACCATGCTCGGAGTCAAAACGACATGCAAAGACCGATGGCGCCAAGTCCTCAGCGAGGCAAAACGCATCGAGTACAAGCATCTCCTCACCTTGGAGAGCCCCATCAGCCCAGCCCAGACCGAAGAGATGCAAGTTCACAGAGTCCAACTTGTCATCCCTCGGTCTCTGCATGAGCCGTACAAGCCGGGTCAGCGAGAGTGGCTGATGAGCGTAGATGAGTTCGTTGCCATGGCCAAGGAACGCGACCGAGGGGGTCGGTTACAGGGATCCCTCATCTGATATTCCGCCGATCCATCGATATTGCCGTCTGCTTGCTAATCGGGCACGTCGTTAAGTATTGGGGCAGACAGCAAGTCTCCAACGAAGACCTCAAGGTGCGCCGCGACAAGATTTATTTCGGTCAGCTCCACCCCGCCCGAATCACCATGTACGAGCTGGCTCCTCAAGTTGTAGCACTTGGATTCAAGCGGCCGATTTACCCAGCACGGATGACGGCGACGACATCTGAAGGTCTTAGCAGAGCCACCGCAACTTGTTTGCCGATGGCCGCGACCCTCCCCAGCGCCCGCGTGACCTCCGCCTGGCGGGTGCTCTCCAGCCCGGAATGCCTCGACCGCGACTTCGACCTCAACAACTGATCACGACGCCCCGGTTGTTACTCGACTTCGAGGGCGGCATTGAAGAAGTCTGGGATCACCGCTTCGATCTTGCTCTCAAGAGTCCTCAGTGCCGTCTCTGGCCAACCGTAGTAAGCGGTCACGTAGGTCATAGCGTTGTAGAAGGCCGCTAGCGCTGTACGAACGTCCTTCTCAACCGACTCGATAGTGACGCGAACGTTCGCGACGTCGTCGCCTGTCTTTTCGTCCTTAGTCCAGACGCGCATATCTCTCACCGTGTAGAGAGTCGGGTGGGTGAGGTTCGACAGCAGCCCATATAGGCCCGAGGCCATAGTCGCATCGATAGTGCCACCGAAGCGGGCGGTGAGGTCGTACATCCACTGGACGGAATCTTCAAGGCTTGGCAGCTTTTGACCGTGAAGCCTCCAGTTGCCCAGCTCCTCGGGAGTCGAGTCAGGGAAGCGGGCGGCAATCTCCGCCTTGACCTTTTTGTAGGCGTTCGCGGTGCGCGTGTAAGTGGGGCCGCTCTTGCCACGAAGACGGCCTGCGTTCATCTTGGCTTGCTCGGCGCTCTTCAACTCCTCGAGGTAGGCACGAGCAAGACGGTCTTCCGGAGCCTCCGTGTCGTCGTCGCCCGTAACCCACACGGCGTGTGCGCAATTCTCGATTACTGCGCGCAGAAGCAATGGCGGAGTCGCAACCACCTCGGCAGCCCTCAGAAGAGCAGCCCAACTACCCAAATGCGCCGCGCTGTTGAAGAAAAAAATCTGGATAGCCTCTGTGATGAGGCAGTGGCCAGTTTCGCCAGCCGGCTTGTCGATTGCCGGATCAGGCGATGAGAGGGACGTCGCCGCTTGAGCAGCCCCCGATCCTGCTGCCGGTTCCCACCTAAACTCGTTGGCCGTCTCGTGGAAGGCATCGCGGCACGCCGATAGCGTCTGGGCCAACTCCTCAAGGCGGTCGCTGTACGTGGACGGAGTGGTCTTCCAGTCAGTCATCGTTAAGCCTTTCGGGCGAATCGGCGGAGGTTCAAAGATAGCGGCCTCGTTCGTGCCGCGCTGTCAATCATGACGCGGTGGTTGTTCGGTGCTGCGATGCTAAACCCGTTTTCCCAGGCATCAACGAATACCAAGACCCCAGTTTCCCGCCGCTAGACCTCCTGACCATGCTTGGAGTCAAGACGACATGTAAGGACCGGTGGCGGCAAGTACTCAGCGAAGCAAAACGCATCGAGGAGAAGCATCTGCTAACGCTGGAGAGCCCTATCAGTCCCGCCCAGACCGATGAGATGAAGGACCACAAGATTCAGCTCGTAATTCCGCGATCCCTGCACGCCCCTTGCAAACCCGAGCAACAGGGGTGGCTGATGCGTGTTGACGAGCTTGTTGCCATTGCTAAAGAACGTGACGGGCAGGGGACTTGGCAGTCGGCTCTACTCTAGGGACCGACCGGCCAGCGTTCGGTTCGAAGGTTCAGTCGCATCCGCTGATGCCCGGGCAAACCCCTCGATTCCGCCCCGTTACAGAGTGGCCTAGGCAGTTAGCGACTGCGAACTCAATGAGTAATTGATGTATTACTCATTGAGTTCGCAGTCGTCGCCTTCCCACTCGTGGAGATGTTTCACCATCTGGTCCGTGATTTCTAGGCCGCTGCCCACATCTGCCGCAAACAAGGGGAGCCGGCCCAACGGGGTAGCTTCACTCTGACTAAGCTGACTGGCAAATCCTCATCCGCCATTCCAATCGCACCTTGGCTGGTGTTTGCATTTCGTTCCACGTCTTTGATTGGCCATGGGGAGCATGTCGAACGTAACGTCGAACAGCTCTAACAATCGCTCCTCAACGCATTCAGGATTGAGCCCTGGTGTCTTGGACCATCCGACTAGGAGCTGATTAGCAGCGTCTTCGATTTGCCAAATTGCCCGCCCTCCGCGGTGAGTGGTGTTCTCGCCTGCTCCGTAGCGACGATACAAATCCAACCTCTCCCAAAGGGTCGTTCCTCCGTTGATGGCGCCAGCCTTACCGATGTAGAGCATAGGAGTTGGCAGCTCCCACTTATGTCTGAGCTTGGTAAGCGGATAGGCAGGGTTCTTCCCTCGATACCAGAAGCCGGTACTGCTGTCTCTGAGTACGAGCGCGGAAGGCTCAGGACGGATCACAACGTAAACGCCCGGCGACGACAACTCTGACCTATGTCGCTCTAGAGCCGAGAACGGGACGAAGCCCCTGAAGCCGGCGGCGCGCAACTCTGCCAGTGTGAATTCCATCCGAATTATGCGGGAACGCTGAGTGGTACGGCCTGCGTGACGAGTTCCTGAAATTCCTCAGCAGCAAGTGCGCTAAGGTCCCTGTATCCATACACCAGCCTTGCCTCCATCATGATTGCCCCAAGGTACTTGTCCTTGCTGTAGGCGTCTCCCTGCGCCGCGTGCTCGAGTACGGCCCGAACCAGACCCGGGATCGTCCCAGCTTCCCTGTCGAATAGGGCATTCAGGCGGTCCTCGTTGCGGAAGACCTCTTTCGTATAGGCGAAAGGGTCGCCTGATGTCTTCGAGAGGCTGTATTCGCACTGAGGATCGTAGGTCAGCGAACTTACCCACCACAGCCGGGCTATCCCGTGACGGATGAGTGTCCCTCGGCTGACGTTGAGTAGCAGCCAGCGGTCCCGAACTCGTCCCTTCCAGTTTTTGGCCTCTGCAAGAGGCCACCTCTTCTCCATGTAATCCCGGTAGGTCACGAAGGCAAGATAGGTCCATAGCCTGCGGTCAGACGCGTTGGATCGGTCAAGGGAACCCAAGAACTCGTACACCAGGGGCGCATTGCCACTGTCGCGGCTCATCTGACGCTTGGCGCCGGGGGCGAGCGTCTCGGGTTCGCCTGTTTCGAAAGGCAGAGGCAAGATGTTTTCAGTCTGCCCGGTGATGTTGTCCGCTGCGGCTAGAAAATCCGCCGGGGAGTTTGCAGTTTCAAGGGCACGTGTGAGTGATACCAGTGCTTCAAATGTCAGTGCATTCGCCGTATTACTAGGCATCGAAGTCCTCCGCTTCTGTTTCGGTCAGGTTGGTCGTTAGCGCCAGATCCAGTGGCTGGCCAAGGATTTTCTGCGCTGATTCAAAGGCGGACGCGTCAAACGACGACGTTTCCTCCACGAGTCGGGTAATTGCGTCGTACCACTGCTTGCCGGACAACTCTTCGTTCTGCCCTGTCGGGTCAGCTTCCCTATTCCTCTTGATGAAGCTGATGGTCTCCATGAGAGCGGGCAGGACCACCAATCCGATCTGCAGTTCGGGGCGTTCCTTCAGCAAGCCGAATGCTGCAAGCACACGTTCAGGAAAGATCACGAGCACCTGGTCGTCATAGTCGAATCGAAGTTGCAGGCCCTTCTTCATCGTGTTGTCTGAGATGAATCTGAAGCAGGATCCGACAGGAGGTCGAAGGGGGTCGTAAAGCTTGCCGGGCTCAATCTCAAAGTCACCTCCGTCGGCGAGGAGATCCCCGGGAAGGAGATTGAAACTGGAACCACCGTAATCCGGGTGTTGCCGCTCCAGACGGTAACCATTGATGGCTCGGGCGGCGACGATTTTCACCTCGATCTTCACCTTGTTGCGTATATCAAGTTGGTCGATCCACCCGACGTACCCGGTGCTGTCGGCGTAGATTCCTGCAACTTGTGGGTCGAGATCTCCGCTTGCGATGGTGGCGCTGCAGCTCCATTTGACGCTGTATCGGGCGCTGCCTTCCTCCAGCAGTTGCAGTATCTGGGGGTCGGTCATCCTCACCTGAAATCGGATCTCAACGTCATCCACGGTGGAACTGTAGGTTGGATGCAAGATTTCGATCGTCGATGCCACATCGTCCGATGAATCCAGAACGGGATGCGGGTAGGAACCCCGGATAGTTGCGTTGCTCATTTGATCCCCAGTCGGTAGCGGTGGCCTGATGTGAGAGTGATGCGCACCTGTGATGTCACATTTGCGGTGAGATTTAGACCGGAAAGAACGTTGCCTTCATGAGTAAGAGGCGTTGTCTCTCCGTTCGTCGTGATCGCACTTTCTGCGATAGGCAATTTGTAGTCGTCCTCGGCCCGGCCCCCGGCACCGAGGGCAACTAGTTGAAGATCGCCAGTGATGTCTTCTGACGCGGTTAGCGCTAGGTAGAGATCCCCCGCGGAGGCATCTGACCAGCTACGGAAGCGGACATCTCCTGAACTGATACGGCTGGTTCCTTCACCCGGCTGACCTTCTCCGGCCATGTTTCCGCCCTTGCCCTTCCTACTTCCCGGCCCGCCGCTGTCCTTGCCCTTGTCTGTGGACTGTTCCCCGGTGTTCGTTGCGGGCGTCCTGACGGATACCCGCACGGTCTTTCGGGTAGCAGGAGGTGCTGGTACTGGTGCTTCTTCAGCGCCTTGGACTGTAGAGGCTTCTGTTGATGTTCCTGGTCCTGCAAATGGCTTCCCTGCGCCCGTCTGGCCAGCCGGACTATCTGGGAGTTCGACGGGAAGGTACTTCGCCAAGCCCTTGATCTCGACCTGATCACCGATCTGTTGTTTCACGCGGCTCTTGAGCCCTTCCAGAACAAATCTCTTCAGTTCAGCTACGACGGCCTTGCCGTTATCCGCCCTGCCGGAATCCCAGGTATTGTGCTGCGGCGGTTCGAGCGCCCGCAGCACCTGATTGCCCATTTCGTCGGAACACTCGAGCACAGCCGCATACTTCATCGGAATAGATGTATGCCGGAAGGTGTCGATCTTCATCAAGGGAGCGCGCATTGTGATCGTGTGAAGCGTCTTTTGGAGACTGTCATCGACGTCGATGTAAAGGCTGAGCTTCCCGAGTCTCGCGCTGGTCTTGGTGATCGGATTCGGGTCATTGATTGCCCGGTAGAACGCTGTGGCCTCGGCGTCTTCCTTCACATGGTCGGCGAGAGTTGCCGAGTCCAGTCGCCACGAACTGCTATTCGTGACGCCTTCGACGACCAGAGTGCCGCGGTGTATTGCGAGCAGGAAGTTCCTGAGGAAGGCAGTCTTGATGTGTCCCAGGCTGGGGTCCAACGTCGCCTTCCTGTAACCGAGGATGTAGGTGTCAGTACCGGGTTCAGTGCGCTGGGCGAAGGGACCGAGAGGTGCAGGGTCACGGGGATAACGGAAGTCGTCCGTGAGGTCAAGGTCTGTAAGAAATCCATCACCGACCCGCCAGGTGCCATTGGAGTCGCGATGTGTAGCGAGAGAGCTATACCCAGCAAGGACAACCTCCGAACGGGTCAAGGGCATCGAGGTGTAGAGCACCGTACTCATGTCAGAGGCCATAGGACCTACTGCTGATCCGATACCGAAAGAACCGCCACGAGTTCCATCGTCGGCAGAGATACCGGCCCCTCGGGTCAACGCGCTGAGGGGTGAGTTCAGTTCGTTCCTCGATTCAGAGCCCGTCAACCCCTTCGTGCCATAGTCGCTTATGCGCAGTACGGGAATCGAGTCCATGCCAGCCGTTGCGCGTGCCTTCGACATTGCTGCATGGCCCTGTGATCCCCTTGTCTGAAGCTCGACCTGATCAATGTGGGCGCGGAGGCCCGCCATGCCTGGGACGTCAGCGGTGGCCATCTCGGCCAGCTCGAAAACCATAGTCACCGGTGCCTCACCGGCGCGGGCGTCGATAGAGTTCTGAGCTGTTTCCCGCACCAGAGAGACCTCCGCAAGGGAACCCTCAAAGAATTGTTCTGCTGGTGATATGGCGCCTTGAGCGGCACCAAGACCAGCGCTTTCAAAGTAGAACCCAAAGTTCGATGTCGTCATTCGAATGTTACCTTTCGTGTGGAGGGGGCCGCGGGATCGAAAAGTGCACGCACTTCCCTCAGCTCCGCTTCGATCGGCCGAAAAAGCGCATCCACTTCTTCGGGTGTGTAGTCGTAGTTCTTCCGGTTGGCCAAGTTCCCGAGAAGGCTTATCTCACGAATCAGGCGCCCACCCCGCGTTTCCGCGAGGCGTCGAAACCGCTCATTCCTAGACTCAATGGGCATCATATTCCCTCTTTATGCCGGACATACAGTAACTATATATCTGAAATATAGGGAGGTCAAGCGATCTGGACAACCATCCCAACCCGCCAGAACCGCATCATGAGTGCGACAGTCTGGATGCAAGCGGGCGCCCCGCGGCGGCCGGCACAATGGGTCATCGGAGCTGGGCTGACAGTCCACGGTGCATGACGAAGGGTCCCAAGAGGGGCTATCAAAAAGCGGCGAAAGAGATAGGCGAGATGCCCGGGCCTGCGCGGGCCCTTCAACTCACAACTTCACAGTCGATTGAAGGTTTAATGAGTGGATGGTGAATCTTTGGAACGACCGGGTTACTTGGGAAGGTCTCGAACAAAGATTTCGGAATCAAGGAGTCAACCTGATCCAGGTGAAGTTTCTGACTCCTAATCACAACAGCAAGAACCAGATTGCGGGTCTGGGAAGCGACATGACCACGCTGAGTCATCTTTTCCCCGGCCCGGTTTCCAGCCATAGGCCCTCTTCCGGGAAGCCGAAGGCGGGAGCGCCTATCTGACGGTCCTCGCTACCTTGGGTCTGCTAACGGAGGATGGCCTTTCGCCGGCGCCTGAAACGAAGCTGATCTACTATCGCAGTACCCCGAGATCCGATTGTCGGGGTTTTTGGACAGCTCCCCCGGCGGTCCATCCGAGTTGCTCGCTTACAGTGAGGCACCAGAGTCGAGGGGACAAGAAAAGGGTCGCTGTCTGGTTTTAGGGCCGGGGCGGGACCGGCGAGTTCTCGCGGCGGTGGTTTCCCGGCACGCTCCAGCCGCTTCATATCTCCAGCAGTTCAATCAACGTCGAGGGAAACTGGCGGAGATTAGCCTGCGTGCTGATGATGCAACTTCCAGGGACGTCCTCTTTGATCAGTTGCGACTGATTCATGCCAAGAACTGGATCGAGTCGTACCGGTTGAGACCAGATGGATCCCGGGATGTGTGCAAGGGCCCCAATTGTCACGGCGTGACTCTGGAGAGCGAACTTGGTATCACCGCTAATGGTCGAGCTGCACCTGATTATCTTGACTGGGAGGTCAAAGCACATCGGGTGAACCACCTCAACGCTCATTTCAGTTCCCGGATCACTCTTCTGACACCGAATCCCGATAGCGGCGAGGCAAGGACCGCCGACACAACCTGGCTCGCCCAGACATACGGAAAGCTCAGTCCGTCCGGGAGCCGATATGACCTCTCGGGTATCCATAGGGCCGGAGTTCTCCATGAAGGAACAGGCTTGGAATTCGGGCTCTTCGGCTTTGATCCGGTCCAGCAGAAAATCATTGACGACGGATATCTCTACCTTCGCGATCCCGGAAGAGAGAATAATCTGGGGCGCTGGTCATTCTCCAAGCTGCTGACCCACTGGCAGACAAAACATGCCAAGGCTGTGTTCGTACCTTGTGTCGCCCAAGGAACCGATCCGGATCAATTCGCATTCGGAACCAGGATCTACGTGGGTGAGGGAACTTCGTTCCTGCGTTTCCTGGCAGGTGTCTCAAGCGGTGCGGTTGTCCTCGACCCGGGTCTGAATACCAAGCTGGCGAACAACGTCTGGAAGGCTCACACCCGGTATCAGTTCCGGTCTTCCCTGACGAACGCTCCGAGTCTGTACCGGTCCTTCGAAAAGATTATTCTATAGAAACGGCAGGCGCCCTCTCGATCTGATCCAAGGCGCGCACTCAAGCGACAATTTCGACTGTCGCAGCCCTTGAGGTGTCTTGGCCACTCAAGGTCAAGACACCCGAAGGGTTGCTGGCTGCTCCAGGCGGCGTGCGGTTTATGATCCTGTTCCGGCACCAGAAGTGAAACCAGCGGATGCCTAACGGCCGACGTGCCCGAAGCAACCGCACTTCGTGACATTAGATTCTATAAGCGCACGTCTCAGACCCGTATGCCTAATTATCGTATTGTGGCGCTTGGGGCCAGTTATTGAGCTGGACCAGAAAGATCGACCTGTGGCAAACACGAGTTCATCTGATCCCCTCACGGACGCTGCACGAAGTGCAAGAATAACTGCGATGGCAGCCATAGCAGTGGCTGTATTCTCTTTGATTGGTGTCGTGGCTGCGGTTTGGATCGGAATTTCCGCAACCAGACTGGCAGAGATGACGAGATACGCGATACGCGCATGGCGGCGTACAGCGAGTTTGTGGAAAGCCTCACAGAGTTTCATGAGTTCGTCTGTGACAATCTTCGCTGGGTCGGAACAGATGATGACAGACAGCCTCCGCCTTCAGACGAAGCCGCGTTTTTCAACAGGCAAGGGAGCTGCAAGCCAAGATCGAGTCCGCATACTGGATGGCAAAGGTTGTGGCCGAGGAAGATCAGGTCAAGGGCGCTCTGAACTTCGCAGCTCCCAGGACGATGTGCTCCTACAGTTCAAGTGCATGGGTAACATTCAAAATCGAATTGCCTGGACATCAAACCAGCATCCCAAGACGAAATAGCGGCAATGCTGGAGAGCACAAGGGAATCGACGAAAACGGCTAGAGAAGTTCTGGCGACCGAGGCCGAAACCCAGCTTCTGCGGTGAACTGACGCCCTGTGATCTTTACCCAAGTTTCAACGCGGGATTGTCCGCCGTGGACACGGCTATCCCGGCAGCGGCGCCCGGCCAAGCCATGGCGTGGCGTGTAACAGGGAATACCTGGATGCCGGCCGTTTTTGCCGGCATCCCGGCATTCGCATGGTTGCTCACTGCGCTTCTGTTGGCCGGGGTCACCGGACTGCTGCGCAAAGACTAGAACCTCGAGTTCCTAGGCCTGCGCGTCGCGGAACCAGCCGTCAGGTGGTTTCTTGGTTCGGACATACGTGGGCAGCAACTGCTCATGCAGGAATTCCTCGGGCGAACCGTAGACAGGCTCGGGCTTCTTCGCGGTCCTCTCGTCTTCACTTCCGTTGGCATTGTCGGGCGGTCCAAATGGGTAAAGGCGCTGCAAAAGCAGAAAGACCCGATGAGGAGCAGCCGTGGGCGCTGAACAAGCCAAGGCGGGCCCAGCCAGGTAGCGTCTACTTTGCGTCGCTTTCTGCGCGTCCATCGTCCTTGAGCCGCCCAATTAACTCTGCGAGCCCGTCCTCGAGTAGCTGATTTCTCTGCTCCATAAACCCTGGCCAGCCGCCATTAGCTTGTTGTTCGCGCTCTCGCGCCATCCTCGCATGGTTTTCCTCGGCGTTGGTTTCGGGAGGTTCTGGGAAGTAGATATACGGCGCATCTACTCCCGTTTTGTCGAGCCACGGCCAGTGCCTTTGAACGTTTGTAACTACGGCAAAGGCGTCTAGTTTCCGTCCTGGAACCTCCTGCACACCGCCTGACCGTTCAGTCTTGACAGTGAACTCTCTACTCATCGCTTGGCTGCACATCTCTTTTACGATAAGTCTCGGGTTGTTCTCTTGGACTTCATCGTTGGTCATGAATAGAGGCTGCAGACCAATGAGTTTTCCGGCGGCCGTCTCAAACAAAAGTGGGGCGCCCTGCCGGTGAGCGAATACTTGGGTGAGGCCCAGCCGCCGGCTCACGATCCCAGCTGATCGCATCACGTGCCTGCGGTACGTAGAACCTGTTTGTGTCAGTCGTGGCCCTATCGGTGATGTGCCGGATTTGCTCGCATCAATGGCGCGTTCTAGGTTCTCGACGCTAGCTTCGGTAGATGGATCGGCTCTCTCTTTGAACACACTCTTGATGTTTTCGAGCGCTGCCACTTGTTCGTTAGAGATGCCAGGGGTAGCAAGAGATTCAAAGATTCCAAGGACAGCCCTCTCCTTGAAGACGTCCGAAGTTTTATTGGAATCTGAGCTGGCCTGCTCATAGGCCCACTTGAGAGTCGACCACCACTGGTCTTCCTTGTTTTTGCGTGCCGTTTCTGTATTTCCGTCGTGGAGCTTTTCAACTTGTTTGCTTGTCCCCCGGAATACCAACCAAGCCGCGCCGATGGCGCCACACGCGGCAAGTAGAGGTGAGGCGAGTATTGGTTCAATCCACGATTTTTCGCCTGTTTTTATCTCTACCAAAACACTCGTGGGGGACGGAGCTGGACTTACCGCCGGATCGGGCGGCGGTACGGTGTTAGCGAGCGTATCAACGAGGGGCTGCAACGCTGAGAGTACGTCGACGGCTAGTAAATTCACATGTGCAACCTTATTAGAGTCATATCCGCGGATGTTAGCCAGCTGTTTTGAACAGACTTCCCGCTAATGCTGGCCCTTACCGCCGCGGGGCTTGAAATCAGCCGGCGGGAGCCATCCTTCGTTCCAGATGGTCCGGGTCGCGGTGTTCTTTCCTATCGCAGGTGTAGAACGGCCCCTTGCGGGTCGAGAAGGACGCGCATGTGGTGGTCCGATAATCCCTCCACCAGGCGCTCATCCCCAGTAGCCGTGCGAGGTGGGTTTCGCCCAAGTCTCTGAGTTCAGAGTTCAAAGGTCAGGAAGCAGCCCCACCGGCACCTTCGTCGGATTCTTCAGAATTATCCGACACGGCACTATCCGTCGATGCACCCGCACCCTCTGCTTGTTCCCCATTCTGCTTGGCACCTGGCTTGTGTCCTGGGCGGCTTTGGCGGCTTGGGCTAGGGTCGTGAAGGCTTCTGGTGGAACGGGGAAGTCCTTGGCGGCTTTGGCGGCTTGGGCTAGGGTCGTGAAGGCTTCCGGGGAACGGTGAAGCTGAATCCGGAAGTTGCGCTTCCCACCAGGTCGAGCTGCCCGAAACCGGTTGCGCTGAGCACCGCGCACAGTCCGCGGTTTGGATCATCGGGCAGGGCTTCAGTTCTGGAGATCTGGACTTCCTCGGGCTGCCCTTGCTTATTGAAAGCCGCTGTGCCCGAAACACGGAGGTTTCGTCTCCACAGATGACGCGGCTGGGGATAATGGGCTTCTGGGAAGGTGAATATCTCTGCTTCCGCATCCACGACATAGTTGGCTGTCCAGCGGTCTTCGCCCCGGCCAGCGGCATCTGAAAACGTCCACTTGCTACCACTAGTGATGAAGTTGTTGATGACGGCCCTTGCCGTCCCCGGAGCCAGAGCGGCGTCCTTCGGAGCGACTACGATACTTGTCTGATCGTTCAGCAGTTCTTGCAGGGCATCGAAGTCCAGCAGGAAAGTCAGCTCCGTAAGGTAATCGGGAGCAATGGGGCCGGGCAATGCAGCGATGTGTTGTTCCAGGGACCGCAGGCTTGTTGCGTACTTGACCCTGCCCTGCAAGCCTAGACTTTCTAGATCCTCCTCAGGTCCGGGTGTAAAGGCCTTGGAAGCTGGAGTGGAGCGTCGTTGTCGTCCCCCTTCTTCTTGACGGAGGGGTTACCAAAATCATTTGTGTTGCTGCTGACAAACCAGACCTCATCGTCAGAATTTTTCGTCGCTACGTCGAGTACCGTGAACCAAATCAGAGTGTCCCTGTATCCGTCTTTGACCCCTGCATGGTACGGAGCTCGTCCTCTGGAAGCCCGAAACGCGATGTTCGAATGGGGCACATTGGGGGTTGGCACGACCCGGGCGCCGAGCTCGGACAGCCGGGAGTTCAACTGAGCTTCGTACCCGTCGATGTGGTTCTGGATTCCCTGCACAATAGCGTCTAGCTGTTCTTGCAATCCAAAGGTTCCGACCTTGGCTTTGCTGAGGTCGTCCCGTTGTTTACCCCATTCTCTGGGAACAACTTTGGTCGTTTCCATCACCACAATTTCCGGAACCAGCAGGGTGACTCCCCAATCAGCTCTGTGTTCTGAAAGAGAAATCCACTCAGGACGGGCCAACTTGGGAGACTGGCTAATAATGTTCGTGTCCACGACAACGGCAATCATTTGTCAAGTATCCGTGAAAAAGAGGGGACGACGGGTGTCGGTCTCCCCTGCGCGTTCTCTAGGCAATTGTGCGCGTGCGTCACGGAACCAGCCGAGGTGGGCGCGGACTGTCCCTTCGAACTGCTTCTGACCGGTTTCCTGATGGGCCTGTCCGACCTCGAATCACTCATTGCCGCTGCCCCAAGCGCGATCGTGGTGATCTACAACGACGCCGCCTACGGAGCCGAGATCCACCAGTACGGCTCCCAAGGCCTGACCGAGAAGCCGATGCTGATCCCCGAAGTGGACTTCAGCAGCGTCGCCCGTGCCCTTGGCGCCGAATCTGCTGTCATCCGCTCATTGGCGGACTTGGTCGCGCTGCAGGACTGGATCGACGCCGGCGCCAAGGGCACCTTCGTGGCCGACTGCCGTATCACCTCCTCCGTCCGCGCGCCATGGCTGAGCGAGTGGATGAACGCAACGCGAGCGGCGAAGGCAGCCGTGTCTAACTAGTTCCCGCAAAAGGCTCTCGTATGCCTCGTACGACACTGAAGGAACGAATCCGACGGTTACAACCGCTTAAGCGACATCGAGGACTCTTTACGCGTACTTCAGGCGACCACGTGTCCAAATAGCCAACACGGGGATTTGTAGCGACCACCGAGGTCACGCAACTTGAAAATGGCATCTCCCAATCGAAATGCGCGATGAATGATTATCACAAGGGCGAACAAGGTGATGTAATCATGTGCAAGCTGATACTAAAGGAGCATCTTGATGACCGAGACCTCAAGGCACGCACCGTCGCCGCCATCAGATGGGTGCGAAGAGTGCGGGAAGGAAGTCGATACGCTAGAAAAGCGAACTTTTAAGACGTACGAAGCACGACTACGCGCATGCGAGAGGCTCAGTAGGCGTGCAAGGGCATGGAATGCGCTGATGATCTCAGCATCACTCGCCAGCCTGATTGCCTCGGCTGCAATGCTCAGAAACCCTAAAGTTTACGGCCCCAACGGGGACCTTCTTTGGCTGTTTGTAGCGATCATAACTCTTGCAGCTTCGCTCATAATTTCCTCAATAAATTACTCAGGCCGAAGTCGCGATATGTTTTTGAACTATCGCAAAATCCAGTCCCTGTCTTCGGAACTTGAATTCATTCGTGTACACGGAGCAGTCAATCACGACCACGTCGTGGCACTCAAGAGCTCATATAATGCACTGCTTGATGAGTCAGAAAATCACACAACTGCTGATTTCCTGTCTACAAAGACAAGTCCCCAAAGGACGACGCGCGAGAAGCTAACGGTCGCAGCCTCATGGGCTCTCGACTACGCTCCTTGGATAGCCGTGATACTCCCGACGCTATTGCTTATTCCTCCCCTAAAGATCGTTTTACACGGATAGATGCTACGGTAGATCCATCGCGCAAGAGCGCGTAGGCTTTGGCCCCGATTTAGGGTCGCGCTGACCCATGGGAATCGAACGAACACCGTTCGGTTTCTGCATGTGAATGCATCTCTTTCAGGGTCCGACGGCCGGACTGAGGGCTGGCCTCGTGCTGGCCCTCAGTCTTTAAGGGAGATTTGATGAACGAGCTTGAGCGAGCAATGAAGAGCCTCTCCGACGCGAGGATTCGCAAGTATGAGCGAGCACTCAAGCTACATTCTGACGAGCAGAAGCGGCACAACAAGCGCTCCAAAATGACAACAGGTCGAGAACAGTACCCTCGCCCGAGTTCGTGGGCGGTAAGAGCAGACTTCGACCCATTCCACGTCCGGTCGAGGGCCCATGTTTATTCTCATGCTATTCAGAAGGCAATCGCATCGGGCTCATACGTGGTGCGTGGACCCGTAAACTTCGAAGTCGAAAAGCCTGGCGGCGGCACGCGGCAGATAACTAGCTTCGGAATTCCTGACGAGGCCGTATCTCGCAACACCTATGCGAGTTTGATGAATAAAAACCGGGCTCTCCTCAGTAGTAGATCGTATGCTTATCGAAACGACTTAAACGTTTTCGATGCAATTGACTATGTTTCACGAGAATGGCGCGTGAACTCACGATTATACTTGGCTGAGTTCGACTTGAATGACTACTTCGGTTCAATTCGTCATGAGTATATAATGAAGTCCATCAAGGACCTCAGACTCTATATGACAGTTCGCGAGAAGCAGTTATGCGAGAGGTTCATGCGTGCTCCGCGAATAGAATCTCCTGATGTATCACTTCGATCAACGGCAGTAGGAGTGCCCCAGGGGACATCCTTGAGTTTACTGCTTGCGAATGTTGCGCTAACTCCCTTGGATCGCCAACTCGAGCGCCTTCAGATCGGATTCGCCCGATTCTCGGATGACTTGCTTATGTGGGGGACGAACTATGACGCTATTAGCCGAGCGGTCGACCACGTCCATGCTTGGTCGGAAGCTTCAGGTGTACAACTAAGAATCGACAAAAGTCCGGGTATAAGGATTATGACCCGCTCACCTTTGCCGTCAGCAGAAATGCGGGTGGTCGAATCGACTCAATTTCTTAGCCACACTGTCACGATGCGCTCTGTTGATGTTGGACCGAAACCCCTTGCGGATCTCAAGTCGCGCGTGAGAGTCCTCATTTATGCAAATCTGTTACGGGAAGTTGTGCATTCGAGTCAAGATCTGAGCAGACTAAAAGACGGTACTGATCGTGACTATGTAACTCTGGTTTCTCAACTTCGACGACTTCTCTATGGGGCATTGAGTGAGAACCAGGTGCGAAGGCTTTCTCGAACGCCATACATACCGAGAATTTATTATTCCGGCAAAGTGGCAAACCATCCAATCCTGTCAGGTTCACAAGCATGGCAAGAATTTGATCAATGGTTGGCTCAAGAAGTATGGCTCGCCCTGCGAAAACGAAAGCTCTTGCTTCAGCGCCAAGGATTCAATGAACCCTGCGTACCTTGGGACTGCCGTCCACAGGATTTATATGAAGTCCGGTTATTTTCTAGTGTCGACAAATCACCCGTCGACGCTCAGCTTCCCTCGGCCGCTCGAATGTCGAAAGTTATTAGGCGATCGACCGCGCTCCACGGAACCAAGATTGCGGAAAAGCCCGCCGAAGCTTATTAGCAATTAGGTGTTGAGACGGGCTTACGACATCACCCGGTACTGGTAGCGATACGCCTTCCCGAGTCATTGCGTCGGCTGAACCGAGTGATGCACTCCTTCCCGGCGGATCCGAGACGTGCACTTTGAAGTGTCTGCTTCCACAGTTCAGCCCTCAGGCGGGAACCGGCTGGTGGACCGACGGCTGCCGTTCGAATGTGTGGTGACGCTCTGGTCGGCTGCCAAGGCCGCGTGCGCCCGGCTGGACGGGCTGGAATGGTTGACCGAGATGGCGGGTGCGGTGAGAGTTTCTACTACCACCCGCGGTCGTGCACTCTGCGCTAGCAAGGGGGGCGGCATGCTGGCGGACACCACCGCCACTGCAACCGGCGACACGGCCAGCGCCATCACGTGGAAGGCTCATGGAGTGCGCACTTACCCGGCGCACGACGAAAACATGATGTGATGATTCGAGGCGTTTTTCTATTCAGCTACCGCATTGACGCCCATGTCGCCCCTCAAACTATGGAAAAGAATCGGCCGTCTGACCTTTGTCAGGAACCGAGATCGTCATCAGTGTCGTCTTTAACCCCTTCCTCTGGCGTACTAACGGTAGGACGGAGCACCACGTCTGCCTCAGGCTTTTGTCGCTGAGTGCCAGGTGGGGTTCCTTTGGGGCGTTAGGGCATGGCTACCTTTCGTGGTTGTTACGAGACTCCATAGGTTGACTTCAACGTTGAGTAGTTTAAGACTGGTTTCCTGGAACCTGATCAGCTTTTGAGGGTTAGGAATCCGTCTACTGCCGTACTTGTGAAGAAGCGTAAGTCTCCACTTCGAAGCCCTTTAAACGCGCCAGCGGATAGGATCGCTGAATAGGCATAACCCTTTTCGCTACCGCAGGTTCTACCCTGTTAGCTATCTGCTCCTGATAATGATGAATTGCCCGTGCGAAGTTGCCGACCAAGATGGGCTTTAGAAGATCCGGCCCGCTGGGGAGGAGCATGCATCCATAGGGCCGTCCAAAGTCAACAAATCTGAGGCTCTTCCTCTTAATGAATTCATCGGAGTCGAGGGCAGTAACTCTCATCCAGAACTTATGCTCGTCGGGTTGCACATCCAGCCATGATGCAGTCACCTGCTGAACTTGGTTGTCGTCAATCATGATTCCGTTCGGGCCGGTTACGGCGTCGAAGAGTGGCTTAATGATGTTGTCGATGTCTGCGACAAGATGTGTGTTGTAACGGCGTTCTTCCGGGACGAACCAAGTTATTTCCGCCTTTACATCACCAGTAAAGATGCGATCCGTGTTGACCTTTACAGCCTCAGCTAGGGCGGACTGGAAGGTTTTCTTCCGCTCCGGATCCGTCTGGAGTGAAATGGGATCAATGGATGCCTCGACCTTGACGGCTGAGTCGTAGCCAAAGATCTGGGTGACTGTAAAGTGGCTGGCCTCTGCTGAAGTAGTTCGTCTCATTCGTCCTCGAGGTGGCTTGCTTGCTCTGCTGCTGCTCCATGGTAAAACGTGGCGCACATGTCAGCTGTTGGTCCTCCCCGTCCTTTGGCGCCGGCGCTCCAGCCCTACAACCGCCGCTGCCGGAACATCGGGAACGATTCCCGCACCCGGTCCACCGTCTCCAGCGAAACCTCCACCGGCCGCACACCGGCGGACAACCCGAGGTCCGCCTCAACGACGCCCATGGGATTCACCAGCACACTCCGCCCCACCGAGACCGGGGGCGCCTGGCACACCCCCGCCACGTACACGCTGTTCTCGATCGCCCGGGCCGCGTTCAGCGCCAGCCACTGCTCCGTCTTGTGCTCGCCCGGCACCCAGGACGAGCAGACCAGCAGGACCTGCGCGCCGGCGTCGGCCAGTGACCTGGCCAGCTCCGGGAAGCGCAGGTCGTAACAGGTCATCAACCCGAACCGCACTCCCCCGTGCTCGAACACCACCGGCTCAAGGGACCCGCCCGGCTTGATGAACTCGGACTCCCCCAACCCCTGCGCGTCGAAAAGGTGGATCTTCCGGTAGGAAGCCAGCCGGCCGCCGTCGGGCCCGAAAGCCACCAGCGTGTTGTACGCCCGGCCCGGCTCCTCCGAGGTCTCCACCACGCCCGCCACCAGCGCGATGCGGCGGCGGCGGGCAATGGCGGCGAGTTCCCGGCAGACGGGCCCGCCCAGCGGCTCCGCCACCGCCGGGAACGTGGCGTCCACCTTCTTCTTCTCGTAGGTGGCGTACTCCGGGAAGGCGACCAGCGCGGCGCCGTCGCCCGCTGCCTCGGCGGCGAACCGATCGATCGCGGCCAGGTTGGCCTGGATGCCCGCACCCGACTCCAGCTGACCCAGCGCTATCTTCACGAGTATTCCTTCCCTTGGCCCAACCGGAACCGAACTAACCAAGACTTAGGCGGCCGCCTCGACCGTCGCCTTCTCCGTCGCGGTCATCTCCGGCGGGGACGCCTTGAAGCCACGGGTAATCAGGGCCAGGACCACGATGCCCAGCACGAGCCAGGACACCCCCAGCGTAATAGCGTTGCTGTCCAGTTGGGACAGCAGGTAGGCGCAGATGACGGCGCCGATCGCCGGGACCACCACGTAGGACACCGGGTTCAGCTGCTGCCCGGCCCGGCGCTGGCGCACGTATTGGAACACCACCGAGACGTTCACCAGCGTGAAGGCGGTGAAGGCACCGAAGTTGATGAACGACGTCGACGTGGCCACGTCCAGGAACAGCGCGATCAGGCCCACGGCGCCGGTGACCACCAGGTTCGCCACCGGGGTGTGGTGCTTCTCGTTCAGCCTGCCGAAGACCGCCTTGGGCAGGACCGAGTCGCGGCCCATCGCATACATCAGTCGGGAGGCGCTGGCCTGCGCGGCCAGGCCGGAGGCGAACTGCGCCACCACCAGGCCTGCCAGGAACACGGCGCCGAACAGCTGCCCGCCGATCTGCAGGGCGATGGAGCTGGCCGCGGAGGCCGAGTCCTCGAACACGCCGCCGGGGTGCACCAGCTGGGTCACGTAGGAGACGGCCACGAAGATGCCGCCGCCGATCAGGGCCACGAGCATAATGGCGCGCGGCACGGTGCGGCGCGGATTGATGGTTTCCTCGGTGAGGGTAGTGACGGCGTCGAAGCCCAGGAACGAGTACGCGGCGATGGCCGCGCCGGCGGAGACGGTGGCGAAGCTGGCGGTGTCATTGGAGAATGGCTGCCCGCTGGCGAGTCCCCCGGCGCCGTTGCTGGAGACCATGTTGCCGATGGCCAGGGCCACGAAGAACACGAGGACCAGCAGCTGGAACGCCATCAGCACGTAGTTGGCCTTGTCCGCCACCTTGATGCCCAAGATGTTCAGCAGCGTGGTGACCACTATGAAGCCCACAATCCACACACCGATGGGGATGCCCGGGAACTGGGCCGTCAGGTAGGAGCCGCCGATGAGCCAGATGACCATGGGCAGGAAGAGGTAGTCCAGCAGCACGGCCCAGCCCACCGGGAACCCGACACGGGGATAAGTCGCGGCATCGAAAAGGAGGGAGGAACACTAACACTTCGCGATGATCACGATCTGACTCTCGCCCTTGTTCATTCAGCACTATGAGAAATTCGGCCCCAGAGTGCGAACAGTCGTTCTGTCACACGTACTCCAACATTGGCGTGAGATCTTCTGATTAGCCTTGTGGGTGATGAGGCGCAGTTGATTGAGCGAGCCAGGGCGGCGCCGGATAGAGCTGAGGATGCAGAGCTCTTGGCATTGGTAAACAAGTATGCGATAGGTTGGCGTCCGGAGTCGGGCGTTATCTAGCCCTATCAGCTTTTCGCCAACCTAGAACTCGGCCACTCCACTGTCAGGGACTGTCAGGCAAAAGCCGCAGGACTCGTAAGGCCGTACCGGCCCGTTTTGGTCTGGTCCCGGCGGGGTCAGGGCTATGTTTGATCTCCGGCAGCACGTTTTGTGGTAACAATCGTTCTGGTGCGAGTCTCTGTTTCCTTTAGAGTCGAGGGGGGTCCGACGGACCGGCGAGGACTCTGATACAACGAAGGCTTTCCACGCCGCTCCATGCTTCCGCGATACCTAGGGACGCCGCTATCCGCTGAATGGCCCCAAAAGCTGCGCATGAATCGGGCACTGAATAGTAGCAGTAATACAAATTATCTGGAAGGTCTGATGGAAACACTAAAAAGCCTAAGTGAACCGGCGAAACTGGCTTTTGCGAATAGCGTTCTAGCTGAAGTAAGCAGAGCGCCATTGGGCGGCATCGGGAAAAGTGAGCTCGATTACATTATCTTTGTGGGACTTTTACGTGCTGGTTACATCAGCATCGACTCGCCCGTCTTTGAGACCGCACAACTGTTGCAAGTAACACCCGCAAAAGTAAATGCCCTAATGTATTCCTACCGCATGCGTACCCAGAAGGACCTGGGGGTTCTTGCAGAGCTTGCCGCTGCAATCGATGTGGTTGCCATCCATCTGGACGGCAACGTCATCCTAAATGTTGAGGACCGATACTGGCGCGACACACTTATCGCCCGCTTGAAACGCGCAGGTGTCTATACGGACACGTCTTTCAACCGGGAAAGGGTAAGCGTGGGTAGTGACAGGTTTGTTGAGGTTCTCGAACTGGTTTTCGCTGAGAACGCCCAAGGCCTACGGGAGGCAGTGGAGGCGGAGCGAAAGCGCAACGCGAAGTCGAATCTGGTTTCTATCATCAGAACACTTCCGGGCAAGGCCGCGGGATCCGCAGCCGCGAAGGCAGGATCCCTTACCCTGTCAGCTCTTTTCACATGGGCACAAGGTGTCTCCTAGATGCTTTCGACTCTCGCCAATATTTACACCTTTCCAGACCCTGAGTCCGTGAAGCCTGCCGGCGTCGAATATGGGTCGGGGATCTCAGGTCAGGTGCTTGAACAATTCGCGAATTTGGTGATCTTCGCGGCTCTTCCTGTCTTTCGGCAGCCCGGAGGAGGTTTGACCGTTCGAGTTCGCAAAAACTTGTGTTGCTACGGTCGGTGACATATCTTCCTCGGGCGCGGCCTCTTTGGTTTCTTCGATACTCTGAGCAGCGGTAGCGAAGTCTGATTCCAGCCAAGAGTAGGGACTGTATTCATTCACGACGTCACGGAGCTCGGAAAGCCGGTTGCGCATGTCGTCTGGGTCTTCGTAGTCAGATTTGAGGTCACCAAGAGCGTTACGAACATAGTCCTCCACGTTGTTTACAAAGCTTTCGTTCGAATCCTCACTTACTGGCACATGAGCATTTTCTGTCACTGCGCGGTACGTTCGAAATTCCTCTTCGCTCTGCGCTTCTTCCGCCAAAAACCCTATTAAGCGTCCTATTGTTTCCTCCAGTCGTTCGCGCCTTTGGATTTGAGTCCGCGGGCAGGCCGCATGTCGCCGCAAAGACTGAACCGCAAGCTCGGCGAGCACTGCATGATCATGCCAAGACGACAAGTTCATCTCGCTGAATTCGTGAGTTCGAGACTCCAGCCATGTTTGGCCCGCCGCACCCAGCAACTTGCCAGCTGACGAAACGGCACCCAGTACGAGCTCCAAGGGGCGATAGCTTTCGCCAGCCTGAGCTGCTTCAGAGTAAAGCCTGTCAAGGTGGGCTACGACAGCGGCGGCAGATTCGATGACAGCCGCTTTGATTCCAGGATGGACCGGCACAACACGGCGACCCTTAGAAGTAGTAGAAAGTGCGTAGCGGAGTACCAGCACAGCTTGCTGGCATGTCTGGGTCCCCAGTAGCAATCGCTGGGCCTCCCCCGGGTCCCGGTCAAGATAGGCAAGAACATAGTCTCGACAGCTAGGGTCTGCGAAAGCGACGGTTAGTTTCGCTCCGGTTCCGGACAAAACAAGCCAAGTTCCTTCTAGCGCCCGAAAGGCTTGATTTGCTGGGAGAGACTGGACCTTGAGCGCACAGGCAGCCAGCAGGTCTGTCCTGGAAACGCCGTCAGGTGGGAATGTGACCAACGTCAGGAGTACTTCCCGGGCGAAGTCGGAAAGACCATGCTCGAAGCTGGGGCCCCAGAGCTCCACCGGACGATCGAGTGCTTGGCCAAGTTCGCTGCTGAGTCCAGTGGCGCTTGTATGTGGACGGCGCAGGACCTGTTCGACGATACGGGGTCGAAAATTTGGATGGTCTAGGGCCTCCCAAAACGCATCTCCGGAGGCATAATCGCGAATAACTCCCCGAGGTAGGTTACTGAAGTACAAGTGGTTGTAAACAATGCGAGCCCGATCCAGCCGGTGATAATCAGTGAGTTTGACAACGCAAGTCTTCAAATCCAATTCGGCACGTCGTATTGGTTCACGCGATTCTTGGGCCTGCCGGAGCACCTGCGTCCTCGTTGTTAGTACAAAGCGCTTGTCAGCCCTGGTGGAAACAAGATGCGCGAACTTTGCGATACTGGCGTCCTCGTTTTTAGACAGGCGCTCTCCTGCATTTGTCTGGCCCAAAAAATCGTCGTACAGGAAAATTTGCCGACCCTTAGGCTTCCACGCGCTCCAAGCTTCCTCGATGTCAGCCCCCACCTGAACCACCTGCCAGTTGTCTTTCCAATGAGTCAGGAGGAGCATCTCCGCTAGCATCGACTTGCCGACGCCTGGCGATCCAGCAATCACAACGACACGTTGCGTATCCAAAATATCTCGCGCTCGTTTGTAGCCCTCATGGGGGACGTACAGTTGAACTCGACTCTGAATGTCCTCCAGCAGCGCTTCCGTCCTCGACCAGATGCCACTGTTTACGATGGAAGAAAGAACGTCTGTCGAAGCGAGCCAGAGCTTGAAGTGTTTCCGTTCAACCTCCGGGTGCTGACCGAGTAAAGCGTTCAGGTCATGTTGATGCAACAAGTCGTCAGGGGAACTCAAAAGTGGTGCGATTGCAGCAGCAATGGCGTCGTGTTGAGGCTTGCTAAGGTCCCGACTAGTCGCCACCAGATAACGGCCGGGTTTCTCCTTAGTCATTTTTGGCTTTTCCCCAACAAGGCTTTTCTTCAACTGCGAGGGGGTCGACCCGGCATAGTGCTTGCACTGGACAACGATTTTGCTTTTGCCGGTTCCTACTTTCAGATCTACGCCACCATCGGGTCCAGCAGCAAAGGCCTTCAACCGCCAACCATAGGCAGCCTCGAGTAGGTCTCGGACGAAGATCTCAAAGTCATGTGGGGACAAGGGCTTGAAGTCGTACATGCGAGTTCCTCAGATCGTCGCCTACATGGGGTGATGAAGCTACTTCACCACGAGTCGAAGCTATATGCCTGCAACCTTCCAAGCGCTGAGAACGCGTTTCTTTTTTCTCCCCATGACAGTCGGCCTAAGTGACGCGCTCTAAGCCTGTTTGGCCCCCGTCGGCGATAACCTAGAGCGGTGGAATACGACTTAGTGAGAATGGGCAGTTCTGAGTTCGAAGACATGGCAGTTGCCTTATGTAGTGCTCAATTTGGAGCCGGAGGCCAAACTTTCGGCACTGGGCGCGACGGGGGCCGCGAGTGGACATATCTTGGAAGTCTTCCGATGCCACAGCTCGCCATCGAAGCAGCAGACTCGAACATCAAGAGCGGGGATAGCTGGAGCGGTTACACGGTAGTCCAGGCCAAGCACAAGGAGCGGCTTAGGGGCGGTACTGAAGACCGAGACTGGTTACTAAATGAGCTCCGGAAAGAAGTCAACGCTTGGCTTCGTGAGGACAGGCCGCGCCACCCCAAGCCAGAGAACTTCCTTCTGATCACGAACGTAAGACTTTCAGCCGTGCAAGAAGTAGGCGGGATTGACATTGTTGAAGCCGCGATGGCGGAGCATGCGAAATCACTGGGCTTGCGCGGCTGGGCAGTTTGGCATTCCTCACACGTAAGTCGACTACTCGACCAACACCCAGGCGTCCGGCAAACCTACCTTGGATTGGTGGTCACCGGTGATGTGCTGACAGCCTTGTTAGAGGGCTTAAGCACAAGCAACCCAGACGCAGCGCGTGCGCTAACTGGATTTGTCGCGAAAGAATTGGTGGCCAACAGCAATATCCGGCTAACGAGAGCAGGAAACGGACCTGATCAGGAACGTCTTTCCGACATCGGCATCGACCTGCCCGCCCAAGACCGCTTATCACCAGTGGACCCGGACGGAAAACCGATTAATCACTTCGTTGCAAGAACAATCATCAGCCAGGGAGACCACCCCAGAAAGGTCCAAGACGGAAACTTCTGCACCCTCTTGATCGGTGGGCCCGGCCAAGGGAAATCAACGATTGGCCAGCTAATTTGCCAATCCTATAGGGCTGCAATATTGGAGGCCCGCACCGGCGAGCTGGCTCTTGATCAGCAACGCATCATGCATGACACCCTTACACACCTGAGGGAGATACGCGTGCCATTGCCGCGGATGCACCGGTGGCCAATTTACGTCCGTCTCACGGAGTACAGCGAAAGGATTTTGGGCGCGGAGGACTACTCCCTACTCAAGTTCATAGCTGAACAGATTAACAACAGGGGCGGAGCGTACTCGTTGACGCAGGGTCACCTGTACAACTGGCTCCGTCAATGGCCCTGGATGATCGTCCTTGATGGTTTGGACGAGGTTCCCGACACTCATACTCGTAGAACACTGCTACAGAAAGTCAGTGAGTTCCTGTCTGACGCGGCGATGCAGCGGGCGGATATATCAGTACTAGTGACGACGCGCCGCCAAGGGTACAACGATGACATGCGGACGTGGGAGCCACGGGAATTCGAACTGGTGGAGTTGAGCAATCAACAGGCACTTCACTACGGTCGCCAGTTAGTGACTTCACGTCACCCTGCGGATTCCGCCTTCGCTGACTTAGTTCACGACAGACTTATCGAAGCAGCGAAGGAGAAGATGACGGCTAAACTGATGGGCTCCCCTTTGCAAGTCAGCATCATGGCATCTCTTCTAGAGGATCGAGTACGGTTGCCAACCACCCGGCACGCCCTTTTCGCCGATTTCTATGAAACAGTCTTCAAACGAGAGGCGAATAAGATCGGTTCAATCGGTGAACGAGTGGAGCAGCACAAAGCTAATATCGATGCCCTCCATAACGCCGCTGGTATGCTACTACATTTTGATGGTGAGAAGTCCGGCCAAGCAGATGTACATCTTACTCGCGCGGACCTGCAGAGCATCGCAACCGACCAATTGGTTGCGCAGACGTATGAGAATAGCGCTGCACGGAAAGCTGCCGAGCATCTCATAGGACTTGCGACAGACAGATTCATTTTGCTCGTTGAGAAGTCAACGGATAATTGGGGTTTCGAGGTGCGGAGCTTTCAGGAGTTCATGGCCTCTAGATACATTGTTAGCGGCCCTGAGGACCAAATTATGGACCGTTTGAGAATTCTGGCCCGAAGCAGCCACTGGAGAAACACATGGCTGTTTGCCGCGGCCCAAGTATTCGAAATGCGACCCCATTTACGGGAAACACTGCTTGCGATAGTGGCCGAAGCAGATTCGCAATCTATGTCTGACTATTTGGCCAGGCCGGGCGCGATATTGGCGGTCGACATGCTTCTTGACAACTTCGCGGCCACCACTCCCGGCCTGCAGCAGCGACTCGTGAAGCAGACAATCGAAATTTTGGATGCACCTCTGCTTCCTGTGGAGATTCTCCCCATTATTCAGGAGGCTTCTGAAAGAGACCCCGTCGTTCGTCGATTGGTTCAAGAACGCTTCCAAGCGGCCATGCGTGCCGGGGGACCTAGAAGGGCGAGTATGCTCGTCCTAATGAGGTTATGGACCCGCCGGTATAAGGGTGCCATATCCACGTACGTGCGGCCGAGATTGCCCGGCACTGCCAGTTCCGCAAAGCCGGACGGCGGCGGCGAATCGTTCGAATCGATTTGGGGCAGTGCAGGACAAGCGGCGCGGCGGCAGTCGGACTTCAACGTCGGGGAGATGCTTGCCGACAAGATCAACTGGGACTCCTTGAGTGAAGACGAGACCGCTACACTAAGCGACTTCCTAAAGGAGGCGCAACGCCTCCGTGTGCTGCCGCAGTCGGGGGGAATAAAGGGCTACAGCGTACGCAAGGTAGGGGCCCTGACGACCGCCAAGGTCGCTAAGTCTAATGGGATCTGCGCGGTACTCGCCGATGCCTGCGAAAGCCTCTCCGAAGAAGAGACCGCAGTGGCAGAGTGGCTGATACGCCAAATCGCGCAAAGCGTGAGGCAAGACTTTGTGGGTGACAAACTCAGTTCAGCCGGACCCCTACCTCAACGTGCGTCTGCTTAGGCCTAAGCTGAATGCTACGCAACCGTCTGGCGGGTAAGAACGGCGGGCACCGTACCCATAAGACTCTCACCGAGCGGCTGGAACGGGCGCGGGAACGACAATTGGAAAAGCCGCACGACTCGGTCGACTTTCTTCGTGACCTGCTCGACTTGGCTCGCGACCTGGCAGCAGCTGAAAAAGTGGAGGACGAATCCGGGGCAGGAAGGGCGCGATCTGCTTCCAGACCCGAACGTTGGTAGATTGACTCAGATTTTCGAGAGTACAGGCCGGAAGGTGTTCCGGTCATCGTGGGCAAAGTGTTCACAGACATCGATGCCTGTGAAAGAAGTGCGCTGGGATGGCTGGAAAAAACCAAGCAAGGCGATAAGGCGGTCCGCATCGCCATCCGTAAGGTGCTGGTCCGTTATGGGTTGCCTGCTTCTGGGAAGCTTTTCACCGTGCTTTAGCCTGCGTGTCGGGAATCTACTGAGGCGAACCATCGCTAACGGCGAGGACCTCTCGCCGGAGTGGCGTACATTGCCTCTGCGCAGAAGCTGAAGGACCGCCTACGAGAGGTTCCTGTAAAGATGCCGTCAGCCAAGCAGGCGCTTTAGCTGAGCTCCGCGCTCGGCCGTGACCCAGAAGAACAATTCGTTAGCACGCGGCGGTGTGAACCTTGGCCCGGACTGCGCACGCCACGGCTTGGTTAACTCTGGGAAGTGCTTGCCCAGCGTGCGCGCGGCCTGAGTCGGGATGATCTTCATGACGGAGTAGTCCACGTCGAGCGCATTCGCCAACTCGCGTGTGCTCAGAGCGCCGTACGGGGTGATCGGAGAGGTAGTGGAGCAATCGTCCGACCTACGATGCTGCCCTTGGTTCTCATCTCGAAAAAATTGATCAGGTTCTCTTCGGTCCAGCCGTCGATCGCTTCCTGATCGGTGACCAGCGCATCCTCATCAATTGGCTTGAAAGGGGTGGCGACGGCTGTAGTCGAAGGCCGTTCTCCTAGGAAGGCAAGCACGGCAGGGCCGTGCTCGTTGGGCACTGGCACATACTGAAATGCGGCGGCTGAGTCCCTGGGTGGGGCGATGATCATGGCGCTCTCGCGGTCGAGTCTCCTTCCGCATCTCCGCCAGCATGGGCCAACGAACAGCCGCAATGGCACTAGCTCGAGTCGCCCTCTCTGCCGCCTCGGTCAAAAAACCGTACATTTTCCAGCGCGCGGACCCCGAGCACGGCCTAACCCGCACAGGGCGCGCCCGGCCGGACCGGACGCGCCCTTCGTTTGCCCTGAACCCGTGGAGACGGGTTCAGGCGGGTAATTTAATCGATGAGCACCGGCTTCTTGTCACCGGCTGATGCTTCAGCCGGGCCCGCGACCCTCCCCGAACGGTGATTCAGCCAGTTCGCCACCGCCAAAAGCGCCACGAGTCCGAAAGTGCTCAGCAGCTGCGGACGTGAATCCTCGCCGATGAACCCCACCGTGAAAATCGCCGCGAGGATCAGCAGCCCCAGGGATGTGAGCCACGGGAAGCCGGGCATCCGCAGGGGAAGCTCCGTCCCCTCGAGGTCGGCACGGAGGCGCAGCGCCAGCTGGGCCAAGAGCGCGGACGTCCACACCAGCAGGCACGTAGAGCCCACGATGTTGAGCAGGACGCCAAGGACCATCTCGGGGAACATCAGCTCCAGCACGACCGTGACGACGCCGAAGGCGACGCTGGCCAGGACTGCAACCACGGGCACCCGGGCCTTCGACACGGAAGCAAGCACTCGCGGCGCCTCGCCCCGCTCAGCCAGCGAGAACGCCATCCGTGAGGCGCCGTAGAGGTTGGCGTTGAGCGCTGAGAGCAGTGCCGCAACGGCCACCAGGGTGATGGCGGTGGCAGCGCCCGGCATGCCCGCGGCATCCAGAACCGCGGCGAACGGGCTCTTCAGCCCGGCCGACCCCACCGGAACCACGGCCGCGATCACGAAGATGGCGCCGATGTAGAACACCAGGATGCGCCACAGCACCGTCCGGACTGCCTTCTTCACGCTGCGGGCCGGCTCCGCGGTCTCGGCTGCCGCCACAGATACGATCTCCGTGCCGCCGAACGCGAACGCCACCACGAACAACGCCGTCGCAATCCCGCCGAAGCCGTTGACCGCGAAGCCCTCCCCCATGAAGTTGGACAGGCCCGGCGACTGCACGCCCGGAATCAAACCGAACAGCAGCGCAAAGCCCACCAGCAGGAACCCGACGATCGCCGCCACCTTGAGCAGGGCGAACCAAAACTCGAACTCGCCGAAGTTCTTCACGCTTGTCAGGTTCACGGCGGTCAGCACCACGATGAACACCAAGGCCATCAGCCACACCGGCAGGGCCGGGAAGATGGTGGCCAGCAGGCCTGCCGCACCGAGGGCCTCGGCCGCGATGACCACCACCAGTTGGATCCACCAAAGCCAGCCCACCGTGGCACCGGCCACCGGCCCGTAGGCCTTGGCGGTGTAAACGGAGAAGGCCCCACTGTCCGGATTGGCGGCAGCCATCTCGCCGAGCGCCCACATCACCAGGATGATCAGGGTGCCGGCCACGAGGTAGGAGATCAGCACGGCCGGGCCGGCGGCCTGGATGCCCGCGCCCGAACCGATGAACAGACCCGCGCCGATGGCGCTGCCCAGCCCCATCATGGTGAGCTGCCGTGGTTTGAGGGCCGCGCCGAGGGGGCGGGCAGACGTCTTTGTCCGTTGTTCCATGGGGATTCCTCTGGTTGTAGGTGGAACGGGTTGGGGAAAAGTCAGAAAGGTGTCAGGCCGCGTGGGCGGCGAGAAGCCGGAGCACGCGGTTGTTGGAGTCGGAGTCGGCAACGGTGATCCGCACGCCGTCGCCCTGGTATGCGCGGACCATGATGCCCGCGCCGTCGAACGCGTCCACCAGCCTCGCCAGGAGTGCATCGTCGGCGCGGATCCACAGGAAGTTGCCCTGGCTCGGCTGCAGCGTCCAGCCCTGCGCCTCCAGCTCAGCGGCCATCCGGGCCCGCTCCTGCTTTACCAGGGAAACCCGCGCTGCCATCTCCTCCCCCGCGTCCAGCGACGCGATGGCCGCCTTCTGCGCCAGCGCGCTCACGGCGAACGGCAGGGCGGTGCGCCGCAAACCTTCGGCGATTGCCGCCGTCGTAATGGCATACCCGACGCGCAGGCCGGCGAGCCCGTAGGCCTTGGAGAAGGTGCGCAGGATGCAGACGTTCGGGTACCGGCGGTAGAGCGCCAGGGAATCGGGGCCGCTGTCGGCGTCGGCATACTCCACGTAAGCCTCGTCGATCACCACCAGGACGTCGGAGCGGACGGACTGCAGGAAGGCCTCGAGGCGCTCGTGGCTGATCGGCACGCCGGTGGGGTTGTTGGGCGTGCAGAGCAGGATCACCTTGGTGCGGTCGGTGACGGCGGCGGCCATCGCGTCCAAGTCGTGGCCCTCGGCGTGGTCCAGCGGGACGCGGACCGGCCGGGCGCCTGCCAGCTCCACCAGGATGGGGTAGGCCTCGAAGGAGCGCCACGCGAAGACCACCTCGTCCCCGGCGTCGCACAGGCCGGTGATGATCTGCTGCAGGACGCCCACGCTGCCGGGACCCACCGCCACCTCCGCGGCGGTGACGCCCAGGTGCCGGGCGATCCGTTCGCGGAGTTCGACGGCGGCCATGTCCGGGTAGCGGTTCATCCTGCCGGCTGCTTCGGCCACCGCGGCGGTGGCGGCGGGCAGCGGGTCGTAGTGGCTTTCGTTGCTGGCGAGGGCAGCGATGTCGGCACCGAGGCTGCGCCGCCCCGGGACGTAGGCGGGAAGTCCGGTGACGGCGCTGCGGAGGGCGGGCAGCGCTGGGGCTTTGGGTTCGGCCAGGAGTTGATCAGGGCTCATGAAGACCGATCATGGAAGTGACCCGGGCCACATTGCAAGGTACGCTCTGGTGCTTGGGACTTCTGCTCAACTTCTAGTACCTCTGGTGAAAATATGACCATCGCGACCTCTCGCACCCTCGATTCGCTCGACGGCAGGATCATTCTTGCCCTGGACAAGGAGCCCGAAGCCAGCGCCCTGGCACTCTCCCGGACGCTCGGCGTCGCGCGCAACACCGTCCACGCCCGGCTGGCGCGGCTGGAGCGCAGCGGCGCGCTCCGCTCCTTCAGCCGCAGGCTGGACCCCGCCGCGCTGGGCTACGAACTGATGGCCTTCCTGTCGCTGTCCATCAGCCAGACGCGGACCGGATCGGTGGAGAACGGGCTAGCCGCGATCCCGGAGGTCATCGAGGTGCACGCCACCACCGGCGACGCGGACCTCATGGCCAAGGTGGTGGCCCGCGGCACCGCCGACCTCTACCGCATCACCAACGAGATCCTGGAGATCGAGGGCATCGAGCGGACCAGCACGGCCATCTCCATCCTGGAACTCATGCCGCCCCGGTACGACGGGCTGATCAGCCGGCTGTCCGAGCAGGAGTCCCGCACCTAAGCGCGGCGGCGTGGAATACCGCTGGGCGCTTCTGACTTCTTGCTGGCGTACCTCCAAGAGGTCACGACCACCGCCAGCGTATGCCGTAGATCCTAGAACGCGCCCTGCTCGGCAGTGCGTGGCAAGGATGGAAGGAACATGCGAGGCGTACGCAGGTCTGTCGCCCATTGAGGTGGACAACAGACCTGCAGAGTCTGAAGCTGGCGCCAATCATCGTCGCTGGCGCCCTGCAACTTGCCCTAAAAGCTCGGTGGGAGAAAAGCGTTCAAACGGCGCGCCCTGCGGGTCGCGTAAGCCACGCCTTCTGGTACCAGATTAGGAACTTCGACAGACACGATGCGATGCCACGCGTCGACATCGTACGCAATGCAGAAATCGTCTTGCGGTTGTATCTGCATCACAGGAACGGTCCACGTATCCAGTGAATCGCGGCTTTTTAATACGGCTCCCTGGGGTTGCGAGAATGTGTGGGTGATATCTTCCAAATTTCCTGCAGGGTTGCCCTGAAGATATTTGAATCCTGAGGCAATGTCGCGCTCAACTTGGTCGAGGGTTTCCACAAATGGTGAAAAACAATGACGTCCGACGAAGGTGCTGCCCACGACGTACTTGACATCACTTACGGTGACTTGGCCAAAAACCACTCTGGCGTCGCCGTTTGGCACACGGTCATTCAACCATTCCTGAGCATCGGCGATGGCCCGGGGCTCCTCCGGATGTAACCGAGGTTCCAGCATGCCCGGCTGGTTAGTAAGTGGAAAGTAAGTCCACTCCCCTTTCTCATCCCTGTGGACTATCTGGGGCGCGACAGCAGCAAAAAAGCGTAAAACCTCCAGCATGGTCTCGGTGACCTCTTTGTCGAACAGCACACTGTCATAATGTGGCTTCAGCAGCTTGGTTCCTTTGTGGAGCTTGTCGTGTGCCTCATGAGGAATTTCGTCCCAAAACGCATACGTCCGCACCCCGTGCAAGCCTCCAACCATGCTCTTCGTTCTAGGGCTCACGATGTGCATCACATGCTGATGGACATTTCGCGCGTATTTGGCTGCCTTGACGAAAGCAGTTCCCGCAAGAGTAGAGGAGTCTAACAACTTAAGGTACGTACTCTTGTCTTTGACGTTCAGGGAGAAATGCTCGTTGAGCGTCTGCGTACTCACCAAGAATGCCCTTACGGCCTGTCCATAATCACCGTCTCGCGCCGTCGCCGCATAATAGGCGGCAACGTTCGCCTGGAGATCCTTCATTGCCTCTTTTAGAACCGGCACTTCATTGTTTGTAACGCCCACTTGGGTTTGCTGCAAAATATAGTCCTTTCAATCGAACTCCCAGGATCATCCTAAGTCGTTTAAATGCGGTTGCGGCCGCTCGCCCCCGGGGATCTCCATCCTCAAAATCATGCCGCCCCGCTACGACGGGCTGATCAGCCGGCTGTCGAAGGAGGAGTCCCGCGACTAGGTGCGGGTGATGCGCGCCACAGCTGCGCTTTTTGTCACTCCTCCTCGCTTCCGCTGCCAATAATCCCAGCCGCAATTCCATGTCTTGCCGTTTCTGAGGTCTGCGCCGCAGGATTCCTGCATGACTTCACTTACCGTCTCCGGCCGCGTGGCAAAGGTTCTCAGCAGCTATGTCAGCGACGTCTTCGGCGTCATGGGCAACGGCAACGTCTACTTCCTGGACGCCGCCGAGAAACAGGGCCTGCGCTTCACGGCCGTCCGGCACGAGGGCGCCGCCATCGCCGCGGCCGACGCCTACTACCGGGCGTCCGGACGGCTCGCCGCGGGCACCACCACCTACGGCCCCGGTTACACCAATGCGCTTACCGCCCTGGCCGAGGCCGTCCAGGCGCAGATCCCCGTCGTGCTGGTCACCGGGGACGCACCGACCAGCGGCGCCCGGCCCTGGGACGTGGACCAGACTGCCATCGCCGCCGGCCTCGGCGCGGCCACCTTCACCGTCACCCGCGACGCCGCGGGCGCCATCACCCGGCAGGCGGTGGAGTACGCACTCACCCGGCGCACCGCCGTCGTGCTTGCCATCCCCTACGACCTTGCCGCGCTCGAGGCCGCGGACGAGGAACTTCCGGAGCCGATGGCCCCCAGGGTGACGGACGACGTCGACGGCGACCTTGGACAGGTCGCCCGCCTGCTCGCTGTGGCAAAGCGGCCGCTGATCCTGGCCGGCCGGGGTGCGCACCTCGCCGGAGCCGGCCCGGAGCTCCGCGAACTCGCCGATCGGCTCGGCGCACTGACCGCCGGAACCGCCCTCGCGCTCAACCTCCTCAATGGCGAGGGGTACCTGGGCGTCGCGGGCGGTTTCGGCACCGACACCGCGGCCGAGCTCATGGGCGAGGCCGACGTGGTCCTGGTGGCCGGGGCGGGCCTGAGCCCGTTCACCATGCGGTTCGGGCACCTGCTGGGGCCGGATGCGACTGTTATTCAGATCGACACCGCGGTGGAGCCGACGAATCCTCGGGTTGATCTTTTTGTTCACGCGGATGCGAAGGCTGCTGCTTCCAGGCTTTTGTCTTTGGTTGATGGCGAGGCTGCTGCTGCGGCGTGGCGCGCTGAGGCCGCCCGGCGCCTGGCTTCCGGGCCGGGCCATGCTGCCGGATCTGTTGAGATGGTGGACGGCCGACTAGACCCACGCGCCCTCGCCGCCGCACTGGACACCGTCCTGCCGGAGCGCCGTACGGTGGTCCAGGACGGCGGGCACTTCATCGGGTGGGCGCCCATGTACTGGAACATCCCGCGGCCGCAGGACCTGATGATGGTGGGGACCGCGTTCCAGTCGATCGGGCTGGGCCTGGCGAGCGCCGTCGGGGCAGCCCGTGCTGTGGAGGACGGCCGCACGCTGGTGCTAGCTTCGGGCGATGGCGGTTTCCTGATGGGCCTGTCGGACCTGGAATCCCTGATCGGTGCCGCCCGAAGCGCGATCGTGGTGATCTACAACGACGCCGCCTACGGAGCCGAAATCCACCAGTACGGCTCGCAGGGCCTGACCGAGAAGCCAATGCTCATTCCGGAGGTGGACTTCAGCGGGGTGGCGCGGGCTTTGGGTGCTGAGTCCGCTGTTGTCCGCTCGCTGGATGACCTGTCAGCGCTGCAAGACTGGATCGACTCCGGGGCGGAGGGGACCTTCGTGGCCGACTGCCGGATCACCTCCACCGTCCGCGCCCCGTGGCTGACCGAGTGGATGAAGGCGTCCCAGGCTGCGAAAGCGACTGCGTCAGGTTAACGGTCAAGGACAATTTGTCGGGGATCACTTGGCTCAATTCAGAACCATACAACTTCAGCCACTGCTATTTCCTCAATCGATGCCAGCAAAACTATGCAGCGACTGCAGGAAATACTACGAGGGATCCATCGCTGCTTCGTTCGATCTCAATTGCAACGTCAGCTTGATTCGCGGTTGCGTTCAGCCCTTCGCCAAGGGCGCGTAGGCGATACACGGCCTTCAGTAGATCATCAACTTCGCCCTGCATAAAGACCGGGCTGCGGAATCCACTTGGGCGCTTCAGCTCCAAAGTCGACAGCAGGTAAAGGACCGCACTGATCCCTGCCTCCAGCTCATCGATGCTTCGTTCATCGTCACGCAAGGTGCCAATGAAGCTCTTGAAAGTGTTGTTCGTGTCCTGCTGCGCGTGGTCCACAGCCTGAAGCACGATCACCCGGCGTTTAAGTGCAATGGCGAGGCGACCGAGTTCCAAGTGGGCACGGAAAGTGCCGCCTTCCTCGTTAATTCCGGGAAAAGCCTTGGTCAATGCCCCAAGTTCAATCGGGCCGTCGGGCAGCGAAGCTAGAGCTTCTTTCCATTTATCGAGCCGACGCTGCGTTCGAGCCATGGCAGTGCTGATCGCGTACGAGGAAGAATCCAAGCCGAGAGAAAGACCGATTCTGCCCTGATCCAAGAGAACCGATGTCGCCTTGTTAATAGCGTCCCGACAACCGTCCAGCTCACTTCGTTCTGCTTCGAGGTTTTCTTCGTGTAGCTGCTCAAGCAGGTCCGTGATCCGTTCGATTGCCTCCTGCCTCTGGTGGTCGGCGTAAGCACTAACACCGACAGCTACGGCCATAAGCACGAGCGGGGCGGCCACTGTCAGTGCTCCAGCCGTCGCGACGGCCACACCTGCGGTGGCCGCTGAGCCGGTTGCGGCGCCTGCCACCGCGGCCTGGCCAGCAACGGGTACGAACGTTGCCTTAGCTACGATGCCTGAGGAGTCACGAAGGGCACTGTAAACCCCGCCTGCTACTGCCTTTGAAGACATGGGCTTTACCAGCCCTTTGCCGACCTCCGCGGCGACCTTGGCCGGCACCACCATTCTGTAGAGAACCTCGCCGGAGGCGGAGACGTTAGCTCCCGAGGACGCTGACTTCGCCGTGTCAGTAACAAGTTGCGACAACTGACGGGCGAGCGGGCTAGCTGCATTGAGCGCAATCCCTCCGTCGCGATCGCTCTTCGAGGACAGCGGATGTGCTTCAAGGGTGGCGATTGGCACATCTGCGAGCGTTGCCAGGACTGTTCGAATTTCTGCGAGCCTTGCGGGCGTCATGCCCTCGGCGTCAACAACGTCGGGCACACTCACGGGCTCTGTAGTGAGTGTCCACACTGGTACGACTGCTTTGTCCTCAGCGGTCACGTTCTGTCCCTCCACCAACTAAAGATCGGATATATGCGCAGTACGGGCCACAACCGCAACTTGCCACGATCCTTTCGGAAATCATCACTACTAGTTGGTTATCGTCCCACAGCGGCCACGGCTTATTCGGGATCGCCACCCACGGGAGTTCACCAGGAGGCCGGGCCTCGGTCCTATACCCCGCAGGGCCTCTTCCGGCAGTGCTAATCTCGCCTGAACAGGTCCGAACGGAGGAGACAGCGATGACAGGTAACGGGGAAAAGGCCTTCAAGCTCCTCAGGGACAGCGGGACGAAAGTTAAGGCCAGCGGGACAAAGCTTTACTCTCTTGCCAAAGACCCGGCCGTCCAAGCAAAAGCGAAGCAATTAGCAGAGGACGGCCAAAAGCTATATCGGCTTGCAACTAGCCCTGAGGCAAAGCGCGCGTACAAGCAAGCAGCCGCCGTCCTCAAAAAGACACGAAGGAAGTAGGCGATTTGTGCCTATCGGCGCTGCTCGCCCGTCGGCACTAGGCTCTGTTAACACTTGTTACTTCCACTTGAAGGACTTCATTGGCTCTAGAAATAGGACTCTGGCGCGTGACCGACAAGGCTGTCGCATTGTCGCCGGCAAAGATGCCCCTGGAATCACGTCTCGAACAACTCATCTTGGATGACCCTGCCATCCTTGAAACCGAGCTTTTAGTTGTGGGCCACCAGGTTCTAACCGCTCACGGGAAGTTCATCGACATCCTAGGAATCGACGTCGACGGCGTCGTTCACATCGTAGAGCTCAAGAGAGACCGAACTCCACGCGACATTGTGGCGCAGGCATTGGACTACGCGTCTTGGGTGCAAACACTTTCCAACGATGATGTGCGGGACATTTTCAGCAAGCACAATCCGGGAACTGATTTTGACATCGCTTTTGCAGAACGATTTGGCGGAACCCCCACCCCAGACGACCTCAATGAGAGTCACTCGATCACAGTTGTCGCAAGTGACCTCGATGACAGCACTGAGCGCATCATTCAATATCTGAGTTCGTCCTATTCCGTTCCCATCAACGTGATGCTTTTCCGCTACTTCTCCGATCAGGGCAACGATTATCTCGCCAGGACGTGGCTAATACCAGCGACCCAACAGACGACGTCGTCATCGGGAGGAGTGCACCAACGGTCAACCAAGGCTGCCTGGAATGGTTCGGACTGGTATGTAGCCTTCGGCATCGAAAACTCAACACGCATCTGGGAGGATGCGCGAAAGTACGGCTTCGTCTCAGCCGGCGGTGGCGAGTGGTACTCGCGATCACTGCGAAAACTCCCTGTAGGGGCACGCATCTTCGTCTATGTCCCAGGCCATGGCTACGTTGGCGTAGGAACAGTGACTGGTACAGCACAGCCAGCTTTTAGGGCTGTACTCACTGAGAACGGCGAAGCGCGTTCATTCAGAGAACTGGACCTAAGCGGTGACTACGGTCTGCATCAGGATACCGTTACCCGGGACGGAGCTGATGTGAATGAGTACATCGTGCCGGTCTCATGGCAGCACACAGTGGACCTTCCGGACGCATTCTGGCTCAAGGGACTTTTCGCTAACCAAAACAGCGCATGCAAGCTCCGGCACGAGTTCACGATCTCCGAAGTTTCAAAAGCCTTCAATTTGACGATGGATTAGTCGCCGGAGGAAAGACCTAGACCGATTCCCCAGGCCATGGCGATCAAAGGATCCAGCATGCCAACCGAGAAGGACCCAGGAAACATCTGGCAAGATTTCTTGCTTCAGATAAATCCACGGAAGTTACCGATCGTACCTCGTGAGGTGCCGGCTGAGCCGGGCGTGTATGTCTGGTTCAGAGAGGCTCAGCCTGTCTATGTGGGCAAAGCGTCCGGAACGAATGGGCTCCGTAGTCGGCTAAGGTCCCATCTCCATGAGGGCACCGACTTTAGCCGCAGCACTTTTAGGGCAAGTGTTGCTGCTGCCCAACTAGGCATCCCCAGGTCTTTCGTGCGGCAGCGTCCTAGCGTGATGACTCTGGAGCAAGCCGCAGTAGCCAACGAGTGGCTAGCAGGATGCGAAGTGGGATGGCTCGTCTGCGCTAGCGCCGAAGAAGCACAGAGGCTGGAGGATGCGCTGCGCAACGAATGGTTGCCACCGCTTAATCTCGTCTGAGGACCTTGTTTGGCTAGAAGGATATCTTCGACCTAGAGCCGCCGCTGCTGGAACCTCGGGAACGGCTCCCGCCCCACTCCACCGTCTTTAGCGAAACCTCCACCACCGGTACGCGAGGCTGCGCGCCGACGTCGGTCCCAAAGAGTTCGGATCACGGCCAGGTCGGACGCCGTGTTGCTCCGTAAGTCCAGCGGCGTAGCCTGAACCCATGGACGCCGACATCCGGCACCTCCGCCTCAGGACCGGCATCACGGTGCCGTACCTCGTCCAAGACAACCGCCAGTACCGCGGCCGGGACGACGACGGCGCCACGCCCGTGCTGCTGCTCCACGCCTGGGGCGAATCCCGGCGGAGCTTCGACCGGCTGATCCCCCACCTGGCCGGCCACCGGATCTACGCCCCGGACCTCCGCGGCCAGGGCGAGGCTGACAAACCCGCGGACGGCTACTCCCTCGCGGAGCAGGCAGAGGACGCCGCCGCGATCCTGGAGGCGCTCGGCCTGCCGCGCGCCGCCGTCGTCGGTTCCTCCAGCGGCGGGTACGTGGCCCAGCAACTTGCCGTCAACCACCCGGAAATGGTGACCGCGCTCGTACTGGTCGGATCCCCTCTGAGCCTGCAGGGACGGCCCGCCTTCGCCGACGAGGTGGACACCCTTTCCGATCCGCTCGATGAGGCGTGGGTGCGGGACTCGCTGCCCTGGTTCCCCTTGGTCCATGACGTCCCGGCCTGGTACATCGAAGACCGCGTCCGCGACGGGCTGCTCATGCCCGCTCACGCCTGGAAAGCCATCCTGAACGGGCTCTGCGACGCCACACCACCCACCGAATCTGGGACCATTCTCGCGCCGACGCTCATCCTCTGGGGCGCACAGGACAACCTGCTGCCGCGCAGCGGCCAGGAAACCCTGGCGGCCCGGATCCCGGGTGCCGCGCTCAAGGTGTACCCCGACGTGGCGCACCTGGTGCTCTGGGAATGTCCGGACCGCGTCAGCGAGGACATCAACGCCTTCCTGCGCGCCCTCGGCTGACCGCGGCACCCACCCAGGTGCCGCCGTCGTACCTCCTTCCTCTCTGGCCCCGCCGCACGCCCGGTGGGATAATTTTGGTCATCCTTCTAGCAGGAGGGGCCATCATGGCCGGCCTTGGTGCTCTTCGACCCGGCCGCCGCTCCCGGGCATCCGCGCCCCGGCTCCTGGCGGTATTGCTGGTGCTCGCGCTCGGGGTGCTGTTCGCCCCGCCCGCCCGGGCCGTCGACTATGGACACGACGTCTCCTGGCCGCAGTGCCCCGGCGGCCTGCCGATGCCGCCGGAAACCACCGAATTCGTGGTGGTGGGCCTCACCCGCGGGCTCGCCTTCACCGAAAACCCCTGCCTGCAGCAGCAGTACCAGTGGGTGCTGGACCGCGGCATCCGCGCCCAGGCCTACGCCATGGCCACCTTCCCCACCGCCGCCCAGTACGACACCTACGGCGGCGCCGGCCCCTACCCCGCCGCCACCCGGCCGGACCGGCTCCGCAACGTCGGGTACGCCGAAGGCCGGGCCGCCCTCGCCTCCCTCACCAGGATCGGCTGGCGGCCGGAGCGGATCTGGGTGGACGTCGAACCCCGCCCGGCGCAGCCCTGGCCCAGCACCACGGCAGCGGAACGGCAGGAGAACCGGTACCTCATCTCCGGGCTCCTGGCCGCCCTGGCCGACGCCGGATTCCCGTCCGGTTTCTACTCCTATGCGAGCGCTTGGGACGCCATCACCGGATCCTGGCAGCTCCCCGGCGTTCCCATCTGGTCACCGGCCGGCCGCCTCGACTTTCCCAGCGAAGCCTCCGACCTCTGCGTGAACCCCAGCTTCTCCGGCGGCACCGTCCACCTCACCCAATGGACCGACGGCACCTACGACTACGACATGACCTGCACCAACGTCTACCAGGCCCACGTCGCCACCCTCGGCTGGCAGCCCAGCGTCGCCGACGGCGCCACCGCCGGCACCACCGGCCGCGCACTGCCGCTCGAATCGCTGCGCCTCGCCGTCGCCGGAGACCGCCTGGCCGGCGACATCCTCTGGCGCGGCCACGTGCAGAACCTCGGCTGGCAGCCATGGACGACGGCGGCATCCGCCATCGGGACCACAGGTCTCGGTTTACGCCTCGAGGCTTTCCAGTTGCGGCTGACCGGCGACCTCGCCGCGCAGTACAGCATCCGATACCGCGCACACGTCCAGAACACCGGCTGGCAGCCCTACTCGGTGGACGGCGCCACGGCCGGCACCGTCGGGCAGGGCCTGCGGCTGGAAGCCGTGACCATCGAGCTGGTGCCCAAGGTCCAACCGGCCTTCACCGCGATGTACACCGCCCACGTCCAGAACCTCGGATGGACCCCGACGGCCGCGGACGGGACCGTCGCCGGAACCACCGGCCAGGCCCTCCGGGTCGAGGCCCTCCGCCTCACTGTCGCCAGCATGGCTTATGCCGGGGACATCCAGTGGCGCGGGCACGTGGAGAATGTCGGCTGGCAGCCGTGGGTTTCTTCGGCCAATCCCATCGGCACCACGGGGCAGGGGCTCCGGTTGGAAGCCTTCGAAGTCAGGCTCACCGGTGAACTGGCGGACCGCTACAGCATCTATTACCGCGCCCACGTTCAGGATGTGGGCTGGCAGGCATTCACGGCCGACGGCGGCACGGCGGGTACCACCGGACAGGGCAAACGGATCGAGGCGGTACAGATCCTCCTGGTCCCCAGAGCGGGCTAGGCGCACCTGAGCCCCGTGCGTTACGCCACTTCCACGGTGCCTCAGGAATACCGGCGCCGGCCCGCGGGGTTGTCGCAGGCATGAAGGCAATCACGTACAGCGAATACGGAAACCCGGACGTCCTCGAATACGGCGAGCAGCCCATGCCGAAAGTCGGGCCCGGCATGGTCCTGGTCAAGGTCAAGGCAGCGGCGGTGAACCCGGTGGACTGGAAGATCATGGCTGGCGGCCTGGACGCCGTCATGGACCTGCAGTTTCCCGCCATCCCCGGCTGGGACGTCGCCGGAGTGGTGGAATCGGTAGGCATCGACTCCCGGCAATTCCAGCCCGGCGACGAGGTGATCGCCTACGGCCGCAAGGACTACGTCCACGGCGGCAGCTTCGCCGAATACATCGCACTGCCGGAGCGCGTGCTCGCCAGGAAGCCCGCCGCGCTTGACTGGAACGAATCGGCCGGATTGCCGCTGGCCGGACTCACCGCCTACCAGGTCCTCCGCCGGCTGGGCCTGAAGTCCGGCGAAACGGTGCTGGTCCACGGCGGTTCCGGCGGCGTCGGCTCGCTGGGCATCCAGATCGCCGTAGCCTTGGGCGCCAACGTCATCGCAACCGCATCGGAAAAGAACCACGAGTTCCTCCGCTCCCTCGGCGCCGAACCGGTGGCCTACGGGGACGGGCTCGCCGACCGCGTCCGCGCACTGCGCCCCGACGGGGTGGACGTCGTGGCCGACTTCGTGGGCGGAAACCTCGAAGCCACCCTGGCTGTGCTAGCCGCTGGCGGCCGGCACGCCTCCATCGCCGACAGCGAGGTGGAAGAGCACGGCGGCCAGTGGATGTGGGTCACCCCAATGGGCTCCGACCTGCAGGAACTGGCTGGCCTGGCGGACAGCGGCAAGCTCCGGGTTGAGGTTGCCGAGGTCTTCCCGCTGGAAAAGGCTGCCGACGCTTTCCGCTCCAACATGGAAGGCCACACCCGCGGCAAGATCGTCGTCGCGGTGAACCAGGACTCCTGACCCCACCGCCTGATCGACCGAAGGCTCCGTTCCCAAAGGGACGGAGCCTTCGTCGTCTGGAAAGTCCGGCCAGCGCACACAGAACGGCAACCGCCGGCATCCAAGCCAGGCGCCGGCGTCGTCCGAACTTCCCTACATGACCGTGGGTTTCCGGTGGTGGGACGCCCGCGCCGCCTCGAAGCTTTCCTCGAACGGCAGCGACTCCAAATCCAGGAGCGGGTTGATGTCCTGCGTCTCCACCAGTTGCCGGGCCTCCTCCTGTGAGTCGACGCTGGGCATGGACCCGGGCAGGTGCCGTCCGGCGGATTCGGGCAGGAAGTAGATGGCGACGGCGGCGACCACGGCCACGCCCATGAGGTAGTAGGCGATGGTCATATCATTGCCGGTCAGTTCGATGAGCGCGGCGATGATGAACGGCGCCGTCCCGCCGAAGATTGCCACGGCGAAGTTGTAGGCGATGCCCATGGCGGAGTAGCGGTGCTCGGTGGGGAACAGCGCCGGCAGCGCCGAGGCCAGGTTCGGCACCGAGAACGCCACCGGGAAGGCGATCAGCGCCAGGCCCAGGAACGTTAAGGGAACGCTGTGGGCGGCGATGGCCAGGAACGCCGGGACCGCGAACACCACCGTGCTCAGCGCCCCGATCCACAGCACCTTGCGGCGGCCGATCCGGTCCGAGAGCCGCCCGGTCAGCGGGATGCACAGCGCCATTGCCACCAGCACCGGGATGGTCAGCAGCGTTCCGTCCACCTCGCTGTATCCCTTGTTGCTGGTCAGGTACGTGGGCATGTAGGAGGTGAGGGCGTAGGCCACGGTGTTGGCGGCCGCCGCGAGGATCATGGCCAGCAGGATGGGCCGCCAGTGCGCCTTCAGGATCCCCAGCGGGCCCACGGGCTTTAGCTCCTCCCCCGTCTCCGGATGCGTGGCCGCCACCGCTTCGGCCTCCATGGTGGCTTTGAACGCCGCCGATTCCTCGATCTTCATCCGAAAGTACACGGCCACGGCGCCTAGCGGCCCGGCCACCAGGAACGGCAGCCGCCAGCCCCACGCCTCCATCTGTTCCTGGCCCAGCACCAGCTGCAGGATGGACACCACCAGCCCGCCGGCCGCGAAGCCCAGGTAGCTGCCCATATCCAGGAAGCTGACGTAGAAGCCGCGGCGCCGGTCCGGGGCGTGCTCGCACACGAACGTGGTGGCACCGGAGTATTCGCCGCCGGTGGAGAAGCCCTGGACCAGTTTGAGGACCACCAGCAGCACCGCAGCCCAGATGCCCAGCACCGAGTAGCCGGGCAGCAGGCCGACGGCAAACGTGGCCGCGGCCATGATCATCAGCGTCATGGCCAGCACCTTCTGCCGGCCGATCCTGTCGCCCAGCCAGCCGAAGAAGACCCCGCCGAGGGGCCGGGCGATGAACGTGGCGGCGAAGGTGCCCAGCAGGAACAGGTTTTGCACGGCCTTGTCCGCCTCGGGCAGGAACACCGGGCCCATGGTGGTGATGAGGTAGCCGAACACGCCGACGTCGTACCACTCCATGGTGTTTCCCACGATGGTGCCGCCGAGCGCCTTCTTCAGTGTGGCGTGGTTGACCACGTTGACGTCCGATACCTTCAGCCGCCGCTGCCTGTTGTGCTCCGTCATCGCCATCGCCCGTCCACCGCCGCATCGCTCGTCAGCTGGGCCCGCGCCGGGCGTTCGTCCGGCCCATCTGTCCCCCGGCAGCCCAACTCCCCCGATCATCCCGCCACTTCCCGGGTGCCGCAATACGCAAAAGCCAGCGGCCGCCGTCGGGATGTACGACGGCGGCCGCTGGCCTCGGGTGCACCCGTAGCGAACGCCTGCTCCGTCTCTGCTGATCAGTCCCGCTTAGTATGTGTTGAACATGATGATTGGGGACGAAGTGGTTAATCAAGACGCCATGGCGGCGGTCGCGAAGGCTGTAAAACAGATACCTCAGAAGAACTTTTCTGTGTGGCCGGGCGGGTGGCCGGACGAAATCGGAACGTCGCTGATAGACGCTGTGTATTCGATCCGATCGGTGTACAAGACACAAGACAGCTCCAAAGGAGTTCTAGGCCGACTCAGAGTGTTCCGCGAGAATCATCCGGAGGCGGTAAACGATCTTCATGCTCTGACTCAGCTGGATGAGAAGAAACTCAGGGACATCATGGGAAATGGGAAAACCGCCGGGCACTACAAAAGCGAGTGCGTACTTACGGCCGCCAACAACTTCCTGAAACTTGACGCCCCTGTCATCGCTGCAGGCCAGTTGGACTCACTCGACCCTCAGCACAAAAGGGCCTACACCACTGTTCGCGGCCTCGGCGGCGTGACCTACGAGTACTTCACGATGCTGCTCGGCAAGCCTGGGATCAAAGCAGACACCATGATCCGTGGGTTTGTTGACGCAGCGTTGGCGCAACAGCGTATGAAACCTGTCAGCGCCCAGGAAGCCCGGGACATCGTTGCTGCAGTGCACGCCTCTGATCCCCTGGGAGTCAAGCTGCACGAATTCGACCATGGCATTTGGCTATACCAACGAGCCATCAATAAGCAGAAGAAAAAGGGATGACGCGCAAGGCTTGAGCCCTTGCGCTGCTCCGTAGATCACGGGAAATGTCTCTACCAGACCGCCGTCATGCGTCCCGGATTATCAAAATTGCATCAAGACTGGCGCAGCATTCCCCCAGTGAATGACAATCTTCATCCCAGTGTCCAGGCAGGGGACACGCTCTTTTCATTGCCAACAGGCGGAATTGCACGAAATTTCTTCTTCCGATGAGGCATTTCCAGCAAAAGAGTCGCAGAAGAAAAAACTCGGATGTTCTGTCATCATTTCTCCATGACTACACCAGAGCTTCCGGGGGCAAGCTCTCAGCAGACTGTGCCCCACCAGCAGCAACAGAATCCACCCATGCCGCCGAGCTATGGGCCACCGTCCACCGCGGGCAGCGGTGGTAACGCGAAGGCAAAGAAACAGCGAAATGTCATCGGCCTGGTGGCCTTGATCACCGCAATTGTCGGCTTCATCTTCGCATGCATTCCCGGCGCGCTGATTATCGGCTGGGTCCTGCTGCCAATCGCATTTATTCTTGCCATTGTCTCCCTCTTCCTGAAAGACAAGTCAAAGGGAATGGGTATCGCAGCCCTGATCCTTTCCATCGTGGGAACCATCGTCGGCTTTGTCGTCTTTTTCTCGGTTGTCACCTCGTCCGTCGACGAGGCTCTTGGCGGCCGCGATACTACGGTCGCGGCACCTGCCGTGGAAGCAGCCGGGAATGCTCCGGCAGGCGAAAAGCCCGCTGCCCAAGCCGGAACACGCGAAAATCCCTCGCCGATTGGCTCAGTCGTGGAATCGAAGGACTGGCGGGTGGTTGTCAACTCGGTCACGTTTGCTGCTTCGGACGCAGTTGCGGCGGCGAACCAGTTCAATGATGCTCCGGATGCCGGATCGGAGTACATCCTGGTTAACTACTCAGCAACGTATTTGGGCGACGACGCCAACGGACAGACGCCCGCGTTTGTCTCCGTCGATTACGTCACCTCAGACGGGAAGACCGTCGATCGCTTTGACCACAGTGTGGTTGCGCCTGACGCCATCGACAGCATGAATACCCTGTACAAGGGCGGCTCTGTCTCGGGAAACATCGCCATCCATGTACCCTCCGCTTCGGCCGACCAGGGCGTTCTCGCCGTCAGGCCCGGCATGATCGCCGATAAGGTGTTCGTGGCCGTCAAGTAGGCCTAGCCCGAATAAAGCAACGCCTCCGGTGCCCGCCTGAGGCGTTGCTTTTTTGGTGGGCGGATTCCTCGCCTCGTCGGGGTGCTAGGGCGGCACCCAACCAAGTACCGCCGTCGTAAATTACCTCCCGCGCCGGGTGAACGTCCCCCGCCCGGTTCGGTTATGAAAGTCCAGGACCACCTGCGGCGACGAGCCGCGGCACGGCTCCGAAAGAGGGCGCCCGGCCAGCCCGTTGCCGTTCTCGGCGATGCTCTTGAATCTGAAGTTGTGAGACGGGCCCGGGCCGCGGGTGCCGATGCCAGTCCGGAGACGGAGTGCGGCCAGTGTTGGTCTGCAGGGCTGCGGCATCGAAGACAGGAGTGTCACAGTACGTGCCGCCGCCCGCCTGCAGCCGGAGCCAAAGGCCCCAGCCGTCCCGCGCCCTAATACTGGACCCGGAGCAGGGGTGGAGCATTGGGCAGGGGGCAGCTTTAGGGCGTCCGACCTATCGCTGTTCCGGCGCCGGTGCAGTATGTTGGGCCCACGCCGCGCCATTCTGCCCCAGCGAAGAGACGACTCCCATGACCACTGCATCTGTTCCGCGCACCCGCCCGCAGCCGAAGACCCGCTGGCTGGTCCCAGCGGGCCTCATCCTGCTCAGCCTGTTTCCCCTCATCGCCGGCACGGTCCGCCTCACCGACCTGGCCGGAGGTGAGGTGCGGCCGGATAACGCCCGGTTCTTCGACTCACCCGTCCCGGTGCTGATCCACGTCCCCACGGTCACGGTGTACCTGCTGCTGGGCGCGTTCCAGTTCGTTCCCTCGCTGCGTCGGGGCAAGCGCGGGAAGCGCAGCTGGCACAAACTGGCCGGGCGCATCCTGGTCCCAGCCGGCCTGTTGGCCGCCCTGTCCGGGCTGTGGATGGCGGTGTTCTACGACCTCCCGCCGCTGGACGGGCCGCTGCTGCTGACCCTGCGGCTGGTGTTCGGCTCCGCGATGGTGGCGTTCCTGGTCCTGGGCTTCGTTGCTGTGCGCCGCCACAACTATGTTCGGCACAGCGAGTGGATGTCCCGCGCGTACGCCATCGGCATCGCCCAGGGCACCATCGTGGTGGTCACCATGCCATGGACTGTCCTGGTGGGCCCGGTGACCGAGCTGAGCCGCGGGCTCCTGATCGGGGCGTCGTGGGTGCTCAGCCTGGCGGTGGCCGAGTACTTCATTTACCGGCGGGCGGATAAGGCTGGCCGCCAGCCCCGCACGTCTATCCAGCCGGTGTAGCGGCGCCTTCCGGGACCAGCCGATAGGCGAAGCGGGCTGACGGGCTCCCGACAGGGTCGATGGTGATGTCCAGTCCCTCGGTGGGCAGCACCACGGGAGTCTTCAGCACCGTCCCCTCACAAATGATGTTTACCGGCGCCTGGATCTCAGCACCCGCGGCGGTGGCCAGCGCCAACCGGGCGTACGGGGTCCCGTCGCAGACAATGTGGAGCTCGTAGGTGCCGGGTTCCGCCATCAGGGTTGACCTGAAAACGGTGTTGCCGCGGTGGGTCCCCCTCAGTTCTCCGGGCAGGCGGGGTTGCAACTGCTGCGCAGACCAGTCCGAAAGGTCTTCAAGCTCCGATGCCCGCGGGTCCGGGTTTGCCTGGATCTTCACGCCGGTGGCTGAGGGCTTCCCCGTGGGCGGGACCGCGCTGATGGTGACGGGTCCGCCGTCGTGCCTCATGAAGCGGTCCAGGGTGTCAGTGCATTCGAAGTACGAGAGCTCCGGCACGCCGTCCTCACCGGTGATGGTGAGCTTGGCTCCGTAGGTTCCCGCGCAGGCGCCCGTGACCAGGTAATCCCCCGGCGCCAGCACCAGGGACAGCTTGCCTGCCGGTTCCGCGTCCGACGGCATGCCCGGTTCCGTCGGCGACGCCCCGAGCAGGGCCGCCACCTCATCCACGTTCTCTTCGAAGGAGCGCAGCTCCGGTGTTGCGGCGGCAGCCGGCGATGCCGGCTGCTGTTCGTCCGGGCCACTGTACTCGCACGCTGCAAGGAGCATGCCCGCAACCACCCAGGCCCCGATGGCACCCCGGCGCAGAGCCGGCTTTCCCCCATAAGCTGACATGAGTTCGAGTCTAAGCCCGGCCGGCACTGGAGGCCGCGCAGGCGAGGCGGCAGGCCGCCGTCGTACGCGCACGACGGCGGCCCGCGGCCGGGGTGCGCAACGCGCCTACTGCCCGGGTGCCCGGTAGGACGGGGTCTTCTTGGCAGCCTCGTCGATGTCCTCCACGGTGAGCAGCGGCTTGAGGCGGACGTTGACGTTGCCCGACGAATTGATCAGCAGCGACAGTGCAGCGGCGCTGGCGTCATCGGGGACCTCGAACACGCCCAGGACGTCGTAGTAACCAAACGCGTAGTAGAAGCTTTCCAGTGTGCCGCCCACGGATTTCAGGGCCTCCGTCAGCGCATCGCGCCGCGCGGTCCCGCCTTCCTGCATGAGCCCCTTGATGCCCTGGCCCACATAGGTCGCTTCGAACAGATACTTCGGCATGGTCTTTTCCTTCCTGCATTCTCGTTCCAGGGGCGTCATCGCGCGGAGGCAATGAGCGTCGTCAACAGCGCGGCAGAAACAGGGCATCCGGCCCCGATACCGCAGAAACTATTCCTCCCGCGGCAGGCAGTCAATATGCCGGCGATGTCCAGGATTCCCGCTCCGCCCCTAGACTGAAATCCGCCCTTGCACCTCCTTCCGACAGGACCTCCCCATGCCCCTTGTTCTCCGCAACGTCCGCCCCTGGGGCGGGGACCCCGCCGACGTGACGCTCGACGGCGGGGCGATCACCGCCGTCGTGCCCGCCGCCCAGGCGTGGACTGCTGCGCCGGACGCGGGCACGGAGCCGGGCGCCGGCGTCGTGGACGGACGTGGCCGGATCCTGCTGCCGTCCTTTTCCGACGTGCACGTCCACCTCGACTCAACCCGGCTGGGCCTGCCGTTCCGCCCGCATACGGGGTCGCCCGGCGTCTGGAACATGATGCTCAACGACCGCACCAACTGGCGCGATGCCGAAGCCTCCATCACCGAACGGGCCACACACACGCTGGGGCTGATGATCACCCGCGGCACCACACGGGTTCGCAGCTACGCGCAGGTGGATACGGACGCCGGGCTGGAGCGCTTCGAAGCGGTCCTCGCCGCCCGCGAGACGCACCGGGAGCGCGCGGACGTCGCCGTGATCGCGTTCCCTCAGGCGGGGCTGCGGCGGGAGGCGGGCAGCGCCGACGTGCTGGAGGAAGCGCTGAGGCTCGGCGCGGACGTGGTGGGCGGGATCGACCCGTGCGCCCTGGACCGGGACCCGGTGAAGCACCTGGACACCGTGTTCGGCCTCGCGGAAAAGTACCGCAGGCCGGTGGACATCCACCTGCACGAGCCCGGGCAGCTGGGCCTGTTCAGCATGGAACTGATCCTGGAGCGCAGCCGGGCGCTGGGCATGCAGGGGCAGGTGACCATCTCGCACGCGTTCGCCCTCGCGGACCTGCCCGACGCGCAGCTTGGCCCCTTGCTGGCCGACATGGCGGAGCTCGACGTGTCCGTGGCTACCGTGGCGCCGGCCACGGCACTGCCGCTGGAACGGCTGACCACCGCCGGCATCCGGGTGGGCCTGGGCGAGGACGGCCAGCGCGATTACTGGTCCCCCTACGGCAACGCAGACATGCTGGACCGTACCTGGCAGCTGGCGTTCACCAACAGGTTTCGGGCGGACGAGCTGATCGAGCACTGCGTGGCCGTGGCTACCGTGGGCGGCGCCAGCGTCATTGACCCCCTGGCGCAGCGGCTGACGTCGGTGGCGGACCGGCCGGGGCTCTCAGTGGGTGACCCCGCCGAACTGGTGCTGGTGGAGGGTGACTCCGTAGCGGCGGCCGTGATGGACAAGCTACCCGGCCGCACTGTCATCCACAGCGGCCGGGTGGTGGCTGACGGGCTGCAGCTGGCCTGAGCCCAGCCGGGGCTGCGGCGTGCCCGTGCCAGGATGACCCGTTATCACTGCCAGACGGCAGCGCAGTCCCTTCCCGGTAACCTTCCGCGGGTCTATCCTGAGGCGCACCAGCGTCCAACGCCATCGAGGAGCCGTCATGTCCGGGTTTGTGCAGATCATTGAATTCAGGTCCTCCCGCATCGAGGAGATCCAGGAGCTGGGGCGCCCCCAACGGGCGGAGGGAGACGCGCTGCCCACGTTCCGCCGGATCATGGCGACCGCCGACCGGGACGATCCCGGGCACTACTTCACCATCGTGGAGTTCGGCTCCTATGACACCGCGATGGACAACTCGAACCGACCCGAGACCTCCGAGTTTGCGGCCAGGATGGCGGAACTGTGCGACGGGCCCGTAACATTCCACAACCTCGACGTGCTGTGGGAGGAGACCGGCAGCGGCACCGCCTGAAGGCAGTAAGCGGCCCGCAACATTCCTCTGGTGATTTTGACCCAACACGAACGGCGGCACCCAGGCCGGGTGCCGCCGTCGTCCGCGTTGGTTGAGGGGGTGGCGTTGTTCCGGAACAGGAAGTCCCGCCCGCCACGTCGGAGTTACCGTTGAGGTTGCTGGTTGCCCATGCCGGGATGAACGCGGACAAAGTCGACCGTGTTTCCCGAGTTCTTCCGCCCTGCCGGATTCCGGTCATAGCCGCGCGCGTCCAGCCCGTTCTTGGCGCGAAACTCGGCAACGGCGGCATCGTACGCTTCGTTGAGCACCTTACCGGAGAATTCGCCGCTGGTGCCGTCATTGAAGGCGATGGCAATCCGGATACTGGCCGGGTAGCGGCGGTTCATCCGGACATAGCCGTCCGCGTCCTGCTGGAGAGTAATCAAGGCAACCCCATTCGTTGTGCATCGTTAGCTTCCAGTCTGACCCAAGAGGCAGGAGGTAGCCTGTTCCGCATGAACACCCGAGACACCCCGGCCCGGATTGGCGGCCTTCCACCGCTGGGCCAGCCGGCCAACCGCGCCCTGCTGAACGCAGGCATCACGACCCTCACCCAGGCTGCTGCCCACTCGCCCCAGGAACTGCTGGCACTGCACGGCGTAGGGCCCAAGGCGATCCGCCTGCTCGATGCCGCACTCGCCGAGCATGGCTTCACATTCCGCCAGACGACCCCCTAAGCAGGGCAGGTCGTATAGCTCCACCGGCCGTTGAGAGCAGGGGGAAGCAAACGCGCCTGGCAGAATTCTGGATTCCGCAGCGTGGCATCTTTGTCATCGGTGCGTCAGTTTTTGACGCGTTCGACGCCGACAGGCACCTTCGAGCCTCGGCCCGCCGTAGGTGGGAGAGGGTTTAAGTGCGGGAGGCCCCAACCACTGGTTGGGGCCTCGACCGTGATGTTATGTCCGGCGGTGTCCTACTCTCCCACACCCTCCCGGGTGCAGTACCATCGGCGCTGTGGGTCTTAGCTTCCGGGTTCGGAATGGG
>NZ_KQ758602.1 GCF_001457025.1 Pseudarthrobacter enclensis | reverse complement strand
TGTCGCCGGTGTGGTGGAGGGCGTTGCCGGCGTGTCCGGTGCCGGTGCCGGCGGCGTTATGCACGCGGGTGGTGGTGTGGTCTGCTGCTCCCATGACTTTCTCCTTCACGCCGGTCACGGCGTCTTTGAGCTTGTCTGTTTGGCGGTGGACGATGTTGGACGGGGTGACTTTGTCCGCGACGGCGTCGACGTTGGTGCCCAGGCGTGCCCGGGTTGCTTCAATGTCTGCGCGGATTGCGTCCGGGTTCTCGCTCATCGGTTTACCTCACCTGGTTTGAGGGTTGGGGGGATTTCGGAGAGTGTTTCGCCGGTTTGGGGCAGTCCCTTGATCTGTTTGAGTTCCTTCCGGCCGATACTGGCCAGGATGGCGGCGATGATGCCCCAGATCGCGGCGACGATCACGGCGGCCCAGCCCAGGGGCATGAGGGCACCGAGGGCGAACATCAGGGCCAGGGACAGGAAGATCAGGACGAAGTGGCCTGCGACGCCGGCGCCGGCGAGCATGCCGCTGCCTTTGCCGGCGCGGGTGGCCGATTGCTTGAGTTCGGCTTTGGCCAGTTCCACTTCCTGCCGCATCAGGGTGGACAGGTCCCGGGTCACATCACCCAGGAGCTCGCCCAGCGAGGCGTTGTCCGCTTTCTGATGCGCCAGGTCCGGCGACTCAGGAATCTGGCTGCTCACAGCTGGCGTCCCTCCGTGGAGCGGTAATCGCCCTCCGTGGTCCGGTAGGAGCCGTCCTCGTCGCGGAAGGGATCGTCGTCGTAGCGCAGCGGTGTGTCCTCCGCCGTGCCGCCCGGCAGTGTGCTGGTGGATGACGGTGCCCCGCCGGCAACCGTGGGCTCGTTGAACAGGTCATCTGTTCCGGCGGCGTAGACGGTCTCCGGGTGGATCGGGGCGGCAGGAGCGGCGTGGCCCGCACGGTGGGCCGGGGCCGTTGCCTGGCCGGTGAGGCCGGACCGTCCGGTTGCGGTTCCCGTCGATTCAGGGGCGCCGGCGGCGAGGCTGCGGGTCAAGCGGCCCGCCAACAGCCCTGCTCCGGCCGCGAGCAGCAGGAAGGTGCCGGGCTTGTTGCGGGCGAACCGCTGGACCTCGCCGAGGAGGTCTCCCGGCTCACGGTTCTCCAGCCAGGAAGCCACGGACTCGCTGCGCTGTGCGGCTTCCCGGATGAGGTCGCTGGCCACGCCCTGCTGGTCCGGGGCGCTGGCCATGCTGTGCAGCTGGCCGGAGATGTTGCGGATTCCCTCGGCAGCTTTCTGCTGCTGGGTGCCTGCCTGGCTGGTCAACCCGGACTTGGCCTGGTGCAGGAGGTCCTGTGCACTGGACTTCGCCTCGGCAGCTACATTAGCGGCCTCTTCCTTGGCCGTGTGTGCAATATCCTGCGCAGCGGTTGCCGTTTGGCCGGCCACGTTGGACGCTTCCTGCTTGGCCGTCTCGGTCTTGGACGTGCCGCCGGCAGTGGTGCCGGCGGCAGATGCGGTGCCGGACGTCGCGGTGAAGTCATCCTGGACGGGTGCCGCGCCGTAGGGATCCGCGGGGGTGCCGGGAGTCTGGGGCCATTGGTTCTCTGTCATCGGGCTCTCTTTCCTCAAGTTCAGCTGTCGATCAAGAACCAGCAATGCTGGCGTTTAGTAAGCAAGGTTACTAATTAGATAGTAAGCACACTTTGCTTTTGGTTCGCAAGGGGTGGCTGGAATGGTTTTCGGTTGCGGTGAGGTGCTCCGACCGGTGCGCCTTTGGCGGAGGGGGGCTGGCGGCGAATGGATGATAAGGCTGCTTGCCATTATGATGCTAAGCATGCTTATTGTGGGACGGTAGCGACGCAGGGCGATCCCGAACTTTGCCACCTACAGGAAGGGCGCGGCCCGATGACCAGCAATCTTGACCCGGATGCCCGGAGCAGTTACCGCCTGATCACTTTGGCGGCCCGCATGGTCCAGCGGCGGCAGGACGATGCCCTGGCACCCCTTGGTTTAACACGTGCTGCAGTTATTGCACTGGAGGGCCTGTCCCAAGGCCCCCTCAACCAGGAACGCCTCGCGGATGCCATCCGCGTGCAAAGCCAGACGCTGGGGAGGGTGCTGACCCGGCTGGAGGGCGACGGATTCATTACCCGGACCCGGCAAACCGCGGACCGGCGCCAGTTAAAAGTGGAACTGACCCCGGAAGGGGAGGCGGCGCTGGAGGCCGCGCGCCAGGCGGAGATCGATGCTTATCCCGATGATCCCGACATCGGCTGGGGCGTTCTCCGCGAGGAGCTCGCCAAATTCGTCAAGGCCGCTCCGGCGGGCAGGAAACCGGACGTGGTGCCCTTTGTGGCGCCGGAACGCCGGACACACGGGCAGACAGGGCATGAAAGGCGCCATCATGACCGCGCCAAGCATGACCAGGCGGGACACCCGCAGCCTGGGAACGGTGGACTGCGCGGCCTGGATCAGTCCCAGTAAAGCCTCCGGCGCTATGCTGCGCAGGCGTCCTGGAGGGCCTTGACGGAGTCCGCCGGCACCTGGTCCCCGGCCTCGGCAATCTCACCCAGCGGCGTCGTGATGTCTTCAGGCACTCCGGCGGTGCGCGCTGCGGACACCAGGCCGGCCAGCACCTGCTTGTCCTCGAGGCTTACCAGTCCGTCCTGGACCACGGCGCAAATCTGCCGGTTTACTTCGTCTGCGGCCGCCGTGGCGACTTTGGATGCGGCGTCATTCGCCGCGCTGGTGGCGGCCTCTTCCACGGCTCCGCAGCCGGCGGTCAGGAACAGGGCAGGGACGGCGGCCAGGGCGGCGAGGCGGCGTTTCATCCTCCCAGCCTAGCGGCCCAAGTAGTCCCCCGCGGCGACTGTCAGCGGCCGCTGGCCGCCGGAACGCCGAGGACGCTGTCCAGCAACGCGTTCCTGAACTTGCCCTCCGGATCATGCGCGGCGGCAAGGGTGCGGAAGCCGGCAAAGCGCGGGTACAGCTGCTCCCAGTCGTAGCCCGCGGGCGTGAAGAGCTTGCCCCAGTGCGGGCGGGCCCCGAACGGGCGCAGCGCCTCCTCAAGCTCAGGCAGGAGGGCCTCCACCTCAGCCTGGCGACGCCGCCAGGTGAAGTGCAGGGCAACGCTGTCCTGCCGGTGGAACGGGCTCAGCCAGAATTCGTCGGCCGCGGCAGTGCGGATCTCGGAGACCAGCAGCAGCGGAGCCAGCCTGGCCGCCAGTCCGCGGACCGCATCGATGGCGGAGGGTGCATGGTCCAGGGGCAGGATGAACTCGCTCTGCAGTTCCTCGCCGTTGCTCGGGGTGAACTCGTGCCGGAAATGCGGCAGCCGGTCCAGCCACGGGCCGGCCTCATCCATCTGCGCGGTGCAGTTAACGGCGGACATGTCCGGCAGCGGGTGCCGGGGCCGGGTGGCTGCAGTCGCGCCGAAAAGATCCGCCAGGGGCGGCTCGTCGTCGAGCGCTTTCAGCCACACCTGGCTGACGTCCTGGTCAGCGTAGGTGGTGAAAAGGCTGACGCTGTAGGCGCTGGACATCAGCCGCCGGAAGTTGCCCAGCGCGGCGTCCCAGGGGAGGTCCTCCAGCACCCGCTGCCGCATCCGGAAGCTGGGCCGGACGGACAGTTCGACGGCGGTGACCACCCCCAGCGCCCCCAGGCCCACGACGCTGGCCAGGAAGTCGTCCCCGTCCGCGCGGGACAAGGCCACCACGTCCCCGGACGGGCGGACCAGCTCCACCGCCTGCACCTCCCCGGCGAGGGACTGGTTCCGGAGGCCCGAGCCGTGGGTTCCTGTCTGGATGGCGCCGGCCACGGAGATGTGCGGAAGTGACGCCAGGTTGTGGATGGCCAGCCCTGACTCCTCCAGGGTGCGGCACAGGGCGCCGTAGCTGACGCCACCACCCACCCGGACGGTGTGGCGGTCTCGGTCGATGTCGATGGTCTGCGGCAGCCCGTCCAGGAGGACGTGCACGCCGTCGGTGTCGCCTATGCGGTTGAAGGAGTGACGTGAACCAAGGGCTTTGACCCGTGCTGAGCCGGCAACCAGTTCCGCCAGTTCCGCCACAGATCCCGGCCGCTGGACCGCAGCGGAGGAGTAGTCGAGGTTTCCTGCCCAGTTCTTCATCGAGTCGGTTCTCTCCTGTGGGGTCCGGGTGCCTCTCCACTGTCAGCGCTCACAACCGGGGTGTCAAGGCACTTCCACGGGGTGGTCGTGACCTTTACTCCGTCCAGTGGGAGGGCCGGGACAGCGCGGGTGGAAGCCGCGTGCCCGCGCTGCCCAGGGCTGAGGTGACCTGCGCCTGGGTGAGGAAGAGGGCACCGGCCAGGTCGGCGTCGTCGAGCCTTGCATCCCGCAGGTCCGCGCCCAGCAAATCGGTGGCTGTCAGGTCGGCGCCCCGCAGGTCCGCCGCGATCAGTACAGCGCTGCGCAGGTTGGCCCCGCACAGCTGCCTTCCGCGGAGCCTGGCACCGGCGAGGTCGGCACCGGCATGCAACGGCGGGCTGTTCCCCGCGGAGGCTCCCCTCCCGGCGAAAGCTCCCCGGCCGCCGTCGTCCGCCCCGTAGCCGGCCCGGACTTCCTCGCTCACGGTCCACAGCAGGCGCGCGGTGCTCTCGTGGAGGCCGTCCAGGTCCAGGCCGAGGACGCTCCGGGTGCCCGACGCGGCCGCAGCCGCCAGCCGGGCCCGAAGGTCCTGCACTTCCCCAGCGAGCTCCGGGCTGTAGGTCAGGTCCTGTGCCTGCGCCAGGTGCCAGAGCATTTCATGCAGCTGCTTGACCGCCCTGAACGCGGCGAACATGGCTGGCTGCGAACCCGGCTCCTCGCGCCAGCTGACCCCGCCGAAGAGGCCCTGGCTGACGGCCTGGCCGGCTCCGAAGCAGTCGAAGACGCTGCAGCCGCGGAAGCCCCTGGTGCGGAGGCTGCCGTGGATGGTGCACGAAAAGTCGGCAGCCAGGTTGGGGCAGGCTGATGCGGGTGGCTTGTCGATGGCGAAATCCGCGGAGCGGCTGAAGCCGAACGCTGTGCAGCACAGTGCGAAGCAGTTGGAACAGTCAGGCCGCAGTGCGTCCTGGCCGGGGATGGAGGTGGGGTTGCCTGGTGGCGTGCTCATGGGGTCTCCCGGGGATGTTTCCGATATGGGTGCGGGGCGGAGGGGAACCCTTGGGCGGGTTCCCCTTCGCGGCACGCGGAATCACCGCTCCGGCGCGGAGCGACGGGCTGGAACTGCGGAAGCTGTGGATCACAGGCAGGTCATGAAAATCACTGCCACCAGAATATCCGCTTCCTGGCCCGCCGTCCCGGGGTGGAGTCGTTCAGCTCCGCACGTCCTCCGGGGACGTGGTGCGTGGCGGCGGAACGCGGCGGCAGCCGGTGGCCTCGAAGGCTGCCGCGAGGTGCAGCAGGTGGGTGTCGCTGTAGGCCTTGCCGGCGATGGTCAGCCCCACCGGCATGCCGATGTCCGCGGCCACGCCCATGGGGACCGTGACGGTGGGAATGCCGAGGTGCCGCGGGACCAGGTTGCCGTTGGACACCCAGACGCCGTTGCGCCAGGCGGCGTCGGCCGCGTCCCTGTTCGTGTCGGCATCCGCCGGCCCCACATCCGCGGCTGCGGGAAACACCACGGCGTCCAAACCCAGGCGGTCCATCCAGTCTTCAAGGTCCACGCGGCGGGTCTCCTCGAGCCCTTCCAGCCCGGCCCGCAGGTGCGGGATGTCGGGCAGGGAGGGTACGCCGTGTTCGCGGATCCAGTCCGGGTAGTCGCTGATGTCGTCGTCAAAGCCGTCATACCTGTCCGGCAGGGACCCGTTCGGCGCCGGGAAGATGTCCGCGCCTTTGACATCGGCGAGCCTGTTCAGGTGCGGGTCACCGTTGGCCTCGAGGAAGTCGTTCCAGGCCCAGGCGGACAGGTCCACGATCTCGCTCCGCAGGTATTCCGCCGGAACCAGGCCCCGGGTGGCAATGGTGGGCGCTCCGGGCCGGTCGCCTTCGTAGTTGGTGACTGCCGGGAAATCCACCTCCACCACTTCCGCGCCGGCGGCTTCCAGGTCCCGGCGGGCGGCGTTCCAGAGGTCGATGATGGAGCCGCGGGTGTGGATGCGGCGGCCGGTGGGTCCACCGATTCCGGGGTTGGCTGCGGTCCCGGCCTCGGGGTCGGCGTTGATGTACATGCGCGGGACGCCCAGCCGCTTGCCCGCGAGCACGCCCGCCGCGGCCGCCGCGCCGTCAACAGCCAGGGAAACGTACGACGCCGGGCGGACAGCGGATGCCTTGGGTACCTTGATCCAGGGCTGGACGCGCCAGAAATCGCCGCGGGTTTCCTCGTCATCCGCCACCACCACGTCCAGGACCTCCAACAGGTCCGCCATGGTGCGGGCGTGCGGCACCACCACGTCCATGGTGGGGACCAGGGGCCAGTTGCCGCGGACGGAGATGACGCCCCGCGAGGGGGTGTAGGCGCAGAGCGCATTGTTGGACGCCGGGGCCCGGCCCGAGGACCAGGTTTCCTCCGCCAGCCCGAACGCCGCAAAGCTGGCGGCGGTGGCGGTGCCTGATCCGTTGGAGGAACCGGATGCGAAGGCGGCCGTCAGGTAGTCAGCGCTGTAGGGGCTTTCCGCACGGCCATATACGCCGCGCTGCATACCTCCGTTGGCCATAGGCGGCATGTTGGTGAGGCCTATCAGGACGGCACCTCCCGCGCGCAGCCGCTCGATGGTGAAGGCGTCATCCTGGGCCACCAGGTCCTTGAAGGCGGGGCAGCCGGCGGCCACCGTCAGCCCCCGCGCACGGTAGCTGTCCTTCGCCGTGTAGGGTATGCCGTCCAGTGGGCCCAAGGTGTAGCCTGCCGTGCGGCGGCGGTCTGACGCCTGCGCCTCCGCGATGGCTTCTTGGTTCATCACCACGAGTGCGTTCAGGTGTATGCCCGAGGAGTCATACTTCTCAATCCGGTCCAGGTACAGGCGGACCAGTTCCTCGCTGGTGATCTCACCCGAGTCCAAGGCTGCACGCAGCCGGCCGATGCCGGCTTCCACCACGTTGAAGGGCTTCACCGGGGGCCGCCGTTGCGGGGTGCCGGCTGCTGCTGGGTGATGCAGTGGATGCCGCCGCCGAAAGCGAAGATGTCCCGGGCGTCCACCAGTTCCACGGTCCGGCCGGGGTAGGCGCGCTCCAGTATCCCTGCTGCGATGGAGTCGTTGGGATCATCGAAGCTGCACAGCACCACCACGTTGTTGGCCACGTAGTGGTTGATGTAGGACCAGTCCACGTAGCCTTCCCCATCGGTGAGGACCGTGGGGGCCGGAACATCGATGATGCGCAGCGGCCTTCCCTGCGCATCCACCTGGCCCTGGAGGACCGTCTTCAGCTGCAGGTAGACAGCGTGGTCGGGGTGGTCCGGGTTGTCCTGGCGGTGCAGCAGGACGGTGCCGGGGCCCGCGAAGGCCGCAACAATGTCCACGTGGCCGCGGGTCCCGAATTCGTCGTAATCGCGGGTCAGCCCGCGCGGCAGCCAGATGGCCTTGGTGGTGCCGAGTGCGGCGTGGATTTCGGCTTCCACGGATTCCTTGGTGGCCCCGGGGTTGCGGCCGGGATCCAGCTGGACCGTTTCCGTCAGCAGTACCGTTCCTTCGCCGTCCACGTGGAAGCCTCCGCCCTCATTGACCAGGGCACTGGCATGGACGGGGGCCGAGGTTGCCGAGGCCACTGCCCGTCCCACGTTCCGGTCGTTCTCCCAGGCGGCCCACTCCTGGGCGCCCCAGCCGTTGAAGATCCAGTCCACCGCGCCGAGCGAGCCGTCGGGCCGGTGCACAAAGGTGGGGCCGCTGTCACGGAGCCAGGCGTCATCCAGGGGAACTTCCACGATGGTGATGCCGCTGCCCAGCCATTCCCGGGCGGATGTGGCGTCCCGGGGATCGGCGAGGACGGTGACGGGTTCGTAGCGGGCAATGGTCTGCGCCACCCGGAACCAGGCGGCGCGGGCGCGCTCCAGCGTGGCGCTTCCCACGCTGCCAAAGGTGCCGTTGGCCGGGGGGAAGGCCATCCAGGTCCCCTCGTGGGTGTCCCACTCGGCGGGCATCCGGCCGGTGGCGCTGGAGGGTGCTTGAGCGGTGGCGGCATTGACTCCGTCAAGATCAGCAAAAATGAATGTCATTCATTTAGTATGCAAGTGGAGTGCCGGGTGCGCAAGGGATCCGCCCCGGATGACGCCGCAGCAGGCTGCGGGTGCCGCCGCGCCCGTGGCCTGGTTGCAGGGGAACTGCCCCCTACGTTCCAGTGCGGTCCACGGCGGCCAGGATGGCCCGGCCCAATTCGGCCGGTTTCGTGAACTGGGGCCAGTGGCCGGTGGGCAGGTCCACGTACTCGGCGTCCTTCATGCGGGCCAGTTCCGCCACGAAAGGGTGCCCGGCGGTGATCCAGTCCCGCAGCACGGCTGACGGGAATTCGCAGGCGATCACAGTTGCCGGGACGTCGAAGCGCCGCTCGTCATGCAGGTGTTGGGAGTCGTAGGCGACGCCCTTGGGTTGGGGTATGGCGCGGGCGCGGAACTCTTCCCGCAGGCTGTCATCGAGGTCAACCAGGTCCGCGTCCTCGAAACCTTCCCATGGCGGCAGCGGAATATCGTCGCCGTCAGCCTCGAGTTCGTTATTGATCACGCCGCCCTCGCCGAGGGGTCCGCTGTCCACATAGATGGCCCGTGTAACGCGGTCCGGCCGGGCATCAATGACACCGTGGATGATGGCGCCGCCGCCGGAATGGCCCACCAGCACCACCTTCCCGCCGTGCGCATCCACCTCCGCCACCACGGCATCAATGTGGTCCCGCAGGCCGATCCCTGCCCGGCTGGCGTCCTTCGACTCCAGGCCGGGCAGGGTGAGGGGGAGGCAGCGGTGCCCGGCGGCCTCAAGCGCCGGCGTCACCTTCTCCCAGGATGTTGCGTCCAACCAGAATCCGGGAACGAGGATGATGTCCATGACGGCACCCTACCGCGGCGGACTGACACGGCGGCAGGTTCCATGGTTACCGGGTCCGCCTGCGCCGTTTACCCCCGGCGCGGTCCTGCTTCTCGGCCACCTCCCGCTCCGCCCACCGCTGGGATTTGCCGACGGACACCACCTTCTGGTGCCACTCGCGGTAGTACGCCCGCTGGGCTGCAACGTCCGAGCGCCGCGCCAGCGCCGCCAGCTCACGCTGCATCTTCAGGTAGGACTTCCACCGCCGGTCGGTCAGCGCCCCGCCCTCGATGGCCTCCCGGACGGCGCAGCCCGGTTCGTTCCCGTGACCGCAGTCCGCGAACCGGCACCGGGCGGCCAACTCCTCCACATCGCCGAACATCTCACCCATGCCGTCCTCGGCGTCGAACAGGCCGAAGCCGCGGACGCCGGGGGTGTCCATGAGGACGGTGCCGTTGGCAAGCGGTACCAGTTCCCGGGAGGTGGTGGTGTGCTTGCCCTTGAAGTCACCGGCCCGGACCGGCCCGGTGTGCTGGACCTGCCGGCCCACCAGGGCGTTGATGAGTGTGGACTTGCCGGCTCCGGAAGGACCCAGCAACACGATGGTTCCGCCGGGCGGGATATGCGCCATCAGCTCGTCGATGCCGTCACCGTTTTCCGCGGACGTGGTGACCACCTCCACGCCCGCCGCCTGCAGGATGACTTTCCCGACGACGTCGTCCGCCACCTGCGCCAGGTCCGCCTTGGTGATGATCACCAGGGGAGTCGCGCCGGAGTCCCAGGCCGCCACGAGGGTGCGCTCGAGCCGGTTGTGGGTCAGTGGGCGGTCCACCGGCACCACCACGCCCACCGTGTCCATGTTCGCCGCCAGGACCTGCCCGGCGGACGAATCCTCGAACGCCCGTTTGCGGCTGAGCTCAGACCGGCGCGGAAGGACGGCCAGGATCTGCCGGTCACCGGCCCGGTTGGGTCCCAGCCAGACCCAGTCGCCGGTGGCGGCAACCTCACCGTCGAGCGGATAGGGCAGGTGCAGCAGCCCGTCCGCTGCCGCCACGAGCAGCCGGTTGCGGTCCACCCGGACCACCCGCCCGCATCCTGTGGCTTCCGGGCAGGGGTGGTCGTCGAAATACCGTGCCACCTCGGCCGTATACCCGTAGGAGGACGGGCCGTCAGGAGTCGCAGCGTTGTTGGTTGTTGTACTGTCCAGGGCGTTGCCTGAAGGAATGTTCACTGTTGATACCTCGGGGAATGTCCCCGTGCCCGGCGCGCGTCAGGCAGCGCAGGGGCAAACGGGGGAAAGGATGGGGTTGATGTAAGCGTGGCGCCCAGGGCGCGCGACAGCTGCAGTCATCAAAACCACCTCCATTCCCTCGACGGCCCCCGTCATCCTGCCGGGAACGGCAGTGCGGGGCCGGGACCCACTCTAGCGGCAGCCGCAGTTGGGGGCCATAGTCCGGAACGAAAAAGGGGTGCGGCCCCCTGATGGGAACCGCACCCCTGCCCGGATCAGCCGGACTGCTGTGGTCAGGCGCTGGTGGCGTCCTGCACCTCGCCCACCAGTTCCTCGATGATGTCCTCGAGGAAGAGCATCCCCGTGGTGGCGCCGTGCGCGTCGAACACCCGGGCCACGTGGGACCCGCTGCGGCGCATGGCCGCGAGGGCGTCCTCCAGCTCGGCGCCGGCAAACGAGGACGCCAGCCTGCGGATGCGCTTGGCCGGGACCGGCCGGGTGAACTTCGCCTCGGATGTCAGGTCCATGACGTCCTTGAGGTGGAGGTAGCCGGAAGGATCTCCCGCTCCGTTGGTGAGGATGTACCGGGAGTAGCCGTGCCTGGCCACCGCCTGCTGGATGTCCGCCGGAGTGGACGTCTCGGGCAGCAGCACCATGTCCGCCAGCGGGACCTGGACGTCCGCCACCGTCTTGGCGGTGAACTCGAAGGCGTTCGTCAGGGCACCGGTGGTGTCCTTGAGCATGCCGTCGCGGGTGGACTGCTCCACGATGTTGGCCACCTCGTCCAGGGTGTAGGCACTGGTGGCCTCGTCCTTCGGCTCCACCTTGAACAGGCGGAGGATGCCGTTGGCGATGCCGTTCAGGCTCCAGATCACCGGCTTGAAAATCCGGGCCACCAGGACCAGCGGCGGCGCCAGGATCAGCGCCGCCCGGGTGGGCACCGAGAACGAGATGTTCTTGGGAACCATCTCGCCCAGGACCACGTGCAGGAAGGTCACCAGCAGGAGCGCCACCGCGAACGCGATGATGCTGATGGCCTCATAGGACAGGGACGTCAGGCCCAGCGGGATTTCCAGCAGGTGGTGGATGGCCGGTTCGGAAACGTTCAGGATGATCAGCGAGCAGACCGTGATGCCCAGCTGGCTGGTGGCCAGCATGAGCGTGGCGTGTTCCATGGCCCACAACGTGGTCTTGGCGGCCTTGCTTCCGGCCTCCGCCTTGGGTTCAATCTGTGACCTGCGGGCGGAGATAACCGCGAACTCGGCGCCCACGAAGAAGCCGTTAACCACCAGGAGCACGGCCAGCCAGATAATGCCGGGAAGATATTCACTCATGGGTCAGCTCCCGGGTGAGGTTGTCAACGATCCTGTCGTGCGGGCTTTGCGGTGCGTCAGCGGTTTCGGCCGGCGTGAAGCGCAGCCGTTCCACGCGGGTTTCCGACGCCCGCTCCACCCGGAGCGTGCCGCCGTCGACCTTCACCTCGTCACCCAGCTCGGGAAGCCGGTCCAGCTGGTCCGTGACGAAGCCGCCCACGGTGTCGTATTCGCCGTCCGGCACCCGGATGCCGGTGCGGTCCAGGAGCTCGTCGGGGCGGAGGGCCGCGTCGAACGTGATGGAGCGGCCGGTACGGACCACGCCCACGCGGGCACGGTCGTGCTCGTCCTCCAGCTCACCCACGATTTCCTCCACGAGGTCTTCGAGGGTGACGATTCCGGCGGTGCCGCCGTGCTCATCGGAGACGATGGCCACCTGCAGGCCCTGCTTGCGGAGCAGGTTCAGGAGGGTGTCCACGCCCATGGATTCTGGCACGCGCAGCGGCTCGATCATCACGTCCCCGGCAGTGGTCCGGGAACGCTCTCCCAGGGCCACGGCGAACGCCTGCTTCACGTGCAGCACGCCTACCACGTCGTCCCGGTCCCGGCCGATCACCGGGAAGCGCGAGTAGCCCGTGGCGGTGGCCAGGCGGACAATGTCCTCCGCCGTTTCCGCGGTTCCCACCGCCGTCATCCGCACGCGCGGCGTCATGACGTCCGCTGCGCTGTGCTCAGAGAAGCGCAGCGTGCGGTGCAGCAGGGTGGCATGGTCCAGGTCCAGGACGCCTTCGACGGCGGAGCGGCGCACCAGGGAGCTGAGCTCCTCCGCGCTGCGGGCGCCGGAGAGTTCTTCCTTGGGCTCGATGCCGAACCCGCGGATGATCTTGTTGGCGGTGTTATTGAAGAGCAGGATCACGGGCTTGAACACGGTGGTGAACAGCGCCTGGAAGGGCACCACCACCTTGGCGGTTGCCAGGGGCAGGGCCAGGGCGAAGTTCTTGGGCACCAGTTCGCCGATCACCATGGAAAAGATGGTGGCCAGGAAGATGCCGGCCACGGAGCCGATGGCGGGAACCAGGGCCTCCGGCAGTCCCGCTGAGGTCAGGGGGCCGTTCAGCATCCGGCTGATGGCGGGTTCGAACGTGTAGCCCGTCAGCAGCGTGGTCAGGGTAATGCCCAGTTGCGCACCCGACAGGTGGGTGGACGTGATCTTGAGGGCTTTGATGGTGGGGCCGAGGCGTTTCTCGCCGCGGGCCTGGCGGGCTTCGAGATCATGCCGGTCCAGGTTCACCAGGGCGAACTCGGAAGCGACGAAGAAGCCGGTGCCGACAGTCAGGACAAGGCCGATGCCGAGCATGATCCATTCATACATTGGGGCGCCCCTCTCCGGTGTTGGCCGGATGTCCGGTCAGGTGGCAGAGGGGCCTGGGCATATGTGAAGGAGGGTCGTCCATAGTGGGTTCAACTTTACGGGACGGCGGAAAGTTCCCGGAAGCGTCAGCCCCGTTGTTCCAGTGCGCGCTTCTGGTGGCCCGAAATGGAAGAGACGCAGCCGCAGTTGGTGCAGGTGATGTGGAACTTCCTGGCCGTCGTGAGGACGGGAATGAAGAACAGGGTGAACTTGGTGGTCCGTTCAACCAGCGTGTGGTGGGCGTAGGCGTGGCAGCGCCAGCAGGTTGCGTGCTTGCCCGGGAGGGCCTTGTCTGACGTCTTGAAGCCGAAGAGCAGGAGCATTTTCGGGGCCTTTCTGGTGGCGTGTGCCGGCGGGCCGGTTCCCCAGTCCACAGTAGCCGGGCCCTGAGGGGTCCGTCATGGCCTGGACTGCTGGTGCGCGGTGCCGGATCCGGTGCGATACTTGGGCGGTCACGGTTCGGCGGTGGGGGGACTTCGGAAGAAATGGTTCTGGATACGACGACCCTTCGCATCGCCTTCGGGTTGATGGCGCTGGTGCTGGTGGTCCTGTTCTACTTTTCGGCCTACCGTGTTACGCGCTCGCCTTACAGCGGCTGGTGGTGCCTGGCGCTGATTTTTTTCCTGGGCGGTTCGGGGTGCTTCCTCCTGGACGGAACACCCCACCAGATCTGGGCCAACCCGCTGGGCAACGTGCTGCTGGTGCATGGCGGTGTCGCGGTGTGGGCCGGTGCCCGGTCATTGCGCACCATCCGGCCGCCGATGTGGGCATTTACGGGCTTGCCGCTGGCCACCCTGGTGGCCTCCATCCTGGACCACCCCGCTACGAACACCTGGTCCGGCGGCGCTGTGTTCCTTGCCGCGATGAGCATCAGCATCGGCCTGGCCTCACGGGAACTCTGGCGGTTGGAGCCCGGTTATTCACGGGTCCGCATTCCCATGGCGGTCTCGGCCGGGGGGCTCGCCGTCTACTACTTCTTCCGCTGGCTGGCTTTCGTGGTGGAGGGCCAGGACGGACGCATCTTCGTGACCGTGTTCGGGTCGGCGGTGACCACCCTGGTGACCATGGTCCTGCTGGTGGTGGTGTCCTTCAGCATGGCCGCCTTGAGCAGTGAGCAGCAGACGCGGGCGCTGCGCGTGGTGGCGACCCGGGACGACCTCACGGGCCTGCTGAACAGGAAGGCGTTCCTGGACCTGGCCGCCGAGCAGTTGGCGGACCGTGCCATTACCGGAGCTTCGGGCGCGCTCATCCTGGCCGACCTGGACCACTTCAAGGCGGTCAACGACACGTACGGCCACGCAGCGGGGGACGCTGCATTGCGGCGCTTCGCCGATTCCTGCACCGCCACGGTGCGGACCACTGACTTGGTGGGCCGCTACGGCGGCGAGGAGTTCGTCCTCCTTATGCCGGGGGCAAGCGCCGAGCGTGCCGAGCTTGTGGCCGGTGAAATCAGCAGGCGGTTGGCGGATGGTTCCGGTGCGGACGGCGTGGAGATGCCTACCGCCAGTTACGGCATCGCCACCTATGACGCCGGGACCTCCAACGTGGACAACCTCATCGCCGAGGCGGACGCTGCGCTGTACCTGGCCAAATCGCTCGGCAGGAACCGGAGTGCCCGCAGCGACGGGATGGTCTAGGCGGTTTCCTGCTGGCTGACGTCCCTCAGTGGAACGGGCGCCGGCCGGGGCGCCGTGCTGTGCACCGGCACCGAAACACCCGTTCGTGCGGATTCGAGCATGGATTCCATGATGTCCAGGATGTGGAAGGCCAGCGCGCCCCCGGCGCGCGGCTCGGTGCCGGGAAGGGTGGCCGCCAGGTCCGCAATCCCGAAGCCCCGTCCGGCGTCCAGGTACCCCGCCGAGACCGGCAGCACCTCCCACTGCGTGGCGCCGAGCGCGAAAAGCTCCACATCGCCGTCGAACCTGTTCGGATCCGGGACCACCAGGGAGCCCCGCTCGCCATGGATCTCCAGGTTGGGGCTCTTGGTGCGGACGGCGTCGAAACTCATCATCAGGGTGGACACCGCGCCGCCGGCGTGCGTGAGCGTTCCGGTGACGTGTGAGTCCACCTCCACGGGGATCACCTCCCCGGCGCGCCGGCCGGAGCCGATGGTGCGTTTGGTGCGTGTGTGGCTGGCAGTGCCGGTGACGGAGACCACCGGCCCCAGCAGGGTCACCAGCGCGGTGACGTAGTACGGGCCCATATCCAGCAGGGGGCCACCGCCGGGCTGGTAGTAGAAGTCCGGGTTGGGGTGCCACAGCTCGTGGCCAGGCGTGGCCATGACGGCGGTGGCGGCGATGGGCGTGCCGATCAGGCCGTCGTCGATCGCCTTTCGCGCGGTCTGGATTCCTGTGCCCAGGACCGTGTCCGGAGCGCATCCCAAGGCCACTCCGGCCGCCGTCGCAGCGTCCAGGACTTCCCGGGCCTCCTTGGTGCCCGCCGCCAGCGGCTTTTCGCCGTACACGGCCTTCCCGGCGGCAATGGCCTGGAGCGCGATGTCCGCGTGGGCCGCGGGGATGGTGAGGTTCACAACGAGGCCGACGGCGGGATCGGCCAGCAGTTCGTCCACCGTCACGGCGCGCACGCCGTCGCAGGAGTCCGCCACTGCCTGCGCGCGGGACGGGTCCAGGTCCGCGACGGCGGTGAGCCGGACGTTCGGCAGGCGGCGGAAGCTCGCCAGGTACTGGGCACTGATGGCGCCGCAGCCGATGATTCCGACGGTGATGGCGGTGCCTGCGGTCAGCGGCTGGCCCACAGCAGCCCCCTCTCGATGATGGTGCGGACGTTGCTGTCTTCCAGGATTTCCACCCGGTGTCCGGGCGTACAGACGAAGATCTTTCCCGCCCCCCACTGGCGGGTCCAGATGGCCGGTGAGGTGACCTCGCGGTGCCACGGATCCCAGGGCCGTACCTTCTGCGTGGTGGTGGCAAGGACATCGATGTAGTCATCGGCCAACACCCAGTACTGCTCGGTGACCAGCTCAAAGTCGGAAATGCCGCGGGTGATGGCGTGGTCTGCCGCGGCCGGGAGCATGTTCACCGTGTACGGAACGTAGTTGTCCGCCTGCTCCCCGAGGCGCTCGTCCGGGTGCTTGCCTGGGTGGCAGGCGAACTGCCCGCCGATCAGGTGCAGGTAGTCAGAGGTATTGCGGTACGAATCCGCAATCCCGCCGTGCCATCCGGCCAGGCCTGTGCCGTTTTCAACTGCGGCCCGAAGGCCCGCGAACTCGTCCTTTTCGATGGTGCTCATGGTCATGCATTGGAGAATGAGGTCCACGCCGGCCATGTAGTCCGCATCGGCATAGATCTTGGGAGACTCCTCGATCCATACGTCGTACCCGTGGTCCTTGAGGAATGGGATGAACAGGTCCGTTGCTTCGACGGGCTGGTGCCCGTCCCAGCCGCCGCGGACCACCAGGGCGCTTTTTGTGCCGGTCATACAGATATTCCTTCGTGTGCATACGAAGTGGAAGCCGGGGATGGGTGGAGGATCTCCTGCCAGTGGGACTCATTGCCCGCACTGGTCTCCACCGCTGCGAGGACGCGCTGCACCTGCAGGGCATCATCGAAGGACGGTTCGGGCTGGCGGCCGGCCGCGAGGGCTGTCACCGGTCCACGGCCTGGTGGATGAATCCATGCTCGTAGCCGAGGCCGTGCCCGGTGGGCCACCAGTTGCCCGCGTAGGGGTGCTCGGGTTCGGTGACGATGATCCTGCGGAAGCCGGCGTCGGGCACTTCCGCGGCGTCGTAGAAGGACAGGACGTTGTTGTCCTCGAAGTCGAAGGCGAGGGACCCCTCGCTGCCGTTGATCTCCAGGCGCATGGCGTTCCGCCGCCCCAGCGCATAGCGGGTGGCCTCGAAGACCCCCACCGGACCGCCGTCGAACCTTGCCGTGAAGATCGCCGTGTCGTCCACCGTGACCGTACCCCGGGGCGACCCGGCGTCGAGCTTTCCATGGCCGCCGAGGCCCACAAGGTTGCCGGCAAGGGGCCGTTCCCGGACGAAGGTCTCCATGAGCGCCGACACTCCGGAGACCTGCCTGCCGATGATCCACTGGGCGGCGTCGATGATGTGGGCGCCGATGTCGCCCAAAGCGCCGGAGCCGGACCGGGACTTGTCCAGGCGCCAGGTCATGGGCGTATTTTCATTGCTGAGCCAGTCCTGGAGGTATTGGGCGCGCACGTGGCGGATGGTTCCCAGCCTGCCGCCGTCCACCATCCGCTTGGCCAACGCCAGGGCCGGAGTGCGGCGGTAGCTGTAGCCGCACATGGCGAAGACGCCGCGCGTGGCGGCGGACCGTGCCGCGACGGCCATGCGTTCGGCCTCCTCCACCGTGTTGGCCAGGGGTTTTTCGCACAGGACGTGCTTGCCGGCTTCCAGGGCGGCAATGGCAATCTCGGCGTGCGTATCGCCGGGAGTGCAGATGTCGATGAGGTCGATGTCGTCCCGCTCGATGAGGGGGCGCCAGTCCGTTTCGGTGGAACTCCAGCCCAGCCTGGCGGCCGCTGCTGTCGTGGCGTCGGGATTCCTGCCGGCCAGCGCCGTGAGTTCAGGACGCAGCGGGAGGTCGAAGAATCGCGGGGCTGTCCGCCAGGCGTGAGAATGTGCGGCGCCCATGAAGGCGTAGCCCGCCATGCCGATGCGCAGCGGGGTGGAGTGAGCCATATGTGCCTCTATGCAAATCGAAACTTTTCGGTACTATTTCGGGATACATTGACGCTATTTGCGCTTCCCTTTGCGCGTCAAGGCTTTCAGTCAGCGAAAACTTTCGACGATAGGAAACCCGAATGCAAAATGGCAGGAGGCTGACGCTTTCGGCGGTGGCCCGGCAGGCCGGCGTCTCGGTTCCCACCGTCTCCAAGGTGATCAACGGCCGGACGGATGTAGCCGCTGAAACCCGGAAGCGGGTCCTGGCCATCCTGGAAGAGTCGGGCTACAGGTCGCCGGTGCAGCACCGCCGCTCCCTCGCTGCGGTTCCGGTGGTGGAGGTGGTGGTTGACTCCCTGAACTCCGGCTACACGGCGGAGGTGCTGGCCGGGATCATGGACTCGGCCACGGCCGGCGGCGTGGAGGTGCTGCTGAGCAGCACGGGCTCGCGCGGGGTAGCGCCCAACCCGGAGCAGCGTGCCCAGCGCCTCGTGGACCAAGGGCGGTGCGGAATGATCGTGGTGACCTCGGCCTTCGGCGATGCGCCGCTGGACGCCTTCCACCGCCGCGGCGTTCCCGTGGTGGTCATCGATCCCCTGAATCCGCCGTCGGAGGAGGTGGTGAGCGTCGGCTGCACCGACTGGGCCGGGGCCAAGGACGCCACGGCGCACCTCCTTGCGCTGGGGCACCGGCGCATAGCATTTTTGGGCGGTCCCGAGGCGGTGGAGTGCAGCCAGGCCAGGCTGCACGGCTACCTTGCGGCGCTGCGCTCGCAGGGAATCGCCGCGGAGGACCGGTACGTCCTGGCGGGGGAGTTCAGGTCCGACGACGGCGCGCGGCGGCTCCGCGACCTGCTGCTGCTCGATCCCCGGCCCACAGCGGTGGTTGCCGCCAGCGACACCATCGCCTTGGGTGTGATCGCCGAAGCTCTCCGGCAGCAGGTCCGGATTCCGCAGCAACTCAGCGTGGTGGGATTCGATGGCATCCGGCAGGCGGAGGAGTCCGTTCCGGCGCTGACCACCGTGGCACAGCCTCTGCGGGACATCGGCCGGGCGGCCCTCCGGATCATCCTGCGCCAGGTCGGGGGTGAGGTTCCGGACTCCCGTCGGGTTGAACTGGCCACGAAGCTGGTAGTCCGCGAATCGACGGCCGTACCTCCCGGAGAATAAGCTCCCCCTTCGCCATCCAATTTCCCGGAGCGCGAAAGGGCACCCATTGCCAATTAAACTAATGGGTGCCCTGGTTCGTGTTGCCTTATCCGTAAATTACACGGCACGAAACTCCCGTGGGAAAGAATGCCGTCCCACGTTCAGTTCCGGTATGAAAACCAAAAAGGTTGTAACGGTCAACATTGTAAAAAACGAAAGTTCCAGATGGGCGTGCGACGTAGAGCTGGTTATAGCCGAGGACCGGTGAAGTGCAAGAGACGGTATCGGAGACGGATACCGAATAGCTGAGACCCGCTTGTGCGCTGACAGCGCCCGCCGACAATCCGAACCCTCCCGACACTGTGGCTGACATGGTCACGGCGCGGGACAGGCTGCAGGTTGCGCCGGGATTCCTGCAGCTTGCGAGAATGTCCGGGGATTCGGTTCCGTACTGCTGGCCGGTTATTGAGACGCGGTATGTGTCCCCTACCGCATCTGTGCCCGCCACACTTCCCTTTGGCTGCAAGTGCTGCGTGGCAAGATTCGCGAAGTGATGATCCACAGCGGCTTGGACATCTTCACCCGACAGCGTGGACGGTCGGGTGTCAGATGCATGCGCAGGAAGCGCCAGGCCAAGGCTTAGGCCTGCGGAGAGTGTCGCTGCCAAAAGTGCTTTTCTGATATTCATGTTCCCCCATTTGATAAATCCATACAATTCCGATGGCGGACCGAGCGTAGCAAGAATATCCAACTAAATTTCAGAAATTTATGAATTGACTGCACCGATTTATGATGGTATTTGGGGCTTCTGGTCGTTTCTTATAACATCGAATTGCTTCGCAGATCAAGTCAAGTCGCTTTTGCGCAACCTGTTCTTCGGCAATATCGTTGCTAAGCAGATACTTTCTTTTGAGGTGGGGGAATTATGCCGGTCCGTGGCACTCTGGTGACGTCTGCCGTTGCAGCCCTGGCGATGCTGGCGCTGGTGTCATGTACCCAGGAGCCGGCGCAGCCGGACATGGCCATTCTTGACCGGGCAGCTTCAGCCGAAGACGAGGTCCCCGGATTCGTGGACCTCAAGGGCAAGGACCCTTCCACCGTGAGGCTGGCTGCGGATCACGGAGGTTTCCGGTTCTACCTTGCCCGCCCGGACCAGGGGGCGGGATTCTGCCTGATCCAGGTTGCTGAGGCAGGAAAGGAGCGGTGGGGTTCGGCGTGCACGACGGATGGCAAGCCGGTGCTGACCACCAATCTGCTGGGGTACGGGAGCGAGGCTGCCGTGGTGGCCGACGGCGGGAATACCGGGGACCTGGTGGGCCAGGGGTATGCGCTGATCCAGGACAACATCCTCGTCCGGCGCTGACACGTCGCCAAACGCCGGCCCGGCATCGAATGGCCGGAGGGTTCAGGAGCCGAGGTGCCCACTGAGGCGCCGGTGGAATCCGGTGCTGCGTTCATCGGGGCCCTCAATCGTCACCGTCGCCCCGTGGTCGCCGTACTTCGTTTCGATGGAGTCGAGGGCGGCGACCGTGGAGGCGTCCCAAATCTGGGCCCGGCTGAGGTTGATGGTCACTGACGCAGGATCCTCGGCGTACGCAAAGTGTTCCACCAGGTCGTTGCTGCTGCCGAAGAAGAGCGGTCCCACCACCTCGTAGCGGACGCTTTCGCCGTCGTCCGCCAGTTTTCTGTCCACGGTGATGACGTGGGCAACCCTGCGAGCGAACAGCACCATGGCAAGGACAACGCCCACCAGGACGCCGTAGGCAAGGTTCCCGGTGAACACCACGACGGTCACCGTGACGCCCATGACGAGCGTCTCCGGCAGCGGCATCCGCTTCAGGGTGGACGGCTTGACGCTGTGCCAGTCGACGGTGGTTACGGCCACAACCATCATCACCGCAGCGAGGGCCACCATGGGAATCTGGCCCATGATCGAGCTGAGCCCCGTGACCAGCGCGAGCAGGAACACCCCGGCCACGGTCGTGGAGATGCGGGTGCGTGCCTGGCCGGTCTTCACGTTGAGGACGGTCTGGCCAATCATCGCGCAACCGCCGATGCCACCGTAGAACCCGGCGAAAATGTTCGATACTCCCAACGCCCACGATTCACGGCCCTTGTGGGACGGGGTGTCGGTGATGCCGTCCACGAGTTTCGCGGTGAGGAGGGTTTCCATCAGTCCCACGAAGGCCACACTCAGGGCGGTGGGAAGGATCAGCTGGAACGTTTCGAGGCTCACCGGGAAGAGGAACGGGGTGAAGCCGGGCAGCTTGCCCGTCAGTGGGCCCTCATCGGACACGTTGGGAACGCTCAGGCCGGCAATGATGACGATCGCGGTGACGACGACGATGGCCACCAGCGGTGACGGGACCGCCTTGGTGAACCGCGGAAGGATAAAAATGATCGCGAACGTCAGGGCGAACAGGGCATAGGCGAGCCACGGAACGTTGAGGACGTGCGGCGCCTGCGCCATGAAGATCAGGACGCCCAGTGCATTGACGAACCCGATCATCACAGAGCGGGGAATGAACCGCATCAGGCGGGCGAGGCCGGCCAGGCCGAAGACCACCTGGATCACTCCTGCCAGGAGCACCGTCGGCAGGACGTACTCCACGCCGTGTTCATGCACCAGGGGAGCGATGACCAGCGCCACCGACCCCGCGGCGGCGGTGACCACTCCGGGGCGTCCACCCAGGATGGACATGGCAAGGGCCAGAACGATCGAGGCGACAAGGCTCACCATGGGATCTACCCCGGCAACAATCGAGAAGGAGATGACCTCCGGGACCAGCGCGAGCGTTGTGACCATCCCGGCGAGGACCTCGCGGGAGAGTTGCCGTGGAGAGCGCAGGGCGGTCAATACGGTGACGGGTTGCCGGAAAGGGCGGGGGTGGTCGGCGACGGCCAAGGAGCGGCTCCAGGGACTCGGCTCTTTGGGGAAGAGCGGTGGGGAACGTTTCTGCGCCACGCTGCGCACGGGTCCAGCCCGGTCTTGGAAGAAATGCACCGGCAACGTCCGGATGCGTGTGCAACACTACCCTAACGTGAGGGTTGAACAGGGTCGGTGACGTGATGGTGAAAGAAATGACCGCCGAAGAAGTAGTGGCGACGATGCACATCGGCGAGCTCGCGGACCGGTCGCAGATGTCATTGCGGACCATCCGGCACTACGACGAGGTGGGCCTGCTCAAACCGTCAGGCCGGACTGACGGTGGCTTCCGCCTGTACACCGAACGCGACTTCGCCCGACTGCTGGTAATCCGACGGATGAAGCCCCTGGGGTTCACCCTTGAGGCCATGGCCGAGCTGCTGCGGGTGGTTGACGCGCTGGAAGCTACCGAACCCGGCCAGGATGACACAGCCATCAGATCCGAGCTGGTCAATTTCATTGAAGAGGCCCAGCGGCGCCGTGCCAAGCTGGAGGAGCAACTCGCGATGGCCGACGAGTTCCTGGCGTTGCTCCGCGCGCAGTAGGGGCTGCTGCTCCGGGTCAGGGGAAGTCCGGCTGATAAAATAGCCGGGTTGCAGGGCGGCCATTCAATGCTGGCCGAGCCAGCGCCGCAACCAGGTAGGGGACCAGACACAATCATGACGGCAGGCGGGTCACACCTTCGGACTTCGGAAAGCCAGCCGGGCGCACCGGCCACGACTTCCGCGCCGGCCAAAGGGCGTGCGTACGTGGCCACGATCGAAGGCTTCGTCGGTTCCCTCATGATGTTCGTCGGGTCCATCGGAACAGGATGGATCGCCAACGGCTCGCCCATGATCCGCCAGCCCGTTGTCATCGCGCTCCGCACCGAAGGCTGGGGCGTCACAGTTTCCACGGTCCTCCTGACCGTTGGCGCCATGCTCCTGATACGATCCTGGCTCCGGCTGGGCCAACGGCTAGCGGACTGGGGACACCGGTCACTGCGATCAGTGGTGATCGCCGTCTCCGCATGGTCAGTGCCGCTGCTCTTCTGCGTGCCGGTGTTCTCCCGTGATGTGTATGCCTACACCGGCCAAGGCCGGCTGGTCCAGGAGGGACAGAACCCCTACGAGGTGGGCATCTCCACCCTGAACAACTGGTTCGCGCTCGGTGCCGACCCCGCATGGGCGGAAAACCGCACACCCTACGGCCCCTACTTCCTCTGGCTGGCACGCGGAGTGGTGGGACTCACCGGGGCGCAGCCCGATGCGTCCGTCCTGCTGTTCCGGCTCCTCGCCGGAGCCGGTGTCCTGCTCTGCGTCATCTATGTGCCCAAACTCGCGGAACTCCACGGCATCAACGGAGCGCGGGCGCTGTGGATCTCCGTCGCCAACCCGTTGTTCCTCATCAGCTTCATCGCCAGCGCACACAACGACGCACTCATGGTGGGACTGGCCGTCGCCGGCGTGTACTTCGCCGCCACGCGGCACTACTTCGCAGGGATCCTGCTGGTGACGGCGTCCATCGGCATCAAGCCCATCACCGTGCTCCTGCTGCCCTTCATCGGGGTCATGTGGGCCGGGCCCTCGGCGTCCTGGCTACGCAGGTTCCTCATCTGGGGCGCCACGGCGGGCATCAGCCTTGCCGTCCTGGTCATCAGCGGCATCCCCTACAACCTCGGCCTGGGCTGGACCTGGGCCATCATGGACCCCACCCCCGGATACACGGGCTACTCGCCGTCGGGCTTCCTTGGCCAGCAGGTGGAAATGCTGGCCAACGCCATTGGGCTTCCGGGCGGCACCTTGGCCACCTGGCTGCGGACCGGGATGAAGTGGACCGCCATCGGGCTGGTCCTGCTGCTGATGTTCCGGGGCGACTACCCGCGGGCGGTGCGCCGGATGGCGCTGGCGTTCACCGCCGTCGTCATGCTCTCGCCCATCATCCAGCCCTGGTACATCCTGTGGTTCCTGCCGTTCCTGGCCGTGACCGGCATCCGTGACGACTGGCAAATCCGCTCCCTGTACGTGGCGGTGACGTTCTTCGTGGTGTTCGGCGCCCAGGACCAGCTGTCGGTTTGGGGCTTCGTGGAACTGCCCATTCCAGCCTCGTCCCTGGCGTTCGTCACCGCGCTGGCCTTCACCTTCTACCTTCTATTCCTCGACGTGCATACACGCAAGCTGCTCATCGAGGGACGGCCCACCGACCTCGCCCGCAGGGGCTGGCAGTGGGTGGCAGAACGCCTGGCCGCACGCCGCGCCGAAAGCCGCTAAGCGCCGGCCGCCACAGGGGCGGCGTGCTTCCTCCCCAGTTCCGCAGTGCGTTTGACCGACCACCACAGCAGGACCACCAGCAGCACGTTGCGGGTGGTAAGGACGGCGGCCATCATCGGGTGCGCATGGATCAGCGGGGTGTAAAACAGCGGGTAGATCACGAACGTGGTCATGGCGATGCCCATCAGCAGGGCGGCCGGAACCTTCCAGCGGTTCCAGTCGTGCGTGAGGCCGGCAATGATCACCGGTGCCAGCCAGATGATGAACTGCGGTGAGCCCACCTTGTTGAACACGATAAAGGCCGTGACCATCATCAGCGACCCCTCCAGGAAGAGTTCCTCGCGTTCGGCACCGCGTTTCAGCGCGCGGACCAGCAGGACGGCGGCTACGACGGCGGCGAGAATCAGCAGCGGCTGCATCAGGAATGCTGCAGTGGAGGCGCCCGGCCCGTAAACCTCAGTGGAGTTGATGGCCGTGTTGTCCGCCATTTTGGAGCCGGCGATGTTGAAGACGCTCAGCCACACCCACGGAGTGGAGAACGTGGCCTCAAGCTGCATGCCCCGTTCGCCTTGGTTCAGGAGGAAGTCCATGATGTGGGCCAGTCCGCCGCTGAGCCACGTTCCCAGGGCGACGACAGCGGTCACCGCCACGCCGGCGAGCACCACCTGGATGCGCTTGCGGCTGGCGATCACGATGGGTGCCAGCACAGCCGCCGGCCACACCTTGATCCAGGTGGCGATGCTGAGGAGCACGCCTGCCACCACAGGACGCTCGGCCGCGTAGAGCAGGGCGATCAACACGATCGGAGCCGTGATGCCTTCCACCCGGGCGAAGCTGAGATATCCCATGAAAATCGTGAAGAACAGCCACCACCAGGCCGGGGCGATGCCGGTAACCTTCCGCGGGCCGCGCGTCAGGTACAGCAGTCCCACGGCGTTGAGGGCCGTGATGATCAGGAACCAGGCCAGGAGGTACAGGCCGGGACCGGCAATGTTGGCCAGGAAGATGGGAAGCTGCGCCAGCACGGGGTAGACCCAGGGGCTGATTTTGCCGTCCAGGTCCTGCGGGTTGTAGCCCATCGTGGCCCACTGCCGGTACTGCTCGGTGTCGCTGAAGGTGTCGCCGTGCAGGAAGAAGGACGCCATCCAGCCCAGGAAGTAGAGATGGACGACGGCGAAACCCCACCACACGCTGGAGGGGCGGGCAAACCAGTCCACCACCTTGGCCGGGAGCAGTTTGCCGCGGACGCTGACCAGGCGGTCGAAGAATGTCATGGAAATGTCAGGACTCCTTGAGCGCAGGAGCGGGCGCCGGGGTCTTCCGGCCCAGCAGGTAGAGCCGCCGGACGCTCCAGAGGAACAGCACCACCAGGAGGACATTGCGGATGGTCAGCACCAGCGCCATCCAGGGGTTGTTGTGGCTGAGGGCGTCGTAAAACAGCGGGTAGATGAAGAAGGTGGCCACGGCGATGGCGATCAGCATCGCCGCCGGGACGCGCCATTCCCGCCAGCTGTGCGCCAGGCCCACGGCCACCGCCGGGCCCAGCCAGACCATGAACTGCGGCGAGCCCACCTTGTTGAAGACCACGAAGGCGGTGGCAAGCGTCAGGGCGCCCGCCAGGAGCAGTTCCGTGCGGTCCACGCCGCCGGCCACCTTGTGCTGCTTGCCGTTGTGCAGCGCCCAGAAGGTCAGCCCCGCCACCAGCAGGGCTGCCAGGATCAGCAGCGGCTGCATCAGGACCGACATGGTGGCCGTGCCGGGACCATCCACCTGCATGGAGTTGATGGCCGTGTTCATGTACATGCGGGAATCGCCGACGTTGAGCACTGACAGCCACAGCCAGGGGGTGGTGAAGGTCGCTTCGAGCTGCATGCCGCGGTCACCCTGCTGGGTGAGGAAGTTCAGCAGCTTGGGGACGCTGCCCAGGGCCGCCGCCAGCGCCACGACGGCCGCCGTCGTCGCGATTCCCGCCAGGACCACCGTGAGCCGGTTCTTGACGACGGCGAACAGGGCCAGCATGACGGCCGCGGGCCACACCTTCACCCAGGTTCCGACGGCGAGCAGGACCGAGGCCACGAAGGGCCGGCCCACGCCGTATGCGAGGGCAACGAGGACCAGCGGGGCGGTGAGGCCGTCCACGCGGGCGAATCCCAGCCAGCCCATCAGGAACGTGAAGGCGAGCCACCACCAGCCTGCAGGGATGGCGGCCCTGTTGGTGCCGCGCTCTGTCAGTTTGAGCAGCGCCCAGCCGTTGAGCAGGGTGGTCATGAGCACCCAGAGGAAGAAGAAGGGCCCGGGGCCGGCAGCGCCGGCGATCGCCATGGGGATCAGTGCCAGTATCGGGTAAACCCAAGGGCTCGGGCCACCGGAGAGGTTGGCGTCGCTGAAGCCTGCCACCGCCCAATCGCGGTAGATGAAGGTGTCGCTGAAGGCTTCCCCGCGCAGGGACAGCGACGCCGCGAACACCAGGAAGACGAGGTGCACCAGGATGAATCCACCCAGGAGGCCGCGCGGGCTGTTGAGCGCTGCGCGTGCCCCGGAGGGGAGGATGACGTTGCGGATCCGGGTGAGATGGCCGAAGAAAGCGTCCGTGGAAATGGCGGGATCCTTGTCAGGTCGTGGCACACGTATATTGTTGCGCGGGTGGCAGGACGCTGCCGCGGGGCAGTGGAACAGCGGCGTCTTTCGGGGACAGCGAAGGGCCGGGAACCAGCTTCCGCCCGGATTCAACTCTAATTCACGGGCCCTCGGGGTCCGTAATTGCCTCTATGCTGGAAAGCGCTATCCCCGCATTGGCCTGCGGTATTTTTCTAAAGTTGCTGGGCTGGAGTCCGTCATGCACCATTGTCCCCAGGCACTGCCGCCTGGGGGAGCGCAGGTGTTTCCGTCCCTCCCGCACCACCCCGTAAGGCACAACCGATGAACTTTCCCCTGACCTTCACCGTCACTGACCGCCAGAGCATGGACAGCCAGCTGGATGCCGCCGTCTCCGTGGCCAGGAAGCACGCCATGGCAGGACGGCAGCACGGCATCCTGGTGACCCGCCACGGAGCCGACAAGTTCACGGTCGCCTTGAGCGATGCCGTTCCCTTCGGCGTGACGCGCGAACACCAGGCCTGGTAAAGCCCGCCGAGGTCCGCCGGGCCGGCTGGACCTAGCCGGCCGGATCCTGTTCTCCGCCGGCGTCGCCGGAGACGCGGCCGCTCTTCTGCTGCAGCCGGTCAATGTGCTGTGACGCTTCCGCCTTGCTGAGGTCTGCAGGCAGTTCCTCGCCCGCCTCGCGTGCCAGCGTATCCAGGTAGCTGCGCTGCGCTGCCGTCATGGGTTCGTCGCCCGTCACCCAGTCCTCAGGATCGCGGTTCAGGCCGGCATCCGGTTCCGGGGTGGGACTGCCCAGGGTTTCCTTGTTTTCACTCATGCCCCGAGTCTAGGCCTGGCCCCTGACAAAGCGCGGGTCCCCGCCGGCTGATTCTCTTGGCGGGCAGCCCGCCCCATATGGGCCGTGAGGTGCGCCGGCGCCTGGCCCCGCTTCTCTTCCAGCAGGTAAATCACCCGCCACCTATTGTGGCTTGGCTCGCATCGCCCTAATATATTAGTTAGTAAGCACAGTTATATTAGACCGAATTCCTCCGATGCCTGGAGGGTCGGCCTGATGGACCTTGCCGCTTCCGCACCCCGCCTCCGCCCCTTCCGGATGGAGTGCGGAGTGGATGATCGTCATCTCGATGAGGAGTAGAACAGCATGCAGCAACTCGCGCACCGTCTTGAACGGCTGGGCACGGAAACTGCTTTCAGCGTCGCGCAGGCCGCGGCGTCCTGGAAGGCGCAGGGGAACCTCGTGTACCCCTTCCACCTGGGCGACATCAACATTCCAACCGCCCCGCACATCGTGGAGGCCATGAACAAGGCGATCGCCGACGGTTACACGGGCTACTGCCCCGGCCCCGGCATCCCGCAGCTGCGCGAAGCCCTCGCCGAGGACCTCGGCTCGCGCCGCGGCATGACGTTCTCCCCTGACAACGTGGTGGTGATGACCGGCGGCAAGCCCGTGATCACCAAGTTCCTCCAGGCAGTCATGAACCCCGGCCAGGACGTGCTCTACCCGAACCCTGGTTTTCCCATCTACGAATCCCAGATCGAGTACCTGGGCGGCAACGCGGTGCCCTATCGCTACGTGCCCACCGAGTCCGGCTTCGCGATCGACCTCGACCAGGTGCGCGCCTCCATCACCGATCAGACCGTGGCCATCATCTACAACGACCTGCAGAACCCGATCTCGGCAGAGTCGACCGCCGCGGAACGGGAGGCCATCGCGCAGATCGCCCAGGAACACGATCTCTGGGTCCTCTCTGACGAGGCCTACTTCGAGACGCGCTATGAAGGCGTTTCGCAGTCGATCGCGTCCCTGCCCGGCATGGCCGAACGCACCGTTATCCTCTACACCTTCAGCAAGAAGTTCGCCATGACCGGTTCGCGCCTCGGCTGCGCCGTCGCGCCGCTGGAAATCGCCAAGGTGCTCAGCACGCTCAACACCAACGACGAATCCTGCACCACCCACTATGTCCAGTGGGCCGGCATCGAGGCGCTCCGCGGCCCCCAGGAGCCGGTGCAGCAGATGCTGGACATCCTGAAGCAACGCCGGGACGCAGCCTGCGATCTTGTGAACGCCATCCCGGGCATGCACGTCGCCGTGCCGCAGTCCACCTTCTACCTGTTCCCGGACGTCACGGAAGCCATGGACCGGATGGGCTTCACGGCAGTCGGCGATTTTGCCACCGAAGCGCTGTACAAGACCGGCGTCTCCTTCTGCACGCGTGAACACTTCGGCCGCCGGCTGCCCGGCGAGGAGCGCCAGTACATCCGGCTCGCCTACTCCGGCATTGACGTCGCCAACATCCGTGAAGGCCTCGGCCGCCTGCGCCAGTGGATCGAGACGGCGTGAGCCGCGTCGTCGTCACGGGGCGTATTCCCGAAGCAGCCGTTGAAAAGCTTCGTGCCGAGCATGAGGTGGACGCCTGGGCCGGTCCGGAATCGATCAGCCGTGAGGAGCTCCTGCGCCGGGTAGCCGGGGCAGACGGCATCGTCAGCCTGCTCACCGAGCGCGTCGACGCCGAACTGCTGGACGCCGCAGGCCCGCAGCTCAAGGTCGTCGCGAACGTCGCGGTCGGCTACGACAACATCGACGTGCCGGCCTGCGCCGAACGCGGCGTCATCGCCACCAATACCCCCGGCGTGCTCACCGACGCCACGGCGGACATCGCCCTGAGCCTCATCCTGATGGCCACCCGCCGGCTCGGCGAGGGCGAGCGGCTCATCCGTTCCGGCGAAGCGTGGAAGTGGGGCATGTTCTTCCTGCTCGGCTCCAGCCTGCAGGGCAAGACCCTGGGCGTGGTGGGCATGGGCGGCATCGGCCAGGCCACAGCACGCCGCGCAAAGGCCTTCGGCATGGAAATCGTCTACCAGTCCCGCAGCGAAATCGACCCCGCCATCGCCGAAGAACTCAGCGCCCGCAGGGTTGACCTCGACGAGCTGCTGGCCATTTCCGACGTCGTTTCCCTGCACTGCCCGTACGGGCCTGCGACGCACCACCTGATCGGCGCCGAGCAACTGGCCGCCATGAAGGACACCGCGTATCTGGTCAACACCGCGCGCGGACCCATCGTCGACGAAGCAGCCCTCGCGGCCGCGCTTCGAGACGGCGGAATCGCCGGAGCCGGCCTGGACGTCTACGAGAAGGAGCCCCAGGTCCACCCCGGACTGCTCGGGCTCGACAACGTGGCCTTGCTGCCGCACCTCGGCTCCGCAACGGTGGAAACGCGCACCGCGATGGCGATGCTTGCCGCCGACAATGCCCTCGCCGTGCTGAGCGGGGAACGGCCGGCCACGCCGATCCGCTAGGAAAATGACCAGGGCCTGGACGGGGAGATTGCAGCTCTCCGTCCAGGCCCTTTTTCATTGCCCTGACGGGCACCTCCTGTATTTCCACTGTATCCCCCGTGGTGGGGCTTGCGGCAAGGCCCCGGAAGGCGCGGATAATCGTTCGCCGGAGGCCGCAGCATCGGCGCGGTTGCGGGAGAACGGGGAGCCGGATGAAGCAGCAGGCAGTGATTGTGGGTAGCGGGCCCACCGGGCTCATGCTGGCGGGGGAGCTGGGACTTGCCGGGGTGGATGTGGCAGTGGTGGAGCGGCGTCCCAGCCAGGAGCTCGCGGGGGCGCGGGCAGGCGGCCTCCATGCCCGCACCATCGAGGTGCTGGACCAGCGGGGCATTGCGGAGCGGTTCCTCGCCGAAGGGCAGGTGGCCCAGGTGGCGGGGTTTGCCGGCGCCCGCTTCGACCTCACCGGATTTCCCACCCGCCACCCGTACGGGCTCGGGCTGTGGCAGAACCACATCGAGCGCATCCTGGCCGGCTGGGTGGAGGAGCTGCCCGTGGCCTTCCACCGCGGTGCCGAGGTGACGGGCGTTGCGCAGGACGGCGCCGGCGTCGAGGTCTCCCTTGCGGACGGCCGGACGCTGCAGGCGGACTTCGTTGTAGGGTGCGACGGCGGCCGCAGCCTTGTGCGGAAGGCTGCGGGCATCGAATTTCCCGGCTGGGATCCCACCACCAGCGCGCTGATCGCCGAAGTGGAGATGACCGGGCAGCCGGAGTTCGGCGTCCATAAGAATCCGTTCGGCATCCACTCCTTCGGCCGGCGTGAGTACACCATCCAGGACGACAGGGTGGTGTACGCGGACAGCGGCCCGGTGGCGGTCATGGTCACAGAGGAGCAGGTGGGCGCCGGAGATCCCACCCTGGCGGACCTGAGCGCGGCCCTCACCGCCGTGTGCGGAACCGACTACGGCGCCCACAGCCCTACCTGGATTACCCGGTTCACGGACGCCACCCGGCAAGCCGCCACCTACCGCAGGAGCCGCATCCTCCTGGCCGGGGACGCGGCGCACATCCATGCGCCCGACGGTGGCCAGGGCCTGAACATCGGCGTCCAGGACGCCGTGAACCTGGGCTGGAAGCTGGCGCAGGTGCTCCAGGGGACGTCACCGGAGAGCCTCCTGGACACGTATCACGCCGAGCGCCATCCCGTGGCGGCCCGGGTCCTGCGCAACACCATGGCCCAGTCGGTGCTGCGCCGCCCGGACCCCAGGATCGCCGCCGCGGGCGAGGTGCTGGCCGAGCTGCTGGGCATGGAGGAGCCGCGCCGCCGGTTCGCCGGCATGCAGTCAGGCCTGGACGTCCACTACCACCTCGGCGAGGGCCACCCGCTGCTGGGACGCCGGATGCCGGACCTGGACCTGGAGACTCCGGCCGGACGCCTGCGGATGTACACGCTGCTGCACACCGCACGGCCGGTCCTGCTGAATCTCGGCGCCGCGGGCACCTTTGACTCCCTACCCCTTCCGCCGGCGGTCCAGCTGGTGGACGCAGTGTACGGCGGGGAGTGGGAGCTGCCGGTCCTCGGAACCGTTGCTCCGCCGTCGGCCGTCCTGGTCCGCCCGGACGGCTACGTGGCGTGGGTGGGGGAGGGAACCGCGTCTGGTCTCGCCGAGGCGCTCCGCACCTGGTTCGGGCCTTTGGCGGCGCGGTAGCGTCACGCCGGGCACGCTTTCAGGGGACGGCCGACGGCGGAGGACCGGGTTTCCGCGGTTTCCCCGCCGGCGGCGAGGCGAAAGTGTGCCGTGCGTGACGCCGTCGTACATTTTGCGGCGGCGCCACTCTGCTCAGTAGACGGAGCCCTCGAGCAGTTCGGAGAGCCGGCTTGCGGCGCGGCGCAGTTCGGGGACGTTGGCCTTGATTTTCTCCTCGGTCGTCGCCTCCGCCGGGCAGTTCAGTGCCATTGATTCGTTGGCGCGGCCCTCCCGGTTCGTTAGGGCCACCCCTACGGAGAGCACGCCAATCACGCGCTCATTCGCAGAATAGGCGTAGTCACAGCCGGGTTCGGGCAACCGTGACCGAAGTTCCTGGACCGTGAATCCCTGGTCCTCGTGACCGGAGGCGATTGCTGCAGCCACTACCTGTTCAAGTTCAGCGTCAGGGGCGCCCGCAATCAGGATCTTTCCCGCAGCACCGCGGGTCAGGGGCAGGCGTTTACCCAGCGGCAAGTCGTACTGCATGGGCGCTTCGCCTTGGACGCGCGCCACCAGGATGCGCTCAAACCCCAGCCTGGTATGCAGCGAAACCGACATGCCCGTCTGGGTGGCCAGCTGCTGCAGAACCGGCCGGCCCGCCACCGCCAGGGGATCGTTCTCCAGGAAACTCTTGGCTGCCGGGAGCACAGCGGGGCCGATCCGGTAGGACTTGTCCTTCTGGCTGACCATGCCGAAATCCTGCAGCACCCGGAGGATCCTCAGCGTAGTGGGCAGGCTCATGCCGCAGTTCCGCGCCAGGTCGCTGAGCCGCTGCGGCCGTTCTGCCCGCTGCAGTTCAGCAAAGACCTCCATGGCCCTGGACAGTGAACGCATGTTGGAGGACTTGGGGCCCTCTTCTGCCGGGCCGGCCGTGGGGGAAGTCGTCGTCGCCATTCTTTCATTCTATGTAAGTTCCTTGCGCTTGACAGTGCGTGTGTCTCCTGTCACTATTTCTCAGTACGCAATATAGTTTCATTCTGTGAAAAGCAATGACGCGCAGTGAAAAGGAATTCCATGACAACGGAGTCAGTGACCTCCCCACCCGGGACCGGAAAAACGGCACGGGTAGCCCCCACCGTGCTGGCGGGCATCGGCGCTTTTGCCGCCGTGGGCGTCTACGTCCTGGTCAGCTCCATCAGCCTCGGGCTGTGGACTTCCCTCGGCCCGGGTCCGGGCCTCTTCCCCTTCGCCATGGGCGCCGTCCTCGCCGCCATGGCCCTCCTCTGGCTGCTCCAGGAACTCCGCAACCCCAGCGAAACGGCCGCCGGCGTTGACCGCGGACTGGTGATCGCCGTCGTCGTCAGCCTGGTGCTCCTCGCGGCTGTCATGGACCTGATCGGCTTCCAGCTGAGCATGTTCGCGTTTCTGCTGTACCACCTCAAGGTGCGCGGCCGCCGGACCTGGGTGTCCTCGCTGATCATCGCGGTGGCCGGCAGCTTCGGAGCGTTCTACGCCTTCAACTACGGCCTGAACGTCGCCCTGCCTGTCTCCACCATTCCCTTCCTGAACGCGATCGGACTCTAGACGTGGATACCCTCAACGAACTCCTCAACGGCTTCGCGGCCGCCATGACCTGGCAGAACCTGCTGTTCGCCTTCCTGGGCTGCCTGCTGGGCACCATCATCGGCGTGCTGCCGGGCATCGGCCCTGTGGCCGGCGTGGCCCTGCTCATCCCGCTCACCCTGAACATGGATGCCACCGGGGCGATCATCATGCTCTGTGCTATCTTCTACGGCACCGCCTACGGGGGAACCATCACCAGCGTGCTGCTGAACACCCCCGGAGAAGCGGCCTCCGCCATCACCACCATCGACGGCTATGCCATGACCAAGATCGGCAAGGCCGGCGCTGCCCTGACCATCGCCGCCGTTGGGTCCTTCGTGGGCGGCACCATCGCCACGCTCGGCCTGGTGGCAGCCGCCAAACCACTCGGTGAACTCGGCCTGCTGGTCGGTCCGCCGGAATTCTTCGCCCTGATGGTGGTGGGCATCTCGCTCCTGGTGGCCCTGGCCGGCAAATCCATGGTCAAGGCCGTCATCTCCGGCGCCTTGGGCCTGCTGATCTCCATGGTGGGCATCGACCCCGTGGCCGGTGCCCCGCGCTTCACTTTCGGCATGGACCGGCTCCTGGACGGCGTCAGCTTCGTCGCCGTGATTGTGGGCGTCTTCGGCCTCTCCGAACTCCTGTCCTACCGCAAGGGCGACCAGCCCGCCGCGGTGCACGCACCCAACCTGCGCTCGCTGCTGCCCACCGGCAAGGAATGGCTCCGCAGTGCTCCGGCGATGGCCCGCGGCACAGGCATCGGGTTCGGCCTGGGCCTCATCCCCGGCATGACCGGCTCCGTCTCCTCCCTGCTGTCCTACGGCGCGGAAAAGAAGTTCTCCCGCAACCGCCACCAACTGGGCAAGGGCGCCATCGAAGGCGTCGCCGGCCCCGAAACGGCCAACAACGCCCACGCCAACGCGGCCCTCATCCCGCTGTTCACCCTGGGCATCCCGGCCTCACCAACCATCGCTGTGCTGATGGGCGCCTTCCTGCAGCAGGGCCTCACCCCGGGTCCCACCCTTTTCACGGAGAACTCCGAGATTGCCTGGGCCATCATCGCCAGCCTCTTCATCGGCAACCTGATCCTGCTCCTGCTCAACGTCCCGCTCGTGGGGCTCTGGACGTCCATCCTCCGCGTCCCGTCGTCGATCCTCACCGCCCTGATCCTGCTGTTCATGGTGATCGGCGCCTACACCATCAACTTCAGCGTTTTCGATGTTTTCGTGATGATCGGCTTCGGCCTTCTGGGCCTGGCCCTCCGGCACCTGGACATCCCGCTGGCGCCCATGGTGCTGACGCTGGTCCTCGGCCCGCTGATGGAACGGTCACTGCGCGAATCCCTCGAAATCTCCCAGGGTGACTTCAGCATCTTCACCAGCCGTCCCATCTCCGCGGTCCTGATCGGACTGGGCCTGCTGATCGTCTTCAGCCCGCTGCTCAAGCTCCGCAAGCCCAAGGCCCTGAACGAAGACCCCGAAACGTAATCCGCCCGCACCCCAAGCACTTCCATCCCCACCTTCAAAGGAGAAGAACCATGAAAACCCGTTTGCGCCTCGCCGCCGCCCTCGCCGCGGCTTCCCTGATCGGACTCACCGGCTGCGGTGCCAACCCCGGAGCCACCGGCGCCGCCGGTGCAGCCAGCGACTTCCCGAAGAAGGGCAAGTCCATCGACCTCATCGTCGCCTTCGGTTCCGGCGGAGCCGTGGACACGGCCGCGCGGCTCATCCAGCCGGTCCTCGAAAAGGAACTCGGCACCAACGTCGAGGTCATCAACAAGCCCGGCGCCGGCGGCCAGATCGGCTACACGCAGCTCACCAGCGCCAAGCCGGACGGCTACACCATCGGCGCCACCGGATCACCGTCCGTGGTGGTGTCACCCCTGGACCCGTCCCGCGGCGCCAAGTACACCCGTGAAAGCTTCCAGCCGCTGGGCCGCCAGGTCATTGACCCCACCGTCATCGCCGTCCAGCCGGACAGCCCGTACAAGACCATCAAGGACCTGCTGGACGCCGCCAAGGCCAACCCCAAGTCCATGACCGCCAGCACCACCGGCCTCCAGACCGGCGAGCACTTTGCCCTGGCGCAGCTGCAGGAAAACACGGGCGCGGAATTCGCCCCGGTCCACTTCTCGGAGGGCGCCTCGCAGGCCACCACCGCGTTCCTCGGCAGGCATGTGGACGTCCTCGTGGCCAACGTCAGCGACGTGAACGACCTCAGCAAGCAGGGCAAGGCCCGCGTCCTCGGCGTCATGTCCGCAGAACGCGCACCCTCGCTGCCGGACATCCCCACGTTCAAGGAATCCGGCTACGACCTGACCGCCGGCACCGCCCGCGGCTACTCCGCCCCCGCCGGCCTGCCCGAGGACGTTGCCAAGAAGCTCGAAGCCGCCATCGAGAAGGCCATTGAGGATCCCGCCGTCGTCCAGAAGATGAAGGACCTGGGCCTGCAGACCAGCTACCTCAACGGCGCCGACTACAAGACGTTCTGGGCCGGCCAGGAAGAGGACTTCAAGGAAGTCCTGCCTCTGGTCCAGAAAAAAGACTGACCCCGCACGCCTGAACGGAAAGATCCATCATGACAACTCCAGCCATTGACGCCACCGACGCAGACTTTGCCCGCCCCGACCGGGCCACCATTGAACGGCTCGCCAAGCTGCCCGCAGCCAACATCGGCGATGCCATGGACCGCCTCGGCGTCGCGGATTCGGCCATCCAGGCCGTCTGGCCCGGCGCCAAGCTGGCCGGGCCGGCCTTCACCGTGTGGACCCGCCCCGGCGACAACAAGGGCATCCACCAGGCCTTGCAGCAGGCCCGTCCCGGAGACGTCATTGTGGTGGCCGGCGGCGGCGACGAATCGCGTGCCCTCCTGGGTGAGCTGATCGGTGAGCGCGCCATCAACCTTGGCGTGGCGGGCTTCGCCCTCGACGGAGCAGCGCGCGACGCCGAGGCGCTGGGTGAGATTGGCATGCCCGTCTTCGCCAGGGCTACTTCGCCCGCCGGCCCCTACAAGGACGGCCCGTTCCGGCTGGGCTCCGCCGTCGCCTTCGGCGGCGTACCCGTCCTGCCCGGCGACGTGATCGTCGGCGACTCCGACGGCGTGGTGGTCATCCCGCGTGACCAGGCTGCCGCCGTCGCCGATGCCGCTGAAGCGGTCTTCGCGGACGAGACGAACCGCCGCCAGGCCATCGTCGCAGCCCGCAACTGAAAACCAACACCACCAGAAGGAACAGAGCAACCATGACAGCGTGCACCGTCATCGGCCTCGGCGAAGCCGGAGCCACCTACGCCGCGGCACTGACCGCGGCCGGCCACACCGTCACCGGCTTCGACCCGGTGGCCCCCACCACCCCGGCAGGCGTCATCCGGGCCACCACCGCGGCCGAAGCGTGCACCGGGGCGGACATCGTCCTGGTGATGACCGGCGCCGCCGCGGCACGCGCCGTAGCGCAGGAGTGCCTGCCGGTGCTCGACGCCGGCAGTGTCTACGCGGACTTTACGTCCTCGTCGCCGGGCGTGATGCAGGAGCTGGGCCAACTGCCCAGCAAAGCCTGCTTCGCCGACGTCGCCATCCTCGGCCCGGTCTCGGCACTCGGTGAAAAGACCCCGCTGATGGTGAGCGGTCCCGGCGCCCAGGCCGTTGCCGACCTGCTGGTCCCGTTGGGCGTGCAGGTGGAAATCGCGGACGGGGAGCCCGGGGCGGCGATGGCCCACAAATTGCTGCGCAGCGTCCTCATGAAGGGCCTGGCATCCGTGGTGGTGGAAGCCGTTACTGCCGGAAGGGCAGCGGGCCTGGAGGACTGGATCCGCGGCCAAATCGCGGGGCAGTTGGCCGGGGACGGCCAGGCCGTCATCGACAGGTTCCTCACCGGCACCGCCAAACACGCCGTCCGCCGGTCGAAGGAAATGCAGGACACTGCCAGTTACCTGTCGGACCTTGGCGTCCCTGCAGAGATGACCACCGCCTCGGCCACCGCGCTGGCCCGCATGGCGCAGGCCACGGAACCGGCCTTGCGCTGACCGCGCAGTCGGGCACAATCAGGAACAGGTAACACGTGATTTCCACCCCAACCGGCATCCGGCCGTCAGGAGCAGCAACATGATCGGCATCTGGGCACTCGGCGCCTACCTTGCCGTCATCCTGCTCTGGACCACCGTGGTCAAGCGAAGCGTGGGCGAGGCCATGATCCTCGGCTTCCTGGCCGTCCTCCCCTTCACCGGAACCGCGGCGGCGGCGATTGGCTGGGATGCCCTGTACGACGCCATCACCGACGAAATTGTCTACGCCACCATGGCGTTCGTCTTCATGGGATACCTGCTGGACAAGGCCGGCGTCCTGGACCGGCTCATCGACCTGCTGAACTCGCTCATCGGCGGGGTCAAGGGCGGTCCGGCCTGGGTTTCCACGGTGGCCTCGGCGGGGCTCGGCGGGGTGGTGCACAACCAGGCCGCCATCGCCGCCACGGTTGGCTCGGTGACCATTCCCTGGATGGAGAAGTCCAAGCTGGACAAGCCGTCCGCTGCAACGCTGGTTGCCGGCAACGCCGGCATGGGCATCACGTTCCCCTTCAGCGCCTCGATGTTCGTCCTGGTGGGTTCAGCCACCGTGGGGCCGCTGCTGGACATCAATGCACTGGTCCTGCCCCTGCTCTTCGGCGGCCTCTGGTGCTTCCTGCACCGGCTGGTGGTCACCTGGCTGCTGGTCCGCAAGAGCGGGATGGCCCCGCTCGACGCGGCACACCGGCTGACCGTCCGCACGGCGTTCGGCCGCGGCTGGGCCACCCTGCTGCTGTTCGTGGTGGTGGCCATCCCCCTGGTGATCACCACAGGGGCCCTGGCGAAGAGCCTCTCGGACTGGACCGGCGGGGACGTCACCAAATCCGTCAGCGTCATCGTCTGGATCCCCGTGGTCCTGATCATCACCGGCCTCCTGCTGGGCCGGAAGAACCTCCCAGGGACCGGCCGGGGCTGGTGGACCCTGCTGCAGGAGTCCGCGCCGCGGTTCGGCATTGTTGGCGTGACAGTGGTGTTCGCCTTCGCAGGGGCCAACGCGCTGGCCGCCACTGGGCTGCCCAAGCAGATGACCACACTCCTTACCGGGATGAACCTGCCGCTGTGGCTGCTGGCCATCCTGATCGGCCTGATCATCATTGCGGTGGCGGCACCGCTGTCGGCCACCGCCACCATGGCCGCCGTCGGAACCGTGGGTGTCGCCACGCTCGTCGCCGCCGGTGTCCCCGCCACCACAGCTGCCGTGGCCGTCCTGGTGTTCTCGTCCTGCGAAGCCGCGGTCCCGCCCGGCGGCGCACCCTTATATGTCGCGTGCGGCATCGCGGACGTGGACCCGCTCAAGACCTTTGCCCGATTGCTGACCCACTACGCCCTGCCGCTGCTGGGCATCGGCGTCCTGATCATCCTCGGCATCCTGCCAATCTAGGGAACACTTCATGCATAGCTTCCGAAGGGCCATCGAAGTCCTCTTCGTCCTCACACTGGCTGTACTGCTGGCTGGCGGCATCGTCTTTGTCCTCGGCCAGGCCATCAGCCTGGTAGCGGGGCAGAGCCAGTGGCTCACGGCGCTCAACGACGCCATCAAGACTCCGATCTGCATCACCGCATCGGTCTGCGCCGTGGCGGGCTTCCTTCTCAGCTACAAGCGCCGGCAGGCATTAGAGCAGCCCCAGAAAGCGGGTGCCCGATGAGTTCCTTTAACGGCATGTATCCGGACTTCGCCGGGCTCCTGCAACGCGAGGGCAGCCTGGCCGGGACCTCCTGGGGCCTGTTTCCGCACCCAACCCGCGGGACGCCGTCGTTCATTACCCCTGACACCCTGCTTCATGCCCGGGAGTGCATACATACGGGTACTATCTTTGGCCTCGACTACCCGGCAGACGCGTTCCATCCCGGAATGTCCCTGAAACGCGGCGCACCCAAGCACACCATCTACTCCTCGCACCCGGCACACCGCGATGACTTCCTGGATGGCTACTACCTCCAGGGGTCCAGCCAGGTGGACGGGCTGCGGCACCGCCGGGCGGACGACGTCGGCTTTTATAACGGCACCCCGGATGAACGGGTGGTCGAGGGGACCCCGGACCTGGGCATCCAGGAATGGGCCGATGAGCCGATTGTTGGCCGCGCGGTGCTGGTGGACCTGGACGGCTACCGAACCACCCAAGGCAGCCCGATTGACCATACGGCAGGGGAGCCGCTGGGCCTCGAGCTCATCGAAGCGGCCCTCGCCGCACAGCACTCCACCCTCCGCCAGGGTGACATCCTGCTCCTCCACACCGGCTGGTGCGAATGGTTCCTGAACCTGCCGACGGCGGAAAAACAGCGGGTGCGCGACAGCAGGAAGGCCACCGGCATCGCCCAGTCGCGGAAGTTCGTTGCGTGGGCCTGGGACCAGCGCTTGGCGCTGCTCGCTGCGGACAACTTCGCCCTGGAATGCCTGCCCGCGGTGCCGGACAGCCCGTACCGGGACTCGGCGTTCAATGACCACGGCATGATGCACCAGCAGCTGCTCGCCAAACTCGGAATGCCGCTGGGCGAACTGTGGCGCCTCGGCCCGCTGGCCCGGCACATGCGCAGCGCGGGCCGCTGGGACGCCTTCATCAGCATCAAACCGCTCAACATCACCGGCGGAACAGGCTCCCCCGCCAACGCCACGGCCATCCTGTGAGCGTCAGCTCCGCGGTGAACTGACCAGCTGTCCGGTCCGCCCGGGAATCCGCCGCCGTCCCGCAATCCAGATCGCCGTGGCATTTGCCGAGACAATCAGCGCGATACCCAGCCATTCGTGGAGCACCAGCACTTGCCTCAGCACCACTATTCCGGACAGTGCCGCGAGGATCGGGTTGATGCTCATGTACACCCCGAAGAAGCCGGCGGGAACGAACCTGAGGGCCACCAGGTCGGCTGCGTACGGAACAACCGAGCACAGGATTCCGGCGGCCGCGGCGTACAGCATGGCGGGCCCGGTGAAGCTGCCGTTGGCGAGCAGATGAATGGCCACCGGCACGTAAAGCACCAGTGAAACGAGGCTGGCGGCCGCCGGGGCCTGCAGGCCGTGGAGACGCTGACCGGCCACGCGGTTCAAAAGGATATAGGCCGCCCAGCCCGCCGCGCCGCCCAGGCCAATAAGGATCCCGGCCAGGTCGCTCGCCGGCCCGGGCATCACCAGGATGTACACGCCCACGCCGGCGCCAATCCCGCACAGCAGGTCCCACCGGCTCCTCGAGGACAGCAGCGCTACCGCCAGCGGACCCAGGAACTCCAGCGTGACCGCCAGCCCCAGTCCGATCCGGTCGATGGCAACGTACAGGCAGATGTTCATCAGGGCCGTGGCCGCGCCCAGCAGGAGGACCGGCCACCACTGCCGCCACGTAAAGCGGTGGAACGGCGGCCGCGCCGCCGGAAGCAGCACCACGGCCGCCACCAGCTGCCGCACGGCCACTACCCCTGCCGGCCCGATCACCGGGAAGGCGTGCGCGCCGATTCCGGCGCCGATTTGGTTGCTGAGTCCTGCTCCGGTCATGGTCAGCACGCCGCGGAACAAGAACGACGACGGGCGGCGCGGGGTGCCCGTCCCACCGCGGGTCGTCCCCGCGCCCTGCAGCAAAGAAGCGTCCATCCCCACAGTGTCCGGCCGACCGCTGGCCGGCAGGAAATGCGAATGCCGCGTGTTCTATACGATGACCGTATGAATGTTGAGCTGCGCTACCTCCGCGCTCTCGTCGCCGTCGTGGATGCCGAAACGTTTACCGACGCAGCCATCGAGCTGGGGACGTCCCAGGCCGCCGTCTCCCGGTCTATTGCAGCGCTCGAACAGGCCCTGGGACTCCGCATCCTGCAGCGGACCACCCGCAGTTTCACACCTACCCCGGTGGGGGAGCGGATCATCGCCCATGCCCGCAGGGTGCTCGACGAGTTGGCCCTCCTGGAACGCGTTGCCGGGGACCATGGCAGCGAGTTGAGGGTGGGCTACGCCTGGTCCGCGTTGGGCCGGCGCACCATCGCGCTGCAGCGGCAGTGGGAGGAACTCCACCCGGACGTGTCGTTGGTGTGGGTGCAGTCCAACGCGCCTTCCGGGGGCCTGGCCGACGGCTCGGCGGACGTCGCAGTACGACGGCGGCCGCTCACCGAGGGCCGGTTCACCTCCACACCCATCGGGGCGGAGGCGCGCTTTGCGGCGCTCGCCGCGAGCGACACCCTTGCCCGCCGGCGGGTCCTGAGGATGGCCGACTTCGCAGGCCGAACCATCGCCGTCGACCGCCGGACGGGAACCACCAGTGAGGAGTTGTGGCCCGAAGAGTCGCGGCCCGCCGGGTTCCGTCCGGTGCAGGGCGTCGATGAATGGCTGACGCTGATTTCCACAGGCCAGGCGTTGGGAATGTCCTCCGAAGCGACCGCAGCCCAGAATCCGCGCCCAGGGGTGGCCTACCGGCCGGTGCGGGATGCCCCGCCCATCGAGGTTTTCCTTGCATGCTGGCGGGACGATCCTTCACCGCTCGTGGCCGACTTCATCCGCCTGGCCCGTGCCGCCTATCTTCCGGGATAGCGCTTGCCCATTGACGTAACCGGCGTCACGTCCTAAGATTGTGAATCGATTCAAAGTGCCGGTTGGTACCGGTTCTTTGCCAATGGAGTCGAAGGACAAGCACATGAGCACTACCAACACCAGCGTCCGCCCCAGCGGGGTGGCAGGGTCCGGATCGCGGGATCCCCGGAAGGCCGCCATGAGCGGCTGGATCGGAAGCGCCCTGGAGTACTACGACTTCGCCCTGTACTCGCTTGCTGCAACGCTGATTTTCCCCACGATCTTCTTCCCGTCGGAAAACCCCACCGTCGGCATTATTGCGTCGCTGGCCACCTACGCGGTGGGCTACGTATCCCGGCCCGTCGGCGCCGTCGTCCTCGGTGCCTATGGTGACCGGAAGGGCCGCAAGAGCGTCCTCGTCTTCGCCATGCTGCTGATGGGCTTCGCCACCTTCGCCGTGGGGCTGCTGCCCACCTACGGGCAGGTGGGACTGCTGGCGCCGGCCTTGCTGGTGCTCCTCCGCCTGGTCCAGGGCTTCGCGGTGGCCGGTGAACTCGGCGGGGCCAGCGCCATGATCGTCGAGCACTCACCGGACGCCCGCCGCGGTTTCTTTGCAAGCTTCAGCCTGCAGGGCACCCAGGTGGGTTCCATCCTGGCCACCGCCGTCCTGCTGCCCCTGTCCGCGGCCCTTCCCGCGGAACAGTTTGCCGCGTGGGGCTGGCGCATCCCGTTCCTGCTGAGCGCCGTTGTGATCCTGGCCGGCTACTTCATCCGCCGCCGGGTACAGGAGCCGCCCGCCTACAAGGCGCAGTCCGGGGCAGTCGAGGCCAAGCGCCGGTTCCCGCTGGTGGAGCTGCTCCGCACCCACCCCGCCGCCCTGCTGCGCTGCGTGGCCATGACGTTTGCCAACGTGGTGGGCATGGCCACCCTGATCTTCGGAGTCTCCTTCGCCACCCAGAAGGGCTACGGCAACGGCTTCTCCAGCAGCGAGTTCCTCTGGGTGACGCTGGTGGCCAACATTGCGGCCGTCGTAACCATCCCGCTGTTCGGCGCGCTCTCCGACAGGATCGGCCGGCGGACCCTGATGGCCACCGGTGGACTGGCGGGCGGCCTGCTGGTGGCCGGTTACCTCTGGGCCATCGAGTTGGGCAGCCTGCCGCTGGTGTTCGTCTGCGTGGTGATTGTCCAGGGCATTTTCTTCCAGATGTGGAACGCCACGTTCGCCACGTTCTTCCAGGAGCAGTTCCCCATGCGGATCCGCGTGACCGGTTTCGCCGTGTCGCAGAACGTCGGCCTGATGATCGCGTCCTTCTTCCCGAGCATTTTTACGGCCATCGCGCCGCCGGGTTCGGCAAACATACCCCTGACCATCGGCCTGGCCACCTTCGGGATCTGCCTGGTCGCCACCGTGGCTACCCTGATGTCCTCGGATACCAGGGGCAAGTCGCTCGAAGACCTCGAGGCCCGCAAGGCCTAATCTCCAGCAAACACGCACCGGGCCAGTGTCCATGCCCTGTCAGCCACCTTCGCCATCCGGCGAAGGTGGCTGACTCGTTTTGTCCCCCCCTCCATTTTTCCGATTCCGTACCTCCGGCCGGCCTCTGCGCAGTGCCCGCGCGACCTGACAGGCATATTTGTATACAAGTATGCTGGAGCCGGAGGTCGCACCCATGCCAATCACATCCGCCCGGAATACGGGCGCCCACGTTGTCTACGCGGAACTGAAACGCCAGATCCTGACCCTGGAACTCAAACCGGGGGAGCGCCTGAAGGAACCGGCCATGGCCGCGGCCCTGCAGGTCAGCCGGACGCCGCTCCGGGAAGCTATCCGGAGGCTCATCTCGGAGGACCTGCTGGAGCAGCAACCCACCGGCGGGGTGGTGGTGCCGGTGCTCGACGAGGCCGTCATCTCCGAACTCTACGAAGTCCGGGCGGCTGTGGAGTCGTTGATGGCGCGGAACGCCTGCGTGAAGGCGACACCCGAGGACATCGAGGATCTCCGCGGGATCCTGGCCAGGAACGCCGCCCTGGTGGAGTTCGCCGACGACGCCATGCAACAGGGCATGGCCCTGCACGCCAAAATCGCCGCGATCGCCGGCAATTCCTGGGCACGCCGCTTCCACGGCCAGATCTCCAGCCAGATGGAGCGTTACCGGCACTACACCAACAGCACCCAGGAACGCCGGGACCAGGCCCTGGAGCAGCACCGCGAACTGGTGGACGCCATTGCCTCCGGAAACCCTGAAGCCGCCGCCGGGATGGCTTTCGACCACGTCCTCGGCGCCCGGGACGCTGCCGTGCGGGCCATCTCCGGCGCCAGCGGAGCGGCGTCATGATCGGCGAACTCGGCCGGCGCTCGGCCACCGCCCTGCTCCTGCACTCGGCCCTCATCCAGGCCGTCACCTTCCTGGTGCGGCCCGCAGCCACCTACCGCGCCCTGGAACTGGACGTCCCGGGCTATGCCCTCGGGGTCCTGGCCGCCAGCTACGCCGTCTTTCCGTTGCTCCTTGCGGTGCCCACGGGCGGCCTGGTGGACCGCCTGGGTGAGCGCAGGCTCATGGCGATCGGGGCCGGCGTCGTCCTTGCCTGTTCAACGTTCCTGCTGTTCTGGGGCTCGTCCATCGTGGCGCTGATCATGGGGACGGCCCTGCTGGGCGCCGGGCAGTTGGCATGTGTGGTGGGCCAGCAGGCGGTGGTGGCGAACAACGCCGCCTCCACCCGGATGGATTCCGCTTTCGGATACCTCACTTTCGCCGCCTCCCTGGGGCAAGCGCTGGGCCCGCTGGCGATTTCCCTGGTGGGTGGCGCGTCCATCCACCCCGACACCCGGGCCATCTTCCTCCTGGCCGTCTGCATGAGCGCTGTGCTTTTCGCTGACACCTTCTTGGTCTCGGCCGAGGTCAGCGGCGGCCGGAAGAAGACCGGCGATGCCGGCGCAGCCATGGGAAGCGCCATTTCACTCCTCAAGACCCCCGGCGTCGCCCGCGCCCTGGCCACCAGCGCAACGGTCCTCGCCGTGGTGGACCTGACCATGGTCTACCTCCCCGCACTGGGAACGGACCGCGGCCTCACCGCGGCCACCGTGGGGGCCATGCTGACCGTCCGTGCTGTGTTCTCCATGGTGTCCCGGCTTCTGCTGGGACGCGTGTCCCGGCGGATCGGGCGCATGCGGCTCCTGGTCATCAGCCTCGCACTGTCCACCGCCGCCCTGGCCGCCGCGGCGGTGCCCATGCCGGCGTGGCTTCTGTTCGTGGTGATGGCTGTGCTCGGGCTTGGCCTTGGCATCGGCCAGCCGCTCACCATGTCATGGCTGTCCGCGCAGGCCCCCGCGGGCCAGCGCGGCCGTGCACTGGCCCTCCGCCTCGCCGGGAACCGGGTGGGGCAGGTGGTGCTGCCCAGCGCCATCGGCGTGGTCGCGGCCGGGCTGGGCGCAGCGGGGGTCTTCCTCGCCTCAGCCGTGGTGGTGGGCGGAACCATGGTCCTGCTCCGTGGGGTCGAACTCGACTGAGTGTCCAGAGCGTCACGCCGGGCACGGTTTGGATGAACGGCCGACGGCGGATCCCCGGTCTTCCAGGGCATCCCCGCCGTGGGTGCGCTGAAAGTATGCCCAGCGTGACGCCGTCGTCGTACAAAAAACAGCGGGCCCCGGCGCAAGCCGGGACCCGCCGTCGTGGGTCTTCTAAGAGGCCGAGGACGCGGTGTTGTACGCCTGCTGGATCACTGAACCCCAGTACGGGCCGTACATCGTGGTGGACTTGCTGCCGTAGCCATAGCTGTTGACTGAGTTCTGGTAACCACTGGAGCTGGTGCCGATGAACCACGGTCCGCCCGAGGAGCCGCCCGTCATGTTGCAGGGAATACCCTGGCTGTTGAACTGGGGGTTGTACGGATCGTTGGTGGCGGTGCCGGAACAGCTCTTCAGGGATTCGCCGTTGAACGGTGAGGCTGCCGGGTAGCCGAAGGCCTTGTAGGCCAGGCCACGGGCGGCGTTGAAGCTCACGCCGGAGGCCCCGACGACGTCCGCCAGGTTCTGGCCGTTGAGCTGGCTCATCACGGCAAAGCCCGTGTCGTATTCCATGCTGCCTGACGAGCTCCACTGGGTGGGGGCGTACAGTGCCTTCGCAGTCCACTTTCCGTAGGGTGCGGCGCCGTTCAGGTAGGCGGGAACGAACGTGAACTTGGTGGCGAAGGCACCGGGGCCTTCATTGAGGCAGTGGCCGGCGGTGGAGACGGTGTTCCGGTTGGTGGACACCACCGAGTTTGCCGAGCAGACGTAGTTGGTGCCGCCGAGGGTGAAGAACACCTTGCCGATGTGGGACACCGGGGTTTCGCTGGCGTTGGCCTTGGCCTGGACCTGGGGTGCGGAGCCCTGGATTTTGGTCTCCGGGCCCTTGGCCTGCTCCGGGAGGACTGCCGGGTTGGACTTCTGCCGTTCCACGGCCTTCTTGGCCAGGACGTCCGCCGGGATGGCCGAACGCATGCGTTCCGGCGTCCAGTAGTCGGCGCCGCTGGTGTCGGTGACGGCCGCGCTGCTGACGCCGGCAACGTCCTTGGTGTCCGGCGATGCGGGGGCTGCCGTCGCCTGCCCGGCAGAGCAGAGAGCGAACAGTGCTGCGGTGGTGAGGCTCATGAGGCTTGTGGCCAGAGTCCTGGTTGATGTCATAACTGTCCTCGGTAGGTTCGAAGTGAAGCGGACCTGTTGGGTGGTTCGCTGGAGAGAACCTATCTCGGTATGACAAACTTGTAAATAAGATTCTTCAATCGGTTAATGAATTAACGACCTTGTCTCATGGCCCGAAGCTACGGCAGCCGCGTTGGCCGCAGCAGGCTTGCCGCCCCAGCCTTGGCCGGGTCCAGCGGCACCGGACTGACCAGCACGGCCGGACCCCGGTGCAGGAAGCCGCCGGTGACCGCACGGCAACGAATACCGCCGCGGCCGCGCATCGCGGGGTGCGCACCCGGTGCCAGCATCTCGTTCATCCACGCGCACGGCTGGGCATGCCGGCCGCCGTGGAAATCCACCCGGGATCCGCCCGATTCCAGCGTGAAGTCCTGCCCCAGCAGAGGTGGCAGCTGCGCCCCGCGCAGGATCACGTTGCGCCGCGTCAGGAGGGGATTGAAGGGTCCGGCTCCCAGCTCCGCGGCGATGGCCTCCAGGGATTCGACGGCGAACAGGGTCACCGCCGCGTCCATGTGGGCGGCCTTGCCGTAGAACCGGTCACCCACGATGCCTTTGCCGGCCACCACCTCCGCCTCGTCCGCGTCAGTGGTCTGGACGTCGGCGGCGCCGTCGCGTGCCCGGCCGAAGTAGGCGTGCGCAGGGGACACCAGCAGGTGCAGGATTTCGACGTCGTACCGGAACTTTTCGGCCATACGGCCAGCGTAGGCCAGCCCTGCCGCGAAAACAGGCCACCAGTGGAATGATCGGGAACCATGGACACCTCTTCAGCCCCGGTCGCCGCCACGGCCCAACGCCCCCGCCGCCGGACCGCGCTCTACTGGGTATCGGCAGTCTGCGCCGCCGCCCTGATCCTGGTTCCCGTCTGGATGCTGGTGGCGAATCCGGCTGTCCTGGGCGGGCACCCGCTGCTGCCGGGCCTCCTGATCGCGGCCGCCGCCGTCGGGATTTACTGGGGCGTCCTTCTGTGGCGGCGCGGAGACGCGGCCCGTCCCCGCGGGCTGCCCCGGGCCATTGGCGCGTGGGCCGGGCTCATCGCCGTCCTGGCGCTCGTGGCAGCGCTGGCCTGGCTCAATCCCTTCGCCTACCAGCCGGGCGCGCCGGCGGAGGCCGGTCCAAAATCGGACCTCATTGTCACCGAAACGAACACCAGCATCACCATGACGCCCGACGGCGGCCGCGCCCCTACCAAGGGCCTGGTCTTCTACCCGGGCGCGCGGGTGGACGCCCGGGCCTACCAGGACATCCTCGCCCCGGCCGTCGGGGCCGGCTACCGGGTGGTCATCCTGAAGGAACCGCTCGGCCTCAGCCTGCTGGATCCGGACCAGGCACGCGGCGCCATCACGGAAAACCCGGACATTACCACGTGGGCGGTGGGCGGCCACTCGCTGGGCGGAGTGGCCGCATCCTCCTTCGCGCAGGACAATGACGACGTCAGCGGCCTGGTCCTGTACGCTTCCTACCCGCTGGGCTCACTCCGCGACCGCGCCGGCCTGTCCGTCCTGTCGGTTTCCGGGACCAGGGACGTGCTCAGCACGCCGGCGAAAATCGATGCCTCCACCGCGCTCCTGCCCGCGGACACGGAATTCACCGCCGTCCAGGGCGGCGTTCACGCCTACTTCGGCGACTACGGACCGCAGCCCGGCGACGGCGAACCCGGCATCAGCCGCGAGGACGCCCAGGAGCAGATCGCCGCCGCCACCGTCACCTTCCTCGGCAGGCTCTAGGCACCCACATAGGTGGCCAGGTGCTGCCCGGTGAGCGTCGACTTCGCCGCTACCAGGTCGGCCGGAGTGCCTTCGAAAACGACCGTGCCGCCGTCGTGCCCTGCGCCCGGACCGATGTCGATGATCCAGTCCGCATGCGCCATGACCGCCTGGTGGTGCTCGATGACGATCACCGACTTCCCGGACTTCACCAGCCGGTCCAGCAGGCCCAGGAGCTGTTCGACGTCAGCCAGGTGCAGGCCGGTGGTGGGCTCGTCCAGGATGTAGACATCGCCCTTCTCCGCCATCTGCGTGGCCAGTTTCAGCCGCTGGCGCTCACCGCCGGAGAGGGTGGTGAGCGGCTGGCCGAGGGTGATGTAGCCGAGCCCCACGTCTGCGAGGCGTTCCAGGATCTTGTGCGCGGCGGGCGTCTTGGCCTCGCCCTCGGCGAAGTACTGCAGCGCGGCGTCCACGGACATGTCGAAGACATCGGCGATGCTGCTGCCGCCCAGCGTGTACTCGAGCACCGCGGCCTGAAACCGGCGGCCTTCACAGTCCTCGCAGGTGGACTCCACCGTGGCCATGACGCCGAGCTCGGTGAAGATCACGCCGGCGCCGTTGCAGGTGGGGCAGGCACCTTCCGAATTGGCGCTGAACAGTGCGGGCTTGACGCCGTTGGCCTTGGCGAACGCCTTGCGCACCGGCTCCAGCAGCCCGGTGTAGGTGGCGGGGTTGCTGCGCCGGGACCCCTTGATGGCACCCTGGTCGATGACAATCACGCCCTCGCGCTTGGCCAGCGACCCGTGGATCAGCGAACTCTTGCCGGACCCGGCCACGCCCGTCACCACGCACAGCACGCCCAGCGGCACGTCAACGTCCACGCTCTTCAGGTTGTTGGTGGAAGCGCCGCGGATCTCCAGCGCCCCCGTGGCGGGGCGGACGGATTCCTTGAGCCGGGCCCGGTAGCCGATGTGCCGGCCGGTGACGGTATCGCTGGAACGCAGCCCGTCGACGTCGCCTTCGTAGACAATCTCGCCGCCGCCGGTGCCGGCCAGGGGGCCGAGGTCGACGACGTGGTCGGCAATGGCGATCGTCTCCGGTTTGTGCTCCACCACCAGGACGGTGTTGCCTTTGTCGCGCAGCTGCAGCAGGAGGTTGTTCATCCGCTCGATGTCGTGCGGGTGCAGGCCGATGGTGGGCTCGTCGAAGACGTAAGTGACATCCGTCAGCGAGGAACCCAGGTGCCGGATCATCTTGGTGCGCTGCGCCTCGCCGCCGGAGAGGGTTCCGGCCGGGCGGTCCAGGGACAGGTAGCCCAGGCCGATTTCGGTAAAGGAGTCCAGCAGGTCCCGGAGCCCGGCCAGCAGGGGCCGGACGGAGGGCTCGTCCAGGTTCCGGATCCACCCGGCGAGGTCGCTGATCTGCATGGTGCACAGGTCCGCGATGCTCTTGCCGTTGATCTTCGAGCCCAGGGCCTCTGGCGTGAGCCGCGTGCCGTTGCACTCCGGGCAGGTGGCGAACGTGACGGCGCGTTCCACGAAGCGGCGCACGTGCGGCTGCATGGCCTCGACGTCCTTGGACAGCATGGACTTCTGGATCTTGGGGATGATCCCCTCGAAGGTGAGGTTGACGCCCTCCACCTTGATCTTGGTGGGTTCGGCATAGAGCATGGTGTCCAGCTGCTTGGCGGTGAACTTGGCGATCGCCTTGTCCATCGGCAGGCCCATCCCCTCGAACAGGCGGCCGTACCAGCCGTCCATGGAATAGCCCGGAACGGTCAGGGCGCCTTCGGCCAGGGTCTTCGAATCGTCATACAGGGCGGTCCGGTCGATGTCGCTGACGTTGCCCATGCCTTCGCACCGGGGGCACATGCCGCCCAGGTACGTGACCTGCCGGACCACGTTCTTCTCCACCCGGCCGCCCTTTTCGGTGCTCATGATGCCGCTGGCCTTGCGGGTGGGCACGTTGAAGGAAAAGGCGGTGGGCGGCCCCACGTACGGCTGGCCCAGGCGGCTGAACAGGATCCGCAGCATGGCATTGGCATCGGTGGCGGTGCCTACGGTGGAGCGCGGGTTGGCGCCCATCCGTTCCTGGTCCACGATGATCGCCGTGGTCAGGCCCTCCAGCCGGTCCACGTCCGGGCGGGCCAGGCTGGGCATGAACCCCTGCACGAACGCGCTGTAGGTTTCATTGATCATGCGCTGGGATTCGGCCGCGATGGTGGCGAACACCAGGGAGCTTTTTCCCGAGCCGGAGACGCCGGTAAACACAGTCAGTCGGCGCTTGGGCAGGTCCAGGCTGACGTCCTTGAGGTTGTTCTCGCGGGCGCCCTGGACTCTGATCAGGTCGTGGCTGTCGGCGACGTGCAGTCCGTCCGCGCGGGTGTCCGTACTCGTGTCCGTACTCATCGGGTCTCCATCTGTCGGGTCCTGCGTCGGTGCGGGAGGCTGCGCTCGCGGCCTCCCGCCGTCGTCGTTCTTCTTGTGTGGTCAGGGCTGCTGGTTGATGCGAACAGTGTTTCCGGCGGGATCCCGGAAGGCGCAGTCGCGGATGCCGTACGGCTGGTCGATGGGTTCCTGCACGACGTCCGCCCCGGTTGCCTCGACCTTGGCGAACGCGGCGTCCACATCGGGGGAGGACAGGACGATGGTGGCGTAGGTGCCCTTGGCCATCATCTCGGCGATGGTGCGGCGCTCGTCTTCGGTGATGCCGGGGTCCACCGCGGGCGGGCAGAGGACGATGGAAACGTCCTTCTGGCCGGCGGGGCCAACGGTGATCCAGCGCATGGTGCCGCGGCCCACGTCGTTGCGGATTTCGAAGCCGAGCGCGTCGCGGTAGAAGGCCAGGGACGCGTCCGGATCGGTGGCGGGAAGGAAGGTTGAGGAAATGTTGATGTCCATGCCAGTCATGCTAGTAACGCCTCAGGAGCGGGCGCTTCTCGATTCCTGACCGGTCTGGTGACCTGCTTTTCTACGCACGCGGGGATGCCCGCCGTCGAACGCTCCGCCTCCTGCCTATAGACGCTGGGTGGCATGCCCACCAGTTCGCTGAAGCGGGTGCTGAAGGTTCCCAGCGAGGAACAGCCGACGGCGAAACACACCTCGGTCACGCTCAGGTCGCCTTTGCGGAGGAGCGCCATGGCGCGTTCGATCCGCCGCGTCATGAGGTAGCTGTAGGGCGATTCGCCGTAGGCGAGCTTGAAGCGGCGGCTGAAGTGGCCGGCGGACATATGGATGTCCCTGGCGAGCGACTCGACATCCAGCGGTTGGGCATACTCCCGGTCCATGCGGTCCTTGGCGCGCCGCAGCTGGGTGAGTTCACGCAGGTACGGATCGGCGGGAGGGCTGCTGCTCACAGCTTGATCGTGCTACGCGGCGGGAGGGTTGTCCAGACGTGTGCGAGATCACTGCCTCCCGCGCAAGATCCGCATCTTAAGGAGGGATATGATTATCCCGCCAGCTGGTAGTCCTCGCCCGAACAGGGCTCGAGTAAACGCAGTCTCCGGCCAAAAACAACCTTCACCAGTATTGAATACCCCTGCCCGAAAACTGTGCGGGGCACCCTTGAAAGGACGCCATGGAACTGCTGTGGGAAATCGCCGGCTGGGCAGGCGCTGTGGCGATTCTTAGTGCCTACCTCTCCGTGTCCATGGGCTGGCTGAAAGCCGGGAAGGGCTTCCAGATGGCCAACCTGTTTGGGTCGGTGGCGTTCATCATCAACGGGACGCTTCACGGGGCCTGGCCGTCCGTGGTCACCAACGTCGCCTGGTTCCTCATTTCAGCGGTTGCCCTGGTCCGGATGCAGGCCAGCGAAACGGTGGCCGAACCCGCCGAGCCGGCCCACGTCCAGTACCCCGGCGTTCCGGATTCCACCGGGCAGATGGCTGTCATTGAAGCGGTCGAGGCGCTCACCGGCTCGCTGCCTGTGGTCCCGGCCGCCCCCTCTGCGGCGGATACCCGCCTCGCGGCATAGAACACCCGGCGGCACGCGCGACGGCGGTCGTGCGGGCGGCGTCGATCTTGAATTGATCCTATTGACAGGACAAAGTCCGGCTCTTACCGTTGTTGGAGCGCTCCACTTTTCCCGCGGGGCTTTTCACAGGAGAGATCCCGCATGAAACTCGGCGTCTACAACGCAATCCTGCACGACCGTCCGCTTCCGGAGGCGCTCAAGGTCATCGCCAACTTGGGCCTGACCGGAATCGAACTCAACACCGGCGGCTTCCTGCCCGCGGTCCACGTTCCGAACATTGACGAAATCCTGGAAAGCGACGCTGCCCGGGACGAGTACCTCGCACTGTTTGAAGGCTCGGGCGTCTCCATCGCCGGCCTGAACTGCAACGGCAACCCGCTGCACCCCAACCCGGAGATCGGCCGGAAGCACGCCGAGGACATCCGCCGCTCCATCCGCCTTGCGCACCGCCTGGGGCAGGACCGCGTGGTCACCATGTCCGGACTGCCCGGAGGAGAGCCCGGCGCAACGGTGCCCAACTGGATCGTGAACGCCTGGAACTCGGCAGCCCTGGACGTCCTGGACTACCAGTGGGAGATCGCGGCGGAATTCTGGAAGGACATCGACCAGCTGGCCCGTGAGCTTGACGTCAAGGTGGCCCTGGAGCTGCACCCGCAAAACCTGGTCTTCAACACCGCCGACGTCCGCAAGCTGATCGCCCTGACCGGCGCCACCCATGTGGGCGTGGAACTGGACGCCTCGCACCTGTTCTGGCAGCAGATGGATCCCGTGGCCGTGGTCCGTGAGCTCGGCCCGCTGGTCTTCCAGGCGGCCGCCAAGGACGTCCGCATCAACAAGGAGCACGCCGCGCTGTACGGCGTGCTGGACAACAGCTTCCGCCGGCTCTCCCCGGACGAAGACCGCACCAACCTCGGCGGCGACGAGTGGGCCAACGAATGGCCCAAGGACTCCGCCTGGGACTTCGTGGCCCTCGGACGCGGGCACGACACCGCCTACTGGACCGAGTTCCTGCGCGCCCTGCATGAGGTGGACCCCGACATGTTGGTGAACATCGAACACGAGGACGTTTCGCTGGGCCGCATCGAGGGACTCCAGGTGGCGGCGAAAGTCCTGCGCGACGCCGACGCAGCCCTGCGGGAATCCCTCGTGGGTCAGTAAACGGCAATACCGCAACAGGCCGGCATTCCACAGGGGTGCCGGCCTGATTTGTTGGGTGTGACTCTTCATTACTTCGCCGTGGTGTTGTATGGGTCACATCCATTTGCTTCTGCGGGTCACACCTGACAAACCTTGCATCACATCTTTTGCTTAGCGCTTGTCAGCGCGTGCCCAATGGAGGGACACCACTTATGACTGACGTTCTCTGGTTTTCTGACCTTGGCCTGTCCGACCTTGACCAGGTAGGCGGCAAGAACGCATCGCTTGGAGAAATGGTCCGCAACCTTGCCTCAGCAGGCGTGAAGGTGCCGGACGGGTTCGCCACCACCGCGGACGCTTACCGGACGTTCCTGGCTGAATCCGGGCTTGATTCCCGTATTGAAAGCATTCTCAAGGACCTGGACAGCGGTGACGTGACCGCGTTGACGGTCGCCGGGAAGCAGATCCGGGACCTGATCCGTGAAACCCCGTTCCAGCCCGGTTTCGAAGAGCAGATCCGGTCCGCGTATGAGCGCCTGACCGGCAGCCACGGCGCAGACGTTTCCTGGGCCGTCCGGTCCAGCGCCACCGCCGAGGACCTGCCGGACGCGTCGTTCGCCGGGCAGCAGGAGACCTTCCTGAACATCCGCGGCGTGGACAACATCCTGCTGGCCATCAAGGACGTCTTCGCCTCCCTCTACAACGACCGCGCCATCGCCTACCGGGTGCACCACGGGTTCACCCACTCCGAGGTGGCACTCTCCGCCGGCATCCAGCGCATGGTGCGTTCCGACGTCGGCGCTTCCGGCGTGATGTTCACGATGGACACCGAGTCCGGCTTCAACGATGCCGTGTTCATCACCTCCTCCTACGGCCTCGGCGAAGCCGTGGTCCAGGGCGCCGTGAACCCGGACGAGTTCTACGTCCACAAGCCCGCCCTGGCCGCAGGACGTCCTGCGGTCCTGAAGCGCGGGCTCGGTGAAAAGGCCGTCCAGATGACCTACACGGACTCCGACGAGGTGGGCCGCACCGTGGACTTCGTCCCCGTGCCGCAGGACCTGCGACGCCGCTTCAGCCTCACCGACGACGAGGTCCAGCAGTTGGCCCGCTACGCCCTGGCCATCGAAGCCCACTACGGCCGCCCGATGGACATCGAGTGGGGCAAGGACGGCGTGGACGGTGAGCTCTACATCCTGCAGGCCCGCCCGGAGACCGTAGAGTCCCGCAAGGCCTCTGGCACGATCTCCCGCTACACGCTCTCCGAGCGTTCCGCCGTCCTGGCCGAGGGCCGCGCCATCGGCCAGCGCATCGGCGCCGGCCAGGTCCGCGTGCTCACCTCCATCGACCAGATGGCCTCGTTCCAGGCCGGGGACGTCCTGGTGGCCAACATGACGGACCCGGACTGGGAACCGATCATGAAGAAGGCCGCCGCCATCGTCACCGACCGTGGCGGACGCACCTGCCACGCGGCCATCATCGCCCGCGAACTCGGGATCCCCGCCGTCGTCGGAACCGGGAAGGCCTCGCAGGTCCTCAAGGACGGCGCCCCCGTCACCGTGTCCTGCGCCGAGGGGGAGGCTGGCTTCGTCTACGAAGGCCTGCTGGACTACACGCTGCAGGAAACCAGCCTGGACACCATGCCCGAGGCGCCGGTCAAGATCATGATGAACGTGGGCACCCCGGAGCAGGCCTTCAGCTTCTCCAAGCTTCCCAACCACGGCGTGGGCCTGGCCCGGCTGGAATTCATCATCAACCGCCAGATTGGCATCCACCCCAACGCCCTGCTGGCCGTGGCCGGCGAGGTGGAGCGGCCGGCGTCGCTCTCCGACTACACCGTGCGGCAGATCCGTGAGAAGACCGCTGCCTACGACGGCCCGCGCGACTACTACGTGCGCCGCCTGGCCGAGGGAATCTCCACGATCGCCGCGGCCTTCGCACCGGAACCGGTGATCATCCGGCTCTCCGACTTCAAGTCCAACGAGTACGCCAACCTGCTGGGCGGCCCGGCGTTCGAGCCGTCGGAAGAGAACCCAATGATCGGCTACCGCGGCGCGTCCCGGTACCTCTCGGACTCGTTCCGGCAGGCATTCGAGCTGGAATGCGAAGCGCTGAAGTTCGTGCGCAACGAGATGGGCCTGACCAACATCAAGATCATGGTCCCGTTCGTCCGCACCCTCGACGAGGCCCGCGGCGTCACCGAACTGCTCGCCGAAAACGGGCTGCGCCGGGGCGAGAACGGCCTGGAGATCGTCATGATGTGCGAGCTGCCCGCCAACGCGCTGCTGGCCGACGAGTTCCTGGAGTACTTCGACGGGTTCTCCATCGGCTCCAACGACCTGACCCAGCTCACCCTGGGCCTGGACCGCGACTCGGCGCTGGTGGCAGAGGGCTTCGATGAGCGGAACCCCGCCGTCACCAAGCTCTTGGAAATGGCCATCTCCGCATGCCGGGCTAAAGGCCGGTACGTGGGCATCTGCGGCCAGGGCCCCAGCGACCACCCGGACTTCGCCGAATGGCTGCTGGCCCAGGGAATCAGCTCCATCTCGCTGAACCCGGATGCCGTGACGGAAACCTGGCTGCGCCTGGCGCGGACCGGTTCCGGCGCCCGCTCGGCGGTCTAATGCCGGACGCCTCCTGGCGGGAGACTGCGGGGGCGGGCAGCACGTCCGCCCCCGTGGTGTTCTTTCTTTCGGACAGCACGGGCATCACTGCCGAGACGCTGGGCAACACCCTGCTGACCCAGTTCCCGGCCCAGCACCTGGAACGCCGAAGCATCCCGTTCATCACCACCGTGGACCAGGCGGAGGAGGTGGTGGCGGTCATCGATAAGCTGGCCGCGGCAGGCCCCCGGCCCATCGTCTTCTCCACTACGGTCAGTCTTGATGTCCGGGCCGTCCTGGCCCGCAGCCGCGGCCACTTCTTTGACCTGATCGGTGCGCACATCGGCCAGCTGGAGGAGGCCCTCCATGAGTCGGCCAGCGGCCAGCCGGGGAAGGCCCACGGGGTGGGTGACGCCGTGCGCTACCAGTCGCGGATGGCGGCGGTGGAGTACGCGATAGAGCACGACGACGGCCAGTCGCTGCGCGCGCTGGAGCGCGCCGAACTGATCCTCATCGCGCCGTCGCGCTGCGGCAAGACCCCCACCACCATGTACCTGGCGCTGCAGCACGGCATCCTTGCGGCCAACTTCCCGCTGGTGGAGGAGGATTTCGAAAGCCTTGCGCTGCCGAAGCCGCTGCAGCCGTTCGCGCGCAAGTGCTTCGGGCTGACGTCCTTGCCGGTGCGGCTGAGCCAGATCCGCCAGGAACGCCGGCCGGGGAGCAATTACGCCTCGCTGAACCAGTGCAGTTTTGAGCTGCGCAACGCGGAGGACATGTACCGGGTCAACCGGATCCCGTTCGTGAACTCGGCCTCCATGTCCGTGGAGGAAATCTCTGCCACGGTCCTGCAGAAGATGGAGCTGCACCACTGAGTCGCCGGGGGCGGCTCCTGCCGTTCCACTGAGGTAACCATTCGGCAACGGATCCCGGCTTGCTGGGCCAAGGGCGTGGCCGGCGCGGGCACGCCTTGTAGCGTGGGGCGCGGCCAAACCCAAAAGGTTCTTCTGTTGGACAGCACGCCCCGCCCAAAAAACACCGACCATGATGCCCGGTCCTACCCGGGCCAGGGAACGCTGGTGGAGGGGAGTTACCGGCTGCCCCGGCGGCGGGCGCCGCGGTGGCTGGTGATTGCCGGTGCTTTCGTTGCTGTGCTCCTGGTGGCGGCCGTGGCGTTCGGCGGGTACTGGGCGTTCCGGCTGCAGTCCAATATCAAGTCCGCGGCGCTGGGCGCCGGCGGGCAGCGGTCCGAAGGCCCGGTGGATGACCGGACGGACCGGCTCCAGGTGCTGATCCTGGGCACGGACACCCGGGACGGGAAGAACTCGGCCTACGGGACGGCGGACCAGTCCTCCGGGTACGGGCAGTCCGATGTCATGATGCTGCTGGACATCTCCGCCAACAACCAGGACGTGAACGTCATCAGCTTTCCCCGGGACTTGCTGGTGGATGTGCCGTCCTGCGTTGACCAGGACAGCGGGCGGCAGTTTCCCGCGCGTGCCGGGGCGATGATCAACAGCGCCATGGCGGAGGCGGGGATCGGCTGTGCCGTCGACACTGTCAACGAGGTGACCGGCTTCGAGATCGACCACTTCATGATGGCGGACTTCAACTCGGTGACGGAGCTTTCCAAAGCCGTGGGCGGCGTGGACGTCTGCGTGGACGCCGCGGTGTTCGATCCGGATTCGGGCCTGCGCCTGCCGGAGGGGACCTCCAGCGTGCAGGGGGACCAGGCGCTGGCGTTCCTGCGGACCCGCTACGCGTTTGCGGACGGCGGCGACCTGGGCCGGATCCAGGCGCAGCAGGCGTTCCTGGGGTCGTTGACCCGCAAGCTCAAGGACGAGGGGACTCTGCGGAATCCGCAGAAGGTCTTGAGCATCGCCGACACCGTGACGCGGAACCTGACCGTGGACCAGGGGCTGGCGTCGATTCCGGCGCTGCTGACCATCGCGGACCGGCTCAAAAACATTGACCCCGCGCGGGTGAACTTCATTACCGTGCCCACTGTCCCTGCCGCCGATCCGAACCGGCTGCAGCTCTCTGAACCCGAGGCGAGGAACCTCTTTGCAGCGCTGCGGCAGAGTGCCGACCTTGCCGGGCCGGCGCCTGCCCCGTCCGAGGCTCCGCCGGCAGAGGCGCCTTCGCCCGGGTACGACAAGACGCTGCAGCCGGTACTCATTGCCAACGGCACCACCGTTCCGGGCCGCAGCCACGACCTGACCCCCATCCTCACCGATGCGGGGTTCACGAACCTCAGCCGGATCGAGGCGCAGCCCGCGGACGAGACCACCATCTACTACGGGCCGGAGTTCGACGACGTGGCCGCGGATGTGGCGGCGCTCTTCGGCCTGCCTGCATCCAAAGTCCAGCAGGACCCGTCCGTCTACGGAGTGCAGCTGTACCTGGGCATCGACTTCACGTCCGGGACCAAGCCTTCCGTTGCTGCACCCAGCGCCCGGGACGTGGTAGCCCAGACGGCGGAGGACCAGAAGTGCCAGGCTGTGAACAGCTTGCGGTGACGTGATTGGTGGGCTGCCTGCTGCGCCCGATCTGTCAGGTTGAGGTCTGAGACCTTCCGCTTGGGGTGTCAGATAAAGCTCTGACGGGCCCTGATCCGACGCTCATTTGTCCACTTCCTGACGTCAGGTTGGGGTGTGCTCCATGTGTACAGGCCCCATTCTGTTTACTCAGGTAGCTGCGGTGCGGAATGGTGGATACAGATGTTCAGGTGCTCGCAGCGATTTTGCCTGTGAGCTGTTGGGGTTCGACGTAGACCAAGAACCCTTCTGCTTTCTCATAGATACGGCGTGACTGCCTGCTGTCGGAAATAACCCAGATGGCGGACCCATCGGGCATAGCCTCGTCGACAATCCCGGCGCGGACGATCTTCCCGTTGTGGCGGACCTCGACTGGGGCCCCGATCAGGTCCTCCCAATGGGTGTGTTTGTGTTTCGTCACGTGGTTTGGCTTTCTTCCTTTAAGGCTGGGCGGCCGCCACCTGTGACGGTGGCGGCCAACCTGGGTTTAGTGGCTTGAGCGGGTTTGGCTGCCGCTCGACGGCTTCCTGTAGGGGAAGTCGATGTGCATCTAGGACATGTTGTTGGGACGCTGGCCACGATGTTCTTTGTCAGTAATGACACTCCGATGTCCCTACTGAATACCCAGCCTGATGGAACGTATCTGGGAAGTAGGCTAGAGCTCCACCGACGGCCGAATCCGCCTTGACCGAAGGGTCCCTGCCTTCATTCTTTTAAGCGTCGAGGGCAATTAGACGTGGCAGCGGGGCATGAATGCCGGGCGGGCGGCTTCATGCCGGGCGATGGCTTCAAGGTGGCGTTCGGTGAGGCTGATGTCGTCGTAGCCCATCGTGAGCCGCCACTTTACGTACGGGTCGATGTCAAAGTTAATGACGGTTTCAGCTGTGGTGATTGTCTGGTTGGGCAGGTCCACGGACAGTTTGGTTGCTGGTTCCTGTTCGAGCAGGTTCCACAGGTATTCGACGTCCCGTTCAGTCACCTGCGCGGTTAAGAGGCCTGCTTTGCCGGAGTTGCCCCGAAAGATGTCGGCGAATCGGGAGGAAACGATGACACGGAAGCCGTAGTCGAGAAGGCCCCAGACGGCGTGTTCCCGCGAGGATCCGATGCCGAAGTCGCTGCCGGCAATGAGGATGGATCCGCTCTGGTAAGGCGTGGTGTTAAGGATAAAGTCCGGGTCTTTGCGCCATTCGGCGAAGAGGGCGTCGTCGAAGCCGGCGCGGCTGACGCGCTTCAGGAAGCGTGAGGGGATGATTTGGTCGGTGTCGATGTTGCTGCGGCGCAGGGGAACGCCGGTTCCGGTGTGGGTGGTGAACTGTTGCATGTTTTGTCCTTCTAGTTCAGGTCAGCGGGAGTGGAAATGGTTCCGCGGACAGCCGTTGCTGCTGCCACCGCAGGGGAGACCAAGTGGGTGCGCGCGCCCTGGCCCTGCCGTCCTTCGAAATTGCGGTTGGATGTGGAAGCGCAGCGGTCTCCTGCCCCGACTTGGTCGGGGTTCATGCCCAGGCACATGGAACAGCCGGCAAAGCGCCATTCAGCCCCAGCGGCCTTAAAAACTTCGTCGAGACCTTCCTCCTCAGCCTGGGCCTTGACCTTCATCGATCCTGGCACCACCAGCATGCGCATCCCTGCCTTCACCTTCCGGCCTTGGAGTACTTGGGCCGCGATGCGCAGGTCCTCGATCCGCCCGTTCGTGCAGGAGCCTAGGAAAACGGTGTCGACTTCAACAGATTTCATCGGTGTTCCGGCCTTCAGGCCCATGTATTCCAAGGCCCGTTCGGCTGCGGCCTTGTCACGCTCGTCATCGAAATCCTCAGGGGAGGGGACGCTGCCGGAGATGGGCACGCCTTGTCCGGGGTTGGTTCCCCACGTGACAAATGGGGTGATGGTTGCAGCGTCGAGGGTGACTTCGGCGTCAAAGACCGCGTCCTCGTCGGTGGCAAGGGCCAGCCAGTAGGCGGCTGCGGTGTCCCACTCCTGGCCTTGGGGTGCCCGGGGCCGGCCTTTCAGGTAGTCCAGGGTTACTTGGTCCGGGGCGATGAGTCCGGCCCGGGCACCGGCCTCGATGGACATGTTGCACATGGTCATCCGTGCTTCCATGGTCATTTTTTCGACGGCGGGGCCGCGGTACTCCAGCACGTAGCCTTGACCCCCGCCCGTGCCGATCTGGGCAATCAGTGCGAGGATCACATCTTTAGAGCTGGTGCCTTGGGGCAGGTCCCCCTCGATGGTGACGGACATCGTCTTGAAGGGTTGGGCCGGCAGAGTCTGGGTGGCCAGAACGTGTTCGGCTTCGCTCGTGCCGATGCCAAAGGCAAGGGCACCGAAAGCACCGTGGGTGGATGTGTGGGAATCACCGCACACAATGGTCATGCCCGGTTGGGTCAGTCCGAGTTGGGGTCCAACGACGTGAACAATGCCCTGCTCTATCCCGCCCATGTGGAAGAGTTCAATTCCGAAATCGGTGCAGTTGCGGCGCAGGGTCTGGACCTGCAGCGCGGAAAGCGGATCGGCGATGGGGCGGTCAATGCCGGTTGTGGGCACGTTGTGGTCCTCCATGCCGAGCGTCAGTTCCGGACGTCGGACAGAACGGCCCGCGGTGCGCAGTCCATCGAAAGCCTGCGGGCTGGTGACCTCGTTGATGAGGTGGAGATCGACGTACAGGAGGTCGGGCTCACCGGCCTGTTGGTGGACGACGTGACTGTTCCAGATTTTTTCGGCAAGGGTGTATCCCATGGATGTCTCCTTCTCACGTGCGACCGGTCTGCCGTAGCTGGCCGGTCGCATCCTAAATTTGTGTGCTGGGTGGTGTCGGCGGGTTAGAGCCAGCCGGGAACCAGGATGGCCAGCCAGGCGACGCCTGGCCCGGCGGCGACGACGATGCCGGCGTAGACCAGCATCTGGCGGTAGAACTTGTCCCGGTCGGCTTCATCAACGTTCGCCAGGACCAGGGCCCCGTTGGTGGAGAACGGGCTGACATCCACTACCGTTGCGGCGATGGCCAGGGCGATCACGAATCCGATTGGATCGATGGCTCCGGAGTGCAGGAAGGGCACGGCCAGGGCAAGAGCAACGCTGATGATGCCTACCGAGGAGGCCATGGCTGACGTGATCCCGGCCAGGTAGCACAGCAGCAGGGCTGCTACGAGCGGGATGCCGATCGCGGCGATGCCAGAGCTGACGTAGTCGATGGTGCCGGCCGTTTGCAGGACATTGACGTAGGTCAGTACGCCGGCAATGAGGATGACAGTGGGCCAGCTGACCTTGGTCATGGCTTCCTTGGCAGACTTTGGTGAGACGATGGCGAGCACTGAGGCGATCGTCAGCGACAAGATGCCGACGTCGAGGCCGAACCCGGCGGTGCCAATGGCCAGGGCAGCCAGTCCGGCGAGGGTCAGTTTTTGAAAGGGAGTAGCCCGGTGGGTTGCGGTCAGCTCAGGGAGGGGTGTGAGCACGGCTGTGCCACCAGCCGGGGGAGTAGTCCCATCGGAGGTCACGGTTCCGCGTGACCGAGCCGGCTGCAGCGGTGAACCGCCTGCCAGGGTTGCTTCAGATTGGGAACCGTCCGCGCTGATCTGAACGCCCTTCAGTAGGCGCCCGCCCATGGTCATGTAGACGATCGCGGCGATTAGAAGGTTGAAGGCCAGGGGTACGAGGAACAGCGCAACGGGGTCAACGGGCAGTCCCTCTTTTTCCAGGTATCCATTGATAAAAGCTCCGTAGACGCTGATCGGCGAAAACGCTCCCGCCAGGGCGCCGTGTACCACCATCATGCCCATCATGAGCTGATTGATGCGGTAGCGACGGGCAAAGGGGATGGCCAGCGGGGCCACCACTGCGACGGCGAAGAGGGCTCCTACGGACACCAGGAGGGCGGAGAGTGCGAAGAAGATCCATGGCGCGGCGGCAACTTTGCCTTTGACGGCCTTCAGACTCCATTGCACCAATAGGTCGATGCTTCCGTTTTGCTGAGCGAAGCCGAACAGGAAGGTCAGGCCCATCAGGACGAGGAAAAGTTCGCCGGGAAATCCGGCTACGACCTCGTCGGTGGTCATGCCGGCGAACCCGACGCCGACACCAAAGGCGGCGACAAAAGCCAGTACGCCCATGTTCACCGACCGGACTGTGGCCACAAGGAAGAGAAGGGCTAAGACGATGATGGAGATTAGTTCAGGGGTCATTAGTTGTTTCCCTTAGAAATAACGGGAGTGGGATGCATGGATGCGTTTCCCACCACGGCGGTGTGGTGATGTCGTGCCGGATTCCCAGCACCCGGCTTTCGGGCTGTTGTTGCGTGACACGCTGGGAATCCGGCCGACGTTTCGGGATCTTCCTGGCGATGATGGCGCAGGAAAATGGAGTGGCATCCACCGGGCGATGGACGGCCTTCTCTCGGCACTGGCAAGTCATTTTGACGTTTCGTGGAACAGGGCGGCCGGAGACTAGTTCTCCGGATCTTTCGCTGTCTCCTTAGCGGGCGCCAGTTGCGCAAAGTCTTTGTTCCATAAGCCGGATCCTTTGAAATTGATCCGGTGCAACCCTGATTTCATAACCGGAAGCTTTGTCTATGAGAACCCTCTCCCAGGGGCCTTCCTGGGCCAGCCACACCATGGTTCCATCGGCTGTGGCAGCGTCGACGAACCCGCCCCTTACAAAGGCACCATCACGGAGGACTTCGACCGTTGACCCTTCGAGCCTTGACCAGTCGTGGTACGGATAGGTTCTGAGCGGGCCGACATGCGGCATATCTGTCATGACGCGCCCCCTGGTGAATCATTTCCGGCCCTGGTGTCGGCGGGCCGCCTTCCGTTGGCTTCCGGGAACGCGGCCTTTACGGGCGGGTTGGGCTTGGCGGTCAGCTGTCGTACCCGGTCGAGACCATAGAATTGCTGCATGGCTGTCGAGAACATGCAGGGACCCGCACCTCTTCTGGTTTTAGCGAAGATTAGTGACATTCTGGATTCCTTTTCGTTGGCGCGACCCGAGCTGACTCTTGCTCAGGTTCGGGAGTCAACTGGCCTTCCCACGTCGACTGTCCAGCGGTTGGTGGGAAACCTTGTTGCTCAGGGCTTTCTTGACCGGGTTGATGACAAGTACAGGGTCGGCGTGAAGATGTCCTACTGGGCCGCCCCGGCATCTCATGGGGTCGAACTGATCGAGATCATCAAGCCGGTCCTTCAGGAGTTACGGGACAGGTTGGGCGAAACCGTCTGCTTTTTCCAGACGTCCATGGAGTACAGGGTGTGCGTCGCCATGGCTGAAACGCGACATATGCTTCGGCGTGATATGGCTGTAGGGCGGATCCTCCCCTTACATGCCGGGTCCGCCGGCCGGGTTCTGCTGGCCTGGGACCCTGAAGTGGCCGACAGGGTTCTGTCTACCCGGTTGGACCAGCTCACGGAAAGCACCATCACCGACACGGAGTCGCTGAAGGCTGCGATTCATCAGACGCGTTCGGACGGGTACGCGCTGACGACAGGGGAACGCGAGTCGGGTGCGAGCGGGTTGTCCGCTCCTGTTTTTAACCCGCAGGCAGACCTCGTCGGTGCACTGACGATCATGGGTCCCACTCTCCGGATGCCGCTGGAGGTGTGCGAGCAGTGGGTGGAGGATCTGCTGGAGGGAGCAGAGCGGATCACCCGGATGATCGGCGGGCGCCTGCCGTCGACAGGCGCCCTTCCTGCCGCCCGGAAGCTTAGCTCGGCATAACCCACTGGAAGGCGGACGCTTTCGAGCGGGCCCCAAGGGCTGACTTGGACCTGTTGTCCTCGTGCAGTTCGCTGGTGATTGATTCGCCCAGCCGGACCAGGTCAGCGAAGTTCTTCGGATTCAACCAGTCCGGGCGAAGGCCGAAGAGCAGGTCTTCTGTGGAGGTGTTTCCCGAGGCGCCCGGGGCGAACGGGCAGCCGCCCAGCCCTCCTAGTGCACCGTCGATGGTCGTCGCTCCAGCGTCAAGGGCGGCGATCGCGTTGGCGACCCCCATGCCCCAGGTGTCGTGTCCGTGGAACACTACTCCGAGGCCAGGGGCAGCGGCCCGCACTTTGCCTATCAGGTCGCTCACTTGTTCCGGGACTGCATGCCCGAGAGTGTCGCAGATGACGACGTCGCTGACACCGTCAGCCCTGGGGTCTTCCACGAGCTTCAAGACCCGGCCTGGGTCGATGTCGCCTTCAAAAGGACAGGTGAACGAGGTGGCGAGGCACAACTGCAGGGCCACATCTGCTGCGCGGGCGTACTCCAACGCCTGAGGCAGAGCTGCCATGCTCGCCTCTGTGGTCCGGCCGATGTTGGCTTGGTTGTGGGCGTCGGAGACGCTGAGGCAGTACTGCATGTTCACCGCTCCGGCAGCTGCCGCTTTCTCGACGTGCCGGGGGGTGGCCACCCATATCCAGCACTTCTCCAGTTCTTCGGGAGTCAGGGCACTGATCAGCTCCAGAGTATTGGCCATCGGTGGCACCAGGTCGGGTCGTGCCATGGAACCAATTTCTATTGCCGGCACGCCCGCGGCCAGCAGCGAGCGGACAATCTCCGCTTTACGTTCGGTGGAGAGCATTCCCCCGGTGAGTTGCAGCCCGTCGCGCAGGGTCACGTCCCTGAGCTGAAAATCAATCCTCGTGTTCATACCGTTTCCATTTCCATTTTGACTATCAGCGCTTCGGCCTGCTCGGCGGTTTTTCCCAGTACCCGTTCAAGGACGTCTTTGGTGTCCGCGCCGAGGTCCGGGCCGAGGTTCCTGATCGGTAGTGATTGCCCATCGATGACTGGGATGACCCCGGGGAACGCGACATTGGAGACAGTTTCCTCGCCGGTTGAGACGTCAAACCTTTGGATCATGTTCCGTGCCGCGTACTGCTCATCGGCGACGATGTCGGCGGCGGTGTAGATGGGACCGGCAGGGACACCTGCGGCGTCAAGAGCGGCAAGAGCTTCCTTAGTGGTCAGGTGTCGTGTCCACTCGCCAATGGCCGCGTCGAGCTCGTCCCGCCGCTCCCAGCGGTCGGCGTTGGTTTGCAGCCCCGGGTCGTTGCCCAGGTCCGGCCGGCCGATGACGTCCATGTAGCGCTTGAAGATACCATCGCCGTTGCCGGCGACGACGATGCTGCCGTCCAGGCACAAGTAGGCGTTCGAGGGGGCGATTCCTTCCATGCGTCCACCCGTGCGCTGGCGTTTGATGCCAAAGGCCGTGTGGTCGGGAATCAAGGACTCCGTGACCGAGAGCATTGCCTCGTTCAGGGCAATGTCCATCATCCGGTGGGTCAGGGGAATAGGAGTCTTCCCGCGCTTGATCTCACGCTCGAACAGTGCCATGACGGACCCGAATGCCGCGTAGAGGCCCGCGATCGTGTCGCCGATGGAAACTCCGACCCTCACTGGGGGACGGTCGGGGTCGCCGACAAGCTCACGGAAGCCGCCGAAGGCTTCGGCGACGGCGGCGAATCCTGGACGTGATGCCATGGGTCCTGTCTGGCCGAATGCCGAGATCCTGGTGAGGATCAGGTCAGGATTGGCTTCATTCAGCACCTCCGGCCCGAGGCCCCATTTTTCCAAGGTGCCGGGGCGGAAGTTTTCCAGCACGATGTCTGAGGCTGCGGCGAGTTCCAGGACCAGCTGACGTCCTTCCTCGGTCCGCAGGTCGATAACAACGGATTTCTTGTTCCGGTTAATGGTCCGGTAAAGCATCGACGTGTCGCCGGCGTAGAGCCGCCAGTTTCGGAGTTCATCCCCGGTACGGGGGCGTTCGACCTTGATGACTTCTGCCCCGAAGTCGGCGAGCATGCGCCCGGCTGTGGGGGCGGCGATGTAGTTACCCAGTTCCAGAACGCGGACACCCTGAAGCGGGGCCACGGTGGTGTTGATAGTCATTGGTGGTCTTCCTTCTTAGATGAAGATGCTGAGGACGAGGGTGAATCCGAGGGCGATGACGGATGCCACGGAGACGCCCAAGGTGCAGCTCTTCAGGGTTCCGCGGGTTGTCTGGCCGAGCATGGATTGCAGCAGCCAGAAGGTGTTGGACGTGACGTGAACGACGAACAGCGATCCTGCCCCTGCGGCCAGCGCCAGCAGGACTGGGTTGATGCCCAGTGCGGGGGCGATGGGGGCAAGCAAACCGGCAGCCGTGATGGCTGAAATTGATACTGAACCGACGGCGATGTGCAGGACTGCAGCGATGACCCAGACGACCAGGAGCGGGGCAACGGAGGATGCAGTGAAGTACTTGCCGAGGATGTCTCCCATTCCGCTTGTTGCGACCATTGCGGCAAGCGAACCGCCCGCGCCGGTGAGGATCAGAATCTGTCCGGATTCTTTGAAGCCGTTGGCAACGGCAGCCTCGACCCGCTTCGTGCCGATGGTCAGCCGCGCTACGAGGCTGGTCCCCAGGAGGCCGATAAGCAGGGCCACCACGGGCGTTGACAGGAAGCCTGCGATGTCGTTGGTGATGCCGGCCATTTTGAGGAAGGCGCCGGAAGCAATGAGCACGAGGGAAAGGAGCATGGGACCGAACATGACCAACAGTCCCGGCTCACGGGAGGTCTTGGTTCCCGGGGTGCGGACGTCGTGAGGCAGCAGGCCGACGCGGCTGGACGTTGGGCCGGACGCCGGAGCAGCACCCGGGGTAGCGGCGGTTGTTGATTTCCCGTGCTCTGGGGATCCGCTGTGATCGTGTGCGTGGGTGTGAGTGTGGACGACCATCCCGTCGCTGTCTTCCAAGGCGGGGGATTCCTCTACAACCGGTTCTTCGTCCGTCTCGGTCTTCCACAGTCCCCGGTGGATGAAGAAGTTCATGATCATGATCGAGACGATGATCGTGGGAATGATGACCAGGAGGCCGAAGATGAGCATTTCGCCCAGAGGTACCTGCAGGAGGCCGGCCAGCGCAACGGTGGCGACGCCGGGGACCATGAGAACAATGCCGCACTCCAGGCTGATTGCCATGGCGGTCGCCATTTTCGCAGTGCCGAACTTGCCCAGCTTCGGCGCGATCCGGCGTGCCAGAGGTGCGCTCATTACCAGAAGGACGTCCAGGAAAATCGACTGCAGCAAGGTGCCGATGGTCAGACCGAGAGCATAGGGCACTCCCTTGGGTCCGAAGACGCGCAGCAACTTATCCACGAGTTTCGAGATCGCGCCCATTTCGTTAAGGATCGCGCCCATCAGGACGCCCCACGCGATGAGCAAGCCGACCTTTGTCATGATGTCGCCGAAGCCAGTCATCGCAGTCTTCGTAGTTTCGGCCGCGCCTAAACCGGTCAGCAGGCCCAACGCCAAGGCACCAATAACCAGCGACATTGCCGGATTAAGGCGGAAGCGAAGGATCATCACGACGATCCCGACGATCACCGCCCCCGTGATGCCAAGTATTTGCCAATCTTCCATGAAAAATCCTCCATTGGATCCATGCTCAAAGTCGTAATGTGAATCACACTCCTACAATATGAGCATAAACCCACCATGTGAGTCAATCGTCAGTTACTGGAAGACTGTCTATGAGTTCTGGATGAGTGGCGAGAGGTTGGATGGCAGGCCGGCTAAGGGCTTTTGCGTCCGGGCCGTCCGGATAGCAGTTCTGTCGCGTGTGTTTTAAGCAGCTAACTGGCGCGCAAACGCTTCTCCAACCGGAAGGCAACCAGCGAGGCTCCCGCGCCGGCTGCCGCGGCCACCGCGGCCAGGGTCCAGCCAACGCCGGGCGGGAACCGGGAGAAAACGATCCCGAACAGCAAAGGCCCCAGCGTTCCACCGATGTATGTGCCGCTCTGGGTGATCCCGGTGGCCTGGACGGTGAACCGGTGGGCCGTGCGCGACACCACGTAGTGGGCCAGGCCGTTCCACCCCCAGCCCAGCCCGAACGCAACTACGGCTCCGGCCGCGTAGGCTGTCGGGGCTCCAGACGCCATACCGAGCAGTCCCAGGCTCCCGGCCGCCATCATCAGGGCCACCGTGGCCATCGAACCGCCGACGCCGCGGTCCGCCGCGATCCCTACCAGCGGGCGCGCCAGGATCCCGGCCACGCTCGCCGCACCGAGCAGCAGGCCCGCGCCGGCGGCATCAAACCCCGCCTGCACGGCCATGGACACGGTGAACGCCCCCACCACGTTGGCCTGCCCGGCTCCCAGGGCGCTGGCCACCGCCGTCGCGAACAGGAACTGCTTCAGCTTCCGCGGCAGGGGTTCTCGGGCAGCTTCACCCAAACGCCGGGGGCCAGGGGCGCCGCGGGGCAGGGTGCGCAGCAGCACCGGGACCAAGGCCGCCGCGAGCAGCGCGGCCAGCGCAAACGTCCAACTCCACCCGACGGTGAGCGCAAACACCGGGACGGACAGGCCGGCGGTGAGAGTCGCCGTCGGAATCGCGGCCTGCTTAAGGCCGAACGAGAAGGCGCGGTTGCGCACCGACACCTGGTCCACGATCAGGCCGTTGGACAGCGGATGGATCAGGGCGTTCGCCGCGCCGGCAACACCCAGCCAGGCGATCAGCCACGCCCAGTGCGGCGTGACAAACGCGATCCCGGCCAGCGCCACAAACCCCAGCCCGACGGCGAGCGGCACCCCGCGGCGGAGCCCCAGTCCGCCCGCCACAAAGCCGGCCGGGGCGGACAGCAGTGCCGAGACCGCCCAGAACGTGGCCACCGCGGCACCCAGCGCCGACGGCGTCATGCCCAGGTCCTGCTCGAGCTGGACTGCCAGTCCGCCGACCAGAAACACCGGCAGCACCGCCACCACGGTGGTTAGCGCGGCGATCGCAGTGGCCCGCTGCCCCGGCCGGCGCGTCGAATTTCGGACAGGTTCGACGGCGGCCCGCCTCACCGCGCGGAGCCCGGCGTCACGCCCGCCGCGTCGTCCTGGACGACGGCGTCACCGGCCAGCATTGTCCGGCCGCCGGTCCGCACCTGGGCCAGCAGGCCGCCGGCAGCGAGGACGGCACGCTCGGCCGGCGAGAAGTCGAGCCCCAGCACCAGTTCCGCGTCCCCGTCCACCCGGGCGGTGACAGAAGGAGCGCCGGACGCCACGGCATCGGCAAGCCCTTCGATCACCCACCGCTGCCCGGTTGAACTGTGCTGCCCGGTTGAGCTGTGCGCACCGGCAGGCAGGACCAGCGGCACAATCCCCGCCGCGATGAGGTTGCGGCGGTGGATCCGGGCGTAGCTGCCGGCGGCGACCACCCGGACGCCCAGATACAGCGGGATCAGCGCGGCATGCTCCCGCGATGACCCCTGCCCGTAGTTCTCCCCGCCCACAATGATCCCGCCGCCCCACTCGAGCGCGCGGTCATGGAATCCGGGGTCCAGGCGGCGGAACATAAACCGCGCGCAGACGGCGATGTTGGACCACACCGACATCGCGATCGCACCGTCCGGGGCCATGTCACCGGTGGAGATGTCGTCCCCGACGGCGATCAGCACCCGCGCGTCCAGGTCCGCCGGCAGCGGGGCGGGCTGCGGCGGCGGGACCAGGTTGCTGCCCCGCTCGATCTCAATGGTCCGCCGACTCTCCAGCGGCAGGACGCCGGCGATGTGCAGGTCATGGACCTCCGGATGCGGAGGCGCGGCGGGGCGGAGTTCGCCGCGGCTGACTGTGGAGGCGTCCACGATGGCGCCTTCCAGCGCACTCGCGGCAGCGGTCGACGGCGAACACAGGTACACGGCGTCCTCCGCCGTTCCGCTGCGGCCGGGGAAGTTGCGGTTGAACGTGCGCAGCGACGGCGTACCCTCCGTCGGTGCCTGGCCGATGCCCACGCAGGGGCCGCACACCGGCTCGAGCATCCGCGCCCCGGCCTGCATCAGGTCTTCATAGACCCCGGACGCGATGATCGTCTGCAGGATCTGCCGTGACCCAGGTGTCACCGTGAGCTGGACGGCTGGATGGACGGTGTGCCCCTTGAGGATGGCCGCCACGGTGGCCAGGTCCTCGTAGGAACTGTTCACGGAGGAACCGACGCAGACCTGCACCACCTCGGTGCGCGGCAGTTCGGACACCGGACGGACGTTGCCGGGTGAATGCGGGAGCGCCACGAGCGGAACGAGCGCTGAGAGATCAAGCCGCTCGCCGTCGTCGTACGTTGCTCCGGCGTCCGCCGCCAGCGGGACGAACTGGTCCTCGCGGCCGTGGGTCCGGAGCCAGGCGCCGGTCTGGTCGTCGGAGGGGAAGACGGCCGTGGCGGCACCGGTTTCTATGATCATGTTGCAGATGGTGGCGCGCGCGGAGACGGACAAGGATGCCAGGCCCTCGCCGTAGAACTCGAATACCTTCCCGCGGCCGCCGCGCACGCCGTGGCGGCGCAGGAGTTCCAGCACCACGTCCTTGGCCTCGGCATTGGGTCCCAGCGTTCCCGTCAGTTCAACGCCCACGACGGCGGGGCACACGAAGTCGAAGCCGTAGCCCGCCATCGCCACGGCCACCTCCAGCCCGCCGGCGCCGAGCGCGAACATGCCCAGGGCGCCCGCCGTAGAGGTATGTGAATCCGCGCCCACCAGCACTTGGCCCGGCCGGGAGAAATGCTCCAGGTGGATGTAGTGGGAGATGCCGTGCCCGGCGGGGGAGTAGCGCAGCCCGTAGCGGGCGGAGAAGGTGCGGAGGTAGTGGTGGTCCTGCATGTTCTTGTCGTCGATCTGCAGGACGTTGTGGTCCACGTACATGACTGCCAGCGGCACCGCGATGGAGTCCACGCCGAGCATCTCGAACTGCATGGCGGCCATGGTTCCGGTGGCGTCCTCGATGAGGATCTGGTCCACGGCGATGGTGATGTCCGCGCCGGGCTTCAGCTCGCCGGACGCGAGATGGCGGGCCAGGATCTTGTGGGTGAGTGTCTGGGACATGGCGGCTGGTCTCCTCAAGCAAAGCGCCTTAACGTGCCAGGCACGCCATCCGCACCGGATGGCGTGCCTGCGGGTTGGGGCTACTCTACGAATTCGTTGGTGTAGGTGTCCTCGAGCTTGATGTCCTTGTCCCCGACCTCCGGGTTGGCCACCCGCTGGGTCTTCAGGACCGCCTCGACGCCATTCTCCGTAAAGGACCCGTCCTTGCTCAGCGTTTTCTTCAGGTCCTCGATGACCTTGGCGTAGAGCTCCTTGTCACCGCCGGCGAACTTCTCCGGCATTTCCGCGGCGATCTCCTCGCCGGAGTGGCTGTCGATGAACTCCAGCGTGCGCTTGATCGCCTTGGCGAGCTTGCCCGCGGTGTCCTTGTTCTGCTCCAGCCAGTCGGTCTTGGCGTAAAGGGACGCTGACGGCCAGGCGTCGGTGTCGAAGACTTCCTTCAGCCCTTCCTCGGTCCGGACGTCTTCCAGAATGACCGGATCGTGGCCGATCCGCTTGGTGAGCACAGAGATGTCCGGCTCCAGCATCACCGCGGCATCCACCTGGTTCTGCTCCATGGCCGCCACGGCGGAGGATCCGGCGCCAATGGCCGACACCGCGGCATCGGTCTGCTGCATGCCGCTCTCTACCAGCAAGAACTTCACGAACATGTCGGTGGAGGACCCAGGCGAGGTCACGCCGACGTTCTTGCCCTTGAGGTCCGCGATCGACTTGATCTGGCCCTCGTTCTTGGGCGCCACCAGGAGGGCGAGGCCCGAGGACCGGCCCATGTCCACGAACGCCTTGATGGGCTGGTTTTTGGCCTGCATCTGGATGGTGTGCTCGTAGTAGCCGCTGGTGACGTGCGTGCTGCCGCCGATCATCGCGGTAAGCGCCTTCGAGCCGCCCTGCAGGTCCTGCAGTTCGACGTTCACGCCCTCCTCCTCGTAGTAGCCCAGTTCCTGGGCCAGCGTGGTGGGAAGGTAGGTCAGCAGCGTTTGGCCGCCGACGCCGATAATTACCTTGGAGCCATCGCCGCCGCCGGCGGCACCGGTGCCGCCCTGGCCGGGCGGTGCCGAGGCGGGGGCGCCGCAGGCGGAGAGGGCGAGGGCCACGGAGGCGAGGACAGTCAGCGGGCGGAAGAGGCCCCGGCGCCGGTGCCGGGTTTCGTTCGAAGTCATGGGGATTCCCTTTCAGGAGGTGGATGGGGTTAGGAGGAGCGGACCGGGCGCCACCTGAGGAGGTGCCGTTCGAGGCGGTTGACCAGGAGGTCGATGATGAGGACCACGAACATCAGAATGAACATGCCGGCGAAGACGCCCTTGGTGTCGAAGACACCCTGGGCCTGGGCGATGGCGTAGCCCACGCCGGCGGACGCCCCGAGGTATTCACCCACCACCGCGCCGGTGATGGCGAAGCCCACGCTGATGTGCAGACTGGAGAAAATCCACGTCAGGGCGCTGGGGATGAAGACGTGGCGGAGGAGCTGCTTCTCGCTGGCTCCAAGCATCTTGGCGTTGTCTACCAGGACCCGGTCCACGCTCTTGACGCCTTCAAGGGTGTTGAAGAAGACGATGAAGAACACCAGGGTGAAGCCGAAGGCCACCTTGGACCAGATGCCCAGGCCGAACCACAGCAGGAAGATCGGGGCCAGCACCACGCGGGGCAGGGCGTTGAACATCTGCAGGAACGGGTCCAGGAGCCGCTCAAGGAACCGGACCCTGGCCAGCAGGAAGCCCAGCACCAGGCCGGCCGCCGCGCCGGTGAGGAAGGCGAGGATCGATTCCTGCAGGGTGATCCACAGGTGCGGGAAGACGAAGCCGCTGGAGATCCAGACCCAGACGGTCATGAGGATGTCGGAGGGGAGCGGGAAGAAGAACGGGTCGATAACGCCGACTCGTCCCAGCAGTTCCCACGCGCCGAGGACGATGGCGGCGAGGGCCAGTTGCCCCATCCTGATGGAGAAGTTCGAGGCTTCGGACCGCTTGCGCTTGGGGCGCTGGGCCACCGCCGCATCCCGGTCCTTCCGGAGGGGAAAGCGTTGTGTGTTCTTGGAAGCTGGTGCCACTGTCATGCTGCGTCGCTCTCTTCTTCTTCCCGAGCTGATTCATAGGTTTTGGATACCTCGACCTTGAGGCGTCCCCAGATTTCCCTGTGGAGCTCCACGAACTTGGGATCGTCCCGAATGTCCAGGAGGTCGCGGGGGCGGGGGATGTCGATCTCGTAGCTGCCGACGACGGTGCTGCCCGGACCGGCACCAAGGATGACCACCTCGTCGGAGAGGGCAATGGCCTCGTCCAGGTCGTGCGTGATGAAGACGACGGCTTTGTCCGATTCCTGCCAGAGCTGGAGGAGTTCGTTCTCCATGATCTGCCGGGTCTGGACGTCCAGCGCAGAGAACGGCTCGTCCATCAGCAGGATGTCCGGGTTCACGATCCAGGCCTGGGCGACGGCCGTGCGCTTGCGCATGCCGCCGGAGAGCTGATGCGGGTAGCGGTCAGCGAAGTTCTTCAGACCCACCTTCTCCAGCCATCGGCGTGACTCGTCGTAGGCCTCAGCCTTGGAAACCCCGGCCATGGTGAGCCCGAGGCTGACGTTGTCGATCACCGACTTCCAGGGCAGTAGGGCGTCCTGCTGGAACATGTAGGAGGCGCGGCGGTTGACCCCATGGACGGGCTCACTGAAGCTATGGACAGTGCCCGAAGAAGGATTCAGGAGGCCCGCTGCCATGTTGAGGATCGTGGACTTACCCGATCCCGTTGGCCCGACGATGGAGACGAATCGTCCGGGTTCAACCTTGAGGTCAATATCCCGGACAGCGAAGTATGATCCGCCGCCGGGAGTTGCAAACTCCTTGGTGCATCCGTTCAGTTCAACCGCGTAGTTCGATGATCCTGGCTGTGAGGGTTGCGTCATTGCTAATCTCCCGACTAACCACATTGTGAGTTGATGGTCATATAATGGTTGGTAGGCTAACAGTAACGTGCGTCACACTACAAGGGTGAGTTGAACCCAACTGCTGCACCTCGGTCACACATCCCGGTTCTGATCTGCGGCAGTAAGGATGGAGAGAGCAGGAGGCTACGTGGCGCGGAAAGATTTTGATCCGGCGCAGATGTCGGCGAGGGATTTTTATCAGTTGTTGACTTCGGTGGTTGTTCCGAGACCGATTGCCTGGGTGTCAACTACATCGGCAGAGGGGGTGGACAATCTTGCGCCGCACTCTTTTTACACCGTAGCGTCCGTTGACCCGCCGGTTATTCAGTTCACTTCAGTGGGTGAGAAGGACTCGTTGCGCAATATCCAGGCCCTGGGTGAGTTCGTCGTTAATCTCACCCCGGCGTTTCTGTTTGAGGAGGTCAGTGCAACAGGGACTGACTTTCCGGCGGCTACGAGCGAGTTCGATGCAGTGGGGCTGCCCCGGGAATTGAGCACCATGGTGCGTCCTCCACGGGTAAAGGATTCGCCCGTGGCACTGGAGTGCCAATTGCATAGCACCCTAGAGCTGGGTAACTGCACCCTCGTGTTTGGCAGGGTCGTCTACGCAGTCGTATCTACAAGCGTGCTCGACGGTGACCATCCGCAGATCGACCTCTTGGAACCCCTGTCACGGTTGGGAGGTAATGAGTGGGGGACACTGGGTCCGATTCAGGAGCTCCGCCGCATCCGAGCCAAGGACTGGCCCGGGCACTTCGGCGCCCCCGGCCAGGGCGAGTGATCGTGGATCAGCATGGACGCTTAAATCGCCACATCGCCACATCGCCACATCACCGCGGGCTCCGGCGCTGTGCCTCGAAACGTTCTCCCCCAGCCATTCTCAAACGCCGATAATTGATATTCTGTAAAGCTGCTCGAGTTCACCAAGTTGAGCACAGGTCAAGGGCAAGGGCTCAAGCCAGGTCCTCCAGTGCGGGGTGCTAATCACCTCGGTAGGCCATCGCAGGCTCCTCGGGAGCTGGAGGACTAACGTCAACAGTGGGCGCGGGCGTTCACTGCAGAAGGCGTTCGAGAGCTCCGCCTGCCATGCCTGGGTGCCCCACCGGGATAAATATCGCGACTGCAGGGCCTATTAGGGCGGCTTTCTTACTTGTTCATTGATCCCATGTAATTGCTGATTTTCTCTTGCTCGAGACGCGTTATGAGACCGAACTTGCGGTAAAGCGTGACGACGAGATCAGTCTGGTCGGTGCACTTATCCATAAACCGCACCATCTTCACTGCGTCGGAGGGCCGGACTTCCGATACTTTGAAGGAAGCGGAGGCGGTGGCCGACACCGGCCCGATGGCCTGTACCCGAAACGTGAATGTCTGGTCGGGCATTTCACGCCGAAGCCGCTGACTAATGTCTGGCACGCGACTCAAAAGAGCCCGGAACGACGAGGCTTCATCATCCGATAGTCCGGCACCATCATCTTGGGTACGTGCGGCCAACTCGACAATGACGGAGGGCCGATATGGATTGAGCACCCGCTGTTCCCATAGTCTTTTCAGTTGCCGCCACTTGTGGCGAATCTTGGCCACTCTGGCCAACACGACCGACGCTGCCCCCGCCAGAAACTCCCAATGATCCTGCACCCAGAGCAAGACTTCAAAAAACTCTGGACCACCAGACGTCGCACCGCGACCTGCATAAAAGCAACGGCGGCAAGAAAAACCAAATTCCGTCAAGTATTGCTCGATGAGATCCATCACATGGTCACCGACCGCCTTCCCGTCATAAACAGCAGGCCCCTGAAGGAACGCGGTGAAGTCGACACCGATAAAGTTGATGGGAGATTTCGGGTCCACCGGGAACATCATGACTTGACTATAACTACAAAACCGCTAGGGACACTGCGGTATCCGGCTTGATAAACGTGTTGGCATCGGGCGGCGGCGATTGTTGGCATGAACGCGAGCAGGGCATTCAGGAATTCATTCCGTATAAGTCACTTTCACACGAGTCATAGTCAGGCCACCTTTGGTCTGGCTACAAGTGCACTCGTATCGTTTCCCTTTGGAGCCGGCCAGAATGATTCTTGCGGCCTGTGTGTCGTCCAGCTCAACCTCGAGGACATGAAGTTGATCTTGCCCTTCGCCGTAACCAAGGCTAATACGCCATTTGACATACCTTACCGCCGCGTCTTGGTCGGTGAACCCAGATGTTTGCCTACGACGTCTGGTGCGGGTGAGGAGCTGGTCAAGGGCTGCCCCCACTATTACCGGAATGGTCTCATCGGCGATGCTGCTGGCGACCTGAAGGATGATTTCGAGTCCACCCCCGGAAGCGCCCCAATTCACCTCCGTGCTTCGCTCCTTCAAAACATAGTTCTGGATGGGCGCCTTGTTGGCCGTCTCACGGAGGTGCTGCCGGATTTCGCCGGGGTACCAGCCCTGAGCAGGGAGGTCGTAGAAGACGGCTTCGGTGTCGTCTACGTCGCGCTCTGGTGTTGACGGAACTAGTCTTACGACCAAGCTGTCGTAGTAGTCGGTTTGTGGGGCAAATCCGTGTTCTCGCGCGTCGGCGTTAGCGGTATTCATGTGGTCATTATTTCCAAAGACGCCCACGCTTCTCCAAGGTAAGCCGTCGGTGGCATGAGGAACTACTCAAACTTTTCGTCAGGGTGAAGTAGCTTAGGGTGTCAACGTGGTTCGGTAATACTTCGGAATCCCGATGCCCGACCTCCCTATTAACGACGATGATTGAGGACCAGATGGGCTTGCGGGAAAAGTGGGCAGAACAGGAACAAGAACGTCAGGCCGCTAATCAGCAGCGCGCTCGAGTACGTGAAGCAGAACGGGCCAAGGAAGCGTACAGAAACAGTCCCTTGGGCATGGCGGAGAGTGCATACAAAAATGGAGACGAGTTCTTCCAGGTCGAGATGGAAGTAAGCTCCCTGGCGGGATCGCACTCGTCATTCGGTTCCTCCGAGAATGTACTAGTCCAGGCATCCTCCACTGCTGTTACGTTGGGGCAGATCGAAGCCGTTGGCTGGCATCTCGAGCACACTGGTTACGTCTTCGTAGAAACGGGGTCAACGTCCACTAACCGTGTGCTGGCAACCGGGCAGGGTGTAGTCACCAGAGGACATGTCGCCGGGATTTACCTATTCAGACGTACGGGGCAGTAGAAGCTCAGAGTCACCGCCGCTGACGGATGGTTATGATGCCGGCGACGGCCGAAGGCCGTGGAAGTGGCGAAACTCCGGCCAAATAGCGGTTGGCCGAAGTTCCGGAGTCAACTCTGCGGGGCGAACCTTGAGATTGTCTGGGAACTAGACCGTCATCGGGCCATGTCATGTCGGAACGGCCGACGGGAGAAGGTCTTGGGCCGGGGGAGTAGACGGGGTCATTCCAGTGTGGCGTGGCGGAGGTACTGATAGACCGTTTCCCTGCTGATGCCGTAGTCACGGGCGAGGACGACTTTCGGGATGCCGCTGCCGGCGCGCTGGACCAGTTCGGCGGCACGTTCCGGTGTTAGGGTCTTTTTCCGTCCCCTGTAGGCGCCGCGCTGCTGAGCCAGAGCGATACCTTCGCGCTGGCGTTCCCTGATCAGGGACCGTTCGAATTCAGCGAAGGCGCCCATGACCGACAGCATGAGGTTGGCCATGGGGGAGTCCTCACCGGTGAACACGAGCTGTTCTTTGAGGAACTCCACCCGCACTCCACGCCGGGTGAGGCCCTGAACCAGGGCACGTAGATCATCCAGATTCCTGGCGAGCCTGTCCATGCTGTGCACGACTACGGCGTCACCCTCGCGGACAAAGCGGAGCAGCTCGGTGAGCTGCGGCCGTGTCATGTCCTTGCCGGAGGCCTTGTCCGTGAAGACCCGGTCCAGGACCTGGCCTTCGAGCTGTCGCAGCTCGTTCTGATCGACCGTGCTTACCCGTACGTATCCGATGCGCTGACCATTCACGGCGGCCTCCCGTTCGTCGGTATGTGTCAACGAGTGTCGGCGCGTGCCCGGGACACGTCAAGACCCGCCGCGCCGGGAACCGGTGCTAAGTCAAAGGGGCGGGAGTGGTATCCATGCCGGGAGCAACCTCCCAGTGTGCTGTAGGTTGCTCACTGGTCAGAAAACAAGCGACAGATTGCAGAAACGAGGACCACCAACAGTTGCTGCCGATTACGACGAAGTCCGTTCCGAAGTCAAGGAATCCCAGGAACGCTCCCTGGAGGCCCTGAAGTCCGCCAGCGCCCCGGACGCCCGCAGCGTCGTCACCGAACTCGACGAAGGGCTGACCCCGGGCGGGGAAATCGTCTCCGAGGAACTCATCGTCCAGGTCGTCCCGCAGGCCGCGGACGAGTTCACCTGCTCGTCCTGCTTCCTGGTCCGGCACCGGTCCCAGCTCGTACGCGAACGCAACGGCCAGTCCTACTGCATCGAGTGCCAAGGCTGACCGCCCAAAACACGCCGTAGGCTGCGCGATGTGGGGCAGGCAGATAGGCCGCAAATGATGCATCTGATGCAGTACGCAGGGTTCAGCTTTACATAACGCCGGTTATCGGCGTCATATCGGCGGGAGTAGACATAAACGAGTGGGCTAGTCGGTCCCACCGACTTCTCCCAGAGGCTGGTCAAATCTGCCGGGCTAGCATAAATGCCGTATCCGCATTGCACCGCTCATGACCGTGCAGGTACACGTGGGTGTCCGCTAAGTGGCTTTCGGATCCCGGGTGCATCACGATTGGTCGAGTGACTCATGAACCTTTCAAATCCTCCGCCGAAGCGCCCGGGTTGCAGCAGGACCCGGAACTACTGATTGGCCTGTTGATCTCACCGCCGCTCATGGAGGTACTGGGTGGGGACTTCCCCTCCGCGGTGCAGGAAGCCCTCATGTGGCAGCACCCGCGGGCCGGGGTGCGCTGGGCTGTGACGTCGGCTGAAGACAGGCTTGGGGATCCCACTGCTGAAACCTTGGACCTGCTGGATGCCGCCCGGGAGCGGATGCTCAGCAAGGAGTGGGACCTGGCCGTTGTGCTGACCGAGATACCACTGAAAGATGGCCGGCGCCCAGTGCTCACCCAGCTCAGCCCGCTGCATGGTGTGGGGCTGGTCGCCGTCCCCGCCCTCGGAGCCAGGCACCCGCGGCGCAAAGCGCAGGAAGTCACCGTGCAGGTGGTCGGGCAGTTATTGGGCTACGACGCGGACGATGCTCACGGCCAGCAAACCCTCGCCGTAAAAGCCCGCCAATTATCGACCGACGTGGAAGAGCGCCCGGACGATAACTCCGTGCAATTCACTGCCCGGGTGGTCACCGGAAATATACGTTTGCTGCTTGGCATGATCCGGGCAAACCGCCCCTGGGCATTCATCGTCAGGCTGTCGCGGGCCCTGGTCGTGGCGGCCGCTACCGGTGTACTGACGCTGGTGGCTTCGGACCTGTGGCTATTGGCGACGGCATACGGGCCAGGCCGTTTAATGCTGCTGGCTGTCATGGCCATCGTTACCGTGAGCGCAACGGTCATCCTGGGAGGCGGACTGTGGGAACGCCCGAGGTCCCGGTCTGAGCGTGAGCAGGTCACCTTATTTAACATGGCCACGTCAGGGACTGTGATGATCGGCGTCTGGTGTTCTTTGTGGCCCTTTTCCTGCTGTCCCTTCTTGGAGCATTCCTCCTCATCGACCAAGGAGTGCTTGCTGCGGTCGTAGGGCATCAAGTGAACGCGGTCGATTACGTGAAGATCAGCTGGCTCACCGCCAGCCTCGCCACCGTTGGAGGAGCTTTAGGTGCAGGACTCGAAGACGACGATGTAGTCCGGGCCGCCGCCTACACCCGATCCAACGCCTAACAACCGGAATCCTCGAAGCAGCGCACCTAGGATGAGAACCGGCCGGGAAATCGGAGCTCGCCGGCGGGTTAACGGTTTGGCGCCTTTGCCGACCCGCGCTCCGGCGCATGGAAGGGCGGTTCGTTGTGGGGTATGTCTATTTGGCGTTGGCAATCGCCGTGGAGGTTCTGGGCACCAGCCTGCTCAAATCCACGGAAGGATTCACCAAGCTGTGGCCGAGCGTCTTGTGCCTGGCCTCCTACGGGGTGGCCTTCGCCCTGTTGTCGCAGGTGGTCAAGAGTGTCCCGGTGGGGGTCGCCTACGCGCTGTGGTCGGGCCTGGGAACCGTCGCCATCGTGGCGATCGGCGCCATGTTCCTTGGGGAGGAACTGACGCTGACGAAAGTCCTCGGCATCGCCCTGGTGGTGGCCGGCGTCGTGGTCCTCAACGTCGGCGGAGCACACTGACGGGCAGCCGGAAGGCCGCGCGGGTCCCGTGAACGGTGCCCGCGCGGCCCACGCTTCAATGGCCGGGTCAGTGCGCTCCGAGGGTGACAGCGATTTCGTTGGGAACGACGTCGAGTTCCGCGGAGGCAGTGATCTTGCCGCTGGTGAGATCAACCGAGTGCACGGTGTTTGCCGCGGGTTCAGTGACGTAGGCAGTATCGCCGTTGACGGTGATGGCTGGGTGGGCGTCCTGCCACTCGGCGGGACCTTCCCACGCCTTGATCACAGGGAATTCGTTGACGATCTTGCCGGTGGCAGGGTCCAGGACGTGGATGGACCCGTCTGTGGAGAGGATGTAAGCCAGGTCGCCGGGGCCCCGGGCAATGTCCCGGAAGGTGTACTGCACGCTCTCGGGGAGTTTGACCACATTGTAGGTGTGCTTTTCGGTGTCGATGAGGGCTACGGAATTCAGCAGGTAGCCCTCGGCGTCGGGATCGTTCTTGTAGTCGCCCACCACGATGGGGCTGGTCTCCGAAACAAACGCGTTGCCCATGCGGCCGTACGTGTCCGGTGCGGTGAACTTCTCGAACTTGCCGTGATGGAAAAGGAGTGCGCCGTCCTCGCAGCCGAAGATCACCGCTTCGCCTGCGGCGGTCCCCTCGCCGTGGATGCCCGGGCATTCCTTGCTCTCCGCGACCTTGTCCCAGTGACCATCATGGGCTTCAAGGGCCACCGCTCCGTTGCGGGAGGTCTTGTCTCCCACGGTGGTCAGGAGTTTACCGTCCTCCAGGACGATGGAGACGCCGTGATGAGCCGATTCGGCGGTGTAGGTTTCCGCCTCCGGCAGTGCGCCGTCGATGCCCGCGAGGTCATCGGTCTTCAGGATGGTGGTGGTGCCCGTTCCGTCATCGAACAGGACCGTGTTGCCCGCGTGCCGGACCACATGCCCTGCGGCCGTTGCATCGACCACGAGGTCGGTGAGCTTGGGTTCAACCGTGTCCAGCAACTGGAAGCCGGCCTTGGTGGTGACGAAGACGTGCCGGCCGTCGCCTGCCGCATTGAGCCGGGTGAACTCTTCGGAATCGAACTTCTGCACGACGTCCAGGGTTTTTCCGTCCAGGACACTGATGCCTCCGGCGTAGGAAACGGCGATCCGTCCGTGCTCGTCAGCCGAAGTCGTGGCGGCGGTGTCGGGAGCTGCGGCCGTGCCGGCCGGGGTGGCCTGGCCAGTGGCGCATGCGGAGACCAGGAGGGTGATGCCGGCGATGGCGGCGATGCCTCCCAGCCGGGAGGTTCGTTGGCGGAGCATGTGGTGGTTCCTCATTTTCTCTTGGGTTGCGGGTGCAACGCGGTGTAAGTGGTCAGGGTGCGAGCCCCTGGACGATGCGGTCCGTGTTGGCGCGCATCATCTCCAGGTACGTTGGCGCTCCGCCGTCGGGGCGGGTCAGTGATTCGGTGAAGAGCTCGCGGACCTGAACGTTGATCCCGGCCTCGCTGGCGAGGACCTGGACCAGCCGGTCAGGCTGGGAGGACTCCGCGAAAATCGTCGGCACTGCCGCGGAGTTGATCGCCTGGCTCAAGTGGCGGAGGTCAGCGGCGCTGGGGGCCGCGAGTGTTGTCCCGCCGGGAATGACCGCGCCGATGACCCGGAAGTCATACCGCTCCGCGAGGTAGCCAAAGACGTGGTGGTTGGTGACCAGGGCCCGGTGTTCCTGGGGCAGGGCGGCGAAGGCGGCTGCCATATCGGCATCCAGTTGGGTCAACCGGTCCCGGTAGGCGGCCGCACTGGCGGCCAGCTTTCCGGCGTCGATTCCGTCGATGGTCCGTGCGGCGGCTTCGAGCGCATTCACGACGTCGATCATGGCTGCCGGGTCCGTCCAAAAGTGCGGGTCCGGCGCCCCTTCCGCCTCTCCTGAACTGTAGGGGACAACGTCGACGACGTCACCGGCCACCAGCATGGGAGCACCGGCTGCCGATGCCCGGTCCAGGTGCTGCTGGAGCCCTTCTTCCAGGCCGAGGCCGTTGGAGACCACCAGGTCTGCGGAGCCCAGGAGGGCAGCTTCCTGGGCAGAAATTTCGAATGAATGCGGATCGGCGTCGGGCTGCATGAGCGTTGTCACGGTTGCCTGGTCACCAAGGACCTGGCGGGTAACGTCACCGAGGATATTGGTGGTGACCACGATCTGTGGTTCCTGTGACGCAGCCGGCGCTGAGCACCCCGGCACCATCAGCGCCACCGCCGCTGCCAGGACCAGCAGCACCGCGCGCCTCATCGGCCGGTCTCCGTGAGGTGGACCGGCCGGGTGGGCAGCTGGAGGGTGCGGGCCACCCGCGCGTTGTCGGCGTAGTCGATCTCATACACCACGCCTTCCGCGGGCGCGTTGACGTAGGCGCGCTGGCCGTCGACGGCGAGTTCGACCTTCGCGGCCGAGGCAGGGTCGGCCAGGGTGCGAGGCAGCAGGGGTTCTGTCGTGGCGATGCGCTTTTTGGTGCCTTCGTCATAGACCTGGACAGTGCCGTCGTCGCCAACGACGACGACGTGCCCGTCAGAATCGTCGACGGCGGCGGCGGCAAGTACCGGGGTGGGGGTTGGCAGCCAGTCCCACGCCCGCTGGCGGGTGTCCAGCAGCCATACCCCGGAATCGGTCCCGGTCCCGGCCACGGTGGGCCGGCCCTTCCGCCCGTTGAACGTGGTTGCCGGTGCTGCGGCACCCGCGGGGTAGGGGACGTGCTCAAGAACGGGCGTATCGCCGTCGTCCGTGGCAATTACCGCGCCATCAGCGCAGCCGATGACAAGGCCCACCCGGGTGGTGATGGTGCCCGAAGCGCGGGGACAATCAATTGATGCCTTCTCGCTGGCTCCTGCGTCGATGGCCCGCAACCGCGTAGCCACGCCGCTCCCGTCCGGTTCAGTGACCACCGCGCCGTCCCCCAGTGGGGCGATGATGCCGGCGTGCGGTCCGACGTCCAGGCGGAGGGCCTCGGAGATGACGCCGTCAGAGAGGGCGGAGTTGTCGAGCAGGACGGCGGTGCCGGAGGACGGGAAGAACACGCCCGTGGTCCCGGCCGTTGAGAGCATTCCCGTGGCCACGGTCGCCGTCCCTTCGCCGGGGATCCTGCCGATCGTCCTGGGCTCGGCACGGTAGTAGTGGAAGTGGTCCTTGTGGTCCCACGTCCACACGCCGGTGTCGAGGACGTCCACCCCGGAGGCATTTGCTGCGAAAATGTACCGCCCGTCTGTGGTGACGTTGACCGGCGCTGCCACCTGCCCCAGGCGGGACTCCTTGCCGCTGAGGAGGTCCAGCATGGAAGCGTTGCCGGCGGCATCGACGCCAACCAGGTGCAGTTGCGGTTCGGCCACCTCTGCCACTCCGGGAATCGCGCCGTGGCCGTCACCCGCGGTGGCGGAATCGTTCGTTGGCGGTGGTGACGCCGGCTGCTGGGCGGGTGCGTTGCTGCATCCTGCGAGGGCGATCAGAACAAGGGCGGCCAGTGCCGCCGGTGGCTTTCGGAGGTTCATTGCTGCTTTCCAGAGGGTGACGCGGAAACGGGAAGGGGTGCCGGACCCCGGGGTGTGGATGCTGCAGGCCTGCGCAGCCGAGCCGCCATGCGGGCCGCCGCGTTTGAGAGGACCGCAAGGGCAATGGCGATCGCGGCAATGGACGCCCCCGCAGCCGTGCCGGCGTACCAGGAGCACAAAAGTCCGAGGCCCACGGCTGCGGTGCCGAACGCGCAGGCCACGATCATGCGGTGGGGGATCCTGGCGGTCCACGGCGCGGCCGCGACGGCGGGAGCCAGCAGCAGGCCGACCACCAGCAACGAGCCGACAGCCTGATAGGAAGAAACGACTGCCAAAGTGACCAGACCCACCAGGGCCACCTGGGCCGCGTGGGGCCGGAGCCCCAGGGTCGCGGCAATGCGCGAATCGAAGGCGGCGGCGACGAAGCTGCGGTGCAGTGCCGCCGCGATCAGCACAGTGACGACGGCGGCAATCAGCAGGCCGGTCAGGTCACCGTCACGCATCGCCAGGATGTCGCCGAAGAGCATGGCGGTGGCGTCGGTGGCGAAAGAGCGCGAGTGCGACACGATGATCACCCCGAGGGACAGCATCGCCACGAACAGCATGCCGATGCTCGTGTCATAGGACAGCCTGCCACGGCGCTGGAGCGCGCCGATCAGCGCACTCATGACGATGGCGCTCAGGGCGCCGCCCACCACGGCCGGGGCTCCGGCGATCGTCGCAAGGGCGACCCCGGGCAGCATGCCGTGGCCTATCGCCTCGCCGAGGAACGCCATTCCCCGGATCACCACCCAGGTGCCGACGACGCCGCAAATGACCGCCACGAGGGCGCCGCCGAGGAGGGCCCTGAGGAAGAAGTCAGCGGTGAAGGGGTCTGTAAGCCAGTGCACCGCATCACTCTAAACGCTATTGAGAATAATTATCAAAAGCGTTTAGAGTGGGATGTGCTTACATCCAGTCCTGCGGTCCGCGCGCAAAACATTTCCTACAGCTTTGACGGCCTTTCCGTTCTCCACAGCGTCAATCTCGAGCTGCGATGGGGCGCTGTCAGCGTCATTGCGGGGCCCAACGGCGCCGGCAAATCAACGCTTATCGAAATCCTGGCGGGCGTGCGGACGCCGCAGGCGGGGACGGTGGAACGCGTGGAGGATGTCGCGTTGGTGGTTCAACGGGTATCGACACCCGACGCGTTGCCCCTCACCGTCCAGGACGTGGTGACGATGGGTACCTGGGGTGGCCCCGGAATGACTGCATCGGAACGCCGGCGCCGCGTGGCGGAAGCCCTGGACCGCGTCCACCTCGCCCAGCTGGCCGGTTCGCCGTTCAACAGCCTTTCCGGCGGGCAACGCCAACGCGCGCTGCTGGCCCAAGGCATCGCCCGTCAAGCCCGCATCTTCCTCCTGGACGAGCCCGCAGCGGGACTCGACGCCGACAGCCGGGCGCGCACCCGCGCGATGCTCGCCGAAGAAGCGCGGCGCGGCGCGGCCGTCGCCTGCGTCAGCCACGACGACGAGTCCATCGCCGCCGCCGACTGCGTCATCACCCTCAGCGGCGGTCGGGTCCTCTCCTAGGCAACATCGCTGCTGCGGGGAGCTCAAGATTGGAGCAATTTGTTCCGTCCGTGCCCCGGAACCGTATCCGCAGGAGACCAACGGCTTCTAGGGTGTCCCTACCGGCCCTGGTGCTGAGAGCCTGGCTGGATAACGTCAAGGGGGACGTCAGATGGAACCAGGAAAGACAACAACTTCACCCGGGAACGCAGGGCAGGCCGGCGGTAGCCGGACTCCCGTCCCGACGCCACCCGCGGTACGGCTCCGGCGCGCCGCTGAACCACGACGGACGCCAGTGGGGAGAGGCCGGGAACACGAGGTGCGCCGGCTTATCCTCGACCTCGCGGCGCTCGCTGCCGCCCGCCGCCCCGGGGCTTCTGCCGCCGCACAGGCATGGGGCTGACATCACCGAGGAGCGCGGCGCTGCAGCTACTGACGTGGTTTGCGGGTCCGCGGTCCTGGGGCTGCACCAGTGTTGTCCCTGATGGGCGCGACGGCCGCCATGCTGCGGAACGCGCTAATGGCAGCCACTGCTGCAGTGCTGTCTTCGAACGGGATCGAGGTGGCTATGACATTGCCCCGTCCGTCCACCAGTTCGACCCTGAACTCCTTGTTGGGTTCGGGAACGAGTTCAAAATGACCGGCCATCGCGCGGAACCTCCTGCTCGTCTGCGGGTGAAGGGGTGCTCTTCCCGGCCTGCAGGCGGCGCCGGGACAGCTCGGCGGTGACCAGGTCCAGCAGGGCCAGTGCGGGTTCGGTGAGCTTGCCTGCGTTTCCCGGGTGCTGGACCTGTTGGCAGTGAATGAGCGCGCGGTGGATGCGGTCAAGTTCGCGGGTTGGCACATGGGGCCACCGGCGAAGCAGTTCCTGGACCGCGCTCGACCGATACACGGGGTCGCTGTAAACGTGAGCGGAAGGACCCGGTGAACGCCCACCGGCCCGTTTCGGTCCCTGTGGCGCGGGTGCAATGGCGGAAGTGACAGTCACGGGGCCTCCCTCGAACGGCTGGTGGAAGCCCCCTGCATGACTTGTTGCTCTAGATCAAAGAACGCCCCGGTCCACGTGTCAACCACCAGGCAGCCGTTTGAGCCGCAGATTAGGGGTTGAAACGGGGGTTAGGGGATTTCACCAGTCGGTACTGAAGCGCCGCGCTGGCTAAGGTTCGGTCAACCTCGTGTCCATCAGGTGCAGCAGCAGGGCTCGTGCCGGGCGGTTGGGGTTTTGGGCGAGATGGCCGCATAAAAACTCACGGACATCCGCCAGCTCCGGATCCGGATCGGACAGCACGTCATCGATGATGCGTAGGGCCTGCACCTGAACCGGATGGACGCTGGTGCGCTCCACCTCGGGATCACCTTCGATGCCACTTTTCATGACCGCCATGCCCCCTGAACCAGTGATTGGGTTCCCGGAGGAACCTCCGGGCCTGACCACTGCACGATCAATACCGGACAGTGTACGTACCCGGTGGCTCCCGACGCAGGTGTTGGGTATGTCATTGCAGGTGGTCCCTGAGCATGCAACGGCTGGCATTGCGGTGTCGGCCATGTTACGCCAGGCGTGTTTTGGGGGGAGGGCCCGACGGCGGGAGGCCGGGTTTTCGCGGGTTGGCTGCAGTGGGTGGGCCCGAAGGCTGCTGTGCGTGACGCCCGCGGTGTCAACAGTCCAGCAAGAAGAAGTCTTGACCCAATTTTTCGCGTCAACGCGGCCGTCGTCCGGCACCATGGACCCACCCGGAAGGGTAGGCGCCGGCAAGCGCGCGACCTCCGGGCGTTCGGGCCGATTCGAGCGGGGAGGGTACATGAAGTTTCAGGTAGCAGATCGGGGCAATGGACCCTCCTGGTGGCTCCATGGTCCCGACGATGAGGTGCTCGCGTGGGCGGGGCGGTACTTCGCGACCCTGGCGTTCGCTGCGCGGGAAGCGGCGGTGTTCAAGTCGGCAGCGTCCGCCGTGGACTACGAGGTTTACCGGCAGCCGGACGGCGGGTGGGGCTGGAAGGCCATCGAGCCGGTGGGCTATTGCATGGCGAATTCGGCGGAAAATTTTTGCCCATCCGGGCCAGGCGCGCCGGGCCACGCGGAGCATCAGGAAGCACGTTTCGGGAGCGTCAGGCCCTTAGAAGCACTGCGGGGGCAGACCGTGGGCCGGCCCCCAATCCGGCACCGGCCCACGGCGGCGGCCGCCAGGGCCGCCATCACCTGTCACCGCATCCTTGGTGCAACAGGTGGGCTCACTGGGGCCGCCGGGCGGGCAGGGGCAGGCATGGAAGGCCGGTGGTGGTGCTGGTCTTCATGGGAGCCTTTCCTCGGCGCGCTACGGCGGCCGGCTGCTCAACCACGAGTAGGAACAAAATACCCTGCCCCTCAGCACTTGGACGACCCTTTTCACTCAACTGGTGGAAAAAAATTCGGGGTCTGACCCTGGCACCCTCCTGACTGCTATCGTGGGGAAGCTGTTCCACCGCGCCCCGCAGAGAGGAAGAGGCGATGTCCGAGGATCGGGTGTCCTACGGGTTCCCCCTGCCCGAGGGCGAGGTGTGCCCCACCGGCTCCTTCCGGCTCAACCTGGACACCGGCCTGAGTGAATGGTCCGACGGGCTGTTCCGCATCCACGGCTACGAACGGGGAATGGTGGTTCCGACCATGGACCTGGTCCTGGCCCACAAGCATCCCGATGACCGCGAAGCCGCCTGCCAGCTGGTCACTACCCTCATCCGTGACGGCGGCCAAGGGTCCAACTTCCACCGCATCATCGACAGCAAGGGCCACGAACACCGCGTCCTGACCGTAGCCGAAGCCGACCGGGACGAGGCCGGGAGGGTGGTCACCATCCACGGCCTCACCATCGACCTGACGCGTTCCATGGCCATTGAAAGCGGACACGCCGCCGCCTCCGCGCTGGTCAACGCCTACGCCACCCGCGGGGTCATTGAACAGGCCAAGGGCATCATCATGGGCTTCTTCAACATCGGTCCGGCTGAAGCGTTCACCGTGCTGTCCAAGCAGAGCCAGGACACCAACACCAAAGTGTCGGCGCTCGCGGCGCGCCTGGTCGAGGCTGCCGACAACGGCGCAGTGCACCCCATCCTGCAACGGTGGGCAGCACCACGGCCGGGCCACGCCAAGGGAACCCTGTCCCGCCGCCGCTGACGCGCGCCAGGTTCCCTTCGGCGGTAACGCATGACGCCGCCCTGCCGCCCGTCAATCCCTGCCGTGCACCTCGGCAAGGTTGTCCTCGGAGCGGTCCAGGTAGGCGAGCAGCAGGTCCCCGGCGCGGTCCAGTTGGCCCGCTTCAAGTGCCTCGCAGATTTTCTCGTTGTCCGGCAGGTACCGCTGGTAGAACAGGGCGTCGGCAGCGGCTTTGTGGAAGAACAGGCGCATTTCGGCCAGCACCTGGGCCATGATCGTGTTCAGCCGGTGGCTTCCGGCCAGGGCCACGATGGCGCCATGGAAGTGCTGGTTGGCAGTGCCGCCGGCTTCGTCGTCACCTGCTGCGGCGGCGCGCTTGCCTTCCTCTACTGCGGCACGGACGGCCGCGACATCATCCGGGCTGCCCCCGCCGCGGATTGCGCTGACCTCGATGGCGCGCCGCACGGCGTAGAGGTCGTGGATGTCCTCGGCCCCCAGGCTGGCAACAAAGACGCCGCGGTTGGGGTGCCGGACCACCAGCCGCTCGCTGGCCAGTTCCGCAAAGGCTTCACGCACCGTATTCCGCGAGACGCCCAAGTCCTCCGCGATGGTGGATTCGGTGAGGCGGGCCCCTGGGATCAGTGTCCCTTCGGCCAGTTGGCGGCGCAGCTCCTGTGCCACACGCTCGGCGACGGACGGGACTGCCACGCGCAGGCGGCCCGGAATGGTGCGGGCGGCGGAATCGAAGGTGGCCATACCGGAGAATTTACACGATCGTCACATCGTTGAATCGAAGGATTGTTGAACAATCCGTAGATTTGGTGCATGCTGGATACCACCAACCCAATGAGACGGGGATCACAATGACTTCCATCGACCTCAACAGCGACGTCGGAGAATCCTTTGGACGCTGGACCCTGGGCGATGACGCCGCAATGTTCAGCTCGGTGTCCAGCGCCAACGTCGCCTGCGGTTTCCACGCCGGCGACCCCACCGTGATCCGGCAGACCTGCCGGAGTGCCGCCCAGGCCGGCGTCACCATCGGCGCGCACGTGGGCTACCGGGACCTCGCAGGCTTCGGCCGCCGCTTCCTTGACGTCAACCCGGCCGAACTGGCCGACGACGTCGTCTACCAGATCGGTGCGCTGCAGGCCCTGGCCGCGGCGGAAGGCGCCCGGGTCCGCTACGTGAAGCCGCACGGTGGCCTCTACAACGCGATCGTGTCGCACACCGCCCAGGCGGGCGCAGTCGTCGACGCCGTTAAATCGGTGGACCCGGGATTGCCCATCATGGGACTTCCCGGCTCCGAGGTGCTGCGGCTTGCGGAGCAAGCCGGCCTGCGGACGGTCACCGAAGCCTTCGCGGACCGCGCCTACAACCCGGACGGAACGCTCGTTTCCCGCTCCCGGCCCGGCGCCGTCCTTCACGATCCCGCCGACGTGGCGGAACATGTACTCAGGATGGCCACCGAACAGTCCGTCAGGACCATCGACGGGTCCCTCCTGAAGCTGCACGCAGACAGCATCTGCGTGCATGGTGACTCCCCAGGGGCGGTCGCAATGGCCACCGCCGTGAAGTCCGCCCTCGCCGGCGCCGGCATCAGCATCAGCCCGTTCGCCTAGCCGCACCCCCAAGAATCCCGGCCATCCAGCCCCGCACCACACCCCGGAGAACCCCATGACCAGCATCAACAAGCCAGCAAAGACGGCGGCAAGGAAGCCGCCGGCCGGCGCCCTCAAGGCGTACGTCGCCAGCCTCACCGGCACCTCCCTCGAGTACTACGACTTCGCCATCTATTCCGTGGCATCCGCCCTTGTCTTCCCCAAAATTTTCTTCCCCGCCGGCGATGAGTTCGTCGGGCTCCTGCTGTCCTTCTCCGCCTTCGCGGTGGGCTACCTGGCGCGCCCCATCGGCGGCGTCGTGTTCGGCCGCCTTGGCGACAAGGTGGGCCGCAAGTACGTCCTGGTCTTCACGCTGGTGCTGATCGGCGCAGCCACCGTCCTGATCGGTGCGCTGCCCGACTACTCGGCCATCGGCGTCGCCGCGCCCACCATCCTGGTGCTGCTGCGCCTCGCCCAGGGCATCGGCGTCGGCGGCGAATGGGGCGGCGCGGTGCTGCTGTCCAGCGAATTCGGCGACCCCAACAAGCGCGGCTTCTGGTCCTCCGCGGCCCAGATCGGCCCGCCCGCCGGCAACCTCATGGCCAACGGCGTCCTGGCCGTCCTCGCCGCCTCGCTCAGCAACGAAGTCTTCCTCTCCTGGGGCTGGCGTGTCGCCTTCCTGGCCTCCGCGCTCCTGGTGGCGTTCGGCCTGTTGATCCGCCTCAAGCTGGAGGAAACCCCCGTCTTCAAGGCGATCCAGGCCCATGGCGAACGTCCCAAGGCGCCCATCAAGGAAGTCTTCACCAAGGAGCCCAAGGCGCTCGTATCGGCAGCCTTGTCCCGCCTCTGCCCGGACGTCCTCTACGCCCTGTTCACCGTTTTCGTGGCCGTCTACGCCACCAAGGAACTCGGCATGACCACCGGCAACGTCCTGGCCGCAATCCTCATCGGCTCCGCCTTCCAGCTGGTCCTCATCCCCGCGGCCGGCGCCCTCACCGACCGTTTCAACCGCCGCTGGGTCTACGGGATCGCCGCGGCGGCAACCGCCGTCTACATCCCGCTGTTCTTCCTGATGATCCAGGGCAAGTCCGTGCTGATGCTGACCATCGGCGTGGTCATCGGCCTGGCGCTGCACGCGTTCATGTACGGACCGCAGGCCGCTTTCATCACCGAACAGTTCCCGGCCCGCCTCCGCTACGCCGGCAGCTCCCTGGCCTACACCCTGGCCGGCGTGATCGGCGGGGCCGTGGCGCCGCTGATCTTCACCGCGCTGTACGGCGCCGCGTCCGGCGGCTGGCACCTGATCGCCGGCTACCTCGCCCTGACCGCCGTGATCACCATCGTGGGGATGCGCCTGGGCCGTGACCCGAAGCCCGATGAGGACCTCCACCTGCTCCACAACGGCAACACCCAGGAGAGCCGCGCCTGAGCGGCAAGGACACCATGGACACAGCCACCAGCCCCGCCACCGCCCGTGTTCTGGCCGTACGGCCGGTCGGAACGACGGCGGTCCTCGCCGAACTCTCCGGGCTCCAGGACGTCCTGGCCCTCCAGGCCCTCCTGCTGGAGCACCCGCTGCCCGGCCAGGTGGACGTCCTGGCCGCCGCCCAGACCGTCATGGTCAAGGCGGACTCTCCGGCGGCCGCCCGCCGGATGGCGGCCCTGCTGCCGGAGATGGACCTCACGGTCACCGCTCACGCCGAAGGAAAACTGGTGGTCATCGAGGCCGTCTACGACGGCGAGGACCTCGCCGAGGTGGGGCGCCTCACCGGGCTGGGTCCGGACGGAGTGGTGGCCGCCCACACCGGCCAGGTGTGGACCGTTGCGTTCGGCGGCTTCGCCCCCGGCTTCGGCTACATGGTGGGGGAGAACCAGTCCCTGGAAGTCCCGCGACGGAGCTCGCCGAGGACAGCGGTTCCTGCCGGATCCGTGGCGCTTGCCGGCAATTACTCGGCCGTCTACCCCCGGAAATCTCCGGGCGGGTGGCAACTGATCGGCCGCACCGAAGCCCGCATGTGGGACCTCAGCCGGGAACAGCCCGCCCTGGCCGCGCCGGGTGACCGTGTGCAGTTCAAGGCGGTCCGTGAGCTCGTGGAGGTCTCCGGCGCAACCGTGGACAACGCAGCCTCCGAAGCAGTGCAGCCGGTGCACTCGGGACTCCGGATCCTCGCACCCGGGCTGCAAAGCCTGGTCCAGGACCTCGGCCGTCCCGGACACGCGGGGCTGGGTGTCTCGACCGCCGGCGCCCTGGACCGCTCTTCGGTGCGCCGCGCCAACCGGATCGTCGGCAACCAGCCGTCAGCCGCCGTCGTCGAAAGTGTTGCCGGCGGGCTGCGCGTCCAGGCCGTGGGGGACCAGGTCCTCGCCATCACCGGCGCGCCCTCGGCGCTGACCATCGTGGCGCCGCCGGACACCGGGGACGGTGCCGGCGAAGGGGACGACGGCGGCCTGCCGGAGCAGGTGCGCGAGGTCCCCATGACCACCCCGTTCGCGCTGCTGGACGGCGAAACCCTGGCCATCGGCCCGCCGGACCGCGGCTTCCGCACCTACCTTGCCATCCGCGGCGGCGTGGAAGCCGATGCAGTGCTGGGCAGCCGGTCAACAGACACCATGTCCGGAATCGGCCCCGCGCCGCTGGCTGCCGGCCAACTGCTCGGCGCAGGCACGGCGACGTCCTCCAACGTGGTGGGCAACCCCGAACTGCAGCCTGAGTACCCGGATGCCGGCGTGACCGTCCTGGACATCGTGCCCGGACCACGGGACGACTGGTTCGACGCCGCCGCGCTCGAGTCGCTGTGCAGCCAGGACTGGGCCGTGACCCCGCGCTCCAACCGGGTGGGCATGCGCCTGGCAGGCGAGCCGCTCCGCCGCAGCCGGGACGGCGAACTGCCCAGTGAGGGAACCATGGCCGGTGCCCTGCAGATCCCGCCGGACGGCCAGCCCGTCCTGTTCCTGGCCGACCACCCCATTACCGGCGGCTACCCGGTGATCGGCGTTGTGGTGGACCAGCAGCTGGACCGCGCCGCGCAGGTTCCCATCGGCGGATCCATCCGGTTCCGCTGGGCCCCCGGCCACGCCCCGGCCTCCCCAGACACACCAAACGAAGTGAGCAACTGATGCGCAAGGTCCTGATCGCCAACCGCGGAGAAATCGCCGTCCGCATCGCCCGTGCCTGTGAGGACGCCGGGCTGGAATCCGTGGCGGTGTACGCCGACGTGGACGCCGACGCCATGCACGTGAACGCCGCCGGCGAGGCGTACAGCCTGGGCGGCAACGCGCCGTCGGACACCTACCTGGACATCGCCAAGCTGCTGCGGGCCGCATCAGACTCCGGCGCTGATGCCGTGCACCCCGGGTACGGCTTCCTGTCCGAAAACGCCGACTTCGCCGAAGCCGTGCTCGGCGCAGGGCTGACCTGGATCGGCCCGGACCCCGAAGCCATCCGGCAGCTCGGCAACAAGATCACCGCCCGGGAAATCGCCGTGCGGGCCGGTGCGCCGCTGGTGGCCGGCAGCGACGGGCCGGTAGCGTCGGCCGCCGAGGCCCGTGCCTTTGCCGAGGAACACGGTTTGCCGATCGCCATCAAGGCGGCGTTCGGCGGCGGCGGGCGCGGGCTCAAGGTGGTCCGCGACCTCGACCAGGTGGAAGAGGCGTTCGATTCCGCCGTCCGGGAGGCCGTGGTGGCCTTTGGCCGCGGGGAATGCTTCGTGGAGCGCTACCTGGACCGGCCCCGGCACGTGGAAGCCCAGGTCCTGGCGGACCTGCACGGCAACGTGGTGGTGGTGGGAACCCGGGACTGCTCGCTGCAGCGGCGGCACCAGAAGCTCGTGGAAGAGGCGCCGGCACCCTTCCTCACCGAGGACCAGACCCGGCAGATCTACGACGCCGCCAAGGCCATCTGCCGCGAAGCCGGCTACGCCGGCGCCGGGACGGTGGAGTTCCTGGTGGCCGGGGACGGCACGGTCGCCTTCCTGGAGGTCAACACCCGGCTGCAGGTGGAGCACCCCATCACCGAGGAAACCACCGGGGTGGACCTGGTGCAGGAACAGTTCCGCATTGCCGCCGGAGAACCGCTGCGGTTCGCCGCCGACCCCAGGCCGCGCGGCCACTCGTTCGAGTTCAGGCTTAACGCCGAAGACGTGGGACGCGGCTTCCTGCCCTCACCCGGCACCGTGGACGCCTTCACCGGGCCCACCGGCCCGGGAGTCCGCCTCGACTCGGGGGTGCGGACCGGGTCCATCGTGGCTCCCCAGTTCGACTCCCTCCTGGCCAAGCTGATCGTCACCGGGGCAAACCGGCAGCAGGCACTGCGACGCGCCCGCCGGGCGCTTGCGGAAATGCAGGTCACCGGGGTTGCCACCGTGCTGCCCTTCCACCGTGCCGTCGTCGAGGCACCGGACTTCACCTCCGAAACATCCCTGGGCATCCACACCCGCTGGATCGAAACGGACTTCGCGGAAACCATCGAGGCGGACCCGGACTTCGGCACCACCGCCCCGGACGGTGCACGGCGCACCATCACCGTTGACGTGGACGGACGCCGGCTGGCCGTCGGGCTGCCCGCCGCGCTGCTGTCCGGGTGGGAGCGCGCCGGCTCCGGCCTGCCGGCCGGGGTTTTCGCGGCGCCGGACGCCGGGGACGCGGCCGATGGCGGTGCTGCCGCCAACCCCGCCGAACTCCGCGCCGGAATGTCCGGCACAGTGGTGAAGTGGCTGGTGGAGGACGGTGCGGACGTCAACGCCGGGGACCCCGTCGTCGTCCTTGAAGCCATGAAGATGGAAACCCAGGTGACGGCGCACCGGGCAGGAACGCTTGCCGGGCGCCGTGTGGATGCCGGCGGCGTCGTGGGCCCGGGCGCTGTGCTGGCCCTGATCCAGTAGCCGCAGGGAACCCCCGGGCCAACTGGGCTATGATCGCGGAGTAGTCATAGGGTCCGGGGGTTTATATGACAAGTGCGGCAGGGCGGTTGGCCTCTACTGATGACATCAGCCGCGATCTCGAGCTTCTGGAGTACGGACTCAACCCTTCCCCGCACTCGCCGCTGCTGCCCAATGAGACGGTGCTGAAGGCCATACAAAACCTGGTGGGCCTGGCCGCGGAGCTCTGCGGCACCCCCTTCGGCGTGGTGAACATCGTCAGCGCGGCCCACCAGCACCAGGTCGGGGCCTGGGGAGTGGACCCCGGAGTGTGCTCCCGCCAGGACTCGATGTGCTCCAAGGTCTTCCTCACCGGTGAAAAGACGATCGTGGCGGACGCCTCCCGCGACTCCCGCTTTGCCGACAATCCGTTCGTGGCCGGCGACCTGGGGCGCGTCCGGTTCTACGCGTCCGTTCCGCTGGAAACGGCCACCGGCTTCATCCCCGGCAGCCTGTGCGTGTTCTCGGAAACTGCGCAGGAGCTGACCCCTGCGCAGGAGGGGATGCTGGAGGTCCTGGCCAAGCAGGTGGTGGAGTTGCTGGAACTGCAACGGCGCACCGTCCAGCTAGACCGGGCCTACGCCGAGCTGGAGGAAAGCAACGCCCGCCTGGCCGGTTTTGCCGGCCGCGTCAGCCATGACCTGCGCTCCCCGCTGACCACCATGCTGGGCTACCTGGAGATGCTGCAGGACGATCCCGACATCACCGCTGTCCCCGGTGCAGCCGAGGACCTGGAGAAGATCAGCGGCTCCGGCCGCCGGATGCTGGCCATGCTGGAGGACGTCCTGAGCTTCTCCCGTGTTGGCGGCGGCATCCAGCGGGAGTACGTCTCCCTGCGGACGGCAGCCACCGAAGCCGCATGGGACCTGGGCATCAACGATCCGTCCCTGGTGGATATTGAGGACGCCACCATCCACGCCGACCGCGGCCAGCTCAGGACCCTGCTCCAGAACCTGCTGTCCAACGCGCTGAATTACCGCAGCCCGCAGCGGCCCCTCCGGATCAGGGTCAGCGGGGTGTCCAACTACCACGGCTCCACGGTGTTCGTGGCGGACAACGGCAAGGGGATAGCGCCGGAAGACCGGGCGAAAGTCCTGGAACCGCTGGTGCGGCTGCACCGCGACGGGGACGGTGCCGGGACCGGGCTGGGCCTTGCCACCTGCAGCAGCATCGCCAAAGCCCACGGCGGCGAGCTCACGCTCACCGAAACCCCCGGCGGCGGCACCACCGTGGCGGTCAGTTTCCCGGCCGCCTGATTGTGCCGCCCTGCCGGAGCGCAGCTGCACGCCGTCAGGCCGGGTGGGCCACGCCGCGCACGGTGCTCAGGTGCGGGCCCTGCCGCGGACAAAGTGGAAGATCAGGACCACGACGGCAACAACCAGCAGGATGTGGATCAGGCCGCCGCCGATGTTGGCGAGCAGTCCTAGCAGCCACAAGACGGCAATGATGATGGCAATCCAAAGCAACATGGCGTTCTCCTCTTGGAATTTTCGAGTCAGATGGTGCTTTAGCCGCGGATTGTCACATCGTACGCCCGCACCCTCCGGTCGGAGGGAAACCGTGCTGGAAATTTTTTCCGCGGCTTGGTGACCGCCGGATGCCCCACTCGGAAAGCCGCTACTTCCTGGTGACCCGGTACCGCTCGATCTGCCGCAGCCGCCGCAGGAGGCTGTCCCGCCGGGGGTGCGGGACGGCGTCGGCCTCTTCAGCCGTGAGGTCGATGTGCCTGGTGCCGTACTGCCACAGCAGGAGGTCGTCCAGGAGTCGGTCCGGGCCGGGGGAGTAGCGGTGGTCCAGGGCCTTGCGGACCTCGGTGATCCGGTCCGCGGTGAGCAGCCCGGCAAGCTGCATGGTCTGGTTGAGCCCGTGCGCGGCGAGCAGTTCCGCTGCCCAGCCCCAGTCGTCGTCCACTTTGCGGTCCACGTGGGGGAGCAGGGTGCGCCACACGTCCCGGACGCGGTTGGGCGTGAGCGGCGCGGCGCCCTCGCCGTCGGTGTCCCAGAAGCTGCGCACTTCCTCGTACCGTTCGTGCAGGTCCGCGAAGGCGGTCTCCACCGTTTCGAGCATGGCCGCGGTGGCGGTGAACTGCCGGTCGAAGTGCGGCGTCCAGGCGCGGGGGTCCTCTGCCTTGAACCGGATGTCATGCTCGATCTCACTCCACGCGTGCGCGAAAATGGTGCGGATCTGGCACTCGAAGAAATAGCTGCCGTTGGGCGTGATGTCCGGGTTGAAGACCTGCTGGTACTCCTTGACGGCCTCGTTCTGGATGGTCCGCAGGATCAGGTGCCGGCTGGAATACCCGTAGGTCCCGGACTCAATGGAACCGATGTCCTTTTCCCGGTCCCCGCGGCAGTCGAACAACTGGCGCTGGCGCTTGATGATGTTGGCCACCGCGGCGTTCTCGGCAGGCAGCTTGGTGATGACCCGGATGCCCACCATGTCATTGAGGGTGCGGAACGGGTCCGGGAACTTCAACAGCCGCCGCCCGCCCGGCTCCAGCGGCTCCTCCGTGCGGGAGATCTTCTCCTTGAAGGACTCCACGGTTTTAGTGCGGCCGGTGACGAACAGCGGAGTGACCTCGCTGTCCTTCAGCATGTCCCGCAAGACCAGGAGGACGTCCCGGGTGACCAGCTTCAGGGCAGGGCGGACGCGTTCGTAGATTTCCACGTTGTGCTGCACGGATTCGCGCAGCTCTGCGTCCAGGCTCTCCCAGTTAGTCGGCATGAATCCAGCTTACGGCCGGGGACTGACAGAACGACGGCGGAGCCCGGCATGGACGTCACAGGCCGCCACAGGCGGTTCCCGGTTCAGCCCTGGGCTGCGGCCGTGGACCCGCGCACCACCAGTGAGGTCTCCAGGGTGACGCCACCGGGTTTGAGGGCCTTGCCCTCCATCAGGCGGCGCAGCTGTTCGCCAGCCTTCTGGCCCAGGGACGTGGCCGGCAGGTGCACGCTGGTCAGGCCGGGATTGCTGGTGGCCGAATAGGGGAGATCGTCGAAGCCGGCCACCGCGAGCTCATCGGGGATCCGCACCCCGGCCACCCGCGCCTCCTGCAGCACGCCGTAACCGTGGGTGTCGGTGCCGCAGGCCACAGCGGTCACCCCGGCCCGCTGCCAGGCCGGCCAGGCGGCGGCGAACGCGGAAGCCGCCGTGCCGACGTCGATGGTGGTGCTGATGATCCGCTCCGGATCCACGTTAATGCCGCGTGCGGCGGCTTCCTCCAGGAACGCCGCCCGCCGCACGGCAAACGTCTCCGTGCCGGTGACGCTGTCCACATACGCCGCTTCCCTGTGTCCGGCCGCCGCCAGGTGGGCTGCCAGCTGGCGGGCGCCGCTGGCCACGTCCAGGTTGACCGAGGGGGCATAGGACTCCAGCCCCGGCGCGTCCAGCAGGACCAGCGGCGACGGAGAGGCGAGGTCTTCGATGAAACGCGCGTTGGGGGCGTCCACCAGGAGCCCCGCCGGGCGGAGCGACATCAGCCGCCGGACGTCGTCGGCCTCCGGGAACTCCCCGGCCTCGGTGACGGACAGCAGCAGCTGGTACTGCGGGCCCAACGATTCCCGCACCCCGGCGATGACCTTGGCGAAGAAGGGGTTGGAAATGTCCGGTGCCACCAGGATCACAATGGAGCTGACGCCTTTGGCCAGCGAACTGCCAATCCCGTCCACCACATAGCCCAGCTCCGTGATGGCGTCCCGCACCCGGGAGATGTTGTCCTCGGAGACGCGGCCCGCGGTCTTGCCGTTGGCCACCAGGGACACGGTGGCCGTTGAAACACCCGCCCTGGCAGCCACCATGGCGGCGGTGACCCGCCCGGGGCGCCCGGCCTGCTGTTTTTGTTCCGCGGATTCCATACGTCGATCGTAGTAGGCAGGTCCCGCGGCCACCGTGCAGGCGGCCTCAACCGACGAAGTCGAGGTCCGCCGGAGTGGCAGGCTCCTCCTTGCGGCGCCGGCGGCCGCCGTGCTGGGCAGCGGCCCCGGCCAGGACCACCAGCAGGATGCCGACAACCTGGACGGCTGAGGGTTGCTGGTGCAGGATCAGCAGCCCCAGCAGGACGCCAACGGCAGGTTCCAGGGCCATCAGCGTCCCGAAGGCGGTGGGCGTCATCCGGCGCAGCGCCAGCATTTCCAGCGCGAACGGCAGGACGGGCAGCAGCACGGCCAGTCCGGCAGCGGCGGCCAGGACCTCCAGGGTGAGGTGCCCGGCGGCCTGGGGAATTCCGACGGCGGCAGCGGCCAGCGCGGCGATGGGCACCGTGATGGTGAGCGAGCCGATGCCGCTGAACCTGTCACCCAGTTGCTGGGTCAGCAGGATGTAGAAACCCCAGCCGCAGGCGGCCAGCGCGGCCCAGGCCACGCCGGCCAGGTTGAAGCTCCCCTGCCAGGGCTCCGTGAGCAGGACGACGCCGGCCAGCGCCAACGCGGGCCAGGCCAGGGCCGTGCGGTGCGGGCTGCGCAGCGCGGCCACGGTCAGCGGGCCCAGGAATTCAATGGCGACGGCGGTCCCCAACGGGATGTGCTCCACGGCGGCCAGGAACCCCACGGTCATGACGCCGGTGGTGAGGCCCAGGCCCAGCAGCGGCAGCACGTCCCGGCGGCGGATGGACCGCAGCGGCGGGCGGCCAATGACCAGCAGGATGACGGCGCCCATGCTCAGGCGCAGCCAGGCGGTGCCGGCGGGGCCGACGGTGTCGATGAGGTTGACGGACAGGGCGGACCCAAGCTGGACGGAGAGGATCGCCGTGACGGCCAGGGTCCACGGCGGCACCTGCGGTTTCCGGTCACGCACCGCTGCCCTCCTGATGCGGTGAGGAGCCCACGCCGGGCTCGAAAACAGCCATCGAAAAGGCCACCGGGCCGCTGCCCTCATTCGCGTATGCGTGGGCCACGTCGCCGGGAAAGGAGATGGCGTCACCGGCCTCCAGGACGTGGGACTCGCCGCCGACCACCACCGTGAGCACGCCCTCCCGGACCTGCAGCAGTTCCTTGGTTCCGGCGGCGTGCGCCTCACTGTCCAGGCGGTCCCCGGGCACCATGGTCCAGTCCCACAGCTCCACCACGTCCGGGGACTGGGTGCCGGCCACCAGCACGCCGCGGCCGCCTTTGATGGAGGTCCACAAGGCTGCGCCCTTGCCGCTGCGGGTGACGGTCACAGGCCGGGGCTGCGGGGAATCAACCAGCGACGGGAGGCCGATGCCCAGCGCGTCGCTGATCCGCAGCAGCGTCCCCACGCTGGGATTCGCCGCCCCCTGCTCTACATTGACCAGCATCCGCCGGCTGACACCGGCGGCGTCCGCCAGTCCGTCCAAGGTCCAGCCCCTGGACTGCCGTTCCAGCCGTACCCTGCCGCCGATGGCCGCGGCGAGGGCAGAAGTACTTTCATCCATGAGTGCATCATACTGCACTTTAGGTGCAATTTTTCGTCGGGCCGCGGTGCGCAAAAGCAGTGGGCCGGAGCGGTAATGGCACGCCTGAGCTACAGACGGCAGTTACCATAGCCTGCAGTACGTCAAACGCTTGACCTGCACGGACGTTAAGCGTTTGACGTGTGCCACAATCAGCTGCCATGATCACTCCTGAACGCTTCAGCTCCCCGCGGCGCCATCAGGCGCGGGCCCCAATGACGTGGAGAACACCATGGAACCCAACTTCCAGGCCCCAGGGCAGGTAAAGGCAGCACCCAGGAAGATCATCCTGGACTGCGACCCCGGGCATGACGACGCCGTGGCGCTGCTGCTGGCGCACGGCAACCCGGACATCGAGCTGCTGGCCGTCACCACCGTGGTGGGCAACCAGACCCTCGAAAAAGTCACCCGCAACGCCCTCGCCGTCGGCACCATTGCCGGAATCACCGGCGTCCCCTTCGCCGCCGGCTGCCCCCGCCCGCTGGTCCGCAGCATCGAAACCGCGCCGGACATCCACGGCGACTCCGGCATGGACGGCCCCGCCCTGCCCGAGTCCACCATCGAGCTGGACCCGCGCCACGCCGTCGACCTCATCATCGACACCGTCATGGCGCACGAGCCGGGCACCGTCACCCTCGTCCCCACCGCCGGCCTGACCAACATCGCCATGGCCGCGCGCAAGGAACCGCGCATCGTGGAACGCGTCAAGGAAGTGGTCCTCATGGGTGGCGGCTACCACGTGGGCAACTGGAGCGCCGTGGCCGAGTTCAACATCATCATCGACCCCGAAGCTGCCCACATCGTCTTCAACGAGAAGTGGCCGGTAGTGATGGTGGGCCTGGACCTCACGCACCAGGCGCTGGCCACCCCGGACGTGGTGGAGAAGATCGCCGCCATCGGCACCAAGCCGGCGAAGTTCGTCACGGAGCTGATGGACTTCTTCGCCCACACCTACAAGGACGCCCAGGGCTTCGACTACCCGCCTGTCCACGATCCCTGCGCCGTGGCCTACGTGATCGACCCCAGCATCGTCAGCACCCGCAAGGTCCCCGTCAACATCGAGCTGACGGGCACGCTCACGCTGGGCATGACCGTGGCCGATTTCCGCGCCCCGGCACCCGCCGACTGCCACACCAGCGTGGCCGTGGACCTGGACCACGCACGGTTCTGGGACCTGGTCACCGACGCCCTGGTGCGCATCGGCGAGCCGGGCGCCGGCGATGTGGACAACAAAGGCAACGCGTCCGACGTCGACCTTAACGAAGGTGCCCAGCTCACCGCCGGAGGGGTCAAGTAAGTGGCTGCCACCCTCACCGAAACGAAGACCGGCCGCGGCAACGTCACCGCCCTCATGACCGCACTCCTGGCCGCCTGCGTGGCGTTCCAGCTCAACGCCTCCATGCTCAGCCCCGCCCTGGTGACCATGGGCGAGGAACTCAAGGCGGACCAGGCCCTCATCGGGCTCTCGCAGACCTGGTTCTTCACCGCCGCCGCACTGTTCTCCCTGTTCCTGCCGCGCCTGAGCGACATCGTGGGCCGCAAGAAGGTCCTGGTGGGCATGATGCTGCTCATGGCCGTGGGCTCCGTCATCGCCGCGCTGGCCCCGGACATCACCTGGCTCTTCGTGGGCCGCATCATCCAGGGCGTCAGCGGCCCCACCGTCCCGCTCTGCCTCATCATGCTGCGCTCCGCCGTCAGCAACCCCCGCAAGTACGGCACCCTCATGGGCCTGATCACCGCAGTCAACGGAGGCGTGGCCGGCGTGGACTCCTTCGTGGGCGGCTACTTCGCCGAGCACTACGGCTTCCGCAGCATCTTCTGGCTGATGGTGGTCCTGGCCGTTGCCGCCACCGCCCTGATCCTGTTCCTGGCCGCCGAAAGCAAGCCTGCCGCCGGCACCACCATGGACTGGCTGGGCGTGTTCTTCATCGTGGTGGCCGTGGGCGCCCTGCTCACGGCCCTCAACGAGGGCTCCAAACTGGTGGCCGGCTTCGATTCCGGCACCCTGATCCTGAGCCTTATCCTGGTGGCCGTGGCCGCCGCCGCGTTCTTCGCCTTCTGGCGCACCGAACAGCGCGCCGCCCAGCCCATGGTGGAAACGGTCCACCTGCGCCAGCGCGCCACGTGGGCGCCGCTGCTCACCACCACCCTGACCATGACCGGCATCTTTGCCGTGATCAACGGCATCGTCCCCGCCTACGTCCAGGCAGCCAGCCCCGGCTTCGGCGTCGGGCCCACCGAGATGTCCCTGATCATCCTCACCCCGTACGCCCTGCTGGGCTGGGTGGTGGGTCCGCTCAGCGGCAAGCTCGCCCCCGTTCTCGGCTACACCAAGGTGCTGCGCATCGGACTCCTGGGCAGCATCGCGGCCCTGGCCATCATCGCTTTCCTGGGCCTCCACAGCCTGCCCATGATGATCGCCGGAACGGTCTTGCTGGGCATCATGTACGCCGGTACGGTCAACATCATGCTCAACGGACTCGGCGTTGTCCTCTCACCGGCCGGCAACCCCGGCTTCCTCCCCGGCATGAACGCCGGCGCCTTCAACCTCGGCGCGGGCCTGAGCTTCCTCATCCTGCCGGCCGTGCTGGTGGCAACGTCGGCACTCGGTGACGCGACGGCGTCGTACCTCACCGTGGTGGTGGTGGGACTGGCCCTGACCGTGGCCGCGTTCGCGGCGTCCCTGCTGATCCCCAAGCCGGTCGAGGCAGAGGTGGCATCATGAGCGGCGCAGCAGCGGCGGGCGGCCGGATCGTCGTCGTCGGCTCCCTGAACGCCGACCTCACCATCTACTGCGAACGGCTCCCGCAGCCCGGCGAGACGGTGCACGGCAACGGATTCGCCGTCAACCCCGGCGGCAAGAGCGCCAACCAGGCCGTGGCGGCGGGCCGGCTGGGCGGCCACGTCAGCCTGGTGGGAGCCGTGGGGGACGACCCCAACGGCCACATGCTCCTGGCCTCCGTGGCCGGCGCCGGCGTGGACGTGGGCCGGGTGCGCACCTCCACCAGCCAGCCCACGGGCGTTGCCGTGATCGCCGTTGACGCCGGCGGCGAGAACAACATCATCATCTCCGCCGGCGCCAACGGCACGCTGTCCCCGGCAGACGTGGCGGAGGCCGCGGACGTGCTGGACGGCGCCGCCGTCGTCACCCTCTGCCTGGAGGTGGCCATGCCCACGGTGCTGGCCGCCGCAAAGGCCGGGCACGACGCCGGCGCGAAAGTCCTGCTCAACCTCTCGCCGTATGCGCACATTCCGTCAGAGCTGGCCGGGCTGACGGACGTCCTGCTGGTCAACGCGCATGAGGCCGCGCTGTTCCTGGGGCCGGGCGCCTCGGTTCCCGGAGCCGGCGCACACGCGGCCCAGTGGGACGCCGTCCGTGAGCGCTTCGCCGAGCGGGGGATCCGGCAGGTCCTGGTCACCCTGGGGGCACACGGTTCCGTGGTGCTCGATTCGGACGCCCCCGCCAACCGCACCGTGGTGTTCGTGGAGCCCACCAGCGTCTCCGCCGTGGACACCACCGGCGCCGGGGACGCTTTCACCGGTGCGGTGGCCGTACGGCTGGCAGCCGGGGACGGGCTCGCCGATGCTGCGGCGTTCGCGTCCGTTGCCGCGGCGCTCGCCACCACGCGCAAGGGAACCCAGGCGGCGTATCCGGAGGCGGCCGACGTCGAACGGCGCCTCCGCGCGTCCTGACCGCCAGGCGCTCGATCCTAACCTTGTCCGCCGATCCTGACCTTCAAGGCAAGGATCGGCGAACAAGGTTAGGAACCCGGCTGTGGGCCGGCCCTACGTCCGCCCGCCGTAATCTCAGTTCAGCAGCCAGGCCGCGCCGAGCAGCAGCGGGACGGCCAGCGCCGAGGTGATCACCGCCGTCGTCTGCGCCAGGCTCTGCCCCACCCGGTAGCGGACCGCGTAGAGCACCACGTTCTGGCCGGTGGGCAGGATGGCGCAGGCTGTCACCACGAAGGTGTTGAAGTCGTCCAAGTGGAAGACGTACCGGGCCAGGACCCAGGCCAGGGCAGGCTGGATGGCGGACTTGAGGACCACCGCCAGGGCCGTAGGCGCACTCTCGCTGCTGCTGGCCCGGGGGGACAGCCCATGCAGGGACATGCCGAAGATGATCAGCATCAGCGGCACGGTCACCTGCGCGATCAGTTTCAGCGGATCCAGCACCAGTTCCGGGATCTCGATGCCGGCGCCGCTGACAACGATGCCCAGGATGGCCGCCACCGTGACCGGGTTGCGGAACGGGGTGGCCAGGATGCGGCGGACGGACGGTTTGGTCCCCTCAGGGTTGGTCAGGTCAAGGATGGTCAGCGCGATCGGGGTGACCACGGCCAGCTGGAACAGCATGATGGGCGTGACGTAGGTGGCGCTGCCCATGACGTACTGGGAGAGCGGGACGCCCAGGTTGGTGGAGTTCACGATTCCCGTGGCCAGGGCGCCGATGGTGGTCCGGCGCACGCCCCACCTGGCCAGCGCCCCCACCAGGGCGAACACCGCCATCATCGCGGTGGCCGTGAGCACGGAGATCAAGCCGGTTTCGCTCAGGACCTCGGTGATGTGCCGGGTGGCGATCATCGAGAACATCAGGCTGGGCAGGCCCACCAGGAACGTGAGGCTGGAGAGCACCTTGGTGCCCTGCGGCCCCAGGGCGTTGGTCCTGCCCAGGATGTAGCCCACCAGCATGACCACGCCCACCACAAAAAATCCCTTGAGGACTCCGTCCACTCCGCTGTCCTTAAGTTTCCGTTGTCAGCGGCAGCCTTCCGCCGCCGGTTCCACGCCGGCGTTGGCGCACCTTGAAGTAAACCATGCCGTCCGCCGGCGGCCGGATTACGTTGCGTCGGTGGGTGCGGCCCGGTGGTCGATGGCTGCGGTCAGCCGGTCGATCCTGTCCATGGCGTCGGTGAGTTTCTCGACGGCGGCCCACAGGTCCGGCTGTTGGTCCCGGATCTGTTCCAGGGACGCGCCGGTGGAGCGCAGGGAGGCAAGGTCGAAGCTGACGTTGGTGCGGGCGCCGGCGACGGCGGCGCGGAGGGCGCCAAACGCGACGACGACGTCGGCGATCAAGGCCTTGTTCCCGTGCGTAGCCAGCCAGGCCAGGTCATCGAAGGCTGCGATGGCGTGGTCTCCCAGCACCGCGGAGGCCTTCGCTGCCTGCACGGAGGCGTCGCGGACCGCCTCGTCCCGCTCCAGGCCGGGCTCCAGCCGGAAGGCGGCGCCGAAGGCCTTGGACGCCGCCGAATCCTCATCGGCAAGCCGCAGCGCCTCCTGCCTTAGCGACCGCGCCCTCGCCTGGATGCTGTCCACCGTGCCCTGCTGCCCATCTCCGGCGTCGGTGTATCCGGCCACCATGGATGCGAGTGAGGCGGCCACTGCCAGCATGACGCCGGTTCCGGCGCCGCCGCCGGGTGAGCCGGTCGATTCGGCCAGTGCCTGCGTCCATTCCTCAACGGTGGATGACTGCGTGGTGATATCGGGTTCCTGCATACCGGAGGCGTGCCCAGAAATGCCCGCGGCTAAACAGGACGGATGTGCCCGGTCACGCGCCCCGGTAGTCTCGGCCCATGAGCCAGCACGCCGTCCACCGCCACCACTACGGCCCGGATCCCAGCCAGTGGGGCGAACTGTTCCTCCCGGACCTGGTCCCGGGAACGCGGCACCAGGGCGTGGTGGTGGTCATCCACGGCGGCTACTGGCGCTCCACCTATGGTGCGGAGCTGGGCGAACCGCTCGCCCGGGACCTCGCGGAGCACGGCATGGCTGCCTGGAACCTGGAGTACCGGCGCGCGGGCAACGGCGGCGGCTGGCCAGCCACGTTCGACGACGTCCTGGCCGGCATCGACCACCTTGCCGTGCTCGCGGACAGCTACCCGCTGGACCTGCGGACGGTGGTGGCCCTGGGCCATTCCGCCGGTGGACATCTGGCGGTCTGGGCCGCCGGGCGGGACCGGCCTGCCGGCGTCCGGCTCACCGGTGTGGTGAGCCAGTCCGGCGTCCTGGACCTGGCCGAGGCCGAACGGCTGCACCTCAGCGACGGTGCGGTGGCCAACCTGCTGGGCGGACCGTCGTCGGAATTCCCCGGCCGGCACCGGGACGCGGACCCCATGGCGGCCCTCCCGCTGGAGGTTTCGGTGTACGCCGTCCACGCCGAGGCCGACCAGGACGTGCCATCCTCCATGTCCACGCGCTACGTCCAGGCCAGCCTTGCCGGGAGTGTTCCCGCCCGCCTCGTCACCGTGCCCGGCGACCACTTTTCCCTGATCGACACCACCCACCCCGCCTATGCCACGTGCAGGGAGCTGGTGCGCGGACTGCTGCGGTGACACGAAAATGCTGGCAGGGCCGCTTCTCTGGCAGAGTATGAGCATGCTCACAGTGATTGGCGAAGGCCTAGTTGACGTTGTCCAGCGCGCCTCGGGGATCGAGGCCCATGTGGGCGGCAGCCCGCTCAACGTTGCGGTGGGCCTGGCCCGCCTGGACCACCCGGTGCAGTTTATTGGCCGCTACGGGCGCGACGCCTACGGCGACTCGGTGGCCGCGCACCTCCGCGCCAGCTCCGTCATGCTTCCGCTGGGCCCGGACGACCTTCCCACCAGCGTGGCCACCGCACTGATTGACGACGACGGCGCCGCAACCTACACGTTCGACCTCGCCTGGCAGCTTCCCGGCATCGCCGACCGGCTCGGCTTCATGCTGCAGGGGACCACGCTGCTGCACACCGGATCCATCGCCGCGATGCTGGCTCCCGGAGCCACTGAGGTGCTGGCCGCCGTCGAATACGCCCACCCGCACGCCACCATCAGCTACGACCCCAACTGCCGGCCGAGCATCATCAAGGACGTGGACCTGGCGCGCCGGCATGCGGAGAAGTTTGTCTCCCTGTCCGACGTGGTCAAGGCCTCCGACGAGGACCTCGCCTGGCTGTACCCCGGGCAGGATGTGCTGGACTCGGCCCGTGCGTGGCTGGCTTTGGGCGGCTCGGAAGGTCCGGCCATGGTGGTGGTGACCCGGGGCGGCGAGGGTCCGTGGGGGGTCACCGCTGCAGGTGAGGCCGAGGTTCCGGCGCCGCGCGTTGAGGTGGCGGACACGGTGGGGGCCGGCGACTCCTTCATGGCGGCGCTGCTCTCCGGGCTGGTGGACCGTGGACTCGACGGTGCACAGAACCGGAAGGACCTGCGGGATATGCCTGCAGAGGCGCTCGCCGAACTCCTGGCCCATGCCGCCCGGGCCGCGGCCGTAACCGTCTCCCGCCCCGGCGCGAACCCGCCAACCCGGACGGAAATGAACGGACTGGTGGCCGGCTAAAGCAGCAGTAACCTCCCGCTTCGACAGCTCAGGATTAATGCTTTAGTATTTTTTGCTTGAAAAGCATGTAGCTAGGCTATCGAAGGAAAGGGCGATGGTTCCTTTTGGTGGATCAGGAAATGTGGACACGCGCGAGCGGGCCGGGAGCATCACCGTCACGGACGTCCTCGACGCCCTAAGCGAGTTCCGCGCCGCGGAAACCGCCATGCTCCGCCGCACCCGGAGCATCCTGGACCGGGGCGCCTCGGACGCCCTTGCCCTCCGTTACATCCGGGAGGCAACGCTGCGCGGCGATGGCATGCGTCCCACCGAACTCTCGGCGCTCCTGGGCCTCAGCTCGGCTTCCATTACTGCGCTCATTGACCGCCTGGTGCTCAGCGGCGTCGTCGTGCGCGAGCCCCACCCCTCCGATCGGCGCGCCTCCATCCTGCGGAGCACTTCCCACAGCGAGGCCGAAGAGCTGCGCGCCCTTGACGATGCGCGGCGGCCCGTTGCCGACGTCATCGCTTCCCTGGACAGTGAGGAACTGGGGGCGGTCCTTGGGTTCCTCCTGCGCATGCGCCAGGCCATGGATGAGGTTGCCAGAAGCTAGTTTTGCTCCGGCTGGACAATTGCCTTGGGGTACTAAATACTAGGCGAACTAGCAATTTGGCCAACGAATGATCGAGGATGACAGTGACAGCCGTAGCAGAACCCCAGGGACAGGACGAGCAGGCTCTCGCGGACGTTGTGGCCCTGCCGCTGGCACACGGCCACGATGCTTCCGGTGACATCGACAACGGTCATGCGGAGCTGGCTTTTGCTGCTGACGACTGGATGACGGCCATCAGCGTGGCCTCCGCCAAGCTGGAGCAGCTTCAGTGGGAAGTGGATGCAGCCGAGGAAGACCTCTGCGCCGCGCTTCGGGGCGCCTCGGCGTCCAGCGTCAGCGCCTCCGTGCTGGCCAGGGCGGCCGGCCTGACGACGGCCGAACTCGAAACCTACCTCGCCCGCCCGGCGCTGACTGCCCCTGCTGCCGTGTCGCCACTGGCTGCTGCATCCCCGCTGGCGGCAGCGCCGGCACTGGCGGCCGCACCGATGGCGGCAGCATCGCCCCTGGCAGCGCCGGCACAGGCCTGATCCTCCGCCCGGGGTTCCGACCCGTTCCTGTGCGGGCGTTACTCCGCCGCGTGCTCCAGGTCCGCGATGACGCGCCTCAGCCGCGCGCCGGCGTCGTCCGCCACTTCCTTGACCGCGGCCGACTGGCTGAGCTGCACCATGGTCTGCGGATCAATGGCCTCCACGGTGGTTGAATCCGCCGAATCATTCCGGTGTACCACCACATTGCAGGGCAACAGGGCGCCCATTTCCGGCTCCGCCGCCAGCGCGCGGCTGGCCAGTGCCGGATTGCACGCGCCGAGGATGACATAGTCCCCGACGGCGTCCGCAGCTTCTGCGCCAAGCTTCTTCCCGAATGTTGCGCGCACATCGATCTCGGTCAGGATGCCGAACCCCTGGGCTGCAAGGGCTTCGCGCGTGCGTTCCACGGCTTCGGCCCAGGGGAGGGGCAGCGAAGTGGCAAGGGTATACGTCATTGGTGCTCCTTGGGGTTGTCTTGATGGGCGCCGGGGCCGCCGGCCTATGCCAGGGAGAGGAAGAGCTTCTCGAGTTCCTTGCGGTCCATGGTCTCGTCCTTCTGGACGATGCACTGCTCCAGTCCGGTGGCAATGATCGCAAAGCCTGCGCGGTCCAGGGCCTTTGACACCGCCGCCAGCTGGGTGACGACGTCCTTGCAGTCCCGGCCTTCCTCGAGCATCCGGGTCACGGCTGCGAGCTGGCCCTGGGCGCGCTTAAGGCGGTTGATCACGGGCGTCAGTTCGGTGGGGTTCAGTTCCAAGGTGTCCTCCATGCATGGGCGGCTAACGGAAATAGTATACCCCCTAGGGTGTTTTGACTACCCCAGGGGGTATCTGTAATACTCGGTGGGGTATCCGCCCAACACCTCCCGAGAGGCCCTTCGTGACTTCCCCTTCTGCCGCAGCCGTGACCGCACTAGCCCCCGAGGCCCTTCAGTCCTGGATTAAGGAGCACCAGGACCTCGTAGTCATCGACGTCCGCTCCGCTGCCGAATTTGAGTCCCTGCACATCCGCGGGTCCTACAACGTGCCGCTGCCCCTGCTGGCCGAGCACACCGATGAGCTCGCTGCCCGCCTGGGATCCCGCGTGGTCCTGGTCTGCCAGTCCGGCGTCCGTGCAGAGCAGGCGCGCCAGCGGCTGGCCAAGGCGGGGATTGAGACCGCCTATGTCCTGACGGGCGGGGCGCCCCGGTACGCCGCTGCCGGCGGTGACGTGGTCAAGGGCAAGGACCGCTGGGACCTCGAACGCCAGGTGCGCCTGGTGGCCGGTTCGCTGGTGGCCCTGGGCCTGGCTGGCGGCAAATTCGTTTCCCCCAGGATGCGTGCGCTTGCCGGGGTGATCGGCGCCGGCCTGACCTTCTCCGCCGCCACCAACACCTGCGCCATGGGCAAGGCCATCTCGGCCATGCCGTGGAACAAGGCAGCCAAGGAGCCCACCCGCGAAAGCGCCATCCTTGCCCTGCCCGTGCAGTCGGCCGACGAGGGCGCGGCGGCATGATCCCGGCCCTGGGTCTGGGGCTCGTCGTCGGCGTCGTACTGGGCGTGGTTGGGGGTGGCGGGTCCATCATTGCCGTTCCGGCCCTGGTGTACGGCGTGGGCATGAGCCCGGCCCAGGCAATTCCCACTTCCCTGTTGGTGGTGGGAATCTCCTCGCTGGCAGCCCTGCTCCCCCGCCTGAGGGAAGGGCTGAACTGGCACGTGATCGCGCTGGTGGGGGGTGCCGGCATCCCGGCAGCCCTAGCCGGCGCAGCCGTGGGCAAGCTGCTGGACCCGAATATCCTCATGCTGGCCTTCGCCGTGATCATGGTGGCCGCGGGTATCCGGATGTTGAGCAAGCCCCGCGAAAGCGAAGGCTCCTGCAGCGCCGGGCCGGACCGGGCCTTCCGGTCCTGCGCCCCAAAGGCGGTCGGAGTGGGCCTGCTGGTCGGGTTCCTTACCGGGCTGCTGGGCGTGGGCGGGGGCTTCCTGATAACCCCGGCGCTGACCATCTTCCTGGGCCTGCGCATGAAGCAGGCGGTGGGAACGTCCCTGGCCATCATTGTGGTCAACTCGGCTGCCGGGTTCAGCGCCCACGCCGCCGGCTACACCCTCGACTGGGCCACCACCCTGGCGTTCGCCATCCCGGCGATCGTGGGATCAGTGGTTGCCGCACAGTTTGCGCGGCGCCTGCGCGACAAACACATCCGCATTTCATTCGCGGTAGTCATCTTCGCCGTCGCAGCATGGGTCACCGCCGGCACGGTTACCGCCTGAGCCAGCACCACAGAAAGGACACCACCATGGGACTCCTCGACTCTCTCAAGAAGGCCTTCAGCAAGCCCTACAAGACCATTTCCGTGGCTGAAGCCAAGGAGCTCCTGGGTTCCGGCGCCACCCTGATCGACGTCAGGTCCGCACAGGAATGGCGGACCGGGCGGGCGCCGCAGGCCAGGCACGTTCCGCTGGACCGTCTCCAGGGCAGCGCCACCGGATTCAACAGGAACCGGCCCGTGATTGCTGTCTGCGCCTCCGGCGTACGCTCCGCCTCCGCCGCCCGACTCCTTGCCACGCAAGGCTACGACGCCTACTCGGTGCGCGGCGGCATGGCCGCCTGGCGCCAGGCCGGCGAACCCGTCCGATAGCGCCCGGCACCCCGCGCATCCCAACCGCTACTGCTTCATAGGAGAACCACCATGGCTGACATCGCCATCACCGAAGCCGACCGTCGCCGCTCCGCCGCACGGATCCTCGACGTCCGCGAGGACTTTGAAGTCGCGGAGGGCATGATCCCCGGCGCCCTGCACATTCCCGTGGGCCAGTTGCAGGCCCGCCTGGGCGAGCTCGACCCGGCCGTGCCCGTGATCGCCGTTTGCCGCAGCGGAAACCGCAGCGCCGCCGTCGCCGATGCCCTCAACGGCGCCGGCTACAAAGCGGACACCATGGCCGGCGGCATGACCGCCTGGACCCGCGCAGGACTCCCCACCACCTAAGCCCCGCCCCTGGCGGCACCGGCAAGCCCACCGTAAGCGACAGACCACCCCCGAAAGGACACCCCAGGCCATGGCCACCATCGACATCACCGAACAGACCTTTGCCCGGACCTTGGAGGGCAGCGACATCGTGTTCGTTGACTTCTGGGCAGCCTGGTGCGGCCCCTGCCGCATGTTCGCCCCCACCTACGGCGCCGCTGCGGAACGCCACCCGGACATCACCTTCGCCAAGGTGGACACCGAGGCCGAGCAGGGCCTGGCCGCCGCAGCGAACATCACCTCCATCCCCACGGGTCATGGCCTTCAAGGACAAGACCCTCGTCTTTTCCCAGCCCGGGGCCCTCAACGCCACCGGCCTCGAGGAAGTCATCCAGGCGGTCAAGAACCTGGACATGGACCAGCTCCGCGCGGAGTTTGGCCCCAAGCACGCCTGAGAGGCGGGCGCCTTCCGCGCCGGAAATTCCCGGCCGCAGCGCACTTGCAAGATACCCCCGGGGGTATCTAAACTGATTGCAGAACACCCCACCACCTACTCCACGAAGGAGTGCACCACATGCTTATCGAGCGCATCTACGACGAAGACCTCGCCCAGGCCAGCTACCTGATCGGCTGCCAGGCCAAGGGTGAAGCCATTGTCGTGGACGGACGCCGCGACATCGCCGTCTACCAGGACCTCGCCGCGAAGAACGGCATGAAGATCGTGGCCGTCACCGAAACCCACATCCATGCCGACTACCTTTCCGGTACCCGTGAACTGGCAGCCGCCACCGGCGCCAGGATTTATGTTTCCGGTGAAGGCGGCCCGGACTGGCAGTACGAATTCGACGGCGAGCGGCTCCACGACGGCGACGCCATCACGCTCGGCAACATCAGCATCAAGGCCCTCCACACCCCGGGCCACACGCCGGAGCACCTGTCCTTCCTGGTCACTGACGGCGCCTTCAGTGACCAGCCCGGCTACCTGCTCTCCGGTGACTTCGTGTTCTCCGGCGACCTGGGACGTCCCGACCTGCTGGACGAGGCTGCCGGCGGCGTGGACACCCGGTTTGAGGGTGCCAGGCAGCTCTTCGCCAGCCTGCGGGACAAGTTCCTCACCCTGCCGGACTACGTGCAGGTCCACCCGGCCCACGGCGCCGGCAGTGCCTGCGGCAAGGCCCTTGGCGCCATTCCGTCCTCCACGGTGGGCTACGAACGGCTCTACGCCTGGTGGGGTCCGTACCTGGCCGCCAACGATGAACAGGGCTTCATCGACGAACTCCTCGACGGCCAGCCGGATGCGCACGCCTACTTCGGCCGCATGAAGCGCGAAAACCGGGTAGGCCCTGCCGTCATGGGTGAACGCGCCCCGCTGCCGGAGCTTTCCACCGGCATCGTCGCCGCCGGCCTCGAAGAAGACACCCTGACCTTTATTGACACCCGTTCCCACAACGACGTCCATGAAGGCACCGTGGTCCGGTCCCTGAACGTCCCGGCCGGCAAATCGGTGGCCAGTTACGGAGCGTGGGTGGTGAACCCGGAGACGGACCAGAACCCGCTGGTGCTGCTGGCCGGCGGGCAGGACGAGGCCATGGGCATGTGGGACCACCTGGTCCGCGTGGGCATCGACAACGTGGCCGGATATGTCACCGGCATCGAGGAACTGCCCAGCTTCACCCCCAAGCTCATCCAGCCTGAAGAGCTGGCCGGCTTCGACGCCGCCATGGTCCTGGACGTCCGCAACAAGACCGAGCACAAGGCCGGACACATCCCCGGCTCCCACCAGCTCAGCGGCGGCCGCGTGATGTGGCACCTGGACGAGCTTCCCGCCAACGGCACCATCGTCACCTACTGCCAGTCCGGCGTCCGGAACTCCGTCGCCGCCAGCGCCCTGCGCCGTGACGGGCACGACGTCGTCGAACTTGACGGCAGCTACGCGGCCTGGAACATGTGGCAGCAGTCCATGCCGAACGCCATGGCAGCACACTAACCTCACAGACCGCCCGGGCAGGACCCCCCTCCCGCCCGGGCTCCGCCCGCGCACGTTTCCCCGAACGGCGCGGGCACGCCCGCAGCGTTACCCCCAACCCTGCGGGCTACCCGCCCGGGTGCGCTTCCCCCAAGCGCGCCCGGGCACCTTCACGCCCACCTGCCAGGCCTCAGCGCGGGGAGGCGGATGCGCGGCGGCGACCACCGCCCCGCGGCGCCGCTGTCCTAGGTGCCGCTCCAGACCGACGCCGAACCGGAGTGGCCCGTCACCACGGCCTCGTAGACCAGGAACAACCCGGCCACCACGCCCAGCACCGAGGTGGCCGGTACAAGCCACCGCGCTGCCAGCGCCTTCCCGGCACCGCGGAGCGCCGCCCAGCGGGTTGCAGCGGACGGAAACGCTGCCAGGATCTGCGCCGCCGCGACCACCAGGAAAACGGCCGTCACGATGCGGAAGAAGCTGCCCTGCTCCGCATGTTCGTGGATGAGCTGCGAGGCAGGTTTCGCCTTCTCAAGCTGTTCGCCGGCCTCCGCGGTCAGAACGGACAGCGGCACCAGCAGCACGGCCAGGACACCCAGCGGCCACGCGAGGTATGTCCTGCTGCGCTGCCAGAGCGCGAAAACCACAGCCATCAGTCCCGCCAACGGTGCAAGGACAACGACGCCGTGGACCAAAAGGATATGGGCCGGAAGGCCGCCGATCTCCAACATGCAGTGCTCCTGGTAATGGTGTGCAGCAGTACGAGGCCAAAGGCCGGGTCAGACGATTCCGGTGGTTCCCAGCAGCAGGCCCACGCCGTAGGTGAAGGCCATGGCGAGGGCGCCGCCCAGCACCAGGCGCAACGTCGCCTTCCGCTTGGAGCTGCCGCCGATCCGGGCGCTGACCGAGCCGGTGATGGCCAGGGCGACCACCACGGCCACGAACGTCAGCGGGATCCGGATTTCCGCCGGCGGCAGGACGATCGCCAGCAGCGGCAGGATCGCGCCGACGGTGAAGGCGACGGCGGACGCAAACGCTGCGTGCCAGGCACTGACCACCTCGGTCTCATCGATCTTCAGCTCTGCCTCGAGGTGGGCGCCCAGCGCGTCATGGTCGGTGAGTTCCCTGGCCACGGTCCGCGCCGTCGCCTCGGTGAGGCCCTTGGCCTGGTAGATCGCGGCGAGCTCCGCGAGTTCACCGTCGGGATCGTCCCGCAGTTCCTGGCGTTCCTTTTCGATCAGGGCGCGCTGGCTGTCGCTTTGGCTGCTGACGGACACGTATTCGCCCAGCGCCATGGAAACGGCACCGCCCACCACGGCCGCCGCCCCTGCCACCAGGATGGGGGCGACGTCGTTGGTCACACCGGCCACGCCCACCACCGTGGCGGCCACTGACACGATGCCGTCGTTGGCGCCGAGGACGCCGGCGCGCAGCCAGTTCAGCCGCGCCGCGATGCTTTCGTCATGGGGTTCATTGGGGTGCTGCTGCAGCAACTCGGTCATAGGGGCAAGTAAAACACCCGGACGCCCCCGGGGCCATGCAGGTTTGCATACCCTATCCCGTACCGGGACTGGGGCTCACAGTTGCGGGACGCAGGGGCCGCTGCCCAGCAGCGCCAGCCCGGCCCGGTCGCCTGCCGCGAAGTCGAGCAGGCCTTTGTTCTCCGCATGCATGAGCTGGCCGGGATCGTCGACGTGGTCCAGGCCCAGGACATGGCCCCACTCGTGCATGATCACCGCCCTCACCTGCGCGGCCCCGTCGGGACGGCCGGCCAGGATGCCGGCGAGGTCCGGGGCGTCCAGCCGGATCTGGCCAGCCACGAGGACCAGCGGCTGCCCCGGCGCCTGCACGTAGTTGCTGCCGCCGTCGCCCGCGATGTCACCGGCCAGCCCGGGTGTTTCCTGCGGCGTGGACCAGGTGATCAGCACCGGAGCCCAGCGTTTCCCGTACCGGTCCGGCTGGAAAGCCTTCCGTTTGTCCGCCGGGGACTCGGTGGTGGTGCCGTCGTCGACGAACTGCAGGCCGGTAGCCGCGGACGCCGCTGCCACTGCTTCCCGGATCAGGGTTTCCCCGCCGGGAATGGCATGGTCCGGCCGGGCCACGTAATGGACGGGACGGCAGGGATCGTAGGCCGCGAACGGCTGGTCCCCGTCCGGCACATCCTGCAGGACAAACGCGGTGGACCCGGTGCCGGCCGGCGGCGTACCCAGGGGAGCGGGTGCTGCCTCGTACCCCGGCGGGGGAACGGTGGCGCCGGGCAGGTACGGGGCGGCGAATGGCATCACTACGCGGCTGACGAACGACGGCGCGAAGTACAGGCACACCACGAGCGCAACGCCCAGCATGGTGAGGAAGCGCCGCCTGCGCAGCGGTGAACGGTAGCGCCGCCGGGACCAGGGCCGCTTCCGGGCAGGCTGCTGTTCCACACCCCGCCACGGAGCCGGCGCTTCCAGCCGGCCGAAAGCCTCGTCGATGGCCCATTGCGGAATCCGTCCGCTCGGTGACCGCCGCACGCGCGGCGGCAGTCCGCCGTCGTACCCGCCCGGCCAAGAGCCGCCGTCCCTGCCTGCGTCATCCACTGCATCCCCCATGTGCTGCTGAAACCCCACCCAGCTTAGGGGCGCCAGCGGGCACAGTCCCGGCAGGAAAGCGCAGGATTTGCGCAGGAAAAAGGCACCCACCCGGCCGGCCGGCGTACTGCCGTTCCTGCCGGACGGGTGTCCTTGGCCTTGTTGGAAGCTACTCCTTGCCGAGGTTGGCGGCGGAGGTTTTCTCACCGGTCACCTCGTTGAGCGCCCGGAGGTCGAAGATGCCGTTGATGTCTGCCTGCTTGGTGGTCCCGGCGGTGACGCCGTCGGCCAGCAGCTTCTGGTAGGTGCCGGCCAGCGGGTCCACGGTGAACACGATGTTCTTCAGGGAACGGTCGATCACGTCCGGTTTCAGCTCGGCGCCGGCCGCTTCCTTGAGGGCGGCGTTGATGACGGTGGCTTTCTCCTCGGTTGCGGCGCCGTTCAGCCACTCCACCGACTTGGCGTGGCCCTTCAGGAGAGCCTTGACGGTGTCCGGGTGCTCGGCGGCGAACTTCTGGTTGACGATCAGGATGGTGGTGGGAAATTCGCCGGGCTTGCCGGACAGCGAACCGTCCCACAGGTCCTTTTCATCCACCAGCACCTTGGCGCCGGCGTTCAACACCAAGCGGGACGCCCAGGGCTCGGGCAGCCACGCGCCGTCGAGCTTTCCGTCCTGGAACAGCTTCAGGGTCTGGGCGTTTTCGGTGGGGTTGATGGCCACGTCGCCGCTGCCGTCCACGTTGGTTTTGTAGCCCTGGGAGGCCAGCCAGGCGCGGAGGGCCACGTCCTGGGTGCCGCCGAGCTGCGGGGAGGCGAGGGTCTTGCCCTTGAGGTCCGCGGCGGAGCTGATTTCCGGCTTGACCACCAGCTGCGCGCCACCTGCCGCGGCACCGGCAATGATGTTGATGGACTCGCCCTGGCTCTTCACGAAGGAGTTGATGGCGGGGTTGGGGCCAATGTAGGTGGCGTCGATGGCGCCGGCGTTCAGGGCTTCGATGGCCGCGGGGCCGGCATTGAAGACCTGGGTGCTGAGCTTGGTGTCGCCGAGTTCGTCCTTGATGAATCCCTTGCTGACGCCGACGAGCGCCGGGGCGTGGGTGACGTTGCCGAAGTAGCCGAGCTTCAGTTCGGCGGCCGGGTTGCCGGCCGGGGCGGCGTCCGCTGCGGGCGCGGTGGAGGCGTTGTTCGCGTTGACGGCGGAGGCGACGGCGGCGCCGCCTCCCACGAGGGCGAGGACGGCGGCGGCGATGCCGATCTTCAGGCCCAGTGGGCGCTTGGGCGCGGCCTGGCCCGCGACGATGCGGGTGGAGTTTCCGGGGTTCTGCGGACTCGTGTCCTGGGGGTCTGCCATGGGAATTTCCTTTGCTGGGGCGGGTGCTGAGACGAGATTACGGAGCACCCGGCAGGCCCACAATGATGCGTGTAGCAGGCGTTCACGGGACGACGCGAAGCCGCAATCCGGCGTCGCGGAGCGTCACGGAACGTCGCGCAGCGTCTTGCCGGCACCCGGAAAAGCGGTTGCCGGCTTCCGCTAAACCACCACCGTCATTCCGCCGTCGATGAAGATTGTTTGGCCGTTGACGAAGTCGGATCCGGCCGAGGCGAGCCAGACCACGGGTCCTGCGAGGTCCTGCGGGGTGCCCCAGCGGTGGGCGGGGGTGCGGCCCAGGATCCAGGTGTTGAACTGTTCGTCGTCCACCAGGTTCTGGGTCATTTCGGTGTGGATGTAGCCGGGGGCGATGCCGTTGATCTGCAGGCCGGAGGCGGCCCACTCGGCGGTCATGGCACGGGTGAGGTTCCGCAGTCCGCCCTTGGCTGCGACGTAGGGGGCGATGGTGGGGCGGGCCAGGTCTGTCTGCACCGAGCAGATGTTGATGATCTTGCCCCGTCCGCGGGGGATCATGTGCCGGGCGGCTTCCCGGCCCACCAGGAACGCGCTGGTGAGGTCGGTGGAGATGACCCGTTCCCAGTCGGCCACGTCCAGGTCCAGCATGGGGACGCGGTGCTGGATGCCGGCGTTGTTGACCAGGATGTCCAGCGGGCCGACGTTCTCCTCGATCCAGGCGATGCTGCCGGCGGCGGCGTCGCCGTCGGTGACGTCGAAGGCGATGCTGGTGATGCGTCCGGGCGGGAAGTCGGCGGCGAGCGCCGTTTCGGCTTCCTTGAGCCGTTCCGGGGTGACGCCGTTGAGCACCACCGTGGCGCCGGCGTCGGCCAGTGCCCGGGCGAGGGAGGACCCAATGCCGCGGCTCGAACCGGTCACCAGCGCGACGCGGCCGGTCAGGTCGAACAGCCCGCTCATGGGAGCTGCCCGATTCCGGCTGCGCTGAGGTTGGCAATGGCCTGTCGGACCACGGCGAGGTCCTGGTCGCCGAGGCCCTGGGCCACGAGTTCCGCGTAAAGGCCCACGCCGGCGGCCGCCATGGGCGCGGCGGTTCCGGCAGCGTCCGCGCTGTCCCGCACGAAGGAGAGGTCCTTCAGCATGAACTTTGCCGGGCCGGTGGGCGTGTAGTCCTTCGCGGCCAGCCGCGGTCCCACGACTTCCAGCACGCGGCTGGCGGCCAGGCCTCCGGACAGGACCTCAAACAGCGCTTCGACGTCCAGCCCGGAGCGCTCGGCGAGTTCCGCGGCTTCGGCGAGTGCCGCCGTCGTGGTTCCCACGACGAGCTGGTTGCAGGCCTTGGCCAGCGACCCGGCACCGAGTCCTCCCAAGAGCCGGACCGAACTGCCCATGGCCTCCAGGACGGGCCGTGCCCGGCCAAAGTCGGCGGCGGTTCCGCCGGCCATGATGGCCAGGGTTCCCCGCTGCGCGCCGACGGTTCCGCCGCTGACCGGTGCGTCGATCACCGAGGCGTTTCCTGCGGATGCGTCGGCCACCGCCTGGCCAAACGCCTGCACGCCCACCGGGGAGACGCTGCTCATCACCACCACGAGGGTTCCCGGCGCCGGCGGCTCCTGCCGCCAGGAATCGAGGAGCCCGGCCGCGGCCTCCTCGATGACAGGCAGGTCGGGGAGCATGAAGATGATGACCGGCTCGTCGCGCAGGTCCTCGACGCTCCCGGCGCCGGCGCCCCCGAGAAGCTCAAGGTCCCGGATGGCCGCGGGGGAGCGGTTCCAGCCGGTGACCCTCCAGCCGGCCCTGACCAGGTTGGCGGCCATGGGCGCACCCATCAGGCCGAGGCCCACGAACCCGACGCGGCCCTGGGTCACCGGGCATCCTCGACGACCACCAGGTCGCGGCCGTTCGTCTCCGGAGTGAAGAACGTGGTGGCGAACGAGATGCCCGCCAGCACCAGCGAGTACAGGGCCGGCACCAGCCAGGAGTGGTTGGTGGCCGCGAGCAGCGCCACGCCGATCATGGGCGCGAAGCCGCCGGCGAACACCGCGGAAATCTCGCGGCTGAGGGCCACGCCGGTGAAGCGGTGCTGGGATCCGAAGAGTTCCGGCAGCAGTGCGCACTGCGGGCCGAGCATGGACTGGACGCCCAGGGCGATGCCCACCACCATGACCACCCAGACCAGGGTGACGTTGCCCAGCGTGACCAGGTAGAAGGCCGGCAGTGCAATGACCGCCTGGAACAGGGCGCCGTAGCGGTAGACCGGGACCCGGCCGAAGCGGTCGGACAGGGCACCGAACGCAACCACCAGCACCGCGGCGAAGCCGGCAGCGATCAGCAGGCCGGTGGGGCCAATGAACTTGTCACCGGCGAACACGCCTGCAGGCATGCTGATGAAGGACACCAGGAGGGCCGAATAGATGGACGAGTTTCCGTTTTCGCCCATCCGCAGGCCGATGCCCACCAGGACGTTCTTCTTGGAGTGCTTCCAGATCTGGCCCACGGGGTTCTTGACCACGGCCTTGTGCTTCTCCAGCTCCTGGAACACTGGTGTTTCCTTGAGCTTGAGCCGGATGAACACGGCGATGACGATCAGGACGACGCTGGCCAGGAAAGGCACCCGCCAGAGCCAGCCCTGCAGGACTTCCTTGTCCGCCAGGGCCATCAGGGCGAACGTGCCTGCGCCCAGGAGGGTGCCCAGCTGGATGCCCACGAACGGCAGCGAGGCGAAGAAACCACGACGGCGGCGCGGGGCCACCTCGGAGATCAGGGTGGTGGCGCCTGCCTGCTCGGCACCTGCGCCCAGGCCCTGCAGGATGCGGAGCGTCACCAGCAGCACCGCTCCGAGCATCCCTGCCTGTTCGAACGTGGGCAGCAGGCCGATGGCGAAGCTGGCCATGCCCATCAGGCCAATGGTCAGGATCAGCACCATCTTGCGGCCGAACCGGTCCCCGATGTAGCCGAACACCACGCCGCCGAACGGCCGGGCGGCGAACCCCACGCCGTAGGTCGCGAAGGATGCGATGACCGCGCCGCTCTCGCCCAGCGGGGCAAAGAACAGAGGTCCGAAGATCAAGGCCGAGGCCAGGCCGTAGATGTAGAAGTCGTAGTACTCCAGGGCGGAGCCCACGGAGCTGGCAAGTGTTGCCCTTCGCAGCTGTTCCGGATCGACGGCGGCGCCATCGGTGGCGGTCTGCGGTGATTTAGTACGAGTTGTCACGAGAACTCCCTCTAACGCACTCCAGGCCCCCGTTGGCCTGGTGGGATAGCGGCAACACCTGTTGTGTCGATCACTATGCTGAACACAATACAGCAAGCTGAACGACTGGCAACAGTTTTCGCTATTTTGTTGAGGGGCGGGACCCGCTGTGGGGCGCTTATCCCATGGGGTTGCCCAGCGAGTGGGCCAGTTCCTTGAGTTCCTTGACCATCTGGGAGCCCTGTTCCTGGGTGTAGGTGGCCTTAAGCGCGGTCACGGACAGGCCCAGGCTGGGGCCATGGGCCCCGCGCGTGGGAACGGAGACGGCAAGGCACACCACGCCGGTGGTGGATTCCTCGTCCTCGAACGCGAAACCCTGCTCGCGGATCTCCTTCAGCTGTGCCTTCAGTTCGGCGCCGGTGCGCAGCGACTTCGGCGTCATGACCGGCAGTTCCGCCGTGTCCGGGAACATCTCGTCGATGTCATGCCAGTTAAGCCGGGCAATCAGCGCCTTTCCGACGGCGCAGAGCGAGACCGGCATCTTGTCGCCGATGTTGGAGGTAAGCCGCACCGCGGGGTGCCCCTCGTAGCGGGCCAGATAGATGACGTTGGTTCCGTCCAGCATGGCGATGCGGACCGTTTCGCGGGACAGGACGGAGGCCTGCTCGCAGTAGCGGTAGAACTCCTGGACCTCGTCCATGCGGCCAAGGTAGGCGGCGCCGAGTTCCACGAGTTTGCGGCCCAGCGTGAATTCGGACCCGTGCCTGGTGATCAGCCGGGCCTCTTCCAGTGCCAGGAGGAGGTTGGAGGTGGAGGACTTGGGGATGCCGACCTCGCGCGATAGGTCGCTGAGGGTCAGGCGGCCCGTGGCTGACGCTGCCAGGGCATCAAGGACGGCGGCGGCCCGGGTAACGGCCGGGGCCGGCGATGCGGCTCCCGACTTGTCCGGGGCGGGGGTGCGGGAATCGGCCATGATTCTCCTTTGGGTTGCCGGGGCTGATGGACTGCGCGCCACAGTCAGCACCGTTCAGTCAACTGAACGCTATCCATCATAAGGGCCCCGCCGGCCGGATGCTGCGGTCAGGAAACCGTGCTGCTCAGCGTTCCGATGCCTTCCACCACAATGTCCACCCGGTCCCCGGGCGCCACGGGCACTGCGGTCCCCGGCGCGCCGGTCATGACGACGTCCCCGGGCTCCAGGGTCAGCCACGAGGTGACGTAGACCAGGCAGTCCACCACCGTGGAGGGCAGGTTGAACGTTCCTGACTGCGCCCGGGCCACCCCGTTGACGCGCACTTCGATGCCCGCCTGTTCCGGGTCCGGCAGGGAGGTTTCTATCCAGGGCCCCAGCGGCGTGTAGTTGACGCCCGATTTGCCCTGGAAGTTCCGTTCGTCCACCGCGCCCTGGTCCACGTTGGTGACGTCATTGACGCAGGTGTAGCCGAGGACGTGCTCCAGCGCGTTCTCCGCCGTCAGGCCCGCCGCCGTCTTCCCGATGACGACGGCGAGCTCGCCCTCGGCGTTGACGGTTCCGCGGTTGCGGGCTGCCACGATCTCCTCGCCCGGAGCTGCCACGGTGTGCGCCGACTTGTGCCACGCCTGGAGGGGCAGCGGGTGCTCGTTCAGGGTCAGGTTGTGGCCAATGCCGAGCACCACGGCAGGTGCCACCGGGGGCAGGAGTTCCGCGTCACCGTGCGGCGTGCTGCCGCCGGTGTAACACAGCGGCTCCTCGAACGGGTCAACGATGTGGGCCCAGGTGCCGGCTCGGTCCACCGCGTGCTGCGGCCCCGTCGGCGTGCTGATTCTGGCTATCCGCATGGTTCCTCCCCGTCCGGCCTAGTAGAAGTGGACCGTGTCAACGACGTGGGGGAGGTCCCCGCCGTCCAGGAAAATGCGGAGGTTGCTGCAGAACCGTTCGGTGATCAGGCGGTTCTCGGCGGCACTGAGGGCAGAGGTGTGCGGGGAAACCATGACCTTGGGGTGGCTCCACAGGGGGCTGTCCTGCGGCAGCGGTTCGACGGCGAAGACGTCCAGGCAGGCGTAGCCCACCTGCCCGTTGTCCAGCGCCTCGAGGAGCGCGTCCTCGTCCACCACCGTTCCGCGGCCCACGTTGACGAAGGTGGTTCCGGGCTTCATGGCGGCAAACAGTTCCCGGTTGAACAGCTTCTCCGTATATTCGGTCCCGGGCAGGGTGTTGACGACGGCGTCTGCCGTGGCCAGGAGGGCCGGAAGGCCGGCGTTGTCCACCACCTGGTCGATGCCTTCGATAGGTTCGACGCTCCGCTTGCTGCCGCTGACCTTCATGCCCAGGGCCCGGGCTATCCGGGCGGTTTCCAGCCCGATTTCGCCGAGGCCGCTGACCACCAGGGTGGAGCCGTTCACCAGGCGGGTGGGGACGCGCAGGTCGGGCCAGGCCTTCGCAGCCTGGTCCTGGGCCAGTTCGGCGCTGCGCTTGAAGCCGTTCAGGATTCCCAATGCCGCGAATTCCGCCAGGGGAAGAGCGTGAACGCCGGCGGAGGTGGTGATCCGGAACTTCTGCAGGGCAGCTGCACTGAGTCCGGACGCCTTGGCCGCCCCGCCCGCTCCCGCGGCCATGGCGTGGATCCACTCTAGCTTCGGGTTCTCTGCGGCGATGCGGGCCAGCCCTGCGGGGCTTTCATTGGGGAAGCCGTACAGGACGTCGGCGCTGTTGAGCATGGCCCAGTAGCGTTCCTCCTGCTCGGATGTTCGCGTGAAGGCGGGGTCGCCTGCGTGGTCAGCCGGGAAGCGTTCCGGTGGCAGGAGGTCGGGTTCATAGAGGACGGTGACGGAGGGATCGACGGCGCGGATGCGGTCCACCAGCTCTGCTTCGAGCGGGACGGCGATGGCCACGGTTTTGGAAGTCATTCGTTCACTATACTGTCTGATGGCTAACATGCTGAACAGCTAATGGAATTTTTTGTATGCTCCTGTCCGCTGCTACGCCGCCCGGACCACGGGCAGTTCGTCCCAGTGGGTGGTGTACCGGGGGGAGCGCATATCGCGTTTCATGGTCCAGTCCAGCCCCGTCCTGATGCCCGCGTGCCCCAGCCCGATGGAGCCCCGTCCGAACCGCCGGCTGACGTCCTCGAGCAGCGGGCCGATGCCGCGTTCCTCGTGGCGGTTCTCGAACGGCTCCAGCGGCGGCTGGTTCCCTGTAGGCCGGAGGTCGGTCAGCATGATCCCGGCCTTGGCGTACTGGATTCCGTTCTGGATCCGGGGCAGCAGTGCGTGCGCTGCTTTGGTCAGCAGCAACGGGTCCGCCGTCGGCATGGGCAACGGCACGCACACTGACGGGAACGCCTGCTCCTGCTGCCGGAACGGGGATGTGGCGGCGAACGCCGTCAGCACCTTCGCCTGCAGCCCGTGCTTGGACAGCCGGGCGCTCGCCTGCTGCCCGTAGATGCTGAGCACCTGCCGCAGGCCGTCGGCCGTGCTGACGGGGGTCGCGAAGGATCGCGAGAAGATCAGCTGGTCGCGGCCGATCCGTTCTTCCTCCATGGGGATGCAGGGTGTGCCCCGCAGTTCCAGGACCGTGCGCATCAGCACCACCGAGAACTTGTGGCGGATCATGACGGGGTCGGCGCGGATCAGGTCCTGAACGGTGAAGATCCCCAGGACGTTGAGCCGCCTGGTCAGCCGTCCCGCGATGCCCCAGATTTCGTCCACTGGCAGCCGCGCGAGCAGGCTGTCCTTGACCTCCCCGGGTACGGCGTCCCAGAGGCACACGCCGCCGAAGGCCGGGTTGTTTTTGGCCCACTTGTTGCACAGCTTGGCCAGTGTCTTGGTGGGGGCGATGCCCACGCAGACCGGGACGCCCACGTGCTTCCGCACCGCTGCCTTGATGGCCCGCCCCAGGGGAAGGAGCCGGTCGGGTTCCCCTTTGACCCCCAGGAAGGCCTCGTCGATGCTGTAAACCTCCAGCCAGGCCGAGTACCTGCCCAGGAGCTCCATCACCCGGGCGCTGATGTCGCCGTAGAGTTCGTAGTTGCTGGACCTGGCCACCAGGCCCCATTCCTTGGCGCGCGGAGCGAGCTTGAACCACGGCTCACCCGTCGCGATCCCCAGGGCTTTGGCCTCGGGGGAGCGGGTGACGGCGCAGCCGTCATTGTTGGAGAGGACCACCAGCGGCCGCCCCTCCAGGGAGGGGTCGAACGCGCGCTCGGCGGAGGCGTAGAAGCAGTTGACGTCCACGTGTGCGATCTGCGGCATCCGGCGCATCAGGGCGGGCTTACCCACGGCCAGCCTCACAGCGGGAGTTGGTGCTAATCAATCGTGCACTGCTCCCCGCTTCCATCGCAGTCGCTGCACCGCGACCACTTAACACACGAAAGTCCGCCTCGGCGTCCATGACACACCCTCAATCGAATCTATGTTCGATACTAGAGCCTAAGGCCGTGCTCTGACACTGCAAGAAGTTTCAAGAAGCACGGCTGCGGCAACATCTGCTGGGGAGCCCCCGGTGCGGACGGGGTGCAGGGCCGAACGCATCGGCCGACAACATTTGACTCTTCCTCGCCTAACGCTATTCGCCGAAATAGTCTCAAAACCCTAGGGATTTGAGGCACATAGGTTACGAGACACAATGAGCCGGGCTGCGAGCAGCGCCGGGTGCCCGTAAGGGGATCGTCTACCGGTCACTACTTTCCTTTCGATCTGGCCAGATTTTGCGGTACTTGCGCCAACGCACCCACATGATTGCGGCTGGATACGCGAGGCAAAAGTCCGCGAGTAGGAACCAAACAGAGCCCCTGTCGGGGGTGACAAGAATGCTGATAGTGAACAGGACGACGCATACGGTGAGAACGACAGCCCGGATAAGCAACTCCATAGGAGTTGAATTCTCTAAGATTTTGGCCTGAGTACGAGGGCTGTCAGTGAAACCCAGGACGTCGGTGATTCTTCTGCTCAACGGAACTGCGCTGTCCCCGCTCATGCCCACAGCATAGCGAGCCCGCCAATATCAGTCACCAAGAATCGATTACAGCCATGTCAGATAGCGATCTCCTTCCGGACATGCAGCAGCCGCGCAGATGACTTTGGACATTCTGTGCAGACGACTTCGGAAAATGACACTGGGGCTTTGTGGTGCAGACATTCAGGGTGTCCCGTATACCCTGCCCGAAAAATTGCCCGGTGAGGGTGCCTTATACGCTACGCACGAAATTGTCTCGAAACGCTTCGGTTTTGAGGCGGCAAGGTTATGAGACAGAGGAATTCAGCTGTTTCGAGGGTCGATGGCCGCTTACTTGAAGGGCAGCTCTGCGCCCTTCGGAAATGGCAGGACTCCTTGTTCAGGCGTCATGGTCACCCAGTCTCTTCCCTGCGGATAGGCGAAAATGATGACGCGATCCGCACCCTGAAGCGGGTCACCGTTTGGGTAAGAGTTGTCCCCGGTGCAAGTTTGAGGCATGGACAGGATGCGGACAGTTCCCGTCCCAGGGCTTCCCTTAAGTACTTGTTCTACCTGGATTAGGTGTCCCGTAGCTTGATAGCCGTAGATGACAGTCTTACCGTCTTCGCCCACAGATCTACCGACCAACACCGCACCTGCCTTGTCGTATAGGTCTTGAGGAGAGTGGAACCTGACCCAATCAACGCACGTCTCAGTGTCACTGGTCGGAATAATGCCGCACCCGCTGCCAAGCACAGCCACTAAAGCCAATGCTGGCACCCGCCCAACAAGTTTCCCCATGGCATGAAGCTACGCCGAGCCAAGAAAAGGCACTACTGAATGGCTCAAGGTGCAACCCAAATGAGACCGGCTGAGTGGGAAGAGTGCTCCTGTAGGTCCGACTTGATTGGCGTTCGGCCATCGGTTGATCAGAAAAGTTCTTCCCCTCGGAGAACCCGCTCTAAGTCTCCACTGTTGAGGTTGCTTGTTTCGAGGATCCAGCCCACGCCGTAGCCGGCCTGACTTGAAGTTCTGATCTCGGCACCGAGTTCCAGAGCAGCAGTTCTGCAAGCCTCTGTAGCTTCCCGCAGCTTAGCGACAGCTGCTTCGAGGGGAACGCGGACTTCGTCGGGAGGAATGGAATACCTAGCATTCTCGTCCTCGATGCGGAATGTCCAGTCGGGCTCCATTTGTACTCCTAGTTTGGGACTTTCCTTCCAACCAGCCTAGACAACCCAGTGGTGCGGAGCCTGCCCTAACGAGGCGTCGACCCGTAACTGGCTAGACGGAAGGCAACCTCAAAGGTGCCTGAACGCTTTCCGCCGAACCGTTTCAAAACCCTAGGGTTTTGAGGCGCCTGGTTTACGAGACACGTTCGGCTCGGGCTGGAGAGCACAAAGACATTCCGAATCAAAGCTTATTGTGGCCCGCCAGCGACTTTTCAGTTTTTCCATCAGGTCGGCTGACATGATGGGATGGCCTGAACTGATGGGGGAAGTCTTATATGAACTGGTACGAAACAAACAGCCACTTGAAGCCAAGCAGTGACGACCTAAACTGGCTAGTCGCCCGGTCCGATGGAGTCTATTTCACCGGATGTGATGCCTCTGGGTGGGAGGACAGTACCTGGATCCTTAATGCCTTCTACGAGCTGCCTTTCGGCGGGCCGCTTCCCACGCACGATGAATTGCAGAAATCCCGGATAGTGTCCGGTGAGGAAGAACCACTGATCGTTGCAGGGGTCAACGTTGATGACGTGACGACTTCGACGGGCGGCGGCCTTGGATATCAGCGAAGGCCCGCGACGGACTGGCAAAGGCGCACCTGGTCTGAAATGACGGCTCGGTTCCCTCAAGACCGGCCAGCGGACGGTCCTCCTCCCTGCTTCCGCTGGTTTCCGGTCAGAGACTTTCCGGCGAATATAGAACTTCCTGCCGAAGGATCTATGTCCGAGGAAGATTTCGCCGAACTTGTAGCGGTGCTCTCCCGCCACTCGCCGACGCCGAGATGTTCACTGTATTTCGCCGACGTATTCACTTGGTTCGCGGACCCAAGCGAAGCACCGGTATACGAGGCAAACCTTTTGGATCTCCCGTCGGTTCTTAAGGAAGCCAGCGAAGACGACCAAGTCTTCACGCCCGCGAACATTTGGCCATCCGATAGATCTTGGCTTGTCTACACTGATTACGACCTGTGGGCGACAAAGGTCAGCGGAAGCAGCAAACTCATCAACGAACTCAGGACCAATTCCTTCCTTGAAACCCTCGACTGGACACCTTCGGACGACACATAAGTAATGTCCTGTGGAGGCTCCTCAACCGGAGCGGGGCATCCGGCGCGCCATCCTAGCCATAGAAGACAACAACCCCTGCTGACTTCTATGGCTAGGGTTTCGAGGCGCAGCGGTTTCGAGACACAAAGTAGATTCCACGGGGTGAATCAGTTAAACGAACCCGTTGCGACGGCACGCTGAGCCGGCACGTAAGGTGTTGTTATGGAAGCGACGACCGGTGAGAATCATGTTCCTCGTCCTGAATCGATAACTGACCTTATCGACCGGATCGTGACCTCGAAATGGCCTGCAGACGAAGTAGAGCAGGCCAAGTACTTTGCCCTTTTAGGGTTTGATCCAATAGCAGGCCAGTCTTCCAACAACGACGCCGCGGTCATGACAGGTAATCTGATGGCTCCTTCCGGCCTGCCCATCGCAACCGCCACGTGGGCTTCATTGAACGGGAACTTGTTCTCCATCAACGTTTTCCTTGATGGAGAACTCTTAGCCGAGGGTCCTCACGCCTTGCGCACATACCGCCATATCTACGCGGGACTTCGCGGAAAGTATGGCCCTCCATTGGACGAGACCACCGATCTATCCGGCAGAGCGTCCTCCAAATGGCAAATGAACGGCACCACAACCGAAATGTACTGCCACCTGAACCCCTTACCTTCGGTACAACTTGGGTTCAGCCACACGGCCGGAAATGCAGAATATGAAGCACTCCCGTCGCGGTGACGCTCCCCCAGCTGTGAGGGACCGCAGGCGCCCCATAAGCACAACGGTTCAAACGACTGTCCTACCGGCCCACGATCCGTCTCAAACGCTAGAGATTCGAGGCACAGAGGGTTCGGACACTGGAAATAGGTCCACAGCTCTTAGAGGTTCGGAGTCGTAGGGCTTACTTGGTAACTGGCTGGTATTCCGGGTAGTAGCGCTGAATCTGATCCGTTGGGTGGCCCGCACTGATCATCTGGTCCAGGCTTACAACAGAACGAACCTCATCATCGGAGAGCAACCTGCTGTTCCAAGGCCCGATGGTCTGATAGCAAAAGTCGTTGGGATCATTCATTTTGGCGGCGTCATAGCACTCGGGATGGCTTGCGTCCCCCATGCTCGGCGGCGCTGCTACCTTTTCAGTGTTCGTACTTGCCTGAATCCCCGCGATGGCGCCTCCCATAAGAACCGCGGCCGCGCCGACCATGCCTAGTGCCAGTTTCATATTGTCCCCCTTTGTGAAACGCGACAGCAGCATGCTGCCGCGGTAAAGCAACTCGTGAAATCGCGCAGTAACGGATGAACAAATCGCCCCGAATATCAGCGAAGAGGGGGAGATGCCCAGCCCCGGCCCGTCCCGTAAATCGGCTCTCCACTGCTCTTCTCGAACGGCCCGAAGGTACCGGGGCGTCAACGCCACGCATATGGCCAGGAGGGTCTCGGTCCGTCTCACGCCCCGCACCACTGTTCCTCACTCATAACCGGTGACGGCCGGGATGCAGGCGACGGGGCCTTGGCCTGCTGCACCTTGACGTACTCGCTCGCCAACGGACGGGCTTCGGCCACCAGGCGGTAGTACCGCCTGCGTGGTCCCTTGCGCTCCTCCGTTGAGTCCCATTCCCCCTGGACCCACCCTGCCGCCTCAAGCCGATCAAGAATCGGATAGACAGTCCCAGGCTTTTTGCCGACATCCTTGACGACCTGGAGCCCCCAAACGGAATCGACCGACAGCAGAACTTCCAGGACCATCGCTGTTGCCGGCGTAATCCGCCCCAAGTTCTCCATGGGGTAAATCTAGCTATATAGATTTAGAAGTCAAGTGTCTTCGTCGTTTCCCAGAATTGCCGTTCCGCCACTAAAGCTCCACCTGCTCTCCGCGATGCTCCAGGCGGAAAGTACTAGATTCCGCATGACGCGCCCGGCGAAGCCTTCTTGTAAAGGTGCCTCAAACGCTTCGCGCCAAACCGTCTCAAAACCCTTGGGATGCGAGACGTCTCAGCGAGAAAGCAGCCGTCCCACCTGCGGTATCACTGATTCTCGCTGAAATCCGGGGACTACGATGGCTACGACGATTCTCGTAACTATGTCTCGTAACCGTCACGGAAAAATGGGATACCCGTCGTTAGTTATGAGACAGCTGGCCACGGCGCTCCCGTCTGCGACAGGAGCGCGCGTCACACATGGTGAAGGCACCGGGTAGCGACTCCCCAGACCACCAGTTCGGACAGGGCGGAAACGCGGATGTCAGGGTAGCGGGGGTTTTCCGCCTGCAGGATAACCCCGCCGGACGTGATGCGGAGGCGCTTCACCGTCAGTTCGCCGTCCAGTACGGCGATGACCACGGAGCCGTCCTTGGGCTCCAGGGCGCGGTTGACAATCAGTTCGTCACCGTCGCTGATGCCGGCACCTTCCATGGAGTCTCCGGTGACCCTGACGACGAACGTGCTGGTGATGTCCTTGATCAGGTGCGCGTTGAGGTCGATCCGGCCGTCGAAATAGTCCTGCGCCGGTGACGGAAAACCGGCCGCCACTGCCACGGGGGAGATCAGCACCGAGAACAGCGACGCTCCCGCATCTATCACGCGAGGCCCGACAATAACGCCCACAACACACCTTTATTCGAATATTTGTTCGATAGGTTCAGTGTAGCCCCGGGCGGCGACAATGCACCCCCAGGAAGTGCTTGCGCCAGACATAGATGAGTGTAAATATTTACATGTGTCTATGTCTTGGGAGCTCACCCCGGTCCAGGCCGCGGCCTGCTGTTCACCGCTGGCCCGGGAGCCGCTGTCTGAAACGGCGGCAGAAGGAATTGCGCCGCTGCTGAAGGCGCTCGCGGACCCCGTCCGGCTGCGCCTCATGTCCATCGTGGCCTCGCACCAGGGCGGGGAAGCCTGCGTGTGCGACCTGAACGATGCCTTCGAGCTGTCCCAGCCCACCATCAGCCACCACCTGAAGATCCTCCATGAGGCCGGCCTGCTGGACCGGGAAAAGCGCGGCGTCTGGGTCTACTACCGCGCCCGCAATGAGGCGCTGCAGAACCTCGCCGCGCTGATCGGGGGACAGGCACGGTGAGCATGATCGCCCGCCGGGCCCTGGCCGAATTCGTGGGCACCGCCTTCCTGCTGATGGCAGTGGTCGGCTCGGGCGTCATGGCATCCAGGCTGTCCCCGGACGACGCCGGCCTGCAGCTCCTGCAGAACAGCCTCGCCACGGGTGCCGCGCTGGTGGCGCTGATCGTGGCACTGCAGCCCGTCTCGGCGGCGTTCAACCCGGTGGTCACCCTCGCGGAACGCGCCCTGGGCATGGTCGGCACCCGCACGGCAACGGCCCTGGTGTCAGCCCAGGTCCTCGGCGCGCTTGCCGGGACCGCGGCCGCGAACCTGATGTTCGGGCTGGACGCCGTCACCGTCTCCACCCGGGAACGCACCGGCCCCGGACTGTGGCTGGGCGAGGCCATCGCCACGGCCGGGCTGCTGGTGGTCATCTTCGGCACCCTCCGCTCGGGAAAGGCCGACCGGGTGGCGCTCGCCGTGGGCGGCTACATCACCGCCGCCTACTGGTTCACCAGCTCCACCAGCTTCGCCAACCCCGCGGTGACCATCGCCCGGACCGTCACGGACACCTTCGCCGGCATCACGCCGGCGTCGGTCCCTCCCTTCATCCTCGCCCAGCTGCTGGGCGGCGCGGCCGGGTACGCCCTGGTCCGCCTCCTTTACCCACTCCCCGCAACCTCCGCCGTCGTGACGGCTGACCGAAAGGTGCCCGCATGAGCCGCAAACCCTCCGTCCTCTTCGTCTGCGTCCACAACGCCGGCCGGTCCCAGATGGCCGCCGCGTTCCTGACCACCCTGTCCCGGGGTGCCATCGAGGTCCGGTCCGCCGGCTCCCAGCCGGCGGACAAGGTCAACCCGGCCGCCGTGGAGGCCATGGCCGAGGTGGGCATCGACATGTCCGCCGAGATTCCCAAAGTCCTCACCACCGAGGCCGTCAAGGAATCCGACGTCGTCATCACCATGGGCTGCGGTGACGAGTGCCCGTATTTCCCGGGCAAGCGCTACGAGGACTGGGTCCTGGAGGATCCTGCCGGCAAGGGCGTGGAGTCCGTGCGCCCCATCCGCGACGACATCAAAGGCCGGGTTGAGGCGCTCATCGCCTCCCTGGTTCCAGCGAACTGAAGCGAGGACAGCATGACCACCCTGGAATCCCTGCCTGTCGCGGTGATCGGCGCCGGCCCCGTTGGCCTGGCCGCGGCAGCACACCTGCTCGAACGCGGCCTGGAGCCTCTCGTCCTGGAAGCCGGCCCCGCCGTCGGCTCGGCCATCCGGCAGTGGGGCCACGTCCGGGTCTTCTCCACCTGGAAGTACAACCTCGACGCGGCCTCGGTGCGGCTGCTCGAGCGCAACGGCTGGGAAGCGCCGCGGCCCACCGCCCTTCCGTACGGATCGGAGATCGTTTCCGGGTACCTGGAGCCGCTCGCCGCCACACCGGAACTGAGGGACCGCATCCGGACCGGCGCCCGCGTTGTCGCGGTCACCCGGCAGGGCATGGACAAGGGCCGCAGCCAGGGCCGCGACCAGGTGCCGTTCGTCGTGCGGATAGAGCACGACGGCGGCCTGGTCACCGAGGTGCCGGCCCGCGCCGTGATCGATGCGTCCGGTACGTGGCTCAGCCCCGCGCCGCTGGGATCCTCCGGCCTGGCCGTGCCGGGCGAGGCTGAGGCACGCGCGGCCGGCCTGGTCACCGGACCGCTGCCGGACGTTGCCGCCGGCGGTTTCGCCGGCCGACGAACCCTGGTGGTCGGGTCGGGGCATTCGGCCGCCAACATGGTGCTGGACCTGGCCCGCGTGGCCCGCGCCAACCCGGGCACCGATGTCTTTTGGGCCATCCGCGCGGCCACTCCGGCCCGGGCCTACGGCGGTGGGGACGCCGACCAACTCCCCGCCCGGGGCCAGCTGGGCACCCGGCTGCGCGCCGCCGTCGAGAGCGGAGCCGTCCAGCTGCTGACCGGCTTCCACACCGCGTCCATCGACGCGCAGGGGGACGCAGTGACCGTTCACTCCGCCGACGGCCGCACCGTTGAAGTGGACCGGGTCATTCCCGCCACAGGATTCCGTCCCGACCTCTCCATCCTCTCCGAGCTGCGCCTGGACCTTGACCCCGCCGTGGAAGCGCCCAAGGCCCTCGGCCCGCTGATCGATCCCGACTTCCACAGCTGTGGCACCGTCCCCGCCCACGGCGCCAAAGTCCTCGCCCAGCCCGAGAAGGACTTATACCTCGCCGGGATGAAGTCCTACGGCCGGGCACCCACCTTCCTCATGGCCACCGGGTACGAGCAGGTCCGTTCCATCGCCGCCGTCCTGTCCGGGGACGCCGAGGCCGCGGACGCCGTGGAACTCCAGCTGCCGGAAACGGGGGTGTGCTCCACCAGCGTCCCGGCCGCAGCGGAGGAGGAAGCCTGCTGCGGAACCACCGCCGCCGTTCCCCTGGACCTCGGATTCCCCACCGGGCTCCGGCACGGCCGCACCGGCGGGACAGTCACCCTCTGACCGGTGATGCAGGTCTACAGTGGAGGCATGGCTCTCAGCCGCAACCCGCTCGATGACCTGCGCGAAACCATCAGCCACCTGGCCGATCAGCTCCGGCTGTCCGGCTCGGACCGCGTCGACGACCTGGTGGGCGACCTGACGGGTGCCAAGCCCGGGCCGGCGCGGCCGCTGGCCGAGCTCCAGGCTGAGCTCGACGCCCTGGTGGGGCTGGAGACCGTGAAGGAACAGGTCCGGGCCCTCGTGGCACTGCTCCAGGTCCAGGCCCGCCGCAAGGCGCATGGCCTCCCGGAGGTCGCCACCTCCCAGCACCTGGTGTTCCTGGGCAACCCGGGCACCGGAAAGACCACCGTGGCGCGGCTCCTGGCCGAGATGTACCGTGCGGTGGGCCTGCTGCAGAAGGGCCACCTGGTGGAGGTGGACCGGTCGGGCCTGGTGGGCCAGTACGTCGGCCAGACCGCCATCAAGACGGACCGGGTGATCCGGCGCGCACTGGACGGCGTCCTGTTCATCGACGAGGCCTACGCCCTGGCCCCGGAGGACAGCAGGATGGACTTCGGCCCGGAGGCGATCGAGGTCCTGCTCAAGCGGATGGAGGACCACCGCCACCGCCTGGTGGTGATCGTGGCCGGGTACCCGCGGCTGATGGAGTCCTTCCTGCTCTCCAACCCCGGCCTGCGCTCCCGCTTCGCGCGCGAGATCACCTTCCCGGACTACTCCGTGGAGGCGCTGCAGACGATCTTCCATCAAATGCTGGCCCAGCACGGCTACATGCTGGAGTCGGGGGCGGAGCAGATGCTGCACCGCATCTTCACCGGCCTCCACGAGGGCGAGGACTCCGGCAACGCGCGGTTTGCCCGCACCCTGTTTGAGCAGGCGCTCAACCGCCAGGCGCTGCGGCTCTCGCTGGACGAGGGGCAAAGCCTCGACGCCCTCGACCGGGACGCCGTCATGACGCTCACCGCCGACGACCTCGAAGAGGCCGCGCTCGCCCTGGGCGAGGAACCCGCGCCTGAGCCCGACGCGGCGCCGGAACCGGAACGGCCCCGCTGGTGGCGCTGGCTGCTGGCCTGACGGGCGCCGCCGCGGAGGAGATCACGGGCGGGCCACGGCACCCGCCGGATGCCGTGGCCCGCCGCTGACTGGAACTACACTCCCGCTGCTACTTGGGGCAGCGCAGGTCCGGGTTGTAGGCCGCGAACATGCCGTCCGGGTTGTCCCGCCACACCCACGCGTGGAGTGCGAACGATCCCGGGAACGGGCCATCCTCGAAGTCGATCCCGGCAATCGAGGGCCGGTCCTTGGCGGTCGAGATGAATTCGGCCGCCACCAGCCGGTACCGGCCGTTCCGGTCGGGCATGTACACGAGGACTTCGGGCTTGCGGGCCTGGGTCTTGTCGTCAATGAGTTCCTGCTTCGCGTAATGGAACCCCATCGCTCCCACGCCGGGCTTCTCAATGCACTCGGTGATCTTCTTGTAGCCGTCCGCCTCCGCATTCTTCAGCCAGCGGTAGTCGTCGGTGACATGGCGCAGGACCCTGACCAGCCGGCGCTGGTCGTCGTTGTTGCGCCAATCGTCGCCGTCCGATCCTCCGTGTCCGGACCCGCCGTGGGCAACGGCGGTTCCCGGTGTGAGCCCCAGCGCCAGCACTGCGGCGGCCAGGGACAGTACCCCATTTTTGGTGCGGTTCATTGTTGTTCTTCAACCCCTCTGAGACCGTTGTTCCTCACAGGATGCGCAGCGTGGGCAGTTTCCCCACGTTCGCGGGCTGCCGGCAGGACTCCCGGGGCTGCCGGTGACTGGCCCCGGACGGCTGGGCGCGCCAGTGGCGGGGCGGCGCTTTCAGTATGCTCCCGCGCCGAAACGCGGCGCTACGCTACGGGCCGGTAGTAGGGGGAACCGTGGGGGCGGCGCGGAAAGGCAACCCGGTGCTGCCAACACGGGTGGGACGGTGACCTTTTGGTGGTGTGACAAGACTGCCGGGCGTTGCCCCTGCTACGGTGCCACCACCTTGGTGACAACCCACCGTCGGTACGTACCAACAGATTTGGGGGAGAAATGATGACCAGCTCGAAAGCACTGCGCCCTATGGTTGCAATACTGGGAGGTCTCGTGGCAATCGTCGGAGGACTGACCGCCATCCTGGCCGTTACCGGCCCTCAGCAACTCTTCCTTTTCACGCTTCCGGCAAGCCTGGTCTTGCTGTTGGCCGTGGGCGTGGCAATCGGACTCCAGCGCAGCCGTCGGTGAAGAGAACGGGCGGCAGGTGCGTCCCGTCAGGTGTTCGCCCCGGGCTGACTGACATGGCCAAGGGGAACGGCCGCCGCTCCGCAGACGTGCGTGGACTGGGGCTATTCAAATGGTGCTGCACGTAGACTGGCAGCATGCGGTTGGTGGCAAGCGATATAGACGGAACGATCCTCGGGCACGACGGAAAAATCAGCCCCCGTACCGTCCGCGCATTCCACGCCTGCCGTGATGCCGGCGTCGAGATGGTCTTCGTCACCGGCCGCCCGCCGCGCTGGCTGCACCCGCTCGAGGAGCAACTGGGCCACACCGGCCGCGTCATCTGCTCCAACGGCGCCGTGGTCTGGGACCTCGAGGCCGACCACCTGGTGTCCGCGCAGACCCTCGCCATCGACGCCGTCCTCGAAATCCGCCGCATCATCAAGGAACTCCGTCCTGCCGCGCTGTTCGCCGCCGAAACCCTCACCGGTTTCCACCTGGAGCCCGGTTTCATCGAGAATGAATCCAGTGAACTGCTCTCCCAGTTCACCCCGGCGCCGCTGCGGGACACGCTCTCCGCGGACGACGCCGTCGTGAAATTCCTGGCCATCGTCCGGGAGGGCACGCCGGACGGCTTCCTGGCGGAGGTGGCTCCCGCCGTCGAACACCTTGCGGCCGCCACCCACTCCTCGCCCGGGGTCCCCATGCTGGAGCTGTCGCTCCCCGGCGTGAACAAGGCCGTCACACTGGCCAAGTACGCAGCAGCGCTGGGCATCGACGCCGCTGACGTCGTGGCGTTCGGCGACATGCCCAACGACATCGAGATGCTCCGCTGGGCCGGCCAGGGGTACGCGATGGCCAGCGGCCACCCCGAAGCCATCCGCGCGGCAGGGCAGCAGGCGCCCCATTTCGACGACGACGGCGTGGCCCAGGTCCTTGAGGAGCGGCTCGCTTCCCTGGGGGTACCGCAGTCCTGACGCCAGTGTTCCCGGTCAGCGCCCCGCCGCCGTTTTCACAGGCAGCGCTCACCTGGCGTTCACCTTGGCCCTCTAGCGTGATGCCGGAGGGCAGACGCCTCTCCCGCCGGCTAAGGGGACACGATGGCACGAAGCGCAAAGCACCACACCGTTGACGCACCGCTGCGCCGGGCAACGCCCGCGCCGCACTGGAAGAAACTCCAACAGGGGGACCGGGTCCGCGTCCGGCTCTCGCCCGGCTTCGAGGCCGCGGGCGTGGTGGATGCCATCACGGCGGACCACTCGGCCGTATGGGTGCACCTGGACGGCGGCCGGGGCCGGACCCTGCTGCACTGCGGTGACGCGGTGGAGATCTTCCCGCACGCCGACTGACGCCCGCCCCGCCGCGCCCCCGGCTCCGGTACGCTCGCACTGTGAGCCTGCCGTTCTTCGACCACCCGGACGCCGGCGGCGCCCGGCTTCCCATTGCCATGGCACACCGCGGCTTTTCCATGGACGGGCTGGAAAACTCGATGGCAGCCTTCCGCGCCGCCGTTGACCTGGGCTGCCGGTACCTGGAAACAGACGTCCACACCACGGCCGACGGCGTACTCCTCCTTTTCCACGACTCCACCCTGGACCGGGTGACGGACGGCAGCGGCCCCGTCGCGGACCTGCCGGCCCGGCAGGTGGCCGACGCCCGCATCGCCGGCCGGGAGCCGATTCCCACCTTCGAGGAACTCATCACCGCCCTGCCGGAGGCGAGGGTCAACCTGGACGTCAAGGACTGGAACTCGGTCCGCAGCACCGCCGAGGCCATTGAGCGGCACGGCGTCCACGACCGTGTGCTGGTCACCAGCTTCTCGGACCGCCGGCGCCGGGCGGTGCTGAAGCTGCTCAGCCGCCCTGTCGCGGCGTCGGCCGGGGTGGGGTCCAACGCCCTGTTCACCCTGCTGGGGCCTGTGCTTCCGGGCCCCGCCTTCCGGTGGCTGATGCGGAGGGTCCTGCGCGATGTCCATGCCCTGCAGGTGCCGGTGCGCTACGGTGCGGTGCGGGTGGTGACCCCGGGATTCCTGCGGCGCGCGAACGCCCTGGGACTCACCGTGCATGTCTGGACCATCAACGAGCCCGACGAGATGCGCCGGCTCCTTGAACTGGGGGTGGGCGGCATCGTCACCGACCGCGCGGACCTGCTGCGCGCCGTTTTAGCCGAGCGCGGGGAGTGGCCGGAGCCCCGCTGACTCCGGCCACTCCCGGCCTGCCCGCCGCCGGCAGCGTCCACAGCCGTTGACGACGGCGGCGATTGCGGCAGGCGGTCAGCCGCGCCCGGTGCTGGTGGACGGATCCTGGTCGCCCTCCGAGGGGTCTGCCCGCAGCTCATCTGGGTTCCCTTCGGGAAGTCCACCCGGCCCGGAAACCCGGCCGCCCGCTGCGCCTGCCGCTCCGCCAGGTGCCGTGGCGTCTCCGGCCAGGCCGCCGTCGTCGTCCGCCGAGTCACTGCCCGTCCCGCCGACCGCCGGCCTGTCGGCGTCGCCGCCGAGGGGATTCTCCGAGACCGGCCCCGGGGCCGCTCCGGTCTTCAGGCCCGGCGCCTTCTCTTTCTCCGCCTCCATGGCATTGGAACCCTCGCTCAGGGAGGAATGGACCTCCACGTGGTCATTGGGGTCCGCGGGATCCGGAACGTCCATCTTTTCCGCGGGGTCGGACGTACCCGCCAGGTCCTCCATGGCGTTCTCTGCTGCCTTGCCGATGCTGTCGCCGATTCCCATGACTGCTCCTTCTGACATCGCGTGCCGGACACCCCAGCGGCCGTCCGGGCCTACTCCTCCAGAATTATCAGCATGCTTACAATTAGTCCAGAGCTGGGGTGCCGGACCGCAGCCAGAACGGAAGGACATGGACCGTGAGCAGCTACCACCCGGAGAATGATCCCGCGAACCCGGACCGGCCAGGAAAGTCCGCTGAGGCCCCCGACGTCGGCGCAGCCCAGGGGGACCTGGGGCGTCAGCGCAGCAGCGAAGCGGGGAATTCACCCAATCCGGACCCGGCCGACGGTAACGTTACCGGCCTGGAGCCCGGCGGAGGAGTGCCGCCGGGTGAGACCCCGCCGGCTGAAGGCCAGATGAGCCGGGACCAGGGCCACGAGGAATAGAACGCTGCCCTAGGCGGGTTCGCTGCCCGTCGCGCCGCCGCCGGACCGGTCGGCGAGCTGGCGGTCCAAGCCGTCGGGGTCCAGCTTGGTGTTCCATGATGCCCAGTCCTGCGGGCGCACGGACGGCCGGCCCAGCAGGTAGCCCTGGCCGGCGTCGATGCCCAGCTCGGTGAGGACCTTCAGCTCGCCGACGGTCTCAATGCCCTCGGCCACCAGGGTGGTGCCGATCTGCCCGGTGAAGTCCACCAGGCAGGTGGTCAGGGCGCGCTGGAGCCCGTCGTTGTCCACCCCGCCGAACACGTCCCGGCCCACCTTCAGGAAGTCCGGTCGCAGGTGGACCATGCGGCTCAGCGCGCCCGCGCCGGAGTGGGTGTCGTCAATGGCGATCCGCAGCCCCTTGTCCCGCAGCGGGTTGATGGCGGCAATGAACTGCGCGTATTCCTCGTCCGGGATGGTTTCGGTCAGTTCGAGCACCACCCGGTCAATGGGAAGGTGGATGTGGTCGAACAGTTCGGGAAGCCGCGGGTCCAGACAGGACGTGGGCGAAATGTTCAGGGAGACATACAGGCCGGGCGGCAGGTCCTTCGCGGCCAGGGCGGCGGACCCCAGTGCTGAGAACTCAAGGTTGGCGCCCAGCCCGACGGCCGCGGCCTCGGCGAACCACAGTTCCGCAGCGGCACCGTCGTCGCTGACGAACCGTGACAGCGCTTCGACGCCCACCACGGTCTTGTCCGCCAGCCCGTAGATGGGCTGGAAAGCGGTCATCAGCATCTGGTTGGCCAGCAGCGAGCTGATCCGGGACACGCTGCGGATCGCATCGAGCTGCTCGGCGAGCCTGGGCGGCATGGCATGGGGCGCCAGGCGCATCTCCCGTGCGCTCTCCAGCGTCTCCTCGGTATTCGCGTCACTGCGCCGGGTTTCCAGCAGGTATTCCAGCAGCGCCCGTTCCGGGACGCCCGGATTCTCATCGAGGCTGTTGCTGAGGCGCTGGCGCACGGCGGCTCCGGACGGATCAGTATCCGCCAGGACCGCGGCGATTATTCCCCACGCCTGTACACGAACCGACATTAGCAACGCCCCCAGTTGACGAAGTAATGACCCATTGGCCCATTAATGTTCAATTTCAAAAACGCCTTTAAACGTTAGGCACTGCTGACAACGACAGTTTTCCGCGGTGCCGGAAAACCGTCCCCCGCACGATGATCGTATATCGGGAGGAAAGAAAAGTGCAGTACTTTTACTGCTGCCGGTGAGCGCTTTCCTGCTGGTCAGCAAGCAACGCGGGGATCTCGTGGGGCGGGACGGGCCGGCCGAAGAAGTACCCCTGCGCGCTGAGGCAGCCCAGGTCCCGCAGCATGTCCGCCTGCTCCGCCGTTTCGACGCCCTCCCACACCGCTTCCAGGCCGCAGGCACGGACCAGCTGCAGGACCGCCGAGACCAGGGCCGGTTGGCCCGGGTCAGTGCCCAGCCCGGAAATCAGCGACCGGTCCACCTTGACCCGGTCCACGGGCAGCCGGCGTAGGTAGCTGATGGACGAATAGCCCGTCCCGAAGTCATCGATTTCGATTCCCACGCCCAGCCCCCGCAGGCCCGCCAGCGAGTACCTGTCCAGTTCGTTGCCTTTGACGATGGCAACCTCGGTCAGTTCCAGGACCACCTGTCCGGGCCCGACGCCGGTTTCCTTCAGCACGTTCCGCACGTCCTCGATGAACTGCAGACTTTGCAGGTCCGTGGCGGAGATGTTGATCCGGACAGAGAAGGCTGCGTCCACCAGCCCGGCATCAATCCAGGTCCGCAGCTGCTGCACGGCGGTGCGCAGCACCCAGTTGCCGAGCTCCGAAATCAGGCCTGCTTCCTCGGCCAGGGGGATGAACTCGTCGGGCATGATGAACCCGCGCGTGGGGTGGTTCCAGCGGACCAGCGCCTCCACACCCTCAAGCCGGCGGGTCACCAGGTCAACCACCGGCTGGTAGTAGAGCATCAGCCCGTCATTCCTGATCGCTGCCCGCAGGTCCTCCACCAGCTGGCTCCGGAGCCGGCGCACCAGCAGCAGTCCCGGCTCGAACCGGTGCAGCCTGTTCTGCCCTTCGGCCTTGGACGCGTACATGGCAACGTCCGCCTCCATGAGCATCTCCTCGGGCGTTTGGCCCGGCGCTCCGACGCTCAACCCGATGCTGGCACCGCAGCGGACGCTTTTGCCGGGCAGCTCGATCGGCTCGCTGAGCGCGGCCAGGATCCGGTGGCCCACGATGGCCGCCTGGTCCGGGGACACGGCCGGCATGACGATGGCAAACTCATCCCCGCCCAGCCGGGCCACGACGTCGCTGGAGCGGACGGCGTTCCTGATGCGCTGTCCCACGGTGACCAGGACCTGGTCCCCGGCGGTATGGCCCATGCTGTCGTTGATGGACTTGAACGCGTCCAGGTCCATCAGCAGGATCACCGGGCCCTCCCCGTCCGCGGATTCGGAGTCCAAGGCGGCGCGCAGCGCGTCAATCAAAGCGGACCGGTTGGCCAGGCCGGTCAGGGGATCCTGCATGGCCATCTTCTGCATCTTGAGGTGCGCCTCGTGCAGCATCTGGGTGCGGACCTGCACCCGCTGCTCCAGCTCCTCGTAGATGATCTGCAGGTCCTCGGCCAGCAGGTTGGTGCCCATGATGATCGCGTCCAGCTCATCGCGGGCGGGGGAGACCTCAACGCGGGAGGCGAGGTCGCCGGAGGCGATCCGGACAATATGGTCCAGCAGCTGGGAGAGGCGGGGATCGTTATCCGCGAACATCGGACGGTTCCTTCCCCTGCTCAGTTGGACTGGGTGTGGTCTGCATCAAGGGGGAGGCTGACCGTGACGGTGGTTCCCGCGCCCAGCGTGGAGGCCACATCGATTCGGCCGCCGTGCCGGGCCACGATGTCCTTGGTGATGGCCAGCCCCAGCCCCGTTCCCGGGATGGCGCCGGACATGGCGTTGGAGGCCCGGTAGAACCGGGTGAACACATGGTCGATTTCGTCGCTGGAGATGCCGATCCCGTTGTCCGCCACCCGGACCGTGGCCCAGCGGCTGCCGTCCTCGGCGGCGTGGGATTCGCTGCCCACCTCGATGCGGCCGCCGCTGGGGGTGAACTTGATGGCGTTGGAGACCAGGTTGGTGAAGACCTGCTGGAGTTGAACCTCGTCCGCGAGGATTTCAGGATCCTCCGGGACGGGATCCACCGCGATGGTCACGTTCTGCAGGGTGGCCAGGGGCCGCAACGCGGCAGCCACCAGGTCCAGGGTGTGGCCCAGCCGGACCGGGGTGAGGTGCATCAGGCTGTCGTCCAGGCCGTTGCGGGAAACGCTCAGCATGTCCTCGATCAGGGTGCGTAGCCGCTCAGTATTGCGGACCACGATGTCCAGCATCTGGTGGATTTCGGCGGAACCGCGCTGCTCGGTGCTCTCCTGGATCATGTCCAGGTACGCCATGATGGAGGTCAGCGGGGTCCGCAGTTCATGGTTCACGGTGGCCAGGAAGTCGGTCTTTGCCTTGTCCAGCTGCTGGAGCTGCTTGACCACCTGCTGGAGCTGCTTGACCACCTGCTGCTGGCTGCTGATCAGGTGGCTCTGGATCAGCCCGTGCGCTGCGTTCCCGGCCACGTGCTGGATCAGGCCCAGCTCCGCGCGCGACCATTTCCGCGGCTTTTCCATCGAGGCGATCCAGATGATGCCCAGGGATGAGTTACCCTCGCCCATGGGCACCGCGAGCGTCGAGGCGGCGTTGGCAATGCCCGACGCCGGCGCCTCGCCATCTGCTGCCGTCCCGCCGGCCGCGCGTCCCCCGCCCGGTTCGGAATCGTCCGCGTCCCCCGCGTCCGTGGAGAGCGTCTCGGCCCCTGCCCACAGAAGGTCGGCGGTGCGGCGCGCGGAGTCCTCGTCCGGCAGGTCGTCGTCGGACAAGGGTGCGAGGCCGAAGGCGGACCATGCGGCGGTGATCCGCGGGACCCGGCTGTCCTCGAAGGTTTCCAGCCGGACGTGGTCCGCTTTGAAGGTCCTGCCGAACCCCTCCACCACGCAGCGTGCGATTTCCTGGGGATCGTTGGTGGCACGGACCGCCGCCGAGACGAGCCGGAGCTGTTCGCGCAGGGCCTCGGCGTCCTGCCGGGAAGCCCGCCGTCGGGCCACCTGGTCGATCAGGGCCCAGGTGCGGTGCACCAGTTCGCGCGGCGAGGTGGGCTTGGTGATGCAGTCATGGATACCGGGCGGCCGCACGGATGTTTCAGCAGGATCGTCAAGGTCAACGAGGACCAGCAGCGGCGCTTCGGAGTCAAGGCCGGAGAGGAGGGAGGCGTCCGCTACGACCGCGGCGGCCTCGTGGCAGGACAGCAGGGCGGCAAGCCGGGCACCATCGCTGGCGGCGTGCACGGCATAGCCGGCACCGCGCAGGGCCGCAACGTTGTCAGCCAGCCTTCCGGCGTCGGGGTCTGCCACAACGACGGTGCGGGGCGCGCTCGAAACTTCAGGCGTTTCAGCCGCCACTACAACCCCTTCCCTCCCAGTTGAGTACATTGTAGGGGGATGAGGGGCCTGCGGCTCCAGAAAGAACGTGCGGGAGGACAAAGTGACGCAGCAGCCGGAGGGGCAGGATAAAGGCCATCTCAGCCTGGACGGGGACGGCGTCCTCCAGCTCCTGTGGCCGCGCGGGGCATCCATCAGCGAAGCCGACGCCGAAAGCGCCATGGCCAGGGTGAACGAGATGTGCGGACCCACCCGGCGGCCCATGCTGGTGGACATGGCCACCACGGAGAAGGTTAGCCGCGGAGCCCGGGCCGTCTTCGGCCGCCCCTGCCAGGCATCCCGGATCGCCCTCCTGGGATCGTCGCCGGTGGACAAGGTCATGGCCAACTTCGCCCTCGGCGTCACCCGCCTGCCCTGCCCCACCCGCTTCTTTACTTCCAGGGCCGAAGCCATGGCTTGGCTGACCCGCGAAGCCTGACATATACGGCCCGGATAGTTGCCCCAGGACATATGGTTGGGACGTGCCTAACCCAGCGAAGCCCGAAATGTCCGCCTGGCGGAAGTACCTCCTGTTGCCCAGGCTCATCCGGCTTTCCCGTTCGGCGCCCAAGGACCGCCCCCTGGCCTGGGACCGCTACTGGGCCGGGATCACTTCCACCGGGCCCGGCGGAGAGGTGCTGTGGGACGCCGGGACGGACCATGAATTCCTGGGCTACCGCGACATCCTCCTGCGCCACCTCGACCCCATGCTGCCGGTGGTGGACGTGGGCTGCGGACACGGCAGCTTCACCCGCTCGCTGGCCGGCATCTTTTCCGAGGCCATCGGCGTTGACATCTCCCGGCACGCGGTGACCCGCGCCGCGGACGAATCCGCCGGCATCGGCAACATCCGCTTCGACATCCGGGACATGACGGCGCCCGGGGCTGCAGCCGGCCTGGTGGACGGCCCCGCCAACGTCTTTGTCCGGGGTGTGCTCCACGTCCTGACGCCGGAGGACCAGGCGGCCCTGGCGGAGAACCTGCGGGTCCTGGCGGGGGACGAGGGAACCGTCTTCCTTGCCGAGACCAACTTCCAGGGCAACCCCGTGGAGTACGTGACCCACCTCGGTGCCACCCGCCACAGCATCCCCGCACCGCTGGAACGCGCCATCAGGGGCCTGCCCATGCCCGGCCACTTCGGGCCGAAGGAGCGTTCGCTGGCGCTTCCCCCGGCAGCGTGGGACCTGTTGGAGGAGGGAGCCGTGGCCATCGAAACGAACCCGGTCACCGGCGTCGAGCGCCAGAGCCGTGTGCCGGGGTACGTGGCTGCCCTCCGGCCCCGCCGCGAGTCCGTCCAGGCCTCGTCTCCCCAGGCGGAAGCCGGGTACTGAACGGGCCGTCCGGGTTCCCGGCAGCATGTGGTTTACCGCCGAAACCCCGCCTTCCCCTTGACACCGGGTCCGGCCCGGATGCTACATGGTAAGTAGACTTACTAGTTAGCTGGAGCTGGGAAAGCAGGGAAGGAAGGGCCGTATGGCAGCGGACAAGGACAGCACCAGGGGCAGTGGCGATGCCGGGAGGCATGACGACCTGGGCCCCGGGCCTGACGACGGAAAGATCCGCCAGGGACCGGAGTCCTCAAAATCCTTGAAGTACTCCCAGGAAGTCACTTCCCCCGAGGACGAGCCCGAGCGTGAGGGCCGCAGCCTGGCCACCACGTACCACGAAGTCATCAGGCAGTGGGCCGAGGAACGCGAGGGCGTCCCCGCCACGGTGGAAGGCACCGAACATGGCGACCACCTCGGAGTGCTCCGCATCGACTTCGGCGGCGGAAATGACAAGCTCCGCCACATCAGCTGGGACGAATGGTTCGATACCTTCGACTCCCGCAAGCTCAACTTCATCTATCAGGAACAGCGCAGCGACGGGCAGCAATCGAATTTCTTCCGGTTGGAGAACCCCAACCGCGAAGACGCCTAAGCCGCACCCGCATCCCCTGGCCCCCGCGGCACCGGAACACCTCCCGGCGCCGCTCGGGCGACGGCGGATGCAAGACCCACAGGAACCCATCACATGCGAGAAATCATCCCCTCCGGCACCCTTCGCGGGATGCTGCTGCCGCCCACTTACGGCCGGCACGTCACCGACGCTACGGCGTTCACAGTCCTTTCCGTGGAGATCTGGGCCACCGGCCTGGTGGTCAACATCCAAGTGGCCGCCGACGGCGGGCGCCAGCCTGACATCATCCTCCAGGACCACTTCGGTACGGAGTACACACTTCAGGATTCCGCGGCCCTGGGCTCGCGTGTCCTGCAGGTGTTCACCCCGTCCGTTCCGCCCGGAACCAGGAGCCTGACCATCCGCTCCGCTGACGGAAGCGGCCGGCCCGTGGTGACGTTCGCCGTGCCGCTGATGTCCGTGCCGGACACAGCGGACATGGCCGGTGACGCAGGCGGCCAGGAAGCCGGGAGCCTGGAAGCCGGCTACCCGCCGGAGCTTCGCCGCCCCGCCTGAGAAGACGCCCGCCCGTACCTGCCGCCGCCCCGCCTCCGGCAGCCCCGCCGGCACCGCTCCACTGACCGAAAGGCCCTGATGAAGGACACCCGAACGTTCCAGCCCGCCACCGCCATCGTCACCGGCTCCGACTCGGGAATCGGCAAGGCAGCCGCCGTCGCCCTGGCCCGCGCGGGGCTGGATGTCGGCATCACCTGGCACTCGGACAAAGCCGGGGCCGAGGGGACCGCGGACGAGGTCCGCGCGCTGGGCCGCAAGGCTGTGATCCGGCAACTCGACACCACGGACCTGGATGCCGCCGCGGGCGTCATCGACGGCCTCGCGGATGAACTCGGCGGCCTCGACGTCTTCGTCAACAACGCCGGTTCGGGTGATGACACCAAGTTCCTGGACCTCGACCTCAAGACCTGGATGCGGACCCTGGACACCAACCTCAACGGCGCGTTCGTATGCCTGCAGGCCGCCGCCCGGCGCATGGTCGCAGCCGGAAATGGCGGCCGCCTGGTGGCAGTCACCAGTGTGCACGAGTCCCAGCCGCGCGTCGGAGCGTCCGCCTACGATGCTTCAAAGCATGGCCTGGGCGGCCTGATGAAGACACTTGCCCTGGAGCTCGCCGAGCACGGAATCACCGCCAATTCGGTGGCTCCGGGCGAGATCGCCACTCCCATGACCGGGCAGGAAGACGAGGACCCGGCCACAAAGGACCGGCCGGGTGTGCCGCTGGGACGTCCCGGTGACGCCCGGGAAGTGGCCGCCGTGATCGCCTTCCTCGCCTCTCCGGCCGCCAGCTACGTGAACGGTGCGTCCTGGGCTGTGGACGGCGGCATGCTGCAGATGGGTCCGCAGGCAGGCTCGCACATTACCGGCCATGACTGGCGGGAGAGTTAAGGCGTCCGCGCCGGCAGGCGGCTGGGAACGTCCGTATTACGGAGCAGGCAAGCGCATTCCAGTTAGCGGCTGGCATGATGGACCGCATGCGCATCCTGATCGCCCCGGACAAGTTCAAAGGCTCCCTCACGGCCGCTGAAGCAGCAGCCGCCATCGCCGAGGGCGCACTGCGCGTGTACCCCGACGCCGTGGCCACGCAGTTTCCCATTGCCGACGGCGGCGAAGGCACCCTGGAAGCGGCCGTGGCGGCCGGCTTCGAGGAACGCCTGAACGCCGTGGTGGGACCCATCCTTGCGCCCCTCGGTGCGGCCTGGGCCATCCGCAAGGACGACGGCGGCAGTGTCGCCGCCGTGATTGAAACCGCGCAGGCCTCCGGCCTGGCGGACATGGAACCCACCCCGGAAAATGCCCTCCGTGCCCACAGCTACGGCTGCGGTCAGCTGATCGCCGCTGCGCTGGACGCGGGCGCCACCGAGATCGTGCTGGGCCTTGGCGGCTCGGCCATGTCCGACGGCGGCAGCGGCGCGCTGCGTGCCTTGGGACTCAAACCGCTTGACCGCGCCGGCAATGTGGTGCCTCTGGGCGGCGGCTCCCTGGCCGACGTCGTCTCCCTGGACACCAGCGGGCTGGACCCGCGGCTGGCGGCGGCTACGTTCCGCATCGCCGTGGATGTCCGCAACCCGCTCTACGGTCCCAACGGCGCGGCCCACGTCTTCTCTCCCCAAAAGGGAGCCGACGCGGAAGGCGTGGAACTGCTGGACGCCGGACTGCGCAACTGGGCATCGGTCCTGCGCGAAGCCACGGGCCGGGACGTCAACGTACCCGGCGCCGGGGCAGCCGGCGGCTTCCCGGCGTCGTTCCTTGCCTTCACCAATGCCGCCCTCGAGGGCGGGTTTGCGCTGGTGGCCGGCCTGACAGGGCTTGCCAAGGAGCTGGCCGAAGCGGAGCTGGTGATCACCGGTGAAGGATCCATGGATTCCCAGTCGCTCACCGGCAAGGCCCCCATCGCCCTCGCCGACGCCGCCCGGGAACGGGGCATCCCCGTGATCGTCGTGGCGGGGCGGATCCTGGTGACCATGGAAGACCTCACCGGGCACGGGGTGGTTGCCGCCGCGCAGCTGCTGGACGTGGCTCCCAGCCCGGAAGAGGCCATCGCGAACGCCGCCAAGTACCTTGCGTGGGCAACCAGCCAGGTCCTCGAGGGCGCCTAGCATTTCTCCGGCCCGGCAGGGATGGGCTTAGTGGGCACCCACCCTGACCGCATGGTCCACCGCGGCCTCCGCGCCCTGGGTCCAAGGGCTTCCATGTCCCGTCAGGACGGTGGCCGCGCCGGTGGCCGCGATCACGTCCAGTGATCTCAGTGCCTGTCCGGTGTCCTTGGTGGCCGCCGACGCCACGATCTGCGGGCCGCTTCGCCCTGTGTAGGGGTCCAGGGTAACGACGGCGTCGCCGGCAAGCACGGCATTCCGCTCCGGAAAGTGCAGGATGCAATGCCCGTCGGTGTGCCCGGGCGTGTGGATGGCCACCGGGCGGCCTGGAACCTGCAGCCTGACGCCCGTGTCCAATGGCCGGGTGTCGCCGACCCCCTTGACCTTGAACGCCCCCGCAGCGGCCATCCGGGCCAGCAGCGGAACGGACCGCGGGTGGGCCAGCGGATACAGGAAGCGGTTCCGCTGCGGCTTGTAGCGGTAAGGGTGCGCCGCAAGCCGCGTGTCACCCGGGTGCACCAGCACCGGGACGTTCCATTCGCGGTGGGCGCGCAGGGCAAAGCCGACATGGTCGAAGTGGCCGTGGGTCAGCACCACAGCGCGCACGTCAGCTGCCCGGCGGCCGCACGCGCTGAGGAGTTCCTGCAGCATCGGCCACATGCTCGGCAGCCCGGCATCCACCAACGTCAGCCCGTCGGAGTCCTCCACCACATAGCAGTTGACGTGCGCGTGGCTGATGAGGTGGATTCCGTCAGCAACGTTGCGGGTGATCACCGGATCAACCGACGAACGGCTTGTTGCGGCGGCGGTTCCACAGCAGCACCGCGATGAGCACCACCACCACGATGCCGCCGATGATCCACGGCGCATAGTTCACGCGCGTGGATTCGTTCTCCGTGGACTCCCCGGTGCCGGGGTTGGCCGGCCCCGTGGATGAGGTGTCGCCGGGAGACGGGGTGGGGGTGTTCCCGGCAGGCAGTGACATTGCCACGGATCCGGTGGCGGATCCGGCCGTGGCCGGCGGGGACGCGATGGCCGTGCCCGCGGAGACGGCCGGAGCGGCCGCCAGCAGCAGTGCCAGCAGGATGGTTTTCAGTGTGTTTCCCATGAGGTTCCTCTCAGGTCCGGCTCAGGCGCCGGTGTCGTAGTGCGGCTCGGCGACAGGCTTGGACTCCGGGGAGCCTTTCTGCCGCAGGTAGACGGATGCTCCCACCAGGACGGCGACGGCGAGGAACTCGCTCTGCCAGTTCTGGAAGGACTCAAACCAGAAGCGGCTGGTGCCCAGGTACTGCAGGAACGTCACGGTGGGCTGGCCATGGCTTTGCTGGTCCTCGTTGTACGCCTCCGTACCGCCCACCCCGTGCATGGTGAAGGACGCCAGGAACAGGGCGAACAGGAGGATGGAGAGCGAATGGTTGTAGAAAGCCAGCGCCGCGCCGCCGCGCCTTACAGGCCATGGTGTGGCCTTGCTGATGGCCGCGTCCCGGGGGTCCTCGTCCTGTGGAGCCTTCTTGCCCATCGGCTTTGACTCGGAAGAGCCCTTTTGGAACAGGAAGATGGTCAGCACCACGTACATGGCCATCTGCAGGAACTCCGACTCCCAGTTTTCGAAGGTGGCTTCCAGGAATTCACCGGTGGCCAGGAACTGGAACACGGTGACGGCGGGCTCGCCGTGCGCCTGCTGGTCCTCGCTGTAGGAGGCCGCCCCGGACAGGATCATCCCGCCAAAAAAGGCCAGGAACAGGGCTACGTTCGCCAGGAGCAATCCGTGCTCTTTAGCCCACTTGCGCATCTTCTTACTCCTTCCCTAGAGCTTCCGCCCGAGTTTGCCGGCGGCCGCCTTGCGGTTGAGGTGGATGGGGACGTAGACCAGCAGGACCACCATCACCGCCATCAGGCTTCCCCCTGCCGTCAGGCCCGCGGTGCGCCCGGCCGTGACGTCGAAAACGAGGGCGGCCGTGCCGGCGCTGAGCAGGGCGATGCCGCCCAGGGCGATCTTGGTCAAGCCGTCCGCACTGGACACCAGGGTTTCCTTCAGGCGTTTCCGGAACAGCCGCCGGTGCACGCTGACGGGAAGCAGGATCATAGCCGTGGTCAAGGCAGCCACCACCACGTTGGCCAGGTACAGGTTCACCTGGAACTCGTCCAGGTCCTCGAAGCGGGACTGGAAGGGCAGGGTCAGCAGGAAGCCTGCAAGGATCTGCACGCCGGTCTGCAGCACGCGGAGCTCCTGCAGGAGCTCGGCCCAGTTGCGGTCCAGCTGTTCCTCGCGGGTTTCATTCCGCCCGGTCCTGCCGGTGTAATCCTCCACTTCGGACATCGTTGCTCCCTCCCGTGCGGCGGCCCGTGGTTCCTCTCCTGTTCTTCACCTACCCAGAAAAGGGCGGACGTTGCGCCGGCACCAGTATTTGATAAGTTTACTGATGATTGGCTCTGAACGGTGGACTTGGTTCCACCGGGGGGATAGCGTCGAAGAGCCGGTGCACCGGCGAAGCTCTTCGGAAACCGACGATTGAGTAGGCGGACTATGAGCGGCACTGACAAGCAGGAAACAGGCAAACAGACAGACCAGCCCAAGGACCCGCGGGGCGGCTACCACTCGGGTCCGTTCCCGGAGCAGGAACAGAAGCAGCCGGGGCTGACAGCTCCCATGGACCCCAAACCGGACCACGGCGAGGCCTCGTATGAGGGCAACGGAAAGCTTGAAGGCAAGGCGGCGCTGATTACAGGCGGCGACTCCGGAATCGGCAAGGCAGCGGCCATCGCCTTCGCCCGCGAAGGCGCCGACGTCGCCATTTCCTACCTGCCGGAAGAGGAAGACGACGCCCGGGACACCGCGGAGTGGATCCGCAAGGCCGGCCGCCGCGCGCTGCTCCTGCCCGGGGACGGGCGCGAGGAGGAATTCAGCACCCGGATCGTGGAGGACACGGTGCGCGAATTCGGTCGCCTTGACGTGCTGGTGCTGAACGCGGCGTACCAGAAGAACCGTGAAGGCCTGGAGACACTCCCCACCGAAGAGTTCGACCGGGTGTTCAAAACCAACCTGTACTCGCTCCTGTGGTCGGCCCGTGCGGCGGTGCCCCACCTGAAGCCGGGCGCGTCCATCATCACCACCGCGTCCATCCAGGCCTTCAACCCCTCGCCCGGGCTGATCGACTACGCCATGACCAAGGCTGCCCAGGTGGCCTTCACCAAGGCCCTGGCCCAGGAACTGGGGCCGAAGGGCATCCGGGTCAACGCCGTTGCACCCGGGCCCATCTGGACTCCGCTGATCCCGGCCACCGAATGGCCGGACAAGCTGCCAAGCTTCGGCCAGGACACGCCCCTTGAACGTGCCGGCCAGCCGGCCGAGCTGGCGGCAGCCTATGTGCTGCTGGCCTCCGAGGACGGCTCCTACATCTCCGGGGCGGTGCTTCCGGTGACCGGAGGCAAGGGCCTCTAGCCTTCACGACCATCTCATCCGCAACCACTACAGGAGGAACCATGACGCAGGACAACCAGCACGCTGCCCCCGAATCCGATCCCGGCGGCTACGGCACCCCTACCGCCGAGCAGGAGATGGGCGGCCAGGGCCAGCAGCAAACCCAAGGTTCACAGGGTAGCGCGGGCGCGGACACCAACGAACCCCAGGCGGGGGCCGGGGAGGACCAGGTTCCGCGGGACGCCGACCTTCCCTCCAGCGCCGCCGAGATCGACGAGAACAACGACGACTCCCAGGGTTCGGCTCCCACGTCCTCGGAGCCGCAGCAGGAAGCCGGGATCCCGGACGGCAGCGGCAACGACCTTCCGCAGGAACAGTCGCCCAAGGACGACGACGGCGAGGAGTTCAACGCCGGCTAGGAGTTCCGCCCCTTCCGCAGCGGGCCCCTGCCGCCGCGTCCGGTCCGGATGTGGCGGCGGGGGCCTCCGCCGTTCCGGAGCATATCCGGGGGAGGGCTGGGTACGGACCAGCCGGAACCACCACACCACACGAGCGGGCCGGGCGTTGCCGTCCGCCGCAGGAGGAGGCATGCCGTGAGCAGGAGATCGTCAGAGGCGTGGGCGCAGCGGGCCGACGTCCCGGAGCACGTGGCCGTGGACGTGCTGGTCCCCACCTGCGACCGCCCGGCCGAACTCGCCGTCACCCTGTCCGGGCTTGCAGGGCAGGCCGAGCCGGCATTCGCCGTCGTCATCAGCGACCAGTCGAAGGGAAGCCCGGGGTGGGAACACCCGGCCGCCGCCGCGATGATCCGCGTCCTGGAGGCCCAGGGCCGTCCCGTCACGCTGACGCGCCACCTGCCGCGCCGCGGACTGGCGGAACACCGCCAGTTCCTGCTGGACCAGTCCACCGCGGACCATTGCCTCTTCCTTGACGACGACGTCTGGCTGGAACCGGGTGCGCTGGCACGGCTCAGCCTCGCGCTGGAGGAGCTGGGCTGCGGGTTCGTGGGCATGGCACCGCAGGGACTGTCCTACCTGCAGGACCGGAGGCCGGAGCAGACCGTCGCCTTCCAGCCGTGGGAAGGCGGCGTTGCGCCGGAACGGATCCGGCCCCGCGAGCCGGCGTTCCAGCGGTGGCCCCTGCACAGCGCGGCCAACCTCACCCATATCAGCGCCGACCTGTCGCTCCAGCCCGGGCAATGGCTGCCCTACCGCGTGGCCTGGCTGGGCGGCTGCGTGCTCTACCGGCGGGAGGCACTCACCGGCGCGGGCGGGTTCAGCTTCTGGCAGGAGTTGCCCCCCGACCACGCCGGTGAGGACGTGCTGGCCCAGTGGCAGGTGATGGAGCGCGACGGCGGCGCCGGGATCCTGCCGTCGGGTGCCGTGCACCTCGAATCACCCACCACGGTGACCGAACGCCGGGTGGAGGCCTACGACGTGGTGCTCAACCTTCGCCCTGCGTAAGGCGGCGGATCCCGCTAGTGCTGCGTGTCGGCGTCGTACGTGACGCCGGTCTGGCGCCGGATCTCGTCCATGGCGGCCATGATGGACACGCTCTCTGTGGGCGGCAGGATGGTGCCCGCCACCGCCCCGGACTGAACCAGTCGCTCGAGCTCCGCCGCCTGGTACTGCATGCCGCGGCTGGTGACCGGCTGCTCGAACCGCTCCACCACGTTCCCCGCGTTGTCAAACACCGTGAACGGGACGGGGTTGTACCAGGTGGATTCAATGTCGATCCAGCCGTCCGTCCCGATCACCAAGGCCCGGTTGGCACTGGCGGCGTCCAGTTCGCAGTCCACAATCGCCTGCGCCCCGCCCGCGTACTCGAAGATCGCAGAGGTCTGGCGGTCCACGCCGGTGGCCGTCTTCGCGGCGCTGGCGAGGATCCGCTGCGGCGCGCCAAGGATGTCGAAGGCGAAGGAAATGGGGTAGATCCCCAGGTCCAGCAGCGCCCCGCCGCCCAGGGCGGGATCGTTCAGGCGGTGGGCAGGATCCTTGGGCAGGTCCTGGTTGTGGCTGGCCAGCACCTTCCTGACCTCCCCGATGGTGCCCTTGCCGATGATGTCCCGGATCCGCGCCATGTGCGGCAGGAAGCGGGTCCACATGGCCTCCAGCGCCACCAGGCCCTTTGCCGCTGCGAGGTCCACGACCTCCTGGGCCTCGCGGGCGTTGATGGTGAAGGCCTTTTCCACGAGGACGTGCTTGCCGGCGTTCAGGGCCAGCAGGGCATTGGCGTGGTGGAACGGGTGCGGGGTGGCGATGTAGATGACGTCCACGTCCGGGTCGGCGGCCAGATCCTCATAGCTTCCGTGCGCCGTGGCGATGCCGTGTGCGCCGGCGAAGGCCCTTCTCGATTCCGGCGTGCGGGAGCCCACGGCCTGCACCGTGAAGCCGTTCTCCAGGAGGTCCTTGGCCTGCAGTCCGGCGATGAAGCCCGTTCCGAGGATTCCCCACCGGAGCCGGCCGTCCGAGGTTCCATTGCTGTTGGTCAAGGGTCAGTCCTTTGCGGGTCCGGGAAAGGGTAGGCAACGTAGGCGAACCGCCCGGAATCGGGCGACCAGCTGTTGACGTTGAGCGTACCTTGGCCGCCGGACAGCGGCCACGTGTGCAGCGGCTGCGGCCAGTCAGCCGTTGAAACAAGCACGACGGCGACCGGCAGGTCCGCAGGGTGCCCTTCGGTCCCCGCGGGGAACCGAAGGTACGTGGCGAGCCTGCCGTCCGGGGAGAGGTGCGGGAACCAGTCCACGGTGTCCGAGTCCTGCAGGCGTTCCGGGGGTTCGTTCCCCGTGCGGGACATCCGGGCGAGCTGGGCGTGGCCGGGAGCGTCGGTGAACGCCTCGGTGTTGAAGTACAGCCAGCGGCCGTCCGGGGAATACTCCGGCCCGTCGCAGTGGCCGCGGACCTCGTGGGCCGCGGCAGCACCGCCGTCGGACGCCATGGTCATGAGCCGGCCCGGCCTCGAAAAGTCCCCCGCCTCAATCCCCACGTACGCCAGCTCCGTGCCGTCCGGGCTGACGCCGTGCAGGAAATGGAAGGTCCCATCCTCCTGCGTGACCTGCCGCGCGGTGCCGCCGGCCAACGGTGCAAGGTAGATGTGGCCGTCATTCGCGGACAGGAAGATGGTGTCGCCGTCGGGCGCCAGGACATGGTCGTTGTTCAGCTCCGGGATTCCGGCGAGCGGAATCTCCGCCAGCTCCGCCGTGGCGATGTCCAGACTCCAAAGCTTCCCGTCTCCGTTGAGGATGAGGGCGGAACCGTCCTGCGTCCAGTTCGGGGCTTCCAGGAGGAGATCCCCGGTGCTGAACAGCAGCGTGGAGCCGCCGGTGACCGACGCGATCCGCACCTCGCATCGCTGCCCCGGCCGCAGAGTGCGGATCACGGAGGCCCTCCTAGCCCTGGTTGAAGGCGGCGTCGAAGCTGGTCCGGGAGGCGGGGAAGTCGAAATTCTTCAGCGCGGCGAGGGCTTCGGGGGCGCCGTGGAGGCGGTCCATGCCGGCGTCTTCCCACTCCACGGAGATGGGGCCGTCGTAGCCGATGGCGGCCAGGGCGCGAAAGGATGCTTCCCAGGGGACGTCGCCGCGGCCGGCGGAGACGAAGTCCCAGCCGCGGCGGGGGTCGCCCCAGGCCAAGTGGGAGCCCAGGACGGTGTTCCGGCCGGTCTGGCGGATCTTCGTGTCCTTGCAGTCCACATGGTAGATCCGGTCCTTGAAGTCCCAGATGAAGGAAACCGGGTCGATGCCCTGCCACATCATGTGGGAAGGGTCCCAGTTCAAGCCGAACGCTTCGCGGTGGCCGATCGCTTCGAGGGTGCGGACGGTGGTCCAGTAGTCGTAGGCGATCTCACTCGGGTGGACTTCGTGGGCGAACCGGACGCCGTTCTCCTCGAAGACGTCCAGGATGGGGTTCCAACGGTCGGCGAAGTCCTGGTAGCCGGCGTCGATGACCTTTTCGGGGACGGGCGGGAACATGGCCACGTACTGCCAAATGGAGGAGCCGGTAAAGCCGACGACGGTGTCCACGCCGAGTGCTTTGGCGAGCCGGGCGGTGTGCTTCATTTCCTCGGCGGCGCGTTGCCGGACGCCTTCGGGGTCGCCGTCGCCCCAGACTTTGGCGCCGACGATGGCCTGGTGCCGGAAGTCGATGGGGTCATCGCAGACGGCCTGGCCCTTGAGGTGGTTGGAGATGGCCCAAACTTTGAGGTTGTACTTGTCCAGGATTTCGAGTTTGGCGTCGACGTAGCCGGGTTCGTCCCAGCGCCAGGCGTCCAGGTGGTCCCCGGAGACGGCGATTTCCAGGCCGTCGTAGCCCCAGCCGGAGGCGAGTTTGGCGACTTCCTCGAAGGGCAGGTCGGCCCACTGGCCGGTGAACAGGGTGAACGGGCGAGGCATGGTCAGGCTCCTTCGGTGGGTCCGGCGGCAGTGGTGCCGGGCAGCTGGATCAGTGCGCTTTTCGCGGCGGCGGATTCCTCCACGGCGTTCAGGATGTGCTGGACGTTCAGGCCGTCTTCGAACGAGGGCGAGGGCGCGGTTCCGTCCTTGATGTTGGTGAGGAAGTCGCGGACCTGGTGGGTGAAGGTGTGTTCCCAGCCGATGATGTGGCCCTGCGGCCACCAGGCGGCAAGGTAGGGGTGCTCGGGTTCGTTGACCAGGATGCGGCGGAAGCCCTGTTCCCGGACGGGAGCGGTGGCGTCGAGGAAGCCGAGTTCGTTGAGGTTTTCGAGGTCGAACAGGATGGTGCCTTTGTCGCCGTAGATTTCGAGTTTGAGGCTGTTCTTCTGTCCGGTGGCAACCCTGGAGACCTCCACCGAGGCGATGGCTCCGGAGGCGAGGGACAGCGTGGCCCAGGCGGCGTCGTCGACCGTGACGTCCTCCAGCCCGTCCCCGGCAGCCTTGCCGCCGGGGCGCTGCGGAATGAAGGTGTGCAGCCTGCCGGTGACCTCCGTGACCTGGTCGCCCAGGAGGTAGAGGACCTGGTCGATGGCGTGGGAGGCGATGTCGCCCAGGGCGCCGGAGCCGGCGGTTTCCTTGCGGAGCCGCCAGGTCATGGGGGATTGGTCGTCGGCGAGCCAGTCCTGCAGGTAGGCGGCGCGGACGTGGCGGACGGTGCCGAGGCGGCCTTCGCTGATGAGTTCCCTGGCCAGGGCCAGGGCGGGGACGCGGCGGTAGTTGAAGCCGATCATGGACTGGACGCCCTTGGCGCGGGCCTTGGCGGCGGCTGCGGTCATGAGTTCGGCCTCGGCCAGGGTGTTGGCGAGGGGTTTTTCGACCAGGACGTGCTTGCCGGCTTCCAGCGCCGCGATGGCGATCTCGGCGTGCATCCAGCCGGGTGCGCAGATGTCGATGATATGGATGTCGTCCCGTTCGATCACGGACCGCCAGTCGGTGGCGGACTCGGCCCAGCCGTACTTGGCGGCGGCCTCGGCGACGGCGGTGGCGTCCCGGCCCACGAGGACTTTCTGCTCGAAAGCCGGGACGTCGAAGAAGCTGGCCACGTTCCGCCACGCATTGGAGTGGGCCTTCCCCATGAAGGCGTAGCCGATGGCGGCCACGCCCAAGGTGGTGGGCGGGGAGGCCGTGGGATCGGTTGGGTCTGCGGGAGTGGTCATGGCTGGTTCCTGCTTTGCTAGAGGGTTGCGGTGTCCGGGGCCCAGTCCTCGGGGAGGGCCGGGGAGGCCGGTGCTGAGCTTTCGACGTTGACGAACGTTCCGGCGTCGATGGATTCGCTGATCGAGACCATACTGTCCAGCACGTGGTAGGCGAGGTCGCCGGTTGCCCGGTGCGGGACACCGGCGCGGAGGGACCGGGCCAGGTCCAGCACGCCCATGCCGCGGCCGTTGGCCGGCCCGGTGGCGGGGACGGTGGTCCAGTCCTCGTCGCCGGCGCGCCACAGCCTGATGTCACCGGTGAAGTAGTTGGGGTCCGGCAGGGAGAGGGTGGCTTCGGTGCCGGTGATCTCCACGAAGCCCATCCGGGTCCTGGGGGATTCGAAGGAGAAGACGCTGTGCGAGGAGGCCCCGGATTCGAACTGCGCCATCGCGGAGACGTGGGTGGGGACCTCAACGGTGAACTCTTCCCCGGCTTTGGGCCCGGAACCGATGACGCGGACTTCCTTGGACTTGGACCCGACGGCGGCGACCTTGCGGATCGAGCCGAAGGCCTGGACCAGGGTGGTGAGGTAGTACGGTCCCATGTCGAACAGCGGGCCGGCGCCGTACTGGAACAGGAACGCCGGGTTGGGGTGCCAGGACTCAGGGCCGGGGGTCTGGAACGTGGTCATCGCCGTCAGCGGGGTGCCGATGTCGCCGCGCCGGATGAGGCGCAGCGCGGTCTGCAGGCCGGCGCCCAGAAATGTGTCCGGGGCCGTGCCGAGCCTGATCCCGGCGGCGTCGGCTGCCTTGAGCAGGCCCAGGCCGGATTCGCGGTCCAGGCTGAAGGGCTTCTCGGTCCAGACGTGCTTGCCGGCGTTGACCGCCGCGGTGGCCACCTCCACGTGGGCCGCGGGGATGGTGAGGTTGACGATGATTTCGACGTCGGGATGGTTCAGTGCCTTCTCCGGCCCGCCCCATTCGGCGATGCCGTACTCCTTGGCGCGGGCCTCAGCGGCGTCCTCGAAGAGATCGGCGATGACGTGGACCTTCAGGTCTGGGAAGACCGTGAGGTTGTCCAGGTACTGCTTGGAGATGTTGCCGGCGCCGATGACGCCGACGCCGACCGGTCCTTTGCGGGTGGACGGTGCGAAACTCATGCCTTGGCTCCTTCTGCTGCGGCGTTCAGGTACGCGAGGCTCTGGCTGATGCCCTCGAAGATGTCCCCGGAGTAGTCGTCGAATTCCACCACGCCCACCTCGAGGGACTTGGCCGCCGCGATGACGTCCAGGACCGGGACCTTGCCCTGCCCGGCCGGCTGCTGGGCCTTGGTGTCGGTGGTCAGGTTGCCGTCCTTGATGTGGATGAACTTCACCCTGTCACCCAGTTTGGTAAGGATGTCCACCGGGTCCTGTCCGCCGACGGCCACCCAGTAGGTGTCAACCTCCAGCACCAGCTCCGGGTCCAGCAGTGATTCGAAGTACTCCAGCGCGGTCCGGCCCTCGATGCTGGACTCCAGTTCCCACGCGTGGTTGTGGTAGCCCACCCGGATGCCGTACCCGGCGCCCTTCTTCGCGGCGGCGTTGAGCTTCTCCGCGGTGGCCCGGATGTCCTCGGCGTTCTGCCAGTGCTCTGCCGGGAGGTAGGGATCGATGACCGTGGTGATGCCCAGCTCCTGGGCGGCGGCGAAGATTTCGTCCTGGTCCTGGCTCAGCAGCGGTGCGTGCCCGGACGGCGCCGTGAGGCCGTTCTCCTTCAGGGCCGCTCCCAGTTCCTTGGCCGTGGCCACGAAGTTGTACGGCTCAACCTGGGTGTAGCCGATCTCGGCGACCTTCCTGATGGTGCCGGGCAGGTCCTCCGCGATGGCATTGCGCAGGGTGTAGAGCTGAAGCGAGTAAGACATGGGATTCCTTAAGTGGTTGGAACAGAACTGTTCTGCGGGGCAGTTACCGGCCGGCGAGGGAGCCGCCGATGCCGCCGACGCTGAAGTATTTGTTGAGGGTGGCGAAAACGATTACCGGCGGGAGCATCATCACCACGGCCAGGGCCATGACGGAAGTCCAGTCGGTGGCGTTCTGCTGGAAGAAGGACTGCACACCCATGGGCAGGGTGAAGATCTCGTTGGAGCGCAGGAACACGATGGCGACGAGGTAGTCGTTCCAGGCCAGAAGGAAGGCGAAGATGGCCGTGGACAGGACACCGGGCAGCGAGTTGCGCAGCACCACCCGCAGGAAGGAACCGAACACCGAGCAGCCGTCGATCCAGGCTGCTTCCTCGAGGCTGACCGGGATGGAGTCGAAGTAGGCGGCCATCATCCAGGTGGCCACGGTCATGGTGGATCCGACGTAGATGATGGTCAGGCCCAGCAGGTTGTCCACCAGCCCCATGCCGGCGAACAGGATGAACAGCGGCACCACGGAGGTGATGATGGGCAGGGACTGCATGACGAACAGCAGCAGCGAGTACCCGGAGACGGCCTTGGACCGTCCGCGGGAGAGGACGTAGCCGGCCGGGGCCGCCACCGCCACCGACACCACGACGGTGGCCAGGGTGGTGATGAGGCTGTTCTTCAGCCAGGTGGCGGCGAGGGTCTTGGAGAAGACGCCGCTGAGGTTTTCGAAGGTCAGGCCGGTGGCGGTGCTGTTGGGCCCCGGGGTGAACGCCAGGACCACGGTGACCAGGATGGGCACCAGCACGACGGCGGTGATGGCCAGGATGAGGGTGAACCGCCACCAGCGGCCGCGCATGCCGGCTTCTGACAGGACCCTGCGGGGCTTGCCGGCGTCGACGCCGAGCGCGGGGCCGGATTCCGGGTGGGCGTGGAGGACTGCGCTCATTTATTCGACGCTCGACTTTCGGATCTGGCGGTACAGAATGACGGAGATGACCACCAGCGTCATGGTCATGAGGAAGGCGATGGCGACGCCGGGGCCGGTGGCGAAGTCCTGGAAGACGGTGCGGTAGGCCAGGACCACCAGGGAGGTGGTGGCGTTCACGGGCCCGCCGCCGGTGAGCAGGTAGATGGTGGGGAAGTCGTTGACGCAGAAGATGGTCATGAGGATCCAGCTGATGTAGGTGGACCGGGCGATCAGCGGCAGGGTGATCTGGGTGAACTGCTGCCAGCGGGTGGCGCCGTCCATGCTGGCGGCCTCGTAGACGGTGCTGTCCACCGAGGCCAGGGCGGCGGAGATCATCATCATCATGAACGGGAAGCTCACCCACACCTTGAACACCATGACGGTGATGGACGCCAGCGTCGGGTCGGCCAGGAACAGCGGCGTGCCCAGTCCCAGGTTTCGGAACAGGGACGGGATGAGGCTATCCGGGGTGGCCACCAGCCAGTTCCAGGCCGTGGAGGACACCACGATCGGCACCACCCACGGCAGGAGCAGCAGGACCTTGAACGTGTTGCCTGCCGGGATCTTGGTGCGCAGGAGCAGTGCCAGGCCCAGCCCCACCAGCCATGAACCGAACACGCCCACAATGGTGAACCACAGCGTGAACTGCGCGGCTTTCCAGAACGCCGGAGAAGTCAGGACAGTGGCGAAGTTCTCCCCGCCGATGAAGTTTCCGGTCTGCAGCAGGTTCCCGTCATGCGTGGCCTGGACGGCCGCGTAGATGAGCGGGTAGCCGTGGATCAGGACAAGCAGGACCACGGAGGGGAGCAGGAGCCAGAAGAACGTCCTGGTGGCCTGCGCGGAAAGCTTGCTCCGGCGTTTGCCCGGTACCGTCCCGGACCCGCCCGGGGCGACGCCCCGGCGGGCCCGGGCAAGCCCGGATTGTGCAGTGGTGCTGGACATGGCTGGCTCCGCCCTACTTCTTCAGGACGGATTCGAGGCCGGACTGGAAGGCCTGCAGGGCGGTCTTCGCGTCCGACTTTCCGGTAATGATGGTCTGGCTGAACTGGTTCAGCGCCTGGCCGCCGTCGAGCGCTGCCAGGTTCGCGTTCAGGGTGTTGCCCTGGGAAGCGAAGGTCTTGGCGATGGGCTGCCAGTCCTTGACGATCTTGACGTTGTTGGGGTCGTCAGCGAATTCGGGGATTTCAGTGATGGACTTGAAGACGGGCAGGGCGGACATCAGCTTCTTCTGCCACAGCTGCTTGAGCTGGCCGAGGTAGTAGACCAGGAATTCCTCCGACGCTTCCTGCGACGGGGTGTTGGTGTACATCATGATGTTGTTCGGGAACACGATCGTGGCCTTGTCGCCGTGCGGGCCGGTGATGGGGTCGGCCACCAGCAGGTCGCCGGAGGTGTCGCCCACGCGCTGCGGAACGTTGACCTGGAACAGTCCGTACCCGGCCTTCCCGTCCTTCCACTGGGCGGACATGTTGTCCGTGGTGTAGCTGACGGCGGCGGGGTCCACGATGCCGTTGGAGACCAGTTCGAGGACGAACTCCATGGCCTCGACGTTGCGGTCGTTGAGGAGGTCCAGCTCGCCGTCCTTGTTGAAGACGCCGCCGCCGTTATTGACCATCATCATGATCATGGAGTGGTTGGCGTAGTTGTTGCCCGTGCCGGCGCCGGTGGTGAACCCGAAGGCGCCGACCTTCTTCAGTGCCTTGCCGGCTTCCAGGAGCGACGGCCAGTCGGTGGGCAGGGCAACGTTGGCCTTCTCGAACAGCGACTTCCGGTACCAGAAGACACGCATGTCCAGCTGCCACGGGACGGCCACGTAGCCCTTGTCCGACTTGAACGGGTCCAGCACGCCCGGGAGGAAGTCGTCGAACTGGCCGTTGGACTTGAGCTTGTCGATCACCTTGTCCGCGTAGGCGATCTGGCCCTGCTGTTCGAACTGGAATGCCTGGAACCCGCCGCCGGTGGAGACGGCCGGCCCGGTCTTGGAGGCGATCGCTGAGGAGAAGGTCTGGTAGAAGTTGGCCCACTGGATGATCTGGTAGGAGGCCTTGCCCCCGTTGGCGCCGGAGAAGCCCTCGGCGATGCCCTTGGCGGCGTCGTTGTACGCCGGCGTTGCCCAGGGCATGTCCCAGAACTTGATGGTCCCGCCCGCACCGCCTCCGCCGCCTCCCTGCGTGGCCGAACCGCCGCCGCAGGCAGCCAGCAGGGGAACGGAGGCAGCTGCCGCCGTCAGGCCCAGGAAGCCGCGGCGGGAGAAGGAGCGGCTCTGGTGGGACGTTGCATTCATGGTGTGTCCTTTCGGGACCGCGGGCGCGGTGCGCTGGTGGGGCGGTCCTGCTCATCGTTGAGAGTGGAGGTGGGACTGGACTGCTGGTGGTTGCGTATCGGGAGGACTGGTTACGTGTCGGTGAGGGTTGCGTAGTGGTCGGTCAGCCTGGCGAAACCGGCGAGGTCGTCCGGCCGGGTGCCTGCGGTGAGGTGCTCCTTGAGGCGGCGCCATGCCGACCGGTGGGCTGATTCGTAGAGGGTGGGAAGCAGGAGGTCGCCGTGCGGCCCGGTGGCCCGGACCTCGGCGGGCCAGGCGGCGCCGGGGTCGGGCACCCGGACGCTTGCGCCGCCGTCGGACGTATACAGGCGGATGTCGACCCCGGCAGGGCGGGCGGCGGTCAGTACACCTTGGGCGGTGAGCGGGGCGCCGTTGGGGAGGCGTGCGCTGACCAGGTAGCCGGAAGCGCCGTTCCGCACCAGGGACAGGCCGTCCAGCGGCCCGGTGACCATGAGCAGCGCCGCCAGGTGTTCGCCGAGGAGCCGATGGGGATCCGAGCCTGGCGCCGCCGCGGCTACGCTGTCCAGCATGGCCGCGGCGCCCAGGGCGCTGCGGAACGCCTCGCGGGCGTCGGGACCGTTCCCGGTGGAGACCAGTGCGGGGTTGGAGGCCCACCGGTGGTCGAGGACGACGGCGGTGCCTGCGGCGTCCGCGGCCGCAGCCAGGCGTGCCGTGTCCTCGGGGCAGGGGTTGGCCACCAGGATTGCGCGGTGGCCGGATTCGATGGCCTGGAGGGCCTCGCCGGTCCAGCCGGCCTCACCGGCGATGGCGACGACGTCGGCCACCCCTGCCTTGTCCGCGGCGTGGCCGAATGTTGCCGGCAGGGAGGCGATGGCAAGGGCGACGCCGCCTGCTTCTTCAGCCCCGGTGGTGGCGGTGACGGTGAACGCGGCGCTCATGCCGTGGCTCCGGTGGCGCCGGCCAGCCCGGCCGGCCGGCGTCCGTGCTCCGCTGCGGCGCTCTCCACGGTGGCATCGGCGATGGCCAGGGCGAAGGTGAGGTCGTCGATCAGGGCCTGCGCCGGCGGCGGCTGTCTGGTGCCCCGCGCCAGTTCTGCCAGTTCGCGCCACTCGCCCTCGTAGCCGTTGTGGCCGTAGGGGCCGAAGGTGGTTGTTTCGCTGCCGCGGCTGAAGGTGGCCGTGGCAGAGCCTGCCTGGACGTAGGAAGGAGTGAAATCGATCCGCAGCGCGGCATGGTCCGCGATGGCTTCGAAGCTCCACTCAGGCTTCCAGGTGCTGTTCATGGCGGCCCGGAGCTCAATGGTCCGGGTGGGGGTCCGGAGCGACACGGCGTAACCAAAGGGACGGACGTGCCGGGCCTGCAGGACCTCGATGTCCGCGAAGTCGGGGGTGAACTGCCGCACCAGTGGGAGGTCGTGGATGGCCAGTCCCATGATGCCGCCCTGCATCATGGACTTGATGACCTCGACGTCGCCATAATCCGGCGTGCCCGCCGCGGGCCGGGTGATGATCTCGGTGGCGAAGTCTTCGAACCGGGCGTTGGGTGGAAGGACGATCGAGGAGCGGATGGTGTGCGCCGTCCCGGGAAGGTCGTCCCAGTTCCTCCTGGCAGCGAGCCAGCCCGGATCGAAGGTGTGCATGGCGCCCACCACGATCGGCACGCCCGTTTCCCTGCTGACGGCTGAGATGCGCCCGGCCTCTTCGGCATTCATGGCAAACGGCTTCTCGCACAGGACAGCCTTTTTGCCCGCCCGGCAGGCGGCAATGACCTGTTCCGCATGGAACTGGTGGGGGCTGCAGATGGCCACGATATCCACCGTTTCGTCGCCCAGCAGGGCCTCCATGGTGCTGCTGGAGGCGGCTCCAACGCGCGCGGCGACCGATCCGGCCACCGCCGGATCCACGTCCATGATGTGCCGGACCTCGAGGAGGCCGCGGAGCCGCGCCAGGGCGGGAAGGTGGATGGCCTGGGTGACGGGACCGGCACCGAGGATGCCGACTCCCAGGGGACGGTCGGCGTGAAGTGGGTGGGACAAGTCAACGACCTCTTTGTAAGCGGACTCGGATACGGGGCGATTGATGCGGTAAATCTGCGGTATCGGCACTCGTGATGTGCTCCTCGTCACAACCTAGGACTACTTTTGACGAGAGTCAAGCAAAAGTTGTTCTGCTTCCGTCATTCTTCTGTTGTGGTGACAGGCGCAAGTGCGCGTGTTATGACTGGTACATGACTCCAGCCACAGGGAAATTGCCAGCACGGGACGCTGACGCCGGCAATCTGTCCCGCGCCGGAGACCTCTTCCAGCTGCTGCGTGACGGCAGGGCCCGCACCCGGGCCGAGCTTGCCGTCAGTACCGGCCTGGCCCGCTCCACCGTCGCTTCGCGCATTGACGCGCTGATGCTGTCCGGGCTGGTGGGCCCGGCGGGTGAAGCCCTCTCCAGCGGCGGCAGGCCACCGTCGCGCTTTGCCTTCAACCCGGCCGCGCGCCTGGTCCTGGCCGCGGACGTCGGCGCCACCCACGTCATCGTCGCGGTCACTGACCTCGGCGGCAACATCCTGGCCGAGCACCGGCTGGCCCAGCAGGTGGCCGACGGCCCGGAGGCCGTCCTGGACCGCGTCCTCACGCAGGGCCAGGAGCTCCTGTCCGGCGCCGGGCGCAAGGTCGAGGAGCTTGCGGGGGTGGGAATCGGCCTGCCCGGCCCGGTGGAACATGACACGGGCCGGCCGGTGAAACCGCCCATCATGCCCGGATGGGACGGGTTCGACGTCGTTGGCTACGTCCAGCGTTCCCTTCCGGTGCCGGTCCTGGTGGACAATGACGTGAACATCATGGCCCTGGGGGAGCGGGCCGCCAACTGGCCGGAGCACGGCAACTTCTTCTTCGTGAAGGTGGCCACGGGCATCGGCTCGGGCATCATCAGCAGCGGAGAGCTGCAGCGCGGGGCAAACGGCACGGCCGGCGACCTGGGGCACGTGCAGGTGGCCCGGGGACACGACGTCCTGTGCGCCTGCGGCAACTACGGCTGCCTGGAAGCACTGGCGTCCGGACCGGCGATCGTCCGGGCGCTTCGCGGGCAGGGGGTGGAGGTTGCCAAGGGCGCCGATGTCCTGAGGCTCGCAGCGGACGGCAACCTGCAGGCCATCCAGGCGCTGCGCCAGGCCGGCCGGGACATCGGCGAAGTGCTTGCCACTGTGGTCAACCTGCTCAACCCCTCGGTGATCGTGGTGGGGGGCAGCATGGGCGAGGCCGGGGAGCACCTCGTGGCCGGCATCCGTGAGGTGGTGTACCGGCGCTCGCCGCCGCTGGCCACGTCCCACCTGCGCATTGTCCTGTCCATGGCCGGCGGCCGGGCTGCCATCCTCGGTGCCAGCCAGATGGTGACGCAGTATGTGCTGTCGCCGGCCGTCATTGAAGCCACCCTTGCCGGCACCGCCATCGCAGGGTAATGCGGGCCGTGCCGGCGTCGGAGCGGCTCAGGCCGGCGGCTTGAGCAGGACCTCGATGAAGGTGGACAGGCCTGCGGCCATGTCCACGTCCTTGTCGTAGAGCCACTGCAGCTGCAGGCCGTCGGACACCGCCACCACCAGCCTGGCGAGGTCCGTGGCGGACACGTCGGCGCGCACCTCGCCCGCCGCCTGGCGCCCGGCGATGTCCTCCTCGAGCGCGCGGACCAGCGAAGCGAACCGGTGTTCAAAATAGCCATGAGAATCGTGGCCCGGGTTGCTGGCCGTAGCCGACGCCACGGCGTACAGCGTGGTCAGTCCGGGCTGTGTGCGGTTCCGGGCGGCGATGGGCGCCATCAGGCCCAGCCCCGCGGCCTCCGCCGGGTTGTCCGCGAGCCCGCGGCGGTCCCGTTCGGCGAGGACGGCCGTGAGCAGCTCCTGCTTTCCGCTGAAGTAGTGGAACAGGGTGGCTTCCTTGACTCCCACCAGTTCGGCAACGCGTTTCAGCGCAGTTCCCTCAAATCCCTCCGTGGCGAAGACGTCGGTGGCCGTCTGGATGATCTGTTCACGGCGTTCCGCTCCCTTGGCATACGGTCCACGCGGCTTGTTCGGGGTCACGGAAGCCAGTGTATTTCACTCTTCGGCGCGAAAACCTAGTCATGCTCGGTTTTTAGGGCTACGATCTTTCCACGACCAGAAGGAGCCCTCCATGAATCCCACCCTGCCCGCTGCCGTGACGGTTCCCGTTGCCGGTTCTCCGGACGCTGAAGCCCGGATCCGGGACCTCGCGCAGAGCCTTTCGCTGGAAGACCAGGTCCGGCTCCTCACCGGAGCCGACGTCTGGTCCACGCACGCCCTGCCCGGGATCGGGCTGTCCCGGGTGGTCATGTCGGACGGCCCCGCGGGGGTCCGCGGCGAGGACTTCGATGAACGCCACGACTCGGTCTCCCTGCCGTCCCCCACCGCGCTGTCCGCCACCTGGAGCGTCGATATGGCACGCCGTTACGGTCAGGTCCTGGGGCAGGAAGCCCGCCGCAAGGGTGTCCACGCCGTCCTGGGCCCCACCATCAACCTGCACCGCTCGCCCTTGGGTGGCCGCCACTTCGAGTGCCTGAGCGAGGACCCGCGACTCACTGCCACCATCGCCGCCGGTTACGTGGCCGGTGTGCAGTCCATGGGGGTGGGAGCCACCCCGAAGCACTACCTGGCCAACGAGGCCGAGACGGACCGGTTCACCTCCGATTCCGTGGTGGATGAGCGCACCCTCCGCGAGCTCTACCTGGCCGCATTCGAGGACGCCGTCACGGAGTCGCGCACCTGGCTGGTGATGAGCTCCTACAACTCGATCAACGGCATCACGGCCAGCGAAAACAGCCTCCTGGAGACGCCGCTGAGCACCGAATGGGGTTTTGACGGCGTGGTGGTGTCCGACTGGACGGGTGTCCGTTCGGTGGAAGCAGCCAACGCCCGGCAGGACCTGGAAATGCCGGGCCCGGTGGGGCACTGGGGACCCAAACTCCTGGCGGCCGTGGAAGACGGCCGCGTCAGCCGGGACGCGATCCTGGAAAAAGTCGTCCGCATCCTCAGGCTCGCGGCCCGCGTCGGCTCGCTGGACAGTGTCAGCCCCGCCGTCACGGAACTTCCGGCACCCCTCAACGCCGCCGCCGTCGCCCGCGAAGTGGCCGTCCGCGGTGCGGTCCTGGTCCGGAACAACGGCGGGCTCCTGCCCCTGGACCCGGCACGCCTGGCGCGCATCGCCGTCAGCGGGCACAACGCCGAGGAAGCCCGCACGCAGGGCGGCGGCAGCGCCACCGTCATGCCCCGGCGGATCATCCCGCCGCTGGAAGGACTGCGCGAAGCGCTGCCCGCCGGCGTCAGCGTCACCTACCACCGCGGCGCCAAGGTGGCCGACGGCCTGCAGGCCTTCCCGCGCACATCGCTGCACAACCCGGTGTCGGACGTTCCCGGCATGCGCGTCACGTTCCTCGCCAAAGACGGCACGGAAATCTCCGGAGAGGACCGGCTGGCGTCGCACCTGATCTGGTTCGGCGTCGGCATTCCGGACGGGGCGGCCGCCATCCGGATGGAAGCGGACTGGACGGCCCCGACGGCTGGGATCCATCACCTCGGCGTCGGCACCGTGGGGCGGATCCAGCTTTCCCTGAGTGGCCGGGAAGTGTTCAACGGCAACATCGAGGACAGCACCGATGTCCTGGGCGCAGCACTGTTCGACCCGCCCACGGTGATCCATCCCGTGGAAACACTGGCCGGGGAACGGGTCCGGATCGAGGCCGTTTACCAGCTGCCCGCGGACCAGGCCATTCCGTTCACCGCCATACTGCTGGGCGAGGAAACCGCGGTGGAGGACCCCCAGGCGGAGATCGACGCCGCGGTGGAAGCGGCCAGGGGAGCCGACGCAGCCGTGGTGGTGGTGGGCACCAGCGCCGCCATCGAATCCGAGGGCTTCGACCGCAAGGACCTTGACCTGCCCGGCCACCAGAACCGGCTCGTGGAGGCCGTCGCGGCTGTCAACCCCCGTACGGTGGTGGTGGTTAACTCCGGCTCACCGGTGGTGATGCCGTGGCTCGACAAGGTGGGAGCGGTGCTGCTGGGCTGGTTCGGCGGCCAGGAGTTCGGCCGGGCCATCGCGGACATCCTGCTGGGGGCCGAGGAGCCCGGCGGGCGGCTCCCCACTACCTGGCCGGCTGCCCTGGACGATGTCCCGGTGCGGCAGACCGCTCCGGTGGACGGCAAAGTGGTCTACGCGGAAGGCATCCACGTGGGCTACCGGGCGTGGCTGAAGCAGCAGGCTGCCGGCGGCGCCGCCCCCGCGCTGCCCTTCGGCTACGGGTTGGGATACACCACCTTTGACCTGGGCACCCCCTCGGCGTCGCAGGCCGTCCCGGCTGGCAAGGACGTTGTGGTGCACGTTCCCATCCGCAACACCGGAACGCGGGCAGGCCGTGAGGTGGTGCAGGTGTACCTGGAGCGCACGGAGACGGAGGTGGAACGCCCGGTGCGCTGGCTCGCCGGCTATGCCGGGGCCCACCTCGCCGCCGGCGGTACCGGGAGCGTGGAGGTCCGCATCCCCGCCCGGGCCTTCGCGCATTACGACGGCGGCTGGCAGGTTGAGCGGGGAACGTTCCGGATCCTGGTGGGCCGGCACTCAGCCGACGACTTCCAGCCGCTGGACGTCGAGGTGCGTTAGGGGCGCGGGGCGGGGGCGGCCGGCGCCGCCCCGCCCGGAGCCTGTCAGTGCCGCGGTTCCAGGGCCAGCTTCAGCCCGAATCCCACCAGGACCGTTCCGGTGACCCTGTCGATCACCCGGACGCTGCGCGGGCCGCTGAGCCACCCGGAGGCGTATCCGGCGCCGAAAATCAGCCCGGCGAACCACAGCATGGTCAGGACGCAATGGACGCCCGCCAGCAGCACGCCCATCATCAGCGGTGAAATGCCCTGGGGAATGAACTGGGGAATGGTGGCGACGTAGAAAACGCCCACCTTCGGATTCAGCAGGTTGGTGCCGGTCCCGGTCAGCCACCCCTGCAGCAGTTCCCGGCCGCCGCCGGGTGCCGCCTTGCCCGTGGCCGCCAAGGTTGCCGCCGCGGCGGCGGGGCCGGATTTCCAGCTTTTCCATAGCAGCGAGGCGCCAAGCCACACCATGTAGGCGGCGCCTGCAAGGGTCAACGCCCGGTACGCGAACTCTGAGGCGGCCAGCAGGGCCGAAACTCCGACCGCGGCCGCGACGCCCCACACCATGGCGCCCGTGCAGATGCCCAGCGCGGTGGCGAACGCGTAACGGCGGGACCGGGTGAGCGAGGAACGGAGCACCAGCGCGGTGTCGATGCCGGGAACCAGCGTCAACAGTCCGGCAACCACGGCAAACGAGAGAACAGCCTGGGTGATGGTCACCCACTTAGGATAGGAGGCTGCTGCGGGTTCCCCTAAACCTGCCCGAACGGCCCCCGCGGAGCGCCGCACGGTCGTATGCTTGAACAAGGTTTTGCAGTGGGCCGACGCGTTTCTATCCAAGGCGTGGAACATGGCCGCTGAACCCTCGGGGCAGGTTGGCTGGGGACCGCTTCCATCGCCCCCGGAGCCGGTTTACGACAGCAAGGATGTTGAGAACTACCTCTGGGAAGTCACCCATGATTTCATGCAGGACATCGCCGGGGAACGCCGCGGCATCAGCTGGGCGGCCACACTGTTCCGGCTCGGAAAGTCCCACACCCTGGCGGCCAGCACTGAACAGGCCCGGGAAGCTGACCGGGAGCAGTGTTCGTTCGCTGACGGGCCCGTCATGGAAGCGCTGCGCACCGGCGAGTTCGTGCTGATCTCGGACCTCAGCCGCGACTGGCGCTGGCCCGGGTATTCCAGCGCGGCCGCCGCCCACGGTGTGCAGTCCCTCCTGTCGGCGCCGATCGCCTCCGAAGGCGGAGCCAGCGCGGCCATCAACCTCTACGCACAGTCCCCGCACACCTTCACCAGCGACGACCTGGTCCGTTCCCGCACCTACGTCCGCCAGGTGGCACGGGCGCTGCGCGTCGTGGTGCGGGTCGGTGAGCGGGCCGAGGCGACTGCGGGCATCGCCGTCGTCCAAAGCTCCCTGGTCCTGGTGGACCTTGCGGTCCGCAGCCTCATGAACGAATACGGGCTGACCCGCGAGGGTGCACTGGTGTTCCTGCAGACCCAGGTGATGCATCACGAACTTGACCTGCGCGACGCGGCGCTGAGCGTCGTTGCGCCCACCGCGGGTATGGCACATCCCGGACAGGCCGCTGCGGCAACCCCGCAGGACCTGCACGACGGCGTGGCGGGCCTTCAGCCCGCACCGGCGGCTGAACTGGACCACACGTCACAGGGAGCCGCGCAGGCGGAGGCTGCCAGAAAGCGGCGTCCGCGTTCAACCGCGGGAAGGAAGACGGCATGATCACCGAAGATCGCGGGCCGGACACGGTCCAGCAAGGGCATGGGCTGCACCCCTGGCACCGGTTTGTGGCCTTGGGGGATTCCTACACGGAAGGCATCGGCGATCCTGAGCCGCGCAGCCTCGGAGGCCTGCGTGGCTGGGCAGACCGCGCCGCCGAGGAACTCAGTGCCGGGCAGCCGGACTTTGCCTACGCCAACCTTGCCGTGCGGGGCATGCTCCTGCGGCAGATCCTGGACCGGCAACTTGCCCCCGCCCTCGCTCTGAAGCCGGACCTGATCGCCATGTCCGGCGGCGGGAACGACATCCTCTTCAAGCACGGAAATCCGGACAAACTGGCAGAAAAGCTGGATGCCGCCGTCGAGGTCCTGTCCGCGACCGGTGCCACCGTCCTGCTGTACGCCGGACCGGACTGGGGCAACACACCCGTGTTCAGCGCCATCCGGGGCAAGGTGGCCGTCTACAACGAGAACATCCACACCATCGGAGCCAGGCACCACTGCGTCATGGTGGACCTGTGGTGCCTGCCGGAACTGCAGCACGCCGCCTCATGGGACCCGGACAGGCTGCACCTCTCGCCGCTGGGCCACCACGCTGTTGCGCTGGCAACGCTGGAAGCGCTCGGCGTCCCGCACACGCTTGAGCCCTTACGGCCAAAGCCTCTTCCGGACCAGGGCTGGAAGCACGCCAGGGCAGAGGACCTGGTGTGGGCGCGGCAGTATTTCGTACCCTGGATCCTGCGGCGGCTGCTGCATCCCGGGGACGAATTCCTGCCCGCGAAGCGGCCGCTGCCCGGACCCATTTTCGGCCTGGGCAGGCCCGGCCCGTTCCCTTCCGGGCACCCGGCGGTGAACCCCGGGATGGGAAGCGGACCGGCGCCGGAGGGGCAGGCAGCCTAGGTGGCGGTGCCCGGGGTTTGGTGCCTGCGGTGGTCCCTTGCCAGGGCGCAGGCGATAACGATCCCGGTCATGATGACGGCGCCCGCGCCCGAAGTGTCCCTGAAGCGGTCAATCAGGGCAACCGGAACAGCCAGCATCCAGGCGCTGACCAGGACCGCGAGGACGCAGCCCGCCAGGCGGCCCTTGGGGACCGGATCCGGTGTGTAGATCTGCGCGGAAGGCAGATCCCCCTCCTGGACGTGGCGGTGGTTTGCTGGCGGCGTCGGCCGCGGAAGGCGCATGAAACTCTCAAGCATTGATCCCCCAGACGTAGTGCTTGACGTCCTTCCACCCTACAAGGGCTGCCGGGAACGCAGCCTGGAAGGGGAACGGGTTCAGCGCTTCCGAGGTCCCCGCTTCGCGGCTGCGTTCAGCGCGGACTTGACCGCCGGCGGCAGCCCGGCCTGGTCGGTTTCCGGTTCTCCAACCGTTCCGCGGGCCTTCGCGATCGCTTTCATGCCGTGATAGATCACCAGCGCCGCGGCGGAGCCCAGGGCGATGCCGGTGAACTTCAGGTCGCCAATGGTCCAGGTGTAGTCCGCGATGCCGATGATCAGGGCCACCGCGGCCGTGGTCAGGTTGACCGGGTTGGCGAAGTTCACCTTGTTCTGCACCCAGATCTTGACGCCCAGGATGCCGATCATGCCGTAGAGCATGGTGGCGGCACCGCCCAGGACTCCCTGCGGGACCGTGGCAATGAGCTCGCCGAATTTGGGGGAGAAGCTGAGCAGGATGGCAAAGATCCCGGCCACCCAGTAGGCCGCGGTCGAATACACCTTGGTGGCGGCCATGACGCCGATGTTCTCGGCGTACGTGGTGGTGCCGGAACCGCCACCGAATCCTGCCAGGACCGTGGCCGCGCCGTCAGCCATCAGCGCGCGCCCGGAGACGCCGTCGAGGTTCTGTCCTGTCATGGCGGCCACGGATTTCACGTGGCCGATGTTTTCGGCCACCAGCACCAGCACCACCGGGACGAACAGGCCCAGGACGCCGAGGTGGAACTCGGGCGTCTGGAAGTGCGGCAGGCCCACCCAGGCGGCCGCGTCCATCTTCTCGTAGCTGACCTCACCGCGGAGCATGGCCACGAGGTAACCCACCACGACGCCCACCAGGATGCTCAACCGGCCCAGGATCCCGCGGAACAGCACGCTGACCAGGATGATGGTGGCCAGGGTAATGACAGCGGTGATGGGCGCGGCGTCGAAGTTCTGCTTCGCGGCCGGGGCCAGGTTGAGGCCGATCAGGGCCACGATGGCGCCGGTGACGATGGGCGGCATGAGGCGGTTGATCCACTCGGCACCAAACTTCTGCACGATGGCACCCACCAAAGCCAGGACCGCGCCGGCCAGTACCACGCCGCCCAGGGCGCCGGGGATGCCGAACTGCGCCTGCGAGGCGCTGATGGGGGCAATGAACGCAAAGCTCGAGCCCAGGTAGCTGGGCACCCTGCCCTTGGTGATGACCAGGAACAGCAACGTGCCGATGCCGGAGAAGAACAGCGTGGTGGCGGGCGGCATGCCTGTGATGATGGGCACCAGGAACGTGGCGCCGAACATGGCCACCACGTGCTGCATGCCCACGCCGATGGTCAGCGGCCAGGCCAGGCGCTCGTCGGGTGCCACCACGTGGCCCGGCTTGATGGTTTTGCCGGTGCCGTGCAGCTTCCATTTGATTCCGAGCATGCTCATGGGAAGGAATGCCTTTCAAGGGGGTGCCGCGAAGGGGCGGAGATCAACTCGCTCCAGAATACCGCCAAGCCTTTGTCCACGGCCCTGGCAACGGCGCCGCCTTCAGGGCGCCGTGCTGTGGGCAACGTCACCCGCCGTCACGGGAAGAGGCGCCAAGCAGTTGAAGTTGCAACTATGGACAGCAACCACAGGCCACCCGGCAGGCGGGGAGCCGCCACGAAAGGTAAGCGAATGACCATTGCCCATGAAGAAGCGGTTATCGATTCGGCAGCCGTCGACGCCATCTTCGCCCAGGCCCGCACCGCCAACACCTTCACCGGTGAGGTGACCGAGGAGCAGGCCCAGGCCATCTACGAGCTCACCAAGTTCGGCCCCACCGCGTTCAACTCGCAGCCGCTCCGGGTCACCTACGTCCGGTCGGACGAGGCCCGCGCCACCCTGGTGGACACCCTTTCCCGCGGCAACCGCGCCAAGACGGCGTCCGCCCCGCTGGTGGCCATCCTCAGCTACGACACTGACTGGGCCGGCAAGTGGGACAACTTCCTGCCCGGCTACAACGCCCCCAAGGCCATGTACGACGCCGATCCCGCCTTGGCCGCCTCCACCGGCAACAACAATGCGCACCTGCAGGCCGGCTACTTCATCCTGGCCGTCCGCTCGCTGGGCCTGGCCGCCGGCCCCATGACCGGGGCGGACTTCGACGCGGTCGACGCCGCATTCTTCCCGGCCGGTGACCAGAAGAGCTTCCTGGTGGTTAACATCGGCCAGCCCGGCGAAGAGGCCTGGGGCGAAGCCAAGCCGAAGTTCGCCTACGACGAGGCCGTCCGCACCGTCTGACCCCCTGAAACCCAGGATGCCCTATCACTTAGGGTCCCCATCCGGCCTGGATGGCGACCCCAAGTGATAGGGCATCTGGCGTTAAGTCAGGCGATGACGCCGTCCACCAGGGCCTTGGCCTCGGCCTGGACCTGCTTGAGGTGGTCTTCGCCCTTGAAGGATTCGGCGTAGATCTTGTAAACATCCTCGGTGCCGGACGGGCGGGCGGCGAACCAGGCGTTCTCCGTAACCACCTTCAGGCCGCCGATGGCCGCGCCGTTGCCCGGGGCCTCGGTGAGCTTGGCCGTGATCTCTTCGCCCGCCAGCGACGTGGCAGTCACGTCCGCGGCGGAGAGCTTGCCCAGCTTTGCCTTCTGCTCCCGGGTGGCGGCGGCATCGATCCGCGCGTACACGGGGGCGCCGAACTGGTCCGTCAGGCCCTTGTACAGTTGCGACGGCGACTTGCCCGTCACGGCGGTGATCTCCGAGGCCAGCAGCGCCAGCAGGATGCCGTCCTTGTCCGTGGTCCAGACGCTGCCGTCCATCCGGTTGAAGGAGGCGCCGGCGGACTCCTCGCCGCCGAAAGCTCCCTCGCCGGAGAGCAGCCCGGGCACGAACCACTTGAACCCCACCGGCACCTCGACCAGCTTGCGGCCCAGGCTCTGCGCCACGCGGTCAATGATCGAGGAGGAAACGAGCGTCTTGCCCACCACTGAGTCCGGGTTCCAGCCGCTGCGGTTCCGGTACAGGTAGTCGATGGCCACTGCGAGGTAGTGGTTGGGGTTCATCAGCCCGCCGTCCGGGGTAACGATGCCGTGCCGGTCCGCGTCCGCGTCGTTGCCCGTGGCGACGTCGTATGCGGCGGTTCCGTCGGCACCCACCCCCATCCGCTGGATCAGCGAGGCCATGGCCGACGGCGACGAGCAGTCCATGCGGATCTTTTCGTCCCAGTCCAGCGTCATGAATGCCCACTGCGGGTCCACGGTGGGGTTCACCACGGTGAGGTTCAGGTGGTGGCGTTCGGCGATCTCGCCCCAGTAATCCACGGAGGCGCCGCCCATGGGGTCGGCACCGATGCGCACACCGGCGTCGCGGATCGCTTCGAGGTTCAGCACGGAGGGGAGGTCATCCACGTAGCTGCTGAGGAAGTCGAACTTCCCGGTGGTATCGGCGGACTGGGCCTCGGCCAGCGGGACGCGCTTGACGCCCCGCAGGCCTTCCTCCAGCAGTTCATTGGCACGGTTGGCAATCCAGCCGGTGGCGTCCGAGTCCGCCGGGCCGCCGTGCGGCGGGTTGTACTTGAAGCCGCCGTCAGCCGGCGGGTTGTGGCTGGGCGTGACGACGATGCCGTCTGCCTGCGGGGCGCCGGGGCCGGCGTTCCGGTTGTAGGTAAGGATTGCGTGGCTCAACGCCGGGGTGGGGGTGTAGCCGTGGCGGGCGTCCACCAGGACCTGGACGCCGTTGGCCGCCAAAACCTCGAGGGCGGAGTTCTGCGCCGGCTCGCTGAGGGCGTGGGTGTCCTTGGCCAGGAACAGCGGCCCGGTGACACCCTGCGCCGCGCGGTATTCCACGATGGCCTGGGTGATGGCGAGGATGTGCTTTTCGTTGAAGGAAGCCTTGAGGCTCGATCCGCGGTGACCCGACGTTCCAAACACCACCCGCTGGCCCGGATCTCCCAGGTCCGGCGTGATGTCGTAGTACGCGTCAAGGAGCGCTGTGATGTCAACAAGGTCCTGGGGTTGGGCAACTGTACCCGCGCGGCTAGCCATGGGACCAAGCATGCCAGAAGCTCGCCGGAGTCAAAACGACGCGCCCACATTCCGGTCCGCTGTGACGGCGGCGCGTCATCAATTCGCGGCCGTTAACCAAGTAGCCCACCTGAGTACAGGCTCCGGAAAGTACCTATATACCGGCTGCTGCGCGCGCTGTTACTTTCGAAAAATCGGGAAGGCCGGCTATACGGGCTTCCGGACTTTCAACCAAGCAAAGGGCGACGGCGGCCTGCCGCCTTCGCCCGTCCGGCACGGAAGCAGGGACGGCCATGGGGGCAGGGGACGGCGCAGCAGAACAGTCCAGGATCGCTGCCGAGCGCGTGGCCAGGCTCAAGCGACGGCTGGATGCCGCCGAGCGCTCCACCCAGGCGTGGGACGCCGGTGCCGTGGACGAACGCGTGGTTGCGGAAAAGCTCAGCGAACTGGTCCCGCACGGCTGGTACGTGCTGCACGACGTCCACTGGCCGGGCAGGCCGAAAGCCAACCTGGACCACGTCCTGGTGGGCCCCGGCGGCGTCGTCGTCGTGGACTCGAAAAACTGGACCGGCGAGGTCCGGGTGGCGTCAGGCGTTCTATGGCAGGGCCGCTACGCCCGCACCCAGGCGGTGGAAGGGGCACTGGCCCAATGCGCCGCCGTCGCCTCCGTCCTGCCTCCCCGGCACCGGCGCGTGGTGCGTCCGCTGATCTGCATGGCCGCCCAGCCGGACCTCTTCGGGATTACCGACGCCGACGTTGCCGTCGCCGGCACGCGCCGTGTGGTGGGTGCCATCGAGGCGCTGCCTCCGGTCCTGGACCGGCAGGCGGTGGCCGGCCTGTACGAACAGCTGGGGCAGGAGCTCACCCACGAGCAGGAACCCGGCATCACCGCGTTCCGCAATGTCCGGCCCGGCACGGTGGTCCGGCCTGCCGGCGGACTCCCGCCCGCGGCGCCCCGGAACCCGGCCAGCCAAGGCAATCCGGGCGGCGCGGATACGACCGGGCGGGACCGGAGCCGCAGCGGCAGCGCCTCGCGGCACCCTGCCGGGCGCGGCCTTCCGCCCGGCGTCCCCGGGAGCGGCGTCGCCGGGACCGGGGCGCTGCATGGCCGCGGCCGGAAGGGGCGCCAGCATGGCGCGACGGGGGCAGGAAGGCTGGCTTTGCTCGCGGCCTTCGTCATCTTTGCCGTGTACGTCCTGCCCTACCTGGCCCGCTGACGTCCGGCGCCGCCGCGACGGGATGCTCCTGCCGCGGCCTGCGAAGGCTGCCGCGGGCGGCGTCGCGGAGCGCTGTGCCAATGCGGTGCAGCCGGCCGGAATCAAGTGACCAGGCCTGCCAGTAGAGCGGAACGTCCTCATAAGCGTTCTTTGCCAGCAGCACCAGTGAGCCGTCCGCCAGTGCGTTTCCGAGCTGCAGTTCTGGAACCATGCCCCACCCCAGGCCGGCCTTGATGGCTGCCAGGAACCCCTCCGAGGACGGGACGGTGTGTGTGGGCGGCGCGAGGCCGGCCCCCTTGGCCGCCAGGACCCCGCGCTGCAGGTTGTCCTTCGCATTGAACTTCAGCACCGGCATGGCCGCCCAGTCCATTGAGTTGCCTTTGGCAAACCGACGCTGGAGGCCGCCGGCGGCAACCGGGATGTACCGCATGTGTCCCAGCAGTTCCACCCGGCAGCCGTTGACCGGAACCGGATCGGAGGTGACGGCGCCCATCACGTCGCCCTGGCGCAGCAACTGGCTGCTGAACCCCTGGTCCTCAACGTGCAGGTCCAGGATCGTGTCAGGCCAGGACGCGGCGGCTGCCAGGACGGGAACGAACCAGGTGGCCAGCGAATCGGCGTTGATAGCCAAAGGCAGGAGCGCGCGGGAAGCCGCTCCGTTGCCGAGCGCTGAGGCGGCGTCCGCCTCCAGGAGCTGTACCTGGCGGGCCATCCGGAGCAGCACCGTTCCGGCGTCGGTGGCGGTGCAGGGCACACGCCGGCGTACCAGGACCTGCCCGGTGGCGGTCTCCAGCGCCTTGATCCGCTGGCTGACGGCCGACGGGGTGACTCGAAGGACATCGGCTGCGGCCTCGAAAGTACCCTCATCGATCACGGCCATGAGTGCCTTCAAGTGTTCGAAGTTCATGAAGAAATTCTAATGAAAGTCAAGAATAAATCGTTTGTCTTCAAGTGCTGTCCTCCGTACCGTCAAATGCATGGTGATGACGGGACTGACCGGGATGCTGACGGGGCTGGCGTTGATTGTGGCCATTGGCGCGCAGAATGCCTTCGTGCTCCGGCAGGGTGTCCGCCGGGAGCACATCGGTGCGGTGGTGGCGGTGTGCATGGCCGGGGACGCAGCCCTCATCCTTGGCGGCACCGCCGGGATCGGCGCTTTGGTGACCAGGTTTCCCCAGGCACTTGAAGTGCTCCGCTGGGGTGGCGCGGCCTACCTGGCCTGGTTCGCCGTCCGCTCCTTCCTGTCGGCAGTGAAACCCTCCGCCCTGGTGCAGGGCACCCTGAGGTCCAAGGGTTCGGTGGTGGCGTCCACCGTGGCGCTGACCTTCCTGAACCCGCACGTCTACCTCGACACCGTGGTGCTCCTGGGCAGCCTGGCCAACCAGCAGGGTCCGGACCTCCGGTGGGTCTTCGCGGCGGGCGCCGTCGCGGGCAGCGTGGCATGGTTCTCCGCCCTGGGGTACGGGGCCAGGGCACTGTCCGGGGTCCTCGGCAGCCCGAGGACCTGGCGGTTCCTGGACCTAGGCATCGGCATTCTGATGCTGGCCCTTGCTGCCAGGCTGATCCTGCACTGACACGGGTCCGGAACGGCACTGTGCGCGATAGGCTGGAGGCAACATTCCAGGGGGAGAACCATGACCGATCAGCCTTCGCAGCGTCCCGACCAGCCGCGTCCCGACCAGCCGCGTCCCGACGCGCAGTGGAACGACGCCTCGCCGGACGCCGGCACTCCTGCCGCGCCGCCGTCGGGCTATGAACCGCCGAAGTTCGTCCCGCCCTACGGCTCTGATCCCTACGGCCCGGGCGCGGGCGGATCGGACGCCGCCGGTCCGGACGTGCCCCCGCCGCCGCTGTACCCGGGCCTGTCCGGGCAGTACGGTGCGGACTCCGCCGGTGGGCAATACGCCGGCTCCCAGCCGGGCAGTCCTCAGTACGGCAACCCCCAGTACGGCGGCGCCCAGTACGGCAACCCCCAGTACGGCGGCCAGTATGGCGGCAGCCCGTACGGGAACCAGTACCCGCAGCCCTACGGCCAGCAGAATTACTACGGCATGCCCGCCGAGCCCAGGAACCTGAGCATCGCCAGCATGGTGTGCGGCATCGCCTCGGTCATCATGGGATGGCTGATCCTGCCGCAGCTAGCCGCCATCATCACCGGACACATGGCCCTGAAGCGCGAACCGTCGGGCAAGGGGATGTCCATCACGGGCCTGGTCCTGGGCTACCTCTGCCTGCTGGGATACGGCGGGTTTTGGCTGCTGCTCATCATCGGACTGGCGTCCTACTCGACCAGCAGCTACGGCTACTGACCGCCGCCGCGCCGGATGCCCTATCAGATCCGGTTCCTAAAACCCGGTTTTAGGAACCTCATCTGATAGGGCATCTGTAGTTAAGCGGGTTGAAGGAGCGGGGTCAGCGGAGGAGCTCCACGTCGGAGACCAGCTCGATATGGGCGAGCATCGCCTCCGAAGCGGCCTCCGGGTCCTGGTCGCGGATGGCGTCGGCAATCCGCCGGTGTGAGGCCAACGACTGTTCGGGCCGGCCCGGCTGGCCGAGGGACTCCATCCGCGTCTCCAGGATCATCTCGGCAATGAATGCCATCAGCTGTGCCAGCACGGAGGAATGCGCGGCGGCCGTGATTGCCTGGTGGAAGAGCTCGTCTCCGTGGGTGCCGCGGTCGCCGTCGCTGATTTCGCCGGCCATGACCTCCAGGGCGGCGTCGATCGCCTTCAGGTCCGCGTCGGTGCGCCGTGCCGCGGCCAGCGCCGCTAGCTTTCCTTCGAGGGTGCTGCGCGCCTCGACAATTTCGGGCAGGCGGCTGCGGTGCTCGCGCAGGCCCTTGATGACCGAGGCCACGCTGGGCCGCCGGGCCAGGACGGCGCCGGTGCCGTGCTGCACGTCGATGACCCCCAGCACTTCCAACGCCACCAGCGCCTGGGCAAGGGTGGCGCGCGAAACGCCCAGCCGCTCGGCGAGGTCGCGCTCCGCGGGCAGCAGGTCTCCGGGTTTGAGCTGCGCGGACTCGATGTAGGCAAGGATCTGCTCCACCAGCTGTTCATAAAGCCTTGGCCGGGAAACCCGTTCAAGTCCCAGCCGTGATGTCTTCTCCACAAGCCCTCGCTCCGTCGTCGGTCCCTCCAGAATACAGGCCGCCACTATTGACAGATAGACTCACTGTCTAAGAGGCTAGTCCAGTGAGCCAGTAACTCACGTCACACTTTTCATCCCAATGGAGGACCAACGATGTCCGCTCCTGTCTTGTCGATCATCATCCTGGCGGCGATGTTCCTGCTCGCTACCGTCCTGCCCCTCAACATGGGTGCCCTGGCCTTCGTCGGCGCTTTCCTGCTGGGCGCACTGGTGCTGGGCATGTCCACGAATGAGATCCTGGCCAACTTTCCCGGCGGCCTCTTCCTGACGATCGTCGGGGTCACCTACCTGTTCGCCATCGCCCAAAACAACGGCACCATCGACCTGTTGGTCCGCGGCGCCGTCAGACTGGTGGGCAGCCGCGTGGCCCTGATTCCGTGGGTGATGTTCGCCATCACCGCCGTCATCACCGCGGTGGGTGCGCTGTCTCCCGCCGCCGTTGCCATCATCGCGCCCATCGCCCTGAGCTTCGCGGGCAAGTACAAGATCAGCCCGCTGCTCATGGGCATGATGGTGATCCACGGTGCGCAGGCCGGCGGCTTCTCGCCCATCGCCGTCTACGGCGTCACCGTCAACGGCATCCTCGCCAAGACGGACCTGGCCTTCAGTCCCACCGCACTGTTCCTGACCAGCCTCATCTTCAACACCCTGATCGCGCTGGTGCTGTTCGTGGTGCTGGGCGGCCGGGCGCTGCTGTCCTCCCGGGTGGGCCACTTCGTGGAGCAGGCCGCCGAAGCCCGGATGGCCGTCAGCGTCGGTGCCAAAGCCGGGGACGTGGCCTTCAAGGGATTCGGCTCCGGCATGTACGGCCCCCGGGACCCCGCGGGCGACGGCGTCGCCGCCACCAAGGAGCGCTCCGACCGGATTCCGCAGCTGGTCACCATCGCCGGCCTGATCGTCCTGGCAGTCGTGGCACTCGGGTTCAAGATGGACGTTGGATTTGTGTCCATCACCATCGCCATCGTCCTGGCCCTCGTCTCGCCCGCGGCCCAGAAGGGCGCCATCAACAAGATCAGCTGGTCCACCGTGCTGCTCATCTGCGGCATGCTGACGTTCGTGGGGGTGCTCGAGGAAGCCGGCACCATCGAGTTCGTCTCCAACGGTGTGGCCGGACTGGGCATGCCGCTCCTGGCCGCCCTCCTTATCTGCTTCATCGGCGCCGTCGTCTCCGCCTTCGCTTCCTCCACCGCCATCCTGGCCGCCCTGATCCCGCTGGCAGTGCCGTTCCTGTCCACCGGCGAGATCGGCGCCGTGGGCGTGATCTGCGCACTGGCAGTCGCGGCCACCATCGTGGACGTTTCCCCTTTCTCCACCAACGGCGCCCTGGTCCTGGCCAACGCCCCCGAAGGCGTGGACAAGGACAGGTTCTACAAGCAGATCCTCGGCTACAGCGGCATCGTCATCGTGGCCGGCCCCATCCTCGCCTGGCTGGCCCTGGTGGTCCCCGGCTGGCTCTAGCCCCCGCCCCCGTTCACCCGCCCCGCGCCACGCATTTCAGAAAAGGAACCAGCACATGAACACCGCTGACCGCCCACAGGGCCCCCTGGCCGGACATACCGTCATCGACCTCAGCCGCGCCCTCGCCGGCCCCCACGCCGGCATGATGCTCGCTGACCTCGGCGCCCGCGTCATCAAGGTGGAAAACCCGGGAACCGGGGACGACACCCGCGGCTGGGGGCCGCCCTTCGTCGGCCCCGAGGATGACCTGCAGTCCACCTACTTCATGTCCTGCAACCGCAACAAGGAATCCATCAGCCTGGACCTGAAGAGCGACGACGGCAAAGCGGTGCTGCGCGGACTCCTTGAACGCGCAGACGTGGTGATCGAGAACTTCCGGCCCGGGGTGATGAACCGGCTGGGCTTCTCCACCGCCGCCATGCACGAACTCAACCCGCGCCTGGTCATCCTCTCCATCACCGGCTTCGGCCACGACGGACCCGAGTCCCAGCGCAGCGGCTACGACCAGATCCTCCAGGGCGAGGCCGGCCTGATGTCCCTCACCGGCTCCGGACCGGACGATCCCCAGCGCGTCGGCGTCCCCATCGCCGACCTGCTGGCCGGCATGAACGGTGCCACCGGCGTCCTCGCCGCGCTGGTCGAACGGGACCGGACCGGAAACGGCAAGGTGGTCCGTACCTCGCTGCTGGCCTCGCTGATCGGTGTCCACGCGTTCCAGGGCACCCGCACCACCGTGGCCGGCGAGGTCCCGCAGGCGCAGGGCAACCACCACCCCTCCATCGCCCCCTACGGCCTGTTCGCTTGCATAGACGGCAGCGTCCAGATCAGCGTCGGCAGCGAAAAGCTCTGGCACTCGTTCGCCGCCGCATTCGGCCTGGACCCGGCTGCCCCGGGCTTTGCCAGCAACGCCGAACGGGTGCGCAACCGCGCGGAGGTGATTGCCGCCGTCGAACGCGCCTTCGCCCCGTACGGGGCCGCGGAGCTGCTGGAAAAGCTGAACGACGCCGGGATCCCGGCGGGCAAGGTCCGCTCGCTGGATGAGGTGTACGCCTGGGAGCAGGTGGCCTCCCAGGGGCTGGTGGTGGAAGTGGAGCACCCGCTGCTGGGCGCCGTCAACCTTCCCGGGCCGCCGCTGCGGTTCTTCGCCCGCGGCGACGAAGCCGAAACAACGCTGACCGGCCACGATGCCCCGCCGCTGCTGAACGAGGACGGCCCGGCCATCCGTGAATGGCTGGGACTGGTCCCGGCTGACGCCAGTGCCGGGGCGAACTAGCATGCCCGCGGCGCAGAAGGTGCGGCACCTGGGCGCGGCCGAACTGCTGGACGCCGTTGTGGACCGGGACTCCTTCGTCTCCTGGGACACGGCGCCGCAGCAGCCGGCCCTGAGCGACGAATATGCCGCCGACCTTGACCGGGCGCGCGGACGCAGCGGCACCGACGAATCCGTCATCACCGGCGCCGGGATGATCCGGGGACGCAGGGTGGCGCTGATCGTGAGCGAGTTCTCCTTCCTGGCCGGTTCGATCGGGCATGCCGCTGCGGAGCGGATCGTGGCCGCGGTGGAACGGGCCACGGCTGAGGGCCTGCCGCTGCTGGCCGGCACGTCCTCGGGCGGCACCCGGATGCAGGAAGGCACGCTGGCGTTCCTGTCGATGGTGAAGATCACCGCGGCCGTCCGCGCCCACCGGCAGGCGGGGCTGCCCTACCTGGTGTACCTGCGCCACCCCACCACCGGCGGCGTCATGGCGTCCTGGGGATCCCTGGGGCACATCAACGTGGCCGAGCCGGGCGCGCTGCTTGGCTTCCTGGGCCCCCGCGTGTACGAGTCCCTGTACGGGGAGGCGTTCCCGGACAACGTGCAGGTGGCCGAGAACCTCTTCAACAAAGGCCTGATCGACGGCGTGGTGGAACCCTGCGAACTTGCCGAGCTGGTGGGCCGGGCGCTGGACATCCTGATGCCGCGGCGGGCCTCCGGATCCGCCGCCTGGCCGCAGGCCCCCGCCACGCTGGGCGTGCGCCCCGCCGCCGTGGATGCCTGGACCTCCATTGGCATTTCCCGGCAGCCGCGCCGGCCGGACCTGCGCCAGCTGCTCAAGTACGGCGCCACGGATGCGCTGCCGCTCAACGGCACCGGCCAGGGCGAGAAGGACCCCGGCCTGCTGCTGGCACTCGCCCGTTTTGGCACCCAGTCCTGCATCGTGCTGGGCCACACCCGTCCGCTGCGCAGGGACGCGGCCGGGATGGGTCCGGGTTCCCTGCGGGAGGCCCGGCGCGGTGCCAAGCTGGCGGAGGAACTGCGGCTGCCGCTGCTTACGGTCATCGACACCGCCGGTGCGGCATTGTCCCAGGAAGCGGAGGAGGGCGGCCTGGCTGGAGAAATCGCACGTTCCCTGCACGAGCTGATCGGCCTGGAGTCGCCGTCGGTCTCGGTGCTGCTGGGCCAGGGCGCCGGGGGAGGGGCGCTGGCGTTGCTGCCGGCCGACCGGACCATCGCCGCGCAGCACAGCTGGCTGTCCCCGCTGCCGCCCGAGGGCGCCAGCGCCATTGTCCACCGCACCACGGACTTCGCGCCGGCGATGGCCCAGGCCCAGGGTGTCAACGTGGCGTCGCTGTACGCGAACGGGCTGGTGGACCATATCGTGGACGAGCGCCATGACGCGTCCCTGGAGCCGCGTGAGTTCTGCGCCCGCATGGCGCACGCCATCGAGTACGAGCTGGCCTCGGTGGCCGCGGTGCCGGTCTCCCAGCTGGTGGCCTCCCGGGCCCGGAAGTTCCGGAACTTGGGCAGTTAGTTCCCTGGGCGCCGCTACGGCCGGGCGGCGCTGCGGTTCAGCGGCGCTGCCGTGCCCGGTGGGCGCTGGCCCGCAGCTGCAGGATCCGGGCACCGCCGGCGGCGGCCACCAGCACGCCGCCGGTGACACTGGCAATGAACAGGGCCATGCCCAGCGGCACCGCGCCTTCGAGCCCCAGGAACTTCACCAGCACCAGCTCCTGGTTCTGAAGGATGAAGATGATCAGCAGGATCAGCACCACCAGGGCGGCCACGACGGCGGCCCACACCATGCCTGTGCGCGTCACCTTGCGCTCGGCGGTTCCCGCGGGAGTGGACGACGGCGGGACGTCGCCTTGGGTGCCTTGACGGGCCGGGGCGTCCGCCGGGTAGGGCGGCATGGCGGCCCGGCCGTCTGTGGGAGAGGCGTCCGCGCGGGCGCCGGCCTGGCGGCCGGCGGTCCGGTCAGTTTCGGGGGTGCCGGTACCAGCGCCGCCCTCGGGCTCCGGTGTGTACTGGCCTGCGCTCATTGGTGTCCCCTTCCGGAATGCTAAGCATGCTTACCTTGCCACCTTAGCTGGACTGCGGCGCACGGCACAACGCTCCGTGCGGGCGCGGCGGAAGGGGCCTCCTGCCGGCGGTCCCGGCCGGATGGCCCCTCGTTGCGGCGCGGTCAGACGCTTTCCTTGCTCCGCTCAGCGGCAGGTGTGTGGGGCTTGGGCGTCCGGCGCCAGGCCGGGAAGGCCCAGAACGTGTAATCCTGTGCCTTAGCCTGCGGCTTGACCTGCGGTTCCGGGGACTCCACCGGGGTTTCCTGCCGGGCCTCGGGGCGGCGGTCGGTTTCCTTCCGGTAACTCCGCCCGAAGTCCTTGCTGTATCCGTAGCACATCACAGACCTCCTTCCAGTGACTGCCCTTTAATCGTCCTCCCGATCCGGCCGGGAGTCGACACCTGCAGCGGGCGTCATGGAAGCCTCGAACGGACGCTACTGCTCCGCGGAGACGACGTCCGCGGCCTCGTCCGGGCCGTGGAAATCACAGGGCCCTTGATGGCGCAGCGGGAGGAGGCACGTGCGGCCCGACGGCAGGTGGACCAGCGCGCAGCGGCCGGCAAGGGCCAGGTCTTCGCGGACGTTCGCGTTGCTCAGGTCGGGCCGGGACCCGTCAGAGCGCTGGGATGTGGCGGTGGAGGGGTGTTCGGCGTTCATAAGGGCAACTCCCCGTCGAGCGGATGGCCGGGATGGACGTGACGCCTCTCCAGTTTCCCCGCGCCGGGTTACAGCCGGGTTAAGGGAACGTTAGGGGCAGGTCAACAGGCTGGCGGCCGGGCCCAGCTGGTTCCCCACCTGGAGCAGGAGCCGCTCCGATCCCGGCCGTCCCACCAGCTGGATGCCCATGGGCAGGCCGCTGCCGGGAGCCCCGCCGGTCCAATGAACCGGGAGGCTGATGGCCGGCAGGCCGCAGACGTTGACCATGGAGGACCAGGGCGCGAATTCGCACTGTTTGCGGTAGTCGCCGTCGGCATCGCCCGGCCAGTGCGCCGACGGCCAGGAGTCGCTGCCCGCGGCGGTGCCGGTGAACCAGCCCACCGGCCGCGGCGTCTGCGCCAGGGAAGGCATCAGCATAAGGTCCCACTGCGAATACTGCGCCACCGTATCGTGCTCGAACCGCCTCAGGAAGGCCAGCGCTTCCGACAACCTGGCGGAGCTGCGCTGCTGTGCGCGGCGCCGGAAGGTGCGGGTCAGCGGCGCCAGGAGAGCCTCGCGCTGGGGGCTGATGCGGGCGTTTCCCACCCCTGCCGTCCAGGCCGTGGTGAACGCGTCGGGATACCTGTTGTCGTAGCGGATGGTCGCCTCCCCGGTGGCATGGCCGGCCTGCTCCAGGAGGCGCACACCCGCGACCAGGGCATCCAGCGCCTCCGGCTCCGGCGTGAACGGGAACGTTCCTGACCAGGGACTGTCCAGCGTGACGCCGATGCGCAGCCGTTCCGGCTCCTGCTCCACAGCTGTGAGATAGCCGCCGCCGGGCACCAAGGCATCCATAAGGAGGGCCGCATCCCCGGCGTTCCTTGCGAGCGGGCCTGCCACTACCAGCCGCGCCGGGTCCCCCTGGCTTTCCCCGCCGGGCACCGTACCCCTGCCGGGTTTGAGGCCCACCAGCCCGCAGGCCGCCGCAGGGATCCGAACGGACCCGCCGCCGTCGGTCCCCGGGGCAAAGGGAAGCAGCCCGGCGGCGACGGCGGCCGCGCTTCCGCCGGAGGACCCTCCCGAACTCCGGCCGGGAGAGTGCGGATTGCGCGACGGCGGCGCGATGCGGTTTTCGGAGTAGGCCGTCAGTCCGAACTCGGGCACCTGCGTCTTACCGAGGGAGATGACGCCGGCGTCCTTCAGCTGCGCCACCAGGGGTGCATCGGCGGGCGCAGGACGATGCTCCAGTGCGGCGCTCCCGTGGGTGGTCACCACGCCGGCAACATCGGTCAGGTCCTTGAACGCCATCGGCATGCCATGCAGGACCGGCAGGTCTTTCGCTGCACTCCGGGCGTGCAGGGCATCGGCAGCACGGGCCTGGTCGAGGGCCCGGTCCGCCGTGACGGTAATAAAGGCACCCAGCTGCGGGTTCCGCTCCTCGATCCGTGACAGGAAGTGTTCGGCCGCTTCCACGGCCGAGACCTGGCCGCCGCGCAGCTGGTCCCGCAACTCGCGGGCGGAGAGGGCATGGATGTCTGCGGGCACTGGTCCTCCTGGGTTACCGAGAAGCGTAACGTGCCCGCGGTCGGCGCCGGGTTTCGGGGAACGCACTAGGCTGGATCCTGACTTTCGATCTTCCAGGAAGGGATCCCCCGTGAGCGATTTCGATACCGTTCCCGTGAACGACGTGCCTGAGGACGCCGTCATCCTCGACGTCCGGGAGGACTACGAATGGGTGGCGGGGCATGCCGAGGGCGCCCTCCACATCCCCATGGACCAGATTCCGGCCAGGCTCGAGGAACTGGACCCTGACCAGGACGTGTACGTCATCTGCCGCACGGGCGGACGCTCATTCCGCGCCGCGCAGTGGCTGACCGGCCAGGGCTACACGGCCATCAATGTCTCCGGCGGCATGGACCAGTGGCTGGAGGCGGGCCGGCCGCTCGTGTCCGACAACGGACTCAAGCCCATGGTGCTTTAGTGCCCACCTACTCTTTCCTCGGTCCGGAAGGGACGTTCACCGAGGCGGCCTTGATGCAGGTGCCGGATGCGCCCGCGGCCACCCGGGTACCCGCTGCCACCGTCAATGCCGCGCTGGATGCCGTCCGGAACGGTTCCGCGGACGCCGCCATGGTGCCGATCGAAAACTCGGTCGAGGGCGGGGTCACCGCCACCCTCGATGCGATTGCGGGCGGCGACGAACTGCGGATCGTCAGGGAAGTGCTGGTGCCCATCAGTTTCGTGCTCGTGGCACGGCCGGGCATCAGGCTGGGCGATGTGCGCCGGGTGTCCACGCACGGCCATGCCTGGGCACAGTGCCGGCTGTGGATGGATGCGAATATTCCAGCCGCGGAATACGTTCCGGGGTCGTCCACCGCAGCGGCGGCCGTGGGGCTGCTGGACCCGGACTGCCACTACGATGCTGCCGTGTGCGCCCCGCTCGTGGCGCAGGAGCGGCCCGGCCTTCCCGTGCTGGCCGAGAACATAGGAGACAACCCCGGGGCGGTGACCCGGTTTGTGCTGGTCAGCAGGCCGGGCCGGCTGCCGGAGCGCACCGGCGCGGACAAAACCACCGTGGTTGTCCCGCTGCCGGAGGACCGCCCCGGTGCCCTGATGGAGATTTTGGACCAGTTCGCGGCGCGCGGCGTCAACTTGAGCCGGATCGAGTCCCGGCCCACCGGGCAGTACCTGGGCCACTATTTCTTCAGCATCGACGCCGACGGCCATGTGGCGGACCAACGCGTTGCCGACGCCCTGGCGGGGCTGCACCGCATCAGTCCCGCAACGCGCTTCCTGGGCTCCTACCCCCGGGCAGACCGGCACCCGGTCGAGGTGCAGGCGCACACCTCGGACGCGGCCTTCGCTGCTGCCCGGGCCTGGGTGGGATCCATCCTCGACGCCGAATCGGTGCAGGCAGAAAGCGGTTACTGCGCTTCGCCCACAGCGTAGGCCAATGCCGCCCGGGGTACTTCCGCGGGTTATTCAGTGTGCGTATGCTTGCTTGATCCACATGAAGAGTGGCCCCTAACGAAGGGAGCGGGTCATGTCAGCCGGCAGCACCGAGAACGACGGCCAGGGAATGATCGTCAACCCCAAGCCCACCGCCGACAACCAGGACTGGGACGGCGACGACGCCGACCGCGCCGACCGCCTGCGCTTCGAGGAGGAACAGGCCATGATCCGGGAACAGTCCGAGGAGCGGGCACACAGCAAGCACGCTTCCGAGGCCGCCAAGGATTCCGAAGACTGACCTCCGTTTGCCCCCAGCCGGCCGGCGCGACGCACGGACTGCCGTGCCGCCGTCGGCCTTTGGTTTGTCCACCCATCGGGCCTTTCGCGGGCCCTTAGCGTGTGCCCTTGACCCGCACCAGCAGCGACCTCGGCTGCACCTGGACCGTGAGCCGGGTGGCCTCGCCTGATGTGTCGCCGTCAAGCTGCGTGGGCATCGGTTCCGGGCACTTGATCACCACCCGGCCGGACCGGTAAACGGTCATGATGGGCAGCTTTCCGCTGTGCTTGAACATGATCTTGCCGTACATCAGCAGCCAGCCGATGGCGCTGCGCGGGCTCATCACCACCACGTCCAGCATGCCGTCGTCGATCATGGCCTGCGGGATGAAGTCGATGCCGCCCGGTACCAGGCCGCAGTTGGCGAACAGGACGCTGCGGATGTTCCGCACCTGCTCGGGGCTGCCGTCCAGGGAGATGGACACCTTCTTGCGGCGGCCGGGAAGATGCCGCATGCCGGCCTCGGTATAGGCCAGCCACCCCACCGCCTTCTTCAGCCCCGCGTTGGTGTCGCCGAGCACTTCGGCGTCCATGCCAATCCCGGCGATCACCAGGAAGACGTGCTCCGAGTAGTGTCCGGTGCGGGAATTTTCGATGGCCATGCGCGCGGTGTCGATGGAACGCTGCTGGCCGAACAGGGCGGTCTGGACAGTGCCGTGCAGGTCAGTGACGTCCAGGTCGAGGTTCCGGGCCAGCAGGTTGCCGGTGCCCAGCGGAATGAGGCCCATCGCGACGTCTGTGTGGGCCAGCGCCTCGGCCACCACACGGACGGTGCCGTCGCCGCCGCCCACCAGGACGACGTCCGGCTTGCCCGCAAGTGCCGCCTGCATCTGGGTGAAACCCGGGTCCTCCGCCGTCGTCTCGTAAAACACCGGCTCGTCCCAGCCGGCGGCCAGGCAGGCCCGCTGGATGGTGGCCTTCGCCTCGTCGGCCCGTGCCTTGATCGGGTTGATGATCACGGCCACGCGCTGTTTCTCCAGGCCGGGGTCGTAGGCTTCACCGGCCACCGCGCTGCGCATGTGCAGGGCCTTCAGCCGGCGCACGCCCCACCAGCTGGAGATGGCGAAGGCAAGCGCCACCGCAGTCAGCAGGTAGAGAATCCAGTCGCTCATGGTGGTTCCACAGTAGCCCGGCGGAAGACGCGCCCGGCCCAGCCGCCCCGGCCGCCCGCCGTCGTGCGCGGTATTGGATACCCTTGTCTGGTGATCGACGTAAAAGACCTCAGCGAAAACCCGGAAAAATTCCGTGCCAGCCAGCGTGCCCGCGGTGCGGACGAATCAGTGGTGGACGCGATCATCTCCGCAGATTCTGCCCGCCGTGCGGCGCTGATCCGCTTCGAAAACCTCCGCGCCGAGCAGAACGCCTTCGGCAAGAAGGTTGCGCAGGCCAAGGGCGAGGAAAAGCAGGCGCTGCTGGCCGAGGTCAAGGAACTGGCCAACTCGGTCAAGGCCGCCTCCGCCGAGGCTGACGCCGCGCAGGCCAAGCAGGAAGAACTGCTGCGCACCATCCCCAACCTGATCGAGGACGGCGTTCCGGAAGGCGGAGAGGACGACTACGTGGTGGTCAAGACCGTCGGCACGCCGCGCGAGTTCCCCGACTTTGAGCCGAAGGACCACCTGGAGATCGGTGAACTGATCGGCGCGATCGACATGGAGCGCGGCGCCAAGGTATCCGGTGCACGCTTCTACTTCCTGCGCGGTGTGGGGGCGCGCTTGGAGATGGCGTTGCTGCAGATGGCCATGGACCAGGCCATCGAGGCCGGCTTCACCCCGATGATCACCCCGACTTTGGTGCGCCCCGAGACCATGCAGGGCACCGGCTTCGACGTGAAGCACGACGCCGAGATCTACCGCCTCGCCGAGGACGACCTCTACCTGGTGGGCACCTCCGAGGTGGCCCTCGCCGGGTACCACGCCGACGAGATCCTGGACTTCTCCGCCGGCCCCATCCGCTACGCCGGGCAGAGCTCCTGCTACCGCCGCGAAGCCGGCTCGCACGGCAAGGACACCCGCGGCATCATCCGCGTGCACCAGTTCAACAAGGTGGAGATGTTCATCTACACCACCGTTGAAGAGGCTGCCGCCGAGCACGAGCGCCTGCTGGCCTGGGAAGAGGAGATGCTCGCCAAGTGCGAACTGCCGTACCGGGTCATCGACACTGCCGCCGGCGACCTCGGCACGTCCGCCGCGCGCAAGTACGACTGCGAAGCCTGGGTACCCACGCAGGGCGCCTACCGTGAGCTGACCTCCACCTCCAACTGCACCACGTTCCAGGCCCGCCGCCTGAACATCCGCGAGCGCGTGGTCAACGCTGAGGGCGTCGCCAAGGGCACCCGCGCCGTGGCCACCCTCAACGGCACCCTGGCCACCACCCGCTGGATCGTGGCCCTGCTGGAGCACCATCAGAACCCGGACGGCTCGGTCAACGTCCCCAAGGCGCTGCAGAAGTACCTGGGCGGCCTCGAGGTCCTGCCGGTCCTCTAGGTTTCCCCGGGTCGTTTACCGGGCGCCTTTCCTGGGCTTGTTCGCGGATCCGAACCTTCACGGTTCTGACCCGCGAACAGGCTTAGGACTCCCGGGTGGCAATCCGGCGGCTGTCCACATAGGGGTTCCGCTCCCTGCCGCGCAGGCCGTTCGGCCTGCATGCTGTGGGGATGGAGATCCCGCCCGGACTGATCGATACCGCCGCCATCCTGCGCGGCGGTGGCACCACGGACGCCCTGCACCGATCCTTCAGAGCCGGACTGCTGGTCCGGATACGCCGCGGCTTCTACGTGGCCACGGAAGACTGGCTGCGGGCGCGTCCTTCCGAGCGCTTCGCGTGGACGACGACGGCGGTTTCCCGGTCAGTGAAGGGCGCAGTGTTCTGCGGGCAAACGGCAGCCGTGGCCGGTGGATTGCCGACTCTCGGCACGCCGCCCTGCGTTGAGCTGGCCACCACACTTCCGGGGCGCAGCGGAACCCGGACATCCACGCTCCTGGTCTTGGGCCAAAGCGGCGCGGCGGAGGAAGTCCGGCGGACCCGTTCCTACCCGCTGCGGTACCGGCTGCGGGCAGGTGTTGACCCCGTCCGCAATGGCGAATACCTGTCCACGGGGCTCGTTGAGACCACCGTGGACGTCTTGGGCTCCGGGGAACTGCCGCAGGCGCTGGTGGTTGCTGATGGGGCCGCCCGCAGGTTCGCCGTGGACGGTGTGCTGGAGACAGGTGGCACGCTCCTGTCCGTGCCGGGCCTTCGCACCGGAATCGCGGCGCTGCCCTCCGCTGCCGGGCGGCGGCGTGCCGAACGGGTGGCTGCCCTTGCCAGTCCGCTGCCCGAATCGGTAGGCGAGTCCTACAGCAGGGCCGTCCTCGGGATCCTGGGCTTTGAGCAGCCTGAACTGCAGCACGTGTTCAGCGACCGGGCAGGCTTTATTGGCCGAAGCGATTTCTGGTGGCCGCGGCAGGGAGTGGTGGGGGAATTCGACGGGAAGGCCAAGTACGTTGAGGCGGCGCGGCGGGACGGAATCACTGCGGAGGAGGCTGTCTACCGGGAGAAGCTGCGCGAGGACCGGATCCGCGCCCTCGGCCATGGTTTCGTCCGCTGGCGATGGGCTGAGCTGACAGACCCGGCCAGGTTGCGCCACAAGCTCCTGGCTGCTGGTCTCCGGCCGGTCGTGGGCATGCCGGCGGCCGCTGATCAGGGGCTTGTTCGCGGATCAGAACCGTGAAGCCTCGGTTCTGCGAAGCAGCAGGGGAATGGGCCCGACCGACAGAGCGTGGGTTGGATGCACGGCGCGCGGGTTGGATGGACGGCCCGTGGTGTGGCGCGGCGGCCGGAGCCGGGAGCGGTTAGCTGCTGGCGAGGTCCAGGGTAAAGACGGCGAGCTGGACCTTGGGTGCGGGGCGGGGCTTCTCGCGGTCGGGGCGGCGTACGTAGCCGTACCGTTCGTACAGGTTTTGGGAGCCATGGTTGTCCACGCCGGTGTCGAGGACAATGCGCTCTGCACCCTGTGCCACGGCGAGCTCCGACGCCCGGTCCAACAGCAGCCACCCGAGTCCCCGGCGCCGCGCTTCTGGCAGGACGGCCAGCAGCCGCACCTCCACTTCACGCGGTTCCGCCTGCCGGGCGAGGGAGGAGCCGTGGGGCAGGACCGTTACCGTGCCCAACAATTCGCCGGTGGTGGTGTCCTCGGCTACCAGCAGCTCGCCTGCCGCCGCCCTGGCCCGGGCATTCACCAGCAGGTTCAGCCGCTCGGCGTCGGGTTGCCGGGCTCCGGCAAGGTGGTGCCCGAAACCACGGAAGGTCAGCTCACCAACGGCCTCATATTCGGATTCCCGGGCTCTGCGGACTATGGCGGTCTCCAACGCCTGTGTGGGGACTGTCATCGTTCCTGCCCTTCCGCCGTAGGTTCGGCCTGCCTCGTTACCGTCTTCAAACGGCGCGTCCATTCGGTGTTTATGACCGGCGCTGGATCGGTCCTTGAACCGACAGGCTATCGGTGGGCAGCGCCGCCTCCCATCAGCGGGAAACAGGGCGTCGCGGGCAGTCACTCAAGGCAACACGGGGACATTTTTTGCTTCGCGCGACGGCGCATTGCGGGCGGTGTTGTGGTGCCCGATTCCCGATGGTTGTGTGGTGGCACGGAGACAAGCGCAGGCCCAACCAGAAACGGGACTTCAAGCGCTGGATGCACTGAGCTCCACCCGGGGGCCGAATGCCCCGGCCGGCACTAATCCACAGGAGCGAATGTGGCCACCACCCTTACCCACAGGATCAACCTCCTCTGCGGAGACGGCCTGGCCGCGTTCCGGGCCCGGCTCAGTACCCTGGCTGAACCTGATGTTTACGCCGGCGGGTTGGAAAGCGCAGTGACAACCATGCCCCGCCACGCCTCAGTGCTGACCGAAGGGTCGTCGGTCGACATCGTCGCCTTTGGTACCTGCGGCGGGTACGGTCCACCACGTCTGACGCTCTCAGTGACCATGGTGCGCGGCCATCACGCCTGGCCGCGTGATGTGTTCTGGGATGAGGCGCACGCCTGGGCAGAAGCCATAGCGGAACCGCCGCTCACTGTCGCGGGGCTTACCGGCAGCCAGGAGACCGCCGATGGGATGGTGTTCCACTACCGGCTGAGGGTTGCCACGGGAGCGGCCCCGGTTCCCCGCCTGTCCGCCGTCAGGCCCTCCGGGACGGCCGCCGTGATCCGGCCATCTCCGGGTTTCGGCAGCACCTGATCAGCGAACAGGCGCCCTTCAGAAGCTTGTTCGCTGATCAGGACCTTCACGGCGGCCATCAACCAACAAGCCCGGGATGGCCGGCCCGGGTAAACACCCACAGCGTGGAGAACCTGTGAGTATTAACCGGCTGTTCAACAAACCTGTGGCGCGCGTCCTAGCGGCGTTTGGGGGTGTCTGTTTCACTGGAACAATGACAACGCTGACTGAATCCTCAGTCGCCGGCAACGATGACCGGCGAGAGACCGAAACCAACAACACAGAACTCAACAGACACCGGCTGATGGTGGCCCTGGACGTGGACGGCACGCTGGTGGACCACGACGGGCACATGTCCCCGGCAGTCCGGGAATCGGCCCAGGCCGTGGTGGAAGCCGGCCATGAGGTCATGATCGCCACCGGCCGTTCCCTCAACGCCACCCTGCCGATCATCGAGAAGATCGGTGTGGAGCGCGGCTATGCGGTGTGCTGCAACGGCGGCGTGACCCTGCGGCTGCACCCCGAACTCGACGGCGGTTACGAGGTCATCCACAAGGCCACCTTCGACCCCGCCCCCGCCCTCCGTGCCCTCCGCGAGCGGCTCCCGTCCGCGAAGTACGCACTGGAAGACGCCGACGGCAATTTCCTCTCCACCGAACGCTTCCAGGACGCCAGCTTCGGTGTGGAGGCCATCGGCGTGGACTTCCAGACCATGCTCGACGCCATGGCGGTGCGAGTGGTGGTCTTCAGCACCGAGAACACGCCGGAGGAGTTCAACGAGGCCATCGAGCACATCGGCCTCGCCGGGGTGACCTACTCGGTGGGTTGGACTGCGTGGCTGGACATCGCCGCGGCTGGAGTAACGAAGGCCAGCGCGCTGGAGGACCTGCGCCTCCAGCTGGGCATCGACCCCACCCGTACGGTCGCCGTGGGCGACGGCCGGAACGACATCGAAATGCTCGGCTGGGCCGGCCGGGGCGTGGCCATGGGCCAGGCGCCCGAGGAAGTCATCGCCGTCGCGGACGAGGTCACCAAGTCCGTGTACGACGACGGCGCGGCCCACGTGCTGCGCAGTCTCCTCTAGGAGGACCTCAGGGTGGCCCCGGTCCAGTCCGCGGCCCTGGCCGCATGCGTTATCCTCGGTGCCCTGGCCGTCTTCCAGGTGGCGCTCCTGGCCGGTGCGCCGTGGGGGAGGCTGGCCTGGGGCGGCCAGCACCGTGTCCTGCCCCGCAAGCTCCGCATCGGCAGCGCCGTGTCCGTCGTCCTCTACGCCGCCTTCGGGTACGTGGCGCTGGGCAAGGCGGGCCTGGTGGCGCCCCTGGGAGGTACGGCCTTCACGGCCGTGGCCGTGTGGGTCCTCGCCGGCTATTTCACGCTGGGCGTGGCCATGAACGCCATCTCCCGCAGCAAACCGGAACGGTTCGCCATGTCCCCTGTGGCGCTGCTGCTGGCCGTCCTCTACCTGGTGATTGCACTGGGCTGACGGGCATGCCGGAAGCAGCCCCGCAGTCGTACCTGCTGTTGCCGCGCAGCTCCGGTCAGGGCCCGTCCCGTATTCAGGGCAGAATAGAAGCCATGACCCTCACGACGTTCGCCCTCGTCCGCCATGGCCAGACCGACTGGAACGCCGAGCGTCGGCTGCAGGGATCCACCGACATCCCGCTGAACGACGTCGGCCGTGGCCAGGCGCGTGACGCCGTCGCCGTCCTCGCGCCCTATGAATGGGATGCAATCGTTTCCTCGCCGCTGAGCCGGGCCGCGGAAACCGCTGACCTGATCGCCGAAGGGCTGGGCCTTGCGGTTTCGCGCCGCGTGCCTGAGCTGACCGAGCGCAGCTTCGGGCCGGCCGAAGGCATGCAGGCGGGTCCCGAGCTGGACGCGCTGCGGATCCCTGGCGGCTTCAGGGGTGCCGAGAGCGAGGACGAAGCGGCGGACCGCGGCCTGGCCGCGCTGGAGGCGCTGGCCGAGGAATTCCGCGGACAGCGGCTCCTGGTGGTCACGCACGGCACGCTGCTCCGGGTCAGCCTGAGCCGGGCGATCGGCGAAACGCTCACCAGCGTGAATAACGCCGCCCTCAACCTTGCACACCACCACGCCGTTGACGGCTGGAAGCTGGAGTACTTCAACGGCGAGCCGGTACTGGCTGCCACCGCGCAGTAACGCCGCGGCGCACACCACCACTAAGACGCGGGCCCCTACCGTGCAGTAGCGCCGCTACCGCACCTCGAGGATCAGCCGCAGCAGTCGGGCCGCCGCGGGACGGGCGGCGTGCTCCTCGTTCCATTGGGCCCTGGCCACGGCCTTGCTGACGGCCTGCGTGGTGATGCCCAGTTCCTGCGCCACGGCCTTTTGCTGGCCCCGCACTCCCGGCGTCAACAGGTCCAGCACCCGCCACTCGGCGCCCGACCGGTCGCGCACAATGTGGCCCAACAGCCGGAGCACCGCTTCGGCGTCATGGGCAATGTCCGCAAGGGGGCCCTCCACGGCAACGGGAACCCGGTCCTTGCCGTTGCGCAGCCTGTCCACCGCCCGGCGGGCATACACCAGCCCGTGCCCCGAGGCGTCCTTGATCTGGTTGGGCAGGGGCTCGTTGACCGGCCCCACCCCGATGCCGACGTACCAGTACCCGCTGCGCAGTGCGATCAACGCCGCGTCCACGGCCTGTTCCGGGCATTCAACGATGCCCTGGACTTCGTCTTCGTAGGAGCGGTCGAAGTCCAGGCGCGCGGGGATATGCCGCAGCTCCTTCAGCAGCTGCGGCACCCGGTCGCCGTCGCGCCGGCTGTCCCTTTGGTTGATGGTCAGCGTGAACATTCTGGGTACACACTACCCGTAAGTAGGAAAAGCGCGAGGGGCAGTATTACGGCTGGTCAAACGTCCGCAGGCCGGTCATACGGCGGGATCGCGGGAGCCCCGGCCGGAAGCCGGGGGAACCTCCGGTCGATGGTGAGGTGGCGGCCCTTGGGTTCGGCGCCGGACGGCGCGGAACCTTCCGCCACGCCCAGCAGCAGCACCAGGACCAGGACCGTGAACAGTACGGTCCGGGCGAACATGACCCAGCCGGCCCGCCAGAAACCAGGTTCCCCGCCCGTGCTGATCCGGACAACCTCCGTTTCACTGGCCAGGGACCCAAGCGAACGGCCTCCGGCGCAGCAGAACCCGTACAGCCACGGCGCCGCCAGCCAGGTGGCGACGCCGGCACCTGGCCGGGGGCGCATACCTGGACGGCTCGACGGGTACGTCTGCCCATGTGAAAGCCGAATAGTGGTTGTGCCGGCGCCCGCAGGATGTTGCGATGGAAGCACGGCGCCCAGGCGGCGCACCCGATCGTGAGGATGGTTATGGCCGGCAGCACTGGGAATCAAGACACCGGGGTCAAAGACGCCACGCATGAGGACAGCACGCACCCGGACCCGGACCGGGACACGCTGGAACTCGTGGACCGCTGGTGGCGTGCAGCGAACTATCTCTCGGTGGGACAGATCTACCTGCGTTCCAACCCGCTGCTGCGCGAACCGCTGCAGCCGGAACACACCAAGTCCCGGCTGCTGGGCCACTGGGGCACCACGCCCGGCCTGAACTTCGTCTACGCGCACCTGAACCGCGTCATCCGCCGCGACAACCTCGAGATGCTCTTCGTGGCCGGCCCCGGGCATGGCGGCCCCGCCGTCGTCGCCAACGCCTGGCTGGAGGGGACGTACTCAGAGATCTACGCCCACGTGGGCAACGACGAAGCCGGCCTGGCCGAACTGTTCCGCCAGTTCTCCTACCCCGGCGGGGTTCCCAGCCATGCGGCGCCGGAAAGCCCGGGATCCATCAGCGAGGGCGGCGAACTCGGGTACTCCCTGGCCCACGCCTACGGGTCCGTGCTGGACAATCCCCAGCTGGTGACCGCCGTCGTCATTGGCGACGGTGAGGCAGAGACCGGGCCGCTGGCCGCCAGCTGGCATTCGCACAACTTCCTGGACCCCGCCGTGGATGGCGCCGTGCTGCCCATCCTGCACCTGAACGGCTACAAGATCGCCAACCCCACCGTCCTGGCACGGATGCCCCAGGACCAGCTGGAACAGTTGCTGCGCGGCTACGGACATGAGCCGTATTTCGTGACGGTCACGGACCCGGACAGCACCGATCAGGCGCACCGTGACTTCGCCGCGGTTCTGGACCGCTGCCTGGCGGACATCCGGACCATCCAGGACCAGCACCGCGGCGGGCGCGGGAACCAGGCCGACACCGCGGGGGAGCATGACGGGCACCGCTGGCCCGTGATCGTGCTGCGGTCGCCCAAGGGTTGGACCGGTCCGCGCACCGTCGACGGCCTGCAGGTTGAAGGGACCTGGCGGGCGCACCAGGTGCCGTTGTCCGAGGTCCGCACCAACGGTGAACACCTCACGCAGCTGGGGGAATGGTTGCAGTCCTACCGCCCGGAGGAACTGTTCGACGGCGACGGCCGGCTCCGCGCCGACGTCGCCGAAGCCGCGCCGGCCGGTGACTTCCGGATGAGCGCCACCCCGCACGCCAACGGGGGCGTGCTGCGGCGGGCGCTGGACCTGCCCGCGTACCGGGATTACGCGGTTGACGTCCCGGCGGCCGGCACGGACCGGGTCAGCCCCATGATCACGCTGGGAGCGTGGATGCGGGATGTTATTGCCCGGAACATGGAGAACTTCCGGCTCTTCGGCCCCGACGAGACGGCGTCCAACCGGCTGCAGGCCGTCTATGAGGTCACCGACAAGGTGTGGCAGTACCGGATCGACGACGCCGACGAGCACCTGGCGCGGTCCGGGCGGGTCATGGAGGTCCTCAGCGAGCACCTGTGCCAAGGCTGGCTGGAAGGCTACCTCCTCACCGGCCGGCACGGTGTCTTCAACTGCTATGAGGCGTTCATCCACATTGTCGACTCCATGTTCAACCAGCACGCCAAATGGCTGAAGGTGCACCGCCGGCTGCCGTGGCGCCAGCCGGTGGCGTCCCTGAACTACATCCTGTCCTCCCACGTCTGGCAGCAGGACCACAACGGGTTTTCCCACCAGGACCCCGGCTTCATCGACCACGCGGTGAACAAGAAGGCCGAGATCATCCGGGTGTACCTGCCGCCGGATGCCAACACGCTGCTCTCCGTCATGGAGCACTGCCTGGCCTCCACGGACTGCGTCAACGTGGTGGTCAGCGGCAAGCAGCCCTCGCCCACCTGGCTGAGACCCGCGGACGCAGCCAACCACTGCCGCCGCGGCCTGGGAATCTGGACGTTCGCCGGGTCCGAGGTCCCCGGTGAGGAGCCCGACGTCGTCCTGGCCTGCGCCGGCGACGTGCCCACGGTGGAAACGGTGGCGGCGGCGGAACTGCTCCGCCAGGGGGCACCCGGACTCAAGGTCCGGGTGGTCAACGTGGTGGACCTGATGCGTTTGCAGGATGAGAGCGAGCACCCGCACGGGCTGCCCGGGCGCGACTTCGACGGCATCTTCACCGCGGACAAACCGATCATTTTCGCCTACCACGGCTACGCCGCGCTGATCCACCGCCTGGCCTACAAGCGCACCAACCAGGACGGCCTGCACGTGCATGGCTACCAGGAGGAAGGGACCACCACCACGCCGTTCGACATGGCCATGCTCAACGGCATCGACCGTTTCACGCTGGCCATCGACGCAATCGACCGGGTGCCCGGCCTGGCCGAAAAGCATTCGCTGCTGCGGCAGGACCTGCAGGACCGGCGGAACCGCGCCCGCGAGCACACCCGTACCCACGGCGAGGATCCGGAGGAGATCCGGAACTGGAAGCTGGGCGGCTGACCTAGAAGGGGAGTTCGTCCAGCGTGCAGGACGGCAGGTGGATCCAGCCTTCGCTGCGCGCGGCAGCGGCGTGCGCAGCATCCGGCAGGAGGGTACGACGACGGCCCACGGCCCGGGCGGCCAGCGCGGCGATGACCGCGTCGAACAGGTCGTCCGACGCGGTGATCCGGTCCCGGTGGCCGGCGAGGTCCAGCCACGGGGCCCGCTCTTCAAGTAACGCGAGCAGGGCCTCCAGGCGTTCCGCCTCCGGGACGCCCCGGCCTTTGTAGCCGCGCCCGTTCAGGCCCCAGATCTTCAGCGAAGCGGCGGGGTACACCTCGGCGAGCCTGCCCGAGCCGTCGCGCGGCTGGGGGCCGTGCAGCTGCGCGATCTTTGCCTGGATCACCGCACAGCGCATGGCCGGATGGGCCAGCCGGTCCGCCGAGACGCTCAGCGGGATCAGCCCCGTGTGGGCGGTGCAGAACCGGTCCGTGTCCCGGTAGGCCAACAGCCTGCGGCCGGCGATCCCGTCGTGTTCGAGGACCGGGACGGCATCGAAGTTCAGGTGGCCCGTGAGGAAGGGGAGCAGGGCGTCCGGCCAACCCACGGGGCAGTCGACGCCGGTAATGCCGCAGGTGCCGAAGAGATCCACGATCTGCTGGTCGTCCACGTCCAGGGCCAGGTGCTCCAGCCGTGCCGAACCCTGCGTTGGGCTGTTGCTTCCGGTGCCGCCGCTCCACTCGATGACCGCCACGGCAGTCTTCCTGGTGGCTGCGGCCAGGTCAACGCCGAGGGTTCTCACTGGTCCCCGACCCTGCGGTAGTGGAGCGCATCGTCGATGGCGCCGGCCCCGCCCAGGTCCTCGCCGCGGGCAAATGAACTCCACAGTGCCCGCACGGCCCGCCCGGTCATGTCCACCTGCGCCCAGTCGGCGCCGGCAATAAGTCCCACACCATCCCAGGTTTCACGGGTTCCCAGCAGCAGCGGCAGGTCGATGGTGTGGGCGGCGCCGAAGATGTTGCCAGGGGCGTGCCAGTCCAGGACGTACCGGTGCACCCGCCCGCCCGCCCGGGCATGCCGGCGCGCGAACCTGCGGGTGGCACGGCCGTACACGGCCTGGGTGACCACCCAATCCACCGCCCGGACGGCGCCGGGACCCACTCCGGGAAGGGAACGCAGCCGCATCAGGAGCGGGCTTCGCGGCAGGAACAGGCGGGCTTCCTCAGAGGTGTGCCCGATCAGCACCTCGATGTGCGGCGCGGCACCGTTCCAGGCTGCCTCGATGTCCTTCTCCGCCGGGAGCGGGTGGTGGCCGTACTGGGTGCCGAACGGCATCGCTGCCAGCAGCCCGAACTTCCGCGCCACTTGGGCCACGTGGGCCTCCCGTTCCACCACTTCCATGGCAGGGGTTTGTTCCGTGACCGATTCGGCAGCGATGCCCATGGCACGGTTCATCCTGGTCCGCCCGCGCGCGATGCCCAGCGGTGCGCTCTGGATGATGGCCCGCCGGAAGAGGGCCGGAGCCTCGGGAACGGCCATGAGGTGGGCGATCGCATCGCCGCCGGCGGACTGGCCAAAAGCGGTAACGCGGTCCGGGTCGCCGCCGAATGCCGCAATGTTCCGGCGGACCCACCGGAACGCTTCGAGCTGGTCCAGCAGGCCAAGGTTGGCGGGCCGGCCGTTCCCGGTTGCCAGGAAACCGAAGAGTCCCAGCCGGTAGGTCACGGAGACCACGATGACCCGGTTCTCCGCCACGAGCCGGGCGGGATCGAAAATGGCCAGGTCCCCGGAGCCCGAGGTGTAGGAGCCGCCGTGGATCCAGACCATGACGGGCAGCTTTTCGTCCGGCCGGACGTCGCCGGGCAGGGTGATGGACAGGTTCTGGCAGTCCTCGCTGCCCGGCAGTTCGCCGTACCTGGTGCCCAGGACATCGTCGAGGAACGGGACCGGCGCCTGCGGGCACGCCGGCGAGAGGGACGTGGCGGAAAATTCCGTGGTCCAGTCAGGAACCGGTGCCGGCGGCTGGAACCGTGGGGCCCTGGCATATGGAATGCCGGTGGCGCGGATGACCTCGCCGTCGCGCCAGCCGCTGACGGGGCCGCACGGGGGATGGAACAGAAGCGAGGGTGTCACGGCGGGCTGGGAATTCACAGCCCCACCATGCCATAACTTCCTGGGACAACGACGGCGGGTGCCCGGCTTCGAAAAGCCGGGCACCCGCGGTCGTGCTGGTGGTTGGGCGTGTCAGAACCGCAGGGTTTCGACAGGCTCAACCATCGGGAAAGCTAGTGTCCGGTGGGGACGTAACGCTTGATGGAGGCTTCCAGCTCGGCCTCGGCAGCGGCACGGTCCGCCCAGCCCTCTGCCTTGACCCACTTGCCCGGCTCGAGGTCCTTGTAGCGGGTGAAGAAGTGCTCGATTTCCTTGATCAGGAACTCGTTGACGTCGCTGACTTCCTGGATGTGGTCGAACCGGGGATCGGCCGGGACGCACAGGACCTTGGCGTCTCCGCCGCCGTCGTCGGTCATGTTGAACACGCCGATGGGGCGGGACTCAACGATGACGCCGGGGTGCAGGTCGAAGTCCTGGAGCAGCACCAGGGCGTCCAGCGGGTCGCCGTCCTCGCCGAGGGTGTTCTCGAAGTACCCGTAGTGGGTGGGGTACTGCATCGAGGTGAATAGGACGCGGTCCAGGCGGACGCGGCCGGTCTCGTGGTCAACTTCGTACTTGACGCGCGATCCCTTGGGGATCTCGATGGTCACGTCGTGCTTCATGGAAATGCTCCTCGGCAGTTTTACGGGGGTGCGCGGCACACTTGACGGGCCCACAAAAAGGAGTGTCCGTGCCGCCGACTACAATTGAGGATATAGCGAGAGGCCCTGGAATCAGGAACTTGTGGGGAAATTTCAGGACTTGAGGACCAGCACCGGCATGACCAAAACAACCAGCGCGCAAGCGTGGCGCCGGCGCGCCCTCCAGGCCGTTGCCCCCGCGTTCCCGGGCAGGTCGGCGGGGCCCGGCAAACCCTGGCACCTCATCCTGCTGGGCGCTCTCCTGCTGGTGCTCACCATTCCGGCGGCCCTGCTGGTGGCCCCCGGATTCCTCGGCCCCGAACCGCCCGCGCCGGCGCCCGTTGCCCCGCCCTGGCAGCGCGGGCCGGCGGCCCCGGCAGCAGCCGGGGCATTGGCGCCGCTGGACCCGGCAGCTCCGGTCCCGGATCCGTCGGCAGTCAGTGCCCGCCTGGAACCCGTCCTGAAGGCCGACGGCGGCGGCAGCTTCACGGGGACCGTCCAGGACGCGCTGACCGGCCAGGTGCTCTTTGACCGGGGCGGCTCCGAAAGCCGCGTCCCGGCGTCGAACCTTAAACTGCTGACCTCCGTCGCCGCCCTCCGCGCCCTCGGCCCGGACCGCACTTTCGCCACCCGGGTGGTGCCGGGCCCGGACGCCAACCAGGTGGTCCTGGTGGGCGGCGGCGACGTCCTGCTCGGCGCGGGCGAATCGAACCCTGCCGCGGTGATGGGCCGCGCCGGCCTGGCTACCCTTGCCGCCCGGACGGTGGCATCGCTGCAGGCCGCCGGGGCGGCGGGGGAGATCAAGGTCCTGCTGGACGACTCCCTGTTTTCCGGCCCTGCCCTCAACCCGGCCTGGGAGTTGGGCGATGTGGCCGCCGGGGAAGTGGCACCGGTGTTTCCGTTGGCACTGAACTCAGCCCGTTACGACGCCGCCGTCACCACCGGACCCCGCCCGCAGGATGCCGCCATGGCCGCGGCGGACGAGTTCGCCGCCCGGCTTCGCGCGGCCGGTGCAGCCGCCGGACTGACGGTGGCGGCCGGAGTGGACCGGTGGCCCGGGGCGGGCACAACGGGTTCCGACGCCGACGCGGGCCTGCCCGGTGTGCTGGCCGAGGTGCAGTCCGCGCCCGTCTCCGACCAGGTGGACCTGCTGCTCCAGGTATCGGACAACTACCTCGCGGAGGTCATGGGCCGGATGACGGCAGTGGCCGCCGGGCAGCCGGCCAGTTACGACGGCGCCACCGCCGCCGTCCGCGGCCAGCTGGAAGAGGCGGGGATCCCCACGGGTTCCGTCACCCTCGTGGACGCCTGCGGGCTGGCCATGGGCAACCAGGTATCGGCATCGCAGTTCGCGGAGGTGGTCCGCGCCATCACCACCGGACCGGACAGCAGGCTGCGGTCGGCACTGGACGGGTTCCCGGTGGCCGGCCTCACCGGCACCCTCGACACCCGCTACGGCGACCAGTCCACCGTCCAGGGCGCCGGGCTGGTGCGCGCCAAAACCGGGACACTGAACACTGTGCTGGCCCTCAGCGGCTATGTGGTGGACGCGGACGGCCGGCTCCTGGTCTTCTCCTTCATCGGCAACGGCCTCACCCCGGGCGCCGCGGGCAATAAGGTAGCGCTGGACCAGGCAGCCACGGCGCTCGCAGGCTGCGGCTGCCGGTAGCCGCTAGGAATTTCGGCGCGCGGGCACGGTGGCTGACCCGGTTCCCGTGGCCGTGGCCGTGGCTGCCGGAGCCGACTGGCCGGCAACGCCCACCGGTTCCGCTGCGACGGCCACTGGTGCGGTGGTACCCAGCAAGGCAGCGACCAGCACGGCTGCCACTACGGATGTCCAGCCCTTCTTCGGGCCGGCGGTCAGGGGAGCGATGGGACGGTACGGAATCATGGTGTCCTCCTGAAGGGTCGGGCCGCTGGTGCGGCGTCAACACCACGCTGCCGGTGCGGGCTGGGCATGGCCTTTCGCCATCCTGTGCCGGGGCTGTGACGTGAAGCGGCGGCCTGCTCCGCTTCCCCGTGGGCGAACTTAAGGACGATCCCCAGCCTGCTGTGTTCTGATGGGAGCTATGGAGTCCACTGCAGCCCCGTCAGCGCCCGGCACCTCAACGGCATCCACACTGATCAACTGGGACCTGGCCGCCTCCGCTGCGGCCCGGCTGGCTCCGGCGGGCCCGGACCTGAAACCCGCGGCGATCAACGAAGCCGTGGACAGCCTGCGCCGGCTCGCCGACGCTTCCGTTCCGCACGTCCACGAGATCACGGGACTGGAAGCCGCCCGGGATCTCCGGGACTCCTCCGTCCTGGTGGTGGACCGCGCTTCCTGGGCGAAGGCGAACACCCAGTCCTTCGCCGTCATGCTCAAACCCGCCATGCAGAAGATGCTGGACAACCGGCGCGGGTCCCTCAGCCCCTCCGCCGCCAGCGTCAGCGGCGCCATCACCGGCAGCCAGCTCGGCGCCGTCCTGGCGTTCCTGTCCAGCAAGGTCCTGGGCCAATACGACCCCTTCGCCGCCCTTGCGGAAAACTCCTCCGCCCCGGCAGCCGGGCGGCTCCTGCTGGTGGCGCCCAACATCGTCTCGGTGGAGCGCGAACTCAACGTCACCCCGGAGGATTTCCGTCTCTGGGTGTGCCTGCACGAACAGACCCACCGCGTGCAGTTCGCCGCGGCGCCCTGGCTGCGGCACCACATGCTGGAGCAGATCGACAATCTCAGCGGCCACCTGCTGGGCAACGTCGATTCACTCATGGAGCGGGCCACCGCCGCCGCCCGCTCGCTGAAGGACCGATCGGCCACCGGCAACACCCCCGGCCGCGGTGCCATCCTGGACCTCCTCCAGGACCCGGAGGAAAAGGCCGCCATCTCCCACCTCACCGCCGTGATGAGCCTCCTGGAAGGCCACGCAAACGTGGTGATGGACGCTGTGGATGCCAGCATCGTCCCCTCCGTCAAGACCATCCGGCAGCGGTTCAACGACCGGGGCAAGGACCGCGGCGTGATCGAGAAGTTCATCCGCAGCCTGCTGGGCCTGGACGCCAAGATGCGGCAGTACTCCGACGGTGCCCGCTTTGTCCGCGCCGTGGTGGACGTCGCCGGCATGGAGGGCTTCAACCGGGTATGGGACTCGGCGGACAACCTGCCCACGGAGCCGGAGATCCACGACGCCAAACTGTGGCTTGAACGGATGGGTCTCTGATTGCCTTCCGCACCACAACACAGCGGGCGACGCCGGCCCGGCAGGCTGGCGCCCGTCGTCGGCACCGCGCGCAAGATGCTGGGCGACGCCCTGGCGCAGGCCGGGTTTCCGCGAAAGGTCTTGGTGGCCTGCAGCGGCGGCCCGGACTCCCTGGCGCTCGCCGCCGTCGCGGCCTACTTCGCCCGGCGCGGCCATGTTGACGGCCACCCCGTGTCTGTCGGCGCCGTCGTCGTCGACCATCAGCTGCAGGAGGGCTCCGGCCAGGTAGCTGCCATCACCGCGGAAGTGCTCGCGGACCTGGGGCTTGCGCCCGTGGACGTACGCACGGTCACCGTCTCTGGCGAACGGATGGGGCCGGAAGCGGCCGCCCGCGAAGCACGGCACGCAGCCCTGGAAGCCGCCGCCGCGGAACATGGAGCCGATGCCGTCCTGCTGGGCCATACCCTGGATGACCAGGCCGAACAGGTGCTGCTGGGCCTGGCCCGCGGTTCCGGAACCCGCTCCCTGGCGGGAATGCGGCCGGCCCGCACCGCCGCCGGCGGGACAGTCCTGCTGCGGCCGTTTCTGGGCCTTCGCCGTGCTGACACCGAAGAGATCTGCGGCGTGGAGGAGCTGGAACCCTGGCATGACCCCACGAACACCGACCCCGCGTTCGCCCGGTCCCGGACCCGGGTGGAAGTGCTGCCCCACCTCGAGGACAAGCTCGGTCCCGGTGTGGCCGAGTCCTTGGCCCGCACCGCGTCCATCCTCCAGCTTGATGCCGACTACCTCGAGGATGTGGCGGAAAGCACGTACGCGTCCCTGGTGGAGTGGAACGGCGCCGAGGCGGGCCTGCCCGAAGAGGCGCTTCGCGCCCTGGCCCCCGCCATCAGGTTTCGTGTCCTGGCGAAGGCGGCTGCCGCCGTCGGGGGCCAGCAGCCCAGCTACCGCCGCCTGGTGGCGGCCGAGGCGCTGCTCCGCCGCCACGGGTCCGCGGGCCCGGTGCAGCTGCCCGGCGGAGTGGCCGTCTACCGCCTGTCGCTGGCGGAACTGGAAGGCCTCGGCCGGCAGGAGGGCGGCGGAACAGGTCCCCGGGAAGCCGCGCGCTGTGGGAAGCTAGTATTCCGGCCGCAAAAACGGCCCGCAAAATAGTCGCACCCCGCATCTACACAGGAGCCATTGGTGGATTCAAACGACGTCCAGGCAGACCTCAAGCACGTTCTCTACACCAAGGAACAGATCCAGCAGCGCATCACCGAGCTCGCTGCGGAAATCGACAAGGACTACGAAGGCCGCGAACTGCTGATTGTGGGCGTGCTCAAGGGCGCTGTGATGGTCATGGCTGACCTGGCCCGCGCACTGCACAGCCACGTCTCCATGGACTGGATGGCCGTGTCCTCCTATGGCTCCGGTACGCAGTCCTCCGGCGTGGTGCGCATCCTGAAGGACCTGGACACCGACCTCATGGGCAAGGACGTCCTGATCGTCGAGGACATCATCGATTCCGGCCTCACCCTCTCCTGGCTGAAGACCAACCTCGAATCCCGCGGCACCGCGTCCGTGGAGATCTGCACCGCGTTCCGCAAACCCACCGCCGCCAAGGTCGAAATCGACGTCAAGTACGTCGGCTACGACATCCCCAACGAGTTCGTGGTGGGCTACGGCCTGGACTACGCCGAAAAGTACCGCAACCTGGACTTCGTCGGCACGCTCGCCCCGCACGTCTACGAGTAGGCCGCCATGCAGCTCGGCGGATTCTCGGTGGGCCTGGCCGTGGCGGACCTCGCCGCCTCCATGGAGTTCTACGGCAAGCTCGGGTTCACCCAATACGCCGGCAACCCGGAACAGAACTGGGTCATCATGAAAAACGGTGACACCAACATCGGGCTGTTCCAGGGCATTCTCGAGAAGAACGTGCTGCTCTTCAACCCGGGCTGGAACCAGGCCGCCGAGCCGCTGGATTCCTTCACGGACGTCAGGGAGCTGCAGCGGCAGCTCAAGGCACAGGGCGTGGCCCTGGCCAGCGAGGCCGACGAGGAAACCACCGGGCCCGCCAGCTGCATCGTGCTGGACCCCGACGGCAACCCCGTCTACCTCGACCAGCACGTCTGACGCCGTGGCAAGGTCCACGATCGGCATCAAGGACGTGGCTGTTGCGGCCGGGGTGTCCGCCACCACCGTGTCCCACGTCCTCAATGACGTCTCCTACGCCAGGATCAGCCCGGAAACCCGCCGCAAGGTCAAAGCCGCCGCGCGGCAGTTGGGTTACGGACCCAACCGTGTGGCCCAGGCGCTCCGGAACCGCCGCACGGGTGTCCTCGGGCTGGTGAGCGAGGATGTGGCCACCACCCCGCACGCCGGCCGGATCATCCAGGGCGCGGACGACGCCGCCCGGGCCCGCGGCTACACGCTCATGCTCATCAACACGGCCGCGTCGGCCAGCCCCGCTTCCCGGGAAGGCGACGTGGACGCCGTGCTGGAACGCCAGGTGGACGGCATCCTCTACGCCACCATGTACCACCGCGTCCTGGAAACCCCGGCCAACCTGGGCAAGGTCCCGGCGGTCCTGGTGGACGCCGTCACGGCCGACGGCAGCTTCCCCTCCGTGGTCCCGGACGAGTACGGCGGCGCCCGCGCCGCGGTGGCCGCGCTGCTTGAAGCAGGGCACTCCCGCATCGGCTTCATCAACAACGTCGAGGATGTCCCGTCCACGTCGGAACGCCTCCGCGGATTCCGCGAAACGCTCACCGCGGCAGGGCTCGACGGCGGGCAGGCGCCGGTGGAGGCCTCGTCGTCGGACGCTGCGGGCGGGTACGAGGCGGCGTCACGGATCCTGCGCAGGACGGACGCGCCGTCCGGGCTGTTCTGCTACAACGACCAGATGGCCATGGGCGCCTACCGGGCCGCAGCGGAACTTGGCCTGGCCATCCCCGCCGACCTGTCCGTCGTCGGCTTCGACGACCAGGAACTGGTGGCCGGCAGCCTCTTTCCCGGACTCACCACGGTGGCGCTGCCCCATTACGCGATGGGAGCCTGGGCCGCGGACCGGCTCATCGACATCCTCGAGGGCGATCCGGACGCCGGTGGGGAAGAACCGGGGACCACCGTGCTGGAATGCCCGCTGGTGGTCCGCGCCTCCGTTGCCGCGCCCCGGAACCCGTAGCCTGCCTGCGCCGATGTCCGCTACGCCCACAGGGAACTTTTGCTTTTCATCATGCGTGATGTACTCCGGACGGTGTATAGCTAGTAGCTGACGCAGCACCATCACGCGCGCAAAGTACACGCCGTGCAGCACTACCGGAAGGGACGGGGCCAGCCCCCGAACAGATGAAAGCTAAGAATTTCTTCAAAGGCCCCGGCATCTGGATCGTCGTCGTCGTCGGTCTGCTCCTGGTGGCTTTTGCAACGCTGGCCCCGGGTGGCGCGTCGCGGATCGACACCGACAAGGGCCTGGAACTGCTTGCCGGGAACAACGTGGAACAGGCCAAGATCTTCGACGGTGAGAACCGCGTCGACCTCACCCTGAAGGACGACCTCGAAGTTGACGGGCAGAACAAGGGCAAGAGCGTCCAGTTCTTCTTCGTCGACGCCCGCGCCCAGGACGTGGTGAAGGCTGTCACCGACGCCAAGCCAGCGCAGGGCTACACGGACCAGCCGATCGAGAGCAACTGGTTCTCCGGCCTCCTCTCCCTCCTGATCCCGGTCATCCTGCTCGGCGCCCTCTTCTGGTTCCTGATGACCCGCATGCAGGGCGGCGGCTCCAAGATCATGCAGTTCGGCAAGTCCAAGGCCAAGATGGTCAGCAAGGACATGCCGCAGGTGACCTTCGCCGATGTCGCCGGCTCGGACGAAGCCGTGGAGGAACTGCAGGAAATCAAGGAATTCCTGCAGGAACCGGCCAAGTTCCAGGCCGTCGGCGCCAAGATCCCCAAGGGCGTGCTGCTCTACGGCCCTCCCGGCACCGGCAAGACGCTGCTGGCCCGCGCGGTCGCCGGTGAGGCCGGCGTCCCCTTCTTCTCCATCTCCGGCTCGGACTTCGTGGAAATGTTCGTCGGCGTCGGCGCCTCCCGTGTCCGCGACCTCTTCGAGCAGGCCAAGGCCAATTCCCCGGCCATCATCTTCGTGGACGAGATCGACGCCGTCGGCCGGCACCGCGGCGCCGGCATCGGCGGCGGCAACGACGAACGCGAGCAGACCCTCAACCAGCTTCTGGTGGAGATGGACGGCTTCGACGTCAAGACCAACGTCATCCTGATCGCGGCCACCAACCGGCCCGACGTCCTGGACCCCGCGCTGCTGCGCCCGGGCCGCTTCGACCGGCAGATCGGCGTCGAGGCCCCGGACATGATCGGCCGCGACCAGATCCTGCAGGTGCACGCCAAGGGCAAGCCGATGGCGCCCGGCGTCGACCTCAAGGCCGTAGCCAAGAAGACGCCCGGTTACACCGGCGCCGACCTCGCCAACGTGCTGAACGAGGCCGCACTGCTGACCGCACGCTCCAACGCCAACCTGATCGACGACCGCGCCCTGGACGAGGCAATCGACCGGGTCATGGCTGGCCCGCAGAAGCGAAGCCGCGTCATGAAGGAACACGAGCGCAAGATCACCGCCTACCACGAGGGCGGCCACGCCCTGGTGGCTGCCGCCCTGCGGAACTCCGCCCCGGTCACCAAGATCACCATCCTTCCCCGCGGCCGCGCCCTGGGCTACACCATGGTGGTGCCGGACAACGACAAGTACTCCGTGACCCGCAACGAGCTGCTGGACCAGATGGCGTACGCCATGGGTGGCCGCGTGGCCGAGGAAATCGTCTTCCACGACCCCTCCACCGGCGCCTCGAACGACATCGAAAAGGCCACCGGCACGGCCCGGAAGATGGTCACCGAGTACGGCATGAGCGAACGCGTTGGCGCGGTGCGCCTGGGCCAGGGCGGCGGCGAGCCGTTCCTGGGCCGCGACGCCGGCCACGAGCGCAACTACTCCGACCAAATCGCCTACGTGGTGGACGAGGAAGTGCGACGCCTGATCGACCAGGCGCATGACGAGGCCTACGCCATCCTCACCGAGAACCGTGACGTCCTGGACCGGCTCGCGCTGGAACTGCTGGAGCGGGAAACCCTGAACCAGGCCGAGATCGCCGACATCTTCCGTGACATCCGCAAGCGCGATTTCCGCGAGGTGTGGCTGTCCAAGGAGACCCGTCCGGTACAGGCCGCAGGTCCTGTGGAAACCCCGCAGGAACGGGCTGAACGCGAAGCCCAGGAAGAAGCCAAGCAGGCCCGGCTGGACGAGCCGCTGGACGCCCAGCCGCCGCACCCGCAGGGCGTTCCGGAAGACGCTCCGTTTCAGGGCGGCGTCCCCGAATCGGGGCCGGACACCCTTCGCGGCTAAGCTTTCTCTGTGACTTCCTTCGACGACGACGCCGTTCCCGCCTCCGCCGCCTACGCCACGGAGGACGGTTCCTCCCAGGCCAGCCACCAGAAAGTGGACCGGCCCAGGATCGAGGCGGCCGTCCGCGAGATCCTGCTCGCCATTGGTGAGGACCCGGACCGCGGCGGCCTTATCGACACCCCAAAGCGGGTGGCCAAGGCGTACGCGGAGGTGTTTGCGGGCCTGCACCACGATCCCGCGGACGTCCTGTCCACCACCTTCGACCTGGACCACGAAGAACTGGTCCTGGTCAAGGACATCCCGTTCTACTCCACCTGCGAGCACCACCTGGTGCCGTTCCACGGTGTGGCCCACATCGGCTACATTCCGTCCCACGACGGGCGGGTCACCGGGCTGAGCAAGCTGGCCCGGCTCGTGGACATCTACGCCCGCCGTCCGCAGGTGCAGGAGCGGCTGACCACGGAGATCGTTGAGGCGCTGGTCCAGCACCTCAAGCCGCGTGGCGCCATTGTCGTTATCGAATGCGAGCACATGTGCATGTCAATGCGCGGTATCCGCAAGCCCGGCGCAAAGACCGTCACCAGCGCGGTCCGCGGGCAGCTTCATGACCCGGCCACCCGTGCCGAGGCCATGAGCCTCATCCTCGGAAGGTAACAACAACCATGGATTCACTCGCTGCAGCTCCCGGAACGGGACCAGCCACCTCGCCGCTGCCCATCCTGCGTAAACCGCGGCCGGCCGCGCGCTTCGAGGACCTGCCCACCGACCGCACCCTGGTCATGGGCATCCTCAACGTCACCCCCGACTCCTTCAGCGACGGCGGCAAGCACGCCACGGCGGACACCGCGATCGCCGCCGGCCTGCGCATGTTCTACGCCGGCGCGGACATCATCGACGTCGGCGGGGAATCCACCCGCCCCGGCGCCGAGGACGTGTCCCCGGATGAGGAACAGAAGCGCGTCATCCCCGTCATCGAAGCGCTGGTCAAGGCCGGCGCCCTGGTGAGCATCGACACCACGCACGCCTCCACCGCCGCCGCGGCGCTGAAGGCAGGCGCCGCGATCATCAACGATGTATCCGGGCTGACCATTGAACCGGAGATGGCTGAACTGGTGGCCTCCTCCAAGGCGCCGTACATCCTCACCCACCGCCGCGGCGATGCCCGCACCATGAACTCCCTGGCGGAGTACACGGACGTTGCCGGTGAAGTGGTGGCCGAACTGGCCGGAGTGCGGGACAAGCTGTACGCGGCCGGTGTCACCGCCGATCAGATCATTGTCGACCCGGGCCTGGGATTCGCCAAGAACGACGCCCAGAACTGGGAACTGCTGCAGAACCTGGACCAGCTGGAAAGCCTGGGCCACCGGGTGCTCGTGGCAGCCTCGCGCAAAAGGTTCCTCGGCACGCTCCTGACCGTGGCCGGCAAGTCCGCCGCCCCGGATGAGAGGGACGCGGCCACCGCAGCCATCACCGCCATCAGCGCGGCCCGCGGTGCCTGGGCCGTGCGCGTGCACGACGTCGGGTCCAGCCTCGACGCCGTCAAGGTTGCCGCGCGCATGGCGGCAGTACCCAGAACACCGTAAGGGCCGGGGGACCCATGGACAGGATTACGCTGAGCGGTGTGACAGCCGTAGGCCACCACGGAGTGTTTGATTTTGAACGCCGCGAAGGCCAGCCTTTTGTTGTGGATGCGGTTCTCTACCTGGACTTCGCCGCCGCGGCGGCGTCCGACGACGTCCGCGACACCGCCCATTACGGCGAAGTGGCGCAGCGTATCACCGAGTGGATTTCCGGCGAGCCGCTGAACCTCATCGAGGCCTTGGCCGTCCGGATCGCCGAGGGCCTGCTGGCCGAGTTCGCGCTGCAGGCCGTGGACATCACGGTGCACAAGCCGCAGGCACCCATCGAAGTGCCTTTCGGCGATGTGGCGGTGTCTGTGCACCGCGCCCGGCCGGCCGGCGACTCGGGCGTGGAGGGGACCCCATGAACGCGGTGTACACCAAGGCGGTCCTGGCCTTGGGCAGCAACCTGGGCGAACGCAATGACACCCTCTCCAGCGCCGTGGCGGACCTGGTGGACCCGCCGGAGGTCCGCCTCCTGGCCGTGTCCCCGGTCATCCAGACCAAGGCCGTGGGCGGTCCACCGGACCAGCCTGACTTCCTGAACATGGTGGTGACGGTGGAAACCAGCATGTCTCCCCGTGAGCTGCTGGAACACTGCCAGGCCGTGGAAAACAAGCACCACCGGGTCCGCGAGGTGCGGTGGGGGCCGCGCACCCTCGATGTGGACGTCATCACCTACGGCGACCTGCGCAGCGACGACCCCGTGCTGACCCTGCCGCATCCCCGGGCGGCGGCACGGGCCTTCGTCCTCTATCCCTGGTCCCTGATCGATCCCGCCGCCACCCTCAATGGTGAACGCATCAGTGTCCTCGCAGCCCGGGCGGAGGACTACGGCGACATTGCCCCGTTTGACGGGTTCGGCGATTTTGACGGCATGCCCACTGCCGGGGCGGTGACGGAGCTTTGAAGCCCATCAATCCGCTGCGGCTGATCCTGATCGGCGTCATCCTGGCGGTGGCGGGATGGTCCGGCACCGTCATCACCAGCCGCTACGGCATGGCCACGCCGGTCCTGCCGGCCACGGCGCTTGCCACCATGGGGGTCATCGTTGCCATCACCCTGATCCTGGGCATCCGGGTGCTGCGGTGGCGGAACAGCGTCAAACCCAACAGCACCGCGAAAAAGACAGCCCTGGACCCGTTGCTGGCCGCCCGCACGCTGGTCCTGGCGCAGGCCTGTGCCTACGCCGGAACGGTGCTGCTGGGCTGGCATGTGGGGATCTTCCTGGACCAGTTGCGGATCTGGAGCTTCCGCAGCAACCAGGACATCACCTGGCTTGCGCTGGGCATGGCCGGCGGCGGGCTCGTGATGATCATCGTCGGCCTGGTGGTGGAACGCTTCTGCCGGATTCCTCCGGAGGACGGCGACACCAAGGGCATGGACGGCAAGCCGGGCCGCGCGGCACGGGGGGAAGCCACGGGGGAAGGCGAATATGCATACAGAGGCGATTGATCCCCCAGGCATCGACTGGCAGCGGGTGTCACCCAAGTTCGTCACGGTCAGGGTGGTGCAGTGGGCCCTGGGCAACCTCATGGCCGTGGCGCTCCTCAGCCTGCCGCTGCTGTTTGTGCTCCTGGGCTGGTGGCGATGGCCGCCGCTGTGGCTGGCCATTGCCCTCCCCGCCGTCACCGTGGTGGCAGCGTTGTGGCGGTTGGCGCTCATCCCGCGCCAGGTCCGGGCCATCGGCTACGCCGAACGCGACGATGACCTGCTGGTCCGGACGGGCATCTTCTTCCAGCGGACCATGGCCGTTCCCTACGGCCGCATGCAGTACGTCGATGTTGCCGTGGGACCGGTGGAGCGCAGCCTCGGCCTGTGCACCGTCAAGCTCCACACGGCGTCGCCCGGTACGAATGCCCACATTCCGGGCCTGCCCGCCGAAGAGGGGGCGCGGCTCCGCGAGCAGCTGGCTGCCCGGGGCGAAGCCAGGCTGGCAGGGCTGTGACCGCTGACGGGCGGTTCCCCGGCCCGGGCACGCAGGATGCCGATTCCCCGGCCGAAGCCACTGCACCGGCCCTTTCCGGGGCGCCGGGCAGCACCGGCACTGCCAGCGTCAACGCATCGGACGGCGTCACCGCATCCGCCAGCGTCACCGCGTCCGACGGCGCGTGGCTGCGTGTCCATCCGGCGTCGCCTTTCGTGCGCGGCTGGGTGGCGCTGGCCGCCATCGGCTTCTTCTTCGGACGGGACATCTTCGAGCGGTCGCTGCAAGGCAGGCCGCTGTTCGAGGACGGATTCGCCGGGCGGGTGCCGTGGCTGGTGGCGGCCGGCGGAACAGTGCTCCTGGTGGCCGTCCTCAGTTTTGTCCTCACCTGGTACTTCACCAAATACCAGGTCTCGGGCGGCTACGTCCGCGTGAATACCGGGTTCCTGTTCCGCCAGCAGCGCCAGGCCCGGCTGGACCGGGTCCAGGCCATCGACATTGTGCAGCCGCTTCTCGCCCGGATCTTCGGGCTGGCCGAGCTCAAGTTCGAGGTGGCCGACGCCGGCGAGTCGGCGGTCCGGCTGGCCTACCTCAAAATCGACGAGGCCCGGCAACTGCGGGCCACCATCCTGGCCCGCGCTGCCGGCATCGGCGAGGACATGGAGAATCCCGGTGCGCCCGCACCCGAGGCGCCGGAGCATCCGGTACTGTCCGTGCCGCCGTCGCGCCTTGTCGGTTCCCTGCTCCTCAGCGACCAGAGCTTTTTCGTGGTGGTGGGCGGCGTGGCGTCCGTGGTGCTGTCCGCCGTCACGGACAACAGGGCCTTCTACTTCTACCTGATTCCGGCGGCCCTGGGCCTGGCCGCGAGCTACTGGAACCTGTTCAACAAGGGCTACAACTTCACGGCCGCCATTTCACCTGACGGGATCCGCCTCCGGTACGGACTGCTGGACACGCAGGCGCAGACGCTGCCGCCCGGCCGGATTCAGGCCCTGAAAATCAGCCAGCCCCCGCTGTGGCGGCTGTTCGGCTGGTACCGGATCCAGGTCAACGTGGCCGGTTACGGGCTAGTGGACAACGCGGGGGAGGCCTCGGCGAGGACCACCTTGCTCCCCGTTGGAACCCTGGACGATGCCATGGCCATGCTGTCGCTGGTCCTGCCCGACCCGGGTACCGGCCGGCCCGCCGAAGTTTTCGGGGCAGGGCTCACCGGACTGGATGCCGGCGCCGGATTCACCACCACGCCCCGCCGGGCCCGTTTCCTGGCCCCCTTGGGGTGGCGGCGCAACGGGTTCACCGCCACCGATACCGCCCTGTTGATCCGGTCTGGCCGGTGGTGGCGACAGCTGGTGGTGGTGCCGCACCAGCGCACCCAGTCCATGGCCTTGCACCAGGGCCCGCTGGCGCGGCGGTTCCGGGTGGCGGACCTGGTCCTGCACACCACGGCGGGGCCGGTGGTTCCCCGCCTGACCCAGGCCGGACTGGATGAGGCGAGGGCGCTCTTCGACGCCCAGTCGGCCCGCGCAAGGCTGGCCCGCACACGGCAGACGACGGAGCAGTGGCTCCGCCAGGTGGCCCCCCAGGCAGACGCCGGTGCCGTGGACGGGCAGGACCCGCCGTCGGCGCCACCCGGCAGCGACGGCGAACCGGCAGTACCCACGCAAGCCCCTCCACGGCAGCAACAGGAAGGCCCCCACCATGGCTAAACCCGGACGCCTCGGCGTCGGCATTATCGGAGCCGGGAAAGTAGGCGCCGTCCTGGGCGCCGCGCTGCGTTCCGCCGAACACGCCGTCGTCGGAGTCTCCGCCGTGTCCGACGCAAGCCGTGAACGTGCCGAGACGCTCCTGCCGGGTGTTCCGGTCCTCGAGGTCCAGGAGATCGTCGAGCGTGCCGAGCTGGTGCTTCTCGCCGTGCCCGACGACGCCCTGCCGGGCCTGGTGGACGGGCTCGCCAAGCTGGGCGCCTGGCAGCCGGGACAGCTCGTAGCGCACACCTCGGGGCGGTTCGGGGTTGGCGTGCTGCACCCGATACGGGCGGCCGGCGCAGTGCCCCTGGCCCTGCACCCGGCCATGACATTCACCGGGATGAGCCTGGACCTTACCCGGCTGCTGGACTGCACGTTCGGAGTCACGGCGGACGCCGCCATGCTCCCCATCGCCCAAGCGCTCGTGGTGGAAATGGGGGCCGAGCCGGTGGCTATCGCCGAGGCGGACAGGACGCTGTACCACGCGGCACTGGCCCACGGATCCAACCACTTGGTGACGCTGGTGGCGCAGTCCTCCCAGTTGCTGCGGGAGGTGGGAGTGGAGCAGCCCGAACGCATGCTGGGGCCGCTGCTGCGGGCAACGCTGGAAAATGCCCTGGCATCCGGTGAATCGGCACTGACCGGGCCTGTGGCCCGGGGCGACGTGGGCACTGTTGAGGCGCACGCGCAGGCTTTGCGGGAATACGACGGCGGCGGACACGGGGATGTGCTGGCCGCTTACCTTGCCATGGCACGCGCCACAGCCCGCCGGGCCGAGGGCCGGGGCCTGCTCAAAGCCGACCAGCTGGAGGGCCTGAACCGCGCCCTCGATACCGAGGAGGACTGACCATGCCCATCACACTGGTGACCACGGTTGCGGAACTGCATGCCGAGAGCGCCCGGCTGCTGGCGGCGAAGCGGGGAACCTCCCAAGGGCTGGTGCCCACCATGGGTGCGCTCCACGAGGGACACGCCGCCCTGGCGCGGACGGCCGTGGAACAGAACGACGTGGTGGTGGCCAGCATCTTCGTGAACCCGCTCCAGTTCGGCGACGCGGTGGACCTGGACCGGTACCCGCGGACACTGGACGCCGACCTGGCCCTGCTCGACGGGCAGGGCGTCGATATTGCGTTTGCCCCGTCCGTTGAAGAGGTCTACCCGGGAGGGGAGCCCCTGGTACGGGTCACCTCCGGACGGCTGGGGGAGAAGTGGGAGGGCGCTTCCCGCCCGGGGCACTTTGACGGCGCCCTCACGGTGGTGGCCAAGCTCCTGCACTACGGCATTCCGGCCGCCGGTTCCGCCGGCCCTGTCGGCCCTGCCGCCCCTGCCGGCGGCTCCGGTCACTCCGGCGATGCGGGTCATTCCGGTAACGCGGGGCCTTCCGGCGATGCGGGCGCTGCCGGGTCCGCGCCGGGCCGGGAGGGACTTGCAGCCTACCGGGCCTACTTCGGGCAAAAGGATGCCCAGCAGTTGGCGCTGGTCCGGCGAATGGTGGCGGACCTGAACTTCCCGGTGGACATCGTTGGGGTGCCCACGGTCCGTTCGGCCGACGGGCTGGCGCTGTCCAGCCGCAACCGTTTCCTGTCCGGGGAAGAGCGGGACGCTGCCCTGGTCCTGTCCCGTGCCCTGCGCCTGCTGGAGCAGCGTGCCAACGCCCACGAGCCGCTGGACCTCGACTCCGCGGTGGCGCTGGTGGAGTCACAGCCGCTGGTGGAACTGGACTACTTCGACGTCGTGGACCCGGCCAGCCTCGAGCCCCTGGCCGAAAACTGCCGCGAGACGCCTTTCCGCGGCGAAGGCCTGGCCCTGATCGCTGCCAAAGTGGGGCCGGTCCGGCTGATCGACAACATGCCGCTGAGTTCCTAGGCCGCTGGCGTCCTGGGACGTTGGCTTCCTGCGCTGCTGGCGTCCTGGGACGTTGGCTTCCTGCGCTGCTGGCGTCCTGGGACGTTGGCTTTCTGCGTTACTGGCTTCCCAGCCCGGTGCCCGGAAGTTCGCAGCCCGTGACCATTAATGCGCAGCGCCGAGTGGCTAACCGGTGTGGGCGGTTTCCAGCTGCCATTCCCATTCCGTCAACGGGTCCGGCGGCAGCACGAATGGCGTGGCATAGAAGGCTTCCCACAGGGGGTCCTCAGGTGAGAGGTCCTCAAGGTTGATGACCTCCTCACCGGGCAGCGCACCATCGGGGATTCCGCCGTCGGAAAGTCCGTCGTCGTCGGGAGGGTCGGCGAGGACATATCCGGGGCATACCGGGAGGCCCGCGAGGATCTGCTCCTCCAATGAGGTCAAGGCTGCTGAGTCCAAGGCTGCTGGGTCCAGGGCTTCACGGTTTCGCTCGATGGGCGCGCTGCCAGGTTCAAAGTCCATCCGTCGATCCATCCTTTGGGGAACGTCAGGCAGGAGCGGACTGTCGGGCTGGCCGGTGAGTAGTCCTGGTGGCCAGTGGGGTGGTTGTGGGTCGGGTTGGTGGGCCGGGTAGTGGCGGCCTGTGGGTGAGGTCCAGCCGGGTGGTTTGGTTGTGGTGGCGGGTGTGGGTGTCCAGTCGCTGTTGTGCTTGAGCCTGTGGTGTTTCGGGCATAGTTGTGCGAGGTTGCTGACGCCTGTTGTTCCGTGGTGGTGCCAGGCGGTGAGGTGGTCGGTGTCGTTGTCGGTGCTGGGGTTGGTGCAGCCGGGGAAGGTGCAGTGTCCGTCGCGCATCCTGATCCAGCGTTTCATTGCTTCGGTGAGCCGGTAGCTGGTCCGGCCGATCTCCAGTGGTGCACCGTTGCGGGGGTCAACCAGGACCCGGTAGAACGAGTGGGCCCCGTTGGCGACGAGTTTCCGGGCCATGGCGGCGGGGATGGGCCCGTACCCATCAAGGTCGGCTGGCTCGTCGGTGCTGCCCAGCAGTGTGAATATCGGGATGGTGACCAGGACGTCGGCCCTGGGGGTGGGGATCTTGCTGAGGTCAACGGCATAGGGGTCGGTGACCTGGTTGCGGGTGTCGTGGGAGCCGGCTGTGTTGCCTGGTTGTTGGCCGTCGTCGTGCCGGTCCGGGGCCGCGGTACCGGTGTGGGCGCCGAGCAGGAGTGCTGCGGCGACGTCCGGGCGGAGCTGGGTGAGGGTGCGGGTCTCGTCGGGTCCCTGCAGGCCGCGGGCGATGGCTGTGGTTTTGTTCCAGATGGCACACGCGGTGTCCCCGGGCAGGTGAAGGTTGATCCATGCCATCCCGTCGGCGTCCGGGCGGTATTCCATCCGCCGGTCCGCCACACACCTGATGTGCCGTTCCTGGACGGAGGCGGGGTAGGTGCGTTCGCGCCAGGTCCTGACTTTCCGGCGGAACCGGGACGGGACGAGGTCCCCGGGCTCCGACCCCCGGGCACGGTGGGGTGCGTCCGGGTCGAAGAAATGCGCCACCAAGGCCGCGGCACCGTCCGGGGCAAGGCAGTCCGCTTCGTCGGCCACGATCACCGCGTGCCGCCAGGACATCGACCCCGCCGCCAGCGCACCCGCGACCGCTGGCATCGCGCAGACTTTCCGGGACTGGCTGATGAACGCTGCCGCGGCGCCCGGGCTGAGGGTCAGGACCCCGGCGACCTCCGCCGTCGTGGACATCTCCACGAACGCCCGCTCCGACCCTGTGGCACCCGGCGGCGTCACCGCCTCCTGGAACTCCGCGAACTCCGCAGCGTCCAATGCCTTCCCCGCCGCGACCTGGGCTTCCAGCCGGCTCCACAACGCCAACCGCTCCAACCGAAGCTCCGACTTCCGCTCCAAAACATCGACCGCTTCGCAGTCCACGGCATGAGGGTCAGCCCGGTCCAGCCCCGCGTCCGTCAGGAACAGCGCGCCAAGGGCGTCAACGGAGGCCTGCAGGCCTTCCAATGCCGCCACCTTCGCTGCCGCGTTTCCCATAACAACATCATCCAAGGAGGGTCTGACATTCAGAGGGAGGGGAGTCAACAGCCGTGGATTCTCCGGCGGCATCCCGGCGGAAGGGGAGGGAGGAACGGATTCCTAGATTGCTGTCCCGGAATTTCGGGCCTTCTCAAGGTCGTACGACCTCAGCCCATGTTTCACGCCCAAGCGAATAATCCAATAGAGCAAGACGCCAAGGACCAGCGCCGGTACAGCAAATGCGGCAATTGAAGCGATTATCGAGATCAAGATTCCCCCAGAGTGTGTTTCCTGACAGCCTCTCACAAGCGCCTCGATACCCGCCGTCGTCGCCAGGACCTGCGGTCCCGGCTGCCAACCTCCAAGGCCCCGCTCCGAAAGCCGAGGCCAAAAGCGAAAGCCGCCCTCCGCCGTCGTACGTTCCAGGGAGCTTGGTGCAGCCGCCTTGCCCGTATCTCCACGCTTTGTTGCGGGGCTTCCAGCAATCCACGCTTCCAACAAGATAATCAGCTTGCTTATTACTTTTGGATTTCCTAGGCTGGAATCCGTCAGGCAAACAACTCTCGAAGCAGTGCGGCGTGCTCCCGGACGGGTGGACGCCGGCCCGCTTCAAGCGAGGAGGAACAATGTCAGAACACAGCATCGCAGGCAAGAAGGTCGCGTTCCTGCTCACGGACGGCGTGGAGCAGATCGAGCTGACCAGCCCGTGGCAGGCGGTCAAGGACGCCGGCGGCGAGCCCACCCTCGTGGCACCGAAGAGCGGCAAGCTGCAGGGATACAACGGCACGGACAAGGGCGATACTTTCGACGTCGACCTGACGGTGGCAGATGCCAACGCCTCCGACTTTGACGCGCTGGTCCTGCCGGGCGGCGTCGTCAACGCCGACCACCTGCGGGTGGACAAGGACGCGCAGAGCTTCACCCGCAGTTTCTTCGAGCAGCACAAGCCGGTGGCGTCCATCTGCCACGGACCGTGGCTGCTGATCGACGCCGGGGTAATCCGCGGCCGGAACGTCACGTCCTACTTCACCCTGGAAACGGACCTGAAGAACGCAGGCGCCAACTGGACGGACCAGGAAGTGGTGGTGGACCAGGGCCTGGTGACCAGCCGCAACCCCGATGACCTGCCCGCCTTCAACAGCAAGCTGGTGGAGGAAATCTCCGAAGGCCAGCACGCGGGCCAGACCGCCTGACACCTGCTGTTCCCTCAGGGTTTGAGAAAAAATCCGGTGCGGAGGAATTACTCCAGCCGGTAGAGTGTTGGCATCTGCAGCGGCCAGGTTCGCGCATCACTCACCACTCTCCCTGAGGGAACACTCATGTCTACCGAAGTCTCTCCCAACGCCAAAGGACAGCACGTCCAGGCGGAAGGAGCCACCCCCGCCGCGCCGGAGAAAATGTCCCGCGAGTCGGTGACCATTATCAGCACGCTGCTGGTGGCCACCTTCGTGGTGATCCTCAACGAAACCATCATGAACGTGGCCCTGCAGCGGCTCATGGTGGATCTCCAGGTGGATGCCCCCACCGTCCAGTGGCTCTCCACCGGCTTCATGCTCACCATGGCTGTGGTCATTCCCACTACCGGTTTCATCCTGCAGATCCTTTCCACCCGGGCCGTCTTCATGCTGGCCATGGGGCTATTTGCCGGCGGCACCGCGCTGGCCGCCGTCGCCCCGGGTTTCGGGATCCTGCTGCTGGCCCGCATCATCCAGGCCGGCGGAACCGCCATCATGCTTCCGCTGCTGATGACCACCATCCTGACGCTCGTCCCGCTGGCCAGGCGCGGCGCGGTGATGGGCAACGTCAGCATCGCGATTTCTGTGGCGCCGGCCATGGGTCCCACCGTGTCCGGGCTGATCCTCGAGCACTTCACCTGGCGCTTCATGTTCGTGTTCGTCCTCCCCGTGGCCCTGGTGGCCCTGGCCATCGGCGCCAAGTACCTCACCAACGTGGGTGAGGTGGAGAAGGCGAAGCTGGACGTCCTGTCCGTGCTCCTTACCGTGCCCGCGTTCGGCGGCCTGGTGTACGGCCTGAGCCAGATCGGCGGCGGCCACGGCGGCCAGGCCGGTCCCAGCGCCGGAGCCGTCGCGGCCCTGGTGATCGGTGTGGCCGCGCTTGCCGTGTTCGTCCTCCGCCAGGCCCGGCTGCAGAAGACCGAGGCTCCGCTGCTGGACCTGCGGGCCTTCAACTTCCGGATGTTCACCGTCTCGGTGCTGCTGATGGTGGTGGCCATGATGGCCCTGTTCGGAGGGGTGATCCTGCTGCCGCTGTACCTGCAGGAAGTCCGCGGCCTGGGGTCGCTGGAAACAGGACTGGCGCTGCTGCCCGGAGGCCTCGCCATGGGCCTCCTTGGCCCGGTGATCGGCCGCGCCTTCGACAAGGTGGGGCCGCTGCCGCTGACAGTCAGCGGATCCATCCTCATGGTGATCACGCTGTGGCAGTTCTCCATGCTCGACGCCGGCACACCGGTCTGGTGGATCGTCACCTTGCACGTGGGGTTGAGTTTCGGCCTGGCCCTGCTCTTCACGCCGGCATTCACCACCGGCCTGAACCCGCTGCCGCCGCACCTGTACTCGCATGGGTCGGCGATCATGAGCACCACGCAGCAGGTTGCCGGTGCCGCCGGCACGGCGCTGCTGGTATCCATCTTCTCCGTGGTGAGCGCGACGTCGGGACTCGTCGCCGGGATGAGCGCCGCCTTCATGACGGCAACCGTCATAGCCTTCGCCGCCGTCGTACTGTCCGCGATGATGCGCAAGACCGAAGGCGCCGGAGCGGGCCACGGCCCCGCGCACTGACCAGCTAAGGCCCAACCAGAAAAGCCGTTGCTCCCGATGTTGGCAGCGGCTTTTTCGTGCCGGTTCAGCCGGAGTAGAAGTCGCTCAGTTCCTTGACCAGTTTGTCCGGCGCCTTGATGACGCCGTCGTGCCCATAGCCCGGCAGGATGGTGTAGCTGGAGCCGGAGAGGACGTCGTGGATCTGGCCGCAGGCCACGCCAAAGTAGGCCGGGCTCTTTTCCCCCACCACGATCAGCGTTTCCAGCGGCAAAGCCAGGAAAGGTTCGGCCGGCATGTCCGCGGCGATGATCGCTTTGATCTCGCGGACGCCGGTGCGCATCAGCTCACGCTGCTGCTTGCCCTCGGAGGTCCCTGCGGTCAGCTTGTTGGCCAGGGTCATCATGGACAGCGGCATCCGGGAGGATAGCGGCCCCGGGGCTTCGAGGCCGCGCTGGATCACGGCCAGGGCGCGGTCGTCGTCACCGGCGGCGACGGCAGCCTCGTACTCGCCGATCCAGTCCGCCTTGACCGACTGATTGACGGACACTGCGGGATCGTAAACGGCCAGGCGCTCCACGGGGAGCGTCCGTGCGGCGTGCAGGGCCACCGCGCCACCGAAGCTGTGGCCAAAGACATCGGTGCTGGAGGTGTGCTTCATGACGGTGTCGAGGTCGCGGATGTCCACATCGAGGGTGTAGTCCTCGGGCTGCGGTGACGAGGAACCCCGGCCGCGGCGGTTGAACGTGTGCACCGGCCTGCCCAGTGCTGCGCTCAGCTTCTGGGCGAACTTCGTGTAGTCGGCCGCGGTCACCATGGACGGCGGCACCACCACCACGCCTGAGCCGCCGGAGGCCAGGTTGGCCCCGGTGGTGAAGAGCTCCAGAGTTCCGCCGTCGGGGGTCCTGATGTTCTCGCGCGTCATGTCCTGAGCCTATCGGAGCAACCTGAACGGCGGCGCAATGACACCGGAGGCGCAATGACACCGGCGGCGCCGCTGCGGCAGCGGGGAAGGAGTCAGCCCCGGAAGTACCCGGAGATGTCCGTCACGAGTTCCTTCACCGCTGCGGGTATGGAGCCGTGGAAGCACTTGGGTGAGAGCTGGAACGTGCTGCCCGGAACCGCTGCGTGCAGCCGTTCGGCCGTCACCTTGTAGTAGCTGGGGCTCTTCCCGCCTGCCATGAAATGGGTGCCGTCCGGCAGCACGCTGAAGTCCCGGGCATGGTCCTTCTCGTTGTACGCCGCCCGCAGTTCGCCCACGGCACTGGGCATGACCTGGCGGAAGACCTTGTTGACCTTGGTCCGCGACAGCAGCGCCATCAACCCGGCCAGGACCGGCTCGGGAATCCGCGCCATGGCGGAGCCCGGGCTGGTGGCCTTCTTCATGTGCGCCAGGGCGTGGCCCACCCTGCCCTCGTTGACGGCCCGCTCGAACCCGTCCAGCCACTTGATGTCGATGCTGCCGTCGATGTTCACCGCGGCGTCGTAGACCGCCAGCTTGTCCGGCACGTGGGAGCTTCCGGTGAATTCCTGGACGGCGTTCAGCGCCACGGACCCGCCCAGGCTGTGGCCCAGGATGTTGCGGGCTCCGGTGGCATCCAGCACCGTGCGGACATCCTCGATCTCGGTGGCCATTGAATAGCCGGCCGGCTGCCCGGAGGAGCTGCCGCGGCCCCGGCGGTCGTAGACGTCCACGGCCCAGCCGTCCCCCAGGCCTTTTGCCAGCGCGATGGAGAACGGGCGGTAGATCAGCGCGGTGAGGAAGGCGCCTCCGATCAGCACCACCCTCTTCCCGCCAGGTGCGTCCTCGGTGCCGTAGCTGTACAAGGCCAGGTGGCCGCCGTCGTGCGTTGGAAGGACCCGTTCTTTCACCCGCCCATCCTAGGGCGCATGCCTGCAAGGGAGCTGAAAACCCGGTTTTGTAATGCCCGGTAAACTTGATGATTGTGACTTCCCAAAACACCCCCGCGCCCAAGAATGCCCCCGAGCCCCTCGATGCCAGCGAGCAGATGCGGATCCGCATGGAAAAGCGCGCCAAGCTCATCGAGCGCGGCGCCGAGGCTTACCCCGTGGGTGTTGAGCGGACCCACTCGCTCTCGGAAATCCGCGAGAAGTATGCACACCTGGAAGCTGACGACACCACCGGCGACATCGTCGGCGTCACCGGCCGCGTGGTCTTCGTCCGCAACACCGGAAAGCTGTGCTTCGCCACGCTCCAGGAGGGCGGCACCGACGGCAAGGGAACGCGCCTGCAGGCCATGCTGAGCCTGGCCAACATCGGCGAGGAAGCGCTGGCCGACTGGAAGGCCCTGGTCGACCTGGGCGACCACGTGTTCATCAAGGGTGAGGTCATCTCGTCCCGCCGCGGCGAACTGTCGATCATGGCCGAATCCTGGTCCATGGCCTCCAAGGCCCTGCGCCCGCTGCCGGTGCTGCACGCCGAGCTGAACGAGGAAACCCGCGTCCGCCAGCGCTACGTGGACCTGATGGTCCGCGATGAAGCCCGCGAAATGGTCTACACCCGCGCGGCCATCACCCGTTCCATCCGCGAGACGCTGTTCCGCCACCAGTACGTCGAGGTGGAGACGCCCATCCTGCAGCTGGTCCACGGCGGCGCCCTGGCGCGGCCGTTCGAGACGCACATGAACGCCTTCGACCAGAAGATGACCCTGCGCATCGCCACCGAGCTGTACCTCAAGCGCGCCGTGGTGGGCGGCATCGACCGCGTCTACGACATGGGCAGGGTGTTCCGCAACGAAGGCGTGGACTCCACGCACAGCCCGGAATTCACCACGCTGGAGTGCTACGAGGCGTGGGCGGACCAGTTCGTCATGGCGCAGCGGATCAAGGAGATCATCCTCGACGCCGCAGACGCCGTAGGCGCCGGCCGCACCATCCAGACGGAGGCCGGAGAGATCAACCTCGACGGCGAGTGGGCATGGCTGGCCGTCTATCCGGGACTGTCCGACGCCGTTGGGCAGGAGATCACGCCGGAGACGTCCGTCGAGGTGCTTCGCGGAATCGCGGAAAAGCATGAGGTCAAGGTGGATCCCAAGTGGGACGCCGAGAAACTCGTGGTTGAACTCTTCGGCGAGATCGTGGAGCCCACCCTGCTGAACCCCACGTTCGTCTACGACTATCCGCCGTCCGCCCAGCCGCTGGCACGCCCGCACCGCGAGGACGGCCGGCTGATCGAGGCGTGGGACCTGATCATCGGCGGCATGGAGCGCGGCACCGCCTTCTCGGAGCTGATCGACCCCGTCATCCAGCGCGAGCGGCTCACCGAGCAGTCGATGCATGCCGCCGCCGGCGACGTTGAGGCCATGCAGTTGGACGAGGACTTCCTGCGCGCACTCGAATACGGTGCCCCGCCCATGGGCGGCATCGGCCTGGGCATCGACCGTTTGGTCATGCTGTTCACCGGGGCGGGTATCCGCGAAACAATCCTGTTCCCACTTCTTAAGCCGGAAGGACACTGACCATGGAATATGTAGCAGTCCTGCTCCCCTCCATTGTTGTGGGCCTGTTGTTCTGGTTTGCCATGAAGTCTGTCTTTAACGCGGATAAAGCGGAACGGCAGGCCGAAGCGCAGGCGCAGGCAGAAGCGGATGCGCGGACGCTGGCCAACCCTGCCGAGCCGGACGCCAAATAGAAAAATCCCCTATCTCCCCCTGTTATCCCCATGGAACCTATTGACGCTTTGACGTGCTGCCATTAGAAGGGCGATAATTCTTTTGGGAAACATCCTGCTTTTCTGAACAGCAAACTTTCCAGCAAGAGGAAGACCTTTAATGGCACAGAAAGTAAACATCATCCTCGTTGATGATCTGGATGGGGGATCCGCAGACGAGAATGTTAAGTTCGGCCTCGATGGGGTCAACTACGAGATCGACCTGTCGGCGGCAAATGCCACCGAGCTCCGGTCTTCACTCGAACGTTTTATCGACGCTGCACGCAAGACCTCGGGGGGCCGCACAGCCGCCCGGACCAAGGCTCCTTCCGGGGGCCGCAGCCATGACTCGGCGCAAATCCGCCAGTGGGCCCGGGATAACGGGTACACCGTTAACAGCCGCGGCCGTATTCAGGCGGAAATCCAGGAGGCCTACCAAAAGGCCAATTCCTAGCATCCGCAAGGGATCCTGTTTCAGGCCCCGCTCCCCGATTCCGGGGAGCGGGGCCTTGCTTTTTACGCGCAGCAGGCGGGGAACAGGGGAAACCCGTCTTCGTCACCGCCGGGATAACCTGCCTGTGGCACACGCAGCTGAATGTTTTCTGTGAAATTTTGCGTGCCCGGCATTAAGGGCGGCCGCTTCATTCGCGGTATTATCCCGCGCGCGCCGCGAGGGGAAATGCCGGCGCCGCCGGGATCCGCGCGGTATATGCCAGGGATTTGGGGGCCGGTAAGGCCTGTTTTGCCGATGTCCTAATTCCCGGCGCCGCCGGGAAGTCATTCCGCAGCGACGCCACCCGGGCGGGAAATGCTCCCCATAGGGCTGTCAAGGCAGGGGGATACCGGCAGCCCTCAGGGTCGGGCCGCGCCATAGGCAAACGTCCTGGGGCCAACCTTGGTTGCACCCCTGAAAAGGGTGTGGGTTTCCCCTGTGGCGAACACGCTCCCCAAGACCGGGTCCGCCCCGTAGCATCAAAGTACGTCGTAGCTAGGAGTGTGGCGAAATGTTTGAGCGATTTACGGACCGTGCCCGTCGCGTAGTTGTGCTTGCCCAAGAAGAGGCACGCATGCTGAACCACAATTACATCGGTACCGAACACATCCTCTTGGGTCTGATCCATGAGGGTGAGGGCGTTGCCGCCAAAGCTCTTGAGTCCTTGAGCATTTCGCTCGACGGCGTTCGCGAGCAGGTGCAGGAGATCATCGGCCAGGGCCAGCAGGCTCCGTCCGGCCACATCCCCTTCACGCCCCGCGCAAAGAAGGTGCTGGAGCTTTCCCTCCGCGAAGCCCTCCAGCTCGGCCACAACTACATCGGCACGGAGCACATCCTGCTCGGCCTGATCCGCGAGGGCGAGGGCGTCGCAGCCCAGGTCCTGGTCAAGCTCGGTGCTGACCTCAACCGGGTCCGCCAGCAGGTCATCCAGCTCCTCTCCGGCTACCAGGGCAAGGAGACCACCGGCGCAGGCGTCGGCGGCGGCCAGCCAGAAGGCGCTCCTGCCGGTTCCGTCGTGCTGGACCAGTTCGGCCGCAACCTGACCCAGGCTGCGCGCGAGAACAAGCTCGACCCCGTCATCGGGCGCGAGCAGGAGATGGAACGCGTCATGCAGGTCCTCTCCCGCCGCACCAAGAACAACCCCGTCCTGATCGGTGAGCCCGGCGTGGGCAAGACCGCCGTCGTCGAGGGCCTCGCCCAGGCGATCGTCCGCGGCGATGTCCCGGAGACCATCAAGGACAAGCAGCTCTACACCCTGGACCTGGGTTCGCTGGTGGCAGGTTCCCGCTACCGCGGTGACTTCGAAGAGCGCCTGAAGAAGGTACTCAAGGAAATCCGCACCCGCGGCGACATCATCCTGTTCATCGACGAGATCCACACCCTGGTGGGTGCGGGCGCCGCCGAGGGTGCCATCGATGCCGCCTCGATCCTGAAGCCCATGCTGGCCCGCGGCGAGCTGCAGACCATCGGTGCCACCACGCTGGACGAGTACCGCAAGCACATCGAGAAGGACGCCGCCCTGGAGCGCCGCTTCCAGCCCATCCAGGTCAAGGAACCCTCCGTGGCGCACGCCATCGAGATCCTCAAGGGCCTGCGGGACCGGTACGAGGCACACCACCGCGTCACCATCACCGACGGCGCCCTGGCCTCCGCCGCGAGCCTCGCCGAACGCTACATCTCGGACCGATTCCTCCCCGACAAGGCCATCGACCTCATCGATGAAGCCGGCGCCCGGCTGCGCATCCGCCGCATGACCGCTCCGCCGGAGCTCAAGGCCATGGACGAGCGCATCGCCAAGCTGAAGATGGAGAAGGAATCCGCCATCGACGCCCAGGACTTCGAGGGTGCAGCTTCGCTCCGCGACAAGGAGCAGAAGATGATTTCCGAGCGCGCGGAGAAGGAGCGCCAGTGGAAGTCCGGCGGAATGGACGACATCTCCGAGGTGGATGAGGATCTCATCGCCGAGGTGCTGGCCAACTCCACCGGCATCCCCGTCTTCAAGCTGACCGAGGAAGAGTCCTCGCGGCTGCTCAAGATGGAAGAGGAACTGCACAAGCGCGTGGTGGGCCAGGACGAGGCCATCAAGGCACTGTCCCAGGCCATCCGCCGCACCCGTGCAGGGCTCAAGGACCCCAAGCGTCCCGGTGGCTCGTTCATCTTCGCCGGCCCCACCGGCGTCGGCAAGACCGAGCTGGCCAAGGCACTTGCGGAGTTCCTGTTCGGTGAGGAGGACGCCCTCATCACCCTGGACATGTCCGAGTACTCCGAGAAGCACACCGTTTCGCGGCTCTTCGGTGCCCCTCCGGGCTACGTGGGCTACGAAGAGGGTGGCCAGCTGACCGAGAAGGTCCGCCGCCGTCCGTTCTCCGTGGTGCTGTTCGACGAGGTGGAAAAGGCCCACGCGGACCTCTTCAACTCGCTGCTGCAGATCCTGGAAGACGGCCGCCTGACCGACTCCCAGGGCCGCGTGGTGGACTTCAAGAACACCGTGATCATCATGACCACCAACCTGGGTACCCGGGACATCTCCAAGAGTGTCGCCACGGGCTTCCAGTCCGGCACCGACACGCAGACCGGCTACAACCGCATGCGTGCCCGCGTCACGGAGGAACTCAAGCAGCACTTCCGCCCCGAGTTCCTCAACCGTGTTGACGACGTCGTGGTGTTCCCGCAGCTCACCCAGGACGAGATCATCGAGATCGTGGACCTGTTCGTTACCCGCCTGGAGAAGCGCCTCAAGGACAAGGACATGGGCATCGAGCTGACCAAGGCCGCCAAGGTCCTCCTGGCTACCCGCGGCTACGATCCCGCCATGGGTGCCCGGCCGCTGCGCCGCACCATCCAGCGCGAGATCGAGGACCAGCTGTCCGAGAAGATCCTCTTCGGCGAGATCCACACCGGCGACATCGTCGTAGTGGATGTCGAAGGCGAAGGCGACGATGCGAAGTTCACCTTCGCCGGCAACGCCAAGCCGCGCATCCCGGAAATCGCCCCGAGCCACTAGGCTCCGGCAGTCCCGAAAGCCCCGCCACTCCACCATGAACTGGTCCCCGAAAGTTGGACTCGTAAATGTGCGAGCTCCACTCTAGTGGTTAGCGCCGACTCTTCACGGAAGTCCCCGTCCCGTTTGGACGGGGACTTCCGTCGTTGCTGAAGGTTCTATGTCCGGCTAGTGAGCACCAGCTTCGCAGCATCACAAGGGGCTACTCGAGGCGGGCTCACGGTCGTAGACTCCCGGTATCGCAAGGGAATTGAGGGCAGCGTCGATGAGAGTGCTTCTGAAGATACTCATCTCTTTGCTGATCATTGCTGTGGTGACGTTCGGCTCTACATGGCTTTTCGGTCCTGAGTCTGCAGGTGCGGCACTTTTGATGATCTGCATCTTTCTCGGCGGGTACTTTGGAGCCGGGTGGGGCGGACGTCAGGCAGCAAAGACGGATCAATACCGTCAGGAATGGCTTTCGAGGCGAAAAGAAACGCGCCGAACGCCACCCGAGCGGCCGGAGGACCCTCAGTAGACCGGATCCTGGGGCAAGGAGCCGTCCCACTAACCGTTGGGAAAAGGGAGCTAGGCCGCAAGCATCTGGGCGCGGTACTGTACCGGGCTCAAGCCTTTGAGCTTGGTGGATATTCGCTCGGTGTTGTACCAGTGGATGTATTCGTGCAGTGCTGCCGTTAGGGCTTCAGTGTTAAGGAAGCGGACACGGTGGAAGAGTTCTTCCTTGAGGTGTCCGAAGAAGTTTTCCATCACGGCGTTGTCGTAGCAGTTGGCTTTGCGGGACATTGATTGGACTGCGCCGGCGTTCGCCAAAAGGGTGCGCCACGAGATGTGCTGGTACTGGAATCCCTGGTCGGAATGCACGAGTGGCTGCTGCCCATGCTCCAAACATTCCAACGCTGCACGCAAGGAGTTGTTAGTCAGATCCAGGTTCGGGGATGTGCTGATGCTGTGGGAGATGATTTGCCGGTCGAAGAGGTCCATGACAGGCGAGAGGTAGAGCTTGCGGTCTCCGACGCTGAACTCTGTCACGTCAGTGACCCACTTCTGGTTGGGTGCAGTCGCATCGAACTTCCTGTTCAGGAGGTTCGGCGCGATCATGCCTTGCTCGCCTTGGTAGGAGCTGCAGCGCTTCCTGCGTCGGACCTTGCAGAACAGGCCGAGTGCCCGCATCAACTTCAGCACGGTCTTTTTTGCCACCACCCAGCCAAGATTGAGCAGCTCCCTGTGCACCCGCCGGTGCCCGTATCGGCCATGGTTCTTCTTGAAGATCTCCCTGATGGAGGCCTTGAGCTCCTCTTGCGGGTCAGGGACTTGAAGGCGCGCCTGGTGATAGAAAAACGTGGATCGCGCCAGGCCCGAGACCTGAAGAAGAAGCGGCAGCGGGAAGTCAGCCTTGAGGGCGATGAGGGCCTGGACCTTCACCTTTGTTTTGAAGCCCTCAAGGCTCGCAATTTTCCCAGATACGCGACTTGGGCCCGCAGGCGTTCGTTCTCCCGCCGTAGCCTTTCTAGCTCGGATACTTCTGCAGGCGGTGGGGAGTCCGGCTTCCGGGGTCTGCCCTTGGGCTTGGGGCGTAAGGCGTCCACGCCTTCACGACGGTAGGTACGCACCCACGACTTGAGTACCAGGGCCGAAGATAAGCCGGCCTCTTCAGCCAAGGCCGGTGCAGTCTCACCCGCGAGGAACCGATGCACCAGGGCGAGCTTGAATTCGAACGTGTATGACTGAGCAGGCTTCGTCACCAGCGCACCTTGCCCATGGATCCTCCACCGCCGATACAGCCTCTTAACAGGCCCACTAGAGTCACGAGACACACCCAGCATGGTGGCTGTCGCCGTGTATGCAAGGCCCTTCTCAAACCACGCTACAGCCGTTGCGCGCTGATCGGCCGACAAAGAACTACTTGAACGCAAAACTGCTCCCCGGAAGTCGAAACTGAATTTTCAGTCCAACTTCCGGGGAGCAGTTCACCAGGAGCGGCGGGGCTTTCTCCGTTAAACCCACCGTCCGTGGTTGAGCCCGGTGACGGCCACCAGAGATTTCCCGGCGCCTGCATAAATCCCTGATACCCGCCACCTCATGCGCACGGGCTTTTGGCTAAGAACGGCCCGGACCCGCATAAGCGTTGCTGGCCAACAACGCTTATGCGGCCCAGGGCCGCTTGAGTCCCATCCTGTCGTGGCACGTCCTGTGCGCGGCTCCTAGCGCAGGCGCCGGGGTCATTTGTGTAGCTTGCGTCAAAGCGAGGAACGAGCAGCAAGCGGCAAATGGCCCCGGTGGCGGCGCGCCCCAACCGCGGGGGAGGCGCCCGGGCATGCGGCGGGTGCCGTGTGGCGGCTGTGATCGGCAGCACATAGCGTGTTGAATCGGATGCATGGCTAACGAGAATCCGGCGATCCCGGACGAGCAACCACTGACCCCCTTCCACGACCTCGACCACTACCTGTCCATCCCCCGGGTAGGCGGCCTGGCACTGAGCCCCGACGGCTCCCGGCTGGTCACCACCGTGAGCACCCTGAACGGCAAGGGTACGGCGTTCGCCACGGCGCTGTGGGAACTGGATCCGACCGGCCAGAAGCATGCCCGCCGCATCACCCGCAGTGCCAAGGGCGAGGCCGGCGCTGCGTTCGCCGCCAACGGGGACGTGTACTTCACGTCCGCGCGCCCCGACCCGGACAGCCCCGACGACGAACCCGTCAGCGCGCTGTGGCTCCTGCCGGCCGATGGCGGCGAAGCGCGGGTGGTCCTCAGCCGGCCGGGCGGCATCAGCAAGGTGCTGACGGCCAAGGCCGCCGATGCCACCTTCGTCGCGGCCGAGGTCCTGGCAGGGTCCACCAACGAGGAGGATGATGCTGACCGCCGCAAGGTCCGCAAGGACAGGAAAGTCTCCGCCATCCTGCACAGCGAGTACCCGGTGCGCTACTGGGACGCAGACCTGGGCCCCGGCCAGCCAAGGCTCTTCGCTGTGGAGCCTGGCGGTGACACCGCATGCGGGAAGCCGGCGACCGTCGACGCCGCGGCCCCGCTGGCGCTCCGCAACCTGACTCCCGACGCCGGCCCGCGGCTCCGCGAGGCCGACACTGTAGTCAGCCCCGACGGCCGCACCATCTACACCAGCTACACCAAGCCCCTCGCGAAGGCGGACAGCCGCTCGGTGCTGGTCGCCGTGAACGTGGCCTCAGGCAGCATGAAGGTGCTGCTGGACCGCGAAGGCATGAGCTATTTCCCCGGCCCGGTCAGTCCGGACGGCCGCACCCTGGCCGTGGTCAGCGAAAGCGATTCCACTCCCCGCCAGGCGCCCGCGATCCGGCTGCACTTGCTCGATGTCTCCGGGGACGCCGGTGCCGGCGATGGTTTGCTGCCCCTGGCCCACGACTGGGACCGCTGGCCCCACCCGGCTGCCTGGCTGCCCGACGGGTCCGGACTCCTGGTCACGGCAGACGACGACGGCGCGTCGCCGGTATTCCGGATCAGCGTTCCGGCTGCTGCCGCCGAAGTGGGTGTCACGCGGCTGACGCAGGACGCCGCCGCCTACTCCGACGTGGTGGTCTCACCCGAGGGACGCTACGCCTATGCGCTCCGCAGCTCCTACGAGTTCCCGGCCGAGGCCGTGCGGATCGACCTGGCGACCGGCGAGACGACGCGCCTGCCGGGGCCGGTGGAAAGGCCGGCCTGCCCGGGCAGGCTGGAACGGATCGCCGCCACGGCACCGGACGGGTCCCGGGTTCCTGCCTACCTCGCCCTGCCGGACGGAGCAACGCCCGCGTCCCCCGCGCCGCTGCTGCTCTGGATCCACGGCGGCCCCCTGGGGTCCTGGAACGCGTGGACATGGCGCTGGAATCCGTGGCTGATGACGGCCAAGGGCTACGCGGTGCTGCTCCCGGACCCGGCCCTGTCCACTGGCTATGGGCAGGCGAACATCCAGCGCGGCTGGGGGGAGTGGGGCAAGGCGCCGTTCACGGACCTGATGGCCGTCACTGACGTGGCCGTGGAACGGCCCGACATCGACGAAACCCGGACAGCCGCCATGGGCGGATCCTTCGGCGGCTATATGGCCAACTGGGTGGCAGGCAACACGGACCGGTTCAAGGCAGTGGTCACCCATGCAAGCCTTTGGGCTCTGGACCAGTTCGGCCCCACCACCGACGCCTCGCAGTACTGGCTCAAGGAAATGACCGAAGAAATGGCGATGGAGAATTCTCCGCACCTCCACGTGGAGAATATCGCCACTCCCATGCTGGTGATCCACGGCGACAAGGACTACCGGGTACCCATCGGCGAGGGCCTGAGGCTCTGGTACGAGCTGCTGTCCAAGTCCAGGCTCCCCGCCGACCAGGACGGGCAGACTCCCCACCGCTTCCTCTACTTCCCGGATGAGAACCACTGGATCCTGCAGCCGCAGCACGCCAAAGTCTGGTACCGCGTGGTGGAGTGGTTCCTGGCAAAGAACGTCCTGGGCCAGGAGGTGGAGCTGCCGCCCGAACTGGGCCGCTGAATCAGTCGGCTCGGCCCGGCGCCGTCGGCCGAGGCATTTGCCGGCGCCTGCTCCTGCATCCCCACTGGCTCCCTGGCCTCGTAGGATTGAATCCGTGACCGATTCCTTCCAGATACGCCCAGCACGCACCACCGACGTCCCCGCCATCAAGAGGCTGGTGGAGCCCCTGGCCGAGGAGCGGATCCTGATGGCGAAGGAAACCGTTGCCTACTACGAAAGCCTCCAGGAATTCCTGATCGCCGAATCGGACGCCGGTGAGGTCATCGGCTGCGGCGCGCTGCACGTCATGTGGGAGGACCTCGCCGAGGTCCGCACCCTGGCGGCGGCCTCCGACTGGCGGGGCAGGGGAGTGGGGCATGTCCTGGTGGAAAAGCTGCTGGAGCAGGCCCGGGCCCTCGGGGTGGCCCGGGTCTTCTGCCTGACCTTCGAAGTCGATTTCTTCAAACGCCACGGCTTCGAAGTGATGGCGGACCAGTCCGCCGTGGACCCGGTGGTCTATTCCGAGCTCCTGCGCTCCCATGATGAAGGCGTGGCGGAGTTCCTGGACCTTGCCCGCGTCAAGCCCAACACTCTGGGCAACACCAGGATGATCCGCTCCCTGTAGGAGCCTGGCCCCGCGCCAACAGCATCAGCAGAGTGCAAACTGCCCTTCCACCTGCACTTCCTTTTACTCGAATTGATGGATAAACTGGGTTCCGGCCGGGTTGGGGGGCCCAGGAAAAGGGACAGTCATTGGGGGCTGTCCCTTTTCTGTGCCCGGGCCAGGCCGGACCCTATCGCAGGCCCATTTGCCGGTAGTAGGGTCGGGATTGTCATCCTCCAGGAGCACAGCACAGCCAGGAGCACCGCCATGAAGAAACTCATTAACGATCCCAGGTCCGTTGTCACGGAATCCGTGCAGGGCTTCGGGCAGGCCCACGCAGACCTCGTCACGATCAACGAAGATCCCACGTACATTACGCGCAAGGACGCGCCGGTTAGCGGCAAAGTGGGCCTGGTCTCGGGCGGAGGCAGCGGGCACGAACCCCTGCACGCCGGCTACGTCGGATTCGGAATGCTCGACGCCGCCGTGCCGGGGGCGGTGTTCACCTCGCCCACGCCGGACCAGATCCTCCCGGCGACCCTCGCCGTGAACTCCGGCGCCGGCGTCGTCCATATCGTCAAGAACTACACCGGTGACGTGCTGAACTTCGAGACAGCGGCCGAACTTGCCGAAGCCGAAGGCGTCAGCGTTCGGACCGTCCTGGTCAACGACGACGTTGCCGTGGAGGACTCTCTCTACACCGCAGGACGCCGTGGTGTGGGCGGCACGGTACTGGTGGAAAAGATTGCCGGTGCCGCCGCTGAGCGCGGTGACGACCTGGACGCCGTGGCCGCCATCGGCGAACGGGTCAACGCCAACGTCAGGACCATGGGCGTGGCACTGTCCGCCTGTACGGTGCCGCACGCCGGCTCCCCAAGCTTCGACCTGGCTGACGACGAGATCGAGATCGGGATCGGCATCCACGGGGAACCCGGACGCCACCGCATTCCCCTGGAGAACGCCGACGGCATCACCGACCGCCTCCTTGAACCGGTCCTGGCAGACCTGAAGATCGGCTCCGGCGACAAAGTGCTGCTCTTCGTCAACGGCATGGGTGGTACGCCCCTCAGTGAGCTCTACATCGTCTACCGGCGCGCGGCGCAGGTCCTCGCGGACAACGGCGCCACGGTGGAGCGCTCCCTGGTGGGCAACTACATCACCGCGCTGGAAATGCAGGGCTGCTCCATCTCCGTCCTCCGACTGGATGACGAGCTGACCGGCCTGTGGGATGCTCCTGTCCACACCGCTGCCCTCCGCTGGGGCGCCTGACCATGGAGCTGGACATCGCCTGGACCGTGAAATGGCTGCAGCTCTGTGCCGAGGCAATGGCCGAACACCGCGTGGAGCTGATCGAACTGGACCGTGCCATCGGCGATTCCGACCATGGGGAAAACATGGACCGCGGCTTCCAAGCGGTCTTGGCCAAGCTGGCCGATGGCCCGCCCGAGACGCCGTCGGCGGCGCTGAAGCTGACTGCCATGACGCTGATGTCCACGGTGGGCGGCGCGGCGGGGCCACTTTACGGCACGGCCTTCCTCCGTGCGGCCACGTCACTGGGCGATGCCGCCCGGATTGATCCGCCGGCGTGGGCGGCGGCGCTGGCCGCAGCAAGGGACGGCATTGTGGCACGGGGCAAGGCCGAGCCCGGCGACAAGACCATGGTGGACGCCTGGACCCCCGCCGTCGACGCCGCCCGTAACGCCGCGGACGGCGGCAACGCGGACAACCTGGCAGTCCTGGTGGCCGCCGCGGAAGCGGCTGAGGCCGGGGCTGTGGCCACCGACCCCATGGTGGCGCGCAAGGGCCGGGCCAGCTACCTGGGCGAACGCAGCGCCGGCCACCGGGACCCGGGCGCGGTTTCCAGCGCACTGATCCTCCGGGCTGCCGTGGAGGCCGCCGCGTGACAGTCAGCCTGGTAGTGGTCTCGCACAGTGAAAAAATTGCCGACGGCGCCGCGGAACTCGCCGCGCAAATGGCACCGAAGGTCCTGATCCTGCCGGCCGGCGGGACCGGGGACGGCAGGATCGGCACCAGCCTGGAGAAAGTCATGGCAGCCCTGGACAAGGCCGCCGGCGGGGACGGAGCCGTCATCCTGGCCGACCTGGGCTCAGCGGTGATGACCGCCGAATCGGCGCTTGAGTTTGTGGACGACCCCGCCGGGTTCCTGCTGGCCGATGCTCCCCTGGTGGAGGGGCTCGTGGCCGCCGCCGTGGCAGCCGAGGGCGGGGCGGACGTCCAGGCCGTCAAGCGTGCCGCAGAAGGTGCCCGCGGGCCGGCCCACCCTGACGGGCCCCTGGGGCAGCAGCTGGTGGCCGAGGGGCCGGTCACCGGGCAGGGCCCGGACTTCACCGGCGACTTCGAACTGGTCAACCAGGCCGGGATGCACGCCAGGCCGGCCGCCAAGATCGCTGGCGGGCTGGCATCGCTTGAGGCGGACGTCACCGTCAACGGCGTGGACGGGGCATCCATGACGGCGCTCATGACGCTCGGAGCGGGCAAGGGGTCGGTGCTCCACGTGGAGGCGTGGGGCGCTGATGCCGAGCGGGCCGTGAACTACGTGGGCGGGCTGGTGCAGGCGGGCTTCGGGGAGCCGTAGCCGGGGGTGCGGCAGGGGGACGCCGGCCACAATCCGGCCGGTCCGGTGTGTCCGCGGCTCCGGGCCGGACCGTGCCCATAAGCTCGAAGGCATGGAACAGCTCCACCCTGAAGACAACTCCCCCATGATCGAAGTGCTGGACGGGCAGATGTCGGTGGAAGAACTGCTGGCCGACCTTGGTTTCGAGTGGCATCCGCATCCGCTGGCGCCCGGGGAGGGCTCCGGGGCGGTTCCGTTCAGCCAGCCGGCGCTGTTCTAGGCTGGTTCGCCCAAATGCCGGTCAGCCGGGTTCCCGCAGGTAGTCCCGGTCCAGCACCACTGACGCCGTGACGAACTTTCCGCACTGTTCCCCGAACGGGTAATTGGCACGCGGCCGGAACTCGAGCGTGCGGACCGGCAGTGCGGCGCCGTCGGCCGCCGTTCCCGAAACCGTCACGGCCATCGCCGACTCCGTCAGCGTATCGAGCGCCAGCATCCCGATCTTTGTCCCGTCCGGCGATGCGGTGGCCGAACAAACACCCTCCCGGGTGCAGCCCTGGTCGACGCTGGCGCTGCCGGGGGTGAGCCCGACGTCGCCTTCCTTGCAGGCACCGTCCTGGCAGGCCTTCACATGCAGCCTGTCGACCACGGGCGCGTAGCCAGCAGTGACGGTCACCGACACGGCGGTGGCCTGGGCGATGGCCGGGCACCCTGCGGCCTCGGGGCCGCAGCCCGTGGCGAGCCCCGCCGTCGCGATCAATGCCAAAAGCAGCCGTGTGCGCACGTCTTCAGCGTAGGCCCGCCGGAGCGGGCTGGGGCCGGCCCCGGCAAAGTGGTGCCGGCATTGTTATGAGGGCAACGGAAAGGCACTGATGAACCAGAGCAGGGCCAGCGCGAAGACCGCGAAAAACGGGATCAGGCAGCCAAGGGTGGTCCGGGGTGCAGGCGAGACCTGGAGCGACTCGTTGGGGTTGGCCGGGTTGTAGGCGACCTCGATCAAAGAGCCCGGGGCGGGTGCTGCGGCGGTGGAGATCTCGGACTTGCCCATGAACAGGGTCCCGCGCGGGTCCGTGAACTGGTAGGTGGGGAAGAACCGGCGGCTGCGGCTGGAACCGCCTCCGCCGCTGGTCCACCCGGCAACGCTGCCGGTGACGGTCGCCTGCACCTTGGGCCAGCTGGCCATCAGCTGTTCCTGGCGCCGGGTCCTGCGGAGCGCATGGATCATGGCAAAGACAGCGGCCGCGACGAAGAGCGCCCACACGATGTAAAGGATGATTCTCAAGGCTTCCCCCGGTTCCGGTCACCAAGAAGTATGCCACCCCGGCCGCCGGTCACGCGGGCAGCCGGTAGCCGCCATCGTGGATCTCGGCCAGGCCGTCGTTGAGCAGCCCGGCCAGCGCCCGCTCCAGCTGCTCGGGAGCCGAGTTGAGCCGGTGCAGTGCCGCCAGCGGAACCCCAACGCCTTCCGGGGCGAAACCAAGGTCGGCTGGCGCCTGGTGGAACATCTCCGGCGGGACCGGTGTGTCCGCCTGGCGCAGTACGGCCATCACGGCTCCGCGGACCTGGCGGTCGGTGCCGTGCCACGCCTGGCCTTTGGGGATGTACGACGGCGGCGGCTCACCGGCGGCGAGCCACGCGCAGGAGTCCTTCACCGGGCAGGCGGCGCATTTGGGAGACCTGGCAGTGCAGACCATGGCGCCCAGCTCCATGACCGCCGCGTTCCAGCGGACGGAGGCCGCGCCGTCGTCCGGCAGCAGCGAGGCGGCCAGCCGCATCTCCGCGGCCGTCAGCGCGGGGGCGGGCAAGGCGGTGCCGGTGACCAGCCGGGCATGCACCCGCCGGATGTTGGTGTCCACCACCGTTTCCCGCCGGCCGTAAGCGAAGGCGGCCACCGCAGCGGCGGTGTAGCTGCCCACCCCGGGGAGGGCCAGCAGTTCCGCGTAGGTGTCCGGGACCCTGCCGCCGTGGTCCTGCACGATGGCCGTGGCCGCCGCATGCAGCCGGAGGGCGCGGCGCGGGTATCCCAGCCGGCCCCACGAGCGGACGGCTTCACCTGCGGGCTCAGTGGCAAGGTCCGCAGGAGCCGGCCAACGCTCCAGCCACTGTTCCCAGACCGGGAGGACACGCACCACGGGAGTTTGCTGGAGCATGATCTCGCTGACCAGCACCCCCCAGGCGGAGCAGTCCGGGTCCCGCCACGGCAGGTCGCGGGCGGTCTCAGCGAACCAGCCGGTGATGCGGCGGTGCAGGTCGTCCAGGAGCGGCCGGCCGGCAGGGCGTGGCGGTACTCCCGCAGGAGCGGCGGCTGAGGGGGCTTGAGTATCGATGCCAACACTGTAATGGATGCCTTTCCCGTGCCGGAAAACAGGATGTGACCAGAGCAATGGGGTGCCGGCGGCGTGGTGGAAGGGCAGAACCCGGGACGTTCCCTAGCCTAGGAAGATGGGCAGGCAAGGCAATCCACCAGCACGAGGCACGGCAACGGCACCCGGCTCCGGCGGTGCCCGGAAGCCGAGCGCTGCCGTGTACCGGCGCCGGCGCCTGTTCGTCGGTGGCGCATTGCTGATGGCCATCGCCCTGGTAGTGACCGGATTTGCCGTCTCCGGGATGTTCGGTGGAACGTCCGAGCAAGCCTCCTCAACGGCCCCGACCACGGCGGCACCGTCCGCGTCCGCTGAAGACCAGGCTTCGGCGTCGGGCACTGCTTCCGCCACGCCGACGCCCACACCGTCCGCCACCCCGGGCTGCAACCAGAACCTGGTGACAGTGTCCGCCTCAACGGACAAAGCCGCCTACGGCGATGGCGAGAACCCGCGGCTCACGCTGAAGGTGACCAACGGCAACACCGTGCCCTGCGAGGTGAACCTGGGAACCTCGCAGATGGAATTCCTGGTCACCAGCGGTGCGGACAGGGTTTTCTCCTCCAAGGACTGCCAGGCCGCCAGCGAGGACCTCGAAAAGACCCTGGCGCCCGGTGCCAGCGAAACAGCCAACTTCACCTGGCAGCGGAACCGAACAGTGGAGGGGTGCCAGGCGGTGGCGGCCAGGCCCGGAACCGGCGGCGCCTACTACATCTTCACCGCCAAGCTCGGCTCCAAGGCCAGCCCCAAAGCGGTGTTCCAGCTGAACTAGGACATTCCAACTGGACCCGAATGCTGCGCCGGTTGCCGGTGCAACCGCCCCTCAAACGGGCGGCGTCAGAGGAAGCGGTCCAGCAGGCTTGCTTCGGCCATCCGGCTGAGGCCTTCGCGGACCGTCCGGGCGCGCTGGTCGCCGATGCCGTCCACTGTCATGAGGTCGTCAATCGTGGCGGCCATGAGGAACTGCAGCCCGCCGAAGTGGTCCACCAGGCGGTCCGCCACAGCCTTCGGCACCGCCTTGAGTCCGGACAGCAGCCGGTAGCCGCGGGGCTGGACGACGGCGTCGAGCGTGTCCACGCCGCCTGCGAAACCGATGATGCCCGAAATCTTGCCGAGGTCGATCAGTTCCGTGGGACCAAGGTTGAGCAGGGCGTTGACCGCCTTGTCGATGTCCTCCGGCGAGGCGTCCGGGCCGGCGTAATCGCGGATGATCACATCACTGCCGGGGCCCCGGCCGACTGTCAGCTCATCGAGCTGGAGGGACAGGAGCCTGCCGTCCTCGCCAAGTTCCAGGACGTATTGCGAGATTTCCTCCGAGATGCGGCGGACCATTTCCTGCCGCTGGAGTGTCACGGCAACGTCCCGGACGGTGACCATCGCCTCGATTTCCAGGGCGGAGAGGGAGCTGGTGACCTGGTCCAGGCGGGCGCGGTACCGTTCCAGCGTGGCCAGCGCCTGGTTGGCGCGGGCCAGGACCTTCTCGGATCCTTCCAGCACGTGCCGGAGCCCGTTCACGTACAGAGCGATGATCTGCATGGACTGGCTGACGGAAATCACCGGGACACCGGTCTGGATGGCCACCCGTTCCGCGGTGCGGTGGCGGGTGCCCGATTCCTGGGTTTCGATGCTGGAATCCGGGACCAGCTGCACGGCGGCGCGCAGGATGTTGCCGGCGTCCTTGTCGCAGATGATGGCGCCGTCCATCTTGGCCAGCTCGCGCAGGCGGGTGGGGGAGAATTCGATGCCGATATCGAAGCCGCCTGAACAGATCGAATCAACGGTGCGGTCCGAACCCAGAACGATCAGTGCGCCGGTGCGCCCGCGGAGGATCCGTTCAAGTCCGTCGCGGAGGGGAGTTCCGGGGGCCACCCGGCCCAGAGTCGCCCTGAGTGATTCTTCGGGGCTCCGCGCCATAAGTTTTTCCCTTCAAAGGTGCGGGCACAACACCCCGCAAGAATGCCGGTACCTGCGCCTCTAAGGCCGGACCAAAAGTACTCATTTTCCCGCAAGCTCAATGATAGGGCCATCACCCACCCAATTCCGCACGGGCAAGCCCCAAAGTGCACCATGGGGGGTGTCCGGGAAGTGGCAGGACCGCGGGCGGGGCGTGCTGCGCGGAAGGTGCACTTTTCGGGCAACGGCGCCAAGGGCCGGCGGCCCGTCATGCCGGGTGCCGTGGCTAGAGTGCGGTGACCGACTTCGTGCTGCTGTCCCAGAGCCTGGCCCCTTCAATGCGTCCTTCGAAGGGCAGGTCCAGGAGGTCCAGGGCGCGTCCCAGCTGTTCGCCCGTGACCCGCCGGGCGAGGGTGACGTGCGGCGTCCAGGCGCCCGGCAGCGTCAACGCCACGGCACCTCCGATGGTGGCGTGGAGGTCCCGGTGCACCTGGGCAAGGGCGGTGGACAGCACCACGGAACGGGCCAGGACGTACTTGTACCGGCCGCCGGCAAACACCTGCACCCCGGAAAAGGCGACGTCCAGGGGCAGGGTGCCGCGGAACACCTCGAGGGTGTCGGGAACCAGCAGTCCGCCGCCGGCTGCCAGGGTCATGTGCGGCCGGTTGCTGGGGGCAGTATGTGAGGCAAGGCTGGGAAGGCCCGCCGCTGCAAGCCGCGACCAGTCGGCAGTGATGGCGGACTCCGTTGCGTCGTCGAACACCAGCTCTATGCTGCGCATCCACCCATCATCCCGCGGAACGGGCCTGTCCGTGCCGGAAGCCGCGCGAGGCGGTGACGGCCCGGGGTGCGGGAGGCCCGGGCAGGGTCAGCGGGCGCGGGCGCGCATCATCCGCTGCAGGTCCTCGCTGACCTTGGCCAGTGAGGCGGCACGGAGCGCCTTGAGTTCGGCCGGCGTCTGAACACCGCGTTTGCCGGAGCCGGCGTCCGCGTGGCCGGAGCCGTGCTCATGCATGCGGGCGGGCGCCAGGCCGGTGGTGAAAGGATCGTGGAAAGGGCTGCCGGGGTTCGTCATGCCGCCACGCTAGCGGCCGCCCGTTTCGCGGCTTTGAACTGCTGGTTTCACGGGTGTTAAGCGGACCGGCGCCGGTTTGCGGCCCTGCGATAAAATTGTCTTTTGGCTGTTTCCGGCCGCACCCGCAGCGAAAGTAGCACCGTGTCCCAAGATGTCCTGACCCCCGCCCGGATCAATGCGATTCACAAGGAAGCGGGCCGCCGCAGGACCTTTGCCGTCATCTCCCACCCCGACGCCGGCAAGTCCACGCTCACGGAAGCCCTCGCCCTGCACGCCAAGGTGATCGGCACCGCCGGCGCCTCCAGCGGAAAGGCCAACCGCAAGGAAACCGTCTCTGACTGGATGCAGATGGAGAAGGACCGCGGCATCTCCATCAGCTCCGCGGCCCTGCAGTTTTCCTACCGGGACACCGTCATCAACCTGCTGGACACCCCCGGCCACGCCGACTTCTCCGAAGACACCTACCGCGTACTTGCCGCCGTCGACTGCGCCGTGATGCTGGTGGACGCCGCCAAGGGCCTGGAAACCCAGACCATGAAGCTGTTCGAGGTCTGCAAGCAGCGGAACCTGCCCATCATCACCGTGATCAACAAGTGGGACCGCCCGGGCCTGGACGCTTTGGCCCTCATGGACGAGATCACCGAGCGTACCGGCCTGCAGCCGATGCCGCTGACCTGGGCCGTGGGCATTTCCGGCGACTTCCGCGGCGTCTGGGACCTCCGCAATGACCGTTTCGCCCGGTTCCAGCGCAATAACGCCGGTGCGCAGATCGCGCTCACGGAGTACTTCACCCCGGAAGAAGCCGCGGAGAGCCAGGGCAGCAACTGGTCCGACGCCGTGGACGAGGCCGGACTGGTCATCGAATCCAACCTCGAGTTCGACGTCGACGCCTTCCACGCCGGCAAAGCCACCCCCATCCTCTTCAGCTCGGCCGCACTCAACTTCGGCGTCAAGGAACTCCTCGACGCACTGGTGGACTTCGCCCCGCCCGCTGCGCCCCGCCCCGACGTCGAGGGCAGCCCCCGCCCCGTTGAATCACCGTTCTCCGGATTCGTGTTCAAGGTCCAGGCCGGCATGAACAAAGCCCACCGCGACCATGTGGCCTTCATCCGTGTCTGCTCCGGCGTCTTTGAACGCGGCATGGTGGTCACCCAGACCCGCACCGGCAAGTCCTTTGCCACCAAGTACGCCCAGCAGGTGTTCGGCCGTGAACGGGAAGTGATCGACGAGGCATACCCCGGCGACGTGGTGGGCCTGGTCAACGCGTCCTCGCTGCGCGTCGGCGACAGCCTCTTCCTCGAGGAACCCGTGGAATACCCGGCCATCCCGCTGTTCGCCCCGGAACACTTCCAGGTGGCACGCTCCAAGGACCCCAGCAAGTTCAAGCAGTTCCGCCGCGGCATCGAACAGCTCGAGCATGAGGGCGTCATCCAGGTGCTGCGCTCCGACCTGCGCGGGGACCAGGCGCCCGTGCTCGCCGCCGTCGGCCCCATGCAGTTCGAAGTGGTGGAGGACCGCATGGCGCACGACTTCAGCGCCCCCATGCGCCTGGAGCGCCTGCCCTACTCGCTGGCCAGGATCACGACGGCGGACGCCATGCCTGCCCTGGCCAACGTGATCGGCGCGGAGGTGCTGCTGCGGTCCGACGGCGAATACCTCGCCCTGTTCAACGACGTCTGGGCCCTGCGCCGGATCGAAAAGAACCACCCGGACCTGACCCTGGTGCCCATCGGCACGCACAACCCCGCAAAGTAAGGGCACCATGACGGAACCCACCACGGCCAGGCCGCGCGCCCTCGTTACCGGCGCCGGTACCATCAACCCTCTTGGCGCCTCCATGGCGGAGACGTGGCAGGCGTTGCTCGCCGGAGAATCCGGCATCACCGCGCTGGAGGAGGACTGGGCCGGGCAGCTGCCCGTCAGGATCGCCGGCCAGGTGTCCGCGGACCTCTCGGAGCACCTCAGCACCCGGGAAATGAAGCGGATGGACCGCTGCGGCCAGCTCGCACTGATTGCCGCGCGCGAGGCGTGGGCCCAGGCCGGTGCACCGGAGGTGGACCCGGAACGCTTCGCCGTGGTGATCGGCTCCGCGTACGGCGGACTGAGATCCACCATCGAACAGGACCGCGTGCTGGCGGCGTCCGGACCCCGCAAGGTCTCGCCGCACACCCTCACCCGGCTGATGGCCAACGGCCCCGCCGCCTGGGTGTCCATCGATCTCGGTGCCCGCGGCGGGGCCCGGACTCCGGTCAGCGCCTGCGCTTCCGGGGCTGAGGCGATTGTCCAGGCAGCCGGGATGATCCGGTCCGGCGCTGCCGACGTCGTGATTGCCGGCGGCGTGGACGCCTCCGTTAACGACCTCGTGATCAGCGGTTTCTCGCAGATCCGCGCACTGTCAACACGCCCGGGCGACCCGCGGGAAGCTTCCCGGCCGTTCGACGCCGGACGCGACGGCTTCGTGCTGGCCGAAGGGGCCGGCGTGGTGGTGCTGGAGAGCGAGGAGCACGCCCGTGCCCGGGGCGCCGCGGTCCTCGGCGAAGTTGCCGGCGGGGCGGTGACCTCGGATGCGCATGACATCGTGGCCGCCGATCCGGATATGCAGCGCCGCGTCATGCAGAAAGCGCTGGCTGCGGCCGGCATGGAGGCCGGCGACATCGGATTCGTCCACGCCCACGCCACCTCCACCCCGGTGGGCGACCGGCTGGAGGGACAGGCCATCAGCGCCGTTTTCGGCCCGGACGTGCCAGTGACCTCCACCAAGGGGCACACCGGCCACCTGCTGGGCGGCGCCGGTGCCCTCGCCGCCGTCGTGGTCCTCGAAGCGCTGCGCACCGGGCAGCTTCCCGGAACGTTGAACGTGGATGCCTTGGATCCTGAGGTGGACCTGAACGTGGTCACTGAAGCTGCCCACGCCTTGCCCGCCTCCGCCCGCGCCGGGCTGGTCAACGCCTTCGGCTTCGGCGGGCACAGCGTTGCCCTGGTGATCTCCGGCGCGTAGCCACAACGCCGAAAACGCCGGAACGGTGCGGGGACGCTGTACCTGATCAGCGTCCCCGCACCGTTCCAGCGATTTGAACGCAGCGGCCGGGTGTGGAGGGCTGCGCGTCAGGCGCGGGCGGCCACCGGTTGGCTGGCTGCCTCAGCTGCCTTTGCTGAAGGGTTCGCGGAATTTACGACGGCGTCCCCTCCGCTGCGCCGCTCCTTCAGGAAGTAGACCAGGCCGGCGGCGATGGTGGACGCCGCCGCCAGGGCGAACAAGCCGGGGATGACGCTTCCGGTCTGCTCCTTGATGATGCCGAAGCCGAACGGGGCCACGAAGCCGCCCAGGTTGCCCAGCGAGTTGATGATGGCGATGGCCGGAGCCAGGACCAGCGGATGCAGCCCGGACTGCGGGATGGTCCAGAACAGCGGCGATGCGCTCTTGAACCCCATCGCGGCGACGGCCAGGAACACCAGCGCCATCACCGGGGATGCCACTGCGGCGGCGAACGTGCCCACCGCGGCCACCAGCAGGGCTGCCACCAGCAGCGGCTTCTTGGAGCGGGCCTTGTCCTGCAGCTTCGCGGCGAAGTACATGGCGAACACGGCACAAACCCACGGGATCGAGGACAGGAAGCCCACGGTCAGGTCCGTGGTGCCGGGGATCTGCTTGATGATGCTGGGCAGCCAGAACGTGTTGGCGTAGATGGACAGCTGCACCGAGAAGTAGATGCCGCACAGCAGCAGGATCTGCGGGTTCAGGAGCATCTTCCAGCGGTTGAGCTTGCCGTTGCCGGCCTTCGAGTGTTGCGCGTCCTCGTCGGCGATCGCGCCGGACAGGGCGTCCTTCTCGGCCGGAGAAAGCCACTTGGCGTCCTGGATCCTGGCGTCCAGCACGAAGAACACGGCCATGCCCACGACGACGGAGAGTGCACCTTCGAAGCCGAACAGCCACTGCCAGCCGCGCAGGCCCAGGGCACCTTGGAGGCTCAGGAGCGATCCTGCCACCGGGCCGGAAATCGCTGCGGCCACGGACGATCCGGCGATGAAGACGGCGGTAGCCTTTCCGCGCTGGCCGGCCGGAACCCAGCGGGCGAAGTAGAAGATGACGGCGGGGAAGAACCCGGCCTCGGCCGCGCCCAGGAGGAAGCGGAGGACGTAGAACATGGTTTCGTTCTGCACGAAAGCCATGAGGAAGGACACGGCTCCCCAGCTGATCATGATCCTGGTCAGCCACACCTTGGCGCCGTACTTCTCCATCATCACGTTGCTGGGCAGCTCGAAGATGGCGTAGGCGATGAAGAACAGGCCCGCCCCGAAGCCGTAAGCGGCCGCTCCGATGCCGACGTCGGCCTGCAGGTGGTCCTGCGCGTAGCCGATGTTGGAGCGGTTGAGCTGGTTGCAGACCAGCATCACCAGCATGATGGGCAGGACGCGCTTGAAGAACTTCTTCGTAGCCGAGGCCACGTCCGCGACAGCATTGTCCACAGACACCATTGAATGTTTCCTTTGGGGTAGATCAGCGGCCGGCGGCGGGGCGTGGGAATGTGCGGCCCGCCACACCGACTCCATAACTTTAGGGGATGGGCATGGGGAGGGCCCCTTTTGTTGCCTGCTATCAGGACAAAAGGGGCCCCCCAAGTGTTGGCAGCGCCGGTCAGTGCTGTTGCCTGCTACCTGACCAGGCAGGGCCGCTTCGGGTCGAAGGACCAGCCGTCTATGTAGTACTGCATGCCGATGCTGTCATCGCGGGCATCCAGGCCGTGCTCCAGGTACAGCTGGTGCGCCTTGTCCAGCGCCTCGCGGTCCAGTTCGATGCCCAGGCCGGGTGCTGCCGGGACCTCGATGGCACCGGCCTTGATCTGCAGCGGGTTCTTGGTCAGGCCCTGCCCGTCCTGCCAGATCCAGTGCGTGTCCAGGGCGGTGATCTCGCCGGGGGCAGCGGCCCCGGTGTGCGTGAACATGGCCAGCGAGATGTCGAAGTGGTTGTTCGAGTGCGAGCCCCAGGTGAGGCCGAACTCGTTGCACAGCTGGGCTACCCTGACTGAACCGTGCATGGTCCAGAAGTGCGGGTCCGCCAGCGGGATGTCCACGGCGTTGCTGCGGATGGCGTGCGACATTTCGCGCCAGTCCGTGGCGATCATGTTGGTGGCCGTCTTCAGCCCCGTGGCCCGGCGGAACTCCGCCATCACCTCGCGGCCGGAGAAGCGGCCCTCGGCACCGCAGGGGTCCTCGGCGTAGGCCACCACGCCCTGCATCCGCTTGCCCAGCCGGATGGCGTCGTCCAGGAGCCAGCCGCCGTTCGGGTCAAGGGTGACCCGGGCGTCCGGGAAGCGCCTGGCGAGGGCGGTGACCACGTCCACTTCCTCGTCGCCGGACAGGACGCCGCCCTTGAGCTTGAAGTCGCTGAATCCGTAACGCTCCTGTGCCGCTTCGGCCAGGGCGACGACGGCTTCCGGCGTCATGGCCTCCTGGCGGCGCAGTTCCTCCCACCGGTCCGACGGCGATTCCTCCACGAGGTAGGGCAGGTCGGTCCGTTTGTGGTCGCCCACGAAGAACAGGTAGCCGAGCATGGGCACCGACGTGCGCTGCTGCCCGTCGCCGAGCAGCTCCGCCACCGGGACGCCCAGGAACTGGCCGTGCAGGTCCAGCAGCGCGGATTCGACAGCCGTCACGGCGTGCACTGTGGTGCGCAGGTCGAAGGTCTGCAGGCCGCGGCCGCCAGCGTCGCGGTCGGCGAACTCGGCCGCGACGTCCCGCAGCAGGGAACGGTACCGGGCCACCGGCTTGCCCTTGATCAGGGCGCCGGCTTCCTCGATGGTGGTCCGGATCTTCTCGCCGCCGGGCACCTCGCCGAGGCCGGTGCGGCCGTCGGAGTCCGTCAGGATCACCACGTTGCGGGTGAAGAACGGGCCGTGGGCGCCGCTCAGGTTCATCAGCATGCTGTCGTGGCCGGCTACCGGCACTACCTCGATGCCGGCGATGGTGGGCTGGTTGCTCATGCGCGGGCCCCTGCTTTTTCTTCGGCCGGCAGCACGTTGCCGTCGATCCGGCGGTTGAGGTGCCAGGGGTTTTCGTCCTGCAGGGACGCGGGGAGGAGTTCCTGGGGGAGGTTCTGGTAGGCGACCGGGCGGAGGAAGCGGTGGATGGCGAGGGTTCCGACGGAGGTAGTGCGGGAGTCGGAGGTGGCCGGGAAGGGGCCGCCGTGGACCATGGCGTGGCCGACCTCGACGCCGGTGGGCCAGCCGTTGACGATGATGCGGCCCACTTTCTGTTCGAGGACGGGGATCAGGGGTGCCGCCGTCGCGTAGTCCTGTTCGGTGAGGTGCAGGGACGCGGTGAGCTGGCCTTCGATCCGCGAGGCCGCCTCGATGAGGTCCTCGGTGCCGGTGTAGCGGATCACCAGGGAGGCCGCACCGAAGATCTCCTGGTGCAGCACCTCGTTGGAGACGAAGTCCCTGACCTGGGTGCCGAAGATGGCGGGCGCGGGGGCGTTCTTGGTGGGCCCGGGGGTTCCCTGGCCGATCAGTTCGACGCCGGCGGCGCCGCTGAGGGCCTCGGTTCCGGTGTTCCAGGACCCGGCGATGCCTTCGGTGAGCATGGTCTGCCCGGCGCAGGCGGCAACGGCGCGTCCGACGGCGGCGGCGAGTTTGTCCCCCGCCTCGCCTGCGGGGGCGAACAGCAGGCCGGGGGAGGTGCACAGCTGGCCGGAGCTTCCGGTGACGGCGGTGACGTAGGCGGCCGCGAGGGCGTCAATGCTTGCGGCGTCACCGGAAAGGGCACCGTCAAAGACGAAGACCGGATTCAGCGAAGACATTTCGGCGTAGACGGGGATGGGCTCCGGGCGGTTGGCGGCAGTGCGCATCAGGGCGATTCCGGCCGACTGGGAGCCGGTGAACCCGACGGCCTTGATGGCGGGGTCCGCCACGAGGGCCTGGCCGATGCTGGAACCGGGGCCATAGATCAGGGAGAACACGCCGGGGTGCAGGCCGTGGTCCTTGACGGCTTTGGTGACGGCGTGGCCCACGAGTTCGCTGGTGCCGGGGTGGGCGTTGTGGGCTTTGAACACCACGGGGCAGCCCGCGGCGAGGGCGGAGGCGGTGTCGCCGCCGGCGGTGGAGAAGGCGAGCGGGAAGTTGCTGGCGCCGAACACGGCCACCGGGCCGAGCGGGACCTGGCGCTGGCGGATGTCCGCGCGGGGCAGGGGTGCCCGGTCCGGGATGGCCGGGTCGATGCGGACGCCGCGGTGGTCGCCCTGGCGGACGACGGCGGCGAAGAGGCGCAGCTGGCCCGTGGTGCGGGCGCGTTCGCCCTGCAGCCGGGCTGCGGGGAGGCCGGTTTCCTGTCCGGCGCGGGTGATGAGTTCCTCGCCGATGGCTTCAATGTTGTCCGCAATGGACTCAAGGAACGCGGCGTGGGTGTCCGGATCCAGGGTGCTGAAGGAGGCGAACGCGTCCGCGGCGGCGCGGGTCGCCGTCGTGAGCTGCTCCTCGGTGACCAGCGTGTAGGCGGGCTCAAGGGCCTCGTTGGTGGCCGGGTTGAATCCGGTGGTGGTTTTGCCGTTGCCGGCAACCGTCCGGCCCGCGATGAGTGAGTGTCCGGTCAGGGTCATGGGTTCTCCTGTGTCTTCGGTGACGGCTAGGAAACGGTGGCGATCAGGGCTTTGAGGTCCGCGAGGTCCTGCGGTGCCAGGTTTTGCAGCGGTGTGCGGACCGGTCCGGCGGAGCGGCCGATGGCGTCGAGGCCGCCCTTGACGATGGACACAGAGTAGCCCTTCACGCGGTCGCGGATATCAAGGTACGGGATGACAAAGTCGTTGAGCTTCTTGTTGACGGCGGCACGGTCCTGGTTGCGCACGTCCTGGTAGAAGTCCAGGGCGAACTGCGGCACGAAGTTGTACATGGCGCTGGAGTAGGTGCTCATCCCAAGCTGCAGCAGCGGCAGCGCGAAGGTTTCTGCTGTGGGCAGGCCGCCCAGGTAGAAGAGCCGGTCGCCGAGCTTTGCGTACACTCGGGCGTCGTGTTCCAGGTCGCCCACGCCGTCCTTGAAGCCGATGAGGTTGGCGTGGCGGTCCGCCAGGGTTGCCACCGTGGTGTCCTTGTAGATGGCGTTGGCGCGGTTGTAGATGATGACGCCCAGCGATGTGGCGCGGCAGACGGCGCTGACGTGCTCCACCAGGCCGGCCTGGTCCGCTTCGGTCAGGTACGGCGGGAGGAGCAGGATGCCGTCGGCCCCGGCAGCCTCAGCGGCCTTGGCGTTTTCGATGGCCTGGGCGGTGGATCCGCCGGCGGAGGCGAGCACCGGGACCCGGCTGCCCACTTCGTCGACGGCGGTGCGGACCACGCGCTCGGACTCGGCCGGGGTGAGGGAGAAACCTTCGCCGGTGCCACCGGCGGCGAAAAGGCCCGCCACCGGGAAGCTTGCCTGCCACGAAAGATGCTTGCGGTAGTTCTCCTCATCGAACTGGAGGTTGGCGTCGAAGGACGTGACGGGGAAGGACAGCAGGCCTTCCTTGAGGGTGTCCGCCAGTTCGTTGGGGGTGTACTTTGCCACGGTGTGGTCCTCCGGGTGTGAGCGCCGCGAAGGCGGCAGGCTGATGATTCCCTCCCAGCGTAGGAGCGCCGCCTATGCCTGTCTAAGTGCATTTTTATATGTATTGATACCTTCCGGGCATTATCCAGCGGGCGGCCGCGGCTACTCCATCGCGAACTCCAGGTCACGCAGCAGGCGGGCCAGGGCCGGGTTGGTGATCCTCCGGTTCCACAGTGCATGCAGCTCCACTTCTTCCCCGCGGCCCGCTTCCAGCGGGAGGAACTCGACGTCCCGGATGCCCAGCATGGTGGCGGAGTGCGGGACGAAGGCCAGTCCGCGCCGGGCGGCCACGAGCGAGACCATGGTGAGGATCTGGCTCACGGTGTGGACCACGTTGGCGTGCCGGATGGGCAGCATCCGCACCACCAGGTCATAGAAGTACCGGGCCTGGGTGGGAGAGTGCATGATTAGGGGCTCGTCCTTGAAGTCCTCAGCCGTGATGTCCCTGCCCAGCAGTGTCAGCGGGTGCCCGGCGGGGACCGCAACCACCATGGACTCCCGGTAGAGCAGGTGCGAGTCGAAGGTCTCCCGGTCGAACGGCGGCCGGGCCAGGCCCAGGTCCAGTTCGCCGGTAAGCAGCCCGTTGAGCTGCTCGCCCGTCACCAATTCCTGAAGGTCGATGTCCACGTCCGGGATGATGCCCGCAAGTTCGCCCAGCAGCGGGCCAAGGATGCTGAAACCGCTGGCTGCGGTGAACCCGATCCGGAGGACGCCCGCCCGGCCGGAGGCAATCCGCCGGGCAGTGGCCGGAGCCCGCTCGGCGAGTGCCATCAGGCGGCGTGCCTCGTCCAGGAACGCCTCGCCGGCCGAGGTCAGGGTGACTTTCCTGTTGTCCCGCTCCAGCAGCTCGGCACCGATGATCTTCTCGAGTTTCTGGATCTGCCGGCTCAGCGGCGGCTGCGTCATGTTCAGCCGCTCCGCTGCACGTCCGAAGTGGAGTTCCTCCGCAACGGCGATGAAGCCTGCCAGCTGGTCGAAAGTAAACATGATGCCTTCCGGGTATCAAATGATGCAGATTCGGGCTTAGACAGGCATCATAGCCGCCCCTACACTCGACACAGCGAACGGGGTGACCCGGTTCACAGATTGTTCCGGGCCCCACCCGGAGATTAACGAGGAGTTCCAATGAAGCACTTCCCCACCCGCCGTGCCATCCTCGGCACCGCATCGGCCTTCACGCTGTTGGCCCTGACGGCATGCGGCGGCAACGTCGGCGGCGGCGCCGCGGCCGGTAATTCGTCCAAGTACCCCAGCGGCCCGGTCACCCTCACGGTTGGCCAGGCAGCCGGTGGCAGCACCGACCTCATTGCCCGCGCCCTCGCCGAGGGGGCAGCCAAGACCCTCGGCTCGCCCATGCCGGTAGTCAACAAGCCCGGCGCCAACGGCGCACTCGCCACCAAGGAGGTGTCCGGCAAGCCCGCCGACGGGCAGGAACTCGTGCTGCTGACGGCATCGCTGATCACCATCACGCCGCTGGCCGTCAGTGCCGACGAGGCCGTCAACATCGACGACCTGGACATCATCGCGGGGCTGTCGCAGGACGACTACGTGCTCGTGGCCAGCCAGCAGTCCGGCTTCAAGAGCTTCAAGGACGTCACGGACGCCGGCCGCAACGTCACCTTCGGCACCACCGGTGTGGGCACCGGCAGCCAGTTGGCCCAGACTGTCCTGTTCAAGCAGGCCAACGTGAAGGGCACGGACGTTCCGTTCGACAGCGGCAAGCCTGCACTCACCGCGGTCCTGGGCAACCAGGTGGAACTGGCCACCATCCAGCTCGGCGAGGCCATGGCGCAGATCGAGGCCGGCAAGGTGTCCCCGCTGCTCGTGTTCTCCGAGGAGCGCAACAGCTTCCTGCCGGATGTTCCGTCCGCCAAGGAAGCCGGTTACGACGTCCCCGTCGCCCAGTACCGTGCGGTTGCGGCGCCCAAGGGCACGCCGCAGGAGGTCAAGGACAAACTGCTTGCTTCCTTCCAGGACACGTTCAAGACCGACGCCTACCAGGAGTTCAACAAGAAGAACCTGCTGACGCCCAAGGAGCTCACCGGAGAGGAAGTCGTCACCGAGTGGAAGGGCTACGCAGAGAAGTACAAGGAGCTGGTGGGGAAGTACGACATCAGCCTCGGCGGGAACAAGTAAGAACCATGGAGACAACTCCAGCAGTAACCGCCGGACGGGACGGCAGCACCGCCGCCCCGTCCGGTGGGGACACCAGCCACGACGTCCCCGAAGCACTGACGCCGGAACAGCTCGCGGCACAGTGGGAGGAAGAGAAACCGCCTGCCGCCGGCCCCCTGGCCAACGCCGCCTCCTCCCTGGTGGTCCTCGGGCTGGGCGTCGGGGCCCTCATCCTGTCCGTTGCCATGGGCCTGGGCACCCTCTCGGCACCGCAGCCCGGGCTCTGGCCGTTCATGGCCAGCTGCGTCATGGTGGTCCTGGCCGTTTGCCAGCTGACCCTTGGCCGGCGCAACCGTGACGCGGAAAAGTTCACGCGCATGTCCGTTGCCGCGCTGACCGGCCTGGCCACCCTCGCGGCGATGGTGGCCCTCATGCCGGTGATCGGCTTCGAGATTCCCGCCCTGGTCCTGTGCATCATCTGGATGAAGTTCCTCGGCGGGGAAACCTGGCGGTCCACGCTCCTGGTCAGCGTCCTGGTGGTGGTCGCGTTCTACGCCATCTTCATCCTGGCGCTCGCCACCTCGATTCCCCACCTCTTCTAGGAGACCACCGTGGATTTCCTCAATCCTGTGCTCAACGGGTTCTCGGTCGTCCTGGAACCCACCAACCTGCTCTACTGCCTGGTCGGCGTCGTCATCGGCATGCTGATCGGCGTGCTGCCAGGCCTCGGCCCGGCCGCCACGATCGCCATCCTGCTGCCTTTGACCTACGGTGTTGAACCGGTCACCGCCATCATCATGCTCGCCGGCATCTTCTACGGCGCCCAATACGGCGGCACCATAACGTCCGTGCTGCTCAGGCTGCCCGGCGAGGCGTCATCCGTGGTCACCGTGTTCGACGGCTACCAGATGGCGCGGCAGGGGAAGGCCGGCACCGCGCTGGGCCTGGCCGCCATCGGATCCTTCATCGGCGGTACCGCAGCCATCATCGGGCTGACGTTCCTCGCACCCCTCGTGGCAGGGTTCGCCCTGGACTTCGGTCCGCCCGAATACTCCGCCCTGGCCATGCTGGGCATCCTCCTCGTGGCCACCATCAGCGGCGGGTCCAAGGTCAAGGCACTGATTGCCGCCTCGGTGGGGCTCCTGCTGGCCACAGTCGGCCGCGACATCTTCACCGGCGAAAGCCGGTTCACGTTCGGCAGCCTCCAGCTCGCCGACGGCATCGACTTCGTACCGATCGCCATGGGCATCTTCGGCCTGGGCGAGATCCTTTACAACCTCGAGGAGCGGCACCGCGCCGCCAAGGCGCCGTCGAAGGTCTCCAACGTCTGGCCCTCGCGCGGCGACCTGAAGCACGCCTCCGGAGCCATCGGCCGCGGCTCCGTCCTGGGCTTCTTCCTCGGCATCCTCCCCGGCGGCGGCGCCACCATCGCCTCCATGGCCTCGTACGCCATGGAAAAGAAGCGCGCCAAGAACCCCGAACGGTTCGGCAAGGGCGCACCGGAAGGCGTTGCCGGCCCCGAGACGGCGAACAACGCGGCCGCGACGTCGTCGTTCATTCCGCTCCTGACCCTCGGCATCCCCGCCAACGCCACCATGGCCCTGATGTTCGGTGCGCTGCTGATCCAGGGCGTCACCCCGGGCCCGCAGCTGGTGGACCAGGAGCCGGAGCTGTTCTGGGGCGTGGTGAACTCCATGTATATCGGCAACATCCTGCTGCTGATCATGAGCCTGCCCCTGGTGGGGATCTTCGTGCGGATCCTCCGGGTCCGCGCCGCCATCCTCGCCCCGATCACCGCCCTGATCACCCTGCTGGGTGCCTACACCATCAACAACAGCATGTTCGACGTGACCCTCGTGGTGGTGTTCGGCGTGGTGGGCTACCTGATGAAGAAGTTCGGCTTCGAACCCGGCCCCCTGGTCCTGGCCTTCGTCCTGGGCGAACTGCTGGAAAGCTCCCTGCGCCGCTCACTGCTGGTGTTCGACGGCGACCCCACAGGCTTCTTCACCCGGCCCATCTCGGCCACCCTGCTGGCGGTCTTCGTCCTGGTGGCAGTGCTGCCGGGCATCCGCAGCGCAATAGCCAAGCGCAAAGGCACGACGGCGGCCGGCGCCTCCGCCACGGACATCACCAACAACATCAAGGAGAAGGTATGAGCATCATTGTCGGGTTCGTCCCCACACCCGCCGGTGAGGCTGCCCTCGCCGCCGGGATCGCCGAAGCGCAGCTGCGGAACCAGGAGCTGTTCATCGTCAACTCCGCCCGCCAGGGAGCCCTGGTGGACAAGTCCGTTGCCCCCGACGACGTGCTGGCCCAGGCAGAGGCGCGGGCCACCGCAGCCGGGGTGAAGGCCACCGTCATCCAGCCGCCCTACCAGCACGACCTGGCGGACGAGTTCCTGGACGTGGCCAGGGAGGTTGACGCCTCACTCATCGTCATCGGACTGCGGCACCGCACCCAGGTAGGCAAGTTCATCCTGGGCAGCCACGCGCAGCAGATCCTCATGCAGGCGGACCGGCCGGTGCTGGCGGTCAAGGCCGCCAACGGGCACTTCCAGTAACGGGAGGCCTGCCATGTACCAGCGGCATTCGACCCGGCGCGGCGCGCAGCCGGCGGTCCGGCGCAGCCACCCCCAGGGCCCTGCGGCCATCCCCGACTGGTCGAAGTTGGGCAAGGAGGACACCGTGGAGGTCAGCACCTCCGGCGGCAGCGTCATGGCAGGAACCATCGACATGATTGCCCCGGACCGCAGCGTGTTCTGGCTGATCCGCCACGACGGCGGCGGACGGACCATGGTCTGCTGCGGCGACGGCGTCTCCGTGGTGAAAGTCCAGGACGCCGGGGGTGCGCCGGTAGGGGAGCGCGCGCCGGGCTGCGGCCCGGCCGCCGGATGACGTGGAGGGCCCTGGCTGCAGCCGGGAACGGGGCAGCGGTTCCGGCTCCTACGTGTCCGTGCTGACCAGGTCCAGCAGCGCATCCAAGACCGGCAGCTGGCCCTTCACCAGCTTCTCCCGGGCCTCCGTCAGCGGGAACCAGCGGGCATCGTCGATCTCCGGATAGTGCTGGATCCGGCCCGAGCCCCTGGGCCACTCCATCGGGAAGGTGTTGCTGGTGATGTGGCCGGGCCGGAAATCCTGCTCCGCGGTGTAGACCGTGATGCGCTTGCCGCTGGGCTGCCGGAACTCTCCCAGCAACACGTACTCCGCGGCAGGGGCCGGGCTGCCCATTTCCTCCCCGAACTCCCGGAGGGCCGCCGCCAGCGGGTCCTCCTGGTCGGTGTACTCTCCCTTGGGTATGGACCAGGCGTGGGCGTCCTTGCGCGCCCAGAACGGGCCGCCCATGTGGGCGATCCACACCTGCAGCTGTCTGTCCGCAGGTGTGCCGACGGAGTCGCCGCCCACCCGGTACAGCAGGAGCCCCGCGCTTAGAACCGGCATTTTCCCCTCCACTGCAGGCAACGCTTTGGAAACTGTTTCCACGGGTTAACCCGCAGTTCACGGTACTGCTTTAGGTTATTCCTTCAGGCACTTCGCTCGAAGGGACCCATCATGGCCAACATCGCTGAGGTTTTGGGACGGCTGACGCCGGAAGAACTTGATGAGCTGCACAGCCTCGGGCCGCAGGGCCATGTGCCCCGCCACCTCCAGGACGCCTTGGACCGTGCGGCCGGTGGCCCCGGTTCCGGCCGCGGCTACTACGTGCCCACCGGAAACGTCAGCGCCACCGGCGGGCCTCTGATGGTCCTGCGCAGCGACGTCGCCGGGTGGCTGTTCAGCGCCCACCGGGACGATCCCAACCAGCTTCCGCAGCATCCCTGATCCGCCGGCCGCTAGCCGATCAGGAGGCTGAGGGCTTCCGTCAGGTGCTCCACCTCCCGGACTGAGAACCCGGCGGGGACCGGTCCGGGGCCGGTGTGGCTGGCAGGGACCACGGCATGCGTGAATCCCAGCCGGTGGGCCTCCTGGATGCGCTGGTTGATGCCCGGGACCGGGCGGACCTCCCCGGCCAGTCCCACCTCGCCGAAGGCGATCAGCCGGACGGGCAGCGGTTTGCGTGCCTTGGCTGAGGCGACGGCCAGGGCCACTGCCAGGTCCGTGGCCGGTTCGCTGAGCTTCACGCCGCCCACGGTGGCCACGTAGGAGTCGTCCTTGTGCAGCTGGGTCCCCGCGCGCTGCTGCAGCACGGCCAAAAGCATGGACACCCGGGAGCTGTCCAGGCCGCTGGTGGCGCGGCGCGGCTGCGAGTTGGGGCTTTCGGCCAGCAGGGACTGCACCTCCGCCAGCAGCGGGCGGCGGCCCTCCATGGTCACCGTGATGCAGGTTCCGGACACCGGGTCCTTGGTGCGGCTGACGAACAGCCCGCTGGGATCTGCCAGCCCTTCGATGCCGTTCTCGTTCAGGTCGAAGCAGCCGACGTCATCCGTGGGGCCGTACCGGTTCTTCACGGCGCGGAGCAGCCGCAGGCGGGAGTGCCGCTCACCCTCGAACTGGCACACCACGTCCACCAGGTGCTCCAGCAGCCGTGGCCCGGCGATGGATCCGTCCTTGGTCACGTGGCCCACCAGGAGCGTGGTCATGTTCCGGCGCTTGGCCGCGGCGATGATGGATGCCGCCACCTCCCGGACCTGGGACACGCCGCCGGCGCTGCCGTCCACGTCAGCGCTGCTGAGCGTCTGGACCGAGTCCAGGATGAGCAGGCGCGGTTCGATCTTCTCAACCTGCCCCAAGGCCTGCCCGAGGTCCGTCTCCGCGGAGAGGTAGAGGGATTCGGCGACGGCGTCGATCCGTTCGGCGCGCAGCTTCACCTGAGCAGCCGATTCCTCGCCCGTCACGTACAGGACGTCCTGCGCCGTCCGCGCGAACTTCGCGGCCACGTCCAGCAGCAGCGTGGACTTGCCCACGCCCGGTTCCCCGGCCAGCAGGATCACCGCGCCGGGAACCAGGCCGCCGCCCAGCACCCTGTCCAGCTCGGCCACGCCGGTGGGCATGAACGCCGCAGTGGTGGCGTCCACCTCGGCGATGGGCCGGGCAGGCTCCACAACGGTAGTGGCCGCGGTGGTCCTGGCCACCGCGGTGCCCGTTTCCTCAACCGTGCCCCACGACTGGCATTCGCCGCAGCGGCCCACCCACTTGACGGTGGTCCAGCCGCACTCGGCGCATTTGTACGCGGGCGCCTTGGAGGCCCGGGAAGTCTTTGATGCCATGCGTTCAACCCTAGCGGCGGGCACCGACATCGGAGCCTTCGGGGCAAAGACCGGCTGTTACAGCGCCGGAAGGATGTCCCTGGCCTCCCGGGCATCCATGCCCGTGGCCTCGAGCAGGTCCACCATCAGGGGGCGGAACAGCATCACCACGGTTTCCCCCTCAAGGCGCTGGACCCCCAACAGCTTCGGGTGCAGCCGCAAGGCGATTTCACTGAGGTCGTTGCGGGCCGTGCGCAGGTGGGCGCGCCGGACGCCGTCGTGCGTTTCCGCCAGTCCAAGCGAGAGCTCGTCAATCGCGGCAGCGGTCTCCCGCAGCACCTCGGTAATGTTCTCCGTCGCCTCGTCCGAGAGCGCGGCATGGTTGATGGCGCTGGTGAGCCGCCGGGCAAACACGCGGCTGTTGCGCAGCGCCAGGTCAATGAAGTCCAGCGACTCCTTCAGCCGGTCCAGCTCGTCCCGGTGGCGCCGGTAAGCGGGCGCCAGCCGGGCCACTTCGTTGGAGGCGCGCAGCGAGTGCCGCATCCCGTCCACCAGGGGCTGGCAGTTTCGGCCACGCACCAGGGCGTGCCAGGCCCTGGTGGAGTCGCTGTCCACCAGGGCGTCCGAGCACTCGCGCAGGACTTCCGCCAGCTCGTGCAGCAGTTTCTGGACGTCCCGGCGCGGCTCCCGGCGGGGGTCCTTGGGCATGAGGATGGTGACCAGCAGCGCGCACAGGCCGCCCACCACGGCGTCGATGCTGCGGGTGAACGGGCCCCCGGACGGCGCCGGCAGCAGCACCACCAGCAGCGACTGCAGCGCCAGCTGGGTGGTGAAGATGTTGCCGCTGTCCAGGAAGCGGGCCAGCAGGATGGAGAACAGGAGCACGACGGCGGCCTGCCAGATTCCGCTGCCCAGCCAGTGCAGGAGCAGGTCACCCACGGCGATGCCGATGGTGCAGCCCAGGCCCACCTCCAGCACGCGCCGCAGCCGCGGCTCACGCGAAAAGCCCAGGGCGATCAGCGACGACGTAGCCGCGAACAAGGGCCCGGAGTGGCCCAGCACATACTCGGCGAAGGCGTAGGCGCCCACCGCGCAAACCGTCATCTGGATGGCCGGCACCAGCGAATTGCGGCTCCTGATCAGTCCCGTGCGCATGCGGCCGCGCAGGAAGTGCCTGCTTGCTGTCAGTCCTGCTGCGGGGGCCATGGCCCCAAGTCTATTGCGGCCCGGACGCGGCCCGGCGCGGACACTGCACTACGGCGGCGAATGTGATCTGCGCAATGGTGACCCGGCATTTGTTAACCAAAATCCCGCGGTCGTTAAGGTCCCGTTCACTTTGCGCAGCCCATCCCGTTACCTGCGGCCCATAACTTTCTTGAAGGTACAGAACGTACGCATCGCGCAGCAGGGTTCTCCGTCCCTGCCCGCACTGAATCACCCTGGAAGGGGTACATCTAGTGAAGGCACTCCGCTTTGGCCGCCACGCGGCTATCGCTGTTATCGCAGCAGGCGCACTCGCGCTGACCGCCTGCGGTTCAGACAACGCCACTGGCACCACGCCCGCCGGCAACCAGACTTCCTCCGGCCCCAAGGTGACCGGCACGCTGACCGGCATCGGCGCATCCTCCACCGGCGCGGCCATGGACGCCTGGAAGGCAGGCTTCGCCTCCGCCAACCAGGGTGCCACCGTGCAGTACTCGCCGGACGGCTCCGGCGCCGGCCGCAAGGCCATCATTGACGGTTCGGCCCAGTTCGCCGGCTCCGACGCGTACCTCAAGGACGAAGAGATCGAGAGCTCCAAGGCCGTCTGCGGCCCCGACGGCGCCATCAACATCCCCGTCTACATCTCGCCCATCGCGGTGGCCTTCAACATCCCCAACGTCACCGAGCTGAAGCTGGATGCCGCCACGGTGGCCAAGATCTTCCGCGGCCAGATCACCAACTGGAACGATCCCGCCATCGCCGCCCTGAACGAGGGAGTCACCCTGCCGGACCTGAAGGTCACCCCGGTCAACCGCTCCGATGACTCCGGCACCACCACCAACTTCACCGACTACCTGGCCTCCGCCGCCCCCGAGGTCTGGACGGACAAAGCCTCCGGCGTCTGGCCCTCCAGCCTGCAGGGCGAGAACGCCAAGGGCACCTCCGGCGTCGTCAAGACCGTCACCGACACCCCCGGTGCGGTCACCTACGCCGACGACTCCGCCGTGGGCGGCAAGCTGGGCACCGCCTCCATCAAGGTGGGCGAGGAGTTCGTGAAGATCTCCGCCGACGCCGCCGCCAAGGCCGTCGAAGCCGGCAAGCCGGTGGACGGACGTTCCGCCAACGACGTCTCCATCAAGCTGGACCGCAAGACCACCGCATCCGGCGCCTACCCGGTGGTCCTGGTGTCCTACCACGTGGTGTGCAGCACCTACGACAAGCAGGAAACCGTTGACCTGGTCAAGGCCTTCGAGAACTACGTAGTGTCCGACGCCGGCCAGCAGGCCGCCGCCGACTCCGCGAAGTCCGCCCCGCTGTCCTCCTCCCTGGCGGAGAAGGCCCAGAAGGCCATCGAGTCCATCAAGGTCAAGTCCTAACCACGCACCGCCACCGGGTTCCCCGCCTGCCGAGAGGCAGGCGGGGAACTTCGGTTTGGACGCAGCAACTTTTTCGTGCACGAAACCGATCGAAGGGCCGTCGAATGACCGCCACCTCCCTGACCAGCACCCAGGGCGCGGGCCGCGCCGGGGACAAAGTCTTCTCGGGCGCCGCGCTTGCCGCCGGCTGCCTCATCCTCGCCGTCCTGTTCGGCGTCGCACTCTTCCTGGTGGTCCAGGCAATTCCCGCCCTGACCGCGCCTGCCGCGGAAATCCAAGGCGGAGCAGGCTTCTTCGCCTACATCTGGCCCATCGTGATCGGCACCCTCATCGCCGCCGTCATCGCCCTGGTGATCGCAACCCCGATCGCCATCGGGGTTGCCCTTTTCATCTCGCACTTCGCCCCGCGCGGACTGGCCGCCGGCCTGGGCTACGTGGTGGACCTGCTCGCCGCCATTCCCTCCGTGGTCTACGGTGCCTGGGGTGCCACGTTCCTGGCCCGCGAAATCTCCCCCGCCTACAACTGGCTGGCGGACAACATGGGCTGGCTGCCCATCTTCCAGGGCCCGGCCTCCGCCACCGGCAAGACCATCCTGACCGCGGGCATCGTCCTGTCCGTCATGGTGCTGCCCATCATCACCTCGCTGTCCCGCGAGATCTTCCTGCAGACCCCCAAACTGCATGAGGAAGCAGCCCTGGCCCTCGGCGCCACCCGCTGGGAAATGATCAAGATGTCCGTCCTGCCCTTCGCACGGCCCGGCATCATCAGCGCCGTCATGCTCGGTCTCGGCCGTGCCCTCGGGGAGACCATGGCCGTGGCCCTGGTGCTGTCCTCCGGAGCGTTGACCGCGAGCCTGATCCAGTCCGGCAACCAGACCATCGCCGCGGAGATCGCCCTGAACTTCCCCGAGGCCAGCGGCCTGAAGGTCAGCACGCTCATCGCAGCAGGCCTGGTCCTCTTCGTCATCACCCTGGCCGTCAACATGCTCGCGCGCTGGATCATCACCCGGCACAAAGAATTCTCGGGAGCCAACTAAATGACCTCCACGCTTACCCCGGTGCGCAGCAAGCGCTCGCAGCTGACCAAGGGCCAGCTGCCCAAGTACGCCCCGTACGCCGTCCTCGGTGCCGCGCTGATTGTCGGCGCCGCCGTCATGGCCCTGATCGGCTTCAACGCCTTCGGGTGGGGCATCGTCTCGGCGCTGCTGTTCGCCGTCGGACTGGTCAGCTGGAGCGCGGCCGCTGAAGGTTCCCGCAAGGCCAAGGACCGCCTGGCCACCTGCCTGGTGGTGGGCTCGTTCCTCATTGCGCTGCTGCCGCTGATCTCGGTCATCTGGACCGTGCTGGTCAACGGCATCCCCGGCCTGCTGAACCCCGGGTTCCTGGGCAACTCCATGAACGGCGTCACCGGCGTCTACGACAACCGTGCCGTGGAGGAAGGCGGCCCCGTGCTGGGCGGTGTCTACCACGCGCTGCTGGGCACCGTGCAGATCACCCTGCTGGCCACCGTCATCTCGGTACCGGTGGGCCTGCTCACCGCCATCTACCTGGTGGAATACGGCAACGACGGCCGGCTGGCCCGCGCCATCACCTTCTTCGTGGACGTGATGACCGGCATCCCGTCCATCGTGGCCGGCCTGTTCGCCGCGGCGTTCTTCTTCGCCGTGGTGGGTCCGGGCACCAAGACCGGCGCCGTGGCCGCCGTCGCGCTTTCCGTGCTGATGATTCCCGTGGTGGTCCGCTCCAGCGAGGAAATGCTGAAGATCGTCCCCAACGAACTGCGGGAGGCGGCCTACGCCCTTGGCGTCCGGAAGTGGCGCACCATCATCAAGGTGGTCATTCCGACGGCAATCTCCGGCATCGCGTCCGGCGTCACACTGGCGATCGCCCGCGTCATCGGCGAAACGGCCCCCATCCTTGTCACCGCCGGATTTGCCACCAGCATCAACTCGAACGTCTTCAGCGGCTGGATGGCATCGCTGCCCACGTTCATCTACACCCAGATCCTCAACCCCACCTCGCCGGCCAACCCCGGGCCGTCAGCGGAACGGGCCTGGGGCGCAGCCCTGGTGCTGATCATCCTGGTCATGATCCTCAACCTCGCGGCACGCCTGATTGCCAGGATCTTCGCTCCGAAGACCGGCCGCTGACCGGCGCGGAACACCGCCCTTCCGGCCCGGCCGGCCGGATGCCAGACTTCAATTCATCCCCACTTAGTGAAGGAACACCATGTCTAAGCGCATCGACGTCAAGGACCTGAACGTGTACTACGGCGACTTCCTCGCCGTTGAGGACGTCTCCATCAACATCGACGCCAAGTCCGTCACCGCGTTCATCGGCCCCTCCGGCTGCGGCAAGTCCACCTTCCTGCGGACGCTGAACCGCATGCACGAGGTGATCCCGGGCGCCCGAGTGGAGGGCGAGGTCCTGCTTGACGGCGACAACCTGTACGGCCCCGGAGTGGACCCGGTAACGGTCCGTTCCCAGATCGGCATGGTTTTCCAGCGGCCCAACCCGTTCCCCACGATGTCCATCCGGGACAACGTGTTGGCCGGCGTGAAGCTGAACAACAAGAAGATCTCCAAGGGCGAAGCAGACGTGCTGGTGGAGCGGTCGCTCAAGGGCGCCAACCTGTGGAACGAGGTCAAGGACCGTCTGGACAAGCCCGGTTCCGGCCTGTCCGGCGGACAGCAGCAGCGGCTTTGCATTGCCCGGGCCATCGCCGTGGAGCCGCAGGTGATCCTGATGGACGAGCCCTGCTCCGCCCTGGACCCCATTTCCACGCTGGCCATTGAGGACCTCATCAACGAACTCAAGGACCAGTACACCGTGGTCATCGTGACCCACAACATGCAGCAGGCAGCCCGCGTCTCGGACAAGACCGCGTTCTTCAACATCGCCGGGACGGGCAAGCCGGGCAAGCTGATCGAGTTCGGTGACACCCACACGATCTTCAGCAATCCGGTGGAGAAGGCCACGGAGGACTACGTCTCCGGCCGCTTCGGGTAAACCCTGCAGGGCGCCGGACCGGGCAGGCATGCCGGCGCTACAGGCGCCGCTGCAGGAGCACTGGCGGGATCCGGATCTATTTAGTACGCTGAACTAGATACTTACCGGACTAGTAATAAGCCAGCATAGGAGCTACGCAGTGACGGACATTGCCAGCGGTCCCCGAGTCCCCCAGCTTGACCTTTCCGGACACGGAAGCCGTGACATGCTGCCGCTGGCGGACCCGCTTCTCCAAGGGTATTCCAGCCTCGCCGGCGCAGGGACGCAGGTGCCGCTGGATCCGCCCGCCCCGGCCCTGTACGCGGAACCGGACGGCTCCGGCGATGACCTGCTCTCGGCCGTGTGGCGCACCAGTTCCTACGTGGAGAGCGTCCAGTGGGAACTCGACTCCGCCCACGGCCAGCTGGTCCAGGCGGTACGGCAGGCTGCCGCCGCGGGCGTGGCCCAGGATGTCCTGTGCCGCGCGGCCAACCTGGCGCCGGAGGAACTGGCCGCGGCGCTGGAAGACAACCACCCTGGCGGTCCGGTCTTCTGACCAGGCGGCGCCGTCCGGGCACCGCTATTCCGGCACCTCAAGCTGGAAGCCGCAGCGGCAGCGCAGCACCCGGGTTGGCAGGCATACGGCGCTGAGCCCGCTGCCTGACCGGCTGCTCCGGTAGCAGAGCCGCTCGATCTCGAATTCGGCTTCCTCCATGGGGTAGCCGCAGTGGACATAGTCGTCGCCGAACATGATCACCTGGGCCATGAACCGCACCTGGTGCAGCGCGGCGACGACGTCGGAGGCGTAGGCCGTGTGCTCCTGGAACCTGTCACAGTCCCGGCAGGTATAGGAAACGCTCACCAGGTCTCCGCCGGCGCCCAGGGCGCTGATGGCATGGATGGTCAGCTGGTGCTCCGTGCCGCACTCCTCGCAGCGGAGCTGGCGTGGCTGGGGCAGGGGACGCCGGGGATGGGAGGAAGACATGCTTGCCTGCTCTTTTCCGGGACGTGCATCCTTGCCGCCGGTATGCTGCAGCGGCGCGGCCGGCACCTGCACTCAGCGCCGGACCGGTCCCCGGCTACCCAGCACTGGGGGACGTCTTCCGAATCTACGTCAACGCTGACCGGCCGGACAAGGGAAGGGGGCCCCTATCCCAAGGGGGAGAGGGCCAGGGCCAGGACGAATGCCAGGGCCGCCGTGACAACCGGTGTGAGCACCCACAGCCCCACGATCCGGATGACCAGCCGGCGGTTGGTCACGGAAAAGTGCTGGTTTTCCCCCGCGCCGAGTACGGCCGAGGTTACGGTGTGGGTGGTTGACAGGGGCCAGTGCAGGGCCAGTGCCCCGACGAAAAGCATCAGGGCGCTGTACATCTGCGCCACCGAGCCGCGCAGGGGGTCGATCCGGGTGATCCGGTACCCGATGGTGCGCGAGATGCGCCAGCCGCCGAACAGTGTTCCGGCGGTGATCATGACCGCGGACAGGAGCGCCACCCACAAAGGGATGCTCCCGCCGTCGGAATAGCCGGCGGCCAGCAGCGCCAGCAGCAGCACGGCACTGACCCGCTGGCCGTCCTGCAGGCCGTGGCCGAAGGCGACGGCCCCGGCGGCGATGGACTGGCTGCGGCGGAACCGCTGGTTCACCACGCTCGGCTGCGTGTGGCGGGCGGCCCAGGTGGCCGGGTACACCAGCAGGAACGCCCCGCTGTAGGCCACGAGCGGTGACAGCAGCAGCGGCAGGACCACCTGGAGCAGCAAAGACTGGTCCACCCCGCCGACGCCGGACCCGCCAACGGCCAGGCTGGCCAGGCCAGCGCCGGCCAGGCCACCCACCAGCATGTGGGTGGACGGGACGGGGATGCCGCGCCACCACATCAGCAGCCCCCAGGCGCACGCGCTCAGCAGGCCGGCCACCAGGATGTGCAGTCCGTCGGTGCCCGGGGGCAGGCTGATCCAGGTCTCGCTGACCGCGACGGCCAGGGTGGCGCTGAGCAGGGCGCCCACGAAGTTGAAGAAGGCTGCCAGGAGTACGGCCACACTCGGTGTGAGCGCCCGGTTGCGGACGGGCAGGGCGGTGGACAGGGAGACGTCCCGGAAGCCGTTGAGGAAGGCAAACACGGCGGTCAGGAGCACCACCACGCCAAAGATGGCGGCTGTCACCTCAGGATTCCTTGACGATGATGCTGCCTACCTGGGTGGCGATCCGCCGCATGTCCTTGGTGACTTCCACCAGCTGGTTGGCGACGTCCCGGTTGCGGGAGTACTGGGCCCACTTCATGTCCGCCATCATGTCCGCAACCCACACGCGGTGGGTACGCTCCGCCCGTTTGGTGAGGCGGAGGACCTCAATCCAGTAGTCCTCAAGGTCGTCCAGGTTGTTAAGCCGGCGCATCGCATCCACGGTGAGCTCTGCCTGCCGGCTGATGATTTCCAGCTGGTCGGCAGCGCGCTTGGGCAGCCTGTCCAGTTTGTAGAGCGCCACCAGCTCGGCGGCGGCGTCCATCTTCTCCATGGCCTCATTGAGGTACCGGGACAGGCTGTACATGTCCTCGCGGGGGAGCGGGTTCACAAAGCTGGTGCGCATGTGGGTCAGGAGGGCAAAGTGCAGCTCGGAAGACTTGGCGTCGTGGTTGTGCATGTCCTCCACGAGCCTGGCGTGGTCCGCGGCGGACACCCCCAGGATTTCGGCGAGCGTGCCGCTGGCCAGGACGATCTGCTGCGCCATCTGGGAAAGGAGTTTCAGCCCGGCGGGCTCCTGGGGAAATAGACGCAGCTGCTTCACGTAATTACCGGTCTCCGGGGAAAGTTCAAGGGGGGACTGCCGCCGTGTGACTTGACCCCGGCGCGCAACTGGAGCTAACTCTACCGGTCAGCCGGTGCGCCCCTGAAACGGCGCGATGGCCTGAGGGCAGAAAAATGGTGCCGAACCGGATACGCCTCTCGGCGGTAGGCCGCTCTAGGCGGCTGAGTGTTGAAGCCCGGGGGTTTCGCGGTTCGGCACCGGTTTCAGTCTTCTACGATGCTCTGCCCAAGTCAATCTTGACAGCGGGCCGGCCTTTGGGCAGCAGGGTCAGTCGAGCTCGCCCAGGCGCCACGCGTTGGCCGCGTGTTCCAAATCCTCGGCGGTTTTGACCAGTTGGTGAGAGTTGCGGGTCAGCCGGCTGGCGTGGGCCTCGTTGGCGTGCTCGGCACCGTCGGCGAGGGTTGCCTGGCCGAGCGCCACGACGCGGCAGAACGCGGCGGAACGTTCCAGCGCGACGTCGAACTCGCCGTCGAACGCGCCGGAAAGGATGGCGTCCGCCATGGTGCGCATTTCGTCGGCACCGGGCGGTTCCGCCGCCCCGGCCACCACGTTGGAGACCTGTGCGGTGTCCCGGCCCGCGCGGAAGTACACGGAGATGCGTTCCGGGTCCTGGACGGTGGCGGCGCGGAGGGCGTACAGCCGCCACAGCGCGCCGGGCAGCGAGCGGGCCGGGCTTTCAGCCCACATTTCCGCGATGGCTTCCAGGCCCTGTTCGTCGGCGAGCTTGACCAGGCGTTCGGTGATCATGGGGTCGTCGCTGTCGCGGCCGTGGCGGACCAGTGCCTGGGCTGCCAGGTGCGCTGCTTCGGAGACCCTGGCGGGATCGGCTCCGCCGGCGAAGGGCTCAAAGTCGATGGGCGCGAACGGTTTGGGCTTGTGGTGCCGGTTCGCGCCGCCGTATGGCTTAGGTCCTGCTTGCTCGCTCATGCCCCCACGCTACTCCTGTGCCGTGCCCGAATCGAGCATGCGGCAGGGGCGCATCGGCCGCCGGGCACTGCGGGCAGGACCTGTGCGGAACGGCCGACGGCGGCACCCGGCCTGGGTGCGGAGGCGCCGGAACCATGCGTTACAGTATTAACGTCCAGAAATGGATGGGCCGGTCCGGAGGCAGCGGCGATTACCGCAGCGTCAACGAACCGGCTGGGGCCTTTAGCTCAGTTGGTAGAGCATCGGACTTTTAATCCGTGGGTCGTGGGTTCGAGCCCCACAGGGCCCACCCTTGCAGCGGGCCGGAAGCCAGTGGTTTCCGGCCCGCTGCGTTTTTCCGCCTCCCAACCCGGGCTTGTTCGCGGATCAGGGCCTTGACGGCAGGGGTCTGCGGACTGGCTTAGGACAGGATGCCCTCGGCGTCCGGAAGCCAAGGGCTGCCGGCTGCGAGGGCCGTGAACCGTTCGCCGATCAGGCGGTAGCCTTCGGTGTCAGGATGGAGCCGGTCCGGAAGCAGGTGTGCGTCGCCGGCGCCGAACAGCCGCAGTCCGTCGACGTAGTGCAGGTTGCGGTCCAATGCGCCGCGCCGGGCGGCGGCGTCAGCGATGATGGCCCGGGCGTCCCGCAGCGTTAGCAGGCCATCCCCCTGCCTGCGGGGAAGGTCAGTCGCCAGGAATTTTCCGTCCACCAGCCGCGAGGGGCCGGGGGCCTCCTCATGCTCCGGGCAGTAAATGGGGGACACCAGGACCACCGGGGTGGTGGGATGGCCGTCCCGCACCGTGTCCAGGAAGCCATGCAGGGCCGGGGCGAAGGTGCGCCGGCGCAGGCTGGCACTGTTGATGATGTTAATGCCCACCTTCAGGGTGATCAGCTCCGCCGGCTGGTCCCGGATGGTCCGGGCAGCGAACTGGTCCATGTGCGCGGAGCCGGCAAGCCCCAGGTTGTACAGGTCCAGGCCCAAGGCCCCGGCGGCGATGACCGGCCATACCCCCAGGGGCGTCTCCGCGTGTGAGGACTGGCTGATGGAACTGCCGTAGTGGATCCACCGGGGCGCCGTGGCCGGAGCGGGGTGAAGGGCGGCATCGGAGCGGACGCCGTGGATCAGTACCGTGCCGCGGTGGGGAAGCCACAACGTGACGGTGCGTTCCCGCCGTGGTCCGGGGAAGTCGAAGCGGGCCACCGACGGGGTGCCCGGGGTGAGCGTGCTGCTGCCGTCCGGGAAGGTTTCCAGCACGTCGCCCTCGTGGAAGAGCAGGCTCCCGGTGAGCCCGTCCGACGTCGTCATCCCCACCGCTGCAGGCTGCAGCGGACGCCAGCGCCAGGCGGCCGATTCCCGGGTGAAGGTCAGGTGCAGTTCCAGCCAGGATGCGTCCGTCCGGTACTCCAGCCGTACTCCGGACGCGGTGGCGTTGGCGGCGGCCAGGGCGGGGTCGCCGCCGAACTGGTCCTGCGCCCATCCCGGCAGGCGCCTGATGGCGATGCCGGCCGGTCCGTCGGTGATGTCCAGGGCGCCCCGGAGTCCTGCGCGGGCGGTTTCTCGTGCCGTGCCGGCGGGGTCCAGGGTCATGCTCCCATTCCACCATGGCCGGGCCATGGCGCTCCGCCGGGGACAATGGGCGTATGGCAAAAACCACCAAAGGCAGGATGCCGAGGCTGGAGGACGTGGCGGAGGTGGCCGGTGTCTCACACCAGACCGTCTCCCGCGTCATCAACAGCCACCCCAACGTCAGCAAGGCCACCCGGGAGAAGGTGGAGGCCGCCGTTGCGCAGCTGGGCTACCGGCGCAACACGGCCGCCCGCAGCCTGGTGACCAGGCGCTCGCAGACCATCGGCGTCCTGGCCAGCGAACTGTCCCAGTACGGACCCGCGAACACCCTCCTGGGCGTGGAACAGGCCGCCCGGAATGCCGGCTACTTTGTCAGCATCGCAGCCCTCCGTGAAGTCGGCGGGGAAGCCATCTCCGCCGCCGTCAGCCACTTCCTGGACCAGGCCGTGGACGGGATTGCCGTGCTGGTGCCGCACGCCGGGACGCTGCAGGCCCTGGCCGGCATGGACATCCCGGTGCCCGTGGTGGCGGTGGGGTCGCCCGGGAGCTCCAGTTTCAGCGGTGCCATGGTGGACCAGCGCGCCGGTGCCCGGCTCGCCGTCGAGCACCTCATTGCGCAGGGCCATCGGCGGATCGGCCATGTGGCCGGACCGCCGGACTGGATTGACGGCGCCGAACGCGCCGAGGGCTGGCGTGAAGCCCTGGCCACCGCCGGGCTGCCGGACGACCTCTTCATGGAAGGAGACTGGAGCGCCGGCAGCGGGTACGCCGTCGGCCGCCGCCTCGCCGCCGAACGCACCGCAACCGCACTCTTCGTGGGCAATGACCAGATGGCGCTGGGCCTGCTGCGTGCCTTCGCCGAGGCCGGCGTCCGCGTGCCCGACGACGTCTCCGTAGTGGGATTCGACGACCAGCCGGAATCGGGGTACTTCAGCCCTCCCCTCACCACCGTCAGGCAGGACTTCGAGGAACTGGGCCGGCGGTGCATGGACACCATGCTGAAGGAAATCGAGGCCGGGGCGCCGGTCAGTTCCACCGTGGTGGCGCCGGGCCTGGTGGCCCGCGCCAGCACCGCACCGCCCGGCCAAGCGCCGGAGGGCACGCCCACCCCATAAATTTTCATGAATCTGCATCCAACTTCCTGCCTGCGCCAGTAGTAGGGGTGTCAGCAAAAATCAGCCCGCCCGGCGGGCCGAGCAAGGAGAAGGACATGCGCAGAAGGATCTTCACGGCAGGTGTTGGTGCGGCAGCAATCGCAGCTTCCATCGCACTGGCCGGTCCCGCCAACGCTGCCGAAGGAGACGCCCAGCTTTCCGTGCTGCACGGCGTCCCCAACCTGACGGTGGACGTTTGGGTCAACGGCAACCGCACCCTGGACGACTTCACCCCGGGCAGCCTCGCGGGCCCGCTGGCACTGCCCGCAGGGGCGTACCAGATCGCCATCACCGCCGCGGATGCTCCTGACGCCTCGGCCGCGGTCATCGGTCCGGTCTCGGTGAACCTGGCAGCCAACGGCAACTACACGGCAGTCGCCAACCTCGACGCCGCCGGCAAACCCACGGCCAACCTGTTCACCAATGACATGTCCCAGATCCCGGCCGGCAAGGGCAAGCTCACCGTCCGGCACACCGCCGCAGCGCCCGCCGTGGACGTCCTGGCCGGCGGCAGCCCGGTGATCACCAATCTGTCCAACCCCAATGAGCAGACCCTGACCCTGGACCCCGGAACCATCTCCGCTGCTGTTGCCGCCACCGGCACCACCGCTCCGGTGATCGGGCCCGCCGATGTCACGGTGAAAGAGGGCACGCACACGATCGTCTACGCGTGGGGCAGCCTGACGGACAAGAACCTGCAGCTCGCAGTGCAGACCATCGACGGAATGCATTCCGCGCCGGGCTCGGTCCCCGGTGCGCGGGACGGATCGGCTGACGCAGCCCCCGCTCCGGCCACGCTGGCACTGGGCTTCGGCGCCGCCGCCCTGGTCCTCCTGCTGGGAGGCCTCGGCGTGGCCCGCACCGCCGCAGCCCGCAACCGGCAGCAGTAACTCCGCGGCAACCGCCGCACAAGGCAGGCCGCCCGGTGTCGTTGTCCCCGCGCACCGGGCGGCCATCATCTCCGGCGCCTTTCCGGCGCCAACCATCGAACGGCAGGGAGGCGCGGCTCATGACAGGGCGCACGACGACGGCAGGCGGGTCCCGCCGTCGTCCTTCACGTTTTCAGGGGGCCGGGTTGCTCGCGGCGGCCCTCCTGCTGACCGCCTGCGCGCCGTCCGGCGCCGGAACAGCGCCCGCCGGCCCGGCGTCCACCGGCCCTCTTCCGTCCGTGGCTGTGCCGTCCGCCGCCGCGCCCGGGACGCCTGCGGCGGCCGGCACCACGGCACCGCCCGCCACCCCGCCGGCCTCCGCCGTGGTCCCCATCCATCCGGCAACACTCCAGGCCCCGCAAGCCGATCCGGCGCCCACTTCGCTGACCGTCGAGGGGACCGCCATCGACATGCCGGTGCAACCCGGAGGCGTGTCGGACGGGGGAGCCATGGAGATTCCGGATGCCTTCGACCAGGCGGCCTGGTACCGGTTCGGTCCTGCCCCGGGGGCGTCCCAGGGCGCTGCCGTGATCGCCGGCCACATCGACACCACTTCGGACCGGGCGCCGTTCTCGGCATTGAAGTCACTGGTTGCGGGAACAGTTATCAGGGTGGGCCGCGACGGTGCCCCGCCCCTCACCTACCGGGTGACCCGGGTTGAGCTGATGGCCAAGGACAAGTTCGACGGCGGCGCCCTGTTCCGCCGCACAGGGCCCCACGAACTCAAGGTTGTCACCTGCGGCGGCAGGTGGCTGGACGAGCGGATGGACTACAGCGACAATGTGATAGTCACCGCCGTCCCCGGATAGGCGGCGGCAGCCGTGTTTCTCGTCGCCGACGCCGGGAAGGAGTCCCTGATGGCACTTCCCGCGCAGCCCTCCCGGGGGTGGGACGACGCACTCACCGCGTCCTTCCTGGCGGGTGACGAGTCGGCCCTCGCGGCGGCCTACCGTGAATTCGCGCCGCTGGTGCACACCCTGGCGCTGCGCTCCCTGGCGGACCGGGCCGCCGCCGACGACGTCACCCAGGAAGTCTTCATCCGGGTCTGGCGCTCGCGGAACACCTTCAACCCGCAGGTGGCGCGCCTTCCCGCATGGATCGTGGGCATCACCCGCAACGCCATCGCCGACGCCCATTCGTCCTCGGCCCGGGAAGCCCGCAAGGCGTACGCAGCCGCCGGCGCCGGGCTGGCCGCCGCGGACACCGGTGCCGGAACGGAAGCCGCTGAAGTCCTGGCGGACCGGCTGCTCCTGGATGGCGAACTGGAGCGGCTGGGCGAGCCCCAGGGATCCATCATGAAACTGGCGTTCTACGAGGATCTGACGCACGAGCAGATCTCGAGGAAACTTGACCTGCCCCTTGGTACGGTCAAGAGCCACATCCGCCGCAGCCTGACGCATTTGAGAAGCAGATTGGAGGTAGACCATGCCGCATCTTGATCCGGAACAGTTGAGCCTCCTTGCGCTGTACGAGGGCTGGGAAGACCCGGAAGGCCGGGAGCACCTTGAGGGCTGCGCTGAGTGCGCCGCTGATTACGCCGCACTCCGCCGCACCGTTGACGCTGTCAGGACCACGCCGGACACCAGCCGGCTCTCCATTCCCGGGCCGCAGGTGTGGGCGGGAATCCACGGGGAACTGGGCCTCGGCGAATCCGTGCGGGAGGACCCCCTGACTGCTGCCGCCCCGACGGCGGCCGCCGGCGGACAACCTGCCGCAACCGAAAGGAATGCCGGGGAACCCGCCGGCCCGCCGCCGTCGAACGTTGCCTCATTTGTCCCGCGGAAGAAGGCCTGGTGGCAGCGGACGGGAACCTGGGTGGCTGCTGCCGCGGCCGTGGTGCTGGTGGCGGCCGGGGGAATCTGGGCGGGAACCCGTCCGGCCCAGCCCACCCAGCTGGCGCAGGCGCAGCTCACGCCGCTGGCGCAGTACTCTGCCACAGGGTCCGCCAAGGTGGTGGAGTCCGCTGACGGTTCCCGAAGCCTGCAGGTCACCCTGGACAAGGACGAGGCGCGCGGCTACCAGGAGGTCTGGCTGATCGCCCCCGACCTGTCCCGACTGGTCAGCCTGGGTGTGATGAACTCAGACTCCGGGACGTTCCAGGTCCCTGCCGGCCTGCAGTTGGCGGACTACCCGATTGTGGACGTTTCCGATGAACCCGTGGACGGCAACCCGGCCCATTCCAGCGTCAGCATTGTGCGTGGGACCCTGACCTCCTGAGCGCCCCAAGCTAGGCCTGCTCCGGACCGGCCACTGCCAGGGCTGCAGGCTTCGCCGCGGCCCTGGCGAGCCGGCCGGTGGCCCACGCCGTCACCAGCGCCGCCCCCATGTGCAGGTACAGCAGGAGGTGGAGGTCGTGCGGTGCGGTTGCCTGCGCTCCGCCGCCTGCTGTATCGGCGGCCGGGGCGCTGCCATGGCCGTGGGTGGGCAGGTCGATTCCGGTGGACACTGAGAAAGCTGCGAAGGCCAGGTGGAGCACTTGCTGGACAACCCCGGATAACAGCAGCAGGCCCCACCCGGGCAGCCGCCACGGCCTGCCGATGGCGGCCGCCATGCCCAGCAGCGCCGCCAAAGCCACCACGATCAGGGGAGCGGGGGAGGCGCCGCCGCCCAGGACGTGCGCCGCGAGCCCCAGGCCGGTGGCAAGGGGGCCGGGCAGCCAGGCCAGCGCGGCAAGGCGAGGCCGGTGCGGTGGTGTTCCGGCGGTGTTCACGCGGCTTCCCCTCTGCGTGCGGTTGGCAGTACCAGTGGACCGTACCCCGGTCTGCCTCCTTTGAACGGGTTTTCGCGGGCGTGGTTTCCCTGTCCCGTGCCCATGCGCGGAATTCACTGCGCCGAAACCTCTGGAGTTGGCCGGCCCCGCAACCCTAGAGTGGGTCAACCGGGGTGATCTGGACCCGCAGCCTTCAGGAGATGACATGTCCCTCGTCCGTGTGCACAACTTCTCGATTTCCCTTGACGGCTTTGGCGCCGGCGAGGGGCAGACGCTTGAAACCCCGTTCGGCCATGCGGGATCGCGGCTGATGGAATGGGCGTTCGAGACCCGCACTTTCCGGGAAATGGGCCTGCACGGCACCACGGCCGGCAGCCGCGGGGTGGACGAGGCATTCGCCAGCCAGTGGGGCAACGGAGTCGGCGTCGAGATCATGGGCCGGAACAAATTCGGCCCACAGCGCGGACCCTGGCAGGACGAGGAATGGAAGGGGTGGTGGGGTGACAACCCCGTCTTCCACACCCCGGTGGTGGTGCTGACGCACCATCCCCGGCCCGTCCTGGAGATGGAGGGCGGCACCACCTTCCACTTTGTGGACGCGGATCCGGCCGCCGCGCTTGAGCAGGCCCGCGCCCTGGCCGATGGCGGCGACGTGCGGATCGGCGGCGGTGCCGCCACCGTCAGGCAGTTCCTGGAAGCAGACCTCATCGACCACCTGCACGTCGTGGTGGTGCCAATCATCCTGGGGCGCGGCGAGCGGCTCTGGGACGGGTTGGAGGGGCTCGAGGAACGCTTCGACATTGAGGCCACCCCGTCCCCGTCCGGGGTGGTCCACATGGTCTTCAGCCGCAAAGCCGCGCCGCAGGACTGAATTCCTGGACTGAAAGCTGGTCCGGACCGGCCGTGGCCCGATCCGGTCAGTGGCCGAAGTGCGACGGGGGCGCGCCTTCCGGGAGCCGCTCCAGGATGTCCTCGGCGATCCTGCGCACCTTGACATTACGGTGGCTGGACGCCTTGGCCAGGATGGAGAACGCCTCGTGGTACGAGCACCGGTTCTGGGCCATGATCACCCCGCATGCCACGTTGATGGACGTCCGGCTGTCCAGTGCCGAGCGAAGGTCCGAGGCCATGGAACGGGCTGTGTGCAGGTCGATGGCCATCTGGAGGCTCCGGGCCGCGAGGCCGGCGAAAGCCCGGGCCTCTGCGATGGCCTGCAACGGGAAGGCCTTCGCGTCCTGGGCGAAGAACGCCAGTGCCGCCTGGGTCTCCGTGCGCCGGTCCGGCAGATGCCCGTCCGGCCCGCCGCCACCGGGGTGGCCTGCCTCGGGGCCCTCAAGCCGAAGCCGCACGCCCAGGACGCTGCCGAACCCGGCATGCTGGAGTTCGCTGCAGTAGCGCGGCCAGCGGAAGTCGCCATGACGTTGCAGCACTGCCACCGGATGGCCGCCGGCCAGCACCTCGCTGGCCGGGCCTTCAGCGGCCTGCTGCTCCCACGCCATCATGTGCACGGCCTCCGGAGAGGTGCCGGTGATCGAAGGCGTCCGCCGCGCCTGGTGCAGGACCGCGGCGCAGGCAATGCCGCGGCCGGCGGTTCCCCGCACCGACTGGGCCGCTGCGGCCGCCAGCCGGTCAAGGGACTCGGTCAGGGATTCCGCCCCGGTGACCAGGTCCAGCAGCATGGACTGCCCGGCAGCGCCAGCAGCCGGCACTGGGTGGGCCGGTGCCGGTAAAGCGGATGCCCCCGCCGGGTGCGGGCTGGCCTGTCGGGCGGCGCCGGGCGGTCCCTGGGACCGGGCACCGCGAAGGCGCGGAGACATGAGAGGGCCGGCGACGGCTGGGGGAGAGGCCTTGGTCTCAAAGGCCTCCTCGTCGCCGGCCCCGCTAATTACCCGTGTCCGCTGGACCGGGAAGTTTTGGCTCACCTGCCGTGCATGAACTGCCACTCTCACTACCCCCTGGTGAGCTGAATTCCTCCGGGACAAACCCCGTCATGTCCCTGTGAAAAAACCTAGTGGGCGGGCCGCCGGGGGTGAATGAGTAAGAGGTACTCGTCTTTCAGATTAGGTATTACTTGGATTCGCCGGAGCCCTACCTGCGCTTTCCCGTAGCCGCAGGTGGGCCGCGCGCGGGCTCAAAACAGGTGCTGGCCCCATAGCGGCAGCGGTGGTGCGACGGCGTACGCGGCCTCCCTTGACTCGTTCCGTCCGAGCATCAAGAATGTCTTTCTATAACGTTGTAAATTTGAAAGAGAACGAGGACCTTTCTGTGGCAACCCCTGAATCCCACTCCCACGCCGGACCCGCGGCCAAACAAGAGCCCGCAGCAGCCAAAGTAACCATCGATCCGGCCTTCACGGTCGGCCCCGTCCGCCGCCGGACCTTCGGCGCTTTCGTGGAGCACCTGGGCCGGTGCGTGTACACCGGCATCTACGAACCCGGGCACCCGGCCGCCGATGAAGACGGCTTCCGCACCGACGTCCTGGAACTCACCCGCGAACTCGGCGTATCCACGGTGCGCTACCCCGGAGGCAACTTTGTCTCCGGCTACCGCTGGGAAGATGGGGTGGGCCCGAAGGACCAGCGGCCCGTCCGGCTCGACCTCGCCTGGCACTCCACGGACCCCAACCAAGTGGGGGTGGACGAATTCGCGGCCTGGTCCGCCAAAGCCGGCGTTGAGCCCATGATGGCCGTCAACCTGGGCACCCGCGGAACCCAGGAGGCGCTGGACCTCCTGGAGTACTGCAACATCGACGGCGGGACCAGCCTCTCGGACCAGCGCCGCGGCAACGGCGCCCCCAACGGCTACGGCATCACCATGTGGTGCCTGGGCAACGAAATGGACGGCCCGTGGCAGATTGGGCACAAGAATGCCCTCGAATACGGGCGGCTCGCCGCGGACACCGCCCGCGCCATGCGGATGGTCGAACCGGACCTGGAACTGGTGGCCTGCGGCAGCTCCGGACCCACCATGGACACGTTCGGCGAATGGGAGCGGGTTGTCCTGACCGAAACGTATGACCTGGTGGACCTTATCTCCGCCCACCAGTACTTCGAAGACTTCGGCGACCTCCAGGAGCACCTTTGCGCCGGCCACCGGATGGACGCCTTTATCCGGGACATCGTCAGCCACATCGACCATGTGAAGTCCGTGAAGAAGTCCACCAAGCAGGTGAATATCTCCTTCGATGAGTGGAACGTCTGGCACATGAGCCGCGGTGAGTCCAAGGCACCCTCCGGCAAGGACTGGCCCGTTGCCCCCGTCCTCCTGGAAGACACCTACACCGTGGCCGACGCCGTCGTGGTGGGCGACCTGTTGATCACCTTGTTGAAGCACACTGACCGGGTGCACTCAGCGTCCCTTGCGCAACTGGTCAACGTGATCGCCCCGATCATGACCGAACCGGGCGGCCGCGCCTGGAAGCAGACCACTTTCCACCCGTTTGCCCTGACCTCGAAACACGCTTCCGGCACGGTGCTGCAGCTCGCCGTCGAATCCCCGCTGGTCAGCGGCGGCACGACGGCGGACGTCGCCGCCCTGTCCGCCGTTGCCACCTTCGACCCTGACAAGGGCGAGGCCGTGATCTTCGCCGTCAACCGTTCCGCCGAGAATGCACTTGCCCTGGACGCGGCCATTGCCGGGCTGGGGGCCGTCCGTGTGGTGGAGGCCCTCACCTACGCCAACAAGGACCCCTACTGGCAGGCGGGCGCGGACGATTCCACGTCCGTCCTGCCGTCCGACAACGGCTCCGTCAAGGTCGACGGCGGCCGCCTCACCGCCGGGCTTCCGGCCGTTTCCTGGTCCATGATCCGGCTGGCCGTGGACAACTAGCCGCCCCGAAGGCGTCCTCATGACGGCGGCGGCGCGCAGGTGGGAGGATGGACGGCATGGAGCTGCACATCACCGGTGATCCCGCCGCGGACAAGTTGTTGAGTGAGGACGCCTTTGCGCTGCTGACAGGCATGCTGCTGGACCAGCAGGTAACCATGGAGTCAGCCTTCGCAGGGCCCGAGAAAATCCGGACCCGCATCGGATCCCTGAAGCCCGAAGCCATCGCCAAACACGATCCCCAGGCCTTCGTGGAGATGTTCAAGGAACGGCCCGCCGTCCACCGTTTCCCCGGCTCCATGGCAGCAAGGGTCCAGGCGCTTGCCGAGACCGTGCAGAACGAATGGGGCGGCGACACCACGGCCATCTGGACCCAGGGCAACCCCGACGGCGCAGAGGTGCTGAAGCGCCTCAAGGCCCTGCCCGGCTTCGGCGACCAGAAAGCCAGGATCTTCCTGGCCCTGCTGGGCAAGCAGTGCGGCCTCCAGGCGCCCGGCTGGCGCGAGGCCGCAGGCCACTACGGCGACGACGGGTCCTACCTGTCCGTCGCAGACATCGTGGACCCTGAATCCCTGGTGAAAGTCAGGGCCAGCAAGCAGGCTGCCAAGGCCGCGGCAAAGGCGGCCAAGGCAAACGCCTGACCTCCCGCCGTCGTACGCCCTTTGGAGCCGGACAGGCGTTGCTGGGCCCGGACCGGAGAGCCGTTCCGCTCCTCGGGAGACCCCCCGGTTGCCGTCCCGGAGCCATCGTCTGCAACGATGTATCCCAGCATCCGGCCATCCCACGAAAAGGAGCCACCCTATGGCGGTCACCATGAACGACGTTGCAAAGGCGGCCGGTGTCTCGCTCAAGACCGTTTCCAACGTCCTGAACAACTACGAATTCATCCGGCCCGCCACCAAGCAGCGGGTCCAGGACGCCATCGCCGAGCTGGGCTACGAAGCCAACCTGACAGCCCGGAGCCTGCGGTCCGGGAAGACCTCTATGCTGGGCCTGGTCCTCTCCGACCTCTCCGCGCCCTACTACGCCGAGCTGGCGTCCAAGCTGATGAACGCCGCCGCCAGGCACGGCTACCGGGTCCTCGTCGAACAATCCGACGCCGACCCAGGGGCCGAACTCAATGCCCTCCAGGGCCCGTTCCGGCAGCTGACCGACGGGCTGTTGTTCACCCCGCTGTCCATCGGTGCCGACGCCATCGCCGGGCGTGCTGGCAGCAAACCGCTGGTGATGCTCGGCGAGCACATCGTGGACCCGCGGTTCGACCTGGTGACCATGAAGAACGGGGAAGCGGCCCAGGCACTGACCGCCCACCTGCTGGCCGGAGGCCGCCGCCGCATCGCCGTGATCGGCGCCCACCCGGAGGAGTCCGCCGGCACGGCCGGGCTGCGGCTCCACGGCTACCGCCAGGCGCTCGACCAGGCAGGTGCGCCCTTTGACCCGGCGCTGATCGCTCCCGGCGAGTGGCGGCGCGACGCCGGTGCGGCCGCCGTCGCCGGGCTGCTGGACTCCGGTGTGGAATTCGATGCCGTCTTTGGCCTGAACGACGTCCTGGCGCTGGGTGCCCTGCATGAGCTGCTGATCAGGGGGGTCAGCGTACCGCGGGACGTGGCCGTGGCCGGCTTCGACGACATCGACGAAGCCCGGTTCGCCTCGCCGTCGCTGACCACCGTCTCACCTGGCATGGACGAAATCGCGGAACGGTCCGTGGCACTCCTGCTGGACCGGCTCTCAGGCCGCGAAACCGCCGAGGCCGGAGTGCACGTGGAATCAGGGTTTGAACTGCGGATCCGGGAGTCGGCCCCCTGACCATCGAGCAGGTGACAGCGCCCCGTTTCGCCTGCCCGGCCCGAGGGTACGTTTCCCCCAACGGAGCGGCGAAGGAAAGGTGCGCACATGATTGCCCTTCTGGTCATCGACATGCAGAACGCATTCTTCGAAACACCGGAACTGGCTGAACAGCAGGACCGCGTGGTCAGCGAATGCAACAGGCTGCTCGAAGGCTTCGCAAAGGCAGGGCACGCGGCGCTGCTGGTGGGCACCGAGCACGAGCGTGACAAGTCCACCTGGACCCTGAGCATGCTCGACGACGACCAGGGCTTCATCTTCCGCGGCAGCGCGCAGGCGCAGTCCGTGCCCGGTCTGGCCAAGGGGGACCTGCCGCAGCTGAACAAAACCCGGGACAGCGCATTCGTGGGCACCAACCTGCTCTCCCGCCTGCGGAACTGGGGCGCCGACGAGGTGGTGCTGGCCGGCGTCTCCACCCACAACTGCATCGCCCAGACGGCTGCCGACGCGTTCGCGCACAACATCCGGGTCACATACGCCAAGGACGCCATGGCCTCGGAAGCCGACCAGGACGCCGCCGACATGCTCCGGATCCTGTCCACCACCTACCGGCAGCCCATCCAGTCCACCGAGGAAATCCTGGCCCGGCTTGACGGAGCAAAGTAGGGGCCGCTGAATCTCCCCGGCTTTGGGGAAGGACGACGGCGTGTCCCGGCCAATCGCCGTCGTCCGCGCTTCCTTTGACGTCAAAGGTGGGGAATTTCAGCGGGGCCGCGCGCAGGCGTCCGGATGATGGTCCTGAAACGTGGCGGAAACGTTAGCGTCCTACTCTGGGTCCACGCCGTCCGCAGGCCGCCGAAGGGACCCTTGATGCATCTGATGCCACGCGAGCAGGAAAAACTGATGATCGTGGTGGCCGCCGACCTCGCCCGGCGCCGCCAGTCCCGGGGGCTCAAGCTCAACTACCCCGAGGCCGTGGCCATCATCAGCTACGAGCTCATCGAAGGTGCCCGCGACGGACGCACCGTGGCCGACCTCATGAGCTACGGCACCACACTGCTCACCCGCGACGACGTCATGGAAGGCATCCCGGAGATGATCCATGACGTGCAGATCGAAGCCACCTTCCCCGACGGCACCAAGCTGGTCACCGTCCACGATCCCATCCGCTAAGGAGCCACAGTGATTCCTGGGGAATACATCCTCCGGCCCGAGCCCGTGACGGCCAACGCGGGCAGGGACGCTATTGAACTGTCCGTGACCAACACCGGCGACCGGCCGGTACAGGTGGGTTCGCATTTCCATTTCGCAGAAGCCAACGCTGCGCTGACGTTCGACCGGGAGGCGGCGTACGGCCGGCGCCTGGACATCCCGGCGGGCACAGCGGCCAGGTTCGAACCCGGGGACTCGCGGAGCATCCGGCTGATCGAGCTGGCCGGGCGCCGCGAGGTGTACGGCCTCAGCAACGCGGTCAATGGAAAGCTCGACGGCGGCACCCGCCAAAGCGGGCCTCTTACGGAAGGGGACGGACAGTGAGCTTCGAGATTCCGCGCCGGCAGTACGCCGACCTGTACGGCCCGACGACCGGCGACAGGATCCGGCTGGCGGACACCGAACTGTTCCTTGAGATCGAGCAGGACCTCACCGTGTACGGCGAGGAGGTGGTGTTCGGCGGCGGCAAGGTGATCCGCGACGGCATGGGCCAGAACGGCCAGGCTACCCGGGACGGGGACGGCCGGCAGGAGGACATTCCGGACACCGTGATCACCAACGCGGTGATCCTGGACTACACCGGCATCTACAAAGCGGATGTGGCGCTCCGGGACGGCCACATCCTCCGGATCGGCAAGGCCGGAAACCCGCAGATCACCGACGGCGTGGACATCATCATCGGGGCCGGCACCGAAATCATCGCCGGCGAACGGAAAATCCTCACCGCCGGCGGCATCGACACCCACATCCACTTCATCTCACCGGACCAGATCCCCACCGCCCTGGCCAGCGGTGTCACCACCATGATCGGCGGCGGCACCGGCCCGGCGGAGGGCACCAAGGCCACCACCGTCACCCCCGGAAAGTGGCACATCCACCGGATGCTGCAGGCGGCCGAGGCGTTCCCCATGAACATTGGACTGTTCGGCAAAGGCCACGCGTCCGCCGTCGAACCCCTGGCCGAGCAGATCCGCGCCGGCGCCATCGGCCTGAAAGTGCACGAGGACTGGGGCGCCACCACCTCCTCGATCGACACCTCGCTCACCGTGGCCGACGAATACGACGTCCAGGTGGCCATCCACACCGACACCCTGAACGAGTGCGGCTTCGTGGAGGACACCATCCGCGCCATCAACGGCCGCGTCATCCACACGTTCCACACCGAAGGTGCCGGCGGCGGGCACGCACCGGACATCATCAAGATCGCCGGCATGCCCAACGTCCTGCCCGCCTCCACCAACCCCACCCTGCCGTACACGCGCAACACCATCGAAGAGCACCTGGACATGCTGATGGTCTGCCACCACCTCAACCCGGACATCCCCGAGGACGTGGCCTTCGCCGATTCCCGCATCCGCGCCGAAACCATCGCCGCCGAAGACGTCCTGCAGGACCTGGGCGTCTTCTCCATCACGTCCTCCGATTCCCAGGCCATGGGCCGCGTGGGCGAGGTGATCACCCGCACCTGGCAGGTGGCGGACAGCATGAAGAAACAGCGCGGCGTGTTGGAAGATGACGACGGCGGCGCGCACGGCAGCGCCGGCAGCGACAACTTCCGGCTCAAACGCTACGTGGCCAAATACACCATCAACCCCGCCCTCGCGCAGGGCATCGCGGACACGGTCGGGTCCGTGGAGGAAGGCAAGTTCGCCGACCTGGTCCTCTGGGATCCCGCGTTCTTCGGCGTCAAACCGGAACTGGTGCTCAAGGGCGGGCAGATCGCCTGCGCCCTCATGGGGGACGCCAACGCCTCCATCCCCACCCCGCAGCCGCGCACCATGCGCCCCATGTTCGGCGCCTACGGGAAGACGGTGCAGCAATGCTCCATCACGTTCCTGTCCAAAGCCGCCATCGACGCCGGTGTGCCGTCGGAACTCGGCCTTGAAAAGGTTATCCGGCCCGTCTCCGGCATCCGGCACCTCACCAAAGCAGACCTCAAATACAACGACGCCACCCCCGACATCCAGGTGGACCCGGAAACCTACCAGGTCACTGTGGACGGCGAGGACGTCACCTGCGAACCCGCCGACGTGCTCCCCATGGCGCAGCGCTACTTCCTCTTCTAAAAGACTCCGGAGAACCCGCATGATCATCGACAAAGTCCTCGGCAACCTCCACGACCTGCCGGACCCCGACCTCACCGCCTACACCGGGCTGCACCGCGAGAAGGTCGTCCTGCCCAGCGCGGCCCTGGTCAAACGCATCCAACGGGCGACGACGGACCACGGCAACGAGATCGGCATCCGGCTCCCGTCCGGGGCCGGCGACCTCCGCGACGGCGATATCCTGCACGTCGCCGACACCAACATGATCGTCGTCTCCGTCCTGCCCACCGACGTCCTGGTCATCGCACCCCGCAGCATCCACGAAATGGGAGTCACCGCCCACTCCCTCGGCAACCGCCACCTCCAGGCACAATTCTTCGACGCGGACAGCGAATACGGGGCCGACGTCATGGTGTGCGCCTACGACCACACCGTCGAGGACTACCTTCGTCACAACGCCGTGCCCTACACCCGCCAGGAACGGGTCATGCCCGTGCCTTTCCGCCATGCTGAACACTCGCACTAATAACCCTGTCGCAGCGCTGCGCGCTCTACGGGAGGTGTCGCTTGGGTGCGCCGGCCCGGTTTGGGGGCCGTGCCCGCTTCGCGGTGCCCGCCACGCCGCGGCCCCCAAACCGGGCCGTCGCGATGCTCCGTTCCGTCGGGCGGCAGTGCGGTGAGCAGTTATCAGCTTGCTCTTCAACAGTTGGTTGATTCCGCTTTGCCTACTGGGGCTTTTGCTCACTCTTTTGGGTTTGAAACATACATCGATGCCGGGGTGGTCGCTGATGAGGCTTCTTTTGGTGGGTGGCTGTCGGCTTTTGTGGCGCAGTCCTTGACCTACTCCGATGGGTTGGCTGTTCGGCTGCTGTATGAGGGTGTTGGGCTGGGGGAGCTGGACTCTCTTTTGTCCGCTTCTCTGTTGCCGCGGCAGGTTCGGGAGGCGAGCGTGAAGATGGGCTCGCGGCTGCTCGAGATCGGGGCGGAGGTCTTTCCCTCGCCCGCGCTGGAACTGTACCGGGACCTGGTGGCCACCGGCCGGGCCGCAGGGCACCAGCCGCTCGCGTTCGCCGTCGTCGCCCGCTCCCTGGGCGTGCCGCTGCAGGAGGCGCTCGCCGCCTACCTCTTCGCCACCGTCACGTCCCTCACCCAAAACGCCGTCCGCGCCATCCCGCTCGGCCAAAACGCCGGGCAACGGGTGCTGCGCACAGCGCACGACGACGTCGCTGCCGCCCTCGACGCGATCGCGGACCTCACGCCGGACGACCTCGGCGCCGTCAGCCCCGGACTCGAAATTTCACAAATGCGGCACGAACGCCAACGTGCCCGGATGTTCATGAGCTAACCGTGCTTTCCGCTTCACAGGAGGAACACCATGACTGAACCCATCAAAATCGGCATCGGCGGGCCCGTCGGCGCCGGCAAAACCCAACTCGTGGAACGGATCACACGGCACATGAGCGGCGGCATCTCCATGGCCGCTATCACCAACGACATCTACACCATCGAGGACGCCAAGATCCTCGCCGCCAACGGCATCCTCCCCGTGGACCGCATCATCGGCGTCGAAACCGGCGGCTGCCCACACACCGCCATCCGCGAAGACACCTCCATGAACACCGCCGCCATCGAGGAACTCAAAGCCCGGCACCCCGACCTGCAGGTCATCTTCGTCGAATCCGGCGGCGACAACCTCTCCGCCACCTTCAGTCCCGAACTGGTCGACTTCTCCATCTACATCATCGACGTGGCCCAAGGCGAAAAGATCCCCCGGAAAGCCGGCCAGGGCATGATCAAGTCCGACCTCTTCATCATCAACAAAACCGACCTCGCCCCGCACGTAGGGGCAGACCTGGCCGTCATGGAGCGGGACTCCAAGGAATTCCGCGGCAACAAGCCCTTCTGCTTCACCAACCTCAAAACCGACGAAGGCCTCGAGAAGGTCATCGAATGGATAAGGCATGACGTGTTGATGCTTGATTTGGCGCAGTAGACATGGCCTCTCTCCACGTGCACGAAGGTGACGTTCGCGCTGAGGCGGCGAGGCCGGATTTTGGGGCCGCGGCGTGGCGGGCACCGCGGAGCGGGCACGGCCCCAAATCCGGCGAAGCCGCCGGACGCAACCACGGACAGTCACCAATGGGCGAGCTTGAGCTTGTGGTCGCCGTCCGGGGTCAGCGCTCAGTTGCTTCGCATCAGTACCACCGGGGTGCCTTAAGGGTTATGCGGCCTCATTATCTCGATGGCTCTGGGCAGGTTTGTTATGTCGTTGTGAATCCTGGCGGGGCTTATCTTGGGGCGGATCTCTTTCTGCTGGATATTGAAGTCCAGGATGGGGCTGACCTGCTGTTGACGACGCAGTCCGCTACGAAGGTGTATCGGACTCCGGGGTCTTTTGCGGAGCAGCGGATGGTTGTCCGGTTGGGGGAGGGGGCCCGGTTGGAATTGATGCCGGACCAGCTCATCGCCTACCGGGACGCCAGCTACCGGCAACGGACCTCCGTGACTTTGCGGCCCTCGTCGTCCCTGGTCATGGCCGAGGTAGTGACTCCCGGCTGGTCGCCTGACGGCGCCGCGTTCCGGTACGAGGAAGTCCGGCTGCGGAACGACATCCGGGTGGAAAAGGAGGCCGGCACCGAACTGCTGGCACTGGACAACCTGCTGATCCGGCCGCCCCACAACGACGTGACGGGACTCGGGTTCATGGAGGGATTCAGCCACCTCGGCTCGCTCGTCGCGGTGGACGCCCGCGTGGACCAGGCGCTCGCCGACGACCTGCACTCGCTGGCACAGGATCACCAGGCCAGGACCGGCGTGTCACTGACGCGCACGGTGCTCGGGACCACCGGGCTGGTGCTGCGGTCCCTGGCCAGCAACACTGAAGAACTGAACCGACTGCTCACGGCCTGCACCGGCCTCCTTCGGGAACGCTGGCGCGGGCAGGAGCCGCTGAAGCTGAGGAAACACTGATGACCGCGCTGACCAACATCGCCACCATGTACCAGCGCCGGGACGCCCTGCCGGTCAAGACCCGGCTGCTCTTCACCTTCGGTGCCGTGGCCGCACTGCACGCGGCCGCCGTCGTCCTCCTCCTGGCCGGACACGCTGGTGCAGACGGTCCCCAGGTGCTGTCCTGGGGCTTGGTGGCCACCGCCTACCTGGCGGGGGTGAAACACAGTTACGACTGGGACCACCTGGCCGCGATCGACAACTCCACCCGCAAGTTCGTGGCGCAGCGGCAGGACCCGGTGAGCGTTGGTTTCGCGTTCAGCCTGGGCCACAGTTCGGTGGTGACGCTGGCCGGTGTCCTGGTGATCGCCGGCGCTGCCATGGTGGGGGAGTTCATGCAGGACGGAACCACCGCAAACCTGGTCCTGGGGCTGATCGGCAGCGGTGTGTCGGGCCTGTTCCTGCTGGCCATGGGACTGTTTAACGGCTCGGCGTTCGCACGCTCGGCCCGGGCTTACCGCCGCGCACGGACCGGTGCCGCCGTCGATCCCCGCGAACTCGAACCGCAGGGACTGGTGGCTCGGCTCCTCAACCGGCCGCTGTCCAGGGTGCGGCGGCCGCGGAACATTTACGTGATCGGGTTCCTGTTCGGCCTCGGCTTTGACACCGCCACCACCATCGGGCTGCTGATGATGACGACGGCGGCCTCGCTGGCCGGGGTGCCGCCCTTCGCTTTGCTCGCGCTGCCCCTCGCGTTCACCGCAGCGATGACGCTCTGCGATTCGCTGAACGGCGTGGCCATGATGCGGATGTACCGTTCGGCGCTGGGGGATCCGCGGCGGACGCTGGGGTTCAACGCGCTGGTCACCGGCATCTCCGCCGTCTCGGCCCTGTTCATCGCGGTCATCACGCTCGGCGGATTCCTCCACGCCGCCTTCGCCCTCGAGGACCCGGTGACGGAGTGGCTCGGTGCGATCGACCTGGGCGACGCCGGCCTGCTGTTGGTGGCGCTGCTGCTGGCCGTGTGGGGCGGGGCGGCAGTGAAGGGACGGCGGTCCGCTTCCTAGGCGGCCATTCCGCGGGTCGGCCTGCGGTGCTGGCGGCTCTTGGCCGGCGTGACGGCCGGACGCGTTCCCTGGACCCGCTCCCCGCCGTCAGGGATGGTGGTGTCTGAATGGAGGTGGACCCCATGGCCGATCAGCACGCCGGACCCGATTCGGGAATGGCTGCCGATGTTGGCCCGGTTGCCGATCACGGTCCCGCGGCCCACCCGTACTCCATCACCGATCACGGTCCGGGGACCCACTTTCGCCTCACGGTCAATCCAGCTGCCGTGGCCGATCCTGCAGCCCGCGCCCACTACCGCGCCGTGCTCCACATAGCTCATGGGGCCGATCCTTGCGCTCTCGGCAACCACGGCGCCCGGCGAAACGTAACCACCGCCGTTGGCATGCCGAACGTAGCGGGTGACTTTGCCGGCGTCGTCCTCCACCGATTCAAACTTTGTGCTCATCACATCCCTCGTCAACACTGCGGGTTTTCTACCGCACAGTAGGTTAACGGTTGACATGCCACAGGGATTCCCGGAGCGTCAGCCCACGAGGCACGAGCCGGAATTGCGGTCCCGGCAGTCAGGAAACAAGGTTCGCGGCGGCGGTATCCATGTGTTCCAGGATGGTCTTGCGGGCAAGCTGGGCATCGCCGGTATCAATGGCGGCCACGATGTCGCGGTGCCGGTCGACGCTCATGTTACTGACTGCCCGTTCCAGGCCGGCAAACATGATGGACATCCGGATGGAGCCCTCCAGTGATTCCCAGGAGTGCAGCAGGGTTTCGTTGCCCGTAAGCCGGCACAAGGTGCGGTGGAACTCCAGGTCCGATTCGATCTTGTCCTCAAGCGATGCGGACGCACCTTCAGCCATGACGTCGATGGCCTTGTGCAGGGAATCGGTGACGTGCTGCCGCTCCGGCAGTTCGCACAGGGTCCGGGCGGCAAGCGATTCCAGGGCCGCGCGGACGGCGTAAATGTCCCGGATTTCCTTTTCGTCCAGGTGCCGGACCGAGAGGCGGCCACGGGGGCCGGCGGACAACAGCCCTTCCTGCTCGAGCTGGCGCAGGGCCTCACGCAGGGTTCCGCGGCTGATCTGCAGCATCTCGGACAACTCGGTTTCCACCAGGTGCCTTCCGGGCGCGAGTTCACCACTGGTGATCGCGGTCCGCAGCGCCGAGAGGGCCTGCTCGCGCAGGCTTTTCTTTTCCAGTCCCAGCAGCGGGGCGGTCAGTCCGGCCATGGCTTCTGTCCTCAATGTCATAAGTCGACTGTTTACAGTCGTGTGGATTCGATACTACGGCAGAAAGCACGGTACCGGCGGGTGCGGTGCCGTGCTTTCTGGCGGTGCCTGCGGGTGGGCGGCTTGCTGGTTACGCACCCAAGGCGGGGTGCTGTCGGGTCAGGCGTTCACCGGGTTGGGGGTGCTTTTGCTGGCCTCTTCCGCCAGGTCGCGCTCCCGCTTGCCCCAGGTTTCCCTGGTGGCGACGGCTGCCCAGAGGCCCACGGCGCCGTAGATGCCGAACAGCATGGCCGGGCCCATCCAGCCGAAGCTGACGAACAGCAGGGTGGTGATGAAGGGGGTGAAGCCGGACACCATGGCGGAGATCTGGTAGGCCAGGCTGGCGCCGGAAGCGCGGGTCTTGGCCTGGAACAGCTCCGGGAACCAGGCGCCCTGCGCACCGGCCAGGGAGTTCTGGCACACCGCGTAGGAGATCACGATCGTGGCGATGATGAAGATGAACATGCCGGTGTTGACCAGCAGGAACATGGGGATGGCGAACAGGACTGCAAATGCGGTGGACCAGACGTACAGCGGCCGGCGGCCGATCTTATCCGTCAGGGCGGCCCAGGCCTGGGTGGCGAAGATGCCGATGGCGGAGGCGATGCAGAGGGCGATCAGCGTCTGGGTCTTGTCAGCCAGGTGCTGGCTGTTGAGGTAGGAAATCATGTAGGTGATGGACACTGCGTAGCCGGCGGTCTCGGCGACGCGGAGGCCGATGCCCTTGACGATGTTGCGCCAGTCCGTCTTGATGACCTCCACAATGGGGGACTTCACAATGGCGCCGCTGTCCTTGACCTCGTCGAAGACCGGGGACTCGGGAACCTTGGAGCGGATGATCAGGCCCACTGCCACCAGCACGATGCTGGCCAGGAAGGGGATGCGCCAGGCGAGCTCGCCGCCCAGGTTGACGCTGAAGAGGAAGGTCAGGTTGGCCAGGAGGAGGCCTACGGGGAAGCCGGCCTGGACGATGCCGGTGTATTTGCCCTTGGCCTTCCATGGTGCGTGCTCGTAGCTCATCAGGATGGCTCCGCCCCATTCGGCGCCGAAGGCCAGGCCCTGGACGATGCGGACGAAGACGAGGAGGGCGGGGGCGAGCAGGCCGACGGCGGCGTAGGTGGGCAGCAGGCCGATCGCGAACGTTGCCAGGCCCATCAGGATGAGGGAGGTGACCAGGACGGGCTTGCGGCCCACCTTGTCACCAAGGTGTCCGCCGATGATGCCGCCGAGGGGGCGGGCGGCGAATCCGACGCCGAGGGTGGCGAAGGAGGCGAGGGTGCCGGTCACGGGGTCGCTTCCGGGGAAGAACGCGGTTCCAAAGTACAGCGCGGCAGCGGTGCCGAAACCGATGAAGTCATACGTCTCGATCACAGCGCCCACGCCGGAGCCAATGGCAACGCGCTTGGCGTCCTTGGTTCCGTGGACCGGACCGCGCATGGTCAGAGCATCTTTGCTCATGTGTGGTTCCCTTTCGAAAAGCGGCCGAAGGAAGTCCGCCGCTGTCGACTGTTAACAAATGATACGCCCCAGTGTGACCCGCATCATGCGTCAATGTCAACAGTCAACTCCATGGGTTGACTGTTGACAGTTAACCAAGCTACTGTGGTGGCCATCACTACTGCTCCGTACGAACCAAGGGATCAACGATGTTCCATTCCAGACTCGGTTGCTCATCGATCAGCTTCCGCCACCAGGACCTGGGTGCGGCCCTGCACACCATGAAGGGGCTGGGCTTCGAGGAAATCGACCTGGGTGCCTTGCCCGGCGTCTGCGACCACGTCCCGTACGAGCTCAATGACCCGGCCGTTGCCGCAGTTTCCGCGGAGGTGATTGCCTCCGGGCTCCGTGTCCGTTCGGTCAACGGGGACATCGGGGACCTCAACGCCGTGCTCGACGCCGATGCCCAGGCAGCGAGGGGGCGGCACCTGGATGCACTGCTCACCCTTACTGCCAACACCGGCGCCAAGGCGCTGGTCCTTCCGTGCGGCGCACTCAACCACGACCCCCTCCGCAGCGAAGGCGAGGACCTGGACCTCATCGCCGCCCAGCTCATCGGCGCCGGACAGCGGGCGGCGGAGTTCGGCGTCGAACTCTGGACCGAATCCCTGCACTTCCTGCGGTTCTGCTGGAACCTGGACCGGGCAAAGAAGCTGGCGGACCGGCTGGCAGGATCCGGCGTCGGGATCGTCATGGACTTCAGCCACATCGTCGCGTCCGGCGAGGACATCCAGGAATACCTGGACGTCCACCAGGGCCGGGTCAGCCACGTCCACCTGCGCGACGCCGTCCCGGGGAACATCAACCTCAGCATCAGCAACGGCCAGGCCGACTTCGCCGGCGGCCTGAAAAGGCTTGCCGCGGACGGCTACACCGGCCACTTCTCCCTCGAACTCGAAACCCGCGACGTCACCCACGACGAACGCCCCGCCGCCGCCGCCAAGGCAGCAAGTTTCATCACCGACCTCATCTGACCAGACCCACCATCGATTGCTGAGCAACTGCCGTTTTGACGCCTCATAAGGGCCGTTACGGAGCAATCGATCCACCCAAACAATTCAAGGAGCACCCACCATGACCACCATCCAGCGCACCGCCGTCCTCACCGGAGCCACCTCGGAGCGGGGCATCGGCCTCACCACCGCCCGGCGCTACGCCCGCCAGGGCTGGGCCATCGCCATCCTGGACCTCGACGGCGAGAAGTCCGCCAAGGTGGCAGCGGAAATTGGCAACGAATTCAACGTCCCCGCCTTCGGCCACGAGATCGACGTCGCCAACGAAGCCTCCGTCACCGCCGCCCAGGCCGCCGTCGCCGCCGAAGTGGCAGCCGGCAACCTCCCGCCCGTGGGTGCCCTGGCCAACATCGCCGGCATCACCTCGCCCGTCCCGTTCCTGGAAACCACCCTGGAGCTGTGGCACAAGGTCATGGACGTCAACGCCACCGGCACCTACCTGGTCACCAAGGCATTCCTTCCGGACATGATCGAGAACGGCTGGGGCCGGATCGTGAACATGTCCTCCGTGTCCGCGCAGCGCGGCGGCGGCGTGTTCGGCAAGGTCCCCTACTCCGCAGCCAAGGCCGCCATCCTCGGCTTCACCAAGGCCCTGGCCCGTGAACTCGGCACCACCGGCGTGACCGTCAACGCCATCACCCCCGGCGCCGTGGACACCAACATCCGCGTGGGCAGCACAGAAGAGCAGGAAGCCGCCATCAACGCCGGCATCCCGCTGGGGCGCAACGCCACCACCGAGGAAGTGGCCTCCGTGATCACCTTCCTGTCCTCCGAGGACTCCGCCTACCTAACCGGAACCGTGGTGGACATCAACGGCGGAAGCCACATGCACTAAGGGCCCCACAGCCCTTTCGAACCCCAACGGACGCCAGAGAGCCCACCATGACAAAGATCTTCAATGACCCCTCGGAGTTCGCCGAGGAAGCCCTCGCCGGCTTCTGCGATATCCATTCCGGCCTGGTCCGCCAGGTTCCCGGCGGCGCCGTCCGCCGGTACCGGCCCGCCCGTCCCAAGGTGGCAGTCCTTGCAGGCGGCGGCTCCGGCCACTACCCGGCCTTCGCCGGGCTGATCGGCACAGGGTTTGCCGACGGCGCCGTGGTGGGCAACATCTTCACGTCGCCGTCCGCGCAGCAGGCCTACTCCGTGGCCAAGGCAGCAGAATCCGGCGCCGGTGTCGTCTTCACCTACGGCAACTACGCCGGCGACGTGATGAACTTCGGCATGGCCAGCGAGCGCCTCGCCGCCGAGGGCATCGCCGTGGAAAACGTCCTGGTGACGGACGACATTGCCAGCGCCCCGCCGTCGGACATGGCCAAGCGCCGCGGCATTGCAGGCGACTTCACCGTCTTCAAGGTGATGGGCGCCGCCGCCGAAAACGGCGCGGACCTCGCCGAGGTAGTCCGCCTGGGCCGCAAGGCCAACAGCCTGACCCGCACCATCGGCAGCGCGTTCGCAGGGTGCACTTTCCCCGGCGCCGACGCGCCGCTCTTCACGCTGCCTGAGGGGCAGATGGGGCTGGGCCTGGGCATCCACGGCGAGCCCGGCCTGCACGACACCGACCTGCCATCCGCGAAGGAACTCGGACAGGAACTGGTGGCACGGCTGCTGTCAGAAACGCCGCCCAACGCGGGGGACCGGATCGCCGTCATCCTTAACGGGCTCGGCTCCACGAAGCATGAAGAACTGTTCGTCCTGTGGGCCACCGTGGCGCCGCTGCTCCGCGCGGCCGGCTACACGCTGGTGATGCCCGAGGTGGGCGAACTGGTCACCAGCCTGGACATGGCCGGCGTCTCGCTGACCGTCACCTGGCTCGATGACGAACTCGAGCCGCTGTGGGTTGCCCCTGCCGAGACCCCCGCCTACCGGCGCGGGACCGCGGCAGCCGAGGTGGGTGCCTCCGCCGGGGAGGACGCGGACGACGCCGGAGCGGACGCGGGTGCCTACAGCGCCACGGACGCCTCCCGCGGGTACGCGGCCTCCTGTGTTGCAGCCATCGACGCCGCGCGGACCTCCCTGCACGAGGCAGAGGAACGCCTGGGCCGGATGGACGCCATCGCCGGGGACGGCGACCACGGACGCGGCATGGTCCGCGGTGTGGATGCGGCGGCCGCAGCCGCAGCGGCTGCCCTCGAACAGGGCGCCGGCGCGGGCGACGTCCTGGCGGCCGCCGGAGACGCCTGGGCCGACAAGGCCGGCGGCACCTCAGGGGTCCTGTGGGGAGCCGGGCTGCGTGCCTTCGGCGAAACGGTGGGGAACTCCGCCGCGCCCGGCGAAAGGGACCTGGCGGCCGGGGTGGCCGCCTTCGCGGACCGGATCATCCAGCTGGGCAAGGCCGAGACCGGCGACAAGACAATGGTGGACGCACTGCTGCCGTTCACCGCAACCTTCAGCCGCAAGGTGGCCGAAGGCTCTGCCCCCGTGCAGGCCTGGGCGGAAGCCGCCGCTGACGCCGCAACCGCTGCCGAGGCCACCGCCCAGCTGCTGCCCCTGAAGGGCCGGGCCCGTCCACTGGCAGAAAAGAGCCTGGGCACCCCGGACCCGGGGGCCACCTCGCTGGCCATGGTGTTCCGGGTCATGGGCCCGCACTTCGCCGGGAACATCCCGGCAGCACAGGAAAACACTTCCCGGGAAAGCATCGGGGCATGAGCACGGAAGGACAAGCCATGAGGCTGAGGCTGATTGTTGGCGCTGACGAAGCGGGCGTCGACTACAAGGACAAGGTCCTGGAGGACCTGCGCAACGATCCCCGTGTCAGCGAGGTCATCGACATCGGGGTCAACCGCGGGGATGCCCCGGACGACTTCACCAAGCCGTACCCGTATGTGGGCATCGCTGCCGGTGAAATGATCCGGGACGGGGCCGCGGACCGGGCCATCCTCTTCTGCGGCACCGGCATCGGGGTGGCCATCGCCGCCAACAAGGTCGAGGGCATCCGGGCCACGGCCGCGCACGATTCCTTCTCCGTTGAGCGCTCCATCCTCTCGAACGACTGCCAGGTCCTGACCATGGGCCAGCGGGTGGTGGGCCTCGAGCTGGCCCGCCGGCTGGCCAGGGAATGGATCGGGTACACCTTCGACCCCGGGTCCGCCTCCGCGGGCAAGGTCAAGGTTCTGACGGACTTCGAGGCCTGCTAGCGGGTTCACTCCCGGGGCGGGGCGGCACGGCAAAAGTTCCCAAGGCCTGCCGCCCGGCCCCGGCGTACTCCTAGACTGGGGTGATGATCACAGTCTCCGGAAGTGTGGAAACCAAACTGTCCGCTGAGAAGGCCTTCGCCTTCATGAGTGAGTTCGAAAACACGAGCAAGTGGGACCCCAATACCCCGGTGATGGACAAGATCACCCCGGGTTCGGTGGCTGTCGGCCACAAGTACCATGCCGAATCGGAGTTCCGGGGCAAGCGCCAGACCCTCATCTATGAGGTCATCGAACTGCGGGACGGCCACATCAAACTCCGTGGCGAGAACAAGACCGTCACCGCCTTCGACTCCATCGACGTCAGCCCCAACGGTGCCGGCTCCGTGGTGAAGTACACGGCCGAATTCAGCATCAAGGGCCCGGCAAAGATCGTGCAGCCGCTCCTGAAGCCGATGTTCATGCAGTTGCGCGACCCTGCGCTCAAGGGAATCCGCGACACCCTTAACGGGCTGGCAGCGTCCTGACCCGGTTTTCGGCGAACAACCTGCGGATCGCTCCGCGCGGATCCTCCTCCACTCGCGGGACCTCGTCGAGGATGAGGGTGCACCGGTCCGGTCCGTAGTCCGGCCAGGCCAGCCCGGGTTGGTCCGGTGACCCGGTCCGGGCGAAGGCAGCCCATGCCCCGCTCATCGCATCGCCAAGGGCGGCCGGGGCTTTCCCGCGGGTCAGGTAGGCGGCCTCCGGGGACAGCAGGTGCCGGAAAACAAACGGGATCTCCAAGGTGTGGCAGGAGCCCAGCTTTCCACCCATGGCGGGACTGGGCCAGGTGAAGAGGTAAGCGAACGTCCTGCCCGTGGCCACGCCGTCGGACCCCGGCCTCGCGTCAAGCAGGTTGTTGCTGGGCTGGCGGTACACCGAATCGGCGATGGCCGCCTCCAGCAGTTCCCTTCCACGGGGCGGGCGGCCCAGGACGTCCGCCACTGCGTCCGGGTAGCCCGGAATGCGGTCTTCCGGCAGGCCGCCGTCGGCCAGGACAGCGGCGGCGCGGTCCGGGTACTCCGGATCCCCGGGGCGGTCCGGCCGCAGCTGGACGGCGAAGGACCCTTCGTTGAGGTTGGTGCCCACGATCAGGTCCACGCCGCTGTTGGTCCCGCGCCTGATGCTGTCCAGCGGCGGTTCCGGCAGGGACGGTGTTTCCGCGCTGGGCTGGAACGGCAGGGGAATGGCGAAGCTGCCTGCGGCCAGATGGTCCTCCAGTTGCCGCTGGGCCCGCAGGAGGCGCTCCACGGGCATGGTCAGGAGTTCGCTCGCCGAGCTTTCATCCAGGCCGCACAACCGCAGGAACCCGGCCGTCACCCGGGCCGATGCCTCCGGCGTCCGGAAGCGCTGCGCGGTGCCGCTTTGCATGATGGCCCGCCGGAAGAGGCCTTCCGACGCCGGCATGCCCAGCAGGGTGCCGATGGCCGCCGCACCTGCGGACTCGCCGAACAGCGTGACGTGGTGGGGGTCGCCGCCGAAGGCTTCGATGTTGCCCCGCACCCAGCGCAGCGCCTCCAACTGGTCCAGCAGGGCAAGGTTGGACGAATCCTCGAAGCCTTCACCGAGCAGATGTGCCAGGTGGAGGAAGCCAAGCGCCCCCAACCGGTAATTGATGGCCACGACCACCGTGCCCGTGGCGGCGGCGAGGTTGGCGCCGTCGTACATCCCGTCACTGTTGGCGCCCATCAGGTACGCGCCGCCATGAATCCACACCATGACGGGCCGGGGCGGACCGTCCAGGTCCGGCGTCCAGATGTTCAGGTTGAGGCAGCCTGCTTCGCTCCAGCGGTACGGCTCATCACCGGGCGGCGCTGCAGCGTCCGGATTTTGCGGAGCGGCCGGCCCGTGCGAGGTGGCGTCCATGTCACCGCTGTGGCCGGACACGGGGACGGGAGGGCGGAAGCGGCGGTCCCCGGCCGGGGACCCGGCGTAGGGGATGCCGAGGAACCGGTGTACGGTGGCGCCGTCCACGTCCTCGGTGCTCCCGAGGAAGGTCCCGCAGGGGGCAAAGGCAAGCGTCATGATTCACACCCTACGGTGTTCGCACGGGTACGCTGTGAAGTACCGTTCGGCAGGGGGCGGCCATGGTTCCATGGCTATCAAATGTGTCGAGAGGAAGACTGGTGGTTGACACCGGGATATCAGGTGGCGGGGTTTTCGACGATGTTGCGGCCCACGTTCAGGACCTGGTCCTGCAGAGTCCTGATGTAGCACGGCTCCTGGACAGTCTCGCCCTGTACGCTGTGGCCCGCCTGGGCAGCGTGGGCCCCGATCTGTTTTGCGGCATCTCCGTCAGCCGTCCCAAGAAGCCCACGGCCGCAGCAGCCAGCGATGCCAGGGCAAGGCTGCTGGAGCAGCTGGAATTCAAGTTCGGGCAGGGCCCGGGGGACGCGGCCGTCAGTACGGCGGCGACCGTCCATGTGGAGGATCTGCAGGGCGAGGAACGGTGGCCGCGCTACGCTGCCGCCGCTGTCCACCAGGGCGCAGGCTCGGTCCTTGCGCTGCCGCTGCAGCTCGAAGGCGCCGACAACGGCGTCTTCACCCTGTACAGCAGCGAGCGGTCCGCCTTCAGCGCCGAGGCCATCTCCACGGCGGAAGCATTCACGGAACAGGCTTCCAAGGGCCTGACGTTGACCCTGCGGATGGCCAAGCTCCAGGACACCAAGGACGGCCTGACGGCAGCCATGCAGACGCGGACGGTCATCGACCTTGCCACCGGCGCGATCATGGCCCAAAACCGCTGCAGCCAGGACGAGGCGTTCAAGGTGCTGCGGGAAGCCTCCAACAGCAGGAACATGAAACTGCGGGACGTGGCGTCCCTGGTGGTGTCCTCCGTCGCGGGCGGCGCGAAGACCTTTACCTACTTTGACGAATAGGGATCCTTGGGGCCGGCATGCATGACGGCCAGCGGTGAATTGCTGTACGGCGCCCTGACCACCAGGTCCGCCTCGGCGCAACGTTCGTTGACGCTTTGGGACAGGGCATCCCGCTCCTTCTCCGGGAGGGTGCCCGTCCCCAGGCTGTAATCCCTGATCTCCTGCTCCGAGGCGTCCCCGCCCAGGGCAACGTAGTCAAGCCACAGCTCGGCGATATCAAGGTTATGCAGTTTGATGACGGCGCCGGTCAGGGCCTGCTGGTCCACTGCATCCATCATTCCCTCCTAGCAAAGGCAGGTTTGGTCTCCAGTGGTTCGGTGCTGCAACGGCCGGGGATGGGCGGGACCTCGAAGTTTTTTCACCGGTTCAGTGTGCCGCTGATTGGAAAACCGGCTGCTCCTGCGGCCGGGATCCGGCGAAGCTGGGCGGACACACCGATCACCAAGGACCAGGATGGACATGATTTCCGTTGAACCCCGCTGCAGCGTCATCATCGACAACGACTGGGCCGGGGACCCGGACGGGCTGGTCGCCCTGGCCCACCACGCGCTCTCGCCGGCTAACAGGATTGTGGCCGTCACGTCGTCGCTGACAAACCCCATGTTCGGGCCGCCGGAAGGGAAGGCGGAGGCGGGCGCACGGCTTGCCGGGAAGCTTCTGGGGGTAATGAAGGTGAAGGTGCCGGGAGGCGTCCACGCCGGACCGGACACCGGGTTCACCGGTACGCCCCGCAGCAACCCTGCAGCGCATGCCATCGTTGACGCCGCTGCCGGGGAGGGGCTGCCCCTGGTCCTGGTCTGCGCCGGTCCGCTGACCAATGTTGCTGATGCGCTGTTGCTGGAACCGGCCGTGGCCTCCGCGCTGACGCTGGCGTGGGTGGGCGGGGCTGCGGGGGAGGAGGAAGAGTACAACCAGTACACCGATGCCGCCGCTGCCGACTTTGTCCTGGGGAACCCGGAGCTGGCCGTGTGGCAGTTCCCCGCCGAGACGTACCGCCAGCTCGCCGCCCCCGTGACCGAACTGGACCTGGCGTTCCGCGAGGGCGGGCCGGCCGGGGCGTGGCTCTGGGAACACTTCAACAGCCTCGAGGTGCCGGACTTCGTGAAATTCGGGCCGCTGTGGCGCCTTGGCGACAGCGCCCCGCTCATCGTGACGGGGCTTGACGGGGCCGGCTCCGCCTACGAAGAGTCCGGGTCCAGGCGCCGGACCTACACCTCCGTGGACAGCCGGCTGATCGTGGCGGACTTTGTGGCGAAGCTGAGGTTGCAGCAGTACACCTGAGCCCGGTGGCCGGGCCGGCGAGCGTGGCCTGCGCAGACACCAGTGGCCCGGACCCGCTGCGGCAGGTCCGGGCCACTGGTCGTGTCCGGCGGGGTATCAGGCGGGCTGGGTGACCCGCGCTGCAGTATGCTCCCGGGCGAAGGTCCCCAGCCACCGTCCGCTGTCCTTCGGGGTGCGCTCCTGGGTGGAACGGTCGACGGCGATCAGGCCGAACTTGGGCCGGTAGCCGAAGATCCACTCGAAGTTGTCGAACGCCGTCCAGGCAATGTAGCCCCGCACGTCGATGCCGTCGGCAAGGCAGGAGGCAACGCCGTCGACCGCGGTCTTCAGGTACGCCAAACGCTGCGTGTCATCCTCGGTGGCAAGGCCGTTCTCGGTGACGATCACCGGTACACCGGCAACACGCCAGGCCTCCCGGACGGTTGCCTCCAGGCCCTGCGGGTAGATCTCCTCACCCATCTGGTTGGTGGCGGCTCCCTCCGGGGCGGGAGCGTGCCCGTCCGGGCCGTAGACAGTTCGGCCGTAGGTCTGGATGCCCACGAAGTCGTCGCCGCGGGAGGCCTCGAGGAACCGTTCGTTCACCTCCCGGCGGACCCGGTCAGCGATCTCCTCGCCTCCGGGGGCCGACTGGATGTCCGAGTTCGCCAAGGTCCATCCCACCTGCAGGTCCGGGCGGTGCGCCTTGATCGCTGCGGTGCCTGCCCGGTGGGCGGCGAGCTTGACGGCGAAACCGGCCCCCGTGGAGCAGAACTGGAACGGTGCCACTGTGGCGGCATCGACGCCCAGGCGCTCAGCGGCGGCTGCCCACACGGGAACCTTGCCGCGGTTCTCCGGTGCCTCGCCCCCAATGCCGAAGGATTCCAGCAACCACGGCAGGTTGGGTTCGTTCAGGGTGCACGCGACACCGATCAGGTCGCCGAGGTGTGCCATGGCCCGGTCGCAGTAGCGGGCGAAGAGCTCCGCTGTCCGGTCGCTTTCCCAACCGCCGGCCCGCAGCAGCCACAGCGGCGAGGTGAAGTGGTGGAAGGTGACCACCGGAGTGAGGCCATGCTCGTGGCAGGCCTCAAGGACCCGCCGGTAGTGGTCCAGTGCAGCGGCCGAGAAGCGCCCCTCCTCGGGTTCGATCCGGGCCCACTCCAGGGAAAAGCGGTAGGTGGTGAAGCCCAGCCCGGCGATCAGCGCAATGTCCTCGCGGTACCGGTGATAGTGGTCCACCGCGTCCCCCGACGGTTCAGCGAAGATCGTCCCGGGCAGGTGCTCCAGGAACCAGGTATCGCTGTTGACGTTGTTGCCTTCCACCTGGTGGGCCGCGGTGGCCACGCCCCAAAGGAAGTCCTGCGGAAACGGGTTGGTCATGTGGTTCCTCTCGTGATGGGGCCCGTGGGGCTCCCAGGCGTCTCTGCCTTCATCCATCCTGAGCGGGTGCGTGACGCCCGCCACAATACTTTTTCAATCAATGACATTGTCATGTCTGGTCCTTCTCGTCCCGCCGATTCTTGAAGGGTGCCGGAGACCCCCGGCCCCCTGAATTCTTTTCCGTTTGCAGTCACCGACGAATGCGAAGGCGCACCAGATGAAACTCCTGACCACCACCGCCCGCGGCAGCGCTGCCGTCCTTACCGGCGCCCTGCTGATGGGCTCACTGGCCGCCTGCGGCGGCGGGGCCCAGTCCGCCAACTCCACCGTGGACAAGTCCACCCTGACCATCGGCGTGGAAAGCGACTCGGCCTCGTTCGGCTACGACCCGATCCGCGTGGCGGACGCCCAGCGCCAGTTCATGGAGGGCCTCTACGACACCCTCCTGGACCTGCAGCCCGACGGAACGGCCGGCCCCGGCCTGGCCACGAAGTTCGACTACAACGCGGACAGCACCGTCCTGACGCTGACGCTCAAGGAAGGCGTCACCTTCACGGACGGTTCAACCCTGGACGCCGCCCTGGTCAAGGCCAACCTCGACCGGCGCAGCGACACCGCCCTGAGCACCTACTCCGCCATCGCCAAGGGCGGCGCACAGGAAATCGCCAGTGTCGACGTCGTCAGCCCCACCCAGGTGGCCATCACCTTCGCCAAGCCGCAGCCGGGCTTCGAAAAGAACCTCACCTCCACGATGGGCATGATCGTGGGCAAGGCGGGTGTGGCGGACAGCGCCAGCCTGGCCACCACCCCGGACGGCTCCGGCCCGTACACCCTTGACCCGTCCACGGTGAAGGGCAACAAGTACGTGATGGTCAAGAACGACAAGAACGACGACGCCGCCGACTACGCCTACAACAAGATCGTCTTCACCGTCATCATGGACCCGCAGGCCCGCGCCAACGCACTGGTGTCCGGCCAGGCCGACGTTGCCCAGCTGACCTCGCCCACCGTGGACTTCGCGAAGTCCAAGGGCGTCGGGGTGTCCCGGATCGGCGGAACCGTCCAGACCATGGTCTCCTTCGACAAGACCGGCAAGACGGCCCCCGCGTTCGCCAGCGAAAAGGTCCGCCAGGCCATCCAGTACGCCATCAACCGGCAGGCGCTGGTGGACGCGCTCCACAAGGGCGACATCCCCACCTGGAACGCCCTGCCCAAGGACTCGGCCGGCTTTACCGGGGACCTGGAAAAGACGTTCGCCTACAACCCGGAGAAGGCCAAGAGCCTGCTGGCCGAGGCAGGCTACGCCAACGGCTTCGAGTTCACCATCATCGCCGGCGCCCAGACCCAGACGGACCTGCAGGCCGTCCAGAAGGACCTTGCCGCCGTCGGCATCACCATGAACGTCAAGATGGCCGCGTCCACCGACGAAGCCTTCGCCGCCGTCGCCACCACCCCGCTCGGCTACGCGCCGCTGGGCTGGGACAACCCCGTGGGCCTGATGTACGGCGCCATCCTGAACGGCTTCACCAACGTCCAGAAGGCCACCGATGACCAGCTCAGCGCCGCAACGGGCGAGGCAGCCGCGGCCAAGGACGACGCCGCGAAGAAGGCCGCCCTGACCAAGCTGAACACCCGCCTGGTGGAGTCCGGCTGGCTGATCCCGCTCTACGAGTCGCTGTCCAACTGGGGCTACAACACCAAGAAGGTCTCCGAGGTGACGTTCGCCGGCACCAACGCCTACCCGCTGCTCTCCTCCTACAAGCCCGCCAACTGATCCAATCCGCCCGGCGCCCCGCATCAACCGGGGCGCCGGGCCTGACCAACGGAGGTCACCCATGGCATTGTTCGTAGCCAAGCGCCTGCTGATGGCGCTCGCCACGGTGCTGGTGGTGGCGGTGCTGGCATTCCTGCTGGTGCACGCCATGCCCGGCAGCCCGGGAGCTGTCTCGCTGGGCGCCGGCGCCTCCCAGGACGCGATCGACCAGCTGAACCGGCAGCTCGGCTGGAACGACCCCCTGGTTTCACAGTTCGCCCGCTGGCTGGGGGACGCGGCGCAGGGAAACCTGGGCGTCTCCCTCATCGACGGCCGTTCCATCACCGCAGACCTTGCCAACCGGCTCCCCGTGACCGCTTCCCTCGCGGCCGGCGCCACCATCCTCAGCGCCGTCCTGGGCGTCGCGCTGGGCGTGACGGCGGCCGTCCGCGGCGGGCTGCTGGACCGGGCCATCGGCGGTTTCGTGGGACTCCTGGTCGCACTGCCCGCCTTCTGGGTGGGCATCATCTTCGTCTACCTCTTCGCCGTGCAGTCCTCCGTCTTCCCCGCCACCGGCTACGTGCCGTTCGAGGTCTCGCCGCAGGACTGGGCGCTGTCCCTGGCGCTGCCTGTGATCACCCTGGCCGTGGGCGGCGCCGCGTTCATCGCCCGGCAGACCCGGGCCTCCATGCTGGAGGCGCTGCAGCAGGAGCACATCCGCACCCTGCGCGCCACAGCCACCCCCACCTGGAAGATTCTCTACGTCCACGCCCTCCGCTATGCGAGCCTGCCCATCGTGGCCGGCATCGCCCTGCAGTTCATTGGCCTGTTTGGCGGCTCCGTCATCGCGGAACAGCTGTTCGCCATGCCCGGGCTGGGCCAGGCCGTCCAGACCTCCGTCAGCACCCACGACGCCCCCGCCGTGCAGGGCGTGGTGGTGATCGCCACCGTGGTGGTGGTCGCCGTCAACCTGGTGCTGGAGCTCGCCACCAAGTTCCTCGACCCGAAGTTGCGTGCCTCATGATCCCCACAGTTGCCCCGGCTCCCGCGGACGCGGACCAGGCAGGAAGTACGACGGCGGCAGGAGCCCCCGTGCCCCGCCCCGGCAGGGCGGCCCTCACCAGGTTGTCCCGGCACCGGCTGCTCGGCTCACCGGGAGCGGTGGCAGGCCTGGTGTGGCTGGCGGCGCTGGTCATCGCCTCCCTGACGGCACCGTTGTGGCTGCCGTTCAAGACTGAGGACCAGGACTTCACCGCCGTCCTTTCCGGTCCTACCGCCGCGCACTGGTTGGGCACCGACGAACTGGGCCGGGACATCCTCAGCCGCATCTTCGCCGCCGCGGCCGGCACCCTGGGGACGTCGATGATCACGGTGATTGTCGGCGTCGGACTCGGCACCATCCTGGCCATGCTCGCCGCCGGCGCGGGGGAGCGGACCGAAACGGCGATCAGCCGGGTCACCGAAGTCATGATGTCCCTGCCGGGAACCGTGATCATCCTGGCGGTCATCGGTGCCGTGGGTACTAACATTCCCTTGGTCATGGCCATCCTGGGCATCCTGATGTCCGCCGGGATTTACCGCGTGATCCTGGGCCAGGCCAAGTCCCTGCAGTCCCAGCTCTACGTGGACGCGGCAAAAGTGGACGGACTCGGGCCGCTGGGCATCAGCGTCCGGCACGTCCTTCCCGGCCTGGCCAACACCGTGGTGGTCCAGGCGGCGCTCATTTTCGCCGTGGGCATGCTGATCCAGGCCGGCCTGGCGTTCATCGGTTTCGGACCGCCCATCCCGCAGCCCAGCTGGGGCGGCATGATCCAGGGCGCCTCCCAGCATGTCTACGACGCCCCCTGGATGATGGTGCCCACCGGCGCCGTGCTGGCGCTGACCGTCCTCTCCGCCAACGCCATCGGCAACGCCCTGGGCAAGGCGCCCAACGCCGCAGCCCCGCACCTGCCCTCCGCGGCGGACCGCCGGCAGCGTGCCAAAGCAGTGGCGGCCATTGCCGCCGCGGCGCGGGACGCGGAGGAAACGGGCGACGCCGGAACTGATGCTGGCGCGAAGGGGACGCTCAGCGTCCGCAACCTCTCCGTCGGCGTCGACAATGCGGGCACCGGCACCGGCGTCCAACTGGTCACCGGCGTCTCCTTCGACGTCGAACCCGGCACGGTCCTGGGCCTGGTGGGGGAATCCGGCTGCGGGAAGACCATGACGGCACTGTCCCTCCTGGGACTGCTGCCCTCCGGGGTCTCCGCCACCGGCGGGCAGATCCTGTGGAACGGCAGGAACCTGGCCGCCACCCCGGACAAGGACATGCAGTCCGTCCGCGGCCGGGAGATAGCGCTGATCAGCCAGGAGCCCATGCGAGCCCTGGATCCCATGTTCACGGTGGGGTACCAGCTCACCGCCACCATCCGCCGGCTCCGCGGCATGGGCCGGTCCGAGGCCCGGGCCGAGGCGCATTCCCTGCTGGAAAAGGTGGGCATCGTGGACGCCGGGCGCATCCTGAAGACCTACCCGCACCAGATCAGCGGCGGCATGGCCCAGCGCGTGGCCGTCGCCCTGGCCCTCTCCGGCCGCCCCAAACTCCTGGTGGCGGATGAGCCCACCACCGCCCTGGACGTCACGGTGCAGGCCGAAATCCTGTCACTGCTCCGGGCGTTGGTGAAGGACACCGGCATGTCCGTGGTGATGGTGACCCACGACCTCGGTGTGGTGGCGGACATCTGCGACCAGGTGGCCGTCATGTACGCCGGCCATGTGGTGGAGAACGGCAGGACAGCCGCCATCCTGGACAACCCCCGCCACCCCTACACCCTGGCGCTGCTCGCCGCAGACCCGCACGCCAACCATGCGGACTCCATGCCCGAACGGCTCGCCACCATCAGCGGCCAGGTGCCGCAGCCCAAGGACTGGCCCGCCGGGTGCCGGTTCGCCGCCCGCTGCCAGTTCGCCGGGTCCGCCTGCCTGGAACCGGTCCCGCTGCTGCCCTCCAGCGCCGGCGACGGCCTGGTCCGCTGCGTGAAGGCGGACCAGCTGGCCATCGAAGGCATGGACTGGCTGGCCACGGATGTTCCCGCCGGCCGCCTGCTGCCGGTCAGTCCGGTCAGCTCCGCCACCCCGGAACCCGCCCCGGAACAAGACAGCATCGTTGAAAAGGACCTGGCATGAGCACCGCCGTCACGGAACGCCGCGATTCCACTCCCTCCGCCGCCGGAACGCCCGTGCTGGACGTCAAGGACCTGGTGGTCCGCTACGGCCGGGGCCGCAAGGCAGCCGCCGCGCCGGCCGCCGTCGACCGGGTCAGTTTCAGCATCGCGCCGGGTGAGACCGTGGGCCTGGTGGGAGAGTCCGGGTCCGGCAAGTCCACCATCGGCAAGGCGATCCTGGGCCTGCAGAAGGTTTCCGATGGATCCATCAGCTACCAGGGCAAGGACATCACCTCCGCCGGCCCCGCCCAGCGCAGGGCACTCGGCGGGGAACTGCGGGCAGTCTTCCAGGACCCCAATTCCTCGCTGAACCCGCGGAACACCATCGGCACTTCGCTGGCTGAGCCCCTCCGGCTCCGCGGTCTTTCACCGGCGGAAGCCAGGGCCAAGGCAGAGGACATGCTGGAACGCGTCGGCCTGCCGAGGGAGGCCGTGGACCGGTACCCCAGCCAGTTCTCCGGCGGCCAGCGGCAGCGGATCTCCGTGGCACGCGCCCTGATCTGCGACCCGAAACTGGTGGTCTGCGACGAGGCCGTCAGCGCCCTGGACCTCTCCACCCAGGCCCAGGTCCTCAACCTCCTGGCCGACCTCCGGGACGAACGCGGCCTGAGCTACCTGTTCATCGCCCACGACATCGCCGTGGTGCAGTTCCTGGCCCAGCGCGTGGTGGTGCTTTACCGCGGGCAGGTCATGGAAACCGGTCCGGCCGCGGCCGTCACCGAAAATCCCAGGCACCCCTTCACCCAGGCCCTCGTGGCCGCCTCACCCGTACCCCGTCCGGCCGAACAGGCCGCCCGCCGCGAAGCCCGCGAGTCGCTCGGCGTCCGCACCGGCGCCGCCGCCGTCCCCGGGCCCGGCGGCTGTCCCTTCCGGCTCCGCTGCCCGCTCGCCACGGACCTCTGCGCCACCGAACGGCCGGCACTGCGCCGCGTGGGCACCGCCGACGTCGCCTGCCACTACGCCTAGATTCCTTGACCTCTTTCAGAACGGACCATCTCCGCATGACATCCACCCCCTGGCACGCCGCCATGATCACCCCGGACAACGACTTCGACGGCGCCCCGCTGCTCCGCAAGGAGTTCACGCTCGAGGAGGGCCACGGCGCCGTGGTGAGAGCTGTGCTGCGCGCCACCGCCCTGGGCGTCTTCGAGGCGTTCATCAACGGCACCCCCGTGGGCGACGACGTCCTGAGCCCGGGCTGGAGCTCCTACGAGTGGCGCCTCCGTTACCGCAGCTACGACGTCACGGCGCTGGTTGGCCCGTCCACGGTGATCGGTATTGAGTTGGGCAACGGCTGGTACCGCGGCCGCCTCGCCTGGCACGGGCTGTCCAACCTGTACGGCGACGAGCTGGGGTTCTTCGGGCAACTCGACATCGAGTTTGAGGACGGCCACGTGCAGGCGGTCGCCTCGGACACGTCCTGGCAGGCCGGCCCGTCCGCCACCACCGCCAATGACCTCTACGACGGCCAAACCATCGACGCCCGCCGGCTCCAGGCAGGGTGGGCGGAGCCCGGCTTCGCCCCCGGTCCGGACTGGACCGGCGTGCGCGGGCTGGCGTTCGACGGCGTCCGGCTGGCCGAGCCGGTGGGCCCGCCCGTGGTGCGTGCCGGCGTCGTCCGTCCCGTGGACATCTTCACCTCACCCAGCGGCAAGACGCTGGTGGACTTCGGCCAGAACCTGGTGGGCTGGCTCCGGTTCAGTGTGCAGGGGGAGGCCGGACAGGCCATTACCGTCCGGCATGCCGAAGTGCTGGAGGACGGCGAGCTGGGCGTCCGGCCGCTGCGCTCCGCGAAGGCCACGGACACCTTCATCCTTTCCGGCGGCCGGGACACCTTCGAACCCACCAAGACGTTCCACGGATTCCGCTACGCCGAGGTCACCGGCTGGCCCGGAACCCTGACGGCGGATGACCTCGAAGCCGTGGTGGTTCACTCCGACCTGGAACGCATTGGCACCTTCCAATGCTCCAACGACCTCGTCAACCAGCTGCACCGCAACATCGTCTGGGGCCTGCGCGGGAACTTCCTGGACCTGCCCACGGACTGCCCGCAGCGCGACGAGCGGCTCGGCTGGACCGGGGACATTGCCGTGTTCGCGCCCACCGCCGCTTACCTGTACGACGTCAAGGGCTTCCTGCAGGACTGGCTGCTGGACCTCGCCGCGGAGCAGAAGGCGCAGGACGGGCTGGTGCCCATCGTGGTCCCGGACGTCCTGAAGTACTGCCCGCAGCCGCCGGAGTTCCCGTCGCCCGAGTCCTCGGCACTGTGGAGCGAGGCGTCCGTCTGGGTGCCGTGGGCGCTCTGGGAAGCGTACGGGGACCTCGGCGTGCTGGAAACGCAGTACGACTCGATGGCGTCGCATACCCATCGCGTGGAAGGCCTGCTCTCACCTGCCGGGCTGTGGGACTCCGGGTTCCAGTTCGGCGACTGGCTGGACCCGGACGCCGCGCCGGACCAGCCGTGGGCGGCCAAGGCGGACACCGCCGTCGTGGCCACCGCCTGCATGTACCGCACCGCGCGACTCACGGCGCAGGCCGCGGGGCTGCTGGGAAAGCACGACGACGAAGCCCACTTCAACGCGCTCGCTGTCCGGGTGCGGAACGCCTTCGCCGAGCACTACGTTGGGGCCGGCGGCACCATTCGCAGCGACTGCACCACGGTTTACGCGCTGGCCATTGCCTTCGACGTGCTCCAGACGCCGGAACTGAGGGAGTTCGCGGGCAACCGCCTGGCGGAGCTGGTCCGGAACAACGGCTACCGGGTGTCCACCGGCTTCGCCGGCACGCCGTTCATCACCCATGCGCTCACCGACACCGGCCACGTGGACGAGGCGTACCGGCTCCTGCTGGAGGAGGGCTGCCCGTCCTGGCTCTACCCGGTGACCATGGGTGCCACCACCGTGTGGGAGCGCTGGGACTCCATGCTTCCGGACGGCTCCATCAACCCCGGCGAAATGACCAGCTTCAACCACTACGCCCTCGGCGCGGTGGCGGACTGGATGCACAAGGCCATCGGTGGCATCCGGCCGCTGGAACCCGGTTATGCCCGCGTCCTGATCCAGCCGCAGCCGGGGGACGGCATCGACTGGGCCCGCACATCCCTGAAGACCCCGCATGGTGAGGTCCGCGTGGAATGGAAGCACGACGGCGGGGAGTTCCAGCTTGAGGTGACCGTCCCTGACGGGGTGGCGGCCGACGTCGTGCTCCCAGACGGTGCACGGCACACGGTTGAGGGCGGGGAGCACCGTTTTGAAGCGGCAGGGCTGGGCCTGGCGGTGCGCTAGCCCCGCGGAAACCCGGAAAATGGTGCAGCCGGAGCCCTGATCTGCAACGATGTGCCACAGGACCAAAATTCAGGAGGAGCCATGCCGTACACCGTGGATTTCAAGGACGTCTCAACCACCGGCTTGGAATCTTCGCCGGTGGCGGACGCGCTGGCCGGGCTCCGGGCCAACGAGGCGCGCTACTACAAGAACAAGTACGGCCATGACTTCACGGTCACCCCGGCGGAGGAGGACCCGCAGACGCTGGAGTACATCAACAACATCCTGTCCTCCGAGCGGAACCTGGTGATCGCGTCCAAGCCGCTGGAGGTGTCCTCCTTCGAGGTCGACGGGCTGCGGATGGCCTACGTGTTCTATGAGTCAGGGCTGTCCATCAACGTCATGTACGGCGTCGACGAGGGCGGGAAGCGCGCGGTCGGGTTCAAGCTGTCCGACGGCATGGAGGTACCGGAGGAACTGGCGTCCAGCTTCAAGTTCGCGCGCCAAAAGTCCAAGCTTGCCGGCACCATCCGCGGCTCCTACTTCGTGATCAAGGGCCAGTACTAGGGCGCCAGCGCCGAAGAACGCCTTCCAACGATTGAAACCGGGGGCCGTCCAGGGCACGGCTGCCCGGCACGATGGCTGGATGAACTCAAACCCCATCCTTCCGGGCTTCAACCCTGACCCGAGCATCGTCAGCACCCCGGACGGCTACTACCTGGTCACGTCGTCCTTCGAATACCTGCCGGGCCTGCCGGTCTACCACAGCCCGGACCTGGAGCACTGGGAGTTGGTGGGCCACGTGGCTACGCGGGAGGAACAGGCAGGGATTGCCAACGTCCCCACACCGGGAGGCGTATGGGCTCCAACCCTCCGCTACCGTGACGGCGTGTTCTACCTGATCGTCTCGGTGTTCCTCGGGGGCAGGGGGTGCGTCCTGTTCACGGCCACCGACCCCTCCGGGCCATGGAGTGACGGCACTGTTATCGGCGCGGTGGACGGCATCGACCCCGACCTTGCCTGGGACGAGGAGGGGACAGCGTACGTGACGTTTGCCCGCCACCCAGACGCGATCCAGCAGGTGCGGGTGGACCTCGAGACCGGGGAAGCCCTGGAACAGCCGCGGGCACTGTGGCCCGGCAGCGGGTTGTATTCGCCGGAAGGGCCACACCTCTACCGGCGTGACGGCTGGTGGTACCTGCTGGCGGCGGAGGGCGGAACGGACCGGGGCCACGCCGTGACGGTGGCCCGCTCACGCCGGCCGGACGGACCGTTCGAATCCGCGCCGCACAATCCAGTCCTCACCGCTGCCGGAACCGGTTCGCCCATCCAGAACACCGGGCACGCAGACCTCGTTGAACTGCCCGACGGCGGAACCGCCATGGTCCTGCTGGGCGTCCGCCCGGTGGGGCTGGCAAGGTCGTTCTCACCGCTGGGACGGGAAACATTCCTGACCGAGGTGGAGTGGGTTGACGGCTGGCCGCACGCGCGGCTGCCACAGCCCGGCGGGACGCCGCCGGAAGAGCTTGGCTACGACTTCAGCCACGGTGAAGGGCTGGCGGACCCGCGGTGGATCAGCGTACGAAGGGTGCCGGGGGAGTTTGCATCACCCACCTCGAAGGGCCTGCTGATCAGGGGAGAGGGGAACACCCTCAGCTCGCGCCGGCCCAGCTTCGTGGCGCAGCGCCAGCGCCATCTTGGCATGGAGTTCCGGGCCGTGCTGGATGTCAGCGGGGGCACAGGCGGGGTGGCGGTCCGCAACGCGGAGGACAACTGGTTTGGAATCGAAGCCGCTGGCGACGGTGCATCCATCAGGGTTACGGCGCGCGCAGTCGTTGCCGGGTTCGACCGGACGTGGGAAGCAACGGTTCCCGGCGGCGACGTCGAACTCGCTGTCATTGCCAGCCCGCCGCCGTCGGACTTCAGCGCCGGGGCCGTGGGCGGTGACCGGATCCGCCTCCGGGCCCAACCCGCCGACGGCACCACGGACGGTGTGGTCCTCGCCGAGCTGGACGGCCGGCACTGGGCCTTTGAAACCGCCAAGGCCTTTACCGGCCGCACCGCAGGCGTCTTTGCGGTGCACGGCGAGGTGCTGGTCCGGCGGCTGTCCTACAGCGGTGTGGACGAGCCGCTGCAGCCCCTGGATTCCCGGGCCTCCTGATACTGTGGGCGCACCGTCCAGCCCCGGCGAAGGAGGGCCGTGTGTCGTTCTTCCAGCTGTCGCTGATCGCGGCGGTGGCGCTCCTTGGCCCGCTCCTGGCATTCCCGCGGAAATGGCACCTGCCCATGGTGCTGGGGCAGCTGTTGGCGGGGATCGCCATCGGCCGCACCGGGCTTGGCCTGGTGGACGCCGCTGATCCCACCTTCACGTTCGTCGCGGACGTCGGCTTCGCGCTCATCATGTTCGTGGCCGGAACCCACGTCCCGGTGCGTGACCGGGCCATCCGTTCCGCCCTGGGCAGCGGCGCCATCCGTGCCGCCATCGCCGCACTGCCCGCAGCCGCCGTCGGAACTTTGATCGCGTTCGTCTTCGGCACCGGACATGCCCCTCTCTACATCGTCCTGCTCGCGTCCTCGTCCGCGGCCCTGGTGCTGCCCATCGTCGACTCACTGCAGCTTGGCGGACCGAAAGTCCTCACCACGACGGCGCAGGTGGCCGTGGCAGACATCGCCTGCATCGTGGCGCTGCCGCTCGCCGTCGACCCGCCCAACGCTGCTAGGGCAGCAGCCGGGGCCGCCGGCGTCGGCGCCTGCGCGCTCCTGCTGTTTTTCGTGCTCCGACGGCTGGAGCTCAGCGGTGCGCGCAGGCGCGTCCACATCCTGTCCGAGAACCGGAAGTTCGCCTTGGAACTGCGCATCCAGCTTGCCCTGCTCTTCGCGCTCTCCGGCCTGGCCGTCGCGGGCCACGTGTCCGTCATGCTCGCTGGTTTCTCCTTTGGCCTGGTGGTGGCCGCCGTGGGTGAGCCACGGCGGCTGGCCCACCAGCTGTTTGCCGTCAGCGACGGGTTCCTGGGACCGGTGTTCTTCGTGTGGCTGGGCGCGTCCCTGGACCTTGGTGCCCTGGCGGGAAGCCCCTCCATGGTGTTGCTGGGGATCTGCCTGGGCCTGGGCACCCTGCTGGTCCATGGCAGCCTGCGCCTGGCTGGCCAGCCGCTGCCGCTGGCTGTGCTGGCAGCTTCCCAGTTGGGAATACCCGTTGCCGCGGCCGCCATCGGTTCCCAGCGGAACCTCCTGCAGCCCGGTGAGGCCGCGGCGCTGATCCTCGGGGCCATCATCACCATCGGCGCAGCTGCCATTGCCGGTTCACGCGCGGCCCGCACTTTTGCGGTGCCGGCGGTGGTGGGCAGGTGAAGTCCGGGCGATGCTGATCCGGGAGCTTGCCTCTGCTGACCTGCCATCCCTGGACGCCGTCTGCGACGCCTGCGGGCGGGAGCGCTGGAGTGCGGCGTCAGTCAGTCCCCGGAGCGACCGGCTGGTCCTGGTGGCTGTCGAGGCGGGACAGGTGGTGGGAACGGCGAAGACGCACTTCCATTCCACTCCGGACGGGGCGGCACCCGCGGGCCACTACCTTGGAGGCCTGCTGGTCGTCCCGGACTTCCGACGGCGGAGCCTGGGTTCCGCGCTGACCCGCGCCAGGATGGAGTGGGCGTGGAGCCGCGCACCCAGCGTTTTCTACTTCACGAACGAACACAACGCGGCGTCCCTTGCCATGCACGAAGCGCTGGGATTCCGTCCCGCAGGCCGCTTTGCCGCCATCCACGGCGTCACGGCGGACAACGGAGCCTCGGAACTTCTCCTCTTTGCGGCTGCCAGGCCGGGGCTGGCCGCCGCCCGGCAACGGACGGCTTAGGCGGCGCAGGCCGTCCGGGGCTCCACGACAGCCAGCTGGCCGGTGGTGTCCGGGACGCCGGGTAGATGCACCGCCGGTGCCTCGTCCACGGGAACAGCCTTTGCTCCGCGCATCCGGAACAGTGCCACGGCGGAGATGAGGCACCACGCCACGTTGGAGACCACCGATGGCCAGGCTCCGTGGAATGCGCCGTTGACGATGAACGCCGCGGCCCCGATGAGGTTGGCGGTCTGGAAGGCCCGGCCGGCCTTGAGCCAGCCCATCGAGACGGCCAGGAAGGCACCCAGAATAGCCACCGCGCCTGCCCATCCGGCGATTTCCCACAACAGTTCCATGATGTCCTTCCCCCTCTTTCTTTGCTCGTTCTGCTGCAATTATTGGGCTGCGTATTTCTTCAGTTCAATTGCATTCTTCTGAAGATGTGGTTTAGAACTGCTTAATATGAATCTTGACCCGCGCCGGCTGCTGGTTCTGCTGGCCGTCGCCCGTACCGGCGGAGTCCTCGCGGCCGCCGACGAACTGCGTATTACGCCCTCCGCCGTGTCCCAGCAAATCGCCAAACTGGAGCGCGAAACCGGCCACACCCTGGTGGTCCGTACCCCGAAGGGCTCGGTGCTGACGCCCGCGGGCCTGGCCATCGCCGAGGCCGGCGAAGAGATTGAGCGGGCCCTCAGTGTTGCCCGTGCGCGGATGGCCGACGGTGCCAATATCGCCGGCGTTGTGCGGCTGGGCGGGTTCACCAGCTTCATCAGGACCGTGGTGATCCCGCGCCTGCCCGAGTGGCGCAACCAGTACCCTCAGCTTGAGCTGCGCATCGTGGAGGACGACTTTCCTGCCCTGATGCGGCTGCTCCGTCAGCGCCAGCTCGACGCTGTGGTGGTGGAGCACGATTCCACCACCCCCGAACAGCTGTCCCTCGCCGCGGGCATGATCGAGGAGCCGCTGCTCGATGAGCCGTGGAAGTTGGCTGTCCCCTCGGGGGCCCTGCTCACCACCGGGAACATCGACCTGGGACGCCTGCCGCTGCCATGGCTGGGGGTGGACGCCTCCGCGGCGAATTCGGCAGTGCTCGGCAGGCTCCGCCGCTCCACGGGCGCGGACATGGAAACCGTGCACCAGTACCAGGAAACCCTCACCGCGCTGGCGTTGGTGGCTGCCGGGGAAGGTGTTGCGGTGCTGCCCACCCTGGCGCTGGCGGGCGTGGTCCAGGACGGCGTGGATGTGCTGGACGTACCCGGGCTGGGAACGCGCCGCATCGTGCTGAGGCGGTTCGTCGGCCGCCGGACAACCAGCACGCCGGTGGATACCGTCGCACGGCTCCTGCGCGAATCAGCGGCGGCCTACGACACCAGGTCGGCGTCATGAAACCCGCCGCCTCCGCTCAGAGACTGGTGTAGCCGCCGTCCACCAGGTAGTAGCCGCCGGTGCAGAACGATGCCTCATCCGAGAGCAGGAAGCAGACCAGGTGCGCCACTTCCTCCGCGGTGCCGAGCCGGCCCAGCGGATGCTTGGCCATGAGGCCCTGCTTGGCTTCCTCGTTCAGGTTCTTGTCCAGCAGCGGCGTGGCGATGTAGCCCGGCCCCACCGAATTGATCCGCAGCCCCTGCGCCCCGTACTCGGCGGCGGCGTTCTTGGTCACGCCCACCACGCCGTGTTTCGCCGCCGTGTAGGCGCCGCTCATGGGAGCCGCCACGCTGCCGTGGATGGATGCCATGTTGACGATGGCACTGTCCTTGGCGCCGGCGTCGAGCATGGCCGGAATCTGGTACCGCATGCCATACAGCACGCCGTTGAGATTAATGCCGATGACCTTGTCCCACTCATCCAGGTCGAACTCTCCGGCGGGGGCGGGCTTGCCGCCGATGCCGGCGTTGTTCACGGCGTAGTTGAGCTTTCCGTAGGTGTCCACAGCGAACTGGACGGCCCTTTGATTGTCCTCCTTGGCGGCCGTGTTGCCCTGGCAGGCCGCAGCAGTCCCACCTGAACCGCCGATCTCCCCGGCCACGCGTTCGGCTGCTGCGAGGTCAAGGTCCAGCACCACCACCTTGGCACCCTTGGCCGCGAGCTCCTTTGCCGTGGCCTCGCCAATGCCTGAGCCGCCTCCGGTCACCAGCGCCACCTTGTCCGTGAACTGTGCCATGCCCATACCTCGATTCCGCGCCCGGCGGTTTCCGTCAGGCCCGCTCGTTCCTGCCAACCGGCCTGCTGCGGAGGTCCCGCGCCGCCGATGCAAACGTACCCGGCGGCAGGCCTTTCCAACAGGGCTTGTGCTACCCCCGGGAGTGCGTCCGCACCTCGGTGCTGACCGTGGCCTGGTGCCCCAGGTTCCTGGACACCGCCCGTGCGGTGGCGCGCACCGCCGGGGCCAGCACGTTCGGCGGAGTGGAACCGTCGGGGACGACGATGGACAGGGCCGCCACCACCGAGCCCTGCGCGTCGAAGATGGGGGAGGCCACGGAGACCGTCATCGAGGGGTGGCTGCGCCTGATCATGGCGATCCCGGTCCGGCGGACGTCGGACAGTGTCCGCCGCAACTGGCCCTCGGGCATCTCGGCCACGCCGGGTTCCTTTTCCGCCGGCTTGGCCATGATGGCTTCCTGGAAGTGCTGGTCTGCGCCGGCCAGGAGCACCAGGCCGACGGCGGTGGAACGCAGCGGCGCGCGCCCGCCCACCCGGTAGGCCACCTCGGTGGCGTCCTTGGAGGACAGGCGTTCAATCAGCACAGCCTCTTCGTTGTCCCGCACGGCCAGCAGGACGTGATGGCGGGTGACCTCGAACAGGTCCTCCAGGTACGGCAGCGCGATTTCCCGGACCCCGTGCCCGCGCGGCGACAGGGATGCCACCTCCCAGAGCCGGACACCCACCACGTACCGGCCGTCGTCGAGCCTTTCCAGCGCGCCCCAGGCCACCAGCCGGGAGATCAGCCGCAGCGCCGTGGGGGCGGGCATGTCAGCGTGGCGGGCCAGTTCGGACAACGTCAGCGCGCGGCGCCGGTCGGAAAAGACGGCGAGCAGGCTCAGGGCGCGGTCAATGACGGGTTCGCCCTGCTTGGGGCGTTTGCCGCGGGCGGGCGCTTCAGTTGGAGCGTCCGTGTCCGGAGTGGCAGTCATGGCAGTGGTTCCTAGCGCCGGTGGTAGCAAATGGCTCACAGTGAGCTGAACCACAATACTATTCCAACCATTGAAAGCCACCTGTGGAGGGAAAGCCACGGAACGCGAAGCTGGAACTCCCAGTTACCGCGCCTTCCAGGAGTCCTGCCCCATGAACGCCCCCACCCGGCTTCGCACCGAGCACCTGCCCGAGGCGATGGGCCTGGCCATCAGCGAGCCACGGCTCAGCTGGACACCGCCCGCCGGAACCCTGGGCCAAACGGCTTACCGCATCACGGCCAGCAACGGCTGGGACACCGGCAGGCAGGAATCAGCGGTGTGCGCCGTCCCCTACGACGGCCCCACGCTGGGTTCCCGCAGCCGGTTCGAGTGGCGGGTCCGCACCTGGAACATCGGTGAAAACGGCAGCGACACAGCCAGCGGCTGGTCCGAACCGATGCCCGTGGAACTGGGCCTCCTGCACGCCACGGACTGGACCGCGCGATGGATCGGCCCCGACGAGCCGGAGGTCCCGGCTCCCGGACGGCGCCCCGGCTATGCCCTCACCAAGACCTTCTCGCTCCACACAGCTCCGGAAAGGGCGCGCGCCTACGCCACGGCCCGCGGGATCTACGAGCTCTTCATCAACGGGAACCGCGTGGGCGACCAGCAGCTGACCCCCGGCTCCACCAGCTACAACACCACGCTCCAGGTCCAGGCCTACGACATCACCGGCCTGCTCCGCGAAGGCAGCAACACCGTCCGGGCCGTCCTCACCGACGGCTGGTACCGCGGCACGTTCGGCTACACGCGCGACGCCGACATGTACGGCACCCACACCGCCTTCCTGGCGCAGCTGGAGCTGGAGTCCGGGGCGGGCAGGCAGGTCATCGGCACCGACAGTTCCTGGCTGGTGTCCGCCACGGAGATCGTCAGCGCCGACCTCATGGGCGGCCAACAGGTGGACTTCAGGAAGCACGACGGCGGGAGGGCTCCTTCCGCGGGCAGCCCACCCACGGTGCGTCCCGCCGTCGTCCGCCCCGGCAACGCTGCGGCACTGACCGGGCCCCTTGCGCCACCGACCAGGGTGACGAAGGAACTGGCCCCCGTGTCCATCACCAGGCTGCCCAGCGGCCACCAAGTGGTGGACTTTGGCCAGAACATCCACGGCTGGGTCCGGCTGGCCAAACCGGGGCTGCCCGGTGAAACAGTCACCCTTGAATACGGCGAGGCGCTGGGGCAGGACGGTGACGTCACCCGGGACCACCTGCGCCCGCACGACTTCCGCGCACCCGGAGCCTTCCTGGATGCCGGGCAGGTGGACGCGGTGACCGCCTCCGGCTCCCCCAACGAGGTGTTCGAGCCGCGCCACACCACCCACGGTTTCCAGTACGTGTCCGTGCAGGGCCTCGCAGCCGACCTGCAGCCTGGGGACATCACCGGCTGCCTGGTGCGGACGGACCTGGAGCGCATCGGTACCTTCCGCTGCAGCGATGAACGGCTCAACAAGTTCCACGACATCGTGGAATGGAGCTTCCTGGACAACTCCTGCGAGGTCCCCACCGACTGCCCCCAACGCGAAAAAGCCGGCTGGACCGGGGACTGGCAGCTGTTCGTCCCCACCGCCGCGTACCTGTACGACGTCACCGGCTTCTCCCGTAAATGGCTCCGCGACGTCCGCGCGGACCAGTGGGACAGCGGCGTCATTGCCAACATCTCGCCGTCGCCAGGACCCGCCGTCACTTCGGCCGAGTTCATGGGCTTCACCAACGGTTCTGCCGGATGGGGCGACGCCATCGTCATGGTCCCCTGGGAGGTCTACCTCGCGTCGGGGGATGCCGGGATACTCGCGGAAAACTGGGACGCCATGAACCGTTGGCTGGGTTTCGTCCGGGCATCGGCACAGACGCAGCGGCACCCCTCCCGCGCTTCACAACCTCCGGCGCCGCACGAGCAGTACCTCTGGGACACCGGCTTCCACTTTGGCGAATGGATGGAACCGGGCGGCCCGGAGCCGGACCTGTTCGCCGCCCGCAGCGCCGACCACGGGATCGTGGCCACCGCCTTCTACCGGCACACCACGCACCTGATGGGACGCATCGCTGCCGTGCTCGGCCTGGCGGCGGAGGCGGCGGAGCTGGCCGAGCTCTCTGCGAACATCAGGGACGCCTGGGAAACCGAATACCTCGATGACGCAGGCCTGGTCACGCGTGCCAGCCAGGCCAACTGCGTCCGTGCACTGGCCTTCGACCTTGTCAGCCCGGAACACCGCGCCGCCGTGACCACGCAGCTGGTGGACCTGGTGCGGGCCGCGGGGACGCACCTCGGCACCGGCTTCCTGGCCACGCCGTACCTGCTTCCCGTCCTGGCCGGCAACGGCGAACAGGGCCTGGCCTACGAGCTGCTCACGCAGGACACCGAACCGTCATGGCTGGCCATGGTGAACCGCGGTGCCACCACGGTGTGGGAGCTGTGGAACGGCATCGATGCCGCCGGCACCGCGCACCAGTCGCTCAACCACTACAGCAAGGGGGCTGTGGTCTCCTTCCTGCACCGGTACACCGCCGGGTTGCGGCAGGCGCCCGGCAGCGCCGGCTGGGAGCGGGTCATCATCGGACCACGTCCCGGCGGCGGCATCACGTCCGCCTCCACCTCGCACCAGGGGCCGCGCGGCCTGCTCTCGGTTGCCTGGAGCCTGGGTGCCGCGGCTGCGGGAGAGCCCGCCGGGGTGGAACCAGCGGACGACGGCGTGCTGACGCTCACTGCCGATATCCCGCCCGGCACCACCGCCGAGGTGCTGCTGCCGGGCGCGCCGGCCGCCGTCGTCGGACCCGGACACCACACCTTCCGTGCCGCGACCGGCACGAACAACGCCTACCCTGAGCTGATGAGGAGCATTCCATGACCCGGAACGATGCCACCGACGTCCTCGATCCGTCCCGCGGCGCCTCGCGCCCGGGAGGCCGCGAGGTGCCGCCCTTCCCGGTGTACGACGCCCCCGGCACTCCGGACCACGTCTCTGATGCCTCCTCCGTGTACCGGGAGGTGACCTACGCCCGTGCCCTCGGATTCCGGCCGTTGAAGCTGGATATCTGGCTGCCCCGCAAGGCTTCCGGACCCGTCCCGCTGGTGCTGTGGGTGCACGGCGGCGCGTTCCAGCTGGGGGACCGGCGCGAACTGCCGCCCACCTTCGCCCCGGGTTCAGTCTTCAGGCTCCTGAACGAGGCCGGCATCGCCTGCGCCACCGCGGATTACCGGCATTGCCTTGAGGCGCCTTTCCCCGCCCAGCTGCACGACCTCAAGGCCGCCGTCCGGTACCTCCGTGAATTCGCGGCAGTGCTCAACGTGGACCCGCAGCGGTTCGGTGCGTGGGGCGAATCTGCGGGCGGCCATCTGGTAGCCCTGTTGGGCCTCACCGGCGGGCACCCTGGCCTGGAAGGCGGCCTCGGTGCCCAGGGGCACCCCAGCGGCGTGAGCGCCGTCGTCGACTTCTACGGAGTCTCTTCCCTTGCGGATATTCCTCCCATGCAGCGGCCTGACGGGCTGTTCCCGGCCGCGCTGACGGCAGCGGTCCCGCCGGGCATGACACTGCAGCCCGAACACATGCTGGTGGGCGGCTCGGACGATTCCGCGCTGCTGGCGGCGGCCAGCCCGGTCAGCTATGTCAGTGCGGGCGCGGCCCCGTTCCTCCTGGTCCACGGCGACAGCGACGGCCTGGTCCCGCACTCCCAGACGGACCTGCTGGCGGCGGCGCTCGCCGCGGCCGGCGTGGACCACGAGGTGGTGACGGTCAAGGGCGGAGACCATTGCTTCTTCGGGGCAGAGGACCAGGTGGAGTCCATCCTGGCCGGCGCCGTTGACTACTTCGTCCGGAAGCTGGGCACGCCATGACCCCGCGGCAACCCGGCACCGCCGCGCAGGCCGCTGACCATCCCCGGCCAGGGCCTGCGGAGGTGCCGGCAGCGGGCTTTGCCGAGTACCTTGCCAGCCCCGAAGGCCCCCGGTTCCTGAACCCGGACGCCGTCCGCGCACCCGGACCGGAGGTTCCCGTCCGCACGGTGACCGCAGACGGCCGGAGCGGCCAGGTGCGCATCAGGATCTACGGTGAAGCTGCGGAAGCTGGGATGCCGGCGCTCGTGTGGCTGCATGGCGGCGGGTTCGTCAGCGGCAGCGTGGACATTCCGGAATCGGACTACCTTGCGCGGGTGCTGGCGGACGGCGGGATGCCCGTCCTGTCCGTGGACTATCGGCTGGCACGCGACGGCGTTTCCTACCCCATCCCGCATGAGGACGCCCTGGCCGGCTGGTTCTGGGCCCGCGGGAACGCGTCATCATTGGGCATTGACCCCGGCCTGCTCTGCCTGGGCGGGGCCGGGGCCGGCGGAAACCTGGCGGTGGGTGCGGCCCTCTACCTGATGGACGCCGGGAAACCCCTGCCCGCCAAACTCCTGCTGGCCTACCCCTTCCTGCATGCCGAACTGCCGCCACCCGCCCAGGGCCTGGACGAAGACGTGATGGCGGGACTCCCGCGGCACCTGCGCTTCACGCCCGAAGACAGCCTCCGGACCGCCGAGAACTACGTGGGCGGCCCCGTCAGCATGGCACCCTCCTACGCCATGCCGGGCTACGCGGACCCCGCCGGACTTCCGCCCACCGCCCTGCTGGCCTGCGAGTACGACGACGCCCGCGGCTCGGCCGAGCTGTTCGCCTCCAGCCTGGAGCGGGCCGGCGTTCCCCTGACCTACTACCTGGCCGAGGGCGGCGTCCACGGCCACCTCAACCACACGGCCGGCCTTCCCGAAGGCAAACCGGCGCTGGAGTTCCTGGCCCGGGAACTGCGGTCCGCAGGGCGGCGGCAGGACCTCCGCCCGTAGGATGGAATAAAACCGCAGGCCAGCAGGGGGTCCCGTATGTCCGACGAGCAGTCCACCGAAGAGGGGACGGGCCGGGGCCGGCTCTTCCTCAGCCGGGCGCGGGACTGGGCGGTCCCCGGCCTCGTGGTGCTGGTCGCGGCGGGCCTGGGTGCCGCCGGCATCTCCAGCGGGCTGGCCAACCGCGACCGCCCGGACGCGGAGGCAACCCCCAGCCGGAGCGCCGCCAACCCCGCGTGCGCGGTGACGGACAGGACGGCCTGGGTACCGGCGTCGGGCGCCCTCTTTGGCATCAACGCGGACCTGGATGCCAAGCCGCTGTCCCGCTACGCCGCAGACCTGGGACACAAACCCGCCGTCGCCGTAGCCTACGTGGACTTCCCCTACGGCGCGGAGGAACGGGACCGGCTCAACGACACTGCGGCGAAGGTCCGGGCGGACGGGCACATCCTGCTGCTGACCCTGGAGCCCAAACAGGGACTGGAAGCGGTGACCCCGGAGGCCGCCGCCGCGCTGGCCCGGGACGTGGCAGCCGTCAATGCCGGCGGGGTCCCGGTGATCATCCGGTTCGGGCACGAGATGAACGGCTTCTGGTTCCCGTGGGCGCAGCAGCCCCTCGCCTACACAGCAGCTTTCACCCGGGTGGCGGACGCGGTCCATGCCGGAGCGCCCGGAACGGCCACGATGTGGGCCCCGTCCTACGCCGGCGGCTACGCCTACCCGGGGCGCCAGTATGAAGCCCAGGCCGGCACGCCGGAATTCGGCGCCCTGGACACCAACGGCGACGGCCGGCTGAACACCGCCGATGACCCCTATGCCCCGTACTATCCCGGCGACGCCGCGGTGGACTGGGTGGGGCTGTCCCTGTTCCACTGGGGATCCGTCTACCCCTGGGGTGAGAACGAGGTGCCGGAAGCCAACAAGTTCGCCGCCCAGCTCACCGGCACCTACAACGGCGCCAACGGGGATGAAAGTTTCCTCCCGGACTTTTACGCCGAGTACGCCACGGACCGCAACAAGCCCTTCGCCATCCCCGGAACGGCCGCGCTCTACAACCCGGCGGCGGGCGGAGCAGCCGAGGCAGACATCAAGCGGGCCTGGTGGGAGCAGGTGTTCAGCCCCCAGACCCGGGACCGGTTCCCGCAGCTGAAGATGCTGAACTGGTTCGACTGGGACACCGAGGAAGCAGAGGTCAACGGACGGATCGACTGGACGGTCACCAGCACCCCGGCCATCCGGGATGACTTCGCCGCCGCGCTGCCGGCCTGGCTGGTGTACGGCGGGAACGGCTGCGGGGCTTCCGGGTCCTGAGCGCGCGCAGGTGTACGCCTAGCCGGTGCGGCCGCGGCGGAGCACGGCCAGCCTGGCCAGGTATTCGCTTTCGTCGATCTCGCCGCGGGCGAAGCGTTCAGCCAGCAGGTGTTCGGCCACGCCGTAGGTTGGGCCCTCTCCCTCGTGCCGGCGGCCCGCCGCAACATGCCGGGCAAACAGGATGATCGCCGTGATGACGGCGGCCCAGAACAGGATGTAGCTGAGAGCGGGCAGGATGTATCCCCATGCCCCCATGGCGCCGTCCCAATACATCATGGCCCGCATCCTTTCCGGCCAACGCTGCGGAATGGCATCTGCAGCCGTTGTTGCCCGTGCCTGTATTGTCCGCCCGCGCCACCGGCAGCGGCAGGGCCTTAGGCCCCAGCGGGCGGCCGCTATTCCGCGGCGCCCCACAGTGCCTTGCGGAGCAGCCGCTTCAGGTCGTGCTTCTCTTCCCGGGTCAGGCCATTGAGCTGGTCCAGTTCCGCCCTGTCCAGCACCGCTCGTGCCTTCGTGTGCCACCGGCGCCCCTCCGCGGTGGACACGATGATCTTGGCGCGCCGGTCCTGCTTTCCCTGCGCCCGTTCCACCAGGCCGCGGCGTTCCAGGTCGTCCACCAGGGTGACCACCTGGCTCGGGTCCAGGCCGAGGAAATCCGCCAGTTCCCGCTGCGTCGGCTCCAGCCCGCTGCAGGCCAGGGTCAGGACGGAAAAGGAACGTTCCCGCAGGCCATAGTTGGCCAGGGCCTTGTTGTTCAGGGCCGACCCGGCGGCGTGCAGCTTGGCGAGCAGCAGGCCCGCATCACTTCCGATCCTGGCTGCGGCAAGGCGGGGGGTCTGTACGTCTGTGCCCAAGGCGGCCATCACAACTCCGGTGTAAAAATAGTTGACTTTATCAATGATCTGAAAGTTCATTGATTTCAACAAGGATCTCACACCACGGTGGTACCGCCCCAAGTGCCGGCGGTGGCGGATATGCCGCGCGCAGCAGCTTCAGGGTGCCGCCGTTGTGACTGTTCACGGTCATCGATTGGCGGAACCATACCAGCTGGTGCCACCATGATTGGATGCTTGAGGCAACAAAATCCCAGAACACTCCCGGCGGAACACCCGTCAACCCGGCCCTCGCCGCGGAAAGCAGGATTGCCCGTGTGGCCGTCACAGTCTTCCCGCTCCTGGTGGTTGCCGCGGGCATCCTCGGGTTCCTGCTCCCGGGCCTTTTCAAGCCCATGGCCCCCAGCGTGCCCTTCCTGCTGGGCATCATCATGTTCTGCATGGGCCTCACGCTGACCCCGCCCGACTTCGCCGCCGTGGCAAAGCGCCCGTGGGCAGTGGCCCTGGGCATCGTGGCGCACTACGTGATCATGCCGGGCGCCGGCTGGCTGATCGCCACGGCCCTGAACCTCGAACCCGAACTGGCCGTGGGCCTGATCCTGGTGGGCTGCGCACCGTCCGGCACCGCTTCGAACGTGATGGCCTTCCTGGCCAAGGGCGATGTTGCCCTGTCCGTGGCCGTTGCCTCCGTGTCCACGCTGATCGCGCCCATCGTCACGCCGCTGCTGGTCCTGTTCCTGGCCGGCTCCTACCTGAACATCGATGCCGGCGGCATGGTGGTGGACATCCTCAACACCGTCCTCTTCCCGGTGGTTGCGGGCCTGTTGGCCCGGCTGTTCCTCAAGAAGCTCGTGGACAAGGTCCTCCCGGCACTTCCCTGGGCGTCCGCCGTCGTGATTTCCCTGATCGTGGCCATCGTGGTGGCCGGCAGCGCCGGCAAGATCGTGGCCGCCGGCGGCATCGTGTTCCTGGCCGTCGTCCTGCACAACGGCTTCGGCCTGGGCCTGGGCTACCTCGCCGGGAAACTCGGCCGGCTGGACGACAAGGCACGCCGCGCCCTCGCCTTCGAAGTCGGCATGCAGAACTCCGGCCTGGCCGCCACCCTGGCCACGGCACACTTCAGCCCGCTGGCCGCGCTGCCGTCGGCCGTTTTCTCGCTGTGGCACAATATCTCAGGCGCCATAGTTGCAGCTTGGCTGGCCCGACGCCCCCTGAAGGACACCCCGGCGCCCCGCTGAGCGGGAACAACTGAGCGGGGACAAATATGCAGGACGGGGCACTTGCCTGCATAGTTAAGCTCCTGCGCCGGTGGGTACTTCACACCGCAGGACGGAAACGAACAGGGGCTTGAATTGGCAGGTAACGCAACCTTCCGGCACACCAACACCGCGCTGCTCTCGGTCAGCAGCGTCGAAGCTCCCAGGATCGTGAGTTCCGGTGACTTCGACCGCCGGCTGGCATCGACCCTGCAGCGGCTGAAATTCCCGCCGCGGCTCCTGGAACGGGTTGCCGGCATCACGCACCGGCGCTGGTGGGCGGACGGCACCTCCTTCGACGACGCCGCCATCGAAGCCGGTGCCAAGGCCCTCGCCGAGGCCGGCATCGAAGCGTCGGACGTCGGCCTGCTGATCAACACCTCCGTGACCCGGCGGAACCTCGAACCGTCCGTGGCGGTCAAGATCCACCACGGACTGGGCCTGCCGTCGTCGGCCATGAACTTCGACCTCGCCAATGCCTGCCTGGGCTTCGTGAACGGGCTGACCCTGGCGGCGAACATGATCGATTCAGGCCAGATCAAGTACGCGGTGATCGTCAACGCTGAGGACGCCGAAGCCACCCAGGAGGCCACCCTGGCCCGGCTGCAGCGGCCCGAGACTACCCGCGAGGACTTCAACCGCGAGTTCGCCACCCTGACCCTGGGCTCCGGCGCCGCCGCCGCCGTGCTGGGTCCGGCCGACGGCCACCCGGGAGCGCACCGGCTGGTGGGCGGTGTGATGCGCGCCGGCACCGAACACCACGAACTGTGCGTGGGCGGCATCGACGGGATGAACACCGACACCAAGGGCCTGCTCGACGGCGGCCTGCAGCTGGTGGTGGACGCCTGGCATGAAGCCCAGCCGGAATGGGACTGGGCGGCGATGGACCGCTACGTCACGCACCAGGTGAGCAACGCCTATACCCAGGCCATCATCGAAGCAATCAACCTGGACCCCGCCAAGGTTCCCATCACCTTCCCGCACTGGGGCAACGTGGGCCCGGCATCGCTGCCCATGACCCTCGCCGCCGAGGCACAGTCCCTGGAGGCCGGGGACCGCGTCCTGTGCATGGGTGTGGGCTCCGGGCTGAACACCGCGATGATCGAGATCGTTTGGTAGCCGCCGCCTGGCCAGGCGTGGACCCGGAGTGGTCCCGCGAGGTTCAGGTTCCCTCCACGTCCGCTCCGGATGCGCCCGGAACTGCCCGCCGCTGGCACATCCTGGACAACGGACCCCAGCTTGCGGCCAAGGGGCTGGCTCCCGCCGGCACCCTGCTGTGCGTGCACGGCAACCCCACCTGGTCCTACCTGTGGCGGACCCTGCTGGCCGCCGGGTCCGATCCCGCCCACCCGTGGCGGGTGGTGGCGGTGGACCAGCTGGACATGGGCTATTCGGAACGGACAGGAACCTTCCGCCGCCTGGCGGACCGGATCAATGACCTCGGCGACCTCACCGCGGCACTGGGCCTTGACGGACCAGTGGTCACGGTGGGCCACGACTGGGGCGGAGCCATCAGCCTCGGCTGGGCACTGGCCCACCGGGACCAGCTCTCCGGCGTGGTGCTGACCAACACCGCCGTCCACCAGCCCGCCGCCTCGAAGATCCCGCCGGCGCTCCGGCTGGCCCTGCACCCTGCGGTGCACCAGTGGGGGACCGTGACCTCGGATTCCTTCCTGCGGGTGACCCACTCCCTGGCCCATCCGCCGCTGCCTGCAGATATCCGTGCCGCCTACATGGCCCCTTACCGCGGCGCCGCGCGCCGCTTCGGGGTGGGCAACTTCGTGGCGGACATCCCTGTGGATGGAACCCACCCCAGCTTCCCGGCGCTCACCGGCGTGGCGGAAGGGCTGCGCGGTCTGGACGTCCCGGCGCTGATGCTCTGGGGGCCACGGGACCCCATTTTCTCCGACCGGTACCTGAAGGACCTGGTGGAGCGGCTGCCGCACGCACAGGTGCACCGCTTCGAGGGCGCCGGCCACCTGGTGGCCGAGGACCGGGACATCGCCTCGCCGATCTTCCAGTGGCTCGCCGCCCTGGATCCTGCGGCAGCTGCCCGGCCGGCACCCGCTGCGGAACCGGCAACAGGGGCAGAACCCTGGGGCGCTGCAGACTTCCGCCCGCTCTGGTCCCTGCTGGATGAACAGGCCGCGGGCCCGGCGGGTACGGGCATGGCCGTGGCGGAGATGGCAGCGGACGGCAGCACGTCCCGGCAGCTGAGCTGGCAGCAGCTGGACCGGAAGATCCTGGACCTCGCGGCCGGGCTGGCAGCGGCCGGAGTGGGCCCCGGCAGCCGGGTCAGCCTGATGGTGCCCCCGGGCGTGGACCTGACGGTGGCGCTGTACGCCTGCCTCCGTTTGGGTGCCGTAGTGGTCGTGGCCGATGCCGGACTGGGAACCGCAGGCCTCAGCCGCGCCGTCAGGGGCGCCACCCCCGATGTCATCATCGGCATCGACCGCGCACTTGCGGCGGCGTCCGTGCTCGGCTGGCCGGGGCGGCGGATCAGCGTGCGCGACCTTCCGGCCGCCCGGCGCCGGATCCTCGGCGTCGAAACCTCCCTTGACACGCTGGGCCGGCCCGTTACCGCACGCCCTGAACCACACCCGGGGCAGGCCCCGGACAAGCCCGCCGGGCAGGCCGGCCCGGACGCGCCGGCCGCCGTCCTCTTCACCTCCGGCTCCACGGGCCCCGCCAAGGGCGTGGTCTACACGCACCGGCAACTGGCAGCAATGCGGGACACCGTTGCCTCCACGTTCGGCATCCGGCCCGGTTCAAGGCTGGTGGCGGGCTTCGCTCCCTTTGCCCTGCTGGGTCCGGCCCTCGGGGCGGTCTCGGTGACGCCGGACATGGACGTCACCGCGCCGCGCACCCTCACCGCCGGCGCCCTCGCTGCGGCCGCCGCGGCCATCGACGCCACGGTGGTGTTCGCCTCGCCCGCGGCACTGCGGAACGTGGTGGACACCCGGGACGGCCTGGATGAGGCAGGGCTGAAGGTGCTGGCCCGGGTGGAACTGCTGTTGTCCGCCGGCGCGCCCGTGCCGGAGCCGCTCCTGGCCGCGGTCCAGCAGCTGGTCCCGGCGGCGTCGCTGCGCACCCCGTACGGGATGACCGAAGCACTGCCGGTCACCGACATCAGCCTGGAACAGATCCGCGGGGCGGACGCCGAAACGGCGGCAGGGAACCTGCAGGGCGGCGGCAACGGCGTGTGTGTCGGGAAACCCGTCCATGGCGCCCGCCTGGCCGTCATCCCGCTGGAGGCGGACGGAACCGCCCCGGGCACCGTGCCCGTAACGGACCCCGGCGTGACCGGCGAAATCCTGGTCAGCGCCCCGCACGTCAAGGACTCCTACGACAGGTTGTGGCTGACCCAGCAGGCCAGTGCAGGCCTTCCCGGCTGGCACCGCACCGGCGACGTGGGACACTTCGACGCCGCCGGCCGGCTCTGGGTGGAAGGACGCCTGGCCCACGTGGTGACGGCTCCCGGCGGCCCGGTGACGCCCGTGGGCGCCGAACAGGCCATCGAGCGGCTCGAGGACATCCGGCTGGCCGCCGTCACCGGGGTGGGGCCTGCCGGCACCCAGGCCGTGGTGGCCGTCGTCGAAACCGTGCCGCCCGCACGCCGCGCCGGCCCCGCCGCGCCCGCGCTCGCAGGCAGCGTCCGCGCCGCTGCCCGCACTGCCGGCGTCGAAATTTCGGCGGTCCTCGTGGTTCCCGCCCAGCCCACCGACATCCGGCACAACGCCAAAATCGACAGGACACGGCTCTCCCGGTGGGCTTCACGGGTGCTGGCCGGTGGCCGTCCGGGAACGCCGTGAGGGTCCTTGTCACCGGCGCCAGCGGCATGCTGGGCGGGGCCGTTGCCCGGCTGCTCGTGGACCGCGGCCACTCCGTCACCACGCTCCAGCGGCGCCCATCAGGGGTCGACGGCGCCACTGACCTGCGCGGTTCCATCACCGACGCCGAGGTGCTCAAGGACGCTGTCCGCGGCCAGGACGGCATCATCCACCTGGCGGCGAAGGTCTCCTTCACCGGACGGGCCGCCGACTTCGACAACGTGAACATCGAAGGCACCCGCCGCCTCCTCGCCGCCGCCCGAGCGGCATCCGTCCCGGACTTCGTGTTCGTTTCATCCCCGTCTGTGGCCAACTCCGGTGCCGCCCTCGTGGGATTGGGGGCAGGCCCGGCAGACCCGGCCAGGGCACACGGCGACTACGCACGCACCAAAGGCGAAGCGGAACTGCTGGCGCTGGCCGCGGATTCCCTGGACTTCCGGGTGGCCGCCGTCCGCCCCCACGTGGTGTGGGGCCCGGGCGACACCCAGCTGGTGGAACGCGTCCTGGCCCGCGCCGCCCGGAGGCGCCTGCCGCTCCTGGACTCCGGAGCGGCGCTGATCGACACCACCTACGTGGACAACGCGGCGGCGGCCATCGCCGCCGCGCTGGACCGGATGGACCGCGTCCACGGCTCCGCGGTGGTGGTGACCAACGGGGAACCCCGTCCGGTGGGCGAACTCATTGCCGGCATCTGCGCCGCCGGCGGCGTCCCGGCGCCGTCGTGGGCCGTCCCCGGGGCCGTTGCCAGGGGAGCAGGAGCCGTGGTGGAGAAGCTCTGGCTGTGGGCCGGGCGGCAGGAGGAACCGCCCATGACCCGGTTCCTGGCCGAACAGCTGTCCACCGCCCACTGGTTCGACCAGCGCCGCACCCGCGAACTCCTCGACTGGACGCCGGCCGTGTCCCTGGACGAAGGACTGGAACGGCTCGCCGCGTACTACTCCCCGGGATCGGCAAGCCTTTCCAATCAGTGAAACTGGCCGCGCCCGCCAGGTTCCCGATACCCCAGAGTTGATTCATGGCGCAGCCCGCACCGGGCTGCGCGTCATCTGGGACCACGGGACAGAACGGCGCGGTACACATGGAGTCAACGACGACGGCGGGACGGGTCCTCCGGGGCATCGAATTCGCGCGCCCCGGCGGAGCGGCGCTCCTGCTGGATCTGTACCTTCCGGCCCCTGCCGCAGCCGCGGGACGTGGCTCCCGGCTCCCCGCCGTGGTGCATTTCCACGGCGGCGGCTGGCGGACGGGGGAGCGGTCCTCGCTCGGACCCACTGTGGACGGCTTCGGCCTCAGCCCCATTGAACAGCTCGTGGCGGCCGGATTTGTGGTGGCCTCCGCCGACTACCGGCTGAGCGGCACGGCAACCTTTCCAGCCCAGCTCCACGACGCCAAGGCTGCCGTGCGCTGGCTCAGGGACCACGCGGCCGAGCACGGGGTGGATCCGGACCGGATCTTCGCCTGGGGCGACTCCGCCGGCGGACACCTTGCCAGCCTGGTGGGCCTGACCGGCGGGTCACCGGAATTATCCGACGACGGCGCCACGGGGACCGTTGCCAGCGTAGCCGGGGTGGTGGCCTGGTACCCGCCCACGGACCTGCTGGGGATGGGCAGCCAGGCCCTGCCCGACGCCGTCGCCCGGGCCGACGACCCCGGTTCCCGCGAAGCCCTGCTGATCGGCGCCCAGCCGGCCGACGCCCCGGACCTTGCCCGGGCCGCCAGCCCCTTGGCGTACGTGCACGCCGGCGCTCCGCCTTTCCTCCTGATCCACGGCACCGCGGACCGGTTCGTCCCGGCAGCACAATCCGCCGGCCTCGCCGCGGCGCTGGAAGGCGCCGGGTCCGCCGTCGAACTCCTCCTGATCGAGGATGCCGACCACATGTGGTCACTCCCGGACGGCGGCACCGAAGCCGCCGAACAGGCCACCGCCGCCACCCTCGACTTCCTCCGCCGCCACGCGCGGCCCTGACGTGCAACGCCGCGGCAGCTTCCTGCCCGGCCCCTGACCTGAAAGGCCACCCATGCAGTTCATCGGCATCACCCACCTCGGCGGACCCTGGGCGGCAGCCCTCACCGGCTCCCGCGTCCTCCCGCTGGCCCCCGTCACCGACTTCTGGGCCGACCCCCAGGGCTGGCAGGACAAGGCCGCCGGCCTGGTGTCCGCCCAGCTGCCCGGTGCGGAAGAGGCGTCCGACGCCGGCCCCTGGCTGGAGCGCGGAACGGTCGCCGAGGTGCCGCTGGTCCCCGCGTCGGCCCGGGTGATCTGTGTGGGGCTGAACTACAAGGCACATGTGGCCGAAGGCAGTTTCAAGGACCAGGAACTTCCGCCGTACCCCACCCTGTTTGCCCGCTGGACGGCGTCCCTGTCCGTAGGCGGCGTCCCCGTTCCCGTCCCGGCCGGCGAGGACGGACTGGACTGGGAAGGTGAAGTGGCTGCGTACATCGGCCGCCGGGTGGAATCGGCGGATGAAGCCACGGCCGCGGACTCCGTCTTTGGATATTCCACATTCAACGACATCACGTCCCGCCGGGCACAGAAGCTGACCTCGCAGTGGACCCTGGGCAAGAACGGCGACTTCAGCGGCCCCCTGGGCCCCCTGGTCAGCCGCGACGAGGTGGGCGACCTGCGCGACGGACTCCAGGTCCGGACCCTCGTCAACGGCATCGAAGCCCAGAACGGCAACACCCGGGACATGATCTTCAGCGTCCCGGCCATCATCTCCCTGATCAGCGAAACCTTCACGCTGCACCCCGGGGACATCATCGCCACCGGGACACCGGAAGGGGTGGGCTACGCCCGCACCCCGCAGTGGCTGCTGCAGCCCGGCGACAACGTTCAGGTGGAAATCGAGAAGCTGGGCACCCTGACCACCCCCGTGGGTGGCACTTCCCTGCGGAGCCGTGCCTGATGAGTGCCCGTCCACGCGGGTTACCCCGCACTTTTCCCGTCACGGAGGCGGCGGACATCCCGGAGGTGGCCCAGGTCCTCATCGCCGGCGGCGGTCCCAGCGGACTGTTCCTGGCCCTGGACCTGGCTTCCTGTGGCATCGCCAGCACCGTCATTGAACCCCGGGCCGTGGTGGACCACACCCGTCCGCGGGCCAAGACCACCAACGCCCGCACCATGACGCACCTGCGGCGGCTGGGGCTCGCCGGCGCACTCCGGGAGGCTTCGCCGCTGCCGGTGGACTACGCCCAGGACGTCATCTTCTGCACCGGACTCACCGGTCCGGCCGCGCATGAGCTGCGCCGGTTCCGGAACGCGTTCCAACTGGTCCCTGGCCGCTACGGCCCCCAGCCGGAATGCGGCCAGCAGGTCCCGCAGCCCGTGCTGGAGGAAGTCCTCCGGGCCGCCGCAGCGGAGAATCCGCTGGTGACGTTCGTGACCGGCTGGACCGTCACACAGCTTGCAGCCGCCGAGGTGGGCGGGGGCTCCGGTGCGGGGGCCGCTGCGCCGGCGGCCGACGTCGTCATCGCTGACGCCTCGGGTGCCCCGCGCACCATCGCGGCCGATTACGTGGTCGGTGCCGACGGCGGCTCCTCCGCCGTGCGCCGCAGCCTCGGTTTGCGGCTGGAGGGCGGGTCCGCGGCGCTGTCCAACATCAGCATCCTCTTCCGCTCGGAATCACTGGCTTCGGCGATCAGACTGGACCCCGCGGTGCAGTACTGGGTGGTGGGTTCGGAGACGTCGGGCATGGTGGGGCCCATGGACCTAGACGGCACCTGGTGGGCCATCGTCCAGGGCGTGGACCCTTCCGTCACCGTCACCACCGGTGACGCCCGTGCGATGGTCCGGCAACTGGTGGGCAGTGACGTGGACGTCGACGTACTGGCCACGGACCCGTGGACTGCCCGCATGCTGCTGGCTCCGGAGTACAGCCGCGGCAACGTCTTCCTGGTGGGCGACGCCGCCCACCTCAACCCGCCGTGGGGCGGCCACGGCTTCAACACCTGCATTGGCGACGCCGCCAACCTGGCCTGGAAGCTCGCCGCGACCCTCCAGGGGTGGGCGGGTCCGGACCTGCTGGCCAGCTACGGTGCCGAACGCCGGCCGGTGGCCGCCCGCACCATCAGCGACGCCGCGGAGAACGGCAAGGCCCTGGCGTACCATTTCGCTGACCCGGACCTGGCACTTTCCGGCCCGGCCGGCGATGCTGCACGGCGTGAAGCCCGCGCGGCGCTGGCCGTCAAGCAAAGCGAGTTCGACTCTTTGGGCCTGGTGCTCGGCTACGCCTACGGCAGCTCTCCGGTGGTGCTGCCGGACGGTCCGGCCGGCCCGGCCGAGCATCCCATCCGTTACGTCCCGTCCGCCGCCCCGGGTGCCCTGCTGCCGCACGCCTGGCTGGCGGAGTCCTTCTCCCTGTACGACGCCCTGGGGGCCGGGTTCACCCTGCTGGTCGACGCCGGTTCCTTGGACGGGGTGCCCGCGGACGACGCTTTTGCGCCGGTACGGGAGGCCGGAGCCCGGCAGGGCATCCCGGTGACCATCGCCGCCGTCGGCCCTTCCGACGACGGGACGCACCTTTCACAGGTATGGGGAGCCAACGCCGTGCTGGTCCGGCCGGACCAGCACGTTGCCTGGCGGGGCAACGCCGCCGCGGCTGCCGCGGCCGCGTTACCCGTTGCCGCGGGGTGGACCCCGGAAACCCGCCTTGCATCTTCCATCGATGAGACCAGGAGCACCCGTGTCAGCGCCGTCCTTCCGTGACTTCCTCTTCGCTTCGGACCACCCGCGGGTGGCGGAGATCCGGGGCCTGACCGCCCGCGAATACGCCGAACATGCCACTGCCGATTCCTTCGCGGGGCCCATGATCGAGGGCTGGCGGAAGCTCTACCCGCAACCGTTCACCGGCATCACAAACGACGGTGTCCGCCGCGAAGGCCTGTTCCCGCTGGCTCCCGCGCAGCCCGGGGAAGAGGCGCCGACGGGGGACATGGCCGCCGCTGCCCGCAAGCTGCTCGGTGCCCTGGCACCGGCCCAGGCCCGGACGCTCCGCTACGCGGTGGATGCGCAGGAGTGGCAGAGCTGGGCCAACCCGGAGTTCATGCAGCACGACACCGGGCTGAGGCTGGATGAGCTTGATGCTCCGGTCCGCGACGCAATTCTTGGCGTGGTGGAGGCTTCGCTAAGCCCCGCCGGGTTTGAGCTGGTGCGGAACCTGATGCGCATTAACGGCTTCCTGGGGGATTTGGTGGAGCTGCCGCTGCTCATGAACGAATTCAGCTACAACTTTGCCCTCTACGGCGAACCCTCCGAGACCGAACCGTGGGGGTGGCAGCTCTTTGGCCACCATGCTGCGCTGAACTGCCTGGTGGCCGGCACGCAGCTGGTGATCTCGCCCGTCTTCATGGGTGCCGAGCCGGACGGGATCGACGACGGCCCGCACCGGGGCGTGAAGGTCTTCAAGGAACGCATCGCCCTGGCCCGGCGGCTGATGGGCGCGCTGCCGGCGGACCTGCGCGCCCGTGCCGTTACCTACCCGTCCATGGTGGACCCGGGGATGCCCGAAGGTCGGCTCCATGCCGGCGACGAACGGCACCTGGGCGGCTGCTTCCAGGACAACAGGGTCATCCCGTACGAGGGAATCCTGGTGGCGGGCATGCCCCGGGAAGCCCGTGACCTGCTGGACGCCCTGGTGGACGACTTCATCGCCTACCTGCCGGATGGCCCCCGCGCTGCCCGGCACCGGGAAATCCGGGAACACCACGGGGAAACCTTCTTCAGCTGGATCGGCGGCTGGGAGGGCGATGAGGCCTTCTACTTCCGCCTCCAGAGCCCGGTGGTGGTGCTGGAACTGGACCACCACACCGGGGTGTTCCTCGGCAACGACGAACCCGCCCCGTTCCACATGCACACCGTTGTCCGCACCCCCAACGGCAACGACTACGGCCGCGAACTGGTGAGGCAGGGCCGCTAGAGCACAGAAGGCCCGGATTTCCTTTTGGAAGTCCGGGCCTTCACCATGTCCAACCCCATCGACTGCTCCGTAACTGCCCTTTTGAGCGCTCAAAACGGCAGTTACGGAGCAATGGATGTGGGTTTAGGGGATGTCCAGGGCTGCGCGGCGCTGGGGCGGGGGCCCGACGACGGTCAGGTCCATCTCCGCCTGCGCCCGGCCGAAGCCTTCCATGTCCATGTACGGTTCGCCGCCCTCGGTGTACATGTAGTCATCCGTGGGCTTGTTGAAGTACTCGAAGAAGCCGTTGAAGACGGACGGTGTCAGGAACCCCACCATCTGGGTGTTGTGCGCATCAAACGCGAAGGAATGGATGGTCCCGGCGGGGGCGTGCACGAAGTCGCCCTTGGTCAGCAGCATTTCCCGGCCGTTGGCGTAGAGCCACATGCGCCCCTCGGTGCACAGGAAGTTCTCCGTATGTTCCGAGTGGAAGTGCAGGGGGATGTACGGCGTCTTGGCGCCCTTGGTGTGTACCGCGAAGTAGTTGGACCCCGTGTTGGCCGGCCGGGAGAGGTAGGTGAACATGGTCTGGTAGCTGACCAGCCGCTCACCCTCGCCGGCGCTGAGGAAGTAGGGGCTCTGCGTTGGCGGCAGCCCGGCGTCGTGCTTGAACGACGGCGCCACGCGTTCCACGTCCGGGAACGTGATGCCGAACTCCGCGCCCACCTCGGCCTGCTCCTGCGGGCTGGCCCGGTGCCCGGGGCGGACGGGCGGGACGTGCGAATCAATGGGGGTTCCCACGCGCTCGTAGTACGCCTCGCCGCCACCGGGGGTCATCCAGTTCAGGAAGCGGGTGTAGTGGCTGGCCATCCGGTAGGCGTGCGGGGTGTTCGGCGGGATGACCACAGAATCGCCCGGCGTGAGGATGCGGCTCTCTCCCGGCAGCCAGACGTGCAGGATGCCGTCAAAGACGTACAGGGTTTTGTGTTCGATGCTGTGGCTGACGAACGGGGACTCTGCGCCCATGCCGCCGGAAATATAGGCGGCGCTGAAGATGCCGCCGGTGTCCGCCGCCCGGGCGATCACCGTGACCAGCTGGCCATTGATCTCGTACCGCGCACCCTCGCCGGAGGCCATGTAGTACGGGACGGCCTCGCCCGGCAACGCATTCGCCACCGGGAGTTGCCGGTTCATTTCCTCCACGCTGAGGGACATCGGTTCCTTCTTTCCAGGCTGTGATGTGGGTTCCCCACAGCATGACGCACGTCCAGTCTCCTCGTCAGCACCGGTTTTCATTCAATGAACAGTTCCGTGCGCGACGCCAGGCCTACAGGGTGGGCAGCAGGAGGGCCGGCTCCGGCCGGTGCACTCCACGCGGACGGTAGCCCAGGGATTCCGAGTGGCCCAGGAGGTCGGCCAGGTACCAGATGATGCTGAGCCACATCTCCGTTCCCTGCAGTCCGGGCAGGTTCTGCTCCCCGCTCTCAGGGGCCGTGCTGAACGCCATGCCCTGCCCGGGACGCCACTGCGAGAGGGCATGGTCCAGTTGGCCGGCGGCCCAGGCCTCGATATCGGCCTCCCGATGCATCGACTGTTTCCGGGCGAGCCAGAGGGGATGCGCCACATCCAGCACGTTGCAGGCGTTCTGCCGTCCGTCGGCGAAGTAGCGGGGATCCGCCCCGTGCCCGAGGACCGTGTCGATGAGTTTTTCCGGGTGCGGGACCGGCAGGCCGAACTGGGCGAAGGTCCCGCGCGTCAGGCGGTAGTAGCCGTTGACCACCTTGAGCCGGGTGTCGGACGCAGGTGTTCCCCACGTTCCCGCGGCGCTGTTGACCCGTGTGAGGAGCCATCCGAAGAGCGCGTCCAGGGTGTCCGCCGTCCTTGGTGCGCTGCTGGTGCCGGCCGACGTTTGCCGGGAAAGGTTCCAGTACTCCGCCGTGCCCCAGGCATCCACCCAGGCGCCGGATTCCCAGGCTTCCTTGCGCCACGGGAGCGCGTTCAGCCGGGCCATCAGGTCCGCCGGGCCGGTCCCGGCCACCGCGTGAATGGGGTGCTTGAACCCGCCGCCGAGCAGGTCCAGGGCGTATCCCACGGAGAGCACGTGGTACGTGGCGGGCCCCCGGCCGAACTCGAGGTCCGCCGGGAGGGGCAGCCCGTCCGGCCCGTATTCAGGAACGAGGCCGGTCCGGGGGTCCTGCAGCGACAGCAACCGGTCACGGTGCCCGTCCCGGCTGAGCTGCGGCGGCGCGGTTCGGAGGAGGAGGTCTGCGATTTCGATGGCGTCGCAATGGGCCCGGACTGTTGCCGGGGCACCGGGCCGGTCCACATAGCGGCCTTCGCCGAAACCGTCCGTCCCGGACGCGTAATGCTGCCATGAACGGGCCATAATGTCCGCGGCCTCCCGGCGTGCCGTGTCCGCGAAGGCTGCGAGCCGTTCGCGGAGCGCTGCGCCGCTGGAGGCCGCGTCCTGCTGCAGGACACCGCCGGGCCTTCCCGCTGCCTGGCCGCCCGGCACGGCGGCGTCCTTGCGCGGGGCCCTCCTGTCCCGGATGAACCGGGCCGGGTTGCCGCCCACCACGGCCCAGTCCGGGACGTCCTTGGTAACGAGGGCGCCGGCGGCGATCACCGCATGCGAGCCGACCGTCACCCCGTCCAGCAGCACCGCGTTGGACCCGATCCAGACGTCGTCGCCCAGGATGATCCCCTTGCTGGTGAGCGGCTGCCGGAACACGGGTTCGGACGGGTCCATGGAGTGGTTGAAGCCCAGGATGGAGGTGTGGGCGCCGATGCGGACCCCGTCACCCATGCCCACAGTGCCGCGGACAACGGTGAAGGCGTTGACCGTGCAGTTACTGCCGATCCGCAGGTCCCCGGTCAGGTACGCGTGGGCCGCGATGAGCGATTCGTCGCCGAGGGACAGGCTGTCCGGGTCCACCATGGCAAGGGCGGACACGTAGGCCCGGTCCCCGATGGTGATGGCGGCGTGCCCGGCGAGGGCCCGCTGCCGTTCCAGCTGCGCCTCCTGCTGCGGGGCGGACGCGCCGGCCCAGAAGGTCCAGGGCGAGTAATCGAAGTTCAGGTCGGGGCGGGTGCTCACGGTGTCTCCACAACGGGGGTTGGTCGGGGTCGGTCGGGGCGGGGCGGCTGCGGGGCTATGCCGACGGCGGGGTGGTCCGGCCAGTGCCGGCCGAACCAGGCCGTGGTCGATTCGATGGCGGCGTCAAGGCGGGCCGCTCCGGGGTGCCAGGCCTTCTCCCACTCCAGGCAGAGGACCCCGGCGTAGCCTTTGTCCTTGAGAAGCTGCGCAAAGCCGTCCACGGGAAGGGTTCCGTCCCCGATGGGCACGGGGGTCCGGCTGTCCGGCAGCCGCGCGTCCTTGACCTGGACGCTGCCCAGCCCGTTGTCCAGCCAGGGCTGCAGGACGGCCCACGTCTCGTCAAGGCTTTCGCCCACGCGCCAGGGATGCATGAGGTCCCAGACGGCGCCTGCGCGTCCTTCCACCTGGCCCAGGATCTCCGCGATGTCCCGGCCCCGGGGATGGGAGTCGTGGGTTTCCAGCACGGGGTAGACGTCCAGTTCCGCGGCCAGGCGTCCGACGGCGGTGAGGCGCCGGGCGGCGAGGGCGTTGACGTCGTGCCGGGCCGCCGTCGTCATGGGCACCTGGGTGTATTCAGCAGGTTCCGTGGCGGCTCCGGGAAACACCCGCACCGCGGGGGCGCCGAGGTCCGCAGCGAGGAGCAACGCAGCCTCCAGGGCGCCCACCACGAGGTCGTCCGGGGCCGTGTCCGCGACGCGGATGTAGCTGGCCAGCCCCGTGATGGCAACGCCGGCGCCGTCCGCTTCGGCCCGCAGCCGGGTGCGCGCCTGCCGGGTCATAGCCGGTGAAGCAATCTCTCCGGCGGCGAGCCGCAGCTCGATGCCTGTCACGCCCTGGCCGGCCAGCCAGCCCAGGACCGTGCCCAGCGGCTCGCCGGGAGCGCCGAGGGTGGAAACGGTGAGGACCGGGCGGGCCTGTGGAACGTGGTGCAAGGGTCTCCCCGGTCTGTTGGCAATATCGTTTCAACAATTCTTTGCGGGTCCCTGGGAGGGGTCAACGGCCGGACGGCCGTTCGATCACACTCGGTCAGGAGCCTGCAGCCCCGTCATGGCGCAGCGGTGGGTGCCCTATCTGCCCTGCGGCTGACCCGCCCCACCACCTCGGCGTTGTATGACTGGGATGAGCGCATGCTGCCGCGGAACCACACCACCGCGTGGACGGATGGATCACCTGGCACCACCATGGGGCGGAGGTTGTCGGCGTCGGAGTCCTCCGTCACCGCCGCCCAGCTCCAGGAAGCGCCGCCGTCGGGCGTCCGCCCGCGGTAGATCTCGTAGTGGCGGGTGGCCTCACCGGTGCCCGGATGAATTGGAGCCGAGATGTACACCTGGTCCAGGCAGTGCGGGTCCACGGCGCCCAGGCCGGTGTAGTCCTGTTCGTGGGGCAGCAGCGCCGGGCCCGCGGCGGCCAGCGGGTGCAACACCCAGCGCGTCCCGTCATGGCGCGCGTACAGCAGGCGGTGGTCGTCGACGTCGAGCTGCTGCAGCCTCTGGAGGGGGCCGTTGACGTCGTTGGCGCGGCAGCTGATGATGGCGGCGAGCCGGTTGCCCTGCCCGCGCAGGTCGGTGGTCCAGGCATGGCTGAGGACATCGCCGCCCAATTCCATGCCGGCGGTGAACACCGGGGTGAGGACGTCCTGGTTGACGCCAGGGGAGCCCAGGAGCGGTTTTTCGGCCACCCGGCCCTCTGCATCATGCAGGGCGTCGCCGCGGATGAAGCCGTGGTAGATGCTGTTGTTGAAGTCGCGGGGGTGGTGGTCCGTGGTGATCAGGTCGATCCGGTCCGCGCCGTTGCCCCAGTAGCGCGTGTACCCGTTGACGTAGCCCACCTTGCGCCGGGTGAACAGCTTCCCGCCGTAGCGCCAGGTGCCGCCGTCGTCGTCGGAAACCATCATGCTGGGGTCATCGTTGACGGCGCGGACAAAGTTGTACACGCGGGATTCGGCGTCCAGCCGGTGCAGGTTGGAGTAGGTGGCGCCGCTGCCGCCGGCCAGGTCGGTCCAGTCGAAGGCCTGCTCGGGTTCCCATTCGGAGGCGTCATGCGGACGCACGGAGACCCGCCAGCGTGAGTAGTTGTCCGTCTTGTGCCTGGCGTACATGGCCACGTACCTGCCGTCCGGCCGGATCAGCAGGGCGGGTGCGTTATGGTCGTCGGATTCAAGCCGGTGGTGGAGCACGTGGACCCGGCTGTGGCCTGTACCAAGGTCCACCACCGCTACTTCGATGTTGCCGCCCCGGGCGGCGCCCCCGGAGCCTTCGGGTGCGGCCACCGAACCGATCAGCAGGGTGTTGTTGGCGGGATCGATGAGGGCGCGTTCGTCCTGGAACCAGCACCATGCCCCGTTGTCGTTGATGCGCACTTGGCAGCCATTCTGCTTGATTGATGGAGGTGGCGTTCTTCATTCAATCAGGGACAGTCGCCATTGGAAAGGGCTTTCCGATATACGATCTCAAACGAACAGGGCGGAAGCGGCGGGGGCCGCCTCCGCATGTCCGGTCAGGACTCGCACTCCTTGCAGTACTTCTTCCCGTCCTTCTCCCGTGCCAGCTGGCTGCGGTGGTGGACCAGGAAGCAGGACATGCAGGTGAACTCGTCGGACTGGACCGGAACCACCTGGATCTGGAGCTCCTCGTTGGAAAGATCGGCCCCGGGGAGCTCGAAACTGTCCGCAAGGTCCGTCTCGTCCACATCGGGAGCAGCCTCGCGGCGTCCCGGTTTCTCGGTCTTCAGCTCGTCGAGGGCAACATTCGGTTCGTCTTCCGGCGTCACCCGCGGAGCATCGTAGTCAACTGCCATTAATTGGCTTCTCCTCTCTGGCTGTTGTCCAGATTCTCCTGCGCAAAATACCCGAACAGGATTGCCTGGACAGATCGACAACGGGTGCCCGGGCAACATTATTCCCGGTTCCGGCGGGGCGGACCCGTGGCGAAAGACCTGCAGGAAACCGGGGTCCGGCAGGGCATCGCTGCCCCTGGGGCATGGCCGCAGACCGGGCCGTTCCCCTTGGTCGGGTTCCGGGTCAGGGCGCCTGCCGCGGCGCAGCGCCGCGCGTCATCTTGCGGACCTCGTCATGCTTCAGCCCGCTGACCGAGGCCAGCTGGTATTCGTCCAGCAGCCGGAGCCGGCGGGCGTCCGCCAGCAGCTGGGTCCGTGTGCGTTCGACGGCGGCGCGCGCGGCTTCCACGGCCGCCAGCTCTTCAGCCACCCCGGCAATGGCCCGGAGCTGTTCCCCGGCCGGCTGCCCGGACGGGAAGAGCCCGTCCTTCCCCAGCCCGATGCTGCGGACCTTGGCAGCCGGGACTCCGGCGGCGCGGGCAACCGCGGCCACTTTGGCTCCATCGCAGACTGCCTGGGCCACCCGCTCGTTCAACTCGGAGACCAACGCCCGCAGCCGGCTCGACTTCAGCGAAATCATGCGCCGCTGCTGCGCCAGGAGCTCACGGATCTCAAGCGCCTGCGATGCCGCCACGTCCTGCCGCGGTGTTCCCTGGTAGCGGTAGCCGCCCCTCGGGGTCCCCTGCTGGTGCCCGCCGCCAGGGGAGCGGGTCGATCGCCGGTGGAGATTGTGGGCAGGCATGGCCGGCTCCCTGCTGCCGAAGGATCTGGATTGGACACACGCTACGCCGCCCCGGCAAGCCCGGGAAATACCGATTTGGCGTGATGCAATAGCGGATTCTTCTGGCCGCGGTGTCATAAGGGCCGCTTATCTGTCCACGCACTTTAGGTCTTATCCAACCGGGTCCCCCATTCCCTACGCTCGAATGAACCACCCCCATCCGCACTGGAAGGCCCCGGAACAGATCATGCCCGAATTCGTGCCCGCATCCCGCGTCACCCGTATCAAATCCTCCCCCAGCGTGGCCGCAGCAGCCCGGGTGCGTGAGCTCAAGGCCGAGGGCCGGCGAATCCTGGACCTGACGGTGGGCGAGCCGGACTTCGACACCCCCCAGCACGTGAAGGACGCCGCCATCGCCGCCATCGGCCGCGGCGAAACCAAATACACGTCCGTTACCGGAACACCGGAACTGCAGAAAGCCATCCTGCAGACGCTCGAGCGCAAGACCGGGCAGCAGTACACGCCCGCCGAAATCACCATCGGCGGCGGCGGCAAGCAGGTCATCTTCACCGCCTTCATGGCCACCCTCAACGAGGGTGACGAAGTGGTCATTCCCGCCCCGTACTGGGTTTCCTACCCGGACATGGTCCTGGCCAACGAGGGCACTCCCGTGATCGTTCCCTGCTCCGAGGAGACGGGCTTCAAGCTCACCCCCGAGGCCCTGTCCGCGGCCCTCACCGAACGCACCAAGTGGGTTATCCTCAACACCCCGTCCAACCCCACCGGCGCCGTCTACTCACGCGAGGAACTCGCCGGCCTGGCCGCAGTCCTTGAGGACCACCCCTCCGTCTACGTCCTCACTGACGAGATCTACGACGAAATCAACTTCGGCGCCGAACCCATCACCGGCCTGGTGGCTGTGGCACCCGGGCTCAAGGACCGTGTACTGGTGACCAACGGAGTCTCCAAGGCCTACGCCATGACCGGTTGGCGCCTCGGCTACGCCGGCGGCCCGGCAGCCCTGGTGGCGGCCATCAACAAACTCCAGTCGCAGATGTCATCCTGCCCGTCGTCCGTCAGCCAGGCTGCCGCGGCCGCGGCGCTCACCGGGGACCAGTCCTTCGTGCGGGACAGCGTGGAGGTCTACCGCGAACGGCGCGACGCGGCAGTGGCCGGATTCAACGCGATTGAGGGCCTGCACTGCGCCACGCCGGACGGCGCTTTCTACGCCTACGTGAACTGCAGCGGGGTCATCGGGAAGACCGCCCCGGACGGCAGGATGATCAGCAACGACGAGGACTTCACCCTCTACCTGCTGGATGCCGCCTCCGTTGCCGTTATCCAGGGTTCCGCCTACGGCGTGGGCCCCTACTTCCGGATCTCCTACGCCACCGCACTGCCCGTCATCGAGGAATCCATCGCCGCCATCGAAAAGGCCGTCCTCGCACTGTCCTGAACCACCCCACCATCGCTTACAGGAGCAATCCATGATCCACGTCAAGACCAAGTTCGATCGTCCCTCGGAGGACGCCATCGAACGGCTCTCCAAGTTCTCGTCCGCCACCGTCCATGAGGCCCAGGGCCGCAAGGGCGCCCTGAGTTCCAGGATCAAGCCCATTGACCGCAGCATGTCCTTCTGTGGCCCCGCCGTCACCGTGGTGTGCGCGCCGCGGGACAACCTCATGCTGCAGGTGGCCATCCACTATGCCCAAAAAGGCGATGTGGTCCTGGTGTCAGCCGGCGAATACGAGGAAGCGGGAACCTTCGGCGACGTCCTGGGCAACGCCATGAAAGCCAAAGGTGTGGCGGCAATGGTCACCGACTCCGGCGTCCGCGACACCAAGGACCTGATCGAACTCGGCCTGCCCGTGTTCTCCGGCAGCGTCTGCATCAAGGGAACCGTCAAGGAAACCATTGGCCCCATCAACCATCCCCTGGTGTTCGGCGACGAAATCGTCTACCCCGGCGATGTCCTGCTGGGCGACGCCGACGGCGTGGTGGTGGTCCGCAAGGACGAGATCGAGGAAGTCATCAAGCTCTCGCAGGCACGAGTGGACGCCGAAGACGAACTGATCCGCCTCTATAAGGCCGGCGGCACCACCATCGAGTTGTGCAAGCTGACGGACGTCCTGAAGGCCAAGGGCCTGCTCGTGGAGGATGCCGAACTGGAGCCGGCACTGTAGCTCCCGCCATCTCATCCATTGCTGGGTAACTGCCGTTTTGACCTCTCATAACGGCAGTTACCCAGCAGTCGATTCTTAAAAGACGAGGCCCGGAGTTCAATCGGAACTCCGGGCCTTCCCCGTGCCGGCCTGCATTTCAACCGACGATGTGGCGGGTGTCAGTTCAAGCCGGGCAGGAGGTAGGCGGGCGGGCCCACCTGGGAGTCGTCCAGGTACCACATGGTGGAGCCGCGCTTGCCCGGCGGCATCATGCTGCCTTCGAACACGAACACCGGATCCGACGACGGCCCGTCTTCGGGCCGCCAGAATCCGTTCGCGGGGCAGTGCGAACCGGTGCTCGCTTTAAGCTGCACCCTTCTTTCCGAGGCTTTCCGGTATTGCAGGCTGGTGATCTTTTTCATGGCTGGGCTCCAAGGAATCTTTCCGGGTAATCGCCGCTGGCGGACCTTTATGGCTTTTATCCTAGGACTCCGTAAATTCCCTGCATAAGACCAATGAAGCATGGCCTGATAAGGGCCACTTATGCCCTGTATCAACCCTGCGCCTGGGTGGCGCCGATAATTGGCTGGTATTTGCTGCGCAGCATTTCCTGCAGCATTTCCTTGAGTACCAGCAGGACCGCCGAGCCTGCCTCGGACAACGGCTCGTGGTCCGGCGTGCACAGCGCGATCTTGCACTGCAGGGCTGGTTCCACGATCCGCAGGACCCGGAAGTCCTCCTCATGGAACAGTGCATCCGCCGCGGACTTCGGCAGGACCGTGGCGCCGAGGTCACTGCGGAGCAGCCTGGTCAGGGAAGGAACGGACTCCACTTCACCCACCAGGCGAAGCTTCAGGCCCTTGCCGTCGATACCGGCCTCCACCACCTGCCGCAAGGTATGGATCCGCTCCGGCAGGAACAGGCCCAGCTGCGCGGCTTCCTCCAGCGTGATGGTTCCGGCGTCAGGCCCCACCGGAAGCTCCCGTCCGGCGTTGACCACCAGGTACAGGTCCTCCACGATCAGCGTGGTGAACTGCGCGCCCCGGATGGGCCCGGGCTCGTAGATCAGGGCCATATCCAGACGCCCGTTCTTGATGGCCTCGCTCAGCACGCCCCCGTATATTTCGGTCAGGTGCAGGACGATGTCCGGGTAGCGCCTGTTCACCTCGCTGATGATCCGCGGGGTGAGGCTGGACGCCATGCTGTACGGGGCGATGGCAATGGAAACCCGGCCCGACGGCGCCGCCCCTGACGCTGCCACGTCGAGCCTGGCCTGTTCCACCAGCCGGAGGATGGTCTGGGAATGCCGGTACAGGGTATGCCCGGCGGCCGTTGGTTCCACGCCCTGCTTGCTCCGGATCAGGAGCCGCTGCTTCAGCTCGGTCTCCAGTGAGGACACCTGCTGGCTCAAGGCCGGCTGGGCCACGTGCAGCGCTGCGGCGGCCTTGGTAATGCTTCCTGAATCGACAATCTTCACGAAGTACGCCAGCTTCCGGGTGTCCATGGCGCTCCTCTTTCCGGCGGGGACGGCACAGTGTGCGGTGGAGGTCATACGTTGGCGCTATGGCGGGACAGGCATTACGTCTTTGTGTGATCCCAGTCTCGGGCATAGGTTAATTGCAGATGACTTTTCAATGACCAGGACATTCTATCCCCGCTCCGGCCATAGTGGTTTGCAATGACGGCATATGCATATTGCATGAATGCCACTATCCAAGATAGCCACATTCTTTTTACATTTACGAAACAAGCGATAAGTACATTTTCCGGTGTCGGAACAAATGTCCCAGGCAAACGGGTCATAACCGTCCCCTATCCCGTGACAACAATTACGTCTTTGTGTGAGTGAAGTCTCGGATGCCACACTTTTTTACACCCCCCAACACGCAGCAGAGGAAGGCCCGCAATGCCCACAGTTGATCTCGTAGCGGATCTTGGTGAAGGTTTTGGCGCCTACTCGATCGGCGACGACAAGGCCCTCCTGGACATCGTCTCCAGCGCCAACATCGCCTGCGGATTCCACGCCGGAGACCCGGACATCATGAACGCCACCGTGGCCGAATGTGTCCGCAAGGGAGTGGGCATCGGTGCCCACCCGAGCTTCCCGGACCTCCGCGGATTCGGCCGCCGTGCCGTGGACCTCACCGCTGACGAGGTCCGCAACGACGTTGTGTACCAGTTGGGTGCCCTGACCGCTTTCGCCGCCTTCCACGGCGGATCCGTCTCACACATCGCACCCCACGGCAGGCTCGGCAACCTCGTGGCCACCCGCGCGGACTATGCCGGAGCAGTTGCCGACGCCGCAGTCCGCGTCGACCCCCGCCTGATCGTGCTGGCCCAGGACGGCGAACTCGCAACGGCAGCCGCGGACCGTGGCCTGCCGGTCGCCATCGTCGGCATTGCCGACCGCGCCTACCAGCAGGACGGCACCCTGGTGCCCCGCAGCCAGCCCGGCGCCGTCATCCACGACCCCGCCGTCATCGTCGAACGCACCGTCCGCATGGTCACCGAAGGGCTCATCACCACGGCCTCCGGACAGGACATCGCCATCCAGGCGGACACGGTCCTGCTGCACGGCGACAACCCCGGCGCCGTCGAACTGGCCCGGCTCATCCGCAGCGAACTGGTCAACGCCGGCGTCACCATCGCCCCGCTGGCGCAGGTCCTTGCAGCGAAGCAGAAGGTTTCCTGACCATGCCCGCCCCCTCCACCCTGGACATCTACGAATCGGGAGACGCCGCCCTGCGCGTCGTGGCACGCTCCGGTGACGCCGACGCGGACTGGGCCACCGTCCACTCCCTGGCCGGCTGGCTGGCCACGGCAGGAGTCGACGGCGTCCACGGCGCGGTGCCCACCTACGACTCCGTCCTGGTCGAGTTCGATCCCTACCTGACGTCCGCACGCCAGGTCCGGGCCTTTGTGCTCCTGGCCATGCGCCAGCTGGACTTCGCAGGCACCGGCCGGCGGAAGCCGCGGCGCTTCGACGTGCCGGTGGTGTACGGCGGCAGCTACGGCCCCGACCTGGAACGCGTCGCGGAGCAGCAGGGATTCACCACGGCCGAGGTCATCGCCCGGCACACCGGAAAGACCTACGTCATCAGGTGCCTGGGGGCGCCCGCCGGCTCACCCATGATGGACGGACCGGAATTTCCGTTCCCCGTCCCGAGGCTCAAGGACCCGCGCCTGTCCGTACCCGCCGGAGCGGTCTCCGTGGCCGGGCGGCAGGCAGTGATCGCCCCGGCAAAGGCCCCCGGCGGCTGGTGTGTCATCGGCCAGACGCCGTTGACCGTCCTGGACGCCGCCCGCGAACCGCTGGTGCCCTATGTCCCCGGTGACGAACTGCGTTTCCGCCAGATAGCAGAGGCGGACTTCGACAGCTTCGCCGGGCAGTTCCTGGAGGCACAACCATGACCGCTCCACTCGTCATCCTGCAGCCGGGCAACTCGGTGGTCACGGACCTCGGCCGGACCAAAGGCCCCGCCTTCGGGCTTCCCGTCAACGGCGCCCTGGACCAGTTCTCGGCCAAGGCCGCGAACATCCTCGCCGGCAACCCGGACAACTCACCGCTGCTGGAACTGACCGCCCTGGACTTCCGGATGCGCGCCACCACCGATCTCCTGATCGCCGTGACCGGCGCGCCCCTGGACCTCACTGTGGGCGGCCGCACGTGCCCGCAGTGGGAACCTGTGTCCGTCCGGGCGGGCGAAACGGTGGCCGTGCGTGGCATCCACACCGGGCTCCGGGCCTATATCGCCGTCCACGGCTCGTTCACGGTGCCTGCCCTGCTGGGCAGCTGCGCGCCGGACACCGTGGTGGGGTTCGGCCTGAAACTGGAGGAGGGCACGGAGCTTCCCACCCGGGTCGCCACTGCCCCCATCACCCAGCCGCACTTCGGACTGCCGCTGTTCCGGCTGGGACTGACCCGTCCCGCGTTCAGCACGCACCCGGTCATCGACGTCACCGACGGGCCGGACGTGGACGAGTTCGGGGACACCGCAGACCTGCTGTTCACCTCGCAGTACACCGTCAGCCCCAGGAGCAACCACATAGGCCTGCGGCTCGGCGGGGCACTGCCCGAACGCCAGCTCAGCTCCGAAGTACTGTCCCGCGGCGTTCCGGTGGGGGCCATCGAGGTCCCCTCCCGGGACGAACTGCTGGTCCTTCACCGGGGACGCGGCGTTACCGCGGGCTATCCGGTCCTGGCAGTGGTCACGAGCCGCTCCCTGGACACCCTGGCCCAGGCCAGGCCCGGACACACCATCACTTTTCGAAAGACAACCGTTGCCCAGGCAACGGCCACCCACAGGGCAGCCTGCCTCGAACTGGACAGGCTGCGCAGCACCATCCAAACGGTCTTCGGACTCCTCGGCATCGGCGCCGGCGAGCGCTGGCATGAACTCAGCCCAGCGTCAGGAAGCTGAATCCCGTGAATGCTTTTCCCAAACCCACAAAGGAAAACAAGATGTCAACATCAACGAATGCGGTTTCGCCGCAGCATGACCGTCTGACTGCGAAGCAGACACGCAAGGTTGTCACCGCCGGATGCGTGGGCATCTTCGTGGAGCTCTACGACAACGGCATCTTCGCCTTCATGGCGGGGACCCTTGCCTTGGTCTTCCTGGCCCCGGGCAACCCGGACAACGCGCTGCTGTTCGTCTTTGCGGGCTACGCGGTGTCCTTCTTCGTCCGGCCCCTCGGTGCCATTGTCTGCGGTTACCTGGGCGACCGGATCGGCAGGCAGAAACTGCTGGTCTTCGTCATCATGCTGATCAGCGTGGCCACTGCGGGCATCGGCCTGCTGCCGCCGTACGCGGCGATCGGCATCGCTGCACCCATCCTGCTGGTCCTCCTCCGGCTGGTCCAGGGCTTCTCGGTGGGCGGCGAAGCCGCTGGCGCCATGACCTTCCTCGCCGAGCACGCCCCCGAGGGCAAGCGCGGCGTCATCACCTCCTTTGCCCAGATTGCCTCCTTCGCAGCACTGCTCACCGGCACCCTGGTTGCCTTCGCGATGTCCCCCTGGCTGACCCAGGCCGCGATCGACGGCGGCGGCTTCGGCTCCTTCGCATGGCGCATTCCGTTCCTGGTGGCCATCCCCATGGGCATCATCGGCTGGTACATCCGCCGGGCCATCAGCGACACCCCCAACTTCGAAAAGCTCAAGGAAGAGGGCGGCCTGTCCAAGAACCCGCTCAAGGAAGCCCTGGCCAGCCCGGTCCACCGCCGCGCCATGCTCCTGGCCCTGTTCATCCCGCTGATGAACGGCTCCGGCTACTACGTCCTCTTTTCCTACATGCCCACGTTCCTCAAGGGCAAGCAGCTGAACTTCACCATCGGTGAAGCCCTCCTGGTCACCGCGTGCAGCCTGGTGGTCATCTGCATTGCCATCCCGTTCATGGGCGCACTCTCCGACCGCCTGGGCCGCAAGAAGGTCATTGCCGGGTCCGCCATTGCCATGGCCGTCCTGGGCATCCCGTCCTACGCACTCATTGCCACCGGCGAGATGGGCCTGGCCATCCTCGGGGCCAGCATCATGGCCGTGATCTTCGCCGGGCACACCGCGGTCATCCACATCCTGCTCGTGGAACTGTTCCCCACCCGCGTCCGCTACTCCGCCTACGGCGTGGGCTACAACATTTCCTCGGCACTGTTCGGCGGCACCGCCCCGCTGCTGATGACCTGGCTGATCAGCAGCACCGGCAACATCTACATGCCGGCGTTCTACGCAGTCATCACCGCCCTGGGCACGCTGGCAGCGGTGAGCACGGTCAAGGACCGCGCCCACGAACCGCTGCGCGACGCCTGAGCCCCACCTTTTCCAGCAGGCCCTTGCGTCCGGCCTCCGCCGGACGCAAGGGCACGCACCATGCCCCACCCTTTTGGAGAACCGATGTCCTTTTCTGACTACACCACCGCCCTCGTCACCGGAGCCTCCACCGGCATGGGCGCCGCCATCGCCGAACGGCTCACCAAGCGCGGCCTGACCGTCCACGCCGTGGCCCGCAACTCCGAGCGCCTCGCCGAACTGGCCGACCGCACCGGCGCCGTCCCGCACGTGCTGGACCTGACCGACACCGCCGCCCTGGCCGCCGTCGTCAATGACCTGAAAGTGGATGTCCTGGTCAACTGCGCCGGCGTCTCCCGCCCCGGCAACATCCTGGACTCCTCGGAACAGGACATCGACGAACTCGTGGACGTCAACCTCCGCGGCCTGCTGCAGCTGACCCGCCTGGTCCTGCCCGGCATGGTGGAACGCGACCTGGGCCACGTGGTCAATATCAGCTCGATCGCCGGGACGTACAACTTCTACGGCCACACGGTCTACCACGCCACCAAGGCGGCCGTGCACCAGATCTCCCGGCAGCTGCGCAACGACACCGTGGGCAAGCGCATCCGCGTCACCGAAATCTGCCCGGGCCGGGTGGAAACCGAGATCTTCGGACGGAACATGGGCGGCAGCCCCGAGGCCATGGAAGAAGCCTGGAAGACGTACTACGAGGGTTACGAGTCGCTGACCACCGACGACATTGTCAATGCGCTGGATTACGCCATCGAATCCCCGCGCCACGTGAATGTTGGCATGCTTGAACTGATGCCCACGTTCCAGGTGCCCGGCGGCCTGACCTTCGACCGCCGCGAGGACTGAAGACCAGTACATCCCGCGATGCCCGGCACCGGGCACCGGACAACCACACCGAATAAACCGATAGGCCCCACCGATGCAGTTGATACGAACCGTCAGTTTCCCCGAACCCCAGCTCCTGGCCGACCTTTCCCCGCTCCCGGAGGGACTCAAGGGAGTGGTGTGGGACATGCAGGGCGAACCCGACGAGGCCCACGGCAGCATTGACGGGGTCATCCTTCCCTACCTCAACGCCGGGGCCGTCCTGGGAAACCTGGACAAGGTCCAGGACCTTAAGTTCGTGCAGACCCAGTCCACCGGGTTCGACGGCGTCCGCGAGGCAGCAGGGCCTGGCGCCGCAGTGGCAAACGCCTCGGGCGTCCACGCCGCAGCAACGGCCGAACTGGCCGTGGGCCTCATCTTGGCCAAGCTGCGCGGCATCGACCAGGCCGTACGGGACCAGCAAACCGAAAACTGGGCACCGCAGCGCCGCCAGTCCCTGGCGGACCGCCGCATCCTGCTGCTGGGCATCGGCGGCATCGGGCAGGAGCTGGCCCGCAGGCTTGAACCCTTTGAGGTGACGGTGACACGCGTCGGCAGCACCGCCCGCACTGACGGGCATGGCCAGGTCCACTCCTCCGCGGACCTGGAAAGCCTGGCCCGCGACCACGACATCCTGGTTTCCGTCCTGCCCCTGAACGATCACACCCACCACCTGGTGGGTGCCAGGGTCCTGGCCGCGCTGCCGGACGGCGCCCTGGTGGTCAACGTGGGCCGCGGCCCCGTCATCGACACCGACGCGCTCACCGCCGAGGTGGTCTCCGGCCGGCTGCAGTGCGCCCTGGACGTGGTGGACCCCGAGCCGCTGCCGAAGGGCCACCCGCTGTGGTCCACGGACAACGCCCTGATCACCCCGCACGTGGGCGGCAACGCCTCCGCCTTCGAACCCAGGATCCTCAAGCTCCTGAAGCGCCAGCTGGAGGCCCTGGCCGCCGGCGAAACCCCGGCGAACCTGGTCCAGCAGGGCCCCTTCCAGCAGGACGCCGCCAAGCAGGGAGCCTCAGCATGAGCGCGCTGTTCGACCTGACCGGCCGGGTCGCGTTGGTGACCGGTTCGAGCCGCGGCATTGGGTCCTCCCTGGCCCGGGCACTGGCCGACGCCGGCGCCACAGTGGTGCTCAACGGCGTCACCCCGGAACGGCTCAAGGAAGCCGAAACGGCGCTCGCCGCCCACTTCCCGCCCGGACGGATCACCAGCATCGCCTTCGACGTCACCGACGGCGACGCCGCCGCCCGCAGCATCGCCTGGATCGAGGAGAACGTCGGCCCGCTGGAGATCCTGGTCAACAACGCCGGCATCCAGCACCGCGTCCCCATGCTGGACCTGGACGTGGCGGACTGGGAACGGGTGATCTCCACCGACCTCACCAGCGCCTTCCTGGTGGGCCGGGAAGCGGCCCGGCACATGATCCCCCGCGGCCGCGGCAAGATCATCAACATCTGCTCCGTGCAGACAGACCTGGCCCGCCCCACCATCGCCCCCTACGTCGCAGCCAAGGGCGGACTGCGGAACCTCACCCGGGCCATGACCGCCGAGTGGGCCGCCTCCGGGCTGCAGATCAACGGCATCGCCCCTGGCTACATCCACACCGAAATGACCCAGAACCTGGTGGACGACGAACAGTTCAACTCCTGGATCCTCGGCCGCACCCCCGCCCACCGCTGGGGCACCCCGCAGGACCTCGCAGGACCGGTGGTCTGGCTCGCCTCGGCCGGATCCGACTTCGTCAACGGCCAAACAATCTTCATCGACGGCGGAATGACGGTGGTGGTCTGATGCCAGAAAACACTTTGCAGGACTCTGCGGCTGAAAAGCTGCCCGCCTCCGGCCCCGCCCTGGTAGCGCATGCGGCCGGAGACCTGCGCATCGACGACGTGCCGCTGGCTCCACCGGCCGAGGACCAGGCCGTCGTCGAGGTCCTCTACGGCGGCATCTGCGGCTCGGACCTGCACTACTGGCTGCACGGCGCGGCGGGGGAATCCATCCTGAAGGATCCCCTGGTCCTGGGCCACGAGATCTCCGGCATGGTGGTCCGCGCCGCAGCCAACGGCAAGGGACCGCAGCCGGGAACCGCCGTCGCCGTCCACCCGGCCACCCCCGGCCCCGGCGCGGCGAAGTACCCTGCCGACCGGCCCAACCTCTCGCCCGGCTGCACCTACCTGGGCAGCGCGGCCCGCCACCCGCACACGGACGGCGCGTTCAGCAGGTACGTCAACCTTCCCGTGCGGATGCTGCGGCCCCTGCCCGAGGGCATCGACCTGCGCACGGCAGCCCTGATCGAACCCGCGTCCGTCGCCTGGCATGCCGTGTCCCGGGCGGGCGATGTCCGCGGCAAGACCGCCCTGGTCATCGGCTCCGGACCCATCGGCGCGCTGGCCGTGGCTGTGCTCAAGCGCGCCGGTGCCGCCAGGATCACCGCGGTGGACCTGCACCCGAAGCCACTCGAAATCGCCACCGCCGCAGGCGCGGACCAGGTCATCAACGCCGCGGACACCGCAGCCATCGAAGCCGTGGAGGCGGACGTGGTGATCGAATCTTCCGGCAACCACCACGGACTGGCCTCGGCCATCCGCGGCGCCGTCCGCGGCGGCACCGTGGTGATGGTCGGACTGCTGCCCACCGGCATGCAGCCCGTTCCCATCTCGCTGGCCATCACCCGGGAGCTGGACCTCAAAGGCTCGTTCCGGTTCAACGACGAAATCGATGAGGTCATCGCGGCGCTTGCCGACGGGTCACTGCACATCGACCCCGTCATCACGCACGAATTCCCGCTCGCGGACGCCCTGCACGCGTTCGCGGTTGCCAGGGACTCCACCAGTTCCGGCAAGGTCCTCCTGAGCTTCGCCGGCAACGGGGACAGGACGTGACACCGCCGGCCTCCGCAGTCCGCCGGTTCCCGCCCGTGGTGGTGATGGGCGTGTCCGGTTGCGGCAAGTCCACGGTGGGTGCCCTGCTGGCCCGCCGCCTGGGCGTCCCGTTCCTGGACGGAGACGATTACCACCCGCCCGCCAACAAGGAAAAGATGGCCGCCGGCGTCCCGCTGACCGACGGCGACAGGGAGCCGTGGCTAGCGCGCATCGGGCAGCTCCTCGCCGGCGCCGGGAGCGCGGCAACGGACGACGGCGGTACGGCCCCGGCGCCCGTCGTCGCCTGCTCCGCGCTCAAGCGCAGCTACCGGGACCTTCTGCGCGGCACCGCACCCGGGACGGTCTTCGTCCACCTCTCGGGCGGTGCGGCAACCATCGCGGCCCGGATGGATGCGCGGGCCCACGAGTTCATGCCCCGCACCCTGCTCGAGTCGCAGCTGGCCACCCTCGAACCGCCGGCAGCGGATGAGGACCACATCCTCGCTGACGTCAGGCTGGAACCGGAGGCCATCGTGGACGCCGTGATCCTGGAACTGCAGTCCCGGACCGCCGGGGCCGCTGCATAGCACAAGGTTCCGCACACTGTCCTGGGTAGGTAGACTGGTCTACCTACCCAGGATTTCGTGAGGAGTGACCGTGACTGCATCCCAGGGCGTCGTGCCGTCCCGCCGGCCGGCCCGTAATCTTCTTCTCGAGGCTGCCGCCCGGCTCTTCTATGCGCAGGGCGTTGCCGCCACCGGTATCGACACCATCACTGCCGAGGCGGGAGTAGCGAAAAAGAGCCTCTACAACAACTTCTCGTCCAAGGCGGACCTCGTGGCTGCCTACCTCGCGGCCCGCCACGAAGAATGGCTGGGCCTCTACCGGGCACGCCTGGCCGCCGCCGACTCCCCGACGGCACGCGCGCTGTCGGTTTTCGACGCCTACCTGGACCACGCCAACGCCGCCTACGAGCATGGCTTCCGTGGCTGCGGACTCCTCAACGCAGCAGCTGAGCTCCCCGCGGGCAGCGCAGGGCGGGCTGCGGTACGGGAGCACAAGGAAGAGGTGGAAGCACTCTTGGCCGGCCACGTCCGTGAACTCCTTCCGGACGATCCCCGGCGGGCCGGGCGGACCGCCCGGCACCTGTCCTTCCTGCTCGAAGGCGCCATGTCCCGGGCAGGACTCGAAGGCGACGAGGCGTGCCTGCGCGACGCCCGGGGCATCGCCGCGGACATGCTGGCAGCCCTGTGACAGGCAATGCTACGCCGGGCCGCCCTGGCCCAGGCAGCCTGGCGTCAGGCAGCCTGGGTTCAGGCGGTTCCGGGACGGCGGGTAACCCCAAGACCCCGCTCTGGGGTGCCCTGTTCGTAGCTACTGCCTCCATCCTCTGGGGCACCACCGGGACCGCCGCCACCTTCGCCGCCGGGGTGGGTCCGCTGGCCATCGGTGCGGTGGCCATGGGCATCGGCGGCCTCCTGCAGGCCCTGACCGCGGCGCGGGCCATCCGGCGGCAGTGGCATGGCATCCTGCGGCAGTGGCAGCTGGCTGTCCTGGGCGCTGTGGCTGTTGCTGTGTATCCGCTGGCCTTTTACAGCTCCATGGACCTGTCCGGCGTGGCGGTGGGAACGGTGGTGTCCATCGGCTCGGCTCCCGTGGCGGCGGCGCTGATTGAACGGTTCGCGGACCGGAAGCCGCTGACCCGGCGATGGACGGCCGGTGCGCTGCTGGGGGTGGGAGGAGCAGCCGTGCTGTCCTTCGCCGGCCACAGTCCCGAAACGCCTGCGGGAACGGTGGCCGCCGGTTCCTGGTCCTTCACGGCGGGGATCCTGCTGGGCCTGCTGGCCGGCGGCACCTATGCCCTCTACTCGTGGGCCGTGCACCGGATGATCGGCGGAACGGTTGTCAACGCAGGCAGCGGCACCATTGCCGGCGGCGTCACGTCGCGCGCCGCCATGGGATGCGTCTTCGGCCTGGGCGGGCTGCTGCTCATGCCCGTCCTTGCCGCCACCGGCGCACCCCTGCTTGCCTCCGGAACAAACTTCGCCGTGGGCGCCTACATGGCACTGGTGCCGATGTTCGCCGGCTACGTCCTCTTCGGGCTTGGCCTGGCCAGGGTCAGGGCCAGCACCGCCACGGGCATCTCCCTGCTGGAAACGGTGGTGGCAGCCGCCCTCGCCGTGCTGGTGGTGGGGGAGCGGCTGCCGGCACTTGGCTGGCTTGGCGCCGCCGTCGTGCTGGGCAGTATGTTCATCCTGGCGCCGCGGCACGCAGGCCGACGCGGGCGGTCCGTTGCGTCCCCGGACGCGTCAGCCGATGGTGCGTCCGCGGTGCCGGCTGCCCCGCACGAGGGACCGGTTCAGCAGCAGGCAGGCGCCAAGTGCCAGCAGCAGGACACCGACCACGACGGCGGCCACCTCCTGGCTGCCGATGCCCGCCGCGACGATCGCGAATGCCAGCAGGCACACCAGTGAGCCTGCGATCAGGCCCGGCGGAACGCGGCGGGACGGGTAACCGGAGAGCAGCTCCATGGCCAGGTGGGGATCGTCGGCGATCAGCCCGAGCTCCAGTTCCTTGAGCAGCCTCCGCTCCTCTTCAGACATTGGCATTGGATGCCCCTGGATTCCATGAGACGCGGGTATCGCTTTCGACGGTAAGAGTGTTCCCGCGCCCAGTCAAGGGTTTGGCCTGGCGGCCGGGCACGGGCGCGACGGTCCGGAGGGGGCCTGCCCGTCCACGGCGTCGTAGACCAGTCCGCCGTCCAGTACCCGGACGCCCAGGGTTGGGACATGCGGCGTCGTCCGGCCCGGGGGCATCAGGTGTTCCACCGGCTCTTCGGCGAGGAGGACGCAGTGGTCGGCGATGAGCCTGCGGTGGCAGCGCCACCACACTGTCTCGCTGCACATGATGGCCGTCTGTTCCTGCCGGGCGCCCGCCAGCAGTTCAGCGGCGGCGGCACCGAAGGCGGCCGACCGCATCCAGCCGGCATAGGCGCGGAAGGAATCGTTGCGCAGCGCCACATCGGGGGAGTCCGGACTGGGCTTCCGGAAACCGCCAAGCCGCTGCTCCCAGCGGTAGCTGATTCCGGCGTCGGGCAACCATTGCGCCATCAGGTCCTTGCCGAAGTGCGGGTACTTCCGGCTGCCGGGGCCGATCCGCACGTCCACCAGAGACGTCACGTCCGCCGCTGCCAACAACCGGGTGAACTCCTCCTGCGAGGCAGTGCCATGGCCAACCGTGAGAAGCGCCCTCATCCAAGCCATCTTAGGCCGGGGGGGGGCTGCGGGGGCTCCCGGGGCTCCGGAGGCTGAGGAGACGGGGGCCGCCCGAAGCTACCGCCGCCGCAGCTCCGCGAACTCAATGGACGGGACGATCGCTCCGGCGTCCCGTTCCACAAAGTTGGTTCCCGGGGGCACCAGCTCGTCGATGGCGTCCAGCACGTCCTCGCCGAGCCGGACGTCCGCCGCCCGCAGGTAGGCCTGCAGGTGCTCACTGTTGCGGGGGCCGATAATAACGCTGCTGATGGCGGGATGCGTCAGGGCGAAGCCCAGGGACAGGTCCACCAGGGACAGCTCCAGCTTGTCCGCCAACCTGGCCAGCGCGTCCGCGGCGTGGAGCTTGCGCTCGCTGGAGGGACCGGAGATGTCATACCGGCCAGGCAGCGAATGCACCCGCGTGGGCGCCTTGCTTGCTTCCAGGGTGAATTCCCCGGACAGCCAGCCGCCCGCCAGGGGGCCGTAGGCGAGGACGCCGAGCCCGTACTGCTGGGCAATCGGGAACACGTCACGCTCATTGCCGCGGACCAGCATGGAGTAGGGCACCTGGTTCCCGAGCGGCGGGATCAAGTGGTTGGTGGTGGCCAGCCACTGCGCTTCCACCAGCTGCGCAGGGGTGAACACTGAGGTGCCGTAGTAGAGGATCTTGCCCTGCCGGATCAGGTCGTTGAGGGTGGTGATGGTTTCCAGGACGTCGGTGTTGTAGTCCGGCCGGTGGGCCTGGTAGAGATCGATCCGGTCCGTTTGCAGCCGGCGGAGGCTGCCCTCCACCGCCTGCGTGATCCAGCGGCGGGAGTTGCCGGAATGGGCCGGGTTGGCGCTCATTTGGCCGTGGAACTTGGTGGCCAGGAAGACGTCGTCGCGGCGGCCGCGGAGGGCGCGGCCCACCACCTGTTCCGATTCGCCCTGTGAGTAGACGTCCGCGGTGTCGATGGCGGTGATGCCGGAGTCGAGCGCCTCGTGGATGACACGGATGCTTTCCTCGGCGCCAGTGGGCGCCCCGTGCGGTCCGCCGGTGCCCTCGCCGAAGTTCATGGTGCCAATGGTCAGTTGGCTGACGGGGGTGCCCGAACGTCCGAACACCCTCAATTCGCTGAGGCTCATCCCCGGTTCCCTCCTGTTGCCTGTATATCCATAGTTGCCGCTGCCTGCGGCCCTGCGGTGGTGCGTGCCGTCGGACCCGCACGGCCGGGCAGTGGCCCGCTGGGCCGCGGCGTGGCGCCGTGAAGCCGCAGGCCGGCAGGTCCCCCTTGGTCGTCACGAGGCTACACAGATTCGTTTCCGCCCGGCGGAATCCCGCCTTGTTCCTTCTCTTTTCGACGCGCGGAGTAACGGAACGCGTCCGGGATGACGTTTTGTGGCGTGCGGGCTGTTTCCGGACACAGTTTCATCCCGCGGCGGCACTGCAATAATCTGAACCAACGGTTGTGCGCGGGGGTGCAAACGCCCGGTGCAACATGCAGCACTGTAAGTTCAGGCCCATCACACCAGACGAGGCGGACACGCATGACGGCATCAGAGCAGCAGCAGGCACTACGGCGGGATGTGCCCGCGGAACCATTGGCGGCAGGGACCGGCCCGGCCGCCGGCGGAGACGCCCTGGATACCCACTTGCTGCAGCAGCTGGCCGACGCCCACGGGGTGGGAACCTCCTTCCAGGGCTGGGACGGGCTGCCGCATACGGTCGCCGAAGGGACACTGGTCAAGGTGTTGGGCGCCCTGGGCGTTCCTGCCCATTCCAACGAACAGATCCGCGCCGGGCTGGAAGAGGCGGAGCTGGCTCCCTGGCGGCGGATGCTGCCTCCCGCCGTCGTCATCCAGCAAGGCGAACCCGCGCAGGTCCCGGTGCACGTGCCGGACGGCGCGTCCGTGAGCCTGCGCATCAGCCTCGAGGGCGGCGGCACCCGGGACGCGGCCCAGCAGGACGTATGGGTTCAGCCGCGGGACGTGGACGGTGTCTCCATCGGCCGGGCAACGTTTGCCCTGCCGGAGGACCTGCCGCTCGGCTGGCATACGCTCCACGCCGCCTCCGGAAGCCATACCGCGGAGGCAACGCTCGTGGTGACCCCGGCACGGCTGGACACCGCCCGGGACCTTGAAAAGCGCCGGGGCTGGGGCCTGGCCACACAGCTTTACTCCGTGCGGTCCAAGAGGTCGTGGGGCATCGGCGACTTCGCGGACCTGGCCGATCTGGCCGCGCTCAGCGGAGCCCGGGGCGCCGACTACGTGCTGGTCAACCCGCTGCACGCTGCCGAACCCGTGCCGCCGGTGCAGCCCTCACCGTACTCGCCATCCACGCGCCGGTTCTTCAACCCGATCTACATCCGCATCGAGGCCATCCCGGAGCTCGCCTACCTGCGGCCGCGGCGCCGGGCATCCCTGGAGAAACTCCACGAAGAGGTGGCCGGCCTGAACAAGGACGGCGGGCGGCTGGACCGGGACGCTGTCTACGCGGCCAAGCTGCAGGCCCTCGAACTGCTGTACCACACGCGCCGGTCACCGTCCCGGCAGGCGGCGTTCGACGAGTTCTGCCGGATTGCCGGTGCCGGACTGGACGACTTCGCCCTGTGGTCGGCCATCCGCGAAGACACCGCACCAGGCGATCCCCTGTGGGCGGACCCGGCCTTTTCGCTGGGCTCGCCCCAGGCGGAGGCGCTGCGGGAGAAGCTCGCGGACCGGATCGGGTTCCACCGCTGGCTTCAGTGGATCTGCGATGAACAGCTCGAAAGCGCCCAGCAGGCCGCGCTGCGGGCGGGGATGCGGCTTGGCGTGGTGCACGACCTGGCGGTGGGGGTGGACCACAGCAGCGCCGATGCGTGGACCCTCCGCGGCGTGCTGGCGCCTGCCACCAGCGTCGGCGCCCCGCCGGACATGTACAACCAGCAGGGCCAGGACTGGGGCCAGCCCCCGTGGCATCCCGCCCGGCTGGCCGAGGCAGGCTACCGGCCGTTCCGGAACATGCTGGCCACGGTCCTGCGGCACGCCGGCGGCATCCGGGTGGACCACATCCTGGGCCTGTTCCGGCTCTGGTGGATCCCCACCGGCAACGCCCCCGGCGACGGCGCGTACGTCAAATACGACCACGAGGCCCTGATTGGCATCCTCGCGCTGGAGGCCCACCGGGCCGGAGCCGTGGTCATTGGCGAGGACCTGGGCACGTTTGAGCCGTGGGTCAGGGACTACCTCGCGGCCCGCGGCATCCTGGGCACCTCCATCCTCTGGTTTGAGTACGACGGCGACTCTCCCCTTGCGCCCGAAAAGTACCGCACGCAGGCGCTGGCCAGCGTCAATACCCATGACCTTCCGCCCACCGCCGGATACCTCGCCGGCGACCACGTGGCGCTGCGGAGCACGCTGGGTCTGCTGGAACGGTCCGAGGCGGAGGAACGTGCGGAGCACAACGCCTCGCTGGAGAAGATGTTCGCGCTGCTCCGGGAACGGGGGTATCTGCCGGAAGCCGGCAGCTCCGCCGAGACTGAGGCGCGGACCATCGAAGCCCTGCACCTGCTGCTGACCCAAACGCCGTCGGTACTGCTGGGGGTGGCCTTGGTCGACGCAGTGGGGGAGAGGCGGGTCCAGAACCAGCCGGGCACCACCGAAGCCCTGTACCCGAACTGGCAGGTCCCGCTGGCCGGCCCGGACGGCAGGCCTGTTTTCCTTGACGACCTTCCCGCCAACGTGCGGTTCAACTCGCTGCTCGCGGCGGTGGAGGGGGCCCTGCACAACTAGCCAACCGTGAGGAGAATCAAATGAGTGACGATGGCCCGGTACTGGTAATCGGCGGTACGGGCATGCTCGGCGGCCAGGTGGTCACCGCACTGGTGGACAGGGGCAAGCCGGTGCGTGCCCTGGTACGGCCCGGTTCGGATGCCTCCCGGCTGGAATCCCTCGGCGTGGAAATAGCCCGCGGGGACATGATGGACCCCCGGTCCCTGGACCAGGCGATGGCGGGAGCGGACGCCGTGGTGACATCAGCCGCCGGATACACGCGGCACCGCAAGGGCGACACTGCCGCCACCGACACCGAGGGCAACTCCAACCTCGCCGCGGCAGCATCCCGGGCCGGCGTGCGGCGGTTCGTCCTCACCAGCATCCTGACCTGTGACGAGACTCCGCAGGTGCCACACTTCTGGCACAAGAAATTGATGGAGGACCACCTTGAAAGCCTGGGCGTACCTTTTGTGGCGCTCCGGCCGGGGGCCTTCCTGGACCAGGTGACACGCTTCGGCGGGGACCCGGTCGCGAAGGGCAGGCTGATGTGGTTCGGGTCGCCCACCATTCCCATGACATTCGTGCTGACCCCGGACCTTGCCGGGTACCTGGCCGATGCCGTGGACGCTCCCGGCATCGAGGGGCAGCGCATCGATGTCGGCTGGGACCGGCCGGTCCGGATGAAGGACGTGGCAGACCTCCTGGGCCGGCTCACCGGCAGGAAGATCAAGGTCCGGTCAACACCCGTCGGTGTCCTGAAGGCTGCAGGCCTGGTGGCCGGGCGGGTCAACCCGATGGTCAAGGACATGGCCTCGATGATCGAGTGGTTCCAGACCGGCCGTTACGTGGCAAATACCGGCAGGCAGCGTGAAGTGTTCGGCCCGCCGCCCACGGCCGAGGACGCAGTCGCCCGGCTTGCCGGCCTGCTCGGGCATCCGGTCACGGGCTAGCGCACGGCGGGGCCGGGACAGCCTGGGTCTCCCACGCTGTCCCGGCCCCGGTGCCTTGCAGGCCTTACCTATCCCGCCGTAATCAGGTGGGTGAAGTGGTCGTACCGGAAGGTGACCGGGCCGCCGTCGTGGTCAAAGGTGATGTTGGCACCCGGGGAAACCCCGCCGGCGCCGTAACTGACGTTCCAGGAGCGGTCCAGGGCAGCCTTGAACTCGTAGCTGCCGGCCGGGAGGTCCGGCACTGACAGCTTCCACACCAGGTCTGCCGGGTCGAGGACGAGTTGGGCCTGATCGCAGGCCGGCTCCCAGTCCCCGGCACAGCCCAGCTCGCTGTCCATGCTTCCCGCCGCGGCCACCGCGCCGGGCTGCTGCGAGGCGTAGACCGTGCTGAGCAGGTGGGTGCTGTTGTCATAGCGGAAGGTGACCGGTCCGCCCGGATGGTCCAGGGCGATGTTCGGTCCGTCCAGCTCACCGTCTGCGCCGTAGTTTTCGGTCCAGCCGCCGTTGAGGGCTGCCTTGAACTCGTAGCTGCCTTTGGGCAGGTCAACAGTCAGCCGCCAGATCCGGTCAGCCGGATCAAGGACCATCTGCGCCTGGGAACACGCAGGATCCCAAGGCGCGGCGCACCCCATTGCCTGGTTCAGCGATCCCGCCACGGCGACGGCATCGGGCTGTGGTGCCTCGCCCACGGTGACCGTCCGGATCCCGCTGGCCACCGCGAAGCCGGGCCCCGCCATGGACGCCCTGTACTGCACGCTGGTGCCGTCGGCCACGCCGGAAACATCATCGCTGGCCGTGTAAGCAGGGGACGAGTCGTCCGTGCCGATCACCGTCCAGGCGCCGCCTGACACGCTGCGCTCGAACGTGACCACGTGGCTGGGCTTCTCCGGGTCTGCCGTGGCGCTGAGCTCCACGGTCCCTTGCACGCTGCTGCCCTCCGCAGGTTTCTGCAGCGTCAGTACGGGCGCCGGGACGTTCGCCTGGCGTGCCTGGCTGGTGGCGGTGTGGCCGCCGTTGTCCAGGACGGTGGCGCGGTACTCCACGGGGGTGCCGGCGTCCAGCGCCGCGACGTCGTGGAACACCTGGTACGGCGCGCTGTCATCGGTGCCGATCGTTGTCCAGTCCCCGCCTGCCTGCCTCGCCTCGAAGGTGACCTCATGGAACGAAGCACCGTCGACGTCGGCCGTCACCTGGAGCCGGCCGTTGTCGCCGGGAGCCGGCGCCGGGTCTCCCAGCACGACGGCGGGCGCTGCTTTGGAGTGCGGGATGCGGCCGGCGGACTGGTACACCACGGCAGAAAGCGGCGGAACGGTGACGGCCAGTTTCGCGTCTGGCGAGGTCTTGGCCTCTGGCGCGCCGTCGCCGTAGATGCGCGTGTAGGTGCGCTTGGCGATGTAGGTGGGGATGTCGGCTGTCTGGACCTGTTCGCTGTTGTTCAGGGCCACGACGTATTCGCGCTGGTCCTTGGCGTCCGTGCGGGAGAAAGCGTAAATGCCTGGCCCGTCGGCGGCGTACCGGTCCTGCTGCGCCCCATTCCGGAGGGCAGGATGCTCCTTGGCCAGGGCAGCGAGCTCACGGATCTTGGCGTACAGCGGGTGGCCGGTATTGAAGTTGTCCGTGGCGTGGGTGGCATCGGTTCCCAGCAGGTCGTCGTCCAGGTACTCCGGCACCAGGCTGGCGAACATGGTCTGGCGGGCGTCCTGGTCACCGCCGGGGCCCGTGAAGCCCTGTTCGTCACCGTAGTAGATGACGGGGTTGCCGCGGGAAAAGTACATGAGTTCGTGCGCCAGCCGGTCGCGGGCCACTTTCTCGGTGTCCGTGGCGTCGGGGTTGTCGGCCGCGATGAAGCTGCCGATGCGGCCCATGTCGTGGTTGCCCAGGAACGTGGGGAGCTGGTAGGCGTTCGAGTCGGCGTCCGTGTACCAGTCATCACCGGCGAAGAAGGCCTGCAACGCTCCGGCGTCCTGGCCCTTTGACGCGAAGTTCCGTGCAGCGTCCTGGAACGGGAAATCCAGGACCGCCTGCATCTTGTTCCGGGTGGTGAACTGGGACGTGAAGCTCTTGGTGGTGTCGAAGACCTCGCCAAACATGAAGAACTCGTCCTTGCCCTGTTCCCTGGCAAAGCTGAGGACGTCCGGGCCGAAGTCCTGCCAGAACTCGTCGTTGACGTGCTTCATGGTGTCGATGCGGAAGCCGTCCACGCCGAAGTCACGGATCCACGCCTTGTAGATGTCCTTCATGCCGTTGACCACGGTGGGGTGTTCAGTGAAGAGGTCGTCCAGGCCGAAGAAGTCGCCGTAGGAGGAATCCTCGCCGGTGAAGGTGGTGTCGCCACGGTTGTGGTACAGGGCGGGATCGTTGAGCCAGGCCGGGACTTTCAGGTCCTCCTCGCCCGGCTCGAGCACTGGCCGGTAGGGAAAGGATGTGGCGGCATCCAGCTCCGGGAAGGTGGCGGATCCGGCGTAGTCGCGGTCGTCGAACTCCTCCCCGGCGGCCGTCTTGTAGGGGGCGGCGTCCTTGGAGACGTAACCCTTGCGGGCTCCTTCCTGGTACCCGATGACGTCGGCGGTGTGGTTGGTGATGATGTCGAAGTAGACCTTCATGCCGCGCGCGTGGGCGTCGTCGATGAGGGCCTTCAGTTCGGCGTTCGTGCCCAGGTGCGGGTCGATCTGGGTGAAGTCCGTAACCCAGTAGCCGTGGTAGCCGGCGGACTTGTCCTCGGGCTGAACGGCCTTGTTCTTGAAACTGGGGGTCAGCCAGATGGAGGTGGTGCCGAGCCCCTGGATGTAGTCGATGTTGTTCCGGAGGCCCGCGAGGTCGCCGCCGTTGTAAAAGCCCTTCTTCGTGGGGTCGAAGCCGGACACCATGGGGTCCGCGCCGAGGCCGCCCCGGTCATTCGCGGCGCTGCCGTTGCTGAAGCGGTCCGCCATCACGAAGTAGAAGTTTTCGTCGGTGACGGGTGCCCGCAGCGAGTGCCCGGCCGCCGAAGAAGGGCCCTTGGACCCGGGATCCTTCGGACCCGGGGCCGCTGCGGCCGGAAGGGACGTGGCTGAGAATGCGAGGACCGCGGCGGCCAGTCCGGCGGCGGTGCGCCGGACGGCGCCGGAGCGGGGCCGCCTGGGTGGGGGCGGCGCCGTTTGGGCGCGCGGCGGCGCGCTGTTGGGGGTGCGGTGTATCAAGGGTGAGACCTTCCTGGTAGCGGCACTGCTGTACAGGTTGCTGTTCGGCAAGGGTGTGCGGCCCGGGGCCGCATGATTCACAGCAAGCTTATTTTTCTGTGAATCACGTCACAACCGTAAGCGCTTACGCAGGATTACTCCAGTGTTGACGAAACGCTTGGAGCGCCGGGAAGCCGGTGCATCAGCCGTGATGGGTGGCCCCTGCCGAATGCGTGGCGTCGCGGAGCCGCGGAAGGATCAGTCCGCGGGCACCAGGGCGGTGGGCGATGGCGCAGCGGCGTCGTGGAGCACCGGCCCGGGGAGTCCCGTCCCGGGATCCAGCGCGAAGGTGGCAACATTGTCTGAGCGCTCGTGGGCGACGTGCAGCCAGGGGCCCCGGACCAGGTGGTGGCGCGGCCAGTCTCCTCCGCTGTCGATGTCCTTGAGCGGCAGCAGCCCGCTGCCGTCGCTGCCCACCTCGAGCACGCTGATCCGGTTTGACCCGCGGACGCCTGTATAAGCGAACCTGCCGTCCGCGCCCAAACAGATTTCCGCGGCAGAGTCGCCTTCCAAGGCACCTCCGGCGGTGGCGGGCCCCCGGAAAACGAGCTCGAATGTTCCGGCTTCCAAGCGCACGACAAAGACTTCCACCGAGTATTCGGAGACGACAAAGACGTTGCCGCCGGGGTGCTGGACCAGGTGCCGCGGTCCGCTCCCGAAGGGAAGGACCACCTCGTGGTCGGCCACCAGCCCTGTCCCGGCCTCGTAAGTCCAGATCCGCAGGGTGTCGTGGCCAAGATCGGTGGTCATCACCCGCCCGTCCTGCATCATGAGGCTCGCATGTGCCCTGCTTTGCCGGGGTTCGCCGGGGGACAGGCTTGCGTGCGGATCCACCGACGGCGGTGCGGGGTATCTCCGGGCGGGTACGCCGTCGGAATCCAGCTCGTAGAGGATGACCTGGCCGTCACCCCAGCACGCTGCTGTTATGAAGCGGCCCTGCGGGTCCGACGCGACATGGCATGCGGCCTCTCCGGCAGGTTGCGGTGCGCCGAGGGGCTCCAGTGCGAACTCCCCGGCACGGCGGTAGGCCTGCACAAGCTTCTGCTGTTCGGCAACGGCGTACACCACCGGCAGTGTGGGGTGGACAGCAACGAACGACGGCGACTGGGCGTCCACTGCGGTGCCGAGCCACTCCAGCCTGCCGTTGCCGTCGGCGCGCAGGGCGCCGATGCCCTCGGCCCGGCCGCCACCGTCAGGCGTGTACGTTCCTGTCCAGATGATCGTGGGCGCGGGGATGAAGCTTTCCCCATCAAGGGTGCCTGAGGTGAGTGTCATCAATCCATCCTGCCAATGAACGCCGCCCCTGCAGCGGCGTCGTGGCGTCCTTTAGGATGAAATTTCCAGCTAGGCTGCAAAAAGCGGGCGGGTTGACCACGCTGTTGTCGGATCCGCCCGCTGCCACCCAGGCAGTTGTGCTCCCGCTTGACGGGGCACCGCCACCCTCCGGACAAGGGGTTCCATGTCAACCTTTGCCTCCTGCTCCTCCCCGTCACCCGGCAGCGGCACCGACGGCCTCGACGGTCCAGTACGGCGCTCTCCTGGTGCCGAAGCGGTGCCTGGAACGGTGCTCGCCGACACGGTCAGCGCGCTCCGCTCCGCCGGGTGTGTTTTTGCCGAGGAGGAGGCCGTGCTCCTCATCCGGCATGCCGCCGGCGGGGCCGACCTGGCCCAGTGCGTGCAGCGGCGTGCCAGCGGGATTCCCTTGGAATACATCCTGGGGTGGGCTGAGTTCGCCGGCGCACAGATTGCCATCCGGCCGGGCGTCTTCGTGCCACGCCGGCGGACTGAACTTCTGGTCAGGCTTGCCTGCGGGTTGATTCCTGCTGGCCCTGGAGCTTTAGGCGACGAGGGTGGGGTGTCGTCCCGCGACGTGGTGGTCGACCTGTGCTGCGGTTCCGGGGCGGTAGGCGCGGCCCTGCTGGGGAGGTTCCCACGCATCGAACTGCATGCCACGGACATCGATCCCCGCGCTGCGGCATGTGCCCGGCAGAACCTGGAACCCGTGGGTGGCTTCGTTTATGAAGGTGACCTCTTTGACGCACTTCCGCTTCGGCTCCAGGGACGGGTCCGCGTGCTCGTGGTGAATGCCCCGTATGTGCCGACCGACGCGATCAGGACCATGCCGCCGGAAGCCCGCATCCATGAACCGCGGATATCGCTTGATGGCGGTGCCGACGGCCTCGATATGCACCGCCGCATTGCTGCCGGCGCACAGCCATGGTTGGCGCCGGCGGCCCATGTGCTGATTGAAACCAGCGTGCAGCAGGCAGCCGGGACAGCCGGGTTGCTGGCTGCGGCGGGGCTGAATGTACATACGGTGCACGCGGACGATCTCGACGGGACCGTCGTTGTGGGGAGTCGGAGCGCCAGGCATTGAGCTCGGGAGAAATTGCATCTTTCTTGAGGCAATCCAGCGGTTGGTGCGGCGCCATGGGTCTAGGGTTTCCCTAGTGGTTCAAGCAGCCGGACCCTCGTCAACGATGGGGGAGTTGGAATGGCGGGAAGCCAGCGGGGCCGGAGAGACCGCAGGGACGACAAAGACCTGGAGGCGGAGAGCGCCGTCGCCGGCCATGGAAGCGGCCCGAAAGACGCTGCCGACCGGCAGGGCGCTGATGTCTCCGGGGACAATGATCAGGCACAGGAAAGTGCCAGGTCAGCAAGGTCTGACGTGCCATCAAGGTCCGGCGTGTCACCGGAGGGTGGCGTGCCACAGCACAATGACGCCGGTGACGCGGACGAACCTCCGGTGAGGCGTGTGCCGGGCATCAACGGCTATGACCCGTCACAATGGCCGGACGCCCGACCGTAGGCATGGCCGTACTCCGGCGCAGGGGCGCTGCGGCGGCCGCCTCCCTGGCAGTGTTGCTTTCCCTGGCTGCGGCGGGTTGCTCCTCCCTGGGGCCGGACTCTGCTGCCTCGAAGGACGCCCGTCACGCAGTTCCTGCAACGCCGGCTGCAGCAGCGGATGGCTCTGCCCGCGAAGTCCCGGTCTCGTCGCGAGCCCCGGCGCCTACCCAGCCTCCGCCGTCAACAGAACCTCCCACGGTGACGGCCGAGCGGGACTTTTTCGACCGTCAAGGCGCGAAGTGGCCGGCGGTGCTGGGCGAGGGGTGGGAGACGTCCCCGTCGTTCCTTGTGCTGAGCAATGACGACAGGAAAGCCGCCGCTGCCCTGGGCAGGGCTGCCCTGCGCTTCTACGACATTGACGAGTTTGGCAGGGAAATGCCGCGGGAGCAGCGGGAAGCTGAGGAACAGGCGGCCACGACGTGGGACATACCGTACACACCGAACTTCATCTCCGATGTCTACGTGACGCCCCGCGGCCCGATGGTCTGGACGGACACCAAGGGGGATTTGCCGCGGGCAATGGGAGACGCCATGCTGCGGGTGCTCCTGGACGAGCTGCGCGTGGAAGGCATCACCGCCCACGTAGTGGGTGCACCTGTGGACGTTTCCCTTGAAGGACTTCCGGTCATCCCGCTCAGCGGGTAGCCGTTAAACACGTTGCCGGCCGTCGCGTCCCCCAAGGATCGCAACGGCCGGCAAAGCGAATCAGTTCTAGCACAAGGAACGGCATTTCCCCTTGTCACAGATGGGAAGCTGACGGGGCCACGTGCTCGGCAGGTCAGTTCTTGGGACCGCCATCACTGGTCGTTCCCAGGTTGGTGGTCTCCGGGTGGGTACTGTGGGCCGGAATATGGTCCCCGTCGGTCCCGGTGGCACTTCCTGTGGTGCCGGCGTCGGACGCGGAGGGCTTGGCGCTGGCTGTGGAATCGGAGGCGTCGCGGTGCATTGCGGACCCGATGACCGTTCCGGCGCGGCGTGCCGCTTCGGTCAGGTGGTCGGCCACATCCGGGGCCTTCTCCTTGATGGTTTCGGTGGCAACACTCACCTTGTCCTGCACGGGCTTGCTGTCCCATACTCCGGCGGCGCGTGCCTTCAGTTTGTCGTAGGCTGCCCTTCCGGAACGAGATCCAAGGACGTAGCCCACTGCGATTCCAACACCCAAAAGAAGCTTGTTTTTCAAGGTGAACTCCTGCTCCGTGAGAAGGTTTCCAAAGGTCGGCGCACCCGGAAGCGGGCTGGCCGGGAAAATGAGAACCGGCCCGGGGAGAGTATCCCCAGGCCGGCTCCCTGGCGTTCCGCTGCTTTAGCGGCGCGCGCTGCTCTTAGTGACCATGCCGTAGATCGCCAGGACGATCAGCGATCCGAGAATCGCCAGCAGCCAGGTCTGCAGCGAGAAGAACTCCTGCAGTCCGCCGCCGAAGATGGCCGAGCCGATCCATCCGCCAAGGAGGGCGCCTACGACGCCGAGCACCATGGTGATGATCCAGCCGCCACCCTGCCGACCTGGAAGAATCGCCTTAGCGATTGCGCCGGCAATAAGTCCGAGAATCAGAAATGCAATAAATCCCATTTTTCGCTCCTCTTCCTAAGTAAGGACGCCCCCGGATCCCGGAGGCAGTTCATCCTCTGCCCCAATAGTAATCATGCTTACTATCGATTTGCCAACCCCGGAGATGCGAATGATGGCTGCTCAGGCCCCGTTCAGTGCCCGGTGACGTCCGAGTCGTTTCCGGCGCCCGGCCCTTCGTCGAGGGCCGCCAATTCCGCGAGATCCTGCGGGTCAAGCTCGAAATCGAAGATGTCCAGGTTCTCCCTCATCCGCTCCGGGTTCGCCGTTTTCGGAATCGTTACCAATCCGTTTTGAACGTGCCAGCGCAGCACCACTTGTCCCGGAGTCCGGCCATGCTTCCCGGCCAACCGGGCCAGGACCGGGGCGTCCAGGATGCCCGCCCCGGAACCACCCAGCGGGCTGTAGGACTCCGTCACAATGCCGTGCCGCGCGTGGAACTCCCGCTCCGCCGTGCGGGTGACGGCAGGGGTCAGCTGGATCTGGTTGACGGCGGGCACTACGTCCGTTTCCGCCATAAGCCGTTCCAGGTGTGCCGGCTTGAAGTTCGACACCCCAATCGAGCGGACTTTTCCCTCTGCCTGGAGCCGTTCGAAAGTCTTCCAGGTGGAAACGTACTCGCCCCGCGAAGGCAGCGGCCAGTGGATGAGCAACAGGTCGACGTAGTCCAAGCCAAGGCGACGCAGCGACCCCTCCAGTCCTTCCACTGCCCTGTCATTCCCCTGGAACTGCCCGTCGAGCTTGGTGGTGACGAACAGGTCGGCGCGTTCAGCGCCGCTCGCCCTGATGCCATGGCCCACGCCGCGTTCATTGCCATATTTGACTGCCGTGTCGATGTGCCGGAACCCGGCTTCAACGGCATGGACGACGGCGGCCGCCGCCTGGTCGTCGTCCAGCGGCCAGGTGCCCAGGCCCACTTGCGGGATGGAGTGTCCGTCATTGAGCGTGATGCGCGGTGCCAGTGTCATGTCACCAGTCTGCCTCAGGCACCGAACGCGCGGAGGATAGTGCCGGCGTTATGGGTCAGCACGGCCCGTGCAGTATCGGATACCTTGTCAGGGTTCTTCTGCTGGCCCAGGAACTTCAGGAAGCGCTGGACGGCCTGTCCTGCCGCAGGGGCGTCGCGGCCTTCCACGGCCTTTTGTGCCTGCTGGACCGCGGCGGTCAGCTGGCTGGCCACCGGGCCGGCAAGATCGCCCGTGTCCACCAGGTCCTCGACGGAGTGCTGGAGGGCCTTGACGCTGCCGGGAAGCCAGGCGGCGCGCAGGGGAACGTTGCCGAAGTCCATGTCTGAGGCCAGGTAGAAGTCGGTGTAGGACGGCTGGTTGTAGGTGGTGTTCTGCCGGGCCACCTCGGCACGGTACTGGGGATCGTGCATCAGGGTGTAGAGCTTGTGGTTGGTCACCTCGGTGCTGAGGTAGATCCGCAGGGCGGAGCTGTCCGCGGTTCGGACCACCATTTCTTCGCGCCAGTCGCCCAGGATGTCCGCCACCAGCCCGGGGGTGCCCTTGGTGCCGTTGTTGGTCCGCGTGCCCTCGGCGGTCAGCAGCCGGCCGCGCTTCCAGTCATCGATGGTGGGCGTCTGGTCACCTGAACCGTTGATGACCTGCGTGGTCATGTCCGCCGCCCACCGGATGCTCATGTTGGTGCCCGGGGCGGTGGTGGAGAGTTTGGTGCCGTCTGCCGCCTGCATCCCGATGGCCCAGTTCTCCAGTCCGGGAACGGACGGATCGACGTCGCCGATCATGCCGCGGCCGGTGTCCTTGCCGGAGTACGCGCCGAACAGCACCTCCCCGGTGGCGGCGTCGCGCATCGCGTAGCCGTACGGCGCGTATGTGGCGCCCTCGTGGACAGTGAAGATCTCCTTGCCGGGGCGCTGGGGGTCGATGTCGGCCACGTGCATGGCGTCGCCGTGGCCCAGCCTCGCTTCGGTCCCCGGGGCGGCGCTGCCGGCCGGCAGCGTGTCGAAGGAGCTGTACAGAAGCGAGCCGTCGTCGTCGAGCGTTGCCGAACCGTAGACGATCTCCTGCTTGCCGTCGCCGTCAACGTCCGCGGCGCTCAGGGAGTGGAAGCCCTGGGTGGTCAGCTTGCCGTACGTGGGGTCCGTGCCGTCGCGGCCATGCGGGGAATCGTTGAACGGGTTGGTCATGGGTGTCCAGCCCGAGTCCACGTTCCAAACCGGGGTGAGGTTGCTGCCGTCCCAGGTGTAGGTGGCCAGGGTGGTGCGGGTGTAATAGCCGCGGGCGAACACGGCGGCGGGCTTCTTCCCATCCACATAGGCGACACCGGCGAGGAAGCGGTCCACGCGGTTACCCGGTTCGATGCGGGCCATGGCGTAATCGCCCCACATCATGCCGTCGTCGGTCCGGCCCGGCTGGTAGGCGACGGTCTTCAGTTCCTTGCCCGTGGCCCCTTCGAAGACGGTCAGGTACTCGGGGCCGGAGACGATGAAGCCTTCGAACGCGCGAAGGTTGTTCCGGGCGCTGCGTGACGGGGCGTAGACGTCCATGAAGTAGTCGGTCAGCGCCTCGGCGTCGGCCTGGGACAGCGGGTACTTGTACTTCGGAGCGATGCCGAAGGCTTCTTCGAGGGTGGCCGGCCAGTTTCCGGCCTTCACCTCGGGGTGTTCCGTCCAGCCCTGGAAGGTCTTCACCATGTGCCGGTAGTAGTCCGCCGCGCTCATCCGGTAGTCGTCGCTGTTCGAGTACCCGGCGTTGAGGTCCTTCTGCAGCATCGTGATGAACGACTCCGCGGCCACGCTGCCGTCCGCGTTGTAGTTGGTGGTCTTGGTGCCCGGCGCGGTCTTCATCATCAGCTCAGCGCGGCCATCGCCGTCGAAGTCGTTGACCAGCATCTGGGTGTAGTGCGCCCCGGAGCGGATATTGACGCCCAGGTCGATCCGGTTCAGCAGCGTGCCGTCGGCCTTGTAGGTGTCCACGTACGTATTGCCGGTGTAGCCCACCTGCGAGACGTCCTTGGAGTTGTTCGGGTCCCATTTCACGATGAACTCATACTGGCCGTCGCCGTCCACGTCGCCTACGGAGGTGTCATTGGCTGAGTACGTGTAGGCCTGGCCCGCGGGGGTCACGCCGTCCGCCGGCTTCTTCAGCGGGATGTCCTTTGAGTTGCCGCCCCAGGGGGTTGCCGTTGCGCTTTCGTCCAGTTCTGCGCCGCCGACGACGGCCCGCACCTGGTACGTCGACGCGGCGGTCCCGGCGGGGTCCTGGTAGTTGGTGCTGTCCGTAACTGTCGCCAGCTTCTGCCCGTCCCGGTACACGTTGAAGTCCGTGCCGGTGAGTCCGGTGGCGGAGGACCCGGTGGCTTCGTTGCCCAGCAGGCGCCAGCTGAGGAACACGCCTTCGGATGTCTTGGCGGCCACCAGTCCGCGGTCCAGGTAGTCGAGCTGGATGCCCGGGGCGCCTGGCTTCGAGGGGGAGGGCCCGACGGCGGACGCCGGCGCTGCGAGGCAGCCCACCGTAAGTGCCAGGCCGAGAGTTGCAACCGACAGGAGTCGTGCGGATGCCTTGGAGGGATTCATCAGTGAATCCTTTCAATCTAAAAGTGGGAAAACGCTTCCCCAGAAATCTAGGGGTGGGGGAGGGGCAGGCGCAAGGCTTGTTTTTGCCCCCGCCACAGGGTATTTAGAACGTTGTAGAAACTACGGCTCGCCGACGCTGGAACGGTGCGGGGACGCTGAACCGGATCAGCGTCCCCGCACCGTTCCAGCGATTTCGGGGCGGCGGCCTACGGGGTCAGGCTCCGGCCCGGGCCCACGTAGTGAGCTTGTCCGAGAGTTGCATGTAGGTTTCGTCCACCTTCTGCAGTTCCGGATTGCTGTCGTGCCACTGCACGATCTCGCGGGCACCGTCCGCGAACGGGATGGTGGCGGCGTAGTCCGGGACCAGGGACTTGATTTTGGTGTTGTCGAACACCACCGAATGCGACCGGTCGCCCAGCAGATTGGGCCCGAGTTCCTGGCTGTGGGCCGCGATGGTTTCCGAGGCCACGTGCACCAGTTCCGGCTCCGGCACTCCGGCGGCGCGGGCGAACAGTCGGTAGACCTGGTTCCACGGGAGGTACTCGTCAGAGGTGATCGTGTAGCTTTCGCCTACCGCCCGCGGCCTGCCGAGCAGGCCAACGAACGCCTTTGCGAAATCCTTACTGTGGGTCAGCGTCCACAGCGAGGTCCCGTCGCCGTGGACCATGACCGGCAGGCCGGCGCGCATCCGGTGGATGTCCGTCCAGCCGCCCACCATGGCGATTTTGGTCCGGTCATAGGTGTGGGACGGCCGGATAACGGTGACCGGGAAGTCGTCCTCCCGGTAGGCCTTGAACAGAAGTTCTTCGCAGGCGATCTTGTCCCTGGAGTACTGCCAGAACGGGTTCTTCAGCGGCGTGGACTCCAGGATGGGCAGCCGGGTGGGTGGCTTCTGGTAGGCCGACGCGGAACTGATGAACACGTACTGCCCGGTCCGGCCGCGGAACAGCTCGAGCCCTGCCTGCGCCTGGTCCGGGGTGTACGAGATAAAGTCCGCAACGGCGTCGAACTCCCTCCCGCCGAGCACCTCGCGGACGGAGCCGGCATCCCGTATATCCGCATGCAGGATCTCGGCCCCGTCCGGGACCGGGCGGGTGGACTGGCCCCTGTTCAGGACGGTCAACCGGTGGCCCAGCGCGACGGCGCGTTCAGCCGCCGCCGCGCTGATAACCCCGGTGCCGCCAATGAAGAGGATGTTTCGCGGTGCCACCGTATCGGCAGCGGGGTGGAGGGTCACCACGCGTAGTCTTCCGGTGCGGTCCTGTGCCCCGGGAAGATGTCGTCCAGCCGCTTGAGTGCATCCGCGTCGAGGGTGACGTCCAGGGCCCGGACCGCCGCGTCCAGCTGCTCCTGGGTCCGCGGGCCCACGATCGGTGCCGTCACGGCGGGCTGGTGCAGCAGCCAGGCGAGGGCTACGTCCCCGGGCTCGTGGCCCAGTTCATCGGCGAAGTCCTCGTACTGGCGGATCTGGTCCTGGTGCTTCTTGAGCGTTTCGGCGGCCCGGCCCTCGGTGCGGCGGACGCCGTCGCGCTCCTTCTTGAGCACCCCGCCCAGAAGCCCGCCCTGGAGCGGAGACCACGGGATGAGTCCCAGCCCGTACTGCTGCGCGGCGGGGATCACTTCAAGCTCGACCTGGCGCATGAACAGGTTGTAGATGGACTGCTCGCTGACCAGGCCGGTGTAGTTGCGCCGGTGGGCGGCTTCCTGGGCCTGCGCAATATGCCAGCCGGCAAAGTTGCTGCTGCCGGAGTAGAGGATCTTGCCCTGCTGGACGGCCACGTCGATGGCCTGCCAGATCTCGTCCCACGGGGTGTTCCGGTCGATGTGGTGGAACTGGTAAAGGTCGATGTAGTCCGTCTGCAGCCGCTTGAGGCTGGCATCCAGGGCGCGCCGGATGTTCAGTGCGGAGAGCTTGGATTCGTTGGGCCGGTCCGTCATGGTGCCGTAGAGCTTGGTGGCCAGCACCGTGTGCTCGCGGCGCTCGCCGCCCTTGGCGAACCAGCGGCCGATGATCTCCTCGGTCCAGCCGCGGTGCCCGGCTCCGCCGTACACGTTGGCGGTATCGAAGAAGTTGATGCCATGGTCATGGGCGGAGTCCATGATGCTGTGCGCGTCGGCTTCTTCGGTTTGCGGGCCGAAGTTCATGGTGCCGAGGCACAGGCGGGAAACCTGCAGGCCGGAGCGGCCAAGGTGGGTGTACTGCATGGGGTGGTCCTTTCAGGGTTCGGCGCTGTCCGGGATTGACTGTCCGGACTTACATCTGGGTGAAGGAGGCGACGGCGGGATCCGAGCCGATGCGGGCGCCGGACTCCAGAGCGGTGAGCGCGGCCAGTTCGCTGTCCGTGAGGGTGAGGGAGGCTGCGGCAAAGTTCTCCCGCATGCGGTCCGGGTTAACGGTCTTGGGGATGACGATGTTGCCGGAGGCGAGGTGCCAGGCCAGTACCACCTGGGCGGTGGTGGCGCCGTGCCCGTTGGCGATGGCGGTGACGGCGTTGCCGTTGAGGTCACCGCCCTGGCCCAGCGGGCTGTAGGCCTCCACCTCGATGCCGTGGCTGCGGCACTTCGCCGCCAGGCCGGCCTGCTGGTAGCTGGGGTGCAGTTCGATCTGGTTCACGGCCGGCACGGTTTCGGACGATTCGAGCAGCGTGTCCAGGTGCTCAGCCAGGAAGTTGGACACGCCAATGGCCCGGATCTGCTTGTTCTCGTAGAGGCGCTCCAGTTCCTTCCAGGCCTGGACGTACAGTCCCTGCGACGGCACCGGCCAGTGGATGAGGTAAAGGTCAACGTAGTCCAGGCCAAGGGCTTTCCGGCTGTTCTGGAAAGCTTCCTGCGCTTTGCCCTGCTCACCGTTGCGCAACTTGGTGGTGACGAAGATTTCTTCGCGGGGGATGCCCGTGGCTGCAATGGCTGCGCCCACCCCGGCTTCGTTGCGGTACCCGGCAGCAGTATCGATATGACGGTAGCCGGCCTCGAAGGCGTCCTCCACGATCCGCTGGGTGTCTTCCGGTGGCACCTGGAAGACTCCGAGGCCAAGCTGGGGGATGGTGACGCCGTTGTTCAGTGTCAGCTCTGACATGATGCTCCTTGGATGTGCTCGCGCTGGTGGTTCTGCCGGCGCTGGGTTGGACGTGCTTGCGCTGGAACCGGCGTGCTGACGCCGGGTGGATGCCGTCTGCCTGACAAAGAGAAAGCGGTTTCCGCTGGCTCACCCTCGAGCCTATGCACTTTTTGCCTGGCCGTCAGCAGGTAGCGGTGATCCCGTGTGTCCTAGGACTGGAAGTCCTACCTTCGTTTGTAGGACCGTGCAGGGACGGAGGGCAGAATGGTCCCCATGGGTCAAAGCGCCGAATTCGGAAAATTCCTCAAAGCCATGCGGTCCCGGCTCAGCCCCGAAGATGCCGGAGCAGGTTCCGTCACCGGATCCCGCCGGGTGCCCGGGCTGCGGCGTGAGGAGGTGGCCCGGCTGGCCGGCGTGAGCACTGACTACTACGTCCGGCTGGAGCAGGGCCGCAACATCCACCCCTCCAGGGCCGTCCTTGACGCGGTGTCCCGGGCCCTGCGACTGAACAGCGGCGAGCAGGCGCACATGATGGACCTGCTCGAAAACTGTGCCGGCGGCCCGCGCCCGTCAGGCCAGCAGGCACAGGGAGTGCGCCCCGCGCTGCGCCAGCTCCTCGAGGCGGTGGGGGACGTGCCGGCCCTGCTGCTCGGCCGCCGCAGCGACGTGCTCGCCGCCAACCGGATGGCCCGCCTCCTCTTCACTGATTTCGGGGCCCTCCCGGCCGGGGAGCGGAACCTGACCCGCTGGCTGATCCTCGACCCGGCGGCCCGGGAACTGTTCCGCGACTGGAAATCGGTGGCGGCGGAAGCGGCGGGGGCCCTCCGGGTGGATGTCGGGAGGCACCCGAACGACCCCCAGGCAAACCAGCTGGTGGGGGAGCTGGCCGTCAACAGCGAACACTTCCGGCAATGGTGGGCCGGTCACCGGGTCGCGAGCCGCTCGGCCGGCATAGTCCGGCTGCACCACCCCGCCGTCGGGGACCTGGAACTGAACTTCGAAAGCCTGGCCCTGCCGGACGATCCCGACCAGGAACTCAGGGTGTTTTCCGCCAAACCCGTCTCGCCGTCGTCGGACGCCCTGGCGCTCCTCGGCAGCCTCGCCGCGGGCGAGGCGGCCCATCCTGCGGAACATTCCGGCCGCCTGCCTGCCGAACCGGCGCCGGAGGCCTAGCGCTCCTGTGCATTTGGCCACACGCACCGGACGACATTGGCCAGAAATCCATTTAGCGCGGGGTGCACGTTCCCTAGGCTGGGGGTACGAACTTCTTCCCCAAGGATGGTCTCAACGATGAAACGCATCGCACTCCTGAAAGAGCGCCAGGCAGGCCCCGCCGGCGCCGCTTCCACCGCCACCGGATCCCACTGCCCGGTGTCCGGCCTGTGGAGCCCGGACCACGATCCCCACACCGTGCTCTCCTTCTTCGAAGGGCACGTTTTTCCCGCGTTCGACGGCGTTCCCACAGTCTGGCGCCGCAGGTCGCCGGGCCAGGCCTACTAAAGCCGGCGCCGCCTCCGGGCAGCAGGCGCACAAAGGGCCGTGAACCCCTGGTTCACGGCCCTTTGGCACCGGCAGTTCCGGCTATTTGTCCTCGAGCCTGAACCCGAGCTTGATGGTGACCTGCCAGTCAGCCACCTTGCCCTCTTCCAGGTGCCCGCGGATTTCCTTGACTTCGAACCAGTCCAGGTTCCGCAGGGTCTGGGACGCCTTGGCGATCCCGTTCCTTACGGCGTCATCCACACCCTCGGTGGAGGTGCCGACAATTTCAGAAATGCTGTACGTGTGATTGGACAACTTCGCTCCTTGTGATCATCGTTGCTCCCGGATGCGGGCCGTTCCTGAAGACTAGTGGGGACTACCCGCGGCTGGCCATACCCCCGGGGCCGCAGGACGGCCGCGGATGCTAGGCGGACGTGCCGTTGAGCACCCTCACGTTGACCAGGGTGGCGCCGCGCCCCGTGGTCTTCAGCACCGGACCGTTCTGCGGCACGTCGGAACTTACGGTCACGTCCCTGACGGTTGCCCCGTCCGCTGCCACCAGCAGGGTCACGCCTTCACTGTTGGTCAGCACCACGTCCGCGGGGTTTCCGGTGGCGCCGGCCAGCGTGATGTTGCGTCGGTCCGCCCACAGCACGGCCGGCTCGTGGTAGGTGCCCGGCCGCAGCCGCACTTCCACGTGCGCGGCGTTCCCGGCCGGGACGGCCCCCACCGCTGCCCTGATGCTGGCGTAGTCGCCGCTGCCGTCCAGGGCCACGGTGATCACGCCCGCCCGGGCGGGGACCGTGCCGCCGATGGGCCCGGCAAACGCCTGGACCAGGGCCGGCACGGCCGGGCCGGGGGAGAGGGCGTAGGGGTATCCGGGAGTGAAGCCCGCCCCGCGGTTGGTGCCGGTGTTGCCGGTGCAGCCGGCAAAGACGTTGCCCCGTGCCACGAGTTCGCCGCCCGGCCCCTGGTGGTGCAGCGGGTTCCGGACATCGCGGAAGTAGTTGTTTTCCACCAGCAGCACGGCGGCGTTGCGGCCCAGCATCCCGTAACTGGAAATGTCCTCCAGGTAGTTGTTGAAGACGTGGGAGGCTGCCGTGTTGTCCAGGGAAGCGTTGCGCTGGTGGGTGTTCCGGATCCAGTTGTGGTGCAGGGTGAACCGGGTGACCACATTCGAGGTCCAGCCCTCGCCGAGTGCCTTGTTGTGGTCCGCGAACACGTTCCAGGACAGTGTCACGTTGTCGCAGTCCTTGCGGACGTCCACCAGTCCGTCGCCCAGCCGGGTGAAGTACATGTGGTCCACCCAGATGTGGTGCGAGGTGTCCATTTGGATCCCGTCGCGGTCGTTGTCCGGCCGTTTCCCCACGAAGTCGCCGGGGATGTAGGAATCCCGGACGGTGAAGTTCCGGAAGATGACGTTGGAAATGTTCACCAGCTTGAAGCCGGCGTTCACCACTGCGGCGCCTTCGCCGGCACCCAGGAAGGACTTGTTGGCCGTTACCGTCAGCTTCTCGTACTGCGGGAACACCAGTTCCCCTTGGATGATGACCACCAGGGGCTCAGCGGACTTCGCAAACTCCCGCAGGTGGCCGGGCGCGGTGGCATGGACCACTGCCCCTCCCGTTCCGCCCGTCGTTCCGGCCAGCCCGTGCGCGGCGACGCAGGCGAATCCCCCTGGCGCAGCCGCCCACGCGTTGCCGCCCTGTGCACGGTCCACGGGCAGGCCCGCGTCGGCGTAGCCCGTGGCGCCCGGGGCCGCCGCGGGAATCGGCCCGGCCGCGACCGCACCCTGGGCGAACAGCCCCGTTGCCGCCAGGCATCCTGCGCCCAGGCCTGCCGCCAGCAGGGAGCGGCGTCCGATTTCCTGGGGAAAGGTCCCGTCCATCTCAACCACGTCCCGTCGGAGTCCAGCCGCCCAGGAAGGCGTTGGGGGTGAACGTGGCTGCTTCCGCATCGGACAGCTGGGGGTGGAACCCGTTCACGTAGGCGCCCGGCCCCGTGTTCCGGTACTCCGCGAACCGGCCTTCGGTCCAGGAATGGCCGCCCATGTCAGCCCAGCCCTGCACGGCGATGTGGTTGCCCAGCACCGAATCACGGATGAGTGCCATCGGGAGGGCGTCCGGATCACTGCTGGCGAACCACGGCCGGCCGAGGCTGACGGTTCCCGGGGCGGCGTCGGAGGTGAGCGTGCTGTTGATGATCAGGAAGCCGTACGGGTTGGAGTTCTTGGTGCTCGGCGCCACGATGTAGCCGTTATTGGTAGTGCTGCCGCGGTCCAGCGAGTGGATGGTGCAGCCATCGAAGACGGCGGTGCCGCGGCCGTACAGGAAGTCCACGTCTCCTTCGATGTAGCAGTTCTTCAGGTAGGTCCTGGCGGTGGCGTCCCGGCCGGCGGTATCTGCAAGATAGGTGTCCTGGTTGCCGAGGAACCGGGTCCCCTCGAACGTCACCCTGTCCCCGATGCTGCGGACGGCGAGCGCCTGGCTGGGGCCGTTTGCCGCCTCGTCGTAAGAGTTTTCGACCGTCAGGTTCCGCACCGTCGTATCAGCTGCGTGGACGGTCAGGGTGGGGCTTCCGGCGGTTCCCCACGTGCCGCCGAAGAACTTCTGGCCGCCGGCGGGCGTGTCGTAGCTGATCACGACGTCGGCCGGGTTGGCGGTGGCGCCCTGGATGGTGAGGTTGGGCCGGTCCGCCCAGACGTTGACCGTCTCTCGGTAGTTGCCGGGCTTGACGGTAATGGTGCGCGCCTGGGTGCTGCCGGCGGGGACGGACCCGATCGCTGCCTGCAGGCTGCCGAAATCTCCGGTGCCGTCCAGGGCGACGGTGATCTCCGTCGTCGTGTTGCGGGCGTTGTTGTCCCGGGGGCCGGCGCCGCTGCTGACGATGCCCGGGACCGCTGCCGCCTCGTCCTTGGTGTAGGAGTAGTTGGCTGCGGGGTCGAAGGCCGTTCCCACATTGTCCTTGCGGCCGCGGGTGGAGTCGAAGATGTTGTCCCGGTTCACGATCTCGGTGCCGGGATCCTTGGCCACAATCGGGTCCTGGACGGCGGTAAAGTAGTTCCCTTCCAGCACCACTTTGGCGCTGTTGCGGCCCATCATGCCGTACTGCCCCACGTCCTGGAGGTAGTTGTTGTAGACGTGGGCGGCTGCGGTGTTGTCCAGGCTGAAGTTCCGCTGCGTGGTGTTCCGGATCCAGTTGTGGTGGATGGTCATCCGGGTGACGGCATTGGGCGTCCACCCCACGCCGAGTGCCTTGTTGTTGTCCGCGAAGATGTTCCACGAGTAGGTCAGGAAGTCCGAGTCCTTGCGGGTGTCGATGAGCCCGTCACCCATCCGTTCGAACTTCATGTGGTCCACCCAGACGTGGTGGCTGGTGTCCAGCTGGATGCCGTCCCGGTCATTGTCCGGACGCTTGCCGTCCCAGTCGCCTGGAATGTAGGAATCCCGGACTGTGAAGTTGCGGAAGATCACGTTGGAGACGTTGATGAGCTTGAATCCGGCGTTGACCACCTCAGCCCCTGCCCCCACACCGATGAAGCTCTTGTTGGCCGCAACCGGGATTTTGACGTACTGCGCGGCTTCGAGCGTGCCGTCGATGAAGATCACCAGGGGCTCGGGCGCGGCGGCGAACTCCTGCAGCTGGGCGATGGTGGTGGCGGTGACGATCCGGCCCGCCTGCCCGCCGGTGGTGCCGTCCAGGCCGTGGCCCGGCAGTGACGCGAAACCGTCCGGTCTCTGCTTCCAGGCCGGTCCCCTGTCCCCGGAGAGGGTGGAGGGGGTGTTGACGGCGGGGGCCAGGGATGGGGCCGGGAGGGGTGCCGCCATGGCCGGCACAGGGGCCAGGCCGGAGAGGATGGCGACGGCGCTTGCCGCGCCCAGGAACCTACGCAAACTCATGCAAAACTCCTTTGTTTTACGTGCCGGGGCAGCCTCCAGCCCGGGCGCGTGCAGTGGTGTTTGTGGCGATGCGTGGAGAGTGTGCCGGGCCGTTCGGACGGCCCAGTGTTATGGCAGGCGCGTGCTACTTAAGGCCCGTAGTGGCGATGCCGTTGATGAGGTATTTTTGGCCGGCGATGAAGAAGCCGATGATGGGGGCGATGGACACCACGGACATGGCGAACATGGGTCCCCACATGCTCTGCCCCTCTGAATCCATGAAGGCGCGCAGCGCCAGCGGGACGGTGTACAGGTCCTGGTTCTGGATGTAGAGCAGCGGTCCGAAGAACTCGTTCCACGTGGAGATGAACGTGAAGATCGCAGTGGTGGCCATGGCGGGAACGCACAGCGGCAGGATGACCCTCAGGAACGTGCGGAACGGTCCGCACCCGTCAATCTGGGCTGCGTCGTCCAGTTCCTTGGGGAGGGCCTTCATGAACTGCACCATGAGGAAGATGAAGAACGCGTTGGTGGCCATGAAGTTGGGCACGATCAGCGGCAGGTAGGTGTCCAGCCAGCCCAGTTGGGAGAAGATGATGTACTGCGGCACCAGGAGCACGTGCCCGGGGAGCATCAACGTTCCCAGCATCAGGGCGAAGAACAGTTTGCGGCCGGTGAACTCCATCCGGGCAAAGGCGTAGGCGGCCAGCGCACAGGAAAAGATGTTGCCGATGATGGAAAACACCACCACGACCATCGAGTTGATCAGGTAGACGTGGAACGGCTGGTTCAGTGCGGTCCAGCCTTCCGCGTAATTGCTGAAGTCCCAGTTTTCCGGCCACAGTCCCAGCTGGCGGAAGATGTCGTTGCTGGGCTTGAAGGAGCTGGAGATCAGCCACAGCAGCGGGTACATCATCACCAGCCCCACCAGGCAGAGGATCAGGTGGCGGGAGAACCGGGTGCCGCGTGTTCCGCTGAGGGCTTCTTCGGGATCCGCCTGCTTGGCCTGTTTGGCGGGTTTGGGCGTGGACTTTGGGGGTGATGCAAGGAGTGCCATGGGGTTGCCTTAGTTGTCGTAGAAGACCCAGAACTTGGATGCGATGAAGTTGATGGCCGTAAAGATGGCGATGATCATCAGCAGCAGCCAGGCCATCGCGGAGGCGTATCCCATCTCGAACTCGGTGAAGCCCTTCTGGTACAGGTACAGGTTGTAGAACAGCGTGGAGTCGGCCGGTCCGCCGGTGCCGCCGCTCATGACGTAGCCCTGGGTGAAGGTCTGGAAGGAGCCAATGAGCTGCATGATGAGGTTGAAGAAGATGATGGGGCTGATCAGCGGGATGGTGATGCTGCGGAACTGCCGCCAGCGGGACGCGCCGTCGATGGAGGCCGCCTCGTAGTACATGGTGGGGACCTGCCGCAGTCCGGCCAGGAAGATCACCATGGGGGAGCCGAAGGTCCAGACGTTCAGCACGATCAGGGTGCTCAGCGAGAAGTTGGGATCGGTGACCCAGGCGGGTCCCGCGATGCCGAACAGTCCCAGGAACCCGTTGATGATTCCCTCGTTGCCGAAGATGTAGCGCCACAGCATGACGATGGCCACGCTCCCGCCCAGCAGCGACGGCAGGTAGTACACGGAGCGGTAGATGGCCAGACCCTGCAGTCCGCGGTTGAGGACCAGTGCGATCAGCAGCGCCACGGCCAGTGAGATGGGGACCGAGACGAACGTATAGATGAAGGTGACCTTGAGCGATTGTCCCAGCCGGGGGTCCTCGGCCATGGCCTGGAAATTCGCCAGCCCCACGAAGTTGGGCTCGGTGAACAGGTTGTAGTCCGTGAACGCCAGGTACAGCGAGGCGAAGAACGGAACGATGGTGAACAGCATGCCCAGGAACCACGGCAGCAGGAACAAATAGCCCGAGCGCTGGTTGCGGCGCCGCGGAGAGCCTTGTTTCCTGCGGCCCGGTGGTCCTGCTGCGATGGTGGCCGCCGCGCCGGGGGCCTGTTTGGTCAGCACAGACATGGTCAGGCTCCTTTCGTGGAGGGGCAGGTGTTACTTGTTGATTGCCGCATTGCTCTTCTCAATGAAGGTCTTGGCGGCATCCGCAGGAGTCACCCGGCCGAACTCCACTTCGGTGGCCAACTGCTTGAGGGTGTCCGCAACCACGCTGGCACCCTTCGGGTAAACGTAGGCCGGCGGGAGTTCGTCCTCCTGGATGGCGGCCATCATGTTGACGAACGCGGTATCGCCCGGGCTGAGCTTGGCGGTGATGGACTCAGCAACGTCGGGGTTGATGGGTACGCCCCGCTGTGTCAGCGTTTCAGCTGCGCCGTCGCTGTCATTGGTGAGGAAGTCCAGGAGCTTGGCAGCTTCCTTGGGGTGCTTGGATTTGGCGGCAATGGACCACAGCATGGTGGGGTCGGCGGAGTATCCGCGCCGCTTTTCGGTGGTTTCACCGGGCATGCGCAGCAGCACCACATTGCCGCCGGCGGCTTCGTTGTAGGCCTTGAAGTTGTTGATCGGGATGATCTGTGACGCCACTGTGCCCTTCGCCAGGTAGGACTGCGCCGCCGAGCCGCCGATCTGTTCGAAGAATCCGGCGGGCGGGTAGCCGCCGGCATTGCGGAGGTCCACGCTGTACTGGAACCATTCGCGGATGGTGTCCTCGCTGACACCGAGCTTGTTGTCCTCGGTGTAGAAGTCCTCGCCGCGCTGGCGGGCCAGGAGGATGGGACCGGTTTCCGTGGACACGTCATAGCCGGCGCCGTACACCTTGCCGCCGGTCTTCTGCGTGACCTCTGTGGCGAATTTGGCGTAGTCGTCCCAGCTCCAGGTCTTGTCGTCCGGGATGGCGACGCCTGCCTGGTCCGTGATGGCTTTGTTGACCACCATGCCGATGGTGGTGACCCCGGTAGCGAGTCCATACAGTTTGCCGTCCACTTCGCCGCGGCTGAGGACGGTGTCCGGAACCTTGTCCAGGTTCAGTTCCGGGAGGGTCTTGAGGTCCGCGAGGGTGCCACGCTGGGCGTATTCGAGGAGGCTGCGGTTGGCCATGGCCAGGACGTCCGGCGGATTGCCGCCTGCGAAGCGGGTGGCCAGCTTGTCCGCGTAGGGGCCGCTGTCCTGGTACTCGCTCTTGACGGTGATGCCCGGGTTCTTCTCTTCGAAGATCCTGATCGCGGCGTCGGTCATCTTGGCGCGGTTTGAGTCGCCCCAGTAGACGAAGTTGAGTTCCACCGGACCCCCTGCCGCGGGCGGGTTGCCGCCGCCGCAGCCACTGAGCGCGAACCCTGCCGCCGTGACCGCCGCTCCGAGGAAAATCCGGCGGGAGAATCCCGTGGTTGCTGTCTTCTTCATTGAATGACGCCTCTCTGTGGCCGCCCGCCGGGCGAGTGCCTGAATTGAAGTTTCGGAAAACTTTCCGCCTTCCGATGTGTTACCGCAACATCCGAGTGCTCAACAAAGCAGCATGGTCGGTTGTGATCGGAAGAAGTGAGTAAACGATTTCTAACAATGCCCACCTGTGACTGTCAACACTTTTTTCAAAACTGACACCCAACCGTAGACGGAAACTTTCGGAATCTATTGCTGATTCTTTTCTGTCTGCCTATGCTGTTCTCCACCACCCGAAACGCCACGGAAGGAGGCGCCCATGGCAACCACTGACGCATGCACCGGGCAGCTGTTCACCCCGGTCAGCGGCGCGGGCCTCGATGCCGACAGTGCTCCCCGGCCGTACTTCCACCCGGTGCGCACCGTCTCCGGCGCAGTGTTGACGGACGTTGCGCCGGCGGACCACATACACCACCTGGGCCTCTCCATCGCCTTCTCGGACCTGAACGGCACCAACTTCTGGGGCGGCTCCACCTATACGCCGGACCGGGGGCCGGTGGTCCTGCCCAACCACGGCCGCCAGCTGGCGGAATCCTGGCCAGGTACGGATGGCATGGGAGGAGCAGGCGGACCGGCGGAGGAGCCCGGGGCCGGGGGCACCGTCCTGTGGGTGTCGGAAGAGGGGGTGGTCCTGGCCAGGGAGCGCCGCACCGTCCGGGCCTTCACCCACTCGGTGCCCGGAACCTGGAGCCTTTCGCTGGACTCCGTCATGGTTCCCGCAGGCGGCATCCCCGCGCTGGAGGTCTCGTCGTCGGCCGTCAAGGGCCGCACCGGCGCCGGATACGGCGGAATCTTCTGGCGTTTTCCCGCTGACTGCTCGGACACCACCGTCTTGTGCGCAGACGGTGCCGGGGAAGACGTTGCCCACGGGTCCCGCTCACCCTGGCTGGCGATCAGCACCGTCACCGGCGGTGCCCCTGCCACCGTGGTCCTGGCGCAGGGCACTCCCGCGCGCCCCTGGTTCATCCGCGCCGGGGAATACCTGGGCGCGGGCCCAGCCGTGGCGTGGTCCCGCAAAGCCGTGGCCGACGCCGCCCATCCGCTCCACCAGGTCCTCCACGCCGTGATCCACGATGGCCGGGTGACCTCCCCGGACCAGGCCCTTCGACTGCTCGAGCACCATCCCGCCGCCAACACGACCAAACATCCCGACAGGACACCATGACCTCCCGAAACGCCGTCCCCGTGTACACCAATCCGGTCCTGAACGCCGACTGGCCGGACCCCGACGCCGTCCAGGTCCGCGGCATGTACTACCTCGTCGCGTCCAGCTTCAACCGGGTTCCCGGGCTGCCGATCCTGAAGTCCCGGAACCTGGTGGACTGGGAGCACGCGGGCCACGCCCTCCTGCAGCTTCCGCAGGGCAGCCACTATTCCCTGGTCCGCCACGGCGGGGGCGTGTGGGCGCCGGCGCTGCGCTACCACGACGGACGGTTCTGGATCTTCTACCCGGACCCGGACCACGGCATTTTCGTCCTGAGCGCCGAAAAGGCCGAGGGGCCCTGGACCGCCCCGCACCTTCTCTACGCCGGCCGCGGGCTCATCGATCCGTGCCCGCTCTGGGACGACGACGGCCAGGCCTATCTGGTCCACGGCTGGGCGAAGAGCCGGATCGGGGTCAAGAACCGGCTCACCGTGCACCGGATGAGCCGGGACGCGGGAAAGCTGCTGGACCACGGCACCACCGTCATCAACGGTGATGACCTGCCGGGGTACACCACCCTGGAAGGACCCAAGTTCTACAAGCGGGACGGCTGGTACTGGATTTTCGCGCCGGCCGGCGGTGTGGCCACCGGCTGGCAGTCGGTGTTCCGGTCCCGGTCGCCGTTCGGCCCGTACGAGGAGCGGCGGGTCCTGGAGCAGGGAAGCAGCGCCGTGAACGGCCCGCACCAGGGCGCCTGGGTCACCAGCCCGCGCGGAGAGGACTGGTTCCTGCACTTCCAGGACCGCGGCCCGTACGGGCGCGTGGTCCACCTGCAGCCCATGGGCTGGGACGCGGACGGCTGGCCGTGGATGGGGGAGCGGGCGTCCGACGGCGGCCCGGGCACCCCGGTTGCCAGCTATCCCTACCCGGCGGGTACTTCGCCGCAGGACGTGGCGCCGCCGGCCAGCGACGACTTCTCCTCGCCGTGGCTGGGGCCGCAGTGGCACTGGCAGGCCAACCCGCGGCACACCTGGTCCTTCCAGCCCGGCGGCGGCAGGCTGATCCTCCAGCCGCAGGCCAACGACCCCGTGAACCTCCGGGAACTGCCCAACATCCTGGCGCAGGTCCTTCCCGGCACTCCGTCCACGTTCACCACCACCCTGGAGTTGCAGGACGTGCCGGCGGGAACCCGGGCGGGCGTGGTGGTGCTGGGCCAGGAGTACGCCTGGCTGGGCATCATCCGCACGGCCGACGGGTACGTCCTGGGCAGCGGCACGGGGGGAGAGGGGCCGCTGGAGACCGCACTGAGCCGGAGCGTCCCCCTGCCGGGCCCGCGGATTGAACTGCAGATCCGCACCGACGCGGCGCCCCGCTCCACCTTCGCCTGGCGGTCCGGCCCCGGGGAGCCCTGGGAGGTCCAGGGGTGGAACTTCGGAGTGGTCCAGGGCCGGTGGATCGGCGCCGAACTGGGCATCTTTGCGGCCTCCCCGCTGGGAGCCCGGGAAGGCGGCAGTGTTATCGTGGGACCCGTGCGCGTGGACACGGCGCCCGTTCGCCGGGGCACCGGCCCGCAGCTCGCCGCCGCAACCACATGACCCCAAGGACTGCCCCGTTGACCGCCTCCCCGCGCCCCAGGATTGCCGACGTTGCGGCTGTGGCGGGAGTCTCGGTGCCCACCGTGTCCAAGGTCCTCAACGGCCGCACCCACGTCTCCGAGGCAACGCGCGCCAAAGTCCAGCAGGCGCTGGAGGAGCTGGACTATTCCAAGCGGAACCCTTCCGCCGTCCAGCCTGGGATGCTCCAGTTGGTGGTCAACAACTTCGATTCCCCCTGGGTGCTCGCCGCCATGGAAGGCGTGGAAACCGCCGCCGACCGGCTGGGGTACGAAGTCGCCTACGTGCGGGCCGCGCACGTCACCGCCGAACGCTGGCGGAAGCTGCGTGAGCCATCAGTGAACCGGCTGGACGGCGTCCTGCTGCTGGCGCCGCGCAGCGGTTCCCCCCTGGTGGCGCTGGCCCGGTCGCTGAGGATCCCGGCGGTGGCCATCGACCCCGAAGGGACCGAGGGCCTGGCCATCCCCAGCGTCAGTCCTGCCTCCTTCTCCGGGGCGCTTGCCGCCGTCGGGCATCTCCTGGCCCAGGGGCACCGCCGGATCGGCATCATTACCGGCCGGAAGCACAGCCCAGGGCACGGCCGGGCCCGCTACGCGGCCTACGCGGCGGCGCTGCACGAGGCGGGCCTGCCGGTCCTGCCGGAACTGGTGCGGGACGGCGACTTCAGCATCGAATCCGGCATGCGGCTGGGCGCGGACCTGCTGGACCTCCCGGAACGGCCCACCGCCATTTTCACCGGCAGCGACCTGCAGGCGCTGGGCGTGATGAACGCCGCTGCGCAGCGCTCGCTGCACGTGCCGGAGGACCTGAGCATCGTAGGGTTCGACGACATCGCCCAGGCTGCGCTGACGTCCCCGCCGCTCACCACGGTCCGGCAGCCGCAGGCACAGCTGGCGTCCATGGCTGTGGGCATGCTGCTGGACCAGCAGGATGGCCAGGGCGCCGTGCCGGCTGCCCTGGAGGTGGCCACCGAGCTGGTGGTCCGCGGAACCACGGCCCCACCCGCCGCCTAGCAGCTACTTGGCAGGCAGCACCAGGTTCTTGAGGTCGTCCAGTGTCTGCTGCATGTGCGCATCCATGGCTTCCCGGGAGCGCGCCGCGTCCCCTGACTTCAAAGCCTCGGCGATGTTCTGGTGGTGCCCGATGGCGTGCTCCTGGATTTCCGGCACCGCCGAGGTTTCGGCCCGGCGTTTTTCCAGCACCCGGTGCAGGGGTTCGAACAGGACTGAGACGAAGACGTTGCCGGACGCCCGCAGGATGACGTCGTGGAAGGCGAGGTCGGCTTCGACGAACGCGCCGACGTCGTTGATGCCGTGGGCGGCCTTCATGGCGGAAATGTAGGCGAAGAGGGACTCGGTATCCGCTTCCGAGATGCGGCCGGCCGCCAGCTCGCAGGCGCCGGTTTCCAGCATGCGGCGCAGCTCGATGAGCTGCACGGACGCCTCGGACTCGTTCTTGCCCTCCGACGCCGCGCGGAGCACCGCTTCCAGCGAGGTCCAGCGGCTGAGCGGGTTGACGAAGGTCCCGCGGCCGCGTTCGACGCTCAGGATCTGCTGGGCCTGAAGCGTCTTCATGGCTTCGCGGACGGTCATCCGGCTGACTTCGTGCCGGGCGCTGAGCTCGTGCTCGCCGGGAACGGTGGACCCGGGCGGGAATTCGCCGTCGATGATGCGGTCCAGCAGATCGTCCGCCACCACGCCGACCAGCGACTTCCGTGCCATGCTTCCCCCGATTCCTGCCCTGTGCCTTTACCCGGCGGATATGTCTGACAAGTCTACTTGCGTCCCTGTATGCCGTGTGCCACACTAGCATTCAAATGCAAGATGTCAGACATCTTACAGATCTATAAGTTCTTCGGTCCGCCGCCCGGATCGCTACACAACGGAGTGCACTGTGACGCTTGAAGCCCACGTCCTGGCCGCCTATCCGGCGGACTTCCCGATTCCCGCCGCCCTCGTGGCGGACGCCTTGGCCGCTTCCAACGCGGAGGATCCCCGCGTCCTGGTAGTGCTCGACGACGACCCCACCGGAACCCAGTCCGTGGCCGATCTTCCGGTCCTCACCCAGTGGGACGTCGAGGACTTCACCTGGGCCTTCAGCCAGTCCAAGCCCGCGGTCTACGTCCTGACCAACACCCGCAGCCTCGATCCCGCCGAAGCGGCCGCCCGCAACGGGGAAGTGGTCCGGAACGCCCTGGCCGCCGCCGGTGCAAGCGCCGATTCAGGCCTGCGGCTGGGGTTCGTCAGCCGCAGCGACTCCACCCTTCGCGGCCACTACCCGCTGGAACCGGACGTCATTGCAGCCACGGTTGCGGAGGCCGGCGGAGGGAAGACCGACGGCGTGGTCCTGGTTCCTGCCTTTCCCGACGCCGGCCGGCTCACCATCGGCGGTGTCCACTACATGCGCGGCACCGGCGAGGCCGCCGGAACGCTGGTCCCGGTCTCCGAGACCGAATTCGCGAAGGACGCGAGCTTCGGCTTCAGCACCTCCGTGATGGCTGACTACGTGGAGGAAAAATCCCATGGCCGCTTCGCCGCGGACTCGGTCATCGTCCTGGACCTGAACATCATCCGTGCCGGTTCGTCGGCGCAGGATCCCGCCATCTCCGCCAAGGCCATCGCCGACGCCCTGGAAGGTGCCACCAACTCCACGCCCATCGTCGCGGACATCGTTACCGAGAACGATTTCCGCGCCCTCGCCCTGGGCCTGGAGGAAGCGGAACGCCGCGGCAAGAAGCTCCTCTACCGGGTGGGTCCGCCGTTCGTCCGCGGCCGCATCGGCCAGGAAGTCCGCAGCCCGCTGACCGCCGAGGAGTCTTACGAGGGCAACACCCCCTCCAACGCGGGCGGCCTGATCGTGGTCGGCTCGCACGTCGGTGTCACCACCCGGCAGCTGAACGTCCTCACCGCGGAACACAGCTCCGCGCGCATTATCGAGATCGACGTCGAAAAGCTCCTCGGCACCGAAGCAGAAGCCGTTGCACACCTGGACGCCACCGTGGATGCCGTGGTCGGTGCCCTCAAAGCCGGCGACGTCATCGTCCACACCAGCCGGCTGCTCATCAAGACCGACGACCCCGCCGAAAGCCTGCGGATCGCGCGCACGGTGTCCGCCGCCGTCGTCGCCGTGGTCAACCGCACCCTGAAGACCTTCCCGCCGCGGTTCGTCATCGCCAAGGGCGGCATCACCTCCTCGGACGTCGCGGCCCACGGCCTCGAAATCCGCCACGCGATCGTCCGCGGTCCCATGTTGCCGGGCATCGTCTCGCTCTGGGAGCCGGTGGACGGACCCGCCCAGGGCATCCCCTACATCGTCTTCGCCGGCAACGTTGGCGACGACGACTCCCTGGCCCAGGTCACCCGCAAGCTCAGCAACACCTTCTAATTCCCACCGCAGCGCAAGAATTCAACGGAGAAACCAAATGACCAGCAACTACACCGTCACCGTCCTGGGCCTTGGCGCCATGGGCCTGCCCATGGCCACCCGCTTGGCTTCCCAGCTGACCGTCCACGGCTTCGACATCGCCGAACCCCGCCTGGAACTTGCCCGCGAGGCCGGCATCGCCACCTTCGGGACCGCCCGCGAAGCGGCCAAGGGCGCCGACGCAGTCCTCCTGGCTGTCCGCAACGGCGAACAGCTCAACGATGTCCTCTTCGGCGAGAACGGCGTGGCCTCCGTCCTGGAGCCGGGCGCCGTCGTGATCCTCGGCAGCACCGTGGGCACCGACGCCATCCCCGCCACCGTGGCCAAGCTGGCCGAATACGGCGTGGACCTGGTGGACGCACCGCTGTCCGGCGGCCCCAAGCGGGCCGGCGAAGGCGACCTGCTCATCGTCGTCGGCGCCTCCCCGGAAGCCCGCGAAAAAGCCGCCCCCGCCCTGGACCTGCTCGCCTCCACCCTCACAGTGGTGGGCGACAACCCCGGCGACGGCCAGGCCCTGAAGACCGTCAACCAGCTCCTCTGCGGCGTGCACATCGCGGCCGCCGCCGAAGCCCTCGCCCTGGCGGACGCGCTCGGCCTGGACCAGGCCAAGACCCTCGCCGCCCTCGAGGCCGGCGCCGCGGGTTCCTTCATGCTCTCCAACCGCGGCCCCCGCATCCTTGAGGCCTACGACGAGGAAGGCGCCGAGGTCCTGTCCCGCCTGGACATCTTCGTCAAGGACATGGGCATCGTGGGCAAGGCCACCCGCGCCGCCGGCCTGGCAGCCCCCGTTGCCGCCGCCGCCGAACAGCTCTACCTGCTGGGCCAGGCACAGGGCCTCGCCGCCGCCGACGACTCCGCGGTCATCAAGGTCGTGGCCCCCGCCAAACGCACCAACTAAGCACCCCCTGCAGCACCCTCCCCCCAACGTACGACGGCGGCGGTCCCCCCTCCGCCGCCGTCGTACCCTCCGCGTTACACCCCTTGGAAACAACCGGCGCCTTATTGCCCGTCATCTGGAAGACTGGCACGTCAAAGGAGACACCCCATCGTGAACCATCTGATTAACCCGCTGATTGTGCGGGCGGCCGATGCCCCGGCCATCAAACCCGCAGTGGAACTTGGCACCCCGCTGCTGCTGACCATCGCCGCCGCAGGCATCGCCCTGCTGCTGGTGCTGATCATCCGCTTCAAGATCCAGGCCTTCGTGGCCCTCCTGGCCGTCAGCATCCTGGTGGGTGTTGCCGCGCAGATCCCGCTCAAGGACATCTTCACCGTGGTCACCACCGGCGTGGGCAGCACCATGGGTAAGGTGGCGCTGCTCATCGCCCTCGGCGCGATCCTGGGCCGCATGATCGAGGTCTCCGGCGGCGTCCAGTCACTGGCCACGCACTTCACCGAAAAGCTCGGGGCCAAGCGCGTTGCCGTGGCCCTCACCGCCGTCGGCTTCCTGGTGGCCATCCCCGTGTTCTTCGAGGTCGGCGTCATCGTGCTGGTGCCGATCGTCTACGCCTTCGCCAAGATCGCCAAGGTCCACCCCATCAAGTTCGGCCTCCCCATGGCCGGCATCATGCTGTCCATCCACGTCGCAGTTCCGCCGCACCCCGGCATCGTTGCCGGCGCGGGCGTCTTCGGTGCCGACATCGGGCTCATCACCCTGATCTCGCTGATCATCTGTGTCCCGCTGGGCTTCCTGTCCTACTGGGTTGCCAGCATCATGAACCGCAAGGACTACGAGCTGCTCCCCGGCGTCAAGGCCCAGGTGGAGGAGTTCGGCTCCGACTCCCTGGTCAAGGTAGGCCACGATGGCCCCGGTGCTGCCGCCATCGCCCCGCCCCGGCCCGGACTGATCATCTTCCTGATCGCCGCTCCGATCGTGCAGATCCTCCTGGGCACCGTTGGCACCCTCACCATCGCCAAGGACAACTACTGGTACGGCGTGGCCTCCTTCATCGGCAACCCGTTCTTCGCACTCCTGGTCGCCGTCACGCTGTCCTTCTTCCTGCTGGCAGTCCGCCGCAACTGGTCGCTGAAGGAAACCGGCGAAATCTTCGAAGGTGCACTGCCTCCCATCGCCTCCATCCTCATGGTGGTGGCCGCCGGCGGCGTGTTCGGCGAAGTCCTCCGCACCTCCGGCATCGGTGCTGCCCTGTCCCACACCCTGGACCACCTGGGCCTGCCGGTCATCGCGCTCGGCTTCATCATCTCGCTGGCACTGCGCGCCGCCCAAGGCTCGGCCACCGTTGCGATTGTGACCACCACCGGCCTGCTGACCTCCGCCGTCATGGAAGGCGGCTACAGCCCGGCGCAGATCGCCGTGATCGTCATCGCCATCGGCTTCGGCGCCCTGGGCCTGTCCCACGTCACCGACGCCGGCTTCTGGACGGTGATCCGCTACTACGGCCTCACTGTCTCCGATGGCCTGAAGACCTGGACCGTGCTCACCACCGTCCTGGGCCTGGCCGGCTTCGCACTGACCTTCGTGGCCTGGATCCTGGTGGGAGGCCTGGGCGTCTGATGCGCACCCAACTCGACCAGCTGGTCACCTCCGCCCTGCAGCAGGGCTCGGCCGTCCCCGCGTTCACGTGCTACGACTTCACCACCGCGCTTGCCGTGGTGGGCGCAGCCGAGGAATCCGGCCGTGGCGTCATCCTGCTGGTGGCCCCCAAGACGGCTGCAACGCCCAACGGCCTGCGGCTCATCGCAGCCCTCCGCGGGCTGGCGGACGCCGCGTCCGTTCCGGTTGCGGTGCAGCTTGATCACGCCTCTGACCTCCAGGTAATGGCCGACGCCGTCGGGGCGGGGGCGGATTCCGTCCTCGCCGACGGTTCGTCCTTGCCTTACGAGGACAACGTTGCGCTGGTGGTCGCCGCCCGGGAACTGCTGGGTGCCGACGTCGTCCTGGAAGCGGAGCTCGGCGGCCTGGCCGGCGACGAGGACCGCGCCTTCTCCGCGGACCAGCCCGCCGCTGAGGCCGGTGTCTCCGTTGCCGGCCTGACCGACTCGGCCCAGGTGGAGGACTTCGTGGCCCGCACCGGTGCGCAGCTGCTGGCCGTCGCCGTCGGCAACGTCCACGGCAAGTACAAAGGAGAGCCTCAGCTGCGCTGGGACGTCCTGCAGGACATTGCCGTGCGGACCCACATCCCGCTGGTGCTGCACGGTGCCTCCGGTATCCCGGCCGAAGAGCTGGTGAAGGCCGCGGCCATGAACGTGGGCAAGGTCAACTTCAATACCGAGCTGCGCACCGGTGTGCTGGCTACCCTGCAGGAGCAGCTCCCGGCGCACCGCGCCGACGGCGAAAACCTGCAGGCGCTCCTGGGGCACTGGAACCGGTCTGCCGGGGAGTTCGCCGGCGCCACGCTGGCAACTCTGACCCGCTAAGCGCACGACGCCGGGAAACTCCGGGGAGGGAGGCTAGGATCGAGCCATGATCCTGGCCTCCCTCCTTTTTGCCTTCCTGGCTGCCGCGCTGCACGTGTTCATCTTCACGATGGAATCCTTGACCTGGACCAAACCGGCCACTTGGAAGCGGTTCAGCATCGAGTCCCAGGAAAACGCGGAGATCACCAAACCGCTCGCGTACAACCAGGGTTTCTACAACCTGTTCCTGGCCATCGGCGCTTTGGTTGGCATCGGGCTGGTGGCCTTCGGCTCGGACGGATCGGCACAGGACGTGGCCGGCTGGACCCTCGTCTTCGCCAGCTGTGGCTCCATGCTGCTGGCTGCGCTGGTCCTGGCCCTGTCCGGACGCAAGTACCTCCGCGCTGCAGCCACCCAGGGCGCAACACCGCTGCTCGCCGTCGTCCTTGGCCTGGTGGCAGTGGCTCTGTGACAGGTGCCGGCTGCCCCCGTGGAGGGACGGCCGCCCGGGCCTGGCGGTGACCCGCGGCGGCGGCGGTCCTTCAACACTCCCGGCGACGGGCGCACAATAGTGCTGTGAACAGGGCCGGGGTACTGCAGGACCCATGACCGGACAGGCAGGCGGGCTACCGCCGGGGCGCCAGGCGGACACGGCAGGCAGCCGCGATCCGGTCATCGACCTTGTCCGGTTTGCCTGCCTGGCCCTCGTGGTGGTGGGACACACCATGATGGTCAGCCCCGTCCTGCATTCCGACGGCACGGTGACCACGCAGAACACCCTCGCGGAGCAGGACTGGTTCGAACCCGTCATCTGGATCTTCATGGTGATGCCCCTGTTCTTTGTCACCGGCGGCATCACGGGCCTGCAGTCATGGCGGCGGTTAACCGCCCACGGTGGAACGGCTGCCCGGTTTGTCCGGGCGCGGCTGCTGCGGCTGGTGCGGCCTGCCACCGCCCTGTTGGCGGCCATGTTCCTGGGACTCGGCACCGCGCTGCTGCTGGGCGTGCACCCGCAGGTGGTGGAACTGATGGCCGCCGGCGCGGGAATGCCCCTGTGGTTCCTGGCCGCCTATCTTGCCGCACAGCTCAACATCCCGTTCCTTGCCGCCCTCCACGCCCGCGCGCCCTGGCTGACCTTTGCCGGGCTGACGGCCCTGGTGGTGGCGGTGGACTGCCTGCGCGGCGCCTTTCCCGCGCTGGCCAACGTCAACCTGCTGTTCCTCTGGTGCGCGGTCCAGCAGCTTGGGTTCCTGCTGGCGGACGGCCACCTGTCCGGCCTCCCGCGCTCAGGCCTGGCCGCTGTGGCGCTGGCAGCGAACGCCTTGCTGGCCACGGTGACGGGGCTTGGACTGTACACCGGAAACATGCTGGTGAACCTCAACCCGCCCAACCTGTGCCTCCTGCTGCTGGGCATCTCGCAGGCGGCGCTCATGGAGTGCGCGCGGCCGGTGCTGCGGGCGGCATCGAGGTTGCCGTGGCTGGGCAGGATGCTGCAGCTGGCCGGTGCCCGTTCCCTGACGGTCTACCTCTGGCACCTGCCCCTGCTGGTGGCGATGTCCGGGCTCCTGCTGCTGGCGCCGGTCCCCAAACCGGACTCGGGAACGCCCGAATGGTGGTGGGCACGTGCCGTGGTCCTTCCGGCGCTGCTGCTCCTCCTGGTGCCCGTCCTCGCGGCCTTTGGGCGGCTGGAAGAGCCTCCGGTGGCGGCACTCGGCCCGGGTGGGAAGCCCGCTGCCGTCGCCGCCGCCGTCGTGGTGGTTTTCCTGCCAGTGGCAGACGCGGCCCTGGGCGGACTCACACTGGCCCTGCTGGGCACCGGTGCGGCCTTGTTCGCGCTGGCGCAGCTGATCCTTGGCGCGGTGCCGGGCTGGGCAGCCGCCAGGCGCTTTCGCCGGTCCCCCCTCCGGTCCTCCCGCCGGTCCTCCTCCGGGCGGCCGGACCGGCCCAGGAGGGGGCGCAGGGGCATTGCCACCGGGGTGAAGTAGTGCCAGTGTCAAACCATGACCGAGAACACGTTGTCCACCGAGGATAGGTTCGCACCCGATGTCACGCTGAGGCGCAATGATGCGCACCACCGGTATGAGCTGCTGGTGGGCGGCCGGCTGGCTGTCCAGTCCTTCTTCCGGGACCTTCCGGGCCACATCGACTTCACCCACACCGAAACCGGCGCGGAGTTCGAAGGGAAGGGCCTGGGAAAGGTGCTGGCCCATTTCGCACTGGACGACGTGGTGGCCACCGGCAAGCGGATCATCCCGCACTGCCCGTTCATCACAAGCTACCTGCGCAAGCATGAGGGCTACGAGCAGTTCGTGGACTGGCCGGAGGGGTAGCCGGTTGCGGGGCGGCGCCCATGGCCGCCGCCGGGTCAGCTGGCCAGGGCGTGGGCGCTGACGGAGGCCGGCTGGCCGGGATCGTCGATGGTGAAACCGCAGGCGCAGCGGTAGGTCACCACAGTGCTGGAGGCGGGCGGTGTGCCCAGCGGGACCATCCCCGTGCCGTCCACGTAGACGGGCTGGCGGATGGGCAGCGCCGACGGGTCGATGCGTTCCATCGGCATGCGGCAGTGCATTCTCGAATTCAGGGTGACCAGCAGCCCCATATCCACGGGCGGGGTGGCCACCGCTGGAGTGCGGCCTTCGGTTGTGCGTTCCCCCAACGCGGACAAGTGGTCTTCGGTTGCGACGGTCATGTTCTTCCTTGGGCTTCTTCACGGGACCGCCGGCCTTGGCTGCCCCGCCGCGGACTGCTTGCGGAGGTTCACTTACCCCAATACCTAAGCATGCTTACTAACCGCCCGGCAAGTCCGGGACCGGCGAAGATGTCCCTCCTGAAGGCCGGTGCGCCCAGGCCGGGACCCGCTGCCGCACATGCTCAGTCGTGCCGGCGCCGCCACTGGTGTGCGTGCCAGAACAGCAAGCCCACTGCGATGGCCAGGCCGGCAGCAATGGCCTGCGGCGCCATGCTGATGGCCAGGTAGGTCAGGGCGGGCGCCGTTCCGGTGATGGGTCCGGAGTTCGAGATGCCGGCCGAAATCCACCAGGCACCCCCTGCCAGCAGTGCTGCGGAGACCGCCCACAGCACCGCGATGTAGGGATTGATGCGAGGGCCCCCGGGGCGGTTCCCCGCGTCCGCGGGAGTGCCCGCTTCGGGAGCCTGCGGTTTGCCGTGCTCGTCCACTTCGCGGAATCCTGCCACGCCGGTTGCCGGCTGTTCCATGCTTCCCCCTTTGGCGTTGCCGGCCGCACTGGGATGGCGCCGGTTACCCTAGCCACGCGCGGTCCCGCTGCGCCCCCGAGGCGTTCACCGCCGGCGGGCCGTCCGTCCGGGCCTGCGGTCAAGGGGGAGGTTCGGACGGCGGCGGATATTGTGCGGCATGGGCCTCGCGGAACACCAGTCAATGACGCCGCGCGCAGGGCGGGAACCGCGGAAATCCGGGGCTGGAAAGAAATAGGGCACAAAAGTTTGCTTAAAAGGGCAACCTAAGTAAGGCTTACCTACGCAATGCTCGACAAATTGCTGACCAAAGGAAGATCCGTGCCGCTGATGCCCCGACTTGATGAGATGCGGGTGGACAACTCCACCAGCCACAACCCACCCCATCAGGACCCGCCGGGGCAGGACTTCGGCTCCCGCGTGGAACTTGCCCTCGGGGCCACCAACCACCTCTTCAATGCCCGCAACTCGCCGCGCTACGTGGCCCAGGTGCTGCAGGGCGTCACCGCCGTGGCAACAAAGCTGGAGCGGACCACCCGGCCGTTCACCGGCGTCGGGCCCTCGGAAATGAAGGCGCGCGTTGGCGCGGTGGACCTGGACACCCCGCTGCCGGACACCGCCGCAGTCCTGCAGGAACTCGAGGAGGTGTACCTCCGCGACGCCGTCTACTTCCATGACCCGAAGTATGCGGCGCACCTCAACTGCCCCGTGGTGATCCCGGCCCTGGTGGGCGAGGCCGTGCTGTCCGCCGTGAATTCCTCGCTGGACACCTGGGACCAGAGCGCCGGTGCCACCATGATCGAGCGGCGCCTCATCGACTGGGCCGCCGGCCGGCTGGGCCTCGGCGCCGGAGCGGACGGCGTCTTCACCTCAGGTGGCAGCCAGTCCAACCTGCAGGGACTCCTGATCGCCCGCAACCACGCCGTGGCGGGGCTCCGCCGGGATCCGGCCAACCACGGGCTGCGCCTGCCCGCGCTGCTGGACACCCTGCGGATCTTCACCTCGCAGGACGGCCACTTCAGCGTGCAGAAATCGGCGTCCATGCTGGGCCTGGGCTACGACGCGGTGGTCACCGTCCCCTGCACGGACAACCACCGCATGGATCCCGCAGCCCTGGCCGCGGCGATGGCGGAAGCGCACGACGCCGGCCTGACCGCCATGGCAGTGGTGGCCACCGCCGGGACCACGGACTTCGGCGCGGTGGACCCGCTGGCCGACCTCGCCGCCCTGGCCCGCGCCTACGGGGCATGGTTCCACGTGGACGCGGCCTACGGCGGAGGGCTGATGGTGTCCGGCCGCTACCGGCACCTCCTGGACGGCATCGGCCTGGCCGACTCCGTCACCGTGGACTTCCACAAGACCTTCTTCCAGCCGGTCAGCTCCAGCGCCCTGCTGGTCCGCGACGCCGCCATGCTGCGCCACATCACCTACTACGCCGACTACCTCAACCCTGAAAGCGCCGCCCTGGCGGACATCCCCAACCAGGTGGACAAGAGCATCCAGACCACCCGCCGCTTCGACGCGCTCAAGCTCTGGATGACCCTCCGGATCATGGGTGCGGACGCCGTCGGCGCACTCTTCGACGAGGCAATCGACCTCGCTGCCCGCGTAGGAACCCTCCTGGACTCCGACGACGACTTCGAACTCGCCGCGCCGCCCCAGCTCAGCACCCTGGTGTTCCGGTACCGCCCGGTCCTGGGCACCGGCGCCCGGCTGTCCGACGAGGAAGCCGACGCCCTCAACCCGGCCATCCGCGCCGCCGTGTTCGCCTCCGGCAACGCGGTGGTGGCCGGAACCACGGTGGCCGGCCGGCATTACCTGAAATTCACCCTCCTCAACGCCGAAGCAACACTCGAGGACATCGCGCAGATCATCAACCTCCTGCGCAGCACCGGCGCGGACCTCCTGGCGAAGGCGGCAACGGCATGAGCACCCCCACGAACCCCGCCGTCCACGACTTCGCCGCCATCGGCGTCGGCCCCTTCAACCTGGGCCTCGCCGCACTCGCCGAACCCCTGGAGGGCCTCACCGGCGTCTTCCTCGAGCAGCGGGACTCCTTCGACTGGCACCCGGGCATGATGCTGGAGCCTGCCCACCTGCAGGTCCCCTTCATGGCGGACCTGGTGACCATGGCGGACCCCACCTCGCCCTATTCGTTCCTGAACTTCCTCAAGCAGACCGGCCGGCTGTATCGGTTCTACATCCGGGAAAACTTCTACCCGCTGCGGGCCGAGTACAACCAGTACTGCCAGTGGGTGGCCGGGCAGCTGCCGTCCGTGCGCTTTGGCACGGCGGTCCAGGAGGTGGCGTACGACGACGGCGTGTACCGGCTGTCCGTGTCCGGTCCGGACGGGCCGGAGGTGCTGCACGCGCGGCGGCTGGTGCTGGGCACCGGCACCTCGCCGTACGTGCCGGCGGCTGCGCAAGGCATCCTGGCGGGTTCCGCCGCCGGGGGCGGGGGACTGGTGTTCCACAATGCCGACTACCTGGCCCGGAAGGCCGAACTGCAGCGCAAGCGCAGCATCACCGTCCTGGGCAGCGGCCAGAGCGCGGCCGAGGTCTACTACGAGCTGCTCCAGGACGCCGACGCCCACGGCTACCAGCTGAACTGGGTAACCCGTTCCGGCCGGTTCTTCCCGCTGGAGTACACCAAGCTGACCCTGGAAATGACCTCGCCCGAGTATGTGGACTACTTCCACCACCTGCCGGCGCAGCAGCGCGACCAGCTCAACAAGCAGCAGAAGAACCTGTACAAGGGCATCAATTCAGACCTGATCGATGCCATCTACGACCTCCTGTACACGCGAAGCCTCACCGGCATGGTGGACACGCAACTGCTGACGCATTCCACGCTCATCTCGGCGGAGTGGGACCACGCCGCCGGCACCCATGTCCTGCACCTGAGCCACGGTGAACAGGGCACCTCCTACACGTTGGACAGCGAGGCCGTGGTGCTGGCCACCGGCTACGGCTACCGGGAACCCGGCTTCCTCGCCGGCATCGGGGACCGGATCGCCCGGGACGGTGCCGGCCGGTTCGCCGTGGACCGGAACTACAGCACCGGCGTGGAGCCGGGGGAGATCTTCGTCCAGAACGCCGAGCTGCACACGCACGGGTTTGTCTCCCCGGACCTGGGCATGGGCGCCTACCGGAACTCCTGCATCCTCCGGGAAATCACCGGCCGCGAGGTGTACCCGGTGGAGCGCAGCATCGCGTTCCAACAGTTCGGCGCGCCTGCAGGGGTTGCCGTGGAGGTGTCCGCTTGAGGTTCGATTTCCGCTGCCTGGACGCCCGCGCCGATGCGCCGCTGCTGCACAGCTGGGTCACCCGGCCCTACGCCTCCTTCTGGGGCATGCTGGCCGCGGACCTGGAGGACGTGGTGGAGGAGTACGCCAGGATCCAGGCCAGCGGCCACCACCACGCCCTGCTGGGGCTCGACGGCGGCGTCCCCGCCTTTCTCATGGAGGAGTACCTTCCCGCCGCGTCACCATTGGCCGGGCTGTACGCCGTCCAGCCCGGCGACATGGGCATGCACCTGCTGGTGGCGCCGCCGCCGGGGGACCCTCAACTCGGCTACACCACCGCCGTCATGGACGCCGTCCTCGGCAGGCTCTTTGCCAAGCCGGGAGTGGAACGGGTGGTGGTGGAACCCGACGCCCGGAACACCAAAATCCACGCCCTCAATGAACGGCTGGGATTCCAGCCCGAAGGCCTGGTTACCCTGCCGGACAAGGAAGCCCTGCTGAGTTTCTGCAGCCGGGCCGACTACCTGGCCGCCCGCAAGGCCCTGCGCGTTAGCGGGGACGCCGCGGACATTACCGCCGCCCAAACCCCGACCACCACCCTGCAGGGAGTTGCACTGTGACCGTCCAGCTTGAATCCACCGTTTCCCTGCCCGGCACAGCGGCCGCCGTACCGCACCTCTCCGGCGAACGCTGGGACGCCGCCAACCGGCACCTGCTCCGCAAGGCGCTCGCCGAGTTCTCGCACGAGCGGATCCTCACGCCGGAACACGTTGCCGCTGCACCCGCCGGCGCCGCGCCGGAGGCCGGCCTGTACCGGGTGCGGAGCGCGGACGGAGTGCACGAATACCGCTTCACCGCCAGGATCCTTGAGCTGGAGCACTGGTCGATCGACGCCGCCTCCCTCCGGCACCTCCAGGACGGCACCGAAGCGCCGCTGGACGTGCTGGAGTTCATCACGGTCTTCCACGGGCCCTTGGGCATCAACCTCCAGATGCTTCCCGTCTACCTCGAAGAGGTCAGCAGCACCCTGGCCAGCTACGCCTACAAGCAGTGGGCCGGCCAGCCGTCGGCCGCCGAACTTGCTGCGGGCATTACCGGTGGCCTGGACGCCGCCGCAGACTTCCAAGCGATCGAGCGGAGCATGACGGAGGGCCACCCCTGCTTCGTGGCCAACAACGGCCGGCTGGGGTTCGGCATCAGCGACTACCTTTCCTTCGCCCCGGAAACCGGGGCGCCGGTGCAGCTGGAATGGATCGCCGTCCACCGCAGCCACGCCGTCTTCACCTCCAGCGAAGGCCTGGACTACACGGCCCACCTGGAGGCCGAGCTCGGGACCCTGCCAGGGGAATTCGCGAGGGACCTTGAGTTGCAGGGCCTTGACCCGAACCACTACTACTTCATGCCGGTCCACCCGTGGCAGTGGGAAAACAAGCTGACGGTAACGTTCGCGGCGGAAATCGCCCGGCGGCGCATCGTCCACCTCGGAACCGGCGCCGACACCTACCAGGCGCAGCAGTCCATCCGGACCTTCTTCAACACCAGCGTCCCGGCCAGGACCTACGTGAAGACCGCCATGTCGGTGCTGAACATGGGCTTCATGCGCGGGCTGTCACCGCAGTACATGAAGGCCACCCCGGCCATCAACGACTGGCTGCGGACACTGATCGAAGCTGAAGGTGCCCTCCAGGAACGCGGCTTCACCATGATCGGCGAAATTGCCGCCATCGGCTACCACAACCGGACCTACGAGGCTGCGTCAGCCACCGGCTCGCCGTACCGCAAGATGCTTTCCGCCCTGTGGCGGGAAAGCCCGCTGCCGCTCCTGCGGGACGGCCAGCAGCTGGCCACCATGGCATCGCTGCTGCACGTGGACGCCAGCGGAAAGCCCATGGTTTCAGCCCTCATCGAGCGCTCGGGGATGCCGGCGGCGGAATGGCTGCGCCGCTACTTCGAGGCGTACCTGGTGCCGCTGGTGCACTGCCTGTTCAGCTATGAACTCGCCTTCATGCCGCACGGCGAGAACGTCATCCTGGTGCTCGAGGACGGCGTCCCGGTCCGGGCCGTCATGAAGGACATCGCCGAGGAGATCGTGGTGATGGGGGACCGGCTGAACCTTCCGGAGGAGGTGGCCCGGATCCAAACGGCCATCCCGGACGGCGAAAAGGTGCTGGCCATCTTCACCGACATCTTCGACTGCATCTTCCGGTTCCTCTCGGCACTCCTCGAGGAGGACGGCATGCTGGGCCAGGACACCTTCTGGGAAACCGCTGCGGCCGCCATCCGGGATTACCAGGACCAGCATCCGGAGCTTGCCGGCCAGTTCGCCCGCCACGACCTGTTCGCCGCCGACTTTGAGCTGTCCTGCCTCAACAGGCTGCAGCTGCGCAACAACCAGCAGATGCTGGACCTCACCGACCCGTCCGGAGGGCTGCAGATGGCCGGGCGGCTGGCCAATCCGCTGGCACGCTTCGGTGGACGGCAGGGGAGCCGGTAGCGGGCGGCAGTGGCTAGTCTTGCAGCATGACGCCTACCACTTCACGGACAACAGCCTTGGTTACCGGGGCCAGCGCCGGCCTCGGTGCCGAATTCGCCCGGCAGCTTGCCGCCGAGGGCTGCGACCTGGTGCTCGTTGCCCGCAACCGGGAACGGCTCGAAGAAACCGCGGCGGACCTGGAACGGCGCTACGGTGCCGCGGCTGAGGTGCTGCCCGCAGACCTGACGGACGACGCCGGCCTGGCCGCCGTCGTCGAACGCCTCGCCGACCCCGGGCGTCCGGTGGGGATCCTGGTCAACAACGCCGGGATCGGGCTGCTGCACAACTTCGAGGACAACTCCGCCGAGGAAGAGCGGCGGCACCTGAAGCTGCACTGTGAAGCGGCCCTGGTCCTCACCCACGCTGCGCTGGCCGGCATGCTGGAGCGGGGCAACGGCAGGATCATCAACGTGGCCAGCATTGCCGCGTTCCTGCCGCGCGGCACCTACTCCGCCGCCAAGGCCTGGCTGCTGAGCTTCAGCCGCTGGGCCAACCTCGCCTACCGGAGCCGCGGCATCCAGGTGACGGCGGTGTGCCCGGGCTTCACGCACACGGAGTTCCACGACCGGATGGGCATGGATAAATCGGTGGCGCCGTCCTGGGCCTGGCTGGCGGCCGGGCACGTGGTGCGGGAGGGCCTGGCGGACAACGCGAAGGGCAAGGCCGTGTCCATACCGTCCAGGCGCTACAAGGTGGTGGCTGCCCTGGCCCGGGTGGCTCCGGCGAAGCTAATGGCGGGACCGCCGCGCCGGCCGAAGTAGGGGCGCCAGCCCCAGCAGCGCGGCAGGACTGCGCGACCCGGACTTCCTGACGGCCACCACCACGGCGATCCCGGTCAAGGCCCCCACCAGGGTCTCGACGGCGCGCTCCAGGATCAGGACGCCGGGGTCCGCGGGTGCGGCGAGCTGGGTCATCAGCAGGATGACCGGCGTGAAGGAGACCATGGCCAGCCCGTAGTGCCGCGTCATGAACAGCTCCGTGGTGAACTGGAAAAGGATCACCAGCAGGGCCAGCAGGACCGTCTGCTGCCCGGGAAAGGCACCCGTGAGCGTCCATGGGCCGGGCAGGAGGACGACGGCGGTGACCACCAGCCCCAGGAACGTCCCCACGATCCGGTGGATGCCGCGGCGGACGCTGCTGGGAAGGTCCGCCCCGGCAAGCGGCACCGCGGCAGCCGCCATGGCCCAATGCGGATGCCCGCTGCCGCTGAGCACCCCGGCGGCTCCTGCGGCGCCGACCGCCAGCACGTAGCGTGCGGCGTGGATCAGTACATCGCGCCGGCCGGCCGCCTGCAGCGCAGGAATGCTGCGCATGGCGCCGCGGTGCCAGGAGCGGCGCCGGAGCCAGCCGCTGAAGCCCACCGCCATGGAGAACGCGGCTGAGCCTGCGGCGATCAGCAGGGCCACGTGCCAGGGAACAGCCATGGGTACCGACGCGCACGCTCCGAGGGCCAGGATGCCAAAGAAGGGTCCGTTGGGCCTCAACCCCACCCGGTCCGAGTACACCGAGCCCGCGCCGGCCAGCACGGCTTCCACGGCCACGAGCCACCAGGAGTGCAGGTGGTTGACGGACAGCAGGACGCCCACCGCCACCCCGCCGAGCAGCACCAGGGCCGCCTGGGACTGGTGCAGGAGCCGCAGCTGGTGCGGCTCGGAGCGGCCGTACATGCCGGTGAGGGCGCCGAACACCGCGTAGATGGTGAGGTCTGCCCGGCCGGCGGCGAGCAGCAGCAGTGACGGGACGGCAACGCTGAGGGCCACCCGCAGAGCGGCCAGGTGGTCGGCGTTGGCGGGCTCCATCCGGTGGAGGGCACGGACCTGCCGCAGGACGCGTTCCATGCCGTACCACCTTTCTGCGTGCGGTCCCGGGTGCTGCCCGGGGCGACGACTCAACCTTAAACGCAAGGACCGCCGCACCCTGCATGGGTGCGGCGGTCCTGTGTAACGGAGCGGAACAGAGGGCCGGTCAGGCGTCGACCGGAGTCTTGCCTCCGTGGTGCGGGTGGGTGTCGAACGGCAGTTCGTCCACGTTGATCAGCGGGTTCTCGTCCTGGGTCTTGACGAGTTCGCGTGCTTCTTCCTCGGTGTCCACGCTGGGCATGGAGCCGGGCAACGGCCGGTTGGCCGATTCCTTGAGGAAGTAGATAGCCACGGCGCCTACCAAGGAGGTGGCCATCAGGTAGTAGGCCGGCATCATGTCGTTGCCGGTGGACTTGATCAGCGCCTCAACGATGAAGGGAGTGGTTCCGCCGAAGATTGCCACCGCAAAGTTGTAGGCGATGCCCATGGCGCCGTAGCGGCTGGACGTGGGGAACTGGGCCGGCAGGGCAGAGGCCAGATTGGCCACGTAGAACGTGACGGGGAAGGCCACCAGGGCCAGGCCGGCAAGCGTGGACCACACTGCTCCGATCCCGATCAGCAGGAAGGCCGGGATGGCCAGGACAACCGTGCTCACCGCGCCGATCCACAGGACGGGGCGGCGGCCGATGCGGTCCGAGAGCCTACCCGTCAGCGGAATGCAGAGGCTCATGATCACCAGGACCGGGATGGTCAGCAGCGTGCCGTGGACCTCGTCGTAGCCCTTGGAGGCGGTCAGGTAGGTGGGCATGTAGGACGTCAATGCGTAGCCGGCGGTGTTGGCGGCTGCCACCACGATCATGGCCACCAGGATGGGGCGCCAGTAAGCCTTGACGATGCCGACGGGTCCCTTGGCGGCGGCGGTGTCGCCGGCCGTGGCGTTCTTGGCGTTCTCCTCCTGGGCGTCCAGGGTTGCCTGGAACTGCGGGGATTCCTCGATCTTGCTCCGGAAGTACACAGCAATCAGGCCCAGCGGACCGGCCACGAGGAACGGGATGCGCCAGCCCCAGTCCTCCATGGTGTCCTGTCCCAGGGTCAGCTGCAGGACGGAGACCAGGGCTGCGCCGATGGCAAAGCCCATGTAGCTGCCCAGGTCCAGGAAGCTGGCGAAGAAGCCGCGGCGCTTGTCGGCGGCGTATTCGCTGACGAACGTGGTGGCACCGGCGTATTCGCCGCCGGTGGAAAAGCCCTGGATCAGTTTGAGGAGCACCAGCAGCCCGGCGGCCCACAGGCCGATCTGGGCGTAGCCCGGCAGCAGGCCGACGGCGAAGGTACTGGCAGCCATGATCATCAGGGTGGCGGCGAGGATCTTCTGGCGGCCCACCTTGTCACCGAGCCAGCCGAAGACCACGCCGCCCAGCGGGCGGGCGATGAAGGTTGCGGCGAACGTTCCCAGCAGGAACAGGGTCTGCGTGGTGGGGTCCGATTCCGGGAGGAAGACCGGGCCCATGGTGGTGATCAGGTAGCCGAACACGCCGACGTCGTACCACTCCATGGTGTTTCCCACGATGGTTCCGCCGAGGGCCTTCTTGAGCATCGGCTGGTCGACGACATTGACGTCGGATTCCTTGAGCCGGCGGCGCGGAAGCAGCTTGGGCTTCTTGGCGGCCTTCACGGCTGCAGGGGTGGTTCCGCCGGCGTTCCTGGCGCCTGCTGAGGGGTCGTTCTTGCTTTGGTCTATGGGCATTTGGGCAACTCCTGTGGAGGTCATTTGCTTGCGACTACTTGCTGCCCCGCTCCGGGCAGGCCTTCAATTTTACGCGGATTTTGTAGCGCACGCCTCGTCGATGCCGTATTGTCAACCCATTTGAGCCCCGTTCGGGCCAACTTCTCCGGGTTGTTTTCCGGTGTTTTCCAGCGCCAGCACTGGGATGCGCGCTGGTTGTGACCATCGTTACCGAATCTTTTTCCACATCGGGTTGTTCAGGCGCCGTTCACGCCGCCATTGTACGCCTGCTGTGATCTGCGCCACGGCAATTCGGGGGTTCACAGGCGCCGGGCCGGTGCCTAAGGTGGAGCAATGGGAATCTTGCTGTTTGAGTAGTCGGCCGCGCGCAGCGGGGAAGGTTCACCGCCGACCGTCACCGAGCCATCACGCCTCGCCGCTGCAGTGTGCTGCAGCGCCTCACGTGCCGGTACCCCCGGCAAACCGCAGGCCCTAGCGGCCTCGCATTCTCCAAGACTTCGTTTCATCGTGGAAAGGAAGAACAATGGCTGACGAACACCGCACATCCAACATCAAACCCGAGCTGGCCGACCACCTCGCGGCGGCCATGGCCACCCCGGACCTCCCGGCCCCGGCGGCCGGCGGCGGGTCCGGACTGCCGCAGCAGAACTCCTGGCCGGACGGCAACGGCAAGCGGCGGCACCCGAAGGACCGGGGGAGCGGCCACGGCCGGATGGGCCACGAGGCCTCCGTTACCGCCGTCCACCGGACCAGCAGGCCGCAGATGCCGCACTCGTCCTAGGAAGGGCGAACCGCATCTTCATTACCGACACGGAAATTCCCTGGCGCACCCCCTATGAGAGGTGCGACAGGGAATTTCCGCGTCCCGGACGAGTTTGCGCGTCGCAGGAGCCGCCGCGCCGGTCCGCGACAGGGACCATCAGGCCTCCCGGACCACCTCGGACGGGTCCTTGTCCAGACGCCAACCCCGCCAGCGCGGATGCCGGAGCCTCCCCGGGCCGGTCCATTCGCCGTAGGTCACTTCACCCACGAGCCGCGGTGCCACCCAGTGGGCGTCCGCGGCGTCAGGCCGGGGGACCTCATGGAACGGGGACGTTTTCCGGGCCAACTGTTCCACCGTCTGCCGCAGCTCCGCCAGTTCACGGCCGCTGAAGCCGCTGCCCACGCGCCCGACGTACTGCAGCTTGCCGCCCTCCGGAATTCCGACCAGCAGCGACCCCACGGTCTCCTGGCGGCCGCCCTTCCCGGGCCTCCAGCCGCCCACCACCACTTCCTGGGTCCGCTCGGTTTTGAGCTTGATCCAGGTGCGGGTGCGTTGGCCGCTGACGTACCTGCTGTCCGTCCGCTTGGCCATCACCCCTTCCAGGCCCAGTTCCTGTGCGCTGTCCATGATGTTGCGGATCGGATCGTCAAGCACCATGGACAGGTCCACCGGGCAGTCGGAGGGCCGGTAGAACTGTTCGAGCCGGCGGCGCCGTGTGGCCAGCGGCAGGCGGCGGAGGTCCTTGTCCCCGTCCTGCAGGAGGTCGAAGAGCACCAGCCGCACGGGAATGGCGGTGCGGGCCCGGGCAACGTCGGCCGCCTTGGTCAGCTTCATCCGCCCCTGGAGGAGGCCGAAGTCCGGCCTGCCGGCAGGGCCGAGGGCGATGATCTCGCCGTCGGCCACGAAGGACTGCTCCGGCCAGCAGGAACGGTCCGTGAGTTCAGGGTAGGTCTTGGTGACGTCGTTGCCGTTGCGGCTGAAAATGCGGATGGATTGCCGGTCCGCCACCAGGATGGCCCTGACCCCGTCCCACTTGAGTTCAACCTGCCAGTCGCTGCCGGCGAGGTCCGCCTCGGTGCCGGACGTGGCCATCATCGGCCTGCGGTCCTCCGGCGGCAGAGGGCCGGTTCCCGCTGATTCTGCGGAATCCTTCGCCGGCCCCGCTCCCTCCGCCGGCGTGACGGACCACGGTGCGTCCCGCCGTCGTGCGCCCTGGTGTTCGCCGTCCATGAGGTGGATGAGCCATTGCTTCTCCGCGTCCTTGTCCCGGCCCCGCCCGGTGTGGATCAGGGCGACCTTGGTGGGGCCGCCCAGGCCCCCGTTCCCGGAGCCGGTGAGGGTCACGATGACTTCCTTGCCGTTGATCCACTTATGCAGTTCGTAGGTGCCGGTGTCCCAGATAAACATCTCGCCCGCACCGTACTCGCCCTTGGGGATGGTGCCGTGGAAGGTGAGGTAGTCCATGGGGTGGTCCTCGGTCTGCACCGCAAGGTGGTTCTTGCCGCCGGACTCGGGAATCCCCTTGGGCAGGGCCCACGAGGCGAGCACTCCTTCATGCTCCAGCCGGAGGTCCCAGTGCAGGCGGCTGGCATGGTGCTCCTGGATGACGAAGGCGTTGCCGCTGCCCGCCTGGCCGCTGAAAGGTTCCGGCGTTGCCCCGGGGTCGCGCATGGAACGGTACTTTTCCAGGCGGGGATTGCCGTCGTCCCGGGCGCCGTCGTGCCCGGCCCCGGCGTCTGCCGCGCCGGCGGAGCGGACGACGGCGGCGAACGGGTCCTTGCCGTCCCGCACCCGCTGCAGCACCTCCTGGTAGTCGAGGTGCTTGAGGCGCGGCGAGCTGATCTCCCGCCACGTCCGCGGTGCGGCCACCATCGGGGTGGGGCGGCCGCGCAGTGAATACGGCACGATGGTGGTCTTGGCCGCATTGTTCTGGCTCCAGTCCACCAGCACCTTGCCCCGGCGGAGGGTCTTTTTCATGTCGCTGACCGCAAGGTCCGGATGGTCGGACTCCAGGGCGCGGGCCAGCTCGCGGGCAAAGGCGGACACCTGGTCCGAGGTCTGCGAGCCGTCCAGCGGGGCATAGAGGTGGATGCCCTTGCTGCCGCTGGTGACGGGCACCGGGTCCAGCCCCACGTCCTGCAGGATGTCGCGGGCCAGCAGCGCCACCTCCCGGCATTCCGGCAGCCCGGCGCCCTCACCCGGGTCCAGGTCCAGGACCAGCCGGTCCGGGTTCAGCTGGTTGCCGTGGGAGTCCACCCGCCACTGGGGAACGTGGATTTCGAGCGAGTTGATTTGCCCGAACCATGTGAGCACGGCGGCGTCGTTGACCAGGGGGTAGTGGATGGTGCGGTCCTTGTGGGTGATTGCTGCCCGGGGGAGCCATCCCGGCGCGGAATCCTCCAGGTTTTTCTGGAAGAAGACCTCACCCGGTTTGTCCGCCGTGCCCACCCCATTGACCCAGCGCTTCCGGGTGGCGGGCCGGTTGGCCGCTGCCGGGATGAGTACATGGGCCACTGCGGCGTAGTAGGCCAGGACATCGGCCTTGGTGGTGCCGGATTCCGGGTAGATGACCTTGTCCAGGTTGGTGAGCGTCAGCTCCCGCCCGGCCACCCGGACACGCTCCTTACCGGCCATGGGTCTTCACCTCCGGCCCTGCGTGCTGTTGACTGGAGTGATGAGAGCCATCTGGAAGGGTGCCATCGCGTTTGGGCTGGTCAACGTGCCAGTCAAGGTCTACAGCGCCACAGAGGATCATGACATCAGTCTGCACCAGGTTCACAACGCAGACGGCGGCAGGATCCGCTACCAGCGCCGTTGCGAAGTCTGCAGCCAGGTGATCGACTACTCGGACATCGAGAAGGCGTTCGAGGAGGATGGCCGCACGGTGATCCTTTCCAAGGACGAGCTGAAGTCCATCCCCGCGGAGAACAGCCACGAGATCGAAGTGGTGCAGTTCGTCCCCTCGGACCAGCTCGAACCGATGATGTTCGAGAAGAGCTACTACCTGGAGCCGGACTCAAAATCGCCCAAGGCGTATGTGCTGCTCCGGCGCGCCCTGGAGGACACGGACCGCGTGGCCATCGTCCAGTTCGCCCTGCGGGAGAAGACCCGGCTGGGCGCGCTGCGGATCAAGGACGACGTCCTGGTGCTGCAGTCCCTCCTGTGGCCTGATGAGGTGCGCGAAGCGAACTTCCCGTCCCTGGACGCCGACATCCGGATTTCCGCGCAGGAGCGGGACATGTCGGCCGCGCTGGTGGAATCCATGGCTGCGGACTTCGAACCGGAGTCCTTCACGGATGACTACCAGGTGCAGCTGCGTACCCTGATTGACGCCAAGCTGGAGCAGGGCGAGTCCCTGGATACCGAAGAAACGTTCGGCGTGGAGGCCGGCGAGGGCGGAAAGGGTGAGGTCATCGACCTGATGGAGGCCCTGAAGCGGAGCCTGGACCGGAAGCGCGGCGGTTCCGCGTCGTCGTCGTCCCCAGCTGGTTCCGGTGACTCTGAGGGCGCAGAGGAGGAGGAAGACGAGGCGGCCAAGCCCGCGCGGAAGTCCTCCGGAGCACGGTCGTCCGGAACCGGGACTGCTGCCTCGAAAACCACCTCAGGTACCCGGTCCACCGCTGCAAAATCCACCGCGTCAAAAACCACGGCAACCAGGTCAACCTCCGCAAAGTCCGGCAGCACCGGCGGTGCAAAATCCGGCACGGCGAAGGCCGCCTCCACCGCATCGAAGGCCACCAAGGCAACGGACAGCAAGCCGGCGGGCAGCAAATCGGCGGCCTCAAAGACCGCAGCGAAGCCGGCCGCGAAGACCACCACCCGGGCGCGGAAGCCCGCCTGAACCGGTCCGCGGGCTGCGGAGGGCCGGCGGCCTGCTGCGGCAGCCTTTACACCATGGTCCTGCGCGGCCAGAATGAGTCGCATCGCAGCCTCCGCTGTGCCCGCAGCGTGCTGACACTCCAACGGCTCGATGAGGAGCGCGGACCATGACTGAACAGACAGATGAGGTACAGGCGGACCGGGCGCTGAAACAGAAGCACCGGGCCATGTGGGCCTCGGGAGACTACCCGGCCCTGGCGGATGAAATGCTCCTGGACCTGGGCGCCATCCTGGTGGAGGCCTGCGGTGTCCGCTCCCGGCACAAGGTGCTGGACGTGGCCGCCGGCTCGGGCAACGCAGCCATCCCTGCGGCCATGATGGGTGCCAAGGTGGTGGCCGCGGACCTCACGCCCGAGCTCTTCGAGGCGGGCCGGCGTGAGGCCGCCAACCGGGGAGTGGGCCTGGAATGGAAAGAAGCCGATGTGGAGGCGCTGCCGTTCGCGGACGGCGAGTTCGACGTCGTCATGTCCTGCCTGGGCGCCATGTTCGCCCCGCACCACCAGCGGGCGGCGGATGAAATCGTGCGCGTCTGCAAGCCCGGCGGCAGCATCGGACTGCTGAGCTGGACGCCGGAGGGATTCATCGGCCAGATGTTCGCCACCATGAAACCGTTCGCGCCGCCCCCTCCGCCGGGCGCCCAGCCAGCGCCGCAGTGGGGAAGCGAGGACCACGTCCGCAGCCTGATGGGGGACAGGATCACGGACGTGACGGCGCGCAAGCAGACCCTGGCGGTGCGCAGCTTCCACCAGCCCATGGATTTTGTGCGCTACTTCAAATCCCATTACGGCCCCACCATCTCGGTGTACAAGTTCCTCGGGGCGGACGCTGACAGGGCGAAGGAACTGGACCAGGCTCTGGCCGGCCTCGCCGAGTCCTACGGCGACGCCCACGGCGACATCCCGTTCCAGATGGAGTGGGAGTACCTGCTGCTGACCGCTCGGAAGGCGTGACATGCCCGGGGGCTTCACGGCAACGTCCACGATCCTCATTGACGCCCCGCGGCAGCGCGTCTGGGACGTCATCACGGACCCTGCCGCCGCAAAGGAGTTCATGTTCGGAACGGACCTGGAAACGGACTGGGCGGTGGGAAGCCCCATCACCTGGTCCGGCGAATGGGACGGCAAGCCCTACCAGGACAAAGGGAAGGTCCTGGCGGTCGACCCCGGGCACAGGCTGGTCCACACCCACTTCAGCGCCCTCAGCGGCGACGAGGACATCCCGGAGAACCACCACACCCTGACCTGGACCCTGCAGGACCGCGACGGCGGAACGCACCTGACGCTCGAGCAGGACAACAACGCCGACGCCGCCGCGGCCGGGCACGCCAAGGGCATGTGGGACAAGCTGCTGGCGGACGTGAAGGGAATCGCCGAGCGCCCCTGAGCGGACGGCGTTAAAGCCAAGCGGCCGCCGTCGGACATTCCCACAAGGGAAGCCCGACGGCGGCCGCCGGCTGCGTGCGCCAGGCGCACCGGTTGCTACTCGGCGTCGTGGTCCGTTTCCAGGATCTGCACCAGGCGCTCCAGGGCGTCATCGGCGCCTGCGCCCTCGGCGCGGAGGACAACCTTGTCGCCGTGCGAAGCGCCCAGGCTCATGAGGGACAGGATGCTGGCGGCGTCCATGGCCTCATCGGCGGGCTCGCCTTCCTTGGCAATGGTGATGTCCAGGTCGAACTCCCCGGCTGCCTCGGCGAAAATCGCGGCAGGGCGGGCGTGCAGGCCCACGCGGCTGGCGACGGTTGCGGTGCGTTCTGGCATTGTTGCTCCTTTTGTCTTTCGGTCCCGGTTCATGGGGCCGTTGAGGTAGTGGATGGGGCCGCGGTCAGACCGTTGCTGGGACGGTCTCCACGGTAGCAGTGGTCTTCGGGGCTGCCCAGCGCTTCAGGGCCACCACGGCCAGGGCGCTGACCACGGTGCCCGCGATGATCGAAACGATGAACATCAGCACGTTGCCGATGGCGAAGAACACGAAGATGCCGCCGTGGGGTGCCTGGGAGGTGACATTGAACGCCATGGTGAGCGCACCGGTGAGTGCGCCGCCCAGCATGCTGGCGGGGATGACGCGCAGCGGGTCGGCCGCGGCGAACGGGATGGCTCCTTCGGAGATGAAGGATGCGCCCAGCAGCCAAGCCGCCTTGCCGTTTTCGCGCTCAGCCAGGCTGAAGAGCTTCTTGTCCAGGACGGTGGCCAGGGCCATGGCCAGCGGCGGAACCATGCCGGCCGCCATGACGGTGGCCATGATCTGCCACGGCGCCTGGTTGGTGGCGCTGCCGGCGCTGAGGCCGGCCACGGCGAAGGCGTAGGCCACCTTGTTGACCGGTCCGCCCAGGTCGAAGCACATCATCAGGCCCAGGATGATGCCCAGGACGATCGCGGAAGCGCCGGTCATGCCGGACAGCCAGCCGTTCAGGGCGGTGGTGAGCCCGGCGATCGGGCCGCCGAGGACCAGGAACATCAGGCCGGAAGCCACGATGGAAGCCAACAGCGGGATGATGACCACAGGCATCAGGCCGCGCAGCCAGCGGGCCACCTGCCAGGTGCCGATCAGGTGGGCGATGTAGCCGGCCAGCAGGCCGCCCACAATACCGCCCAGGAAGCCGGCGCCCATGAAGCCGGACACGGCGCCTGCCACGAAACCGGGGGCGATGCCGGGCCGGTCCGCGATGGCGTAGGCGATGTAGCCGGCCAGTGCGGGCACCAGGAAGCCCATGGACAGGGCGCCGATCTTGAAGAACACCGCACCCAGGTAGATGGCCAGGCCGCCCTCGGGAAGGTTGGCGAAGCTGTTTTCCAAGACCACCTTGTCCGCGACGCCGGTGATGTCGTAGCCGCCCAGCAGGAAGCCCAGGGCGATCAGCAGGCCGCCGCCGGCCACGAACGGGATCATGTAGGAGACACCGGTGAGCAGGGCCCTCTTGAGCTTCTGGCCGATGTGCTCGCCCTTCTCGGCGGCTGCCTGCTCGGCCTGTTCCTCCGCGCCGAAGTGCGGGACCCGGCGTGCGTGCGGGTCCTCTGCCGCCGCCAGCGCCTCCTGGACCATCTTGGCGGGTTCGTCGATGCCGCGCTTGACGGGCGCATTGATCACGGGCTTGCCGGCGAAGCGTTCCTTCCCGCGCACGTCCACGTCCACGGCGAAGATCACGGCATCCGCGGCGGCGATGACGGCCGGGTCCAGCGCCTTGGCGCCTGACGAGCCCTGGGTTTCCACCTGCAGGTCCACGCCGGCTTCCTTGGCTGCGGCCACCAGCGAATCGGCAGCCATGTAGGTGTGCGCGATGCCGGTGGGGCAGGCGGTCACGGCGACGAGCCGCTTGGGCCCGGACCCGGAGGCAGCTGCGGCGGCGGGTGCGGCCGCGGCGCCGGCAGCTGCTGCGGGGGCTGCGCCCGCGGGTGCCTCCGCGGCGTGGGCAGCGGGCTTGTCGGCGAGGGCGCCGTCCACCAGTTCCACGATCTCCGCTTCCGTCCCGGCGGCGCGGAGGGCAGCGGTGAAGTCCTTCTTGATAAGCGAGCGGGCCAGCTTGGAGAGCAGCTTCAGGTGGGCCTGGTCCGCACCGTCCGGTGCGGCGATGAAGAAGATCAGGTCGGCGGGGCCGTCCTTGGCGCCGAAGTCCACCTTCGGATCCAGGCGGGCCATGGCCAGGGTGGGCTCGGTGACTGCGGCGGAGCGGCAGTGCGGGATGGCGATGCCGCCGGGGATTCCCGTGGCAGTCTTCTGCTCGCGGGCGTAGGCGTCGGCGAAAAGGCCTTCCACCTCGGTTGCGCGTCCGGTGGCAGCAACCTTGCTTGCCAGGTGCCGGATCACCGCCTCGGGGTCGTTGCCCAGGTTCCGGTCGAGCTCGACCAGTTCCGTGGTGATGAGCTGAGTCACTGTCAATCCTTTCGAAGGGCCGTGATGGTTACGGCATCCGGGGTGGTTTGGTGCACTGCCGGAACCGTTGAACCGGGCAGGGAGGCGGCGGCGGCACCATGGGCCACCGCCTGACGCAGGCAGTCGGCCGGGGCGGCGCCCCTGCCGTGGGCGAGCAGGTAGCCGGCCAGGGCGGAGTCTCCCGCGCCCACCGTGCTCACTGCGGCGACCGGCGGATGCGTGGCCAGCCACGCGCCATCGGCCGTTACGAGGACAGCTCCCTTGGAACCGAGAGTCGCCAGCACAGCACCCACACCGGAACGCACGACGGCGGACGCGGCCTCGGCGGCAGCCGCCGGGTCCGCTTCCAGGTCGTCCGCTGCGGCCGTGGCGAACCCGGCTGCAGCAGCCAGTTCCGCCAGTTCCTCGGCGTTGGGCTTCAAAAGGTCCGGCATGCCTTCTGCGCCGCCGGTGAGGGCGGCGGCAAGCGGCTGGCCGGACGAGTCGACGGCGATGCGGGGCGCGTCGCCGTCGGCAGCTGCACGCAGGCGGCGGGCCGCCGTCGCGTAGAAATCCGCGGGGAACCCCGGCGGCAGCGAGCCGGCCAGGACAACCCAGCCGGCACCGCGGGAGCTCTCCAGCAGGAGCTTGATCAGCGCCTCCTGCTGGTTGTCATCGAGCACGGGACCGGGTTCGTTGACCTTGGTGGTAACTCCGCCGGGCTCGGTGAGGGCGACGTTGGTGCGCAGCGGCTCATCGATGGGCAGGGAAACGAACGGCACGGAGGTTGCGCGCAGGCCGGCCAGGACGGGGTCGCTGTCCGCCCCGGGAAGGACGGCCAGGGACTCCAGGCCGGAGGCCACCAGCGCCCGTGAGACGTTGACGCCCTTGCCGCCGGATTCCTGCGTCACCGAGACGGCGCGCTGCACCTCGCCGCGCAGCAGCGGGCCCGGCAGGGCGACCGTGCGGTCCAGGCTGGGGTTGGCGGTGAACGTGACGATCATGCGATCACCACGTCAACGTCGGCTTCTTCCAGGGCCGCGGCAAGTTCCGGGCCGGGTTCGCTGTCTGTAATCAAGGTGTCCAGGTCTTTCAGGGAGGCGAACTGGACCAGGGTTTCCGTGTCCAGCTTGGAGGAATCGGCCAGCACCACGATGCGGCGCGCCGAATGGACGAAGGCAGCCTTGACGGCCGCTTCTTCAGGATCGGGAGTGCTGAGGCCAAAGGTCGGGTGGATGCCGTTGGTTCCGACGAACGCGATGTCCGGGCGGATCCGGGCGGCGGCGTCCACGGTGGCCTGGCCGACGGCCACCTGGGTGATGCCGCGGACGCGCCCGCCCAGGATGTGCAGCGCGATGCCGGGGACGCTGGACAGCTTGCCGGCGATGGGCACCGCGTGGGTGATGGCCACCAGCTCGTTGCCGCCTGCGACGTCCGCCGTTTCGATCATGGTGCGCCGTGCCAGCATGTCGGCGAGGACTTCAGTGGTGGTTCCGCCGTCGATCAGGACGCTGCCGGGGGAGTTGCGCGGGATGAGCGCCAGTGCCGCTGCGGCGATCCGGCCCTTCTGGTCGGGACGCTGGATGGCGCGGTCGGTAACGGATTCTTCGGTGGTGCTGAAACGGTCCGCCGCTACGGCCCCTCCATGCACGCGCCGGACGGTCCCGGCATTCTCCAGGGCGGCGAGGTCCCGCCGGACGGTTTCGGTGGTGATGCTGAAGCGCTCAGCCAGCAGGGTCACGCTGACCCGGCCGCTGCCGGCGACAAGCTCGGCAATCTTCTGCTGGCGCTCCTCGGCGAACACGTACCCTCCGTTGCGTAGGTTGCTGCGGGTGATGCCTGCGGCGTGACTGGCATCACACCGATGTTGAGTTACTTGACTTTATCTTTGCTTGTGTTGGTTTGTCAACGGAAACCAACACGAAACAAAATTGTGGCCGGCAACCCCGGAAACGCCGGAGCCGGGCCGGACCAAGGTGGTCCGGCCCGGCTCTGCGGGTTCACTGCGGTTTCTTCCGCGATTGCACTGTCCGCGGTGCGCGGGGGACTCAGATACCGCCGTCGCGGCTTTCATTCCGCGTGATCCGTTCCCCGGTGTTGGGGTCCACCACCGAGCGGGTTTCGCTGACCCGCCGGGTGCGGCCCGGCGAGGCCAGGACCAGGGAAGCGATCAGCCCGATGACGCCCACGGCCATGAGGATGTAACCGACCAGTGCCTGGTCCACGAAGGGGATCAGGCCGGGGGCGATGGCCCAGGCCAGGATGGCCCCGAGGGCGATGAGGAAAATTGACGAGCCGATTCTCATGACTTGCTCCTTAGCTGGCCGCGGGGGCGGCTCCAATAGGGCGGTGCACGGTACTGCGGATAGTGTCGCTGCTGTGGCATTGCCACGGGTATCGCCGCTGTTCAGCGGCCGTTCCAGGGAATTGCCTGGTCAGCATGCTGACAGTTAGGCGTCACGCTACAGTGCGCGATGGGGCGATTCAATGACTGTTGCCGAGTCGTTGCCTGAAGCTGCCGAGGGGGGGGTCGGTGCGCCGCCTCGCTAGTCTGGTCCGATGGAAACAGTTGTGTGGTCCAGGCCTGCGGACCAGCGTGCCGGAACGCCGTTGCTGGTGATGATGCACGGCTATGGCACGGACGAGTCCCGCATGGTCAGGCTGTTTGAGTACCTGCCGCCGGAATTCACCTGCGCCGCGCTGCGGGCCCCCATGCCCATCGGTGAACACTACGGCTGGTTCCTCCTGGACTACTTCCTGGCGAACGACTTCGCTGACGTTGTCTCAGTGGCCGCGAAGGTACACGCCTGGGTGGACTCGGTCCGGGAACAGCACACCAGCGTCAGCCTGCTGGGCTATTCGCAGGGAATGGCCATGGCCAGCACCCTGCTGCGCCTCTACCCCCAGGACTACGCGGCCACGGTGGGCCTGTCCGGCTTCGTCCTGGACAACGACCTCCTGGCCTTGACCGACTCTTTTGACTCCAGGCCACCCTTCTTCTGGGGCAGGGACAAGGCGGACCTGGTGATCAACCCGGATGCCACCACCTTCACGGCCGGCTGGCTCGAGGAGCACACGCTGCTCACGGCGCGTACCTATCCGGGCATGGGACATGCCATGTCAAAGACCGAAATGGCGGATGTGGGCGCCTTCCTGCGCCACTACGTCCTGCGCGGGGCGCGGACGGGCACCTGAGCTGCGTCACGCCCGGCGGTTTTTCGTGTGGCCTGCAAAAAACAGTTGCTGGCTGATTCTGCAAGCGCTTACACTCAACCTCGGTGCCGACCGGCGCCCCGTCCGGGTTTTGCCCTGCGCGGGCCACGAGTTCATGATGGAAAACGAATGTAGATCAGCAAGGCCCCGGATTGCCCACGGTTCCCCGCCGGAGCGGCGCCTGCACCTTGCAGACCACCGGGCATCGAAGCCACCCCATCCTGCGCACCCTCCTCGCAGCACCCTGCTGCCTGAAAGGACCCAACTGCTGATGAACAACTCCGCCCACAACGCACCCGCACTCGGCACGACCACCCCGGCATCTGAGGCGTGGACCGGCGCGTCCGCCATCCTGTTCGACCTCGACGGCGTCCTGACCCCCACCGCCACGGTGCACGAACAGGCCTGGAAGGAACTGTTCGACGGCTTCCTGGCCGGGCATCCCGAGGTGGAGGGCTACCGCGAAAGCGACTACTTCGACCACATCGACGGCAAGCCCCGGTTCGACGGCGTCCGCGACTTCCTGTCGTCCCGCAGCATCCAGCTCCCGGAGGGCCCGCTCGACGACGATCCCGGCAACGTCACGGTGCAGGGACTGGGCAACCGCAAGAACAGGATTTTCAACGACATCGTCAGCGCTGGTGTGGAGCCGTTCGAAGGCTCGGTGCGTTTCCTGGAAGCCGTGCTGGCGCGCGGACTGAAGGTCGCCGTCGTCTCCTCCTCGCGGAACGCCCCCGCCGTCCTGGCCGCCGCCGACCTCAGCAGCCATTTCCCCGTGGTGGTGGACGGCGTGGTGGCCGCCCGCGAAGGCCTGCCCGGAAAGCCCAGCCCCGCCACGTACGCCTACGCCGCTGAACTCCTGGGCCTGCCCAGCGCCGAATGCGTCGTGGTGGAGGACGCGGTGTCCGGTGTCCAGGCCGGCCGCGCCGGAACGTTCCACTCGGTGATCGGCGTGGACCGCGGTGCCGGCCGGGAGGTCCTCCTCGACGCCGGCGCGACGTTCGTGGTCAACGACCTCGCCGAGCTCCTGCCCTGACAAATCCCCGCTAAGCCGGAGCGTGCCGCCACCCCCGGGCGGCACCCATCCGGGCAGGCAGTTCCCCCGAATCCCCTATGCCGGACCTGTGCCGGCTGCACAGCACATGCCAAAGGACCCAACACCATGGCTCTCATCTCTGCGGACCGCGACCGGTTCCCCAACACTCCCTGGCAGCTCGTGGAAACCCGCCACGAGCCGGGAAACGCAGGGACACTCGAAACCCTCTTTGCCCTCGGCAACGGCCATCTTGGCATCCGCGGTGCCCACTGGGCAGCGGCGGACGCCGAGCTGCCCGGCAGTTTCATTAACGGGCTGCACGAAATCTGGGACATCAAGCACGCCGAAAACGCGTTCGGATTTGCCCGGACCGGCCAACGCATCCTCTACATTCCCGATGCCAACAACTTCAGTGTGGTGGTGGACGGGGAGGCACTGAGCCTGGCCGAATCCGACGTCCGTGACTACCGGCGGACCGTCGACTTTTTTACCGGCGTGTACGAATGCCGGATCACGTGGCAGTGCCGGTCCGGCGCCGTTGTGACCACCACCGAGCGCCGCGCCGTGGGATTCGCGTCCCGCGGCAGCCTGGCCCTGTCCCTGGAGGTGGCCGCAGACCGGGACATCTCCCTGGACGTGACCTCCTCCGTCGTCAACCGCCAGGACCAGCCGGTGGAAGACCATTCCGTGCATGATCCGCGCCGAGCCGGCCGCCACGCCGGCCGCGTCCTGCTGCCGCTGCGCCTGGACGGCGGCGACGGGTCGCTCCGCCTCGCCTGGGAAGCTGCGGAGTCCCGGCAGCGGGTGGGCGTCGCCGTGGACCACTGGACCTCCGCCGGGGTGCAGCCCTTTGAAACCCTGGTGGACCAGGACGACAGCAGTGTCCGCTACGTCCTGGCCGTGAGCCCGGACCAACCGTTCCGCCTGGAGAAGAGCGCCAGCTACGCCGCCGGCCGGGCAGTGCTCGACGACGGCACCGACGCCGCAGCCGTTGCCGAGGCCGGGCTGCGCTCCGTGGCGGAGATCTTCGCCGAAAGCGAGGTGCATTTCCGCGCCTACTGGGCAACCTCGGACATCGTGGTGGACGGCGGCGACCCCGGCCTGCAACAGGCCATCCGGTGGAACCTGTTCCAGCTCGCCATGGCCACCGCCCGCGCCGACGTCGCCGGCATCCCCGCCAAGGGGGTCACCGGGTCCGGCTACGAGGGCCACTACTTCTGGGACCAGGAGGTGTACCTGCTGCCGTACCTGACGTACACCAACCCGGAAGGTGCCCGGCAGGTCCTGGAATTCCGCCACGCCATGCTGCCCGAAGCCAAGATCCGGGCCAAGGAACTCAGCGTTGACGGTGCACTGTTCCCCTGGCGGACCATCAACGGGCTGGAAGCCAGTGCGTACTACGCCGCCGGAACAGCCCAGTTCCATATCGCCGCGGCCATCGCTTTCGCCGCCAACCGCTACGTGTGGGCCACGGGCGACACCGCCTTCAGCGAGGGCATGGGCGCCGAGCTGCTGATGGAAACCGCCCGGATGTGGGTGTCCCTTGGCTTCTTCGGCAAGGACGGCCTGTTCCATATCCACGGCGTCACCGGCCCGGACGAGTACACCGCCGTGGTCAACGACAACCTGTACACCAACGTCATGGCCCGGTTTAACCTGCGCGCCGCCGCAGCGCTGGACCACCCCGGCGTCAGCCAGGAGGAACGCCAGCTGTGGCAGGCGGCGGCGGACCGGGTGCAGCTGCCGTTCGATGACCGGATGCAGGTGCACTCCCAGGACAACGACTTCATGACCCTGGAGCCGTGGGACTGGACCACGCCCCGGTCCAAGTACCCGCTGCTGCTGCACTTCCACCCGCTGGTCATCTACCGCCACCAGGTCCTGAAGCAGGCGGACACGGTGCTGGCGATGTTCCTGCAGTGGCAGGATTTCACCGCGGAGCAGAAACAGCGTGCCTTCGACTTCTACGATCCCATCACCACGGGGGACTCCACATTGTCCGCCTGCGTGCAGGGCATCATGGCTGCCGAGGTGGGCTACTCCCGGGAGGCGCTGCGCCACTTCACCAATGCCGCCTTCATCGACCTTGACGACACCCACGGCAACACGATCGACGGTGTACATATCGCGTCCACGGGCGGCGTATGGAGTTCGCTGGTGTGCGGCTTCGCAGGCCTGCGCGACCAGGGCGCCGTGCCCTACTTCGATCCCCGGCTGCCGCGGGAGTGGGACGGGCTGGCCTTCCACCTGAAGCTTCGCGGCCGGCTGCTGCTGGTGCAACTGGTGTCCGGCGCCATCACGCTCACCGTGCAGGACGGCGAACCGCTCGACGTGGACGTGCGCGGCCAGGTGCTGACCGTAGGTGCCGAGCCCGTCAAGGTGCCACTGGAAGCAGTGACGGAACCCGAGCCCACGGTCTTCCCGAGCGGGCTCCCGACGGCCAGCATCCCGGTGGTCCGCCCCAACGGCTGAACCCGCATTGAGTGGCCGGCCGTGACAGTGGCTGTTCCGGCCGGCCGGTTCAGGCGGCGGTGGGTTCCTGGGCCGGATCCAGGGGATGCGCCAGTTCGTCGTCGGGCATGCGTGCGGCCGCGGACGCGATGATTGCCATGACGGGGCACACCAGCCCGGCCACCAGGAAAATCAGCCAGATGGGAAGCACCTCGGCCACCGGCCCTGCCAGCGCCATGGAGACCGGCATCAACGCCAGCGACACGAAGAAATCCAGGCTGGAGATGCGGCCCAGCAGGTGGGAAGGCACCCTGCGCTGCAGCAGCGTGCCCCAGATGACCATTCCTACGCTTCCGGTGGCGCCCCAGACGAACAAGGCCGCCGCGATGGCCCAGAAATTGTGCATGAGTCCGACGGCGGCAAGCGGCAGGCTGCCCACGCCCCAGGACACCATCATGACAGTCAGGTACCGGCGGGGAAGGCGCAGCGATGCGGTCACCAGGGACCCGGCGGCGGCACCCACGCCCATGACGGCCAGCAGGAAACCGAACATGCTGGAGTCCCCGCCCAGCTGGTCGCGGACCAGGAACGGGAGCAGGACTTCGATGGGGCCGATCAGGAACAGCACTGAGATGCAGGCCCAGATCAGGGTCCAGAGCAGCCACGGAGTCTTGACCGTGTAGCTGACGCCTTCGCGAAGGTCCTGCAGGAAGGACGGCCTGGACCCGGACCGGCTCCCGGGGGCTGAAGCCAGCGCATGCCGGCCCAGGAAGTTCAGCACGGCGAACGCCAGCAGGTGGCAGGCGGCAACGCCGGCAACTGCGTACGACGGCGAGAGGGCGGCCACCAGGATGCCGGCCACCGCAGGACCGGCGGCCTGCTGCAGCACGGGGCGCATGGTCCCTTCCATGCCGTTGGCTGCCAGCAGGTCCTCGGCCGGAAGGATCCGCGGCAGGATGGCGGAGTAGGCCGGGAAGAAGAAGGCCGCACCCACACCCAGGACGAAGGCGCCGGCGGCCACGTGCCAGAGTTGCAACGCGCAGGCCATGGCCAGGCCGCTGATGGCAGCGATCACAGCAAGGTTGGCGCCTTCGACGGCGATGATCAAGCGCCGCTGGGGGATGCGGTCAGCCGCGATGCCGCCGGCCAGGACGAACGCCACCAGGCCTACGCTGCCGGCGGCTGCCACCAGGGAAAGTTCCAGGGGGCCGCCGCCGAGGTGAATCACCTGGTAGACCATGGCGACGGCCCACATGCCGGAACCGAAGATGGAGATGGCCAGCGCCGCGATCAGTACCCGGTATTCACGGTGGGCAAAGGGGCGCAAGGCTTTGGGGGCGGGCATAAGCCCCAGTTTAAGCCCGGCGGCTGACACCTGGCCCGCCGGGCACCTGCCTGATGCCGCCCCCGATCCGGCATCAGGCAGGCAAATCTTGTCATGCTGGCAGGACTAGCCCGCCAGGAGGGTGGCTGCTTCCTGGCGGGTGGTGCCGGAGTCCTGGATGCCGTCGGCGATGTGGGCGAGGTTGGCGGGGATGTCGCGGCCTTTTTTGCGCATGGCGGTGGCCCAGAGGCGGCCGGCGCGGTAGGAGGAGCGGACCAGGGGGCCGGACATGACGCCGAGGAAGCCGATGTCTTCGGCTTCGTGCTGCAGGTCGAGGAATTCCTGGGGTTTGACCCAGCGGTCCACGGGCAGGTGCCGTTCGGAGGGGCGCAGGTATTGGGTGATGGTGATCAGGTCGCAGCCTGCGGTGTGGAGGTCGGCCAGGGCTTCGCTGATTTCTTCGCGGGTTTCGCCCATGCCCAGGATCAGGTTGGATTTGGTGACCATCCCGTGGTTGCGGCCCTGGGTGATGACGTCGAGGGAGCGTTCGTAGCGGAACGCGGGGCGGATGCGCTTGAAGATCCGGGGGACGGTTTCGACGTTGTGGGCGAAGACTTCGGGTTTTGAGTCGCAGATCGCGTTGATGTGGTCGGGGTTGCCGGAGAAGTCGGGGATGAGGAGTTCGACGCCTGTGCCGGGGTTCAGTTCGTGGATCTTACGGACGGTTTCGGCGTAGAGCCAGACGCCTTCGTCTTCGAGGTCGTCGCGGGCGACGCCGGTGACGGTGGCGTAGCGCAGGTTCATGGATTGGACGGAGCGGGCCACTTTGGTGGGTTCGAACCGGTCCAGGGGTGAGGGTTTGCCGGTGTCGATCTGGCAGAAGTCGCAGCGGCGGGTGCATTCGGAGCCGCCGATGAGGAAGGTCGCTTCCTTGTCTTCCCAGCATTCGAAGATGTTGGGGCAGCCGGCTTCTTCGCAGACGGTGTGCAGGCCTTCTTTTTTGACCAGGTTCTTGAGCCCGACGAACTCGGGGCCCATCTGGACCTTGGCCTTGATCCATTCCGGCTTGCGTTCCACCGGGACCGCCGCGTTGCGCTGCTCGATCCGCAGCAGCTTCCGGCCTTCAGGTGCCAATGTCATGGTGTTGTTTCCTTTGTTGGGGTTCAGCATTCGACGACGTTGACGGCGAGGCCGCCCATGGCGGTTTCTTTGTATTTGTCGCTCATGTCTTTGCCGGTTTCGCGCATGGTGATGATGACTTCGTCGAGGGAGACGCGGTGGGTTCCGTCGCCCCAGAGCGCCATTTTGGCGGCGTTGATCGCTTTCGCGGCGGCGATCGCGTTCCGTTCGATGCACGGGACCTGGACCAGCCCGCCGATCGGGTCGCAGGTCAGGCCCAGGTTGTGTTCCATCGCGATTTCGGCGGCGTTTTCCACCTGGGCGGGGGTGCCGCCCATGACCTCGGCCAGGCCCGCGGCGGCCATCGA